>CAZTTE010000011.1:0-21558 GCA_964616225.1 uncultured Pseudohongiella sp.
AAATGGGTTTTGCTAATACGTTATCGTACAATATGTATGCTTATATAGGCATAAGGATAGCAATTCAGAGGACATTATGGGGCAACAACTTACTGTTGTTATGGCGCAACTCAACTTTCTGGTAGGTGATATTGACGGCAATACCGAAAGAGTCATTGAGAGTGCAGAACGGGCTATAACAGAACAATCTGCAGACCTCATAGCCTTTCCTGAGTTAACGCTAACAGGATACCCGCCTGAAGATTTGTTGTTACGGCCAAGCTTGCAACCGAGAATTGAAAAAGCCCTGGCACGGATTACCTCAGCAAATCTCGATATCTACATGGTTGTCGGTTACCCGCTCTTAAAAGAGTCGAAGCTGTATAACGCCTTAAGTGTTATTAAGAGCGGAGAGTGTCTGGCCACTTATTTAAAACAGTGCCTCCCCAATTACCAGGTCTTCGATGAGCATCGCTATTTCGTGCCCGGTTCAGAGCCCTGCGTGCTGAATATATTGGGTACTAATTGCGGCTTCACTATATGTGAAGATCTATGGGAGTCCGGACCTATCGAACAAACGAGACAAGCAGGTGCACAATTGGTTGTGAACATAAATGCGTCACCGTTTCACATAAATAAGTTGCAAGAAAGGAAAGCACTTTTAAAGGAACGTGCCCAACAAGGTGGGTTTCCGATTGTCTACGTCAACCTGATTGGCGGTCAGGATGAACTAGTGTTCGATGGCGGATCGATGGCAGTCGATCGAGAAGGGGAGTGCAACTTTCTGGCGCCTAATTATGTCGAGGATCTTTATGCTCTAAACCTTGATGTGGATGAATCAGGAAGCTGTACGATTCCGGAGCAGCACCGGGCCAGCGAACTTTCACTGGAAGCCAGCGTTTACCAGAGTCTTGTCTTGGGAGTTAGAGACTATGTAAATAAGAATAGATTCCCCGGGGCCGTTCTGGGTTTGTCAGGAGGAATCGATTCAGCGCTTACCCTGGCTATCGCGGTCGACGCACTCGGCAAAGACAAGATTGAAGCAGTAATGATGCCCTTTGAATTTACTTCCCAGTTAAGTTTGGACGTTGCTGCCCAGCAAGCCAAGACGCTGGGTGTGAATTACCAGGTAATCGAAATAAACGAAATTTATCAGGCATTCATGAGTGCGCTTGCAGATGAGTTTGCCGGCAGGGAAGTGGATGTTAGTGAGCAAAACATTCAGGCCCGTGCGCGGGGTGTTCTGTTAATGGCGATCTCTAACAAAAAAGGTTCTCTGGTGTTAACTACTGGTAACAAGAGTGAAATCGCCGTTGGTTACTCAACCCTTTACGGAGATATGGCGGGGGGCTTCGATGTGCTCAAGGACGTATCCAAGACTCTCGTCTACCGATTGGCAGATTATCGAAATAGAGAATTCGCTGATGTCAGTGAAGAAGTTATACCGCAACAGGTTATCGACCGACCACCATCGGCTGAGTTAGCACCTGACCAGGTGGACCAGGACAGTCTGCCTGATTATGCAGTTCTCGATCAGATTCTCGAACTCTATGTAGAGAAAGATTTCAGCGCGGAAGCCATTATTCAGCAGGGATTTAATGAAGAGGAAGTCCGGCGCGTACTACGCCTGGTAGATTTAAATGAGTATAAGCGCCGACAGAGTCCGGTAGGGGTGAGATTGACTGAACGGGGTTTCGGGCGAGATCGACGCTATCCGATCACCAACGCCTGGCCCATCGGGGACTAGTTATTGTTCGAGTTTGGCCGGCGCGGATTTCTGTTTGACTGTCGGTTAGGATTGTTCTGTTGCAAAATCTGCTGTACGCGCCTTCGTGATTGGCGAATCTCGTTGGTAGCATCCTGTTGAATCTGGCGCTCTCGCTGTAATCGCGTAATCTGATCCTGGTAACGTCGACGCAACTCCTGCCGCTCTCTTTCTGGCAGGTTCTGAAATCGCTGCTGAAATTGTCGTAATCTTCTTTGTTGCTCACCACTTAAGGCATTAAAGCGCTGGAAGCGTTGAATGACTTGTTGCTGTTGTTGATTCAGATTCTGGAATTGTCTTTGTTGCGTCAATGCCTGGGCGCGCTCCGTAGGTTGCATGCGCTCAAAGCGAGTAGCGCCTCGTCGAATTCGTTGTTGCCGTTCTGCAGGAAGGCTTTCCCACTGGTTTTCCTGGATCTGTAACTGTTGAAGAATCTGGCGCTCTTCGAATGACAGTTCCGTCCATGGGATCTTTTCTTGTGCGAACAGGCTATTGCCTGTTAGTAACAGGCTAATTAGTAGCAAGCTCTGTATAAACCTTTTGCTCATTGTCTGTTTTGCCTGTTGCCTCTATTCGTATCGCTATTCTCTTGATCTGTCGGAACAATTACCGGAGCCGCTTCCAGCAATTCAGTAAATTCTTCTGACATAAGGCTTTCCGGATCTATCCATTCGCCTTCGTCTGTTTCAAACGATCCCAAAATTCCAGAAATTCCAAACTGGGAACTTCTGTTATGACTTCCGGGTTCGCCTCTTCTTCAGCTACCATTGCAACTGTTGTCGAGCTCAACAAATACAGGCCAAGCAGGCTTAACCTGCAATAAATCCGGTATCCCATTCTCAGCCAGCCACAGGTAGAAATCCAGATTCTCATACAGCTCTATGTCATCGGCTGAGGCTATTAATGTAAGTTCCTCCTCCAGGGATAGAGTTCCTGCTGGTCTGGAAGAAACATAAAACAGCGAGACCGCAGTTACCATTACACATGCAGTCGCAAACATACTGGCTGGAACTGGAAAGCCAGGCCTTAGCCTGTCTTTAATCGTATCCCGCATCCGCGCAAATATCGATTGAGTGGGTTGGGAGTTTTCAGAACCCATTCTCGCCACGGCATTATTTCGAATTTGATCCAGGCGTTGCTCGATTGGCGGCGGTAATGCCTCATTGTCCTCCAGGGTATTCAGCACACTGTCTACCAGGGGTTCATCATCGATTGAAACGCTGTGTTGCGGTGTTATTAAAGCTTGCCCGCGTATCTGATCGAGACGCGAAGAAAGAGAAGGGTCGAGATCACTGATACTGCGATCAAGTCTCGAACGAATCTCTTGCAGAAATTGTTCTTCGTCTAATTTGTTCATGGCCAATGCTCACCCAATTGTTCGCGCAAGCTGTGAATGGCGCGAGAATAATGGGTTTTAACACTTCCTTCAGCACAGGACATTGCAGCCGCCGTCTGTCTTACATCCAGGCCTTCCCAGGCGCGGAGCAAAAACGCTTGTTGTTGGCGCAGCGGCAAGTTATTTAGAGCTTCCTGCAGTTTTTTCATACTTTCATCTGCTTGCGATTCGGTTTCCGGAGTCTGTCCATAGTGGTCCGGGGCGGTCTGAATCGGGTCTTCGTTATCGTTTTCGCTGGTAGTTAACCAGCTTCTGTGCCGGTTTCTAACCTTACTGCGACGATGCCAGTCATTAATGCGACTGTTTAATATCCGGTAGAACAGTGGAGTCCATTCTGACTCCGGTTTACTGGAGTATTTCTCCACCAGTTTAAACATCGCATCCTGCTCCAGGTCCAGCGCATCTTCAGCATTGCCGGTATCTATCTGGGCAATACGAAAAGCACGGGCCTGCACGCTTTGCAGAAACTTGTCCATCAGGGCCGAGTTATCCAGAATTAAGCTCCAGTACGCGATATTTTGACTTAGGATTGTTCGCTTTATACCGCTATTTACGCAGTATATCGGTTACTGAAAGCGCCTAATTACTCTTACCCATCAGTACTAACGCACCGGTAGGCTATCGGTTTACAAGAAAATCGCTAAATTTCGAAAATGTGATGGGTGTAACGCCAGGCTAGTAAAGACGGGTTCCCTGGCCTATTGCAGTACACCAAAAGTAATGCGGCTCAGGAAGGATCTGTCTTCCTCGATCTCGATATCCTGCTGCTCGTTGATGATCTGCTGGCTACCGGATGTGATAGGCCGCTGGGTGGGCGCCAGTGGTGGATCTACGGCATTGTCTCCTACCAAACCGAATGTAACAGTATATAAGAGGGAAGGGTTGGTAATTTCAGTGCGGATGATGAAATCACCGTCGGTATCGATTGAGGCGTGCTCCGGGTAGTTCTCTCGCAATAGGGCGAGGGAGGTATCAGCCAGTTCGTTCAGACCCAATCGCAAATAACACTCCACCATGATGGCGACGCCGTCTGATACTGCTGGTGTGCCCTGAAAATTCTCCACCACGTACTGTGCTCGGCGAAGCGCGGCAATATAAGCCCTGCGCTCAAGGTAATAATTGGCAACATGAACTTCGTAGCGCGCCAGGTTATTGCGCAGGAACACCATCCTGGCACGGGCATCCCCGGAATAGGCGCTATCGGGATAGAGTGCTAGCAACTGGGCAAAGTCGTTAAAGGATTCCTGCGCCCGGCCTGGGTCTCGCTTGGTGTGATCTACCGGGATGAAGCGGTTAAATAAGCCACCGCCATCTACAAAGGAAGACAAACCCCGCATGTAATAGGCGTAGTCGATATTTTCACTATCGGGATGTAGCCGAATGAATCGATCTGCGGCGGCTCGTGCTGCTTCCATATCGTCATTTCGATAGTAGGCATACACGATTTCGATCTGTGCCTGTTCGGCGAAACGGCCAAATGGAAAGCGTGACTCCAGGGCCTGGTAGGTGGAAATCGCGCCACGGAAGTTCTGGCCATTTAATTGATCCAGAGCTCTCTCGTAGAACTGCTCTTCGGTAGACAGGCCTGCAAATTCATCATTGTCTTCGTCATCGCCAAAGAGGCCGCAGCCGCTAATGGCTGCCACCATAAATAGATAGAAGAACGACCTGCTTAACTGAAACTTCAACTTACTACCCCTGACACACTGATTGTCGCGTATTTAACCATAGAGCGGCTTCCAGACCTATATCTGAAGTCTTCGAACTGATCAGAACTGCCGTTGAAAGCCTATTCGGGCTATTATAGCTCAATGTCAGCCCATATCTCTTTGTCGGCACAGGTCCCGGAAGACCTGGCAGGTAGTCGATTAGACCAGATTGCCGCCAAATTGTTTCCTGATTATTCGCGCGCTCGCCTGCAATCCTGGATAAAAGAGGGCAGTCTGAAAGTCGACGGGAAAACTTTACGTCCGAGGGATCGGTTGCAGCCCGGGGACAGGATTCAAATTGAAGCAGAGCTGGTGGCCAGCGAACAATTCATTCCTGAACCAATGGATCTGGAGATCCTGTTTGAGGATGCAGAAATCCTGGTATTGAATAAGCCAGCCAACACAGTTGTACATCCCGCCGCCGGTCACTATCAGGGCACCTTGTTAAACGGACTATTGCATGCTTATCCTGCCCTGGATGCTATTCCCCGGGCAGGAATTGTGCATCGTTTGGATAAAGACACGACTGGTTTAATGGTAGTGGCAAAAACTTTGCAAAGTCACAGTGCTTTAGTAAACCAGTTACAGCAACGCACAGTTGAAAGAGAATACGAAGCCGTGGTGCATGGAGTTCTAACCGGAGGCGGAACTATCGATCAGCTGCTGGGTCGGCATCCTGTTAATAGAAAGAAGAAAGCTGTTGTCGAAGATGGAAAAGAAGCTATAACCCATTACAAAGTTTTAAATCGCTATCGCTCCCATACCCACGTACAATTAAATCTTGAAACCGGGCGAACTCATCAGATAAGAGTGCACATGGCTCATATCAATCATTCTCTGGTGGGTGATCCACTCTATGGTGGGCGACTACAACTTCCTGCTGCAAGCAGCGAAGATTTCTCAAACTTTTTGCGCAATTTCCGTCGACAGGCTTTGCATGCAAGGCGCCTGGCGCTTATCCATCCGGCTGCGAAGGAGCTCATGGCATGGGAAGTGGATGCGCCAAATGATTTTCAACAGCTTCTGCGAGTCTTAAAAGAAGATCAATCCATGGTGGGTCCTGAAAATGAATAATCGGCGCATCTTGTCAGCCGAATGGTCTGCGCCGAAGAATGTTCATGCCTGCGTAACTACTCGAAACGGAGGGATTAGTGAGGCAGCTTATGGGACGTTTAACCTGGCCAATCACGTAGGCGACGCCCCCCTGGCCGTGGCAGGCAACAGGGATCTCTTGCGTGAATCGCTGCCGGCTCGGGTATCCTGCCAGTGGCTGGAGCAAGTACATGGCAATGAGGTTGTGCTAATCGAATCAACTGGCTCCAAAATTACTGCCGATGGATTGGTAACACAGGAAGCGGATATAGCCTGTTGCATACTAACTGCCGATTGTTTGCCGATACTGTTTAGCAATCAGGCTGGAACCGAGATAGCGGCAGCCCATGGAGGATGGCGTGGTTTACAGGCTGGAATTTTGCAAAACGTCGTCGAATCCATGGAAAGCAATCCGGAAGAAATAATTGCCTGGTTCGGTCCGGCCATTGGGCCATGCCACTATCAGGTGGGAACAGAGATAAGAGATGCTTTCCTTGAAACTTGCGCAATTGATGAAGCCGATTCGGTGCGCCAGTGTTTTACGGATTCCGATGAGCCGGAAAAGTTGCAACTCGATCTTTATGCCATTGCCAGAATCCAATTAGAAATTCTCGGTGTCTCCAATACCCACGGTGGAACCTATTGCACCCATTGTGATAAGGAAAATTTCTATTCTTATCGCAGGGATGGGGAATCGGGGCGTATGGCATCAATTATTTTCATGACCGAAGCGGATTAATTGGTTAGCGCAATGGATGATTCCCCGGCACCAATAGAGATTCATAATTCCCGTGAAAATATCGACTGGGTACTGTTTGGGATTGGCAGCTCTGTCCTGCTATTTGTAGTGATGATGATCGTAGCGTTTCCAGAATGGAGTACTGCGAGTATCGATGCTCTATATCAATCTGTAACGGGAAATTTTGGCAGTGCATTTATCTATGCTGCGGTGTTAACTCTCGGGTTCCTGCTGTTCATTGCTGTCAGCCAGTACGGAAACGTGGTGCTGGGTGAGACAAATAAACCTGCTTATTCAGATTTTAGCTGGGCGTCTATGTTGTTTTGTGCCGGTATTGGCGCGTCGCTGATTTACTGGGGAGCAACGGAGTGGGCCTTCTATTACGTCGAGCCGCCTTTTGGAATCGAACCCCGCTCAGAAGAAGCGATTACCTGGGCCGTAAGCTATGGCATTTTCCATTGGGGACCCATCGGTTGGGCATTTTATTGTTTGCCGGCTTTGGCGCTGGCCTGCTCCTATCATGTTAAAAGGATTCCGGCACTGCGTTTGAGTTCTGCCTGCAGTGCGGTATTGGGAAAGTCAGTAAATAAATGGCCCGGCAGAACAATCGATTTGTTTTTCATTGTTGGTGTGTTGGGAACAGCAGCTACTGGAATGGGATTCGGCACTTCCCTGGTTGCCTCTGCAGTCAACGAGTTAATCGGGATCGAAGACGGCATCTTACTTCAAACCGTCATCATTCTACTTGCCACAAGTTTAATTGCTTTTAGTGTGTTCAGGGGACTGGATAAGGGTATCCGGGTGCTCAGTAACGTGAATGCAGCCATGGCGCTGATACTTGTGCTCTTTGTTTTCCTGGTAGGCCCAACAAAATTTATTCTGGAAATGGGCACAGTGGCTTTGGGAAATGTTACGCAAAATTTCGTCACTATGCTGTTTTGGACCGATCCATTGGAGCAGGGCACCTTCGTTGAAGACTGGACGATTTTCTACTGGGCCTGGTGGTTAGCCATGGGTCCATTTATCGGTATGTTTGTTTGTAAGATTTCCGAAGGTCGCACGATACGGCAATTAATCTTCGGCATGCTGGGATGGGGCAGTATTGGCTGCGCAATATTTTTTATAGTGCTGGGTAATTATGCTCTTTCGCTGGAACTTGCCGGTACCTACCCGGTTATCGAGCAGGCGGTAGAAGTCGCGCCTTCGGCAGCAATCGCAGGCATGGTTGCATTACTCCCTGCTGGCAGCATCTGGCTGGTCTTTATCGCGATAATTGGGTTGATATTTATGGGAACAACATACGACTCGGCTTCTTACACTATCGCTGCAGGGACTACTAAAGAACTAACTGAACACCAACATCCTGCTCGCTGGAACAGAGTGTTCTGGGCAATGGCTTTGGGATTGCTGCCTATCTCTTTGCTATTTATTGGTGGCTTGCGGGAATTACAAACAGCTTCGCTGGTGGCATCACTACCGCTGCTACTAGTTTATCTGATCCTTTCGGTTTCCATTATGCGCTGGCTGCGAGAATTTAAAGCAGCAGGGAAAACCCGAAAAGTCCCTAAACAATCGTAATCAAACCATCCAATACTGCGTTTGGTTGTTCTGAAAACATGGCGTGACCAGATTGCAGTCGAATGATTCTGCAATTTGGAATTGCTTCTGCCACCTGGGTAGCCTTTACCGGCGCCGTCATTTGATCTCGATCGCCGATAAATACGAGCGTATCAGCGGTAATTTTCTGAGCTAATTCGAGACTGAAAGCAAATTCATTACAGGCTTTAAGGTCAGCATAAAATACGTCGTCACTTGTGGTTTCTAACAGGCGCTGTCCAGTCATCATCATGCTAATGCCTGGATTTTGATTGCCACCTAGCTGCGCTCCCTTGCTGTGACTCCAGGTGTTTGCCATGTCGAATGCATCATGAGAATTTTCCTCTGCTGCATTGAGCAGAGAATCGGAGACCGGCATTGGAATCGAAGTGCCCACCAGGCTCATGGAGCGAACAGAGCCAGGGTAATCGGCTGCAAACTGCAAACACACCAGGGAGCCCATGCTGTAGCCTACGATTGCTGTTTGTTTTATACCAAGTGCTGCCAGGGCATCCTGCAGCCAATCAGCCATGTCCTTGACTGAATCCAGTGCAGCCCCCTCTGATCTTCCATGGGCGGGCAAATCGATAGCGTAGACATTGTATTCTTGACGAGCAAAATATCGAGAAGCCAGTACAAATGTTGAGTGGTCCAGGCCTGCACCATGGACGAAGACCACTGATGGTCGATCAGGATCGATACTGCCGGTGCCGTTACTGCAAAAAGTCTTCTTGTCTCTAACTTCGAAATACAAAATAGTTCCCTAATTCTATTTTTGCGAGGCGCGTAATCCGCGCTTTAAGTCAGCCGTTAGATCACTAACATCTTCCAGGCCGATGGATAATCGAATCAGCCCTTCGGAGATGCCTGCTTTTTCCAGGGCCTTGGCATCCATTCTATGGTGAGTAGTACTGGCCGGATGAATAACCAGGGATTTGGCATCACCCACATTGGCCAGATGGGAAAAAACATCTAGCGACTCAATAAACTTGATTCCAGCTTCCCGGCCACCCTTGATGCCAAAACTGAAAACAGCGCCACATCCTTTTGGCAGCAGGGTTTTTGCAAGTGCATGATCAGGGTGGGATACCAGGGCAGGGTGGTTGAGCCACTCTACTTCTTCCTGCTCTGTCAAAAATTCGATTACCGCTTGGGTATTTTCAATATGTCTCTGCATTCTTAATGGCAGGGTTTCCATACCTTGCAGAATCTGGAAGGCGGTAGTGGGGCTCATGCAAGCGCCGAAATCTCTCAATCCTTCTTTGCGGGTGCGAGTGATAAACGCTGCTGGCCCGAATTCTTCGGCAAAGTTCAGGTTATGAAACCCATCATAGGGCTCCGATAAAGTTGGAAATTTTCCGGATGCTTCCCAGTCGAAGCTACCCCCATCCACTACCAGTCCGCCGATTACTACACCGTGGCCTGAGAGGAATTTGGTTGCGGAATGCATAACGAGGTCGGCACCGAAATCGATTGGTTTGCAAAGGTAGGGTGTTGCAAAGGTGGCATCTACCAGTAATGGCAAGCCTGCAGCATGGGCAATCTCTGCAACCACCGGGATATTGAGCACTTCCAATCCGGGATTTCCCAGAATTTCACCGAACACCAGGCGGGTATTATCTTGAATAGCATTCCTGAAAGCGTCGGGATCCCTGGGATCAACGAAAGTAGTTTCGATACCGAAGCGGGGCAGGGTATAGGCCAGTAAGTTGTGGGTTCCTCCATAAATACTGCGGGAGGCAACAATGTGTTCTCCGCTGCTGACAATGGTGGCGATCGCCAGATGCATGGCAGCTTGTCCACTAGCAGTGGCTATTCCACCTACGCCATTTTCAAGCGCAGCTATTCGTTCCTCCAGAACAGCCGTAGTCGGATTAGACAAGCGGGAATAGACGTGGCCCGCTCTTTCTATATTAAAAAGTCCAACCGCAAAATCCGTATCTCGAAAAACGAACGATGCAGACTGATATATCGGGGTAGCTCTCGCGCCGGTTTCGGCATCGGGTTGTTGCCCGGCATGCAGACTCAATGTGTCGAATTTAAAGTTGGAAGGTTTTGTCATAACTGCCACCAGAATTGTTGGCCTATGTTATGTCAATCGCAGTCTATTCTAAAGGCTGACCTTAACACTAATATTGAGTACGATTGCTATTCACTATTTTCAAGCAGGCAGGCATCGGAATTTCATGAGTTCCTCGAAAGTAACATTACTGGATGCTGGCATGGGGAAAACCCTCTCCATGAAAGGAGTAGCTATTCCTCCAACGATCTGGTCGGCCAACGCTTTGATCGTCGCACCGGAAATAGTGACAGAAGTCCATAAGGAGAATATTGCCGCCGGAGCGCATGTCATTACTACTAATAGCTACGGCATTATTCGCGGTGAGTTGGCAAAGGAAGGCATTGAGGACAAATTCCTCGAGTTAAACCAGATTGCTGGAAACCTGGCAGAAACTGCCGTAGCTGAAACTCAGTCCCAGGTACTTATTGCCGGTAGTCTGCCGCCACAAAATGGCAGCTATCGACCAGACCGGGTATTGGAAGAAAATGTCATTCGTCCGCTTTACGAAGAGCAGGTAGAAATTCTCGCCAACTATGTCGACCTTTTTATCTGCGAAACCATGTCCACCGTAGAGGAAGCAAGTACTGCCGCAAAAGCAGCGCTGCAGTCGTCGAAGCCGGTAATTGTTGGATTGACACTACACGATGAAGAAAAATCCTGTTTGCGAAGCGGTGAATCTCTGTCAGAAGCGATCGCAGAATTAGAGGTGCTGGGAGTAACAGGCATTGTGGCCAATTGTTGTTTGCCGGAACGCATAAGCGATGCCATGGCTGAATTGGTAAAAGCGGATGTAAGGTTTTCCGGTGGTTATGCAAATGCCTTCACTCAGGTTCCTTCTGATTGGTTATTGGATGGAGAGAAAGCGAGCGATGGCAGGCTTTCTCTCAGGGAAGACCTGTCACCTATTCGTTATTGCGATTTTGTCGCGGACTGGATTGGACAGGGTGCTAATTTCGTCGGTGGCTGCTGTGGCACTACCGCGCTGCATACCCATGCAATCAGTGACTATCTTGCCGCTAACTCGTCCTAGAGCCCGCTATTTCTCTACCTTTGATCAATATCAAATTTCTTGCTTTCCCCGTTGAAAAACTCGTTCTAAAACCCAATAAATAGAAGCAAGCGAACAACAGATACTGCGCCTGCAGGAGCGCAGTGCTATATCGGGAAAAGTAATGCGCATAGACAAATTAACCAGCAAATTACAGTCAGCCCTGGCAGATGCTCAATCTATGGCGCTTGGCAAAGAGCACAATTTGATTGAGCCTGCTCATTTAATGTTGGCCCTAATCGATCAGAAAGGTGGTTCGGTGCGACCGCTTCTGTCACAGACAGGATTCAATATTGCGCAACTACAGGAACAGTTAGTGCAAGCAGTAGATGATCTGCCGCAAGTACCCAATAACGAAGGTGAGATTTCCGTATCTCCCGATTTGGGGAAATTATTGAACCAGGCAGACAAACTCGCACAACAGAAGGGCGACTCCTTTATTTCCAGTGAAACCGTTTTGCTGGTGGCAATGAATGATAAAGGGAGTGTTGGAAAAATACTGAACGGTTTTGGCGTATCTGCTCAGGCTCTCGAAAATGCGATTACAAACCTTCGTGGTGGTGAAAACGTAAGCGAAGCCGGTGCCGAAGATTCCTGGCAGGCATTGCAGAAGTTCTGTGTAGATT
Source organism: uncultured Pseudohongiella sp. (assembly GCA_964616225.1). GTDB lineage: Bacteria > Pseudomonadota > Gammaproteobacteria > Pseudomonadales > Pseudohongiellaceae > UBA9145. Next base: position 12,013 of record CAZTTE010000011.1, read on the forward strand.
TGACCGAACGAGCTGAAAACGGTGAACTGGATCCGGTTATTGGTCGTGATGCGGAAATTCGACGCACCGTGCAGGTATTGCAGCGCCGCACTAAAAACAACCCGGTACTAATAGGTGAGCCCGGTGTCGGTAAGACCGCAATCATCGAAGGTCTTGCCCAGCGCATTGTTAATGGTGAAGTTCCGGAAGGCTTGCGAGACAAGAAGATTCTGGCCCTCGATATGGGTGCCTTGATTGCCGGTGCTAAGTTTCGAGGTGAGTTCGAAGAAAGGCTGAAAGCGGTGCTTAATGAACTTTCCAAGCAGGAAGGTTCTATCATCTTGTTTATTGATGAGCTTCATACCATGGTGGGGGCAGGAAAAGCCGAAGGCGCTATGGATGCCGGCAATATGTTAAAGCCGGCACTGGCGAGAGGTGAACTGCACTGCGTGGGTGCCACAACGCTGGATGAATACCGCCAATACATCGAGAAAGATGCAGCACTGGAGCGTCGCTTCCAGAAGGTTTTGGTAGAAGAACCCAGTGAAGAAGACACTATCGCGATCCTCCGTGGACTGAAGGAGCGTTATGAAGTGCATCACGGTGTGGATATTTCTGATTCTGCAATTATCGCATCCGCGCGTTTATCCCAACGTTATATTACTGATCGACAATTGCCGGACAAGGCCATCGACCTTGTAGACGAAGCAGCCAGCATGATTCGCATGGAAATCGATTCCAAGCCGGAAGAAATGGATAAGCTTGAACGACGATTGATTCAGTTAAAAATCGAACGAGAAGCACTCAAGAAAGAAGATGACACCGCATCGAAAAAGCGGCTGCAGAAACTGGAAGAAGAAATAGCCGAGGTCGAGAAAGATTTCGCCGACCTGGAGGAAATCTGGAAAGCGGAGAAGGCCTCATTGCAGGGTACCGCTACCATTAAAAGTTCCCTGGAAAAGGCACGCATGGATATGGAGTCCGCCCGCAGAGCGGGAGACCTGGCACGTATGTCAGAAATCCAGTACGGCGTAATTCCTGGACTGGAACAAAAGCTTGAGGCGGCTACTGAAGCAGAAGCGGCGGAAAAGCAGTTGTTGAGAAACCGGGTGACTGAAGAAGAAATCGCCGATGTGGTTTCTCGATCAACCGGTATTCCCGTAAGCAAGATGTTGCAGAGTGATAAGCAACGTTTGCTGGAAATGGAAGATGCCCTGCATCGCCGAGTAATCGGTCAGGATGAAGCGATACTTGCGGTTGCCAACGCCGTGCGTCGCTCCCGTTCCGGTTTGTCAGATCCAAATCGACCGAATGGTTCCTTTCTGTTTCTTGGTCCCACCGGCGTAGGAAAGACGGAACTCTGTAAATCATTAGCAGAATTCTTATTTGATACCGAAGATGCCATGGTTCGCATCGATATGTCCGAATTCATGGAGCAACATTCGGTGGCAAGATTGATTGGTGCTCCTCCCGGTTATGTTGGTTACGAAGAGGGTGGTTATCTGACCGAAGCCGTGCGCCGTCGGCCATATTCGGTGTTGTTGCTCGATGAAGTTGAGAAAGCCCATCCCGATGTTTTTAATATTCTTTTGCAAGTCATGGATGATGGTCGTCTTACCGATGGTCATGGTCGTACCGTTGACTTCCGCAATACGGTAATAGTCATGACTTCGAATCTTGGCTCGGATCGTATTCAGGATTTGATGGCAGACGGAACGGTCGATGAAAAATCCTATGAACAAGTCAAAGAAACGGTTCTTGCAACGGTTGTAAAACATTTCTCGCCGGAATTCGTAAACCGTATCGACGAATCTGTGGTTTTCCATCCGCTGTACCAGGATCAAATCCGTGGCATTGCAGAAATACAAATCGATCACCTGAATAGTCGACTGGCCGATAGTGAACTGGGTATCCAGGTCAGCAAGGAAGTGCTGGATCATATTGCCCAGATTGGCTATGACCCGGTCTATGGCGCGCGGCCATTAAAACGCGCTATCCAGAACTGGATCGAAAATCCCCTGGCTCAGGGGGTGCTGAAAGGAGCCTATGTTCCCGGTGACAAGATCGTCGTGGAATTAAACCCCGACCAGGAACTGGTATTTGGCAAGGTCGTTCTGGATGAGGGTCAGGCGGTCGCCTGACCCCCCAAAACCAGCAAAATCGGCTATAAGAGCTTGACTTTCCTCGAATAACTGGGAGAATCCGTCTGCTTGAGCGCAGGGGATCTGGTATACCCCATATTTTCCTGCCGTAGTCTGAATTAGCCGCAACCAGGCATTCCTACAGACTGCTTTCTAGGTGACCGACAACATCCACCTAAGGCTTCTATCACGTTATCGCGTACGGGGCCGACATGAAGCAATACCAGACCGTTAGGATGCGGGCCGGCATTGCGGCGTGTCAAAACTAACTAATACTGTTTTGGAATCGCAGCTGACTGTCATGGTCTATGCTGTTATTGGTTGTTTGGATTCAGATCAAACTGAATTTAAAGGATTGAAAGGAAAGAGAGGCAAGAAAAGTGGACCAATTATCTGGTGGTGAGATGCTAACCCGTGCGCTGCACGATGAAGGCGTCGAAATCATATTTGGCTATCCTGGTGGAGCCGTTCTACATATCTACGATGCGATTTTTCATCAGGATAAAGTTGAACATATTCTCGTGCGCCATGAACAGGCAGCAACCCATGCTGCCGATGGTTACGCGCGGGCAACCGGTAAACCAGGTGTGGTTTTGGTTACATCCGGTCCCGGTGCGACTAATGCCGTAACCGGTATCGCTACTGCCTACATGGATTCCATTCCCATGATCGTCATCTCCGGTCAGGTTGAAAGTCGCATGATCGGTACCGATGGTTTCCAGGAAACCGACATGGTCGGTATCTCTCGCCCAGTAGTTAAGCACAGCTTTATGGTGCAGGAAGCGAAAGATATTCCCCGCATTGTTAAGAAAGCCTTTCATATTGCCACTACCGGGAGACCTGGACCGGTTGTCATCGATATTCCAAAAGACGCGACCGATCCAAAAGTTAAACAGGCTTATGAATATCCCAAAGATGTAAAGCTTCGTTCCTATGCAGTTCCAGCCAAAGGACATTCGGGTCAGATCAAGAAGGCTGTGGATGCACTATTAACTGCCAAACGGCCGATGATCTACACCGGCGGTGGTGTGATTCAGGGAAATGGATCAGATCAATTAATCCAGCTTACCCGTAAACTCGGTTTTCCTATAACCAATACCCTGATGGGATTGGGTGCTTATCCGGCTTCTGACAAGCAATTTCTTGGGATGTTGGGGATGCATGGTACCTACGAAGCGAACATGGCCATGCATTACTGTGATGTGCTTTTGTGTATCGGAGCTCGCTTCGACGACCGTGTGACCAATTCCGATACTTCGAAATTTTGCCCTGATGCAACAATCTTGCACGTCGATATCGATCCCGCCTCGATTTCCAAAACCGTTACTGCTGATGTGCCAATCGTAGGTTCGGTAGCGCCGGTAATCGAAGAGATGATAGATCAGATCGAAAAGTCAGATAAGAAAGTCGACGAACAGGCCCTGGAAGTCTGGTGGAACCAGATCGAACAGTGGCGTGAGAAAGATTGCCTGAAAGTAAACTCATCGGCGGAAGGCATAATAATGCCGCAAGACGCAGTGAAGGCTGTGTTTGAAATAACCAAGGGTGAAGCCTACGTTTCTTCCGATGTGGGACAGCATCAGATGTTTGCTGCGCAATACTACGGATTTGATAAGCCGCGTCGCTGGATTAATTCTGGCGGACTGGGAACTATGGGGTTTGGTTTTCCTGCGGCAATGGGTGTGCAGTTTGCTTATCCGGAAGCAACATCAGTTTGTATTACCGGTGAAGGCAGCTTCCTGATGAATCAGCAGGAATTTGCAACCTGCATGCAGTACCAGTTACCCATAAAGATAGTCTGCCTGAACAATCAGGCCCTGGGTATGGTGAAGCAGTGGCAAGATATGCAATACGGTGGGCGCCATTCCCACAGTACCTACTCTGAATCCTTGCCTGACTTCACCAAGCTTGCTGAAGCTTATGGTCATGAGGGAGTGAAGATTGAGAAGGCGGATGAATTATATCCGAAGTTAGAAGAAGCCTTTGCCATGAAAGACAAGCTTGTATTTGTGGATGTTTTAGTTGATCCAAACGAGCACGTTTATCCCATGGCGATTAAAGGCGGGGCCATGAAGGACATGGTTCTTAGCAAGACAGAGAGGACCTAGTGAAATGAGACATATAATTTCAGTATTAATGGAAAACGAACCAGGTGCTCTTTCTCGGGTAGTGGGATTATTCTCCCAGCGTAACTACAACATCGATTCTCTGACTGTAGCGCCAACTGAAGATCAATCGCTATCGCGTTTAACCCTGACAACCAGCGGTGATGATGCGCGAATCGAACAAATTACCAAGCATCTGAACAAAATTATCGATGTGGTAAAGCTTGTAGACCTGACCGAAGGTGCACACATCGAGCGGGAATTAATGCTTATTAAAGTGAAAGCAGTCGGTGCCCAGCGAGCTGAAGTTAAGCGCAGCGTCGATATTTTTCGCGGACAGGTTGTGGATCTGACTGCGAACGTATTCACGATTCAGTTAACCGGAACCGGCGATAAGCTCGATGCCTTTATTGCTGCTCTTGGAGATAACGTGGTTTTAGAAGTTGCGCGCACCGGTGTTTCAGGGATTTCTCGTGGCGAAAAAACTCTGGCTCTCTAGCTTTACAGGTTTGTAGACTTATTCCGGCTGCGATAGGCGGTATCGGCTGTTCGTTCAATGAGCCATCCCTGGCTCTTCCGCGCATTCTTTCCTGAGCGCTATTCACTCACACCCAATACCGCCTCCCACAGCCTAATATCGAGAACTTTTTCTAATTCGCATAAAAAACGGCCCTTAGGGCCGTTTTTCTTAAAAATTCGAAAATTGCTCGAAGTGAGTACAGGGATGTACGACATTTGCTTTGCAAATGCGAGCCATTAATTCACCAGAAAATTCGCACATTTACGCCAGTGAATTAATGGCGGTGGAAAATTTTCAGGGAAAGAAAATTTTTCCAACAAGAAGGCAAATCAGATTGCCCTTTTCATGGCAGTCATGTGCTTGCGTAACTCTTTCCCAACCACTTCGATCGGATGAGCGCGAATCGCATCATTAACAGCAATTAGCTCCGCGTTGTCCACACCTGCATCCGCAAGCTCCAGGCCTTTGCCAATAACATCGGTATCGATTTTCTTCATGAAGTCTTCCAGTAATGGTACGCATTCATGAGAGAAAAGGTAGCAACCGTATTCCGCAGTATCGGAAATAACCTTATTCATTTCATAGAGTTTCTTTCTGCCAATCAGGTTGGCGATTAAAGGAACTTCATGAAGTGATTCATAGTAGGCGGATTCTTCGATGATGCCGCTGTCGGTCATGGTTTCGAAAGCAAGCTCAACACCGGCTTTGATCATGGCCACCATTAAGATGCCATTGTCGTAGTATTCCTGTTCGCTGATTTCTACATCGCCTGCAGTGGATTTCTCGAATGCTGTTTCCGCGGTAGCTTCGCGCCAGGTTAACAGCTTCTTATCATCGTCCGCCCAATCATCCATCATGCCGCCGGAAAAATTACCGGTAATGATGTCGTCCATGTGCTTTTGGTAAAGCGGAGCCATGAGTTCTTTTAATTCATCTGCCAGTTCGGCGGCAACCAGTTTGGCAGGATTAGATAAACGATCCATCATGTTGGTGATGCCGCCGTGCTTTAAACCTTCGGCTACAGTTTCCCAGCCGTGTTGCACGAGTTTTGAGGCATAGCCAACATCGATGCCTTTCTCTACCATCTTGTCGAAGCAGAGAATGGAGCCCGTTTGCAACATGCCGCAGAGAATGGTTTGTTCACCCATCAGGTCTGATTTCACTTCGGCAATGAATGAAGACTCGAGTACCCCGGCACGATGACCGCCTGTTGCTGCGGCATAAGCCTTGGCGATATCCATGCCGTCGCCAGTGGGATCGTTCTCAGCATGAACGGCGATCAAGGTTGGTACACCGAAACCACGCTTATATTCTTCCCGTACTTCGGTGCCCGGGCATTTAGGCGCAACCATAACTACGGTTATGTCGTCGCGAATCTGCATGCCTTCTTCGACGATATTGAAACCGTGGGAGTAGGCCAGGCAGGCGCCTTGTTTCATGAGTGGCATAACCTGTTCCACTACGGCCGTGTGTTGTTTGTCCGGAGTTAGATTTAGCACCAGGTCAGCATTGGGGATGAGTTCTTCATAGGTGCCTACTGTGAATCCATTTTCAATAGCATTTTTCCAGGACGCACGCTGCTCTGTAATGGCAGCCTCGCGCAGGGTAAATGACACATCCAGGCCGCTATCCCGCATGTTTAGTCCCTGGTTGAGTCCCTGGGCACCACAGCCTACGATAACGACTTTTTGTCCTGAAAGTTTATTCACGCCGTCGCTGAACTCTGACTGGTCCATAAAGCGACATTTGCCCAATTGTTCTAGCTGGAGCCGAAGGGGCAGCGTATTAAAGTAATTCATGGAGTAACTCCGTTGATGTCGGGTGGTTTTCACTCCGGAAAACCGGCTAATGTTTTGATGAGGCGCGATCATATAGCATCTCTAAACTTGCGTAAAATGTTAAAAATAGTGCCTCAGGCCGCGGTTTTGGCCTGTATAATCCGAAATCCATCGATTTTCACCGGTTGCCCTGGTTTTTAAGAGCAGACATGACTAGACATGAGTAGAAAAGACAAGGACATAGAAGCAGAGATCGAATCAGAAAATGTTCTTCCTATCGATGAGCACGAGGAGATCGTTTCTGAGGGTGGCAAGAAGGTACGCCGCCGGGGTATCTATTTGCTTCCCAACCTGTTTACCCTCGCTGCACTGTTTGCGGGCTTTTATGCCGTAATTGCCGGAATGTCTGGCAATTTCAATGAGGCCGGTTGGGCGATTATGATCGCCGGTGTCTGCGATGGCCTGGACGGAAGAATAGCTCGCTTAACCGGTACTCAATCCGCCTTTGGTGCGGAGTTCGATAGTCTGTCGGATATGGTGTCCTTTGGTGTCGCACCAGCCTTGATAATGTTTAGCTGGGGATTTGGTCCGCTGGGCCAGGTGGGTTGGGCTGCTAGTTTTATCTATATGTCCTGTGCCGCCTTGCGTCTGGCGCGCTATAACGTCCAGCTGGGAACCGTTGATAAGCGCTTCTTCCTGGGATTACAAAGCCCGGTTGCGGCAGGTCTTGTATCCTTTGTGCCCTGGGTTGGCTACCGCTACGGTCTCGAAGTCACTCCAATGGTGGCCTATCTCTGCGCCATCATGACGGTGTTTACCGGTCTACTGATGATTTCAAACTACAGGTATTTCAGCTTTAAGGTATTGAACTTTAAAGGCACCGTACCTTATATGGTATTTGTCTTTACAATAGTATTATTAGTGCTAATCGCCCAGAGTCCGCACGAAGTGTTACTTACTATATGTGTGATTTACGCTTTTTCAGGGCCTGTTGGCTGGCTCTACCGTACTCAAATTAAGAGGCAGGGAAGAACCGAAAAGCCAAGCAAGACGAAGAAAGAAGAGAAGAAAGAAGAAGAGAGCGAAGCAGCGGGCTAAGTTACCGCTGCTTTGATTGAAAATATCGATCACGGTGATCGATTAAAGCAATAGAAGTTTGGGGAAGATAATTAAATTAGTCCTGTCTTATTTGTTAGTGAGGCAGGAAAACCAGGCAACAGGTGCATACCATGTTAATTAAGAAACCATCAGACATTAAACCTTCAGAAATCACTCCGGAAAGTGTTTACAAGAATCGACGTGATTTTATGTTCGATGGAGGTAAGGCTTTACTCGGTGCGGCTGCAGCGAGCGCACTTCCTTCTATTGCCAATGCCCAGAACGGAGATGCCCTTAAAGCTCGGGCGCCTGCTGCAATGCGCAAATCTCCACCGGCAGCCTGGTGGACGGAAAAATTTCAAAATATTAAACCAGCTCCTGATAGCGAGCCCTTTTTTACCGGGGAGAGCTTAACTCCTTACGAAGATGTCACTATCTACAATAATTTTTATGAATTCGGGATGGATAAATCCGATCCAGCTACCCGTTCCGGCGAATTTGAAACCGATCCCTGGTCGGTAGAAATAACCGGAGAAGTTGGCAAGCCTGGAACTTACCACCTGGAAGATATTCTTAAGCCCCACGATCTAGAAGAACGCATCTATCGATTACGTTGTGTCGAAGCCTGGTCCATGGTTATCCCCTGGATCGGATTTCCACTAGCCGATCTTATTAAGCGCTTCGAACCCACTTCCAATGCAAAGTTTGTGGAATTTGAAACCATTGTCGATGCGGAGACTATGCCTGGAATCAATTCGCGCTTTGCCATTGTCAGATGGCCATATCGCGAAGGGCTAAGAATGGATGAAGCAATGAACCCCTTAACCTTTATGGCGGTGGGTTTGTATGGCTCCTATCTACCGGCACAAAATGGCGCTCCCTGGCGCCTGGTGGTGCCATGGAAATATGGATTCAAGAGTATTAAATCCATCGTAAAGATCAATTTCCGTGAAACTCAACCCAATACGACCTGGGAAGACCTGCAGCCGAATGAATATGGCTTTTATGCCAACGTGAATCCTGAAGTTCACCATCCACGCTGGCGCCAGGACATGGAGAGACGGTTACCGCAGACACTGTTTAGCAGGCGCGTAATCGAAACCCGGAAGTTCAATGGCTACGGTGAGCATGTTGCCCACATGTACGAAGGCATGGATCTGTCTCGATACTATTAGGACGTATCAACCCACTTATTTTTAAGCTATGCGTAAATTTGTAAAGCCAGCAGTTTTTCTGCTGGCCCTGGTCCCCTTCGCTTTGTTATTGGTTCGGGCATTGACCAATGACCTCGGTCCCGATCCGGCTCAAGCGCTTTCTATCGAAACCGGCGAGTGGACTCTTCGCTTCTTGTTAATCACCCTGGCACTGACCCCGCTGCGTCAACTCACAGGCCAGCCTGAATTAGTTCGCAACAGGCGCATGCTGGGATTATTCGCCCTTTTTTATGCAGCCGTGCATCTGCTCGTGTGGATGACATTTATCCTGGGGTTTCGCTGGTTCGCCATCGCCGAGGAAATTGTTGAGCGACCCTATATAACCGTTGGTTTTACTGCTTTTATGATCATGGTGGCGCTAGGGATTACTTCGCCTAAGACCATGGTTCGGAAGCTGGGCAAAAACTGGAAACGATTGCATCGCCTGGTGTATATCGCTGCAATTCTCGGAGTAATCCATTTGTTATGGATTTTGCGTACCGATGTTACGGAGGCCGTGCTCTATGGATCGATCGTTTTTGTATTGCTGGGGTATCGATTTCTGCGGTATCTGAGCTCGAAGAAGCGTACCGTGACTTGATTCTTATAGCGTGCTTTTCTAAGCTTTCTAAATACCTTGCCTGATGGCCGTTAGAGCGTATAATACGCCCGCTTTCTGCCGATAGTGCAGGCTAAGTGCCAGGTTTAGTGTCTGGGATGTATGAAAATCCT
>CAZTTE010000011.1:21658-135506 GCA_964616225.1 uncultured Pseudohongiella sp.
CCTTCGGGTTTTCAATCGAGGGGCCATAGCTCAGCTGGGAGAGCGTCTGGTTTGCATCCAGAAGGTCTGCGGTTCGATCCCGCATGGCTCCACCAAATTTTTATGGAAGAAAAAAGTTTAGAGCTTTAAACCTTCATGGTGAAAACCCCAGCCAACACATCCCTGTGTTGGCGTTCGATCCTACCGAAGCTGTGCTTCGGTTCGCAAAGCGAGCGGATCTTAGCACATGGCTCCACCAATTTTTTGAAAAGGGTAATTGCTTCGCAATTATCCTTTTTTCGTAACAACCGAGATAAGCCGTAGGCTTAGCGAGGAGCAAACGGCTTGAAAATCGCGAAGAGATTTTCAAGTTAGATCGGCGGAGGTTAGAGCCAGCACATTTTTTTGTTCGTTCGCGATTGGCCATAAGCCGAATTCTGCTAGACTCCTTCTCATGATTACCTCAAAGACAAAAATTCCCCTTGCCTGCATTCTTGTTTCGATGTTGGTGTCTTGTGGTGATACCGATACGCCCACTTCCACGCTGATAAGAGAAGCTTTAATAGTCGATGGCACAGGAGCGCCAGCTCGATCTGGGGATATTCGGATTGATGGTGAGCAAATCATTAACCTGGGCGACCTGGAACCTATTGACGGTGAAACTGTAATCGATGCGCGGGGGTTAACACTTAGTCCTGGTTTTATCGATACCCACAGCCATCACGACCGGGGATTGGCAGAGAACAGGGACGCACTACCAATGCTTAGCCAGGGGATTACCACCGCGGTTTTTGGGCTGGATGGATCTCATCAATATCCACTCGCAGGCTTGTTTGAGGCTTATGAAATCGAACCGGCATCAGTAAACATTGCTTCCTATGCCGGTCATAACACATTGCGCGAAAAATTCATGGCAAATCCGCGGTTATCGATTCCTTCACAAACTGAAATGCAGAATATGCTGAGTGCGCTACAAACAGAATTGGACAGTGGCGCCCTGGGATTTTCATCTGGGCTCGAGTATGAGCCTGGCATGTATTCACAAGAGGATGAGCTCGTCGCATTGGCTCAGATTACGGCAGATGCCGGTGGTCGTTATAGCTCTCATATTCGTTCGGAAGACCGAACTGTTTTCCAGGCCATCGAAGAGTTGTTAGCAATTGGGCGTCAAACCGGAATACCTGTACATTACTCACACATGAAACTTGCCGGGTTGGCTTTCTGGGATCAGGCAGAGGAAGTCATCAGCATACTGAATGAGGCAAGAGCTGAAGGTGTGCAGGTAACTGGAGATATCTATCCGTATTTATATTGGGGTTCAACCATTTTCGTATTGTTGCCGGACAGGGATCCAGACAATCTTGCTGAAATTGAATTTGTTCTCAATGAATTGGCTCCTGCCGACGGCATAATCTTTACCCGTTTCGCACCCAATCCAACTTATGTGGGCTTATCAATCGCCGACATAGCAAGACTCCGGGAAACAAATGAAGTACTGACCATGTCTAATCTGATGAAAGAAGCTAATACCTGGAGCGCCGTGAATGGAGGGCAATCGGCCGAAGCCATCATGGGGCGATCCATGCAGGAAGCTGACATTGCCGGTCTTATGGCCTGGGAATTTGCCAACATTACTTCCGATGGTGGATTTACGGGTCATCCCCGGGGTCGTGGTGCGTTTACCCGGGTTCTGGCGCGTCACGTGAGGGAACTGGATGTGTTATCTCTCGAGGAAGCTATCCGTAAAATGACATCCCTCGCTGCGCAATCTCTTGGGCTTGATGATCGCGGTGCTCTGGCGCCAGGTATGAAAGCCGACCTCGTGCTATTTGATCAAGACTCCATACAAGATCACGCCACGGTGGACGAGCCCCAACGCCTGTCGACAGGAATTGCAACGGTCTGGGTCAATGGGCAAATTGTGTATGATAATGGTGAAACTACCGACAACCGACCCGGTCAGGTAATTAGACGAGTCAACCGTTCACCCTGATTACACTCAATCTTGAAGAAGGGGAAAGTTCAATGTTTTTCTCGCGCCCTGTTTCATTAAAGTCGCTGTTTGCTGAGTTAATCCAACTATCCAGTGCCACAAGTTTTGTTTTGCTTTGCACAGCTACCGGCACAGTCTTTTCTGCGGAACACAATCAACAGATCGATGATTTGTTTGCCGATATTGCTGCCGATGCGCCTGGTTGTAACGTGGGTGTGGTCCGTGGAGGGCAGTATGTGCATAAAGCCGGTTACGGTTTGGCTAATCTGGAACTGAATGTTCCCCTGGATGGTGACAACGTCCACCGTATGGGATCGGTATCCAAGCAATTCACTGCACTGGCAGTATTGATTCTTGTCGAGGATGGCTTAATTGATCTGAATGCCAGTCTTCATCGCTACATCCCCGGACTTCGGGACTATGGAGCTGAAGTTACGGTTAACCAGGTGCTCGGTCATATAGCTGGTATGGCAGATTATGATTTCATCAGCTCCGGTAATGACGATGAAGAAGTGCCCGGCGGTCTGAATATTAAATCGGCAGCCGGGGGAGCATTCAGGCTCGGCAACGAAGACTATCTTACAATCCAAGAATTCTATGATGTAGTGAAACAAGCGGGGCTGCGTCATCCCCCTGGAGAAAAATGGGAGTACAGTAATCTCGGTTACTTCCTGCTTTCCATGTTAGTGGAAGAAGTCTCCGGTCAATCCCTTAGAGAGTTTTCGGCGCAGCGTATATTCGCTCCTCTGGGAATGAATAATAGTTTCTTCAGCGATGAAGCAACTGAAATAGTTGAGAATCGCGCTTACGGTTATACGAAGAATGAAGAGGGCGCTTACGTAACTGATATAACTAATCTGTTCTGGGTGGGCGATGGCGGTCTGCATACCAATCTCGATGACATGTTAATTTGGGATAGCTACCTGAGAAACCCGACTCTCGGAACCAATCCTGAGGAGCTATTAACACTTTTTAATACGCCAAACAGTTCGCTGCCGGCTCGTGACACGCTGTATGCCAATGGGCAGTTTGTATCCGAGAATGAACTTGGAATTTCCTATTTTCATAGTGGTGGGTGGCTTGGAACTACAACCTGGTATGCACGACTGCCGGAACAGGATTTTTCAGTGATACTAATGTGTAACGATGTGAGTCTGCGTCCGGCGGAATACTATGAGGGGATTATCGATATATTTTTTGGGTAGATTTAGTACAGTCCAGGGCTGGCTAGAATGTAAAAATGATTTCAATGGGATTTGAACGTAAAGAAAATTTCACAATTGAAGAGCCAGCATGATCCGATTCGCCTTGATTAAGTTTTGTTAAACAAGATGAATCGGAGCACACAATTGATCAATTGCTTAATACTATAATAAGTTTGTGATCAGTTCTGATACGCAAGTGATGTATAATCGGCATTAGCATATAGATTTCTGGAGAACCATATGAGTAGTCAATTAATTCGAATTTCCTCAGCTATTTCCGGCTTGCTATTGGTAAGCACAGTGGCAATTGCGCAATCAGTTGATTATGAATCCCCAATGCTGGATTTTGGCGTGCCGGATTTGCAGGGTATCTGGACCTATGAGACCCGTACTGGCCTGCAGCGACCGGAACAATATAGTGAACTGGAAATCGATGAAGAAACCATGCTGGCGACCCTGGAGCCAACGGACGTCATCCTGGACGATTATCAGAATTTCGGCACCAATCGACAAAATGACCCTGCCAACGTGGGCGGCTACCCGCCAGAATACTTCAGCATCGGCAATACGCTGGCTTTAATCGATGGCAAATATCGAACTTCAATAATAGTCGACCCACCGGATGGTCAGATTCCCTGGCGTGAACAGGGCTTCCAGATCCGCCGGCAACAGGGTCGTGATGTGTTTGGGTTTCCTGATTCTCTCGGTCGTAGCGATGGGCCGGAAGGGCGCACTTTGGCTGATCGCTGTCTAAAGGCATTTTCTTCAAGTACGCCATTTCTAAGTAGCGTTTATAACAACAATATGCAAATCGTACAGAGCCCGGACCATGTCGTGCTTCTGGTTGAGATGGTGCATGATGCCCGTATTGTCAAAATCAACCAGGAGCATAAAGACCTTCCGTATGGTAAGTGGGGTGGCGATTCAATTGGTTATTACGAAGACGATACGTTGGTGGTGGTGACGAAAAACTTTAACCCTTGGGAAATTGCCAGTGGGTTTGGTGTTAGTGCTTCAACCAACATGATTCTAACCGAGCGATTCCGTCGCGTTGCCGATGATGAGTTGCGTTACTCGTTTACCATTGATGATCCAACACTCTATACCCAACCCTGGAGTGGTGAGATGCCAATGCGCCCATCTGACGGCTTGTATGAATACGCCTGTCATGAAGGTAATCATGCGCTCCCGGGTATACTGGCTGGCGCCAGAAGATTGGAGATGGAAGAAGATTAGCGCTTGATGCTGGGCTGAATGTAATTGGCCCTCTGATACGTTCCTGCGTTCAGGAGGAAGTGTATGGGCATTGTAATAAAGAATGGCTTCATAATTGGCATAGCCATGTTGATTGTAACTTTTGCAATTAACTTTATTTCTATCAATTCCGGTTATCAGAGTATTTACGAGAATACTGCAATTTTTCGTAGCCCAGATGATCCGTTAATGCTGGTTTATGTGGGCTTTCCTTTTGTCTTCGGTTTCGCCGTCGCCTGGATGTGGCATCGTATCAAACATGAGTTTTCGGCAACCTAATTCTCCAGATAATTCGAATTGAATATGCAAGGTGGTAGTGACCAATCAAGTGCTCTTGGTGTTGCTCTCGAACTCGTAGACCGTATCAAAGAATTTTATGGCAAACATATTTAGAAAGAGAATTATAATTTGGAGCTTAAGCGATAGGATTTTTACAGCAAGTGTTGTATTGGTTCTTTCAGCAATTCTTCAAGGCTGCGCCCAGTTTTCTTCTTCAGGTAGCGCAGTAGAATTACAAGCATCCGATCTGGTTACTGATCGGCCTGGTTTTCTTCTCTGGAGCGCCCGAGAGCTAGAACAGCGCAACGCACAGCTGGGCAGAACGATTCGCCCGGATGGTTCTTCCCGGGAAACCCTGGCGGACTACCTTACGCCTGCCCGATCGCATCGTTTTCGATTTATTCGTCGCGACAGCGACGGTCTGCCCGAACAACACGATAACATCGAAGATTATGTTTTCGTGCAAAGTGGGCGGGGAACGATTTTGGTTGGTGGCCAGATGCTGGGGCGAACCGGCGATCTTGGTACGGAAATCATCGGTGGATCGCGTTACGAAGTTGGAACAGGTGATGTAATACGTATTCCTGCCGGGATTCCCCATGCTTATCTTCCCGTTGAGGGCGGGCATATTACTTACGTACTTATTCGAGTACCGGCATTCAGGGGAAGCGTGGTAGAGAATTCTGATGGTGAGGCGCCCAATCTGAACCCGCCGGGATTTGGTCTTTGGCGTGCTGATGAATTAGTGCAAAGGAATGAAGCGATCATCGAGCGTATGCGCAGCGATGGTTCTTCGCGACAAACCCTGGCGGATTACGGTGTTGGTGGCAACTCCCATCGCATTCGATTTATCCGTCGTGATCGCGATGGTGTGCCCGAACTTCATCAGGATATTATCGATGTAGTCTTGATTCAAAGTGGGGAAGGGCAAGTGCATTTCGGAGGAGAGATGATTGGTCAATCCAATGTGCCCGGTGCGCGAATTGTTGATGGTATCCAGATTCCTGTCGCAACCGGAGATGTTTTGCATATTCCTGCGCAAATGCCTCATGCTTACTTAACTGCTGAGGATAGCCATATAACTTATGTCTTGCTGCGTGTACCCGCCTACGAAAACTGATACTTCATTCTTAACGAAGTCGATCCGGCCAACCCCTGGAATTTATAAATCCCAGACTATTCCGACTCGCACATTCCAGTAACTGTCTCTACCGCCGGCGCTGATCGGTCTATTCGCATCCAGTGGAGTGTAAGAACTGGCCAGGTTTAGTTTCCAGTTATCATTCAGCTTGTAGTTAAAGCCGATGCTATAGGTTTCGGTTGTGCCATCGGTATCGACTGTAGAAAAGTGATTGCCGCCTTCCAGGGGAGCATCGATTTCCACGAAGGGATCCATGCGGGTTGAGGCGACAGACAGCCAGGGTTGAATCCCAAAAGGAAATCTGTTGAGAGACAGTATCAACTCGGCGCCCTCATGATCCATGTCCAGCTTGTCATCGGATTTATCCAGGCAGCCGAACAGGTTGTCGGGACTGAAAGGAGGGAAGTCAGCCAGGTCTTCGCTGCAGCTTACGTCGGCGTTGACTGCACCTTCCACGGCATACAGGCGTAAACCCAATCCCCAGGTGTCGTTACTGATAAGCGGTCTCGATAGTGCAAATCCCCATAGCCCATCCGGTTTTGCGCCATTAAGTTCAATAGGAGGCGTCCAGGAAACTTCCGCCCTAACATCCCAGAACAATCCCATGCTTACTCGCGCTCGGCCGAAGGCCGGGGATTTATTGAGGTCTTCATCCTTGAATCCACCGAAACCCACCTGCTGTTGTTCCCTGGTCAATCTCGGGATTGAGCCGAGTTCCGCCGAAAAACTGATATCGCCAAATGCAGTTGATCGCGGTGGTAGCTGGCTCAGGTTAAGTGCTGAAGCGGTCATATAGACCATGGCCCATCCTTCCGGGCTATCGAAATCGACTTCGTCATGGATGCCTGAAACCTGGGCCTGGCTAATCGCAGGAGTGGTTAACAACGCGAGGGACAGGAACAGGAATCCGAGACTTTTATCCATTAGTAAAATCCTTTTGGCTATTGATTATTTAAGTGAAACGCACAATCCGGCTTTTCGTTCACTTGGTGTTCAGTTAAGCGGTAATACCCTGATCCTATACCCTAAAAGCCGTGCCAGAATCCCTGTAACCGGCGCTTTGTGATAGGATCGATGTTTTGCCCGATTTAGAGGTCGGAACGACATCAATACAGTGAAACTGAAGGTCTAATTAATAGATATCAAATTTTTTATCGGTGTAATTGAGGTAGTATTTAGCAATAGACAGGAATTTGTCGCCGTAACAATTGGCTACAAATAGATAGCATCAGGAGCAAATGATGGGTTTGAAAAAGGTATTAACTTCGATATTGATTCTTATGTGCGCGGTCGCTACATCCGCTTCGGCACAGCAGGGTGGAGAGTCTGGGTCATACACAATCGATACGGGAAACTCCATTTTGAGAGTCTATGTCGGTCGAGACGGACCACTGGCTCGCATGGGTCATAACCATGTAGTGCACACGACTGGACTTTTGGGTCAGATTAACCTGGCTGCGAATCCTGAAGAGTCTACCGCCAACTTTGCGTTTCCCGTGAGTAGTTTCGTTGTAGACGATCAGTCTGAGCGGGATCGAGCGGCCGCTGAATCTCGGGAAGGCTTCGATACTCAGCCCGGTAGGCGAGCTATTGAAGGTACTCGTGAGAACATGCTGAGTGATGATGTGCTGAACGGAACGGCATATACAATTATTGCTGCGAGAATCACCACAGTATCGGTTGCAGACAGTGACTGGAATTTTGCAATCGAGCTGGACATTGTCGGAAGCACTGTAAACCTCGAACTGCCTGCACAGGTTGCTGTGAGTAGATCAACTATTACTGTTGATGCAGATTTCTCTCTGAATCATGCAGATCTTGGATTGTCTGTTTTTACTGCACTGGGTGGAAGCCTGGCGGTAGCGGAACAACTTGATTTCGAATTACATATCGAAGCAACGGAAGATTAAGCTTCAATCTCTTTTAAATATCTTTTTTAAAGAGGCAGCTGGCACCTTGGTAAGTTACAAGATTATCGACTGGATGCACGATATTCGGCATCCAGTCTTTGCATTAACTCTATAGTGCTGGCCGGCGCTTCAAATTCAGCTTCTTCTAACGGCGTACGACTATTGTGGTCTAACACATCAAAGTCAGCGCCGTTTTCCGCTAAATACTCAACGATTTCATCTTCACCAAAACGAATTGCCGTATGCAAGGCGGAAGGTCGACTGTCGGGAACCGCGTTTACATCCATTCCCAATTCCACCAGCAAACGAACGGCTTCGAAGGAGCGGCTACGTGCCGCGAACATAACAGCGCCGGCCCCATCGGCTGTTTCAACATTCGGATCTGCCCCCAGGGACAACAACAGTTCCATTAGCTCGGTATGACCACCGCGGGTAGCAGCCAGGAATGGAGTGACACCTCCGCCCCTGCCGGGTTCATAGACATTTCCCGGTGTGGCTTCCAGCCTGGCTTCGATATTTGCGCCCCTGGCAACAAGGTCACGGGAGAGTTCTAACATTCCTGCACTGGCAGCTTCGTGCAGTGGCGTGGTTCCGTCTGTGTTGCGGGTATTAACATCGACACCGTCGGTAAGTAATAGACGGGCAACGTCTTCATGTTCTTCACTGAGTGCGATTAGAAAAGGAATGCCAACTTCACCGGCAGCAATCTGGGTGTTCGCATTTTCATTAATAAGTATCTCTGCCAGCTCACTCCGACCGTATAGGGCTGCGAAATGAATTGGGCGCAAACCATTAGCTGAAACAGCTTCCACGTCTGCGTCATTCTCAATTAGTAGTCGTGCGATCTCTACATGGCCGGCAGCCACCGCCCGCATTAAGGGAGTCTGTTCCATTCGACTCTCAACGACGTTAACGGCAGCACCGTGACCCAGTAATTGATCGACAACTTCTGCATTGCCACTGAATACCGCCAGATGCAATGGGCTATCGCCACTCCAGCGTCGGACGTCACTGGCAGCACCAGCGTCCAGCAATGCCTTTACCACTTCGGCATGACCTCGAGCGCTTGCCAGTAGCAGAGGGGTTTCCTGATTCTCATCAGCTCTGTTTGGATTCGCGCCAGCTTCCAGTAATGTCAGCACAATAGAGAGATCAGGTCTCTGTGCGGACCAACTCAGGGCAGTAGAGCCATCGGACCGGGAATAATTAACGTCAACACCGGACTCGAGCAATTGCGTGACTTCGTTATAGTTGACTCGCTGTACGGCATCGATAAGACGCTCACCCAGGATATCGTCATCACTGGTTTGGGCGATTCCGTTCAATCCGAAGACTGAATAAGCAACGATAATGAAGAGTTTGAAGAGTTGTCCCATGGCGGCCTAACGTTATAGCATCAATCATTATGAGGCAAATCTTCCAATCGATGGTCTTTCTCTCAGGTCTGGTTTGGTCAGGAACACTACCGGTGGCCTCTGCTCAATCCGCTACCGATTCTGCAAGCAGTGAATTGCTGGATAACACCCTAAACCAGTACTGCGTGGTTTGTCATAACGACACTTTGCTCACGGCCAATTTTAGCCTGGAAGGAGTAAGCGGCGGTGAGCTGGCTGCCCATGCTTCGGCCCTGGAAAAAGTATTAAGGCGGTTACAGGCTGGTGAAATGCCACCGGCGGGTATGCCGCGGCCGAATGAGGATATTCGGCTGGAACTGGTTAACTGGCTGGAATCAGAGCTGGATAATAATGCCCGCAATACTCCGAATCCTGGTTCGCCGGCAATTCACCGACTAAATCGCGCCGAGTACAGCCATGCAGTGAGAGATTTACTTGGTATCGACCTGGATCATGCTGAGGATTTACCAGCAGACGATTCCGGTTACGGTTTCGATAACATCGGGGATGTACTTACGGTCTCACCATTGCATATCGAAAAATATGTGTCTGCGGCCAGGCGAGTAAGCCGCCTCGCGGTTGGCACCCTGACCCCGCGTCCTGTTGTTGAAAGATATACGCCTCCTGCCGGAACCCGTAACGAAGCCA
The DNA here is from genome assembly GCA_964616225.1 of uncultured Pseudohongiella sp. Lineage (GTDB taxonomy): Bacteria > Pseudomonadota > Gammaproteobacteria > Pseudomonadales > Pseudohongiellaceae > UBA9145. The sequence continues at coordinate 31,462 of CAZTTE010000011.1, forward strand.
TTCCGGGCTTACCCCTAAACGTACGCGGCGGCATCTTGTTCAAGCATGTCTTTCCTTTTAGTGCCGACTACACAATTACCGTGAGAGTCAGGGGGCGACGAATGCCGCACTTACCTGCGCCACAACTTGACTTTCGAGTGAATGGTGAGCGGCTGCAACTAATCGAAGCTGCCTTCAGTAATTTGGAAGCTGAGCAGGGAACACGATTCTACGAAGTACCAGTGTCACTAACAGCTGGTGAACATGAAATCGCCGCGGGGTTTTTGCATGAATACTCTCTGCCGGAAACCAGTAGCGAAGGTAATTTAAACAACGCCAACTCTTACTCCGTGGACTATGCCTTAGTGGGCGGTCCCTATGACACCACCAGTGTAGGTATGGAAGAAAGCCAGCAGCGAATTTTTACCTGCCGTCCGGCGAACAGCGATGAAGAAGAAAGCTGTGCGCGGAATATTCTGAATTCGATCGCCCATAAAGCCTATCGTGGGCCAGTTACTGCCGCAGACATTAACCCTTTAATGGGGCTATTTCACGAGGGGCGTGCCGATGGTGGCAGTTTTGAGCATGGCATCGAAATGGCATTAAGCGGTGTTCTGGTATCGCCGCGATTTTTGTTCAGGTCACCGAATGTGCCTGACAATGGTGAAGCAGGAGATATTTATGAGCTATCGGATCTGGATCTCGCTTCGCGGCTATCATTCTTTCTCTGGAGCAGTATTCCCGACGAAGAACTGCTCTCGCTAGCTGAGAGCGGCGAGCTGAGGCAGCCTTCTGTACTTTCCAGTCAAATAAAGCGCATGCTGGCCGACCCAAAGAGTAAGGCGCTAATTGAAAATTTTGGAGGCCAATGGCTGCATCTTCGAAATATCGCAGACTGGGCTCCGGATCCGCAGCGGTTTGATTATTTCAATGATTCCTTGCGCTACGCCTTTCAAAAGGAGACTGAACTGTTTCTTGAGAACCTGGTAAGAGAAGATCGCAGCGTGCTGGATTTGATTGATGCGGAGTACAGCTTTGTTAATGAAAGCCTGGCAGATTTTTATGGAATCGATGGTGTCGAAGGCGGTTACTTTCGTGAAGTTTCCCTGGAAGGAACAGGTCGACGAGGTGTGCTGGGGCAGGGCAGCGTGTTAATGGTGACTTCTTATCCCACGCGCACTTCACCGGTATTGAGGGGTAAGTGGGTGCTGGAGAATCTTCTGGGTGCGCCACCACCTCCGCCGCCACCGGATGTACCTGCATTGGATGACTCGGCAGAAATTTCTGCCGGCAGTTTAAGAGAGGCACTGGAACAACATCGGGCAAATCCAGCCTGTGCGGTTTGTCATAACCGCCTGGATCCCCTTGGTTTCGCACTTGAGTCCTTCGACGCGGTCGGGCGACAGCGGATTGGTGAAGATGGGACGGAAATCGATGACTCCGGAGCTTTGCCCGATGGCACCCTGGTTGATGGGCCTGATGGGCTGAAAGATGTCTTAATGGCCAGGCGTAACGAGTTCATAGAAACCCTGGCGGAGAAACTATTAACCTATGCGATAGGGCGGGGTCTTGAACCTGTGGATAGGCCCGCATTACGGGAAATTCGGCGCCAGGTGGAAGCGTCTGACTTCCGCTTCTCTGCCCTTGTGGATGGCATTGTCGACAGTGTACCCTTTCGCATGAGACGCATACCGGAGGTATGAGATGGTAAGCAAGAAACATCTATCCCGACGTACTTTTCTTCAGGGTGCAGGCGCAACTATTGCGTTACCTTATCTTGATGCGATGACACCAGCATTTGCGGCGGCTGCGAAACCAGTCACCCGGGCTGCTTTTGTCTACACCGCTAATGGCATCATCATGAATGAATGGACACCGACAGAGACCGGTGCCGGCTTTGCGTTTTCAAAAACCCTGAAACCAATCGAGTCATTTCGCGATCAGGCGGTAGTGATAAGCGGCCTCGCCCATAGAAACGGGGAAGCCCTGGGGGACGGGCCGGGCGATCACGCCAGAGCTGGGGCCAGTTGGCTAACGGGGGCACATCCCAAGAAAACCCAGGGTGCCGATATCCGTAATGGTCAATCCATAGATCAGGTGTTGGCACAGAAGATTGGCCAGACTACGCCACTACCTTCCCTGGAAATTGGTTTGCAGGATGTACGCATGGTAGGTGGTTGTGATTCCGGCTATAGCTGTGCCTATAGCAATACTATTTCCTGGAGTTCACCGACGACGCCGCTGCCCTATGTAAATAATCCGCGCCGAGTATTTGAACGCCTGTTCGGCGATGGCGAAACAACCGATCCGGAAGCCCGTGCCATTCAACTGCGGCAAAATCGCAGCCTGCTTGATTTTGTCATGGAAGATACCCGGAGGCTTTCTCCTAAACTTGGTGCTTCCGATCGACAGAAGTTGGACGATTACCTCGATTCAGTACGGGAAGTGGAACGCCGTATACAAAATGTTGAGCAACGGGAAGCGGTAGCGTTGCCGACATTAGATCGACCGGAGGGCATACCTCCTGTGTTCGAAGATCACGTTAAGATAATGAGCGATTTGATTGCCATTGCATTCCAGGCGGACTTAACTCGCGTAGTGACTTTCATGTATAGCCGTGAAGGGGGTAATCGATCCTATCCTTCGATTGGTGTTCCTGACGCTCACCATGGACTCTCCCACCATCAGAACGATCCGGTGCGCATGGCGAGACTGCAAAAAATTGATCAGCATCACGTGGACATGTTTTCTTACCTATTGGGAAGACTGCGGGATTCGGAAGACGAAACGGGTTCTCTGTTGGATAATTCACTGGTGCTGTTTGGCAGCAGCCTGAGTGATTCCAATGCCCATCTTCATGACAATCTGCCGACGGTATTGGTAGGCGGAGGCAGTGGTCGACTAAAAGGCGGTCACCATTTGCGTATGCCGGATAAGACGCCAATGAATAATTTATTACTGAGCCTGGCTGAAGGCATGGATGTTCCGCTGAGTGAATTTGGTGACAGTACTGGACATCTCGACGGCATAATCTAGATTCAAAGAAATAATAAGAAATAAAAAAGCCCGGCTACAAATAGCCGGGCTTTTTGTTTGTTGGTGTAATGTAGTGACTAAGTTATTTTACGCCACGAACATAACGCTTAACGCCGCCCACAGGACCAACTTCTGCTCCGAAGATATTACCGTGTTTATCGGCAACTACACCTTCGGCGGTACAGGTACCACGGCAATCAGGTTGTGGATCAGGTATGAGGAATTCGACTTCCCCGGTGATGGCGCTGCCAACTCTTATGCCACGAGTCCATTCGCCATGGTCCGGATTCACCGAGCCAGACTCTGAATCTGCGGCGTAGAGCACATCATGATCATCGATGAACACGCCACTGTTGCGGCTGAACTGGTACCAGATGTCCAGCAAGTTGCCTTCCTGGTCGAATATCTGGATACGATCATTGCCCCGGTCGGCAACAAACAGGCGACCTTTTGAATCCATGGCCAGGCCATGAGGCTGGCGGAATTGGCCATCTCCCATTCCCCATTCACCAAATTTCATCAGCAGGTTGCCATCGGCATCGTACTTGTAAATAGCGTTAGGAGAGCCTTCAGCGCTGGAGTGACCTTCACCAATAAAGATAGAGCCGTCGGGTGCTACCAGTACATCATTGGGCGTATAACAACACTCGCCGTTGCTACCCCCGCCTTTTACGCCAATCGACATCAGGTGTACACCGGTGGGGCTGAATTTGTGTACCTGGTGCCCGAAGGCTTCGCCATCATAATCCTGCATCTGGTCAGTACCACGGGCGTCTGCAATCCATACGTTTCCGTCTGGATCAACCTCGATGCCGTGTGGCCACGCGATATAACCGGCGCCGAAGCTGCGAACCATATTGCCGTCCTTGTCGAACAGCATAATCATATTGACGTTGGGGTTGTTTACACAGGCATTGATATTGCCGGCGCAACGCTCAGCAATCCAGATGCTCTCACCGTCGAGATCAATTTCTACTGTGCTGGAAGAACCCCATTCACGCCCGGCGGGCATCTTGAAGAATCCAGCCTGGGTCGCATAAGGATTCGGTAAATCATTTACGGGAGGCATGTCTGCCTGTGCAAAGACTAATACTGGCACCAGCAATAGTGCAGAGCAGACTATTTTAATTTTTGATTGCTTGGACATTTTGAGTCCTCTCATTTCTAGTTCAAATAATACAAATGGTGGATGCCGAAGCATAAACCATTGCCTGAAGATTACTCAATGTGATCTATAAATATTTCAATGCTCACATTGTGCGTATATTGCAAGAGTGCTTGTTTATCTTGATGAATCACTCGACATTGATTGATTCAAAAATAAATTGGATCGTAGTTCATTCAGGTAGGAATTAACCATTTCCAATTGCTCCCCTTCCAACATATCCTGTAATTGTACTCGTGCTTCAAGCAAGGACATCAATTGCTGCTGAACAAGTTCTTCCGCGGTGATTCGATTACGATCCGTGGAATCTGTTTCCTGAAACAGCATATGTTCTACGAGCACATCTAAAACTATTGCCTGGTTGGCCTCATTCACATCGGGTGAAATTCTATTCAGCTGTTCCAGGTAATTTTTGCGAAGTTGTTCTTCAGCCATGCCGTCCTGGCGGCTGTCGAGTATTTGTAATTCCGTTGAGTTTAAAACAGTTTCCATGCGTTCCCGTAAATAGTCATAACTACTCACTTCTCGCAATTGCTCGGGGGTAACGCGGCCACTCGAGGCTTGCGAGCTCAATTGGGCACGTTCCGCTATAACTTCGACTAATGCCGCTTCCGCTTCTGCGCGGTGGGTTTCGCCTCCGCTTAATGAGTCCAGAAAGTCACCGTATTGCACATCTACATGCATACGGGCCATAGAATCAAAAGGACTGGAAGACTGGCTCTGTTGTTCGAGATAAGCCTGGATCGCGCTGCGGTTAGCGGTAGAACCGGGATCATTCTGACCCTGTACAAAGATAGCTACTACACTCAAAAAAACAAATGTAATGACTTTAATTGCGCGTTTTAACATCAGCTAAACCAGGGTTTAATAATTCACTCAACTGAAGCTAATCTTGCAGTACCGGATGGACATAACCAGTCGGCAGTGTTTGATCCGGGTCGACACGAATGCTCAGGTAAGTCACCTGATCCTGAATGTGGCGAAATCCATGGGGAACGCCCGCGGGAATGACGACGACGTCTCCGGCTGAAACGGTTTGAGTCTGCCCATTAATTACAGTTCTGCTACCGCTTGGGCCGATTAATTCCATTACCGCGGTTACATTGTTTGGAAATTCCTGGGCATTGGATTGATCGCCCCCGGTTACCAGAACACCGGAGCCTGATAAGACATAGTAAATTTCCGTAACCCGATGGTGAATAATGGCATTCACTTCTTCACCTTCGGTACGATTGCCGGCGCGACGCAGGATGCCAACGGCAACGTTAATATCGTCTCCGATATCAACTATCCGAATTTGCTGATCGATGGTGTCACCCAGGGCTTCGAACACCGTCATGATTTCCCCGGCGGGAATGTGTGTCGCATTATCAGCTGACTGAGCGAAAACTCCTGAGGGTATTAAGCAAACCAGTAGTAGGGCTAAAAGCTGGTTTTTAATCTTGCTAATCATTGTTGCGGCTCCTTTTGGAATACTGCGTTAGTCTTGCCATTCGGTAAAAAACCCCAACCCGCAATGCGGATTGGGGTTTAGATTATCGTCCGGTTTCTGACCGGTTGAGTTTGAGAATTCCGTAGCTCTTATAAATTCTCAATTAGTTCTTTAGTTGTCGCGGTAAGATGATGTAGGCGGTAATTGAGCGCCAGACAAATCATCAGGGACAGTTAACTCCTGTCTGACGGTGTGTCTCAAGGTTCCAATACCTTCAATACTTGCTTCGATAGTTTCACCATCTACCAGGAAGCCAGAACCAGTTGCGCGTTGCACTCGGCCAGCGCCTGTTCCACCAGAGGTTCCACTCTGCAGAACGTCACCAGGGAAAACCGTAATCAGTGAAGAAGCATACTCAATCAGTTCTGGGATGTTGTGAATCATATCCCCCGCCTGAGCTTCCTGCACGGTTACACCATCGATTACTGTAATCTGGTGTAATCGATTCATAGGGTCGCCATAAAATTCTTTCGGCACAATCCAGGGGCCATGGGGTGCGAAAGTGTCATGACCTTTACCCACGAACCAGTCCGATCGAACACCGTAGCCACCGGGTGGGCGACCACCACGATCGGAAACGTCCATTGCTACCATGTAACCAAACACGTGATCGTAAGCGCGGGAAGCAGAAACATACTTGCCTGCTTTGCCGAATACGATGGCCATTTCAACTTCATATTCGATTTCGTCACGACCGAAAGGCATGATGATGTCTTGGCCGCTGCCAATAATAGCGCCTCGAGTTGGCTTTAAGAATAGATAAGGAACACCGCGGTCTTCCTGGCGCTCTCGAGTTCGCTGTTCTAATTGCTCTTGTGTACATCCTTCGCAGGCGTGGGTGTAGAAGTTAACCGCCGCATTCATTACCTTGCTGGGGTATTGAATAGGTGCAAGAATATCTACCGCGTTTACGTTGTGGATATAGTCGGGGCGGTTATTGCCGCTTAGCAGGCCATCTTCCACCAACCAGTTCATCACTTCATAAACTCTGCCCTTCAAGCCGTACTCATACTGCTCGATCAGTCCAAGCATGGTATTGGGCATGTTTATACTCGCGTAACGAGGTTGCAGTTGCATGGCGCGGTTTGCCGCAACCAGATCGACTATAAGTGAGTCATCGCGAACGACGAGACCTACAAACGGGGCATCGTTAACGGCAAAAGTTCCAACCTTGAAGGGTTCAACAGACTCTGTAGCTTGGGCGAACAGGTTGCTGGCTGAAATAACCAGAGCCAGTCCAAGCATCAGGGAGCTTAGGTTTTTTCTTATCATGTTTCTCTCCCGTGCGGGGGGCACTAAATACGAAAATAGGGCGTTTAAGAGGTAGTAAAGGTATCTCTCAAACTGGGACTTGTCCAGATTTATAGCTGCCTCCAGACAGCTATTTATGAGGCTTTAACCGAAATCATCCGTTACTATGTTGCTTTCAAATCCAGTATTTTAGAGGTATGGGAGGAATAAGGGTCGAGTCATGAAAATTGTTAACAAATTACCCGCGTCAATCTTTGTTACATTTGCGCTGAGTCTCATTGGTGTAAATACGTCACTCGCTCAGCAATCAACCCTGGAAATCGCCACCGCCGTAAATGAATACCGGAGCGAAAGAGAAACTGAAATCGTCCAGAATTTCATTGAATTGTTATCCCTGGCCAACGATTCAGCAAAGCTGGAGGATATGGATGCCAATGTGGCACTCATTACAGAAATGCTTGAGAGCAGGGGGATTGCGACCCGGGTTCTACGGGCGGGACGAGCACCTTACATATATGGTGAGATAAATACACCCGGGGCGACCGAAACCCTGTTGCTCTATGCCCATTTTGACGGGCAGCCTGTACAAACCGAGAACTGGACCTATCCACCTTTTACTCCAACCCTGGTTGATGCGCCTTTACCGGAGGGGCAGCCCATTGATGTCGCGTCAGTCAGTGGGAGTTTCGATCCGGAATGGCGTCTCTACGCCCGTTCAGCCGGGGATGACAAGATGCCGGTTATTGCAATTATCCATACCCTCGATGCCATGCGGGAAAACGGAATCGAGCTGTCGGTTAATCTGAAACTCTTGTTTGACGGTGAGGAAGAGAGAGGGTCGCCAACGCTGGGACAAGTTATTGATGCCAATCCTGGTCTTTTCGACGCGGACTTATTGCTTTTTTGCGATGGCCCAATGCACCAATCTCGACGTGCACAACTGGTCTTCGGCGTAAGAGGCAGTGGCACGGTAGACATCACCACTTATGGTGCAACCCGTCCATTGCATTCCGGGCATTATGGTAACTGGGCTCCCAATCCAATAATGCAGTTGTCATATTTGTTGACCAGCATGCGCGACGAAGCGGGGCGCATAATGGTAGATGGTTATTACGATAATGTGGCAACACTTTCTGAAATGGAACGTGAAGCCATAGACGCTATGCCAGACACCAGTACCGGATTACAGGATGAGCTTTCCATCAATACACCCGAGGGTGCTGGAATGCGATTAGAGGAGTTGATTACTCTTCCTGCAATCAACGCCCGGGGGATTGTTGCAGGTGGGGTTGGCTTGCAGGGGCGCAACATTATTCTCCCCTCTGCAACCGTATCGCTCAATTTACGCATGGTTCCGAACCAGAATCCGCTTAGATTGCAGGAGCTGATCGAAGCTCATGTAGAAAGAGAAGGGTTCTTTATCGTCCACGAAGATCCAACTGAAGAACAACTGCGCAATAATCCAAAAGTCGCCAAACTCGATTGGCGGGGTACAGGCAATGCAGGATTACGTACCCCCATGGATAGCTCCATTGCGCAAAAGCTTATCGGCATTATGCAGGAGTTAGCGCCTGATTTGATTCTAACTCCGAGTATGGGTGGCACACTGCCGCTGAATGCTTTCGATGAGCGTACCGATACGCCAATTATCGTTCTGCCATTGGCAAACCACGACAATAACCAGCACGGGCGCGATGAAAATATCCGAATTCAGAATATCTGGGATGCTATGGCTGTCTATGCAGTGATTCTTGCGCAGTTTGGTAATAGATAGTTGCTAGATTTGTAAAATATAAAGAGATGCACCTGGCGCTGGGATGATTACTCAGAAGGGCGGGTCAGGGTAATCGTCATGAGGAAGTCCAGATCGCCTTCCAGGGGTTTGTTACCGGCTGGGTTTTCATTTTCACTCAAGATATGTGCCATCAAGTTGGAAACCTGGGCCACGCTCAAACTGCCTGGTTGATCCAGGGGCATGGTATTGGCAATTCTCGTGTAGAGTGCCGCGGCTGGTACGCCTGACCAGATGGCATCAAAGGAACGCCCGGTAAATTCCTGCATGCTGTGGCAGCGCTGGCAAAGATCGGTAAACAACGGAGCGCCACGTTCGGCTTGTTGAGCGGTATAAATCCCATCCATGGAAGTTTCGGGAACCGGATCCGAGCAGGCTGCGAGCAGTAGTAATGAGGCAGTAGCTACTGCTCGCTTCATCCTTGTGTCCATGAAACTAGGGCCTGGGTGGAAAATCAAACTGCAATGGGGCAGGGCATTGGTCTCCCGTCGCATCCCCTCGTACCCAGGCTTCGAGTGCCTGGCGCTCTGGATCATCTTGCGAATACCAGCGTCTGCCACCGTTATGCATTAAGTCTCCCCCGGCATTCGGATGCAGGGGCTTATGCAAGAAGCGGCTGTAATCTGGTCGACCCGGATCCACAAATGCCATTAACTCATCAAAAGATTGTCGAGACTGTTCCACCGTCCAGTAGCTGTTATCAGGATTTGGTATCGCGAACTGTCCGCTATGACATTCAGTGCAGGGCATGGCGTTCTCGATCGGATTAACGAATATAGGCTGCACACAGGCACGGAAAAATTCGAAATCAACATCCACGGTTGGTTCTGCGCCGGCGCTGGGATTACCCGAGGCAATCCATTCTCTAATCAAGCGATACTCACTGTGATCTGCGGAATCCCAGAAGATGCCTCCGGAATGGGCTTCGCCACCAGCAGTTGGTGCTAATGGAGCCATTAGTATGCGGCTGGTTTCCGGTGCGCTGGGGTTAACCAGAAGCGCCACGTTTTCCATGTTTGTTCGAGACTGCTCCTCGGTCCAGTATACTTCGCCGTTTTCTTCAGTAAGCGCTACCAGTCCTAAGGGTGCATTGGCCTGTACGGTATGACAGGCAACACAAGCGGTATCGGAACCGACAAAGCCGCCACGATAGCGAATGAAGATGGGTTCCACCGATTCCCGGTAAAACTCGAAATCCAGGCCCTTAGGCGTGTCTCTGGTAACAGCTGCTTCGTTGCTCTGAGCCGTTTGTGGTGTGGAAGGCGCTGATTCCTGTTCACTACATCCCAGGACCAGTGCCGGGAGCAAAACGAGTGCCAACCATCGAGTAGTGCGAATTCTCATGGTGCTTCACCTTCCCAATCTTCAGGCATGATGGCAGTGAAGATACGTTTGGGCGCCTGGCCTACGGGAAAGCGTTTAACGACTTCCTGAGCGTGTACATCGACCACAGCAGTTTCATTGTGACCGGAAACACCGACCCACAGATAATTACTGTCCGGTGTAGTGGTAATCCAGGCAGGGTTGCCAATGTAAACTCGACCGATATATTCATAATCAGGATAGGAATAGCCATAAATGTGAGACGTGGCACGACTGGAATGCCAAACCTGGCTCTGGTCAGGCAGCACTACTACACCGTGGCTGGGTGCGCTCTGTATTCCATCGGCAGTTTGGTCCATGCGATCCCAGGATCCTTCTGGTGGGCTTATTTTGTTTAGTACTTCCTGTGTTTCCCAATCGATTTCCCAGAAGCCATGCCAGCCGCCGACGTTGACTAACATCGAACGGGTAGAGCCATCCTCATTGACAGTAAAGGTAAGTGGTCTAACCCCGCCGGTGAATGGATTTTGAGAATAAGGTATAGAGGTTTCGAATAATACTTCATCGGTTGCGGTGTCGATGGCAATAATCTCGCTGGCGCCGATCATTCCACCGACTGCGTATTTACCGTCCGGTGTTACGAAAGTATTGTGCACGCCACCACCGGTTTCTATGTTGGCAATAATCTCGTTGGTGTCCATTGAGATAACTTGTATAAGCGGTTCAGCAATGATAGCTACATAAACTTTGCGAGCACTCATGCTGGCAGAAAGATTATGAGGACCATTGGCGAGGGGAATACGCTTAACTATCTCAAAGCTTCTGGTATCGACTACATCCACCGTATGATCAAATTCATTGGTGAAATAGTAGTAAGTACCGTCAGCATGAACCGTTGCACCATGATTGTGGGGCAGGTTTTCGATGTAACCCACCTGTTCCATGGTTTCTGGATTGAATACATAAACATCGTCTCCAGCCGAATTGGTTTGGAGTATACGAATAGGTCGATCGCTTATCTTTCCATCGACGAAATCTGATACGTATGTTTGGGTGTAAGCTGTGGAGCTGATCAGGCCTGCTATTGCCATGCAGCAAAGAATCGCTTTTTTCACAGTGACCTCCAGGTTCTTAAGATTATTGGATGAGGTGGTATGCAGGTCTTTCTTCTATATATTGATTGATTTTGAACATAGCACCCCGGGCGGCAGGCCGCAATATTATTGAGTCCTAGACAAAAATACTTACAATTCAGTGGAAGATTCAGGAATCGGAATGTTGGGAGTTTCTTTAACTAATTCCATGACTACATAACTGGTTGATTCCTGAACCCCCGGAAGACTTAACAGGCTGCTACCCAGGAATTCCCTATAGGCATCCATATCCGGTACCCGAGCCTTGATCAAATAGTCAAAGTTTCCAGAGATTAAGTAACACTCCTGGATTTCATCCAGTTTCACGGCTGCCTCTTTAAACTTTTCGAAGATGTTCTGGGAGGTTCGTTTTAAACGAATTTGCACTATGACAATGAGATTAGACCCAAGGCAAGCAGGGTTTAGTAAACTCGTATATCCTCGAATAATGCCTTCTCGCTCCATGCGCCGGACCCGTTCCAGGCACGGGCTGGTGGAGAGCCCAACTCTCCGTGCCAGTTCGGCATAGGTGATACGGCCGTTTTCCTGTAATTCCTGCAAGATCTTTCGATCTATCTTGTTCAGTTCGATTATTTCGTCCATTTTCACAATTCCGACAAATAGTTCTGTATTTAGCCTAGTTATCGGTAATATTCACTAGATTCATTACTAAGCGCAAGAAATTCAATAAGTTTTGCGGTCAGGAAACGCATATACTGACCGCAACAGGTGCGACTTAGCGGAGAAATAGCTCATGTTTATCGGGGTTCCAAAGGAAATAAAAACGCTGGAGTTCAGAGTTGGTTTGACACCAACGGGTGTTGCTGAATTGGTTCAGCAAAACCATCGAGTTTTGATCGAATCCACAGCAGGAAAAGCTTGTGGCTTTAGTGATCAGTATTACCAGAAAGCCGGGGCTGAAATCGTCGACACGGCCGCAGAAATATTTGATCGGGCTGAGCTTATTGTAAAGGTAAAAGAGCCCCAGGCTTTAGAATGTAAAATGCTGAAGAGAGATCAAACGCTTTTCACTTATCTCCACCTGGCGCCAGATCCAGAACAAACCCGATTGCTTATAGATTCCGATGCAAGCTGTATAGCCTATGAAACTGTCACTGATGAGCAAGGAGATTTTCCTTTGCTTACTCCAATGAGTGAAGTGGCGGGGCGCATGGCAGCCCAGGAAGGGGCTCATTGCCTTGAAAAGGCGCAGGGCGGAGCCGGAATACTTATGGGAGGAGTACCGGGAGTGGCGCCGGCAAGAGTGTTGATAATTGGTGGCGGAGTCGTAGGAGTAAATGCCGCAAGAATTGCAATGGGAATGGGCGCAAGAGTAACGATTGCCGATCGCTCTATTAAACGCTTGCAGGAACTTGATGACCTTTACGGCGATAAACTGGATACAGTTTATTCAACAAGGGAATCTATTGCCCAGTTGCTGCCGGAGATAGATCTCGTAATTGGTGCCGTACTTATTCCCGGTGCAGCTGCGCCTAAACTGATCAGCAGGGATATGTTAAAAAAGATGCGACCTGGCTCTGTCTTGGTCGATGTTGCAATTGACCAAGGTGGTTGTTTCGAAACAAGCATGCCCACAACTCATGCGAATCCATGTTATGAAGTGGATGGCATAGTCCATTACTGTGTGGCAAATATGCCGGGAGGCGTACCCCGAACATCGACTATGGCCCTAACCAATGCCACCTTGCCCTACGTTATCAAATTAGCCAAGCAAGGTCCTGTCCAGGCTATGTTAGATGATAAACACTTGTTAAACGGGCTAAACATCCATCAGGGCATGGTAACTAACGAAGCAGTAGCAAAAAGTTTGGGATATAGTTATATAGAGCCGGCAGATGCAATAATGTCTAACGATATTCGAATCGCAAGTTAACGGAATAAATTTGCAGAAAATCTAAAGCCGGGTTCTCATAGCCCGGCTTCTTCGTTTTATTGGCCTAATAGGCGGTGTTGAAACAGTGACAATCACTTCATACTCCTCATATCATCACAATAGATATCCTGGATAGAAAACCTCAATAGAAATGACTACAGATGCAATCATAGTAGGCGGTGGCCACAATGGGCTGGTTTGCGCTGCTTATCTGGCGAAAAAAGGAATTAGGGTTAAGGTACTTGAAAAGAACCACCAGGTTGGCGGGCCAGCCAGCACTGAGGAATTTTGTCCAGGTTTTCGCAATTCAGTTGGTGCCTACACAGTAAGCTTGCTCAATCCCAAGGTTATTAATGATCTTGAACTTCATCAGCACGGTCTCACTATTGTTGAGCGGAAGGTTAACAACCTGTTTCCTCAAACTGATGGAAATTTTCTCGCCTTTGTAAATGATCGAGAAGGGCTGGAGCGGGAAATAGCTCAATTCTCGAAACATGATGCTGCTCAGCTAGACAGGTTTTTTAATGACATTTCCATGGTGTCGGATCAGGTCAGGGATATTCTTTTGGAAACTCCTCCAAATGCCGGTGGAGGAATTAAGGATATATTGAAGGCTGCGCTGCTTGGTAACCGTCTGCGTAAACTTGGGGTCGACGATGGGCGTATTCTCCTGGATATTTTCACAAAAAGTGTGTCGGATTTTCTCGATTATTATTTTGAGGACGAGCGAGTCAAAGCGGCGTTTGCGTTCGATGGTCTGGTAGGGACCTATGGAGACGCGAATCAAATCGGAACGGCTTACGTATTAATCCATCACGCTTTTGGCGAGGTTAATGGCAAGAAAGGGATTTGGGGTCATGCGCTTGGGGGTATGGGGGCAATATCCCAGGCAATGGCAAGTTTTGCACAATCAAAAGGAGTCGATATCGAAGTTAATTGTGGAGTGCGCCAGGTTCTAATTGAGAATGGTGTTGCAAAGGGCGTCGAACTGGACAATGGAGAGGTTCTCGAGTCGAATATTGTGGTATCCAACTTAAATCCGAGCCTGCTTTTTAATGAGATGGTTGCCAAAGAACACCTCCCTCAGGATTTTTCATTGCGTATGAAAAACTACAAGAATGGATCCGGTACCTTGCGCATGAATGTTGCATTAAGCGCGATCCCAGAATTTACCTGTTTGCAAAAACAGGCCCGTGCAACTGCTGAGCATTTGACCGCGGGGATCGTAATCGGACCGACAATGGATTATCTCAATAAGGCATTTCATGATGCGCAAGAATCGGGTTGGTCCCGTGAACCAATTATTGAAATGTTAATCCCTTCGACATTAGACGATAGCTTGGCGCCGTCCAATCAACATGTTGCCAGTCTTTTTTGTCACCAGTTTAATCCTGCAACAGACTGGGACAGGCATCGTGACCAGGCGGTGGAGACAGTTTTAGATCAGGTGGAGAAATTTGCCCCTGGCTTCCGTAGTTTAATTCTAGGCCGGCAGGTATTAACGCCATTAGACCTGGAGCGAAAATTTGGCTTAATCGGAGGAGATATATTCCACGGCAAACTAAGTCTTGATCAGATGTTTAGCGCCCGTCCAATACTCGGGCACGGTGATTATCGATCTCCGGTAAAGAATCTTTATATGTGCGGCTCCGGAACTCATCCCGGGGGTGGGGTAACTGGTGTGCCCGGCCATAATGCTGCGCGAGAAATATTAGAAGATCATTAAGTAAACTATTTTGACAATCGAATGGAATGTTTAAATGGCTCACGGTACTCACGACTACCAGGTCGATCCGCGCAACGAAAATATTAAGATCAGTGTAAACGGCGAACTCTTTCCCCGTAATGACGCCAAAGTTTCGGTTTTCGATTCCGGCTATATACTGGGCGATGGTGTGTGGGAAGGAATCCGCTTGCACAACAAAAAGCTCTTTCATATTGAACAACACCTGCGCCGTTTGTATGAAGGCGCCAAGGCTATCGATATGGACATTGGTATTGGCAAGAATGAGTTGCAGCAAAGAATTGAAGCTACCTGTGCAGCAAACTCCATGGAAACTGGTGTGCACATTCGGTTAATGGTAACTCGCGGAATAAAAGCGACTCCCTACCAGGATCCGCGCATAACTATTACTCCACCAACTATAGTCATAATCCCTGAATACAAGTCCCCACTCGAGGAAACCCTGGAGAAAGGAATAAAGCTATTCACGGTCCATGTGCGGCGTGGTTATCCTGATGTGCAAGATCAAAAGCTGAATAGTCATTCGAAACTGAACTGTATTACTGCCTGTATCCAGGCAGCCAAGGCGGGAGCCGATGAGGCATTGATGCTGGACCCCCACGGGTTTGTAGCCACCTGTAACTCGACGCACTTTTTTATTGTAAGAAACGGCGAGGTCTGGACTTCCAGTGGCGACTTTTGTTTGGGTGGCATTACTCGGCGAACCGTAATCGATCTCTGCAAAGAAAATGGGATTCCGGTGTTTGAGAAGAACTTTTCACTTAGCGATGTGTACGGAGCAGATGAAGCATTCGTAACCGGAACATTTGCTGGTGTCGCACCGGTGGTGGAAGTTGATGGCAGGGTTTTAGGTGAGGAATCGTCAACATATCATGGTAAGCGCGGGCCAACCGTCGAGCGATTACAACAGTTATACCTGCAATTGCTGGAACAGGAGTGTCCGCCAGCATGACCCTTCGGTTGGCCATGTGGTCCGGGCCAAGAAACATTTCTACTGCAATGATGCGAGCCTGGGAAAATCGTCCGGATTGCCAGGTAATCGATGAGCCGTTCTATGCCTGCTACCTGTCTGCTACTGGCCTCAAGCATCCCATGTGGCAGGAAGTATTGGAGGATCAATCAACGGATTGGGATGTGGTTGCGGAGCAACTCTTTACCGATTACCCCGATATACCGGTTTATTACCAGAAGCAGATGACGCACCACATGTTGCAGGGAGTTGATTTAAGCTGGGCCAAGAATCTGAAACATTGTTTCCTGACCCGGGATCCATTCGAAGTAGTGAATTCCTACCGGGAGAAGATGGCAAAGATTACTGTCGATGACATTGGCATAGTCAGGCAGTGGGAGTTGTACCAGGAAATTTCTTCAATTAGCCAACAACAGATTCCAGTAATCGATGCAGCTCAGGTTTTGCAGAATCCGGAAGATGTATTGCGAACTCTCTGTAATCATTTTGAAATAAGTTTCGAGCCTTCCATGTTGCAATGGCCAGCAGGACGGCGCGTAAGTGATGGTGCCTGGGCACCACACTGGTATCAGGCTGTGGAACAAAGTACTGGTTTTACACCTTATCTAAAGCGCGAGTTTGAGCTTACAGAAGAGCAAAAAGCAATAGCAGAAGCCAGCATGGAGGCCTATAAGAAATTGTTGGGCCAACCCATACGTTTTATTCAAGGCGATGAGAACAGTGTATGATTGAAGCAAGAGTTATTTATTAGTAAGGAGTTTATGCTTGATGAATAGTTTGATTAATCGAATGAAGATCCTAAGCGTCGTGCTTATGTTTGGCTCTCTGTTGTCGGTAAATGGCACTGTGTCTGCGCAGGATTTTCAGGTTGGTGAACCCATTGGGTCGGTGAATGAGGCCGGTGTGCGGGTGCCGATGTCTGCTAACGTCAAGGTTTATGGCAGTTTTCACTTCTCTGAAAGCTGTACCTTCGATCCCGAGAGAAATCTTATTTTAGCCATGAACAACGGTGAGCGTGGTGATGGAACTGAAAACGATGGATTTGTTTCCCTGATTAATCCAGATGGTTCCGTGCACACACCGAAATGGATCGGAGCCACCCGTGATGGCCTGGAACTACATCATCCCCTGGGTAGTGCGATTCGCAATGGTGTGCTGTATACCGTCGATACCGGTCATGTTCGTTCATTCGATTTGAGAACTGGTCAGCCGCTCAAGTCAGTGCCGGTACCCGGGTCAACTATTTTGAATGGAATTGCAGTGGCGGACGATGGGACTGTCTATGCATCGAATACCCGTAATCCCGAACTTATCTACAAGATCACCGCGGACGACGAGGTTTCCATTTTTGCAGAAGGAGCACCACTGGCTGTCCCTAACGGTGTTGCAATCGACACAGAAGGTAATGTGGTCGTGGTAAACGTGGCGGATAATGCGGTAATTACCTATGACACCAGCGGAGAGATCGTTCGCGTAGAGCGCGCAGTTGAAGGTGGAAACGACGGCGTCGTGGTGCTCGATGATGGCACTAAATACGTAAGCAGTGTGCGCTTTGGTAGCGTAAGTCGTATTCGCACGGGAGAAGAGGCGGAAATAATTGCGTCTGGTATACCGAGCGCCGCTTCAATGTGTTACGACTCGGTACAGAATCAGCTGGTTATTCCCCTGAATGGAAATTTCGCGCTGGCTTTTGTGCCTTTATAGATTTCAACAGAATTCAACAAAATTCTATAAAAGGAACCGTCGTGAAAACGCCGGTTCCTTTTTTATTTAAACGTCTTTTTATTGGTCTTTGGCAGTGCGTACCATGCTGGCAACGTCTTCCAATAATTCTTTGGCATCGAAAACGATCCCGTCTTTAATCGTATAAGCAACGCCACCAACACGATTTAATTCGCCGGTTTCTCTGTTCAGTTGCATATGTCCAGTGCCATATAAAACTTTGAAATTGGCGACAGGGTTTTCTTCAAGCAAAACTATGTCAGCTTTCTTGCCGGGAAGCAGTGAGCCAATTTCGTTTTCCATTTCCAGAAGCTCTGCTCCATTAAGCGTTGCTGCCTGGATTACTTCCAGAGGATGAAAACCTGCTTCTTGCAATAGTTCGAGTTCGCGAATGTAGGCAAATCCAAATAGTTTAAAAATAAAGCCGGCATCGGAACCGGCAACTACTCTGCCGCCGTTATTTTTGTAGTCGTTTACAAATTGCATCCAGATGCGGAAATTCTCTCGCCAGGCAACTTCATCTGCCGTGGTCCAATCGAAGTGATAAGAACCATGGAGGCGGGGATCCGGCATAAAGAATTCCTGCAATGCCGGCAATGTGTAGGTGGCATGCCATTCAGCATCCCGGGCACGCATTACATCCCGATTCGCTTCGTAGATAGTAAAAGTAGGGGAGAGGGTAAAATCCAGTTCGATTAACTCGTCTCTAACTGCATTCCATTTCTCGCTACCTGGAGGAGCGGCCTGTTGCCAGAGACGACCGGCCTGACCAAAACGCCATTGCTCATCGGAATAATTGTAATCCGGGGGATAATCCTGAATGGTGCGATCGGTAAACAAAGATTCTGGCAGTCCATACCAGTGCTCCATGCTATCCAGACCCATGCGAGCGCTGTCTAAAACATTGACTGAATACACCGAGCGTTGATCATGGTGATTCGATGTTCCCATTCCCAGTTCTCTGGCCGTGTCATAAATTGCCTGGGTAGCCGCCAGCGTGGCATTGCGTAATTTCACACCCTGCGCGCCGCGCCGATTTACTTCCTGAACCCAGGTCCGAGCTGCGTCAGCTGTAGTAATGGTTTCGCCAGGAAACATCGCATGTACCACGATTCGTGGCGCGGTAATTTCCCCATTATCACTGCGTTCCCGATGGGAAACAGTCCAGTCCAGACCCATGCCGGAACCCACTTCCCTGACTGTGGTAATGCCATGGGCTAGCCAGAGCTTAAAGACATATTCGGGAGGTGTGATTGGTCCAGTAAGTCCCTGGCCGGTATTGCCAATATGCACATGGGAGTCGATAAATCCGGGCAGGGCATACATGCCACTACCATCGATTCGTTCTGCATTGGCCAGGTCTGGTGAGGCTCCGATGGAGCGGATTCTATCGCCTTCAACAACAATGGATGCTGGTCCTCGCGGAGGAGAGCCTTCGCCATCTATTAACATGACGTTTTCAATAATCAGTGTATCGAATGGGCCATTGCCGCGATTTCTATCAGGTGCCGGAGTGGGGATAGGAATGCCATTGCGTATTGCCCGCGTTGCGCCTTCCTCGCCTGGTAATACAACACCGGATTGTTGTCCGTAGATCGACACCGAAGTCGCCAGCACAAACACAACTAAAAGAGTCTTTATGAATTTAGTCACTATTTTTATTCCGCTGTTTCCTATCGTTCATTAAATATAAAGTCATTTGACCCCTTTCTATCCCGCTACCATTGTCGCGATTCGGTCGGTAAATATGACGACGGTGGCGAAAGACATGCCGAGTAGTACAAGAGATCCCAAGGCAAATATCACCTTGGATAGCTGGGAATCGAAAGGCGCTGTAGAGATGAAAGTTTTGAAGTTTGTGAGCAATCGCAATAGTACATACAAGGCTATTATGACAGCAGCAAGACTGAGGGGCGGGGCATCATCAATCCATGCCGAGCCCACCAGTAAGGCTGCAGCGATTACCCGCAATAGCCAGGTAAAAAACAGCTCTTCTGCGGCAATCAACTTGTTTTGAAAAGGGCTTAAGGATTGTTCCATGATCCGGGCTCCTTCAGGCGACAGGACAGGTGCTACCTAGCCTAGGTCCAGTAGCTTTGACTTGTCAACGTCTTAATCACACGCTGCCATTGGCATGCCTATCGTGGCCAGGTTTTTAAATTCGGGCCTGGCTTTGAGCATTACCATGACGAAAATATTTTTACGGCTCGGGCCGCTATGGGTTACGACTTTCACCTGGAAGGATTTACCCTTTCTCCCCAACTGCCATGGAATTATCACGAAAATCATCACAATGCAGTTGTTACAGGAATTGCTTTGGGATTTTCGCTTTAAGTGAAACAAAAAAAGGGGCTCGATGAGCCCCTTTCGGTTTAAAGCTTTCGACCTAATTAGTCGATTGGTTCCATGCGGTAAATTGAAGTGGTTTGAAAATCACCTCTGCCGCCGCCGTTACCATCGGAAATTACCAGGTAAATGTAGCCGTCTGGCCCCTGTCTGACGTCGCGAATTCGACCCATGTTATAGGCAAGGGTTTCTTCCACAATTACCTCACGATAATCATCGCTCATGTGTATGCGCGCAAGTTGCTCACCAGCGAGGGCGCCGGAGAAAATACTACCGCGCCACATTGGGAACTTATCGCCGGTATAAATCATGAGGCCTGATGCGGCGATTGAAGGAACCCATACCTGGGTCGGTCCGGTCATGCCTTCGGCGCCGATTCCTTCGTGAATCGGACTTCCGGAAGAACCGTAGTTCACACCGAAACCAATCACTGGCCACCCATAGTTGTTGCCAGGTTCGATTCGGTTCAACTCGTCACCGCCTTGTGGGCCGTGCTCTGTTTCCCAGAGATCTCCGGTTAAAGGATGGACAGCAAGACCCTGTGGGCTACGATGTCCATAACTCCAGATTTCTGGAAGATAGCCACTCTGGCCGACAAAAGGATTGTCATCAGGAACGCTGCCATCATCGTTAAGTCTTACGATTACGCCCTGGTGGTTTGTCGTATCCTGGGCAGGGTGTGCACTCAAGTCACCTCGGGAAGGTGCCTGGCGATCACCCAGGGAGAGGTAAAGATAGCCATCCTGATCGAAGGCAATCTTGCCGCCGTAGTGACCAAAGCCCACAGCTTGAGCTGCAAAGATTTCAACAATATTGGTCAGGCGATCATTTTCGAAGCGTCCACGAATAATCGCTGTAGTAGAAGTGTCGTCTACTGGTTTGGCGTAGCTGACATAGACCCAGCGGTTATCTTCGAAATCGGGATGAAGTACGACATCAAACATGCCCCCCTGACCGACGTAATGTACTTCTGGCAGACCTGGCACAGCTTCGGGAAGAAGTTGTCCATCCCTGACTATGCGCAGACGTCCTGGCTTTTCTGTTACCAGCATGTCCCCACCGGGGAGGAAAGCCATAGACCAGGGCTGCAAAAATCCTTCGGCTACTTCTACAACTCGATAATTATGATGAGCAGCGTAGTAAACACCGTCGGTCTGCGCAGGAGCATTCGACGCGAATACTACTAAAAAGCCTGCACTGAATAGCTTTAATAAATGACGAAGCATGGTTTTCTCCTGTTTTCTTTGGCGGCAGGGTCGCATAAATGGCGAAAATCTGCCAAATCTTAAGTCTGTATTCAGATTGGTTTTCTTATTTTGTGAATACTAACAGTCTATCGAAGTAGTTGTGGAATAAATAGCCGCTTGCGAAGGTTTGCATTCCAGATAATGTACCGGATCTATGAGCTCGATTAGCTGTCTCAGATTGGAGGGATTTTGACACAATTTGTAGCACTATAAGCCGCGCAAACCTTGCTTGTAGGGAGGAGAATGCTTATTCTGCCACTCCCTGTCAGAGGCACCTTTTTTAGCCCTAGAAGCATGATTGGTAAAGCCGATTTTGCTGTGATTTACAGCCTGGATCGAGCCCAATCTGCGGTTTTTAGGAAAAAGACATGAATTCTGGAGAATCCAAGATGCCAATTACAAATCGATTGCTTTCGACACTAGCAGTAAGTCTCGGAGCCCTGTCTTTTGGTTCTGTAGCCTTGAGCCAATCAGGAACTAATGTTTACGAAGGTGATTGGCCGGAATATCACGGCAATGAATTAGCCCAGCGCTACTCACCCCTGGATCAAATCAATGCTGAAAACGTAGGCTCACTGGAAATTGCCTGGCAATTTTCCACTGCTAACTTCGGGCCGACAACAGATTTCAATAACCCATCGACTCCAATCGAAATCGATGGCGTGCTTTACGCCAACATAGGCAGTACCCGCAATGTAGTGGCATTGGATGCTACCAGCGGGCAAGTTCTCTGGCTCTGGCGACCCCAGGAAGGTGAACGCTTCGATGAGGCGCCGAGAAAAGGAGCTGGAAGAGGCGTCGCCTATTGGACTGATGGTGAAAAGAAACGAGTCATCGATGTCACACCCGGTTACCACATGGTTTCTTTAGATGCCGACACAGGAATTCCTGATCCAGGCTTTGGTGAAAACGGCATCGTTGATTTATTCGATGGCTTAAGAAACGCCGACGATCCGCGCTTCCCTTATCCAGATATTGGCCTTTCGGCAGCCCCGTTTGTAATGAACGACGTGATTGTGGTTGGTGCGGCCCATAGAGTCGGTATGCGACCCCGTTCCAAGTCCAATGTAAAGGGTGATATCCGCGGTTTTGACGCACATACCGGCGAATTGCTCTGGACCTTCCGCACCATTCCAGAGCGTGGTGAATACGGATACGAGTCCTGGCTGGACGGTGGTATCGAATTTACCGGTAACGCCGGAGTCTGGGCGCCACTTTCCGGCGATCCAGAACTCGGTCATGTTTACCTTCCCATTGAGTCAGCCACAGGCGATCGTTATGGCGGTGATCGTCCTGGCGATAACTTGTTTTCAGATTCAATCGTTGCTCTGGATATTCAAACCGGTGAGCGCCAATGGCACTACCAGTTAACCCATCATGATATATGGGATTGGGATATACCTGGCGCCTCTGTGCTGGCGGACCTGCCCAATGGTCGCAAGATCTTAATGTCGGTCACCAAGCAAGCCTGGGTTTACACCTTCGATCGTGAAACCGGCGAGCCAGTCTGGCCTATCGTTGAAGAACCTGTTCCGGCAGGAGATGTTCCAGGTGAATGGTATTCACCTACCCAGCCGATCCCGACCCGTCCTGCACCTTTTGATCGTCAGGGATTTACCGAAGCTGACATCATCGACTGGACACCGGAATTAAGAGCACTGGCGCTGGAAGCTATCGAAGGTTTTCGATTGGCACCAAGCGTGTATTCCCCGCCTTCTTTGGCTGATGCCCCTGATGGCACGCGCGGCATATTGCACATGCCATCTGCTACTGGCGGAGCGAACTGGGAGGGTGCTGCTATCGATCCTGATACCGGCATTCTCTATGTGCCTTCCCGCACCCAGTTAAACGTAATGGCCCTGGAGAAAGACGAGAATTCTGATATTGGCATGAGCGCCGCTTTCGGTGCCCGTACTCCTCGAATCCAGGGGCTGGAGATTGTAAAACCTCCTTATGGAAGGGTAACTGCAATCGATATGAATAGCGGTGATCATCTATGGATGATTGCGAATGCAGACACACCTGATCGCATTGCGAATCACGCGCTGCTCGAAGGAGTCGATGTCGGTCGCACAGGTGTGCCTACCCGAGCTGGTGTTTTTGTGACGAAATCATTGTTGTTTGTTGCAGAAGGAACCGGTGGGCCGGGTGCCAGTCCAATATTCAGAGCCGTTGATAAAACAACAGGAGAGATCTTGGCTGAGATTGATTTACCAAATAATCAATCCGGATTGCCATTTACTTACGAACACGATGGCAAGCAATACATAGCTATGTTTGTCAGTGGTGGTGGTCAACCAGCAGAATTGGTTGCCTATTCGCTGCCATAACTTAAACAGGAGTGACTACTATTATGAGTACATTATTGAATCGAGCCTTAATTGGCACAGCCTTGCTGATGATTGCTTTGCCAACGCAGGCAGCGATGTGGAAACTCGATCAGACCATGTCCACAGTTGTATTTAAATACAACTACGGAAGCGATCCCTATGAAGGTACCTTTAGCAACGTTGAAGCTAATTTCGATATCGATCCGATGCGACCCGGTAACTGTAAATTCGACGTGACTATTAATATCGAAGATATCGATGTGGATTCTCCTGAAGTGCTGGACTATCTACTTGACTATGAATTATTCGATGTCGACACCTGGCCTACAGCAAAATTTCAGGCGGAAAGCTGTCGCTTGACCGGTGTAACTTCTTTTGAGTCAGATGGCACATTAACCATTCGCGACCAAACCCATCCGATCACTTTTCCTTTCGATTTGAACATCGAAACCTGTGATGGTCAGGTTTGTTTTCGTTTGACCAGTGAAGTGGAAATTCTGCGACTGCAATTTGGTGTCGGACAGGGTTACTGGGCTAATACGGCGGAAGTACCAAACGAAGTCCAGGTTGTCGTTGATGTCTATGCAACCATGCAGTAATTAGATTCAGTTTTTAAAAAAGGGTTATCTGGCAACAGTAAGCCCTTTTTTTGTGCCTGTATTCAATGACTTTGTTGCTTTTCTTTGCAGGAATTACCCCGCTTATCAATTTTCTACCCTTCTCATCAGTTACTACCCATTCCTCTGAAATCCTTGAATTTCCTGTGCTGTAGAAGGATCGCCGAGGCGGAATCGCCTATTTCAGGGCATAGCTGCTAAACCAGCAGGGTGGTAGAGTTGCTTTGTAGCAAAATATCTTCGTTTGTTGTTAATAATCTCACGCCCCAATCGTCTTTATTAGTATGGGGGATCACGCCATTACATTGCTCAGAGAGCACAGTTCTGGACCCGCGGGTAAGGCACCCACTTTTGATGAGCTGTTTAATTCTCATCATGAAAAAGTGCTGAAAGCGGCGTACAGGGTTACAGGAAATCTTCAGGATGCAGAAGATGTTCTGCAAACAGTATTTTTGCGTCTGTTAAAGCGCAAAGATCGACCTGATTTAGGCGCCAACTCGGCAGCATACCTGTGCAAAGCAGCAATTAATGCAGGACTGGATTTGTTACGGTCGCGCAACCGTTCACAAACAGAAGTCCTTAATGAAGAGATCCACCATGCTGACACAGGTTCAGCAGATAGTGATGTCCGCCAGGCAGAGCAGAAAAACATTTACGTAATGCATTGCTCACGCTTGATCAACATGCGGCAGAAGTCTTCGCTTTACGATATTTTGAAGACTTCAGTAATGTGGAAATAGCAGTATTGCTGGATACATCCGCTAATAGCATCGCCGTAACTCTGCATCGAACACGAGAACGATTACAGAAGATTCTTGGTGAACTCGAAGGAGATAGCCGATGAAAGACTACTCAGATTCAGACAGGCTCGATCAAGCGATCGAAGCAAGCAAAAACGACTTACCTTCAGCCGATGAAATAGCGGCGGCAGGCAAGCGGGCGCAAGCTGCAATAATGGCGCAGAGAGGACCGCAGAGCGTTGTAAGTAATGAAACCGATCCTCACAGATAGCTGATAACTGGAATTCATTAGAAGATTATATTGCGGCAATACCTGCTTATCTGGCCGGGCAATTAACGCCTGCACAAACACTGTTGTTCGAAGAAGAAAGTCGCAGCTCTATTCCTTTGCGCAGGGCATTGGAAAAGGCGCGCAATGGTGAATGCTCAGATTCCGTTTTAGAAGAAACCGGTAACAAATTCGGCTTCGGCTCACCTATGGCAGCTCTGGCGGCAACAATCGCAGTAGTTGCCATTGCTACCTTCATGTTACTACCGGAACTTCCTTCTTTTAATCAAGCAGAAATTGCACAGATAGACGAGGTTGAAGGCCAGCTCTATCAAATAGTAGACGGTAGTCTGGAAAGCCTGACCCCTGGAAACTGGATTAGCGGCCAACAGCGAATTCGATCCGCAGGAAATAGTTCAGCGATTATTACGCTGGACGATGGCTCACAAATTGAAATCGATGAGCGCTCGGAACTGAGTCTTACCCGACGTAGTTCTGGCAATCGTATCGATGTTTCGCGGGGACGGATAATGGTGGCAGCATCACCACAAGGTTCCGGCACCCTGGATGTATTTACCAATGAATTTGTGGTGTCGGTAACTGGAACAATCTTCGAAGTAGCTCATGGGGCCAAAGGATCCCGCGTCGCAGTAATAGAGGGGTCGGTGGAAGTGTTGCTGCAGGGCGATACCAAGAGCCTTGAACCGGGCCAGGTATTGGATTCCCGTGCTGAGTTTCTGGCGCTGACAGTTGCGGAAGAAATCGCCTGGAGCAAGAATGCCGATCTGTATATCGCTATGTTGCAGGAAGTTGCGGCGCTACAACAGGATTTACAGGCGGCAATCGACAGCCCACCGCGTTACTCCACACGCCTGCTGGATCTGGTGCCAGAAGATACGGCTGTATATATAGCCGTGCCCAATGCGCCCGCGAAAATTACCGATGTTTACGATGTGATCAGGGCTCGCATGCAGGGTAGCGAGACACTGAGCGAATACTGGGCAGAGTTTGAAGCGAACTCTGAAGCGGGGCATCTTGATGAAATCATGTCCTGGTTACGAGAAATTGGTTATGCCCTGGGCGAAGAAACTGTAGTCGCGTTAACCATGCATGAAGTCTCGACTACAGAAGGCGATGGTATTGGCGCACCAGTTGTTCTTTCCGAGGTTGATACTGATGCTTTCAGGGCTGCGTTCTACGATACGATGGAACAGATTCGCGCCACCCTTGCGGCCGAAGGCCTGGATGATGAAATGGAGATTGCCCTCGTCGATGATCCCGCCGACGCAATAGACGGCGAGCTATCAATCCTTCTATGGGAAGATGTTCTCGTTGCTTCTATCAATGCTGAGATGCTGGAAGACATGCAGGCAAACCTGGAAGCAGGTAGTAGCGCCTTTGTCGATACGGACCTCCATGAGTTTTTGCAGGATTCTTATACACAGGGCACAGAGATTCTCGGAGCAGTAGATTTTCCTCAGTTGTTCTCACCTATGGAAATTGAGGCCGAAGTAGCTGAAGGCCTGGATGCGGTAGGACTGCGTAATGCAGAATACCTGATTGCGCAACACAGTCAGGACGACGGTGAAAGTTCCATTACTGCCGACTTTTTCTTCGATGGGGAGCGGCAGGGAGTAATGAGCTGGCTCGACAATCCCGGACCTATGGGATCCCTGGAATTTTTCTCCACCGAAACCAGTTTTGCCACTGCCGTATTAATAAAAGAGCCTAATGCCATACTCGATGAATTTGGTCCCTTAGAGCTCCGGGATGATTTCGATGCCCAGGCTGAACTGGACCTCTTTTACAGCGTCATGGGTGTTCTCGGGGGAGAAGTAGCCTTTGGGCTGGATGGGCCGGCGCTGCCGACTCCTTCATGGAAAGTAGTAATCGAAGCCTATGATGAATCGGTTTTACAGGAAAGCATCGAGTGGTCGGTTGCCCAGATTAATGAATATGCCGAAGCAAAAGCTGATGTAGAGGCGTCTGTTGAAGTTTCAGCGATAAATATTGCTGGCTACAGTGGCTACCAGGTCAATCTTTCGGTTGATTCAGTTGCGGATTCTGAATTCGAATTCGGTGCGGCAAGTTTTAGCTATGTGTTTGTCGATGGTTATGTAATAGCCGGTCCCGATGAAGCAATCCTGGATCGTGCCATTGGTTACTATGAGTCGGGTTCCGGACTACAAACTGATAGAGATTTCCAGGAATTGTTGGCGCGGGACGGTTATCTGGACTACTCCCTGATCTCATTCAGCAGACTCGGAGAATTGGTAAGCGACATGTTAGGTAGCCTACCTTCCTCATTAACAGAAGAGCAGCAATCGGCAATTTCTGCAATGGATACTGACGTAGGTCCATCCATAAGTAGCGTGCTGGTACTATCGGACAGAATGCATTTTGCTCATAATGGAAGTTCCCAATTACCAGTGCAGATACTGTCGCAATTAGTGGCACTGCAGCCATTAATTGAATCGGCGGCTGATCAAGGTATGACACAATAGTAAATTGCGGAGCTAATGACAGAATCTTTAAGTAGTGACAATCAGGATGCGGCAGTCTCCCGGGAGGCTGCCGCATCCGTCATTGCTGATGAAAAGTCGAGCCCGCAACAAGATCAATCCACTTCTACAGTGCAGGGCGAACCAGTAATTAAACTGGAATCGCTTTCTGTTCGTTACGATAAACCGGTTCTCGATTCTCTCAACGCAGAAATGCGTGGTCACTGTATAGGCTTGCTTGGCCCAAATGGCGCCGGCAAGACTACCTTATTGAATACTTTGTTAGGGTTTAAGAAACCTTCCTCGGGAATGGCCAGCATACTCGGTCATGATTTAAAGAGCGGTAATCAATGGGTGCGCAGCCAGGTAGGATATATGCCGGAGCGTGATGCCTTTATTGCCGGTATGAGCAGTATACGCTTCGTACGCATGATGGCCGAGCTGTCGGGACTTAGTTCTAAGGTCGCTCTGGAGCGAGCTCACGAAGTGTTTTTCTATGTTGGTCTTGGTGAAGCCCGCTATCGCAATATTGATTCCTACTCACTCGGTATGAAGCAGCTCGCCAAGTTAGCCCAGGCAATTGTGCATGGGCCCAGGCTGTTGTTCCTGGATGAGCCTACCAATGGTCTCGACCCACCTGCGCGAGCCAGAATGTTGCAATTGATTCGTGAGATTCGGGATTCCGGTGATACCCATATCATCGTTGCTTCCCATCTGCTGCAGGACATTGAATCTTGTTGTGACGAAGTACTGGTTCTAAAGGATGGAAAGATCGCCAAGTACTGTAATCTGGAAGAAGAAAGACGCAGCAACCGTCAATTTCTGCTCATGCAAATAAAAGGTGACGAAGAGGCTTTCGTTGCAGGATTGCGTGAACTTGGTTGCGAAGTGACGCTTCCAAACAGGCGCCGGATAAAAGCAATCATTCCCGACAATGTTGATATCAGCCAGTTGTACGGACTGGCGGAAAACCTGTCGGTGCAGATTCGCAATCTCGATTACAAGCGCGATTCACTGGAAGATATTTTTCTACGGGCTATGGATGGAGACTAAGGGCGAAAACTAGATGGCTATATTCTTAAAAGCGTATCAGGGATACGAGGGGCCAGTTTCGCCAGCCTATGAGCGCATGCTGGTAATTTTTCGTTATGCCCTGGCAGATGTGTTTGAGTCACGCCTGTTTATCGCCTTTTTCTTTATCTCATTATTATTACCGGTAGGGTTAATCTGCTTTCTTTACGCCTACCACAACATCGAGTTGTTGCTTACCTTTGAGGTTCCCCTGGATGATTTGCCGGTAATCGATGGAACGTTTTTTGCCGTTGCCATGCAAATACCGCAAAACGGTTTGCTGACTTTGTTGGTAATTGCCATTGGTCCGACGATGATATCTCCTGATTTGCGCAACAACGCAATGCCATTGTATTTATCCAGACCAATTAGCATGAGCAATTACATTGTCGGTAAATTGTTGGTGTTATTGTTCCTTGGGTCTTGCATGACCTGGATACCAGCCATTGTTGTAATTATGGTCCAGACTTCACTAGCCGGAACTGATTGGTTGAGTGCTAACTTGCACTTGTTTCCTGCAATCGCTATGTCATCCATATTGTGGATCGTAGTACTGTCTTTGCTCGCTTTTGCCGTGTCTGCCTATGTGAAATGGAAGGTCGTGGCCAGGATATTTTTCTTCGGCGTTATTCTTATTGGCTCAATATTGGGCCAGGTAATAGAAGAAATTTTCGGGGGTCTGGGCGCCTATGTGGTTAACCTGTTTGCCGCCCAGGAAGTGGTGATGACAAATTTATATCAGGCTGATCCTGAGTTTCTTGGCTTCGTGCCCAGAATGCCTTTGGAAGTGGCCTTAATGCAATACCTGGTGGTTGCGTTGCTATCTCTGATACTTCTTTCTCGTCGCATCAAACAGTTTCAGGGGGTCGTGTGAATAAAGCTGCCCTCACTAACGGCAACAAGAGTAGTTGTAATGTTTCTCTCCATGACATTTCCAAATTTTACGGTGATATTCTCGGCGTCAACCGAGTAAGCCTGGAAATTGAGCCGGGCATAATCGGGTTGGTTGGTCCCAATGGGGCCGGTAAGTCTACCCTGATGAATCTGATAGCGGGACTAATTACTCCTACCCGAGGCACTTTGGAAGTATTGGGAGTAACGCCTGCAAATCCCGAAGTATTTTTCCGTCAGCTCGGCTATTGCACTCAATACGATTCCTTCCCTGCCGGTATTAATGGCTACGATTTTATTTTTAATACCCTGCGGGTCCACGGTTATGACAGGGCTGTGGCCGGGTCGCTTACTCTCCAGGCACTGGAACAGGTTAATCTAATGAAGGCTGCCAAGCAGGCAGTTAGCGCCTATAGCAAAGGCATGCGTCAACGAATCAAGTTGGCCCAGGCTATCTGCCATCAACCAGAGGTATTAATTCTGGATGAACCATTGAATGGGCTGGATCCTATGGCCAGAGCTCAAGTAATCGACTTGTTTCGGGAATTCGCCAATGCAGGAAAAATAGTTTTGATCTCCAGCCAAATATTGCACGAAGTCGACCTGGTTTCAGATCGAGTGGTGCTGATTAATAGCGGTTATCTTGTTGCAGAGGGAGATCTAAGCAAGATTCAAAGTGAAACCGGTGAGCCGCTAAAAATATTTGTTCGCAGCAATGATGCCGCGGCAATCGCCGCAAAGGTTTTCGATTTGGACCATGTTGTCGAAGCGCAGCTACACTACGATGGCAGTGGTTTGTTTATTCGCTCCAGTGATGCTGACGCGTTCTATATAGCATTTAATAGAAAAGTGGTTGAAGAAGGCTGGACGATTGAGTCCATGGGGCCGGCGGATGAAACAGTCGAGGCTGTGTATCAGCATCTTATAGTTGAGCAACAGGTGGCGACATGAGTAGTGCCGATCTGGTAACGGGAAAAATCCATGCGCCCGTATTAACGCCAGGAATTAATCTGTGGCTGAAGCAATTGCTTGCAATATTCCGCATCGAGTTTGGTAAAACTTTATTCTCGAAGCGTATGTTTGTCTGTTATGTGCTGGCGTTTATGCCAGTACTATTACTGGGTGTGGCAGCTTTTGAGTCAAATGCCCAGGGCGAGCCGGTTTTCGATTCTATTGAGGTCGCCAGAGAGATTTTTGGCCAGATTTTTACGGCTTTCATTTTAGGTGGAGTAGTCTTTCTCGGATCGGCAGCGATCTTCACCACGCTCTTTCGCGGTGAGATTCTCGATCGCAGCATGCATTACTATGTGCTAACACCGGTACGCAGGGAAGTGTTAGTGATTGCGAAGTATGTGGCAGGCCTGTCTAGTGGCGTCATACTTTTCGGCTTCAGTACTCTGGCCTGTTTCTTTTTTCTGTACCTTCCTTTTGGGGTTGATCAATTAGTTACCGACATAACCAATGGCATTGCCTTGCAACAAATGGGTCAGTATCTGGGCATTATTTGTCTTGCCTGCATGGGTTACGGTTCGGTGTTTATGGCCACTGGTTTGTTGTTTCGTAATCCACTGGTTCCGCTTATTCTTATTGCCGGCTGGGAAACGATTCACTTCATTCTTCCGCCAGCGCTAAAAGTATTTAGCATTATTTTCTACTTGAAAGGCTTGCTGCCTATTCCTCTGGATGAGGGTCCACTGGCTGTTATCGTGGCACCACCACCTGTGTGGGTTTCTATACTTGGTATGTTCGGGCTGTGTTGTCTCACCGTGATGGGTTCGGTATTCCTGCTCAATCGGCTTGAGGTCAAGTACACGGACGAATAGACACAGTTGCGTGTTGTCTACTTCTTAATCCCTTTATACTCTTGCGTATTCACTGCTGTTCTGTCTGAACATCGAGATGCAAGATGCAAACCCGGTTAAATTGTTGTGAATTTTGGGGATGACAACCGATATAGTAGGTAGCGATCACCCTGCAATAAGAATTAGCAATAATGCCGCTAGAAGTGGGCACTATAACAACTCCCGCTGAACTCTTTTACCTCACACTCCTTTTGACAGGAGGGCTCTATGCTTCCATGTTGGCTTACTACAATGGATGGCTGGGCTCGCGACGACCAAATGTAGAAATTCATTGGAACTCCGAGATTTTTCTCTGGATTTTGCTCGCAATGCTGGTTGCGTCGGCTATGTTTCACCTGATCGGTCCTAAGTGCTTTCTATTGGCGCTGGAACCTGGTTCCTGATCGGCGCAGGCAACTTGATGGTGGTATTTATCTACCTGGCGGTAAAACTTTCTCGCCACACACTGCCCGCTAATGGATATTGGGCCGCCGTCGTATTAACTGTAGCAGCGAATTTGTACGCTCTGGCACAAGCGGCCTTATCCATCGTGTCGGGGAATTTCACACCTACGGAATATGCATTGGTTCTGGAAAGTTTGCTGTTATTCATGACAGAAATTGTGATGCTGGTAGTCATGTGTAACCTTATTTTTTCTTTATGGTCATCATTCCTGCAAGGCAGGAACAGGGATCCTCAATCGACAGGTCGGCATACATCCCTGGGTGATACAGCTAATCAAGAAACTGCACTCGCCCCGGGTGGTAGTTTGATCGTGGACTTCGGATCGCATCGCATAGAAGACCATGGTTATAAGGCGGACCTGCGGGTAAACCAGTCCGGCAATTCCCAATCACTTACAATCGAGCTAAGTAACGATCAACAATCCTGGGAAGCCTGTTTCCTCGATGAGGCCATTGCGACTGATCGGGACGTTCCCTACCTCAATAGCCCCTGGCCTTATGTGCGGGTTACTAATTCAGGTTCCGAAACCACGCAAATTGATGAGGTCTTTGACCTGGACTAGAAGCTTATCGAGTTGGCAGCTGTGCCTGGATAAAGTCCCGTGTATCTTCAAGGAGCTGAATTCTCGAAGGTTCGTTAACGTACATCATATGCCCACCCTGGTAGTACTCGTACTGAATTTGTTCAGCGCGAATATCATGACGATTCAGAGTGTATTCCGCATCGAAGAATGGCGTCGTCATATCGAAGTATCCTGAAGCAACGAATACTTTTAGATAAGGATTTATTCTTAATGCTTCGGACAAATTATGGGCTGTATTTACATAAGCCGGTTCCCAAAAAGAGCCACCTGGCACGGTTCGCCAATTCCAATTGGCGCTGAGCTCAGGATCTGCCGGCGCAAGATAGGCTCTCTCCCAATCCACCCCGAGTTCATCTCGCATGTATGCCATGAGAGACGCCTTGTAGGCGCTGGATATGCCATCGGAGGCGGGATCTCTTTCATTCTCTGTGGCCAGGTCATCGATCTGGTCCTGCGTATAACGAGAATCCGAACGACCAACGGCTAAACCCTGGTCTCTTAATAATTCTTTTGTGAATCGTGTTCCCTGCACACGCAGATTTGCCCGGTCGATGTAGTCGGTACTGAGCCCGGTGAAGTAGGCCAGACGATCACGCACCGCACGGTACTCTTCCTGATCGATGTTATTGCCTTTGAACAGGGCTGGTAGGTATTCATTGACCGCAAAGTCTCTGGCCTGGCGTAAGAAGACTTCCTGGCTTTCCGGCGGAGGTTGGACTTTGCCGTGGTACAGGGCCGTAGCCGCCATAGTGGGAACGTAGGTGATATGGGATACGATATTGTCTCTCACATAAGGAGTAGAACCCTGGTAGTCCAGCGCCTGAGACACAAACAGAATGCCGTTAAGGCTGATATTCATTTCGCCTTCCATGATTTTCGCTACCGCTGCGGCCCGGGTTGTTCCAAAGCTTTCGCCTAACAGGAATTTTGGAGAATTCCAGCGCCCTTGCTCCGTAATCCAGGTGCGAATAAACAGTGCCATGGAATCGGCATCTTCATTTAGACCCCAGAAGTCTTTGCCTTCATAGTCGCCGAGCGCGCGGGAAAAGCCGGTGCCGACAGGATCGATAAATACCAGGTCAGTAACATCGAGAATGGTTTCCGGCGCATCCAGGACGGGGTAGGGAGGCAAGCCAGCGTGTTCGCCATCGGAGGGCACAACGATTCTTTTCGGACCATAACTGCCCATATGCAACCAAACGGAAGCTGAGCCCGGGCCACCATTCCAGACAAAGGTAACCGGTCTAATTTCGCCCTCTGCAAGATTGGTTTTCAGGTAAGCAAAAGTAAAGATGGAGGCTTTAGGCTTGCCATCGATATCACGAATATAGGTTTCGCCGGCGATGGCTCGATAATCGATGCGCTCTCCGTTAAAACGATTGGAGTGTTCAGAGGTGAATAATGTTGGTTCGGGAATTTCTGCAGATTTATCGGAATCAGCTTCGGCACCAATCGTTAAGTTTGATAAACAAGCCGTGGTCAGGGTCAGTACCAATACGCTGTAAAACTTTTTCATTGCCTCTACCTTTAAACTGCCAGTGTTAATTGTTTGCACTAATCGTACTTCGAATTGCGTCGGCAGTGAATTCGGCGCGAAACTCGATCATTTTTCTGCCAAGTTCTATTGCTTCTGTCAGTGGTGAAATTGAAACGCCATTAATTGAATCCAGTCCTGCCGCAACTCTTTGCTCGTATCTCACCTGTTCAGGATCGGTAACCATCATCATGGCGGTTACCCAGATATCATCGTGGTAACCATCAAGAGTAGATTGCGCGATACCCAATTCTCGTTCAGTGAATTGCTCTGTTTCTACCCAACCGGGGTTATAAAATTCCGCAACATAATGGATTTCCGTTTCCGACACTTGCCAACTTTCAGACAGCGCTGCGGCGACATTGGCCATGCCTCTCTGATTGCCGCCGCTATCACCAATGAGAACTACATTTTTAAAGCCTGCCTGGCGCAGGCTGGCAGCAATATCCGTAAGCAAAGCTTCGTATGTGGCTGCACTGAGGCTTATAGTCCCGGGAAATTTCATTGGGCCTGAAGGTGGTTCAATATTCCCTTCCGGAACAAATTTAACGATTGGTGCGCAGAGAGCATCACCAAGTTTTTCTGCGATAACCGGGCAGGTGGCTTCCAGTATTAAATTATGCTTACCGGTTGCCAGGTAGGGACCGTTCTCTTCAATCCCGCCGGTTGGGATAATGACAGTGGTAGTTCCGTTAGCGATCAAATCCCTGATCTCGATAAAGGTTAACTCTTCAAGCCAATAGGATTGTCCCGCAGCGATAGGTGATTCCAGGTTCAACAAATCTTCATCGCTAAAACTACTTTGGGCATGCAGGGTTTGGCTTCCCAAGAGTAAACTTAACAGGGCCAGGTTGATTCGGAAAAATCCCGGGATACTGAGTTTCAATATTGGGTCCTCACTGATTGCGTCGACGGAAGATGCTACCTTAATTAGGCGCTAATCCTAAGCTGATAAGCATGGAAATCCTTAAAAATCGTCATATTCGGCTAAAGTTAGCAAATAAATGGTTTAGCGGTGACGTTGACAGTACTATTTCGATGTCGCCTGAGCTAGGATTAGGCCGCCGCGGTAACAACAGACATCAGTATTAGTGCACGCACTCAATTCAGACCTTCGTTTTGACTACTCGAACTTTATCTATCTGAGCATTTAACTTGTCTATTTCCTTGCGCCAATTCCTGCTTTTGGTCGCAGTGCTTCTCGTGCTGCTGGCAGGGTTTATTTTGTTATCCAGCAATAGCGAGAGTGGTGATGGACCTATTGCTATCACCGAACTCAGTGAGGCGGAGTTAATTGCTCGGGGAGAATACCTGGCGGTTGCGGGTAATTGTGCAAGTTGCCATACCACCGCTAGTGGAGAGTACATGGCGGGCGGGCTGGCCTTCGAAACCCCCTTTGGCACTATCTATTCCACCAATATTACACCTGACGTAGTTAATGGCATCGGCAGTTGGTCAGACTGGGACTTTCTTAATTCCATGCGCCACGGCTTACGCCCGAATGGAGAGCATCTCTATCCAGCGTTTCCCTATCCGTCTTTTACCCGGATATCGAATGCCGATCTGGCCGCCATATTTGCCTACCTAAACAGTATTCCCGGCAGCAATTATTCGCCGCCAGAAAACCAGCTGGCATTTCCTTATAGCCAGCGTTACCTGATGGCATTCTGGAAGTTTCTCTTTTTCGATTCCGGTGTTTACGAGAATGATGCAGATGAATCAGGGCAATGGAACAGGGGAGCGTATTTAGTTGAAGCCCTCGCCCATTGCAGTGCCTGCCATACTCCCCGTAATTTTTTGGGGGGGGAACAGGAGCATTTGTTCATGGCCGGTGGTGAATATCTCGATCGGGTTAGAAGCGGTGAATATAAAACCTGGGTAGCACCTAACCTGACTTCAAGCTCTCGCGGGCTTGGTCTCTGGTCCCGACAACACATTGCAGATTATCTGAAGACTGCCCGTAACGAATTCATAGAATCCTTTGGGCCAATGAATGAGGTAATCATGAATAGCACACGATTTCTCACTCAATCCGATATTGATTCAATTTCTGTTTATTTGAAGGATCTGCCGGAAATCGCGGAAGCAGATGGCATTGCTCCCGATTCGCAATTAATGGGGAACGGTCGCACAATTTATAATCTCCACTGTGGCACCTGTCATCTGCCTACAGGAGAGGGTGATCCTGAAATGGCACCAAAACTCAATAGAGGTAGCCTGGTGGTGCAGGCAGACAATCCGGCGTCGATGATAAATGCGATCTTGCACGGTCCGGAGTTACCGGGCCTACCCCTGGCGCCGCGATGGTTGGATCCCATGGAAGAATTTCAATACATCCTCAGTAATGAGGAAATTGCTGCAGTTGCCAGTTTTATAAGAAATTCCTGGGATAATGCGGCCGGCATGGTCACTCCCGAGCAGGTGGCAGCTCAGCGCTAGGTACGGTCAATTGAGCGCGAATACTTGGTGCCGGCTGGTTATAATTGGAAAGAGATCTTTAAATTGTCACTTTAAGTCCGATGTATAAAGTGAATTACACTATATAAATAAGAAAGAGCAGTATCGAGAGTAAGAAGATTGATTCAAATTCAATCCAAACAAGCAAGAACTAAAACTGTTATTTGCACTCTGGGATTTGCAATGCTGGTGAGCGCCTGTGCGCCTGAAGCAACTGATCCAGGAGAGCCGGAAGAGAGTGCTTCCGCAACTCGTACTCGATTGCTCACCGGCGAACAATACACAAACACAATCGCGGCAGTGTTTGGAGAAGACATTGCCAATAGCGTCTTACCACCAATCCCGCCCATGACTCGCACCGATGGATTGCTTTCCTCGGGTGCGGCCTATGTCGGTGTCACCTCGGACCAGATTTCACAAATACAACAAACTGCCACTTCCATTGCAGCAAGAGTTGTTGATGAAGATCACCGGGATTTTCTGATTCCCTGTAGACCGGAAGCCGAAGACGGACCAGACGGAACTTGCGCTGGCCTTTTTCTGCAGGCCAGCGGCCAACTACTGAATCGTCAGCCCCTTAGTGATTCACGGCTGTCAGAGCTGGTGGATATAGCCAATTATGCTGCCGAACAAACCGAAGATTTTTATATCGGATTAGCCCTGGCACTGGAATCGATACTTATAAGCCCTGAATTTGTTTTTATCGTCGATGAACAGGAAGCAGATCCGGACAGGCCTGGTTATGAAAGACTAACGGCATACTCCCTTGCTTCACGCTTGAGTTTCTTTCTCTGGAATGGACCGCCGGATGCAGCTTTATTAGCCGCTGCAGATTCGGGAGAACTTTTTTCAGAAGCAGGATTGGTCGCACAGGTCGATCGAATGATTGCCAGTAACAGGCTGGTCAATGGTATGCGGGCTTTCTTTGATGACATGTTGGGCTTTGATGAATTCAACAGTCTCGCAAAGGATCCAAATGTTTATCCCATGGTGACTGGCTCCACCCTGAGAGAAGCCCGGGAACAAACTTTGCGCACAATCATTGATCATGTGATTACCCAGGATGCTGATTACCGCGATCTGTTTGTTACCCGCAAGACGTTCATGTCTCCAGCCCTGGGTGTGGTTTATGGTATTCCCACCGGCAATGGCTGGACCGATTACGAGTTTCCGGAAACCAGTCCTCGGGTTGGATTACTCACCCACATTAGTTTTTTAGCAGCTAATTCCCACGCAGTTCGAAGTTCGCCTACCCTGAGGGGTCAGGCTCTGCGGGAACGTTTCCTCTGTCAATTAGTACCGGATCCGCCACCCAATGTGGATTTCTCCTTGTTGGAAGAGGCTGAAGATGCGGTCACGGCTCGAGACAGACTGGAAGTACACAACACCAATCCTTCCTGTGCCGGCTGCCATTTAATTACCGATCCTATGGGCTTATCCCTGGAGAATTTCGACGGTGCCGGGCGCTTTCGGGAAACTGAAAATGGGGCTGAGCTCGATATTAGTGGAGAGCTGGATGGGGTATTTTATACTGATATTAGTGGTCTCGCAGCTGCGGTCCGGGATCACCCGAAATTGCACAGTTGCCTGGTAAACAGGCTATTTGCCTATGGAACTGGTGGTCCAGTCTCGCCTCGATACGACCTGGCCACGGTGCGCTGGCTGGAGGATCGCTTCGTAGCCAGCAATTACAGATTAAGCGCGTTATTGCGTGATTTGGCCCTGAGCCAGGCCTTTTCCGCTGTGAGAATCGAGGATTCTCAGGGTAAAATAGGCCCAGATGGCTCAGATTCACAGCCTTTCAGGTTGGTGGATCCAGTCTTCAGTTCACAGTCCCAGAGATAGCAAGATGACCAAGATCAATCGACGCAAATTTCTGAAAGGTGCCCTTAATGGTGGCGTAATAACCGTGGGCCTGCCTCTGCTTGACGTTTTCCTGAACGACAATGGGACTGCTTATGCCGATGGCACGCCAATACCGCAGCGTTTCGGCACCTGGTCCTGGGGGCTGGGCATGTCGGAATCGATCTTTGTGCCAAAGAAAACCGGTCCAAACTTCGATTTACCGGAAGAGATTGCGGCTTTAGCCCCGGTGCAGGAGCACATTAATCTCTATACCAATTTTCATGTTTTTAAAGACGATGCACCAAACCTCTGCCATCACTCAGGCTGGGTAGTTTTACGTTCCGGTATCGCCCCCATGACTTCGGAGAATCGGCCGGGGGAGACTATCGATGTTTCCGTTGCGCGTCAGATTGGAAACGCGACGCGTTTTCGCAGTTTAAGTGCAACGGCAACCGGCGATGTACGTAACAGTTTTAGTTACGAAGGTGGTAACTCTGTTAATGCCCCGGAATGGTCACCATTGAGATTCTATCAGCGCTTGTTTGGTGCAGGCTTCCAGGATCCAAACGCCGAAACCTTCACTCCCGATCCAAAAGTAATGGTGCGCAAGAGTGCTCTTACCGCTGTCCAGGAAGACGCTAAAAAATTAGAGCAATCCGTAGGTGCCGATGATCGTGCGCGCCTGGATCAGTACTTTACCGGCTTACGGGATCTCGAACGTCGATTCGATCTGCAACTTAGTAAACCGGATCCTCGAGAAGCCTGCGTCGTGCTGCAAGAACCTGAAAATTTACCAACCGGTCTGGATGCAGATCTCGTGGCCAAGCGCCATCGCATGATGACTGATTTAATGTTGATGGCAGTAGCCTGTGACCAGACTCGTGTGTTCAACATGTTTTATGCGTCGGCTTTCTCGGCAACCATCAAACCAGGCTATGACAAGCCTCATCACACCGCTACCCATGAAGAAGCAGTTGATTTAGAACTTGGCTATCAGCCAAATGTTTCCTGGTTTACCCGTCGTGCCATGGACGAGTGGGCATACTATGTAAATGCGCTGGCCAATTTTAAAGAAGGCGATGGCTCTCTACTAGACAATAGTTTTATCTACGCAACAACCGATCAATCATTTGCCAAGCTCCATGCTATCGATGGCATTCCGATGTTTAGCGCCGGAACAGCAGGGGGCAGAGTCAAAACTGGATTGCATATTGATGGCGGTGGTTCACCAGGTTGCCGACTTGGTTACACTGCCCAGCGCCTAATGGGACTCGATATAGAATCCTGGGGCGACAAGAGCAATACCACCTCGAGTGAGATCGGTGAAATCCTGGTTTAAATCTGGAACAACTCTTCATTACTGCCTGCTTTCACTAACAGGCATTCTCTGGTCCTGTTCAATATTGGCAGCGGACACTGAAATCTACCGGGAAGTGCCAATGCCTACTGGTTTTCAAGTTATTGTCTCTGAGTTAGAAGGGCCGGTATTTGCAGATGCAAATGGTATGACCTTATATAAGTGGCCATTAAGAATATTAAGAAATGGTTACAGTGGTGAAACTCCGGGTATCCCCGGATGTTACGACGAAGTATTAGAGGTAACAGCCGGTTTAATGAGCCCTTATCCGGCTGGCATCAAGTTGCCCGAACTGGATGAACGACCAAGCTGTGTAGATCTTTGGCCACCGGTTTATGCCGACGCTGCAGATGAAGCAATTGGGAAATGGACAATCCTTGAGCGCAGGGATGGCAGCTTACAATGGGCATATGATGAACAACCTTTATACACCTCGGTACGAGATTCTCAGCAAGGCGATGTTCTGGGAGGCACGACGCGCAATTCCAGGGGCGACTCACCAGCTTACCGGATTCCTCTAGTTCCGCCTTCCATGTTGCCGCCAGGATTTGCCATTAAATCAACTTCGATTGGGCGGATATTAACCACCAATACCAATGAGTCCGTCTACAGCTATGAAGGGGATAGTGCGACTACAGTTGCCTGCGCAGGAGACTGCCTGACAAATTGGAATCCGGTACTGGCGCCAGCTCTGGCCAGCGAACAGGGGGAGTGGTCCTTGCTGGAAAGATCTCCTGGTGAAAGACAATGGGTATTTCGTGGCAAACCACTTTACACCCATGAGCTGGATACAGGTTCCTGGAGCCTGGAAGGCAGTGATGAGCCTGGCTGGCATAATGTATTCACTCAAAAGGCGCCGGCAATACCTGCCAGTTTTACAGTGCAACAATCCATTGCAGGAAATGTATTAGCCGATGCTAACGGAAGAACAATTTATCGTTATTTCTGTGGCGATGATTCTCAGGATCAGCTGAGCTGTGATCATCCAGCGGACACCCAGGTCTATCGATTAGCCATGTGTGGTGCAGGTAAGCCGGAAAAATGCTTGGAACACTGGCCCTATGTTATTGCTGGTGAAAACGAAGAGAGTCCCAATCGAACCTGGCGAATCAGGACTATCGATCCAATCACTGGACGCTATGTGAACGCGGAGCATGAAGGTGTCCTGCGTGTCTGGACTTACCGGGATCGACCGATTTATGGTTATGGATTGGATAAAGCCCCCGGGGATGTTCACGGTGGCGGCATCGGAGAATGGCGAGGAAAACGTAATGGGTTACGCGCCTTCTGGTTAAGGGATGATTTTATGGGAGGGATATTATGATGGTTCGTATTATTCGTCGTATGCCGCTTTCTATTTTTGTCCTCGGAGCTTTCGTTTTTGGTAGCACGAATAGCTTCGCCCAAAACAGCGTGCTCAAAGACGGCCGAATCGGCTATGTCATGACCGATTTATTCTGGTCGGTTTATCAGACAGAGACTGTCGAAGAATGTCCTCGTGGATTTAATGACGGCCCCAGGGAGCAGTTCGAACAATTATTCCCGGCTCATGAATTTCTTTCCATTGAAGAGACGCAATTAAAACAGGAAATCGAAACCTGGCATCCAAACACAGAGCCCGATGGTTTCGAATTCCTGGAAGTGGAAGGGGGATTATCCTGGGGGCTAAATCTCGATGGCAAAGTTGGTCCAAATGACTTTGTCCATCCAGATGGTACTCCAGGTATTGACAATGAAGTTTACCGTGCGATTGGTTGTATTATTGGTTTTCGCGGTCCGGACGGCGTTGAGTATATTTTTCAGAACAAAGCGATTCTCGATCGCCGCTATAACCGTATGATGATTGAGTTAAGCGGTGTTGACGA
Organism: uncultured Pseudohongiella sp.; assembly: GCA_964616225.1. Lineage (GTDB taxonomy): Bacteria > Pseudomonadota > Gammaproteobacteria > Pseudomonadales > Pseudohongiellaceae > UBA9145. The sequence goes on from CAZTTE010000011.1 coordinate 72,921, forward strand.
TCTGGAAAATGATGAAGAGCTAACCGTTACCTGGTACCGCGGTATGGACCGACTACTTACCGACGCAACCGGTCAGAAAGTTATGGCAGGTGGTACTCAGCGTATTGATCATCGATGGGGATCGAGCCTTGTTAGAGAAACTTCAGGTAGAATTGAAAACGGAGTTCTAACTACAGATCCAATCGGCGACCTGGTGGTTCCGTGGATGAATCTCAGCGTACCTTCTATTCATCAATTTAAAGATGCTCGTCTGCAACTGAATTTAACCGAGCAGAATGCCACCGGATTGCTGGCGGGCTATGCCGATGTAGATACCTGGTATTACCAGTTGATTCGTAACGATTCCACGCACCACCTGAGCAACGGGCAAATCTCCGGTATATCGCTGTACAAGGCTCTGCGCCGACTTGCCGATGCTCACCCCGATCCTGAAACTGGGGAAAATACTGCCATCTCCACCGCGTTAGATATCAAAATGACGCAGGTGTTTGCTAATCACAAATAGTTTAGCTGTATTTCTTTTGTAATTTTTTGTACCTGCCGATTAGTTCCTGGTTCTTTCGTTTCTTCGCGCCATTCATCAGGATATTGGTTTTGGTGAAAAGCATTGCTCTGGTTGCCTCCCACTTTGTTTCGTTCAATGATCCTGAATCCAGTATTTTTTCTAATGCGTAGACTCTGAACCTGTCCATGCCCCAGTACTTCCTGGATAGCTGGTCATCATGACCGCCATATTTTGTAAGCAGAGCTTTTTCAAGAAACAATACTTCATGCTTCGCACAAATCCGTAGCCATAAATCGTAGTCTTCACAGGCAGGAAGCGATTCATCGAATCCTCCCATCTTCTCGAATAGATCCCTGGACATTAAAACGGAAGAAGGAGAAATCACGCAGAGTTTCAGGCAATCGAGATAAATGTCGCCGCCACACTTCTGGTGTTTGTTCATCGCATTAACGCGCACTCCATTTCTAATCCAGATTTCTTCAGTGTGACAGAGTTGATAGCTAGGATTTTCACGCAGTGCTGCCACCTGCATTGCAAGCTTTTTCGGGAGCCAACTATCGTCATTATCAAGAAAGGCGATCCAGTTACTTTTACAGGTCTTTACGCCTTGATTGCGCGAATAACTCACTCCGCGATTGTCGTGATAGGTGTAGTTTACTTCCGGATAGTTATTTTGAATGTGTGAATTGGTTCCGTCACTAGAGCCATCATCAACAACAATAATCTCCTGTGCCCGGTAAGTTTGCGCAAGCACAGAGTCTATGGCTCTGCATAAAAGCTCTTTTCGGTTATAAGTTGGAATTATTACCGCTATTGAAAAGTCGTCGCTCAAGTTCAGTTCAGCCTGAATCGCAGAAATTATGAGTAGCCGCTATTGCAGCGAAAACAAGCCTATCAGCTACCCTGATGGTTTCAAAATTCTTGGGTAAGTAGGCGATAAGCTATAGAATGGAATCAAGACTACAAAAGTAGCTAGAAAATACTTGGATTAGCAACATCCTTCAGCAGGAGGGAACAATGAAAAAAATTGCAGTTGCAGTCAGCTTGTCTATACCACTTATTATGCCTTTATTCGCACATGGTCAGCAGGATTATCCCCGGACCCCTTCGGGAAAGCCTGACTTTAGCGGCCATTACGATATTTCAACCCTGACGCCATTCGAAAGGCCGAGCTCTTATGGGAATCGTCAGTTTTTGAATGAAGAAGAAGTTCAGGCATTGCGTGATCGCGAGATGGGAATCCGGGAACGGGATGCCGTTGCCAGTGATCCAGATCGTGAGGCACCAGAAACAGGGGGTAATATCGGCTCCTATAATGATTTCTGGTTCGATCGTGGAAACGATGGTTTTGTTATAGATGGCGAGTACCGCACCTCTATCCTGACTTATCCTGAAAACGGCCGTATGCCAGCCAGAACACCTGCAGGGCAGGCGAAAGCGGATGCAGCACCAAAGTTTGCCTGGCCGGAAAGAGACGGCGCCTGGTGGCTGGAAACAGGAGATCAGCCCTATGACGGTCCGGAAAATCAAACCCTTGCAGTTCGCTGTATCTACCATCAGCCAGCGACGATTCCTATAACGCCGCGGGTTTACAATAACCTGAAAACGATTGTGCAAACCGATGACTATTTAATGCTGTATATCGAATGGATGCACTGGGCTCGAATCATTCGCATTGGTGACGAACATAACTCTGAAGTTCTGGCCACCTTCGACGGTGACTCCATCGGGCGGTGGGAAGGAGACACTCTGGTAGTCGAGACTACCAATTTCATGGATCAGCCTTATCAGCCCTCAGAAGGGAAAACTGTTATCGAAAGATTCACCCCTGAGCCGGGTGGTGGATTGATTTATGGTTTTGATGTTGAGGATGTCGATTACACCGACAGATATGCCGGAGAAATGGTGTGGCCAAGATCGGACCAGGTGCCTTATGAATACGCCTGCCACGAAGGCAATTACGCCATGTCTGCGACTCTAATGGGGGCTCGTGTCAGGGAAAGAGAGCATAGGGAACAAAACGGATCCGACGAGTAAGACAAAAAGAAATACCTGGCGAGTAAATTTCTTGCCTGGTGCAACAAGGGGATTGGTGTTTGTCAGAAAAGTTCAGAGATAAAGTTCGGGAACTGATCAAGGAAGGCGAAGGCTGCATACCACACATGTATTTAGACACAGTTGAAAAAGTCACTGTGGGTGTGGGGAACATGCTAAAGAAGCCATCCAGTGCGGCTGCATTGTCATTTGAAATTGAAGCTACTGGCGAAAAAGCATCGACAGAGACTATCGAAAAAGAATTTGAACTGATCAGTCAGCAGGAGTCTCCCCGCCCTGCGAAATATTACAAGCAATTCACCCAGCTCATTCTAAGCGACTATGAAATTAACCAACTGCTTGATGTGCGCCTGGATAAATTCGAGTCCAAATTAAGGCAGGACTTTCCTAAATACGATGAGTATCCGGATGCGGCCCGGCTTGGCCTGATCGATATGGCTTATAACCTGGGTAGTAAAGGCTTGATTAAGAAATTTCCGACTTTTACCAATGCCGCGCGCAAGGCGGATTGGTTAACCTGTGCCAATGAATGTCGTCGCAAACAGATTCAGGATTCCCGGAATGACACCGTCAAATCAATGTTTTTGAGTTGTGCAAGTTAGCCACTTAAAACAGACCAAAACGCTTCGGTTTTTTTAGTTCGATACCGAATTCACTAAGAGGCTCCCGATCGCTTTCCAGAAAGTTTGCTAAATCCTGGGCCAGATCGTTAATGAATGGTGCATAGTTTTTCCAGCGCATTGACGAACTTTTGTAGATGGGTTGCCTGACTTGCCAGCGACTGGCAGTGCGGATCGTCGATTCTTTTTCATGAAAATCCAGTATGTCCGGGTTCCAATCCAATCCGCAAAATTCCAGGACTTTCTTGCTTTCCTCGGCGCTATTTTCGACCAGAGTCTTGTACTGGATTTCGAGGATTTGTCCGGCAGGCAGAATGGATTTCCAGTATTCCAGGTAGTCTCGGTAAATACGATAAGTCGCTACAATATCTTTCAGGTCATTTGACCATCTGACCGCTTCGAATGCCTGGAAGTAACAAGACAGGCAGGTGTCCAGCGGATTGCGATTAATGTTTATGATCGTTGAATTAGGAAAGAGTGAAGCAATGAGCCCGACACTCATGTAGTTTCCAGGAAGCTTGTCGACCACTCTTTTCGCTCCCTCCCTGTTTTTCGAGAGAACGCTCAGGTAATGTTCGGCATAACTTCGCATCTCATCTTTTTGTAGCCTGTTCTCAATTGCGCTTGCCGTTTCCGGATTCTTTTCATCTATTATCTGGTGCAGGATATTGGGCATCTCCAGAAGTTCGCCGGCACCATCTGCCAGTTCATGACTGGCAATGATCCTCTCCAGCAGAGTGGTGCCGGACCGTGGCATGCCGATTATAAATACAGGTAAATCGGACTCATGTCCGATAGAGGCCAGTTTGTCGATAGATTTCCTGGTGAAGGCTTTAGCTACCAGCTTCTGCCAGTTCAGATCATGTTTGCTGTCATAAGGTTCTTTTTGCAGCAGGTTCGCTTTTCTAAATTGGTCGAAGGCGTCATCGTATTGCTGGCAATCATCATGCATTTTGGCAAGTGCGTAGTGGATCAAGTAACGCTGTTGAGGAGGCATGCCCTGGTCTAATGTTTTTGCTACTTTGCCAATATAAACCTGATCCTTTGAGCTGAAATTTTTCAGCCTCGCTATATTGGCATAAGCTGTGCCGACGCCTATTTTGTTGCGAATCATTTGCTCATAGTGTTTTTGAGCAGTATCGTTCTGTCCTGTTTCAGCCAGGAGCGTACCAAGGTCAGTCAACGCTTGTTCGTCCTTTGGATTTAGTTTGATAGCCTTATCTAAAAACTCCTGTGCTTTTTCATAATCACCTAGGTTTTTCCAGGCTTCGCTCAAATTACGTAGTACATTCGTATCTTTTGATCTGTGTTTTAAGACCCGTTGCAGAAAATCGATAGATTCCTGGTATTTTCCCTCGCCAAATAAAATTATTCCCATGCCATAGAGTGCAGCAGTTTCATCCTTGTTTAGAGCAAGGGCTTTGGAAAAGGATTCCCTTGCCATTGGAGAATCGCTGGTTTTCAGTAGTGCGATTCCCAGGAGAGCTAAATACTCGGGATTGTACGGTTCTTGCTGAATTGAAATTTCGAAATGTTGGATGGCTTTATCGTTTGCACCAAAATGTGTACATAGATTGCCGAGGTCTGCATTCAGGCGGGGATCAGAGCTGGCTCTTGCCGAAATTTCATCATAGATATCGCCAGCTTCCTCGCGCCTTCCGCTTTTTATGTATTGAGAGGCCAGTTGAACTTGCGATCTAAGACGGTTTATCTCCTTCTGATCCATTGCTCAGTCATCCAGTGATCTAGGAAAGCGCCTGATAGAGTATCGTGTCGACAATTTTTCTCGCATCGGCGTTCTCATAGCCCAACTCCACCAGTCTCTCACTGAACTGCATTTGCAGCCTGGCTTTGCCATAGACACCGAGGGATTTTTCAACACTGAAATCATGCATCTGCAATATTATGCCCCGTAGATGCTTCTCCACGTTTAGCTGTTTTTTCTTCTTCTTCTCCTTTTCCCCGGAGAAATGTCGCGCTGCCTCTTCTGGATTGACGTAGCTAAAAAGTTCATCCGCCGCCTTGCGGGCAAATGCATCGATCGCAGGATTATTCTTGCGCCAAAACAATATTCCCATTGCTTCCTCTACACCAGTTGTGATTATTGACCTTGGTCTAAAAATATTTGACCGCAAGCACTTGAAAACATTAATAAATATTTAACTAAAAATGAATAGTGAATATCCAGCGTTGCTAGACAGCATGACTTAGTGAGGCTATCTTCAGTTCTTATGCGCTGTTTTGGATCGCTCTCCGAATACTATTTTAACTCAGGCAGAATTTTGTGATCTACTTGGCAAATTTGAATCCGCGAATGATGCTATTGAATAGACTGAAACCATGAATCCGATATTTCCCCTATTTTCTTATCCCGTCATGTTATGTGTTGAGAAATACAAATTCTCTGAGCAAGAAGAATCGTTTATTGCTGGATTAAGCATGTCTAAAAATCTGGGAAACAATATGTCAGAAAACGACAGGATTCTGGAATGTAATGAACTTCAAAGCCTGAAGGGCTTTATTGCTGAACAATTGGAATGCTATGAAAAGAATGTCCTGCAGCTAAAATCGAAGAACGAGATAGCGATCACCCAGTCCTGGGTAAATAAATCCAATACCAATGAATTTCATCCCATGCATAAACACCCTAATAGTCTAATCAGTGGTGTTTTCTTCGTATCGGGTGAGCAGGGAGATGGATTGCCGCCCATCAGGTTTCACCGGAGTAATGATTTACTGCCATTGGATCTGGAATTCGAAGCATTCAATGAATACAACACTGGTGTCAGGTGGTTTATTCCAGAGAAAGGCCTGCTCATTCTGTTTCCGTCTGTACTTTTGCACGATGTTGATCGCAATGCCACAGAGAGTGAGCGGATAAGTATTTCATTCAATACCTTTGTAAAAGGTCCGCTGGGCAAAAAATCCCAGCTAACTGAGGTTAATCCAGGGGAATTGTAATCCAGGAAGCTGATTCGAATCTGCTGACAGGCGCGATTTCGTATCGTCGGAGCATAGCCTGTACGACGCAATATGGAGGCCTCTACAAGAACGAGGCCCTGAATAGACGGTATATGCCTACAGGCAGAAATAATTTGAGCAAACTTGTTAGCGATGGCGATTGTATCTCCGGGGTTTCGTCCTATTCTTATAGTCATAGTAAGTAGATTTGACTCCTATTTTTGGAGATTTTCTTACAGCTTTTTGTTCAAACTCACGATACCTGGCCAGTGAAATTGGCGCTTTGAATTATTTTGAGAGAAATTGTGAACTATTTCTGAAAAGTAGTTTTTGTATTCTGGTCTTCTGCTCCTGTATATGAGAGAAATGGAGTAGTTTATATTAGGAACAAAGATGAAAAACGACGATTTAAATTCACTCAATCTGACGGATGGAGACATCATTCATCGACAGAAAATTATTCAGCTGCTGAAAGTAGGCATTGCCCAGCAGTGGTCGTACTCCTTCGTCAAGAAGGTAAAAAGTCGAATCATCACCAATTCCATCAGGTTGTTGTCTGTTCATCCAGAAGAGGGATTATTCTCCTTTACCGTGGAATCGGGAAATACCGAGTTTAATCCTGGTGAAACCTTAATGTTCAGAGGCCAGAGTGGTGGGCTATCTGTCGTTTTCCAATCCCGCATGACAGATTCAAGCGGAGGCGCTGACTCCAAGATCAACAGCAACTATCATTTCGAGCTTCCCTAGAAGGTCGCCTGCACTCAGCTCCGAAAAACCCTGCGCGTCAATCTGGAGACGATTATGCGGGTGCCTGTCACCTTGTATATGGTGAATGGTGCGATTGTCGAAGGGACAGTTATGGATGTGTCATCTTCCGGTGCCAGGTTCAGGGTTGAACAGAACCTGGAAAAAGAACTGCGTAATCCGGAATTGATCGATGCTTGTAAAATTGATTTTGCTAAAGATTTTGAATTGCAGTCAGGAATTCAACTCATTGGAATGATTAATGATAAAGACACAGATGTGTCATTTCTGCGTTGCCAGTTCATTCACTTAAAACCGGAAGACGAAGATCGTCTCGAAAGTTTTATCGATGAAGCATTAAATCTCGCTGAAGAGCCAGAAGCAGCTACTATCGATTAAGGCTCCAGTTTCAGCCATTCACTCACTCGCTCATTCACTCACTCTATAGATCCTTCCTGGACTCTCGCCCCTCTTAGGATATTCGCCATTGAGTAATTGCCTTCATGGCAGGCGTATTCGTAAATCGGGTCAGGAGTGAAGTCCATAATAAACTCCCGAGTGTAGGGCGCGCTATAGGTGTCTGGCTGATCAACTGTAATCTGATAGAGTAATTGGTTTGCATTAAGGCGAGTGAACCTTTCTATATTCATTCGCGAGCGGTTGTGACCGAATGTGCTTTTGCCCGAAAAATTTGTCGTTTCAACAACCAGGGTGTCATCATCGAAATACCCTCTTGAATCGCCATGCCAGAGCTGTATTTTTTCATCCAGTTCCGGCTTTTCTGTTAAGGGCACGATGCGAGCGTCATGCATCATTTCCTGCATAATAACCACATGATTTTCTGATTGGACTATTTGCCAGTAGCTATTGTAACCGGCGTTTAAATACGGCGCGCCGTAACTGATGCATCGATCATCAACCGTTAAATCTGTCCAGGAAGAAGGGGCGGTGTTACCCCGCTGTGGTCGATTAAAATTCAATCCACTGGAATCTTCTACTCGCGGAGGGAACTTACCGTTCGGGGGATCAACAATCTGAGAGGTTCTATTGTGAATAGAGCGCTCTACCAACCAGGATTGGTCATAGTTTCCCGTTGAGGGGTCATAGGAGACAACTTCTCCAGAGAATGCCGCATCGAAAACGCCATCGCCAAAAAGAGCATCACCGTCTTCTTCGTTAATTTCGCTGATGCGCCTCCGCAGTAAATTTTGCTCTTCCTCCGTGAGGTATTGGCGCTCACCGAACCTGTCCGGGCGCTCAACCGGAGTTATGGTGTTATTTCCCCAAACGCCCTGCAGATCAGGTTGGCCATCGATTGTTCGCTGCTCCCAGCCCGATCCCTGTGCGCTTATGGATGGAATTGCGCTGGCGATTAATAATATCAACAGGCCCCGATTCAAATTCATGATGCTATCCAATTGTTTTGTCAGTCTGTAGAGCAGTAGGTTACTCTATTCGATCGATACAGGGAATAATTCACAGCAGCAGCATAAAGCCTTGGGCATTGTAGCCTGGGGGTTCTATGCTTCTGAGCATAGGCACAAAAAGACAGTTCACAGGAATCAACTATGAAAAAAATTCTAGCCGGCTTCACCATTGTTTTTTCTATTAGCGTTGTAGTGTGGGCGCAAGATGCCATGCCGCCAGCCACCTATTTTGCCTCTGATGATATCGGCACCGACCTTGCGGCTTCACTCCTGGAGCGTCCGAATTTGGGCATAGGGGTAATCAGTGTCGGCGAGGATTACAATATTCATATGATTCGACGCAACGCGCCGGCAGGAGCAATAGTTCACCCCGATGGAACAGAGCTCCATTACATCGTGGAAGGGGCGGGAACTTTAACTACTGGTGGTGTTGCGGTTCGACCTCAAGTTGGAGGTCCGGCAAGCATTGAGGGAGGCTATTCGCAACGAGTAACAGTTGGTGACCTGGTGCTTATTCCCCGGGGTACACCTCATCAATACACTGCGGTTGAAGGTGTGGTCGGTTACCTTGAAGTGCGCTTTCGCACAAGTGAGTATTAGCTTTCCCCGAATTCAGTGCAGAGCCCTGCATTATTGCCGCGATACTTTTCATTAAGCGCGTACAGTATCGCGGCTGTCTCTGTGTCGACCGTGCCGCTATAGTCGGCAGGCCTGAAGTGGAGTTGAAAAGCGCGAAAGGCGAACTGGCTTTGCAAGTCATGAACGCCGGAAATTTCTATGGGATAGCCGTAAACTGATAAGGCGCACTGTAATTCCTGGATACCTGGTTTATTTCGTTCCAGTTTAAGTGAGTAGCGCAACACAGTATCAGAGTCATACCAGGCGCCGATGCCTCTTTCATAAAGCTGTTGCCAGGGAAATTCAGGACCAGGATCGGATTTTCGATTCGGAGCGACGTCGGAGTGGGCAACCACATCGACTGGATCAATACCCGGGTGTCGCTCCAGGATTTTAAGTACTAATTGGGCAAGAATATCTATCTGCTCTTCAGGGTAGCTGGGGAAATCGCATTCCAGCTCAATCATCACTTCTTCGTCGATGAATGTTTCCAATTCCGAACATTTGAAATCATTAACAACTTCAATGCCGATAGACCGATCGTTTAGGGATGATTCGTTGCCCCATTGACTGATTCCTGCGTGCCAGGCTCGCCGGTTTTCGTCTACCAGTCTGTATACCCTTAGGCGGTTTCTCGGGTAAGTGGGATCCTCTAAAAACGGTACTAAATAGTGAGAGCTCACAGGACCGGGATTGCGGGTGCTCAGCAATCTAAGGGATTCGTCGAAGAGCTCTGAAGTAGCGTGGATGACCAGGTAGTTTACCCGGCTGTTCTGGTTGGTGGATTGAATGTCTACATAATTCAATCCCGAACAGGAAACAATGCCTATCCCGCTAACCAGTAGTACGAACGTACGAAAAAGCCTGCTTATAAGTGGTTTGGTGTTGAGCATAAGCTATCACCATAATGAATTTTGGCTTTGGCGCAAGTTTTAGTCGGCTAATTCCTTGCGCTCTTTGAATTCTTGTAAAGCTTCAGGATTCGCCAGGGCTTCGGTGTTTGCGATTTGGCGATTGTTAATAATATCCCTGACAGCAAGCTCGGTAATTTTTCCACTCCTGGTTCTGGGAATGTCATTTACCTGCAGAATTTTTGCTGGCACATGTCGCGGGCTCGCATTGAGTTTTACCGTTTGCTTAATCTCGTCTTGAAGTGCTGCGGTTAATTCTTCCCCTGATCTTAGGGTAACGAACAGTACAATACGGACATCGTCGTTCCATTCCTGTCCAACTGCAATGGACTCAAGAACTTGTGGGATGCGCTCAACCTGGCGATAAATTTCCGCCGTGCCGATACGCACACCTCCTGGATTCAGCACTGCATCACTGCGCCCGGTAATAATTAGTCCATTATTGTCAGTCAGTTCAGCCCAGTCGCCGTGGCACCAGGTATTACTGAAACGATTAAAGTAAGCCTTGTGGTAGCGTTCTCCAGTTGGATCGTTCCAGAAGTACACTGGTTTGGAAGGAAAGGCTTGTGTGCAGACCAGTTCACCTGCCTCGTTTTTTATCGCTTCTCCATTCTTATCCCAGACTTCCACCGCCATACCCAGGCCGCGACACTGTAGTTCACCTCTATATACCGGCAGAATAGGGCAACCCAGTGCAAAACAGGAAACAATATCGGTGCCGCCGGAAATTGAACACAACTGCACGTCAGTTTTAAATTCGCCGTAAATGTAATCGAAGGATTCCGGTACTAAAGGCGAACCGGTAGATAAAACAGTTCTTAGCTTTGTCAGCGGAAATTGTCCAACAGGTTTAACTTCTTCTTTCTGTAGGGCTGAAAGATATTTGGCGGACGTGCCGAATACAGTGACACCTTCTTCCTCCGCAATTCGAATCAGGGCATCTGCTTCGGGGAAAAATGGATTACCATCGAAGAGCAGCAAGCTACAACCACTGGCCAATCCGGAAACCAGCCAGTTCCACATCATCCAGCCGCAGGTGGTGAAATAGAAGAGCACATCATCCCTGTGGATATCTGTGTGCAAGCGATGTTCTTTTACATGCTGCAGCAGGGTGCCGCCCACGCCGTGAACTATGCATTTTGGTTTGCCGGTGGTACCAGATGAAAACAGGATGTACAGCGGGTCGTTGAAATCTACTTGATAAAAATCTGGAGCAGGATCTGGATTCTGCACTAGCTGTTGCCAGGGAATCGTGTTTTCTATGACTCCACAATGTTGCCAATCTACCAGTACACAGTCACAGGCAAGCTTCCTGCGTATCGCATCCACCTTTTCGCAAACTGAGATCGTCTTGCCTTTAAACTGGTAACCATCAATGGCGATTAGCAGTTTAGGTTCGATTTGTTCGAAGCGCTCCAGGATGCCATCGGTACCAAAATCCGGGGAACAACTGGACCAGGTCGCGCCCAGCCAGCTCGTGGCCAACATGGCAATAATGGTTTCGGGACGGTTAGGCATAACTGCCGCAACCCGATCGCCAGGACCAATCCCCAATTTTTGTAATTCACCTGCGACTCGGGAGCATTTTTCAAAGAGGTCCTTGTAGCTAAGTACTTCGCGACTTCCGTCTTCGCCACGAAAGATGATTGCAGTCGCCTCGTCACGAAAGCGCAGGAGGTTTTCTGCGAAATTCAATCGTGCACCGGAAAACCAGATATCGGATTCGAATGATCCCTTGTGCTCCAGAAAGGAACTGGGTTGTTTGCTGGCGATAAGATTCGCCTGTTGCCACCAGAACTTCCAAAATCGCTCAACGTCTTCAACAGACCAATCCCATAATTCATGGTAGTTTTCAAGTTGTAGATTGAAATTAGAATTGACCGTTAGCAAGAACTCTTGCATTGCCGAACTCTGATCGGCAGGGGGGCTCCACAATGGTTTCATAACAGTCATTCTTGTGTATGACTACTGACTTATTAGTAGCTGAGTTAAAGAGATGCCAGGAAATGATCGAGACCGGCTTGTGAGACATCCATATCCTGTTGCGGGCTTCCTGAACTCGCGCCAATACCGCCGACGCAGTCACCGTCAACCATCACCGGAAGTCCACCGCCGACCGTGCTGATTCGACCGCCAGCTTCAGTGTGAATTCCAAAGGCTAAACTTCCAGGTGTATTTACTGCGTTGTATTCATGGGTAGCTTTGCGGGCAGAACCTGCGGTAAAGGCTTTATCCTGTGCAACCTGGATGCTGTGAGCTTTGCCGCCATCCATGCGCTCGAACGCCACAAGGTTTCCCGAATCATCTGTTACCGCAATGCACATTGGCACACCAATTTCTTCCGCTTTTTTGCGAGCTCCCTCTATTAGTAGCCGTGCATCTTCAATATTCAGTCTTTTAACCGAAATCACTCCAATTCCTCCTTGTCTGATAAAGATCGCACAGTGTACTGAATTCAATTATTTGGGGGTAGCTAAAAAGATTCAGAAGCGAATTGCGCTTGTGTTAAACTCGATCATCAGTCAGTAGTACAAGCATTGGTACTGTATACAAACAGCGCGGTATCCAGTTTCTACGGTCCCACCAGTCCTTCCCCAGGAGGCAAACATGAAGACCACATTAAGACTTATTTTTACTGCTATTCCTTTGCTACTTGCGCCTGCGTATCTTGCTGCACAAGATGACTTTCCCAGAACCGCATCTGGCAGACCAGACTTTAATGGTCACTACGACATCTCGAGTCTTACACCGTTTCAACGGCCAACAGCATATGGTGATCGCCTCTATTTGACAGACGATGAGGTGCAAGCTCTGCGGGATCGAGAAATGGGAATTCGCGCTAACGATGCCGATCCCAGCGATCCTGAACGAAGTGCTCCAGAAGCAGGGGGCAACATCGGTTCCTATAACGACTTCTGGTTTGATCGAGGAAACGACGGATTCACTATCGATGGTCGCTACCGTACTTCAATACTGACTTATCCGGAGAATGGCCGTATGCCAGCCAGAACTCCTGAGGGTCAGGCCAAGGCAGATGCGGCGCCAAAATTTGCCTGGCCGGAAAGAGATGGAGCCTGGTGGCTGGAAACCGGAGATCAACCTTATGATGGTCCTGAAAACCAGACCCTTGGTGTGCGTTGTATCTATCAGGGAGCGGCATCGATTCCTATTCGCCCACTGGTTTACAACAATCTGAAAACAATTGTTCAAACCGACGAGTACATGATGATCTATATCGAGTGGATGCATTGGGCGAGAATCATTCGTATCAACGATGATTCCCATAATCCACGAGATCTCGCCACCTTCGATGGTGATTCCATAGGCTGGTGGGAAGAGGATACCCTGGTTGTTGAAACTACAAACTTCCTCGATCAACCCTATCAGCATGCCGAGCGTAAAGTGATAGAACGATTCAGCCCTATCAGCGAAGGCGGTTTACTCTACAGCTTCATGGTTGAAGACGCTGACTATACTGATTCTTACGGTGGCGAATACGTCTGGCCCAAATCCGACCAGGTGCCTTACGAATACGCCTGCCATGAAGGTAACTATGCTATGTCGGCGACTCTTATGGGTGCGCGGGTTCGTGAGCGGGAACACAGGGAAGTTCAGGGACAGGGCAACGATTAATTTCTGACCGGGAACTGCCCAAAGACTCGAAAGCCCGGCAATCGCCGGGCTTTTTAGTGCTAAGCGAGAGGGTTATGAGGATTATGGCGCCAAGCCATCTTCTATTCCCCTCATAATTCTTTTCTATGCTCTGTTCGCCTTTGGGCAGGACTTCAGGTATCTGGCATTTCCCGTGGTAGCTGGATTTACCTTGATTGGCCCGATTATCGCTATTGTTTTTTTAAAATGAGCAGGCGCAGGGAGAATGGATTGTGGATGCGTTGGCGTTCTTCATTTCGCTTTTGCAGTAATGGCAATTTCAGTTGTGGCGTTTCCATTAGTGTTGGATAAACCGGTAACGTCTATTACCGCAATGTCAGTATCAATCCTGGCGTTTACAGCAAACTTCTGGGTACTGGCCGTTTAGGGTTTCGTGGTTGTGACGCTTTTGGTATCCGGAGCAATGCTATTCTTGGTGGGATTGGCATTTACTTTGCCTGTCTTGGGACATGCGACCTGGCACCTTTATCGAAAGCTGGTGGAATAGCTAGTTAGTTTTCAAAGCGCGGGTCTGGCTGCAGCTCGCGCTTGAATCGTTTAAAGCGGTCAACGTAGTGTTCCGCGCTTTGAACCAGGCCTGTTTGCTGTTCTGGCGTTAACTCTTTTATGACCTTGGCCGGGGCTCCCATAACCAGGGAGTTGTCTGGAATTTCCTTGTTTTCCGTTATAAGAGCATTGGCTCCAATCAGGCAGTTTTTTCCTACTTTGGCGCCATTTAGAATTACCGCATTGATGCCAACCAATGAATTGTCTCCAATAGTACATCCGTGCAACATGGCCTGATGGCCAACGGTTACGTTTTTACCTACTGTGCAAGGTACCCCTGGGTCGGTATGCAATACGGCACACTCCTGGATATTGGAATTCTCACCGACAGTGATTTGTTCATTATCACCTCTTAGTACCGCCCCGAACCAGACGCTGGCATTATTTTCCAGTCGTACCTTACCAAGCACTGTGGCGCTATCTGCGACAAAGAAATCTTCGCCTGCAATTTCTACTTCATGATCGCCGAGTTTGTAAATCATTTGTCTTCCTGTTGCCTAGGGTAATCTGAATACAAACAACATATTTCCACCATTACGTTGTCTGATTTCTGGGGTAAGCGTCCTGTGGTTTATGCCACCGCCTGCGGCAATGGCGATGTATTGAACTCCATCCACGCTATAGGTCGTAGGAAATCCACCGGCGGAAGAGTTCAATATTTGTTCCCATAGTATTTCGCCATTATCGGCATCAAATGCACGGAAACGTCTGGCATCGTCAGTAACAAATACCAGTCCACCGCCAGTAGTTAATACCGAACCAGTAATCGCAGCCCTTTGCTGATAAGTCCACAGTGATTCTCCGGTTGCCACATCAACGGCAGTAAAAATGCCAATCTGACCGTCTCCATCAGGTACGGAAATTTTTCGCGAAGTAGCAGAGCTATGATAGCCGCCTACAACGGGATTAACTGGATTCAAATAGTAATCCATGCAGGTATTGTTGGTTGGTGCATAGAGAGCATTGGTTTGTGGGCTATAGCCCACAGAGTTCCAGTTAATGCCACCGGTAGTAGTAGGACAGACTAATTTGCGTTGTCGAATCTCGGTGATATCGATTTCAGGGTTAGTAATGCCTTTTTGGTTTTCGATATCGACGCCAACAATAACGTTCTGGTAGTTGGTTTCTTTCGCCCAGAGAAATTCTCCGGTCTCAGCGTCCATCGTCCAGATTATGCCGGGCTTGCCTGGTATGCCGGTCACTAATTTTCGGCGCTCTGAAGAGGTGATATTTGGATTTATCCAGGACACCGCATCGGGGTCTGGCCTTACTTCAGATTCGACAACAATCCGCTCGAAGGGGTGATCCTGATCCCAGTTGCCACCAGGAATGTGCTGGAAATACCATTCTATTTCTCCGGTATCGGCGTCCAGAGCAATAGTGGAGTTGGTGTATAGCACATCGCCACCACGAGTATCTCGCTGGATCGATCCCCAGGGAATTGGAACGGCAATGCCCTGGTAAATTAAGTCATGTTCCGGATCATAGCTGGCGGGCATCCAGGCTGACCCGCCGCGCCGTTGTGCGTTCGGCACATCACCCCAGGTTTCACCCCCGGGCTCACCGATGCGGGGAACGGTGTTTGTCCGCCATAATTCCTCGCCAGTGTCAGGATCATGTGCAGTAATCCAGCAACCCGTATTAATGTAATAGCAGCCGGACATGCCAGCGATTATTTTGCCGTCCAGAACCTGTGGGCCGCCTGAGTAATGTTGCCCCACGGTCCAATCGCCAACGCGATGCTCCCAGGTGACTTCACCGGTAATTGCATTTAAAGAAACCAGGAAGGCGTCTCGAGTGGCGATGATAAGTTGATCTTTGTAAAGGGTGGCATTGCGGTTAGCGCAGGAAAGCGATGCGATATGATCAACCGGGTCGCGTCGATATTCCCACAGCAATGTACCGTCGGTGGCATCTATTGCTTCGATGAAATCGCAGGCTTGGGGCAAATACATAATTCCATTGCGAACCAGTGCTGTCGTTTCCTGCAGGCCTGGCTCCATGGTCCAGGCAAAAGCTAACCGCAGACTTGATACGTTTTCTTTGTTTATTTGATCCAGTGGGCTATAGCCCCAGTGATCGCCGGTTCTTCGCCACATTAGCCAGTCTTCGGCAGGGGGATCGGTGAGCTCCTCAAGGGAAACATTTTGATAATTATCCAGAACTGATTGCGCCAGGACTGTTTGGCAAAAAAGGCTGCTAATAACTAACAAGAAAAATGTTTGAGCATGAGGCTTTAACTTGTTGCGCGTTAACTTGATCATTTGATTTACTGCCGTTTTGTTATTGTTCTCGAGAAATCGATACTGGGAAAGCTATTTTACAGGGTCTCTTGCGATAGCAAAGCGCTAAGTAGTTTGTATGGACAAAACTTCGATGCGATCCCCTTCCAGGTGCCACTTGATGTTTAACTCATACAGCGTCATTCCATACCTTTTTGAATCCTTTTCATTGGCACGCCACGCCGGTCGCGGATCCTGAGTCAACACCTGAATTATCAATGTTTCCAGATCGGGATATTGCTGTTGAAAATCTGCAATTTGTTTTGCAGCATCCTGAGAAAAAGAAACCTTAAATTTATGTTCAGGTTTTTCATCGGCATAACCACCTTTTGCGGAACTGATCGCGTCGGCATAGGGAATATAGGGCTTGATATCCAGGATCGGTGTTTTGTCCAAAAGATCTACGCCACCGACTGTAATCGTAGTCTTGTTATTCTGTCGTTTGTGATCAATGTATTGCACTGCAGAGATGCCAATTGGATTGGGGCGAAATGGTGAGCGGCTGGCAAACACACCAACTCTTTCCTGGCCGCCAAGCCGTGGTGGTTGTACGGTGGGAGACCAGCCCTGCTCAGTTGTTTCGTGAAACTGGAAGACCAGCCACATATGGGAAAACTGGTTTAATTCCCGTAAACAATTCAAGTCGGAGTAGTCGTCGAACAATTCGATTTCAGCGGTGACAGCTGGAACAAGATTCGCTTGCCGAGGAATGGCAAACTTTTGTTTGTAAGGGCTGTGTAAAATACCAATTGGCTCAAATTCCATGGGTGTTATTTAAACTCTGCGACAATTGGCTTCGACGTAAAATTAGAATTCGAATGATGAGGTGAGGTAGTGGAAGAATTCAACTGGGATAGAACCAATCCGTTTGTTATTGATGTAGTTGTCACCAGGGATCGAATAGACGGTTATGGCCATGTGTCCAATCATTTCTATATCGCCTGGATGACGGATTGCATGTTTGCACATTCTGCGGCCGTAGGGCTAGCTGAGGAGCAATGTGTAGAAATGCAAAGAGGGATGGCTGTCAGGCAAATTCGCGCCGAGCTGCTTGGATCAGCCTATGAAAACGATCGATTGAAGATCGCAAACTGGTTAATTGCTAACGATGGAAAGCTAAGGGCGTCACGGGCCTTTCAGATTGTGAATAGTGCAACCGGAAAGACCCTGGTACGCGCAGAAATGGACTTTGTTTGTACTAACCTGGGCAATGGTAGGCCAGCTAAAATGCCACCAATCTTTGTGGAAAAATATTGCGTGGAAAGCGAGGCAAATTGAAGGATCTGCTTGCTACTTATTGGCCCTTTTTGGGAGGAATAGAATAGGTGCCGACGGCATGAGCAACAGGTTCTTCTTCTCCTTCGGAATAAATAGAGACTTCACCAATGGCCAGTGATTTACCAAGCTTGAGTAACTGACAGCTGGCAAGAATGTCTTTGCCTGCCTGGGGCTTTCTTAAAAAATTAATATTGAAGCTAGTAGTTACCGCCAGCGCCACTAATCCAATTTCCCGCAGAATGGCTACATAAATTGCATAATCCGCCAATCCCATCATGGTGGGCCCTGAAACTGTGCCACCAGGTCGTAAGTTTGAATCGTCGATGCGCTGGCGGATGGTAATTGCGCTTTCGTCGAAATGCTCAAGTTCAAAGCTGTTCTGGGGAAATTCCTTCGCAAAAAAGACCACCATTTCTTCTTTTGTCACTGCTGCCATTACGCTGTCACACTCCCATCAGGAAAAAAGTGGCGCCATTTTGCCTGATTAAAAATCCAAAAACACGATTATTGATCTACATTACAGCGATAGCTGTCGGGTTCTCTGTATTTTTGCGCCAAGCCCAATTATGCTTGGTCAAACCTAATAATAAGTAGAGTGAGGAAAGGACATGTTATCCAAGAAAGTAATTCTGGCAGCTGTATTGCCAGCCCTGACTTCCGGGATAGTTTCTGCGCAATCTGGAAACGCAATTTCGGGAACAGGTCTTCCTAACCCGAATCCTATCGTGACCCAAAATTGGGGTGAATTACCTGCTGGACGCGAATGGGGTTCAACCGCTGGTGTCGATATTGATCCTACCGACGGGCACGTGTGGGCCTATGAGCGTTGCGGTGCAAGCAGCTTTGGGGGCGGTGTGCCAATTAACTGTGATACCAATCCGGTAGACCCGATTTTCAAATTCGATCGTAATACCGGTGAAGTATTGGCGAATTTCGGTGGCGGACTGATGCAGACACCCCATGGCATACATGCTGATCACGAGGGTAATGTATGGGTAACAGACTTTGCCGCGAATGCTGATGGCACCAAGGGTCACCAGGTACATAAATTCAGTCCAGATGGCGAATTGTTAATGAGTCTGGGAACTGCAGGTCAGGCCGGTAGCGGCGCGAATCAGTTTAATCAGCCCAACGATGTCATTGTTGGTCCCGATGGCAGTATTTATGTATCAGACGGACACAATGGGCAGGGCATGACCAGTAATGCGGCGATGGAAGAAGGCAGAGCCACTGGTCAGACCGCACGCATTCTGAAATTCGCAGCCGATGGAAGCTTTATCAAGGAATGGGGGCAAATCGGTGTTCGTCATGGCGAATTCCGAACTCCTCATGCCATGGAGTTTGATTCCAAAGGGCGTCTGTGGGTAGCCGATCGTGGTAATCATCGCCTGGAAATATTCGACCAGGATGGCAATTACCTAGAGTCTCGTTACGCCTACGGCCGTATAAGTGGCATCTTTATTACCGATAATGATCTTGTATATGCAATCGATTCTGAATCGAGCCCAACTAACCATGTTGGTTGGCGTAATGGTATTCGTATCGGTCATATCGATGAGGATCGTATTACCGGATTCATTCCACCATTCGAGCGGCCCGATAGGGTTTACCAGGGAACCGCTGGGGAAGGTGTAGCAGTGGACGCGGACGGCGATGTGTATGCTGCTGAAGGTCCTAACTCACTAAGCTGGGCCGGTGGCGCATTTACCAAGTATTCTGTTCGTTAGTTAGCTAGCCAAACATAAAAATGGAGTAATACTACTTGGCGGTAGTATTGCTTCATTTTTTTATGCCCGCAGGAAAACTATAAAGGTAAGAACTTGAGATGAATGAGCTGCAAGCAATAAATTGGGAAGACGTAGAGCTGGAAGAAGTTAACGCCAGTATGCGGCGTCGAATAGTAACAGGTGAGAAAATGACCGTGGCAAAAATCTATTTTGAAGACGGCTTTGTGGTGCCCATGCACAGTCATCACAATGAGCAGATTACCCAGGTTGTGAAAGGCCAGATGCAATTCATTTTTGGCGGTGATCAGCCAAAGGAACTGTTATTAAATCCTGGCGATGTAGTAGTCATTCCTGCGCATGTTCCCCATCAGGCCACCTGTATAGGGGAGGTTGAAGAAATTGATATGTGGGCTCCCCGGCGAGATGACTGGCTGGATGGGAGTGATGACTACCTGCGCAAGCCGGATTAGAAAAAGACCAGCATGCGGGATTCCATGCTTTCTCGGGGAGGCGCACCGTCGGGAGCTAATGGATTCTCGAAAGAAGTATGTATTGATCGTTTAGCCCTGCCATTGCTCGCTGAATCATATGTTTTTATCAGCAACACCTCATCAGTCTGCATTTCCGGGAAGTAATACCATTTGTGGGCAGGACTGTGACTGATTAACTCCAGTTCACCAATGCGATCCTTGGCTATTCGTTCACTGGCAAACACATTCTCTTCATCGACCGACTGGGCGTCGCAACAAGTTAGAGGCGATCTGTAAACTGTAGCTGCAACCGAGCGCCAGACATTGACGATGGCGAACCTGTTTTGCAATTTTTCTTCAGCTTCTTCTTCGCTTAATAAGTCCCTGACACGTTTCTTCGCAGAAGCGTCGGTGTAGTCATTGTGAATAATGGCGGCGGCTTCTCTTGTTTTTCTTGATTCTCTTACTTCGGGAGAGTCAGAGCGTAGTGTGTGATCGAATACGAACAGAGATTTTGCGCCGACAATCCCCAGTACCAGCTCTGCTAACTCTGCTTCATATTTCGCTTTGTTAGTATCGATAGAGTAAAAGTCCCCGATTGCAGTGTTATGTTGTTGTAACTGAAAACCTTCAAGGTCCAGCGAAGCTAATGGATCAAGTTCACGGGCGTCCAGAATGTCGACTTCTACATCTTTGAATTCCGCTTCGATTTTCAGCTGGGCGTTGGCGCCTCCCTCCGACGCAAAGTACACAGGCTTCTCCGGTCCTGGTACCAGATAACGAATTTGTGCCCGGGTTGAATAACAACTCATTTCTGTCTCGCATTTTCCTGGAAACCGGCAGTTTCCGCTATTTCATTGATTGCTGCAAACGGCAGGGAACGGTTCCTGAGGAGATAAATCTGCGTTGAATGGGACGGAAATTCTTGGCTGCGGACTAGTATCGTTACTACCCTTCGAGCAGTAAACCGTGAAAATACTTTAAGCAATTCTCTGCCCTGTTCGAATGCTGTAATACGCACAGAATGTCGAAATTAGCAGGAGGTTGCCAAGTGATCATCATAAGAAGAGTGGCGGTTTTTCTGGGGGATGTTCTCGCTCCCATGGCGATTGCTCAACAAGCTGCTGAGCCTAACTTTAGTCCATCAAGTCAGGCAGAAAATGTATCAGGGCAGCTCAGAAGCCTGGCGCAACTACGAATCTTATCTTGGTGAGTTGAAGGAAGCTCTGAATATTTCTGATTCTCTCCGCTAGGGATCCGGGATTGCATCCTCAACTGTTAACGGATTCAGGTAAGACCCATCGGTAATTCCGGTTTTCCGCATAGCAATGCCGGTCAGGCATTCCTGTACAGCGCGGTTGGCATTCATAACTGTCGTATAACCGGGGTCCACCAGGGGATTCAATTCTACCAATTCAAATCCGACCATGTTGTTTTCGGTGCAAAGGGCACGAATCAGTGGAAACAGCTCCCGCGTTGTTAATCCGCCCGGCTCCGGGGTTCCAGTACCGGCAGCATAGGCTGGATCGAGTACGTCGATATCCAGGGAGATGTACAAATACTCCGGGCCGTCATTTGCCTCGGCAATAACCCGTTCCATTACCGCATCCCAACCGTCCCGTTCAATCTCCACCATGGTGTGGTAACGGAAATTATGTTCCCGCATCCATTCGAAACCTTCCTCACTGGGCCAGTATCCACGCAGGCCTACCTGGATATAGTTTTGACCAAGTACATGTCCTTCTTCGATCAAGCGCGCAATTGGTTGGGCATGGGAAATCAAGTGCCCACTATACCCTTCAGTAGCAGCGTCGTAATGGGCATCAAAGTGAATTACGCCAACATTTTCTTTGCCATAGATGTCAGCAACTCCGGCAACATCCGGATATTCAAGAGAATGATCGCCACCAACAATGAGTGGAATCGCGCCGGTGGAAGCAATTTCTCTCACCAGTTCCCGCACTGGCAACATGCTTCTTTCCACGCTGAATCTGTCGATTGGAGAGTTTCCATAATCAACAACTTTGAGTTCCCGTTTCCAGGAAACGCCGGTATGCATATGGGGTAGTCCACCTCCGCCGCCAACGCCCAGGCTTTCCCGCAAGGAACCAGGTCCAAATGCGGCACCGCGCATGCCTACGCCCATGTCGATCGGTGCGCCCAGAATCGCTACATCCACTTCGCCTGCAGTCAGGTCTTCCGGATTTATCGCAATGGGCAAGCCAAAGAAAGTCAATACACCGGCATTACGTAATCTACCGGGGTAGAAGGGACCGGGCTCGCGATCGGGATCATTTTCCGGGTCTCTAAGTTGACTCCAGGGATCGTAGCTTGGATCACTGGTATTCAGAGGAATTAGTCCATCTTCTCGATCGAATATGCTGGGAGTAAAATCTTGTCCAAGCACAACCCAGATAGGTAACAAAGCGGCACAAAGCAGAACTAAATAATTTCTCATGGGAATCATCTTCTTTCTCAACTATTGCTGTTCTTATCGGCAAATTCCGAATTCTGTGAAATCCGCGCCTCTCAGGAGCGTTCACCAAAGTATTTTGTGCAGCGAAAGAGCATAAATTCGGCAGGAAATTCGGTATTGGGGAACGATTTCACCGCAGCTCCTGTAGTAAACCAAACGCCTTAGATCGTGGATTTCCACTGCGTAATCTGGATTCAGTATGTAAAATGCAAGGGTCTGGCAACTGGGGTATAGTTGCCACCACGGAGAACTATTGTTATGAAAGCTGTTTACAGTAAATTTTGGACTTATTTGTTGATTGCTCTTGCGGGGCTTTTCGCCACCCAGAGCCTTGCACAAGTACCAATTATCCAGCCTGGTGCGCCAGGACAGCCCGGCCGCATAATCACTGCCGAAGAAGCTGCTGACCTCGCAGCTATCCAGTACTCGGCAGGAGATGTGATGTTTCTGCAGGGCATGATTTCACACCATGCCCAGGCCATGGAGATGTCCGCGCTGGTTGAATCGCGCTCCAATAGAGACGCGATGGAATTACTGGCAGACAGAATATCACTCTCCCAGGAAGACGAGATCTCAATGATGCAGGACTGGTTGCGTGATCGCGATCTGGAAGTTCCAGGAATGGATGCCCATCATGCTAATGATTACGATTTAATGCCGGGGATGCTGACCGATGAAGACTTTGCCCAACTGGAAGCGGCGCAAGGGGATGAATTCGATCGCCTGTTTCTTGAATTCATGATCGAGCACCATGAGGGTGCCCTGGAAATGGTTGAGAATCTGCTGGACCAGCGAGGTGCAGCGCAAGACCCGGTTCTTTATGCGTTTACTTCTGATGTCACTTCAGACCAGAGCGCCGAAATCGATCGCATGGATTTAATGTTGGCTGGATTTTCTCCTGATCCTCGCGTAAATCTGGAGCCTGGATTCCGTGATGCCGGAGAAGCAGCGCTCAATCTTCAATTAGTTGCTTCCTTGCCCAAACCCGATGGTTTTTTTGATCCTGACAATCCCTCAGGTCTGCCCAATCGACCAGAGCCGGAAGAAACATTAGAGCCTGATGACGAAGAAGCTTCGGACGAGGAAGAAGTCACCAATGCAGACGCGACCAGCGCCCTGGCAGAAACGCCTGCAGATGAAGACGAGGAAGAAGATGAGAATGCCGATCCCCGACCTTCGCTTTTAAGTTTTTCCAATACCGATCTTTTGTTCAGTGGTAACTACCTCGTAGCTGGCAACTATCACGGCTTTAATACCTACGACATCAGTAACCCGGCAATGCCGCAGCATATTAGTTCTGTTGTATGTCCCGGTGGTCAGGGTGATGTTTCCCTGGTCGGTAATCTTCTGATTATGTCGGTTCAGGAAACTCGCGGAAGACTCGACTGTGGTTTAGAAGGGGTGCCGGAACCAAACAGCCAGGAACGTGTTCGCGGCATTCGAATTTTTGACGTAAGTGATTTCACTATACCGATTCAGGTAGGCGCGGTACAAACCTGTCGCGGATCGCACACTCACACGGTAGTAAGCCAACCGGATGCGAACAATATGGCTTACGTTTATGTTTCAGGTACCTCGGGAGTACGTGATGACGAAGAGTTGGCAGGTTGTTCCGATGATTCGCCATTTGAAAATCCTGAATCCGCGCTATTCAGAATTGAGGTAATCGAGATTCCAATGGATCGCCCCCAGGATGCTCGCATCGTTAATCGACCATTTATCTTCTCTGATCCAGACACGGGTGTGCTTGCGGGTCTATGGGAAGGTGGTGATCATGGTCCTGAGACTCAGCGTACCAGAGAAACCAATCAGTGCCACGACATCACGACTTTTCCTGAAATTGGGTTAGCGGCTGGCGCCTGCTCTGGTAACGGAATTCTTCTGGATATTTCCGATCCGGCGAATCCGCAAAGAATCGATCAGGTAGTCGATCCCGGTTTCGCTTACTGGCATTCGGCAACATTTAATAATGACGGCACGAAAGTAATCTTCACCGATGAATGGGGTGGCGGCGGTCGACCTCGATGTCGTGCTTCCGACCCCGTTACCTGGGGAGCCGATGCTTTCTATGATATCGTCGATGGCCAGTTGGAATTCCGTTCCCACTACAAACTGTCAGCACCTCAGACTGATACGGAGAATTGCGTAGCCCATAATGGCTCGCTTATTCCTGTACCTGGTCGCGATATATTCGTACAGGCCTGGTATCAGGGTGGTGTATCAGTAATTGATTTCACCGACTCTGCCAATCCCGTTGAGATCGCCTACTTCGATCGCGGGCCCCTGGATGAAGAGGAGTTGATCACCGCAGGTTATTGGTCAACCTACTGGTATGGTGGTCATATCTACGGTACTGAAATTGCGCGCGGCCTGGATGTGTTCGCCTTAGAGCCCAGCGATTACATTACGGCGAATGAAATCGCAGCAGCATCTCTGAAAGATGCGGATCTCACTGTAAACGCACAAACTCAGGAGCGGGTAAGCTGGCCAGATGTGCCTGTTGTTGCAAGAGCCTATATGGATCAGCTGCAGCGCAGCAACGTTATCGATAATGGGCTTGTGCTTCAATTGAATGCGGCATTGAATCAGGCTGATGGCTTACTCGAGAGTAACTCCAGCAATAGCGGCTTAGCCGACGAATTTGCTGAGTTAGCTGAAGAAATGGAAAATGTAGGCGTTGATCGAAGTGGACGTAGCCGTGCCAGGTATCTTTCATTAGCTTCAACCCTGGAAGGAATTGCCCAACAGCTGAGATAGTCAGCTCACAACAGCTAATAAAAAAGGGTCGCTTGCGACCCTTTTTTGTGTTTCTGGGCTAGCTTAATCGTTTGCTTCGGCTGCCAGTCTTTCCTCTGCTCGATGCCCGGAAAGAATGTATTCCATGCCGTAATTACCTTCGTGGCAGGCATATTCGTAAATCTTATCGGGAGACTTGTCGAATATAAGCTCTCGGGTATATGACGCCGCATAGTTGCCGGGATCATTGGAAGTTAATTGATACCGCATGGCGTTTTCCCCGATGCGAGTAAGTCGCTCTATATTTACTTTCTCAACCGTGCGTGGGCTTGTACTGCTGGCCTCTGAATAATTAGTTGTTTCCACGACAAGGGTGTCGCCTTCCCACCAGCCTCTGGAATCACCGTGCCAAAGCTTAACACTGTCATCCAGGTGGGGTTTTTCGACGATTGGAACGATGCGTACGTCATGAGCCATTTCCTGAATAATGGCGACGGTTTCTTCTGATTGAACGATTTGCCAGTAGCTGTTGTAACCGGAACTTAATCGAGGTGCACCAAAACTCAAGCACCTTTCGCCAAGCGGTCGGTCTTCCCAGGTGTCAGCCGGATGCAGGCGCCGATGTTCCCTGAGTTCACGGGCTGCAGCAATTGCTTCCTCGGTTCTGGGTGGAAATTTTCCATTGGGCGGGTCGATTATTTGCGACGTCCTCCGGTGGATAGTGCGAGGAGCCATCCATTGAGAATCATAATTACCGGTGCTTGGATCGTAGGAATTAATCTCACCTTCGAAAATAGCCTGGATCACCCCTTCACCAAACAGTGCATCATCTCCAGCGCTCTCGATTGAGTTTAATCCGGCTCGAAGAAAATCTAAGTCTTCGTCCGTTAGAAATTCTTTGTCCCCAAAGACATCGGGTCTTTCAACTGGGGTAATCGTGTTGTTTTCCCAAACTCCCTGCAGATCAGGATGGCCATCTATTGTCCTGGGAATTTCGTAATCACTATCGATCTGTGCCTGTAGAGGAGAAATTGCTAACAGTGTGCCTAGGCAAATACCACAAACTCGAATTATTGTTTTCATGAAGTCTCACCTGTGTGTGAAAAAGCCTGAATTTGAATTGTTCGAATGGCTCGAAGTTTATCCTCGCAGTTTATCAAAGTATCGGCATAAAAGTATTGATGCATAGGCCCATCACTTCGTCTGGTTTCCATTTATTTTTGCTTCTGGGCATTGTGTAATACACTGTTCATCCGAAAGCGACTATTCATAACTAATTATTTAATAAAAACAAAGGCTTACTTACTATGAAAGCTATTCTTAAGCAGTCTTTTTCAACTCTCAGCGCAAGTCTATTTCTAATTCTTGGAAGTTACGTGGTGGCGGCAGAGCCCTGGCCCGCCGAACCACCTTCTGAACCCCCGGCAGATTGGGGTCCGGTTTCAGCGAATTTTGAGGAAATCGACTATCCCTATCCGGTGCAATTCCTGAAGCTGCGGCGGTTCGAGCAGGAAATGAATATGGCCTATATGGACATTCCGCCCAGTGGTCCCGCCAATGGTCAAACTGTTTTCTGGCAACATGGTATGAATTTTTACTCCGAAGCCTATACCCCCACCCTCAAGGCATTGGCTGCGGAAGGTTTTCGGGTGATCGCAGTTGATCGAGTTGGTTATGGCAAATCTTCCAAGCCGATTATTCCTTACAACTTCAATTTTGTAGCAGCAAACATGAAACTGCTGCTGGATGAACTAGGTATCGATGAAGTAGCCCTGGTGGGTCACTCCATGGGAGGAATGGTTGTAAGCAGGTTCGCGATGCTCTATCCAGATATTACTTCCCATGTGGTCATGGTAAATCAGATCGGTCTGACTGATCAGAGACAGAGCCGAACCTGGAACGATCCTTTTGCTTCTGAGTTGTCGGCACCAACTTATCGCGGAATTTTGCGAGGTCACCAAATCTATTTTCCGCAGGATTGGCCACCAGCGCATTTGGAATTTGTCCGCCGCCAGTATGGCCAGACTCTTAGCAGTGAATGGCCTCGCCTGACAATGGTGAGACGATTGCAGGGTGGAATGCTTTACAACGATCCCGTCGTTTACGATTGGCAACATATCGATTCCAAGGCATTAGTAATCGGCGGTGAAGAAGACGGTCTGGTGGCAGATTTTCCTGCTCTCGCCCATAACGTTGCGAATGAATTGCAAAATTCCGCCATCTTGTTGTATCCGGGAATCGGCCATGCACCGCAAATTGAAATTCCAGATCAATTTCACGCTGACCTGTTTCGCTTCCTGACTTCAGATCCTCATGAACCGGCGAGCGAGTGGGAATAGTTAGCTAAAACAAGAATACCTCTACAGGGGAAGATGCAAATGAATCTTAAGCACTGTCTATCTTTGATTAAATATGGATTGAGTGGTCTGATCGTTGTTTACTGCAGCTCACTACAGGCCCAGGTAACCCTTGGAACAGAAAATGGAGAGTGGCGTTATATCGGCGGCACAATTGGTCATGCTAAATATTCTCCCCTGAACCAGATTAATCGGGATAACTTCAATGAGCTCGAGCAGGCGTGGATCTGGCGTACCGATAATTTCGGACCCAATCCTGATTATTTTTCTCGCTCAACTCCTATTTATGTAGATGGGATTCTTTATACAGTCGCAACCCCAAGGCGCCAGGTAGTTGCAATTGATCCTGCAACAGGAGAAACCCTGTGGACCTTTAGAGAGCCGGAAACGATTCGTCATCAACGATCACCCCGCCAGGCTTATGGTAAAGGAGTTACCTATGGGGAAATTGATGGAAGAGGAGTTATTTATATAACCACTCCTGGATTTTTTCTCTGGGCATTAGATGCCAAGACCGGCAGACCTTTGGAGAACTGGGGCGGCGCCTTCCCGGTTGGGGGTTATCCCGAGACCGGTGTAATCGATCTGATTCCTTATCTCGTTGATGACTGGGGACCCTGGCAAGACTATGTTGTTGGCGGTGGTGAGTACGATGCGGATTACGGAATTCCGCGTGAACTTGGAATGGTAACTGCTTCGGCACCTCCGATTGTGGTTAACGGAGTATTGGTCGTATTAGTGGGTCACCAACCCAGTTATGGTCAGACTCGAATCGAGAACGTGCCGGGAGACATCATGGGTTTCGATATGGAAACCGGTGAACGGCTGTGGAAATTCCATGTAATTCCCCGACCAGGTGAAGTTGGTCACGAAACCTGGCACAACGATGCCTGGCGTTTTTCCGGCGATATGTCTACCTGGGCGCCTGCCTCTGCAGATCCTGAGCTGGGACTGGTTTATCTGGTAACTAATGCTTCCACAGTCCAATCTTATGCAGGACATCGTCCTGGAGACAACCTGTTCGGTGGTAGCCTGCTCGCACTGGATGTACAGACCGGTGAACGACGCTGGCATTTCCAAATTCATCGCAGCGACCAATGGAATTATGATTTGCCCACGCCGCCCATACTGATGGATTTAACGGTGGATGGTCAGCAGATTCCAGCGGCTGTGCAAAACACCAAGCAAGGCCTGGTGTTTGCATTTAACCGGGAAACCGGAGAGCCAATCTGGCCAATCGAAGATCGTGCTGTAATACAGACTGAAGTTCCTGAAAACTATACGTCTGCTACCCAGCCCTTTCCAACATGGCCGGAACCGGTGGACCCGATCATTACCGATGGTATTACCGAAGACTTTTTAATCGACTTCACGCCGGCATTACGTGAACAGGCCTCCACCATATTAAACGGCTTCCGAGTGGGTGGTCTTTATGTTCCGGCGTTGCCAAATACCTACGAAGGCGAATTCATAAACAATGTTGGTTGCCTGGGTGGTGGAAATATTATTTCCCATCCGCCGACGGCGGATCCAACTATGGGGCTGATGTTTAATTCCCATCGCCGTAATTGTTTCGCGCCAGGATTTATGCGACCTACCAATGGTGTCGATAGGGATAATCCAAATTATCCAGAGCCGGGTGAAGGTGGTGCAACCCCAAACAGTACGCCAACCACGGGTACCACTGTGGTCGGCTGGTTGCCCGGCGGGGGTGGGGGGCTACCCACAATCGATGGATTGCCAATTTATAAGCGCATGAATAATCAGCTTACCGCCTACCAGATGAATTCAGGCGATAAGGTCTGGTCATTACCGGTAGGACAAACACCAGCAGAATATGAGAATCATCCCTTATTACAAAATATCGATGTGCCAAACGTCGGTGGTGCGGGTTGGTCAATTCAAATGGTGGCCGGTGATCTGCTAGTACAAACCCGTGCACTCAGTGAAGGCATGGCACAAATAGAGCCAGATGCACCACTTACTCTAAATGCCAGGGATAAGTTAAGCGGAGAAGTAGTGGGTTCAGTGCCGCTTCCTGCACCCGGGCAATATGGCATGATGACTTATATGCATCGCGATAAGCAGTATATAGTCGTGCAGATTGGAAGTTCTCGGGTGGATTATCCTGGAGCGATAGTCGCTTACCGCTTGCCAGACTAAGCAGCCGGTTTTAATTGAGAAGGGTCCGATAAACTGGGCCCTTTTTTATTGCTTACCGACAACTCTGATTGTGAAAATCCCAAACTCTAGTCATTAATTTGAATAGCCAATAAGCCAGAAAGTTGTGACCAAACCATTTTTAATCATTCAATTACGTCCGGAAGATGCGACTGCAGACAATGAGTTTGAGTCTATTAAGTACTACGGCGGGCTAAATGACGACGAAGTGGTCAGGATTCGGGCAGAAAAAAATGGATTGCCACCAATAAACCTGGAGGACTATTCGGGAATAATCGTTGGTGGCAGTCCATTCAATGTAAGTACACCAGTGGATGAAAAATCGGCAATTCAACAAATAATAGAAACAGATTTTAATCGACTGTTTGATGAGCTAGTAGAGATTGATTTTCCGTTTCTCGGTTGTTGTTCCGGTAATGGTTTGTTGGGTAGTTACTGTGGCTCTTCTATTTCGACCAGGTTCGGCGAACCGGTGGGCGCTACAAACATAAAGCTAACTGAGGCAGGAAAATCCGATCCCTTGTTGTCAGGATTTCCAGAAGCAATCCGCGTGTTACTGGGCCATAAAGAAGCTTGCGATGAAACGCCTCCAGGCTGTGAGTTATTAGCCACCAACGATTCATGTCCTGTGCAAATGTTTCGCCTCAAGAACAATATCTATGCCACTCAATTTCACCCGGAAGGAGATGCGGAAGGCTTTATAGTTCGCATAGAAGTCTATAAAGATTATGGCTATTTTCCGCCGGAATCAGCCCAGGACTTAATTCATGCGGTAGAAGATGAGCACACCCCGGAGGCGCAATCTATCCTGCAGCGCTTCGTAGATCGATATCGTGAAAAGTATAGTTAAATCAAATAATAAGCTTGAAAACAGAGACCTGCCAATGATGAGCATTTTCAAGAGGTTAGTAATTATCCGGTCGGAATCTGGCTGGAATTTCAAACCGAAGGCGATCAGACAGTACGATGTACCCTGGCCGCTAAGATTGATACGATTGATAAATACGTGTTTGTGAACAAGCTTGGTGTCAAGGTTATTGAAAAATCCAGGATGGGGCTGGCCAGGGAGCTGAAAACCGGCACGGTAAAAGTGATAAGCGAGGGACCGTTGGTGGAGCGTGCCATGGAATCAGTAATCGGGCGACTAAGAGGGGCGAGTGCGACACAAGCAGGCTGAAGTGCGAATTAACGAATTAATATGTGCAGGTAATAAATACAGGATGTCCCGCAATACAATGAAACTATCCAGTCGATTCCTCTTTTTTTTATTTTTACTGGCGGCGCCTTTGTATGGCGCGGACACTGGTAATGGACTACGACTCACCGCATTGGATCGCTATGTTAATACACCGGATTCCAACTACCGCTATGAGGTCATTAACACCATTGAAGGTGATGGCCACAAGACTTTTGTCCTGGAGATGACCTCCCAGCAATGGTTGACGGAGGCAGATGTTAATCTGCCAATCTGGGAACACTTTATGGTGGTAGTCGTTCCCGAGGAAGTTAGCAGTAATATCGGATTTCTCACTATTACCGGAGGCAGCAAATCCAATAGCGCGCCCACGTCGGCGCCTGACACTGATATCAAACGGGCGCTGGAAAGCGGTACTGTTGTTAGCACACTGTACATGGTACCCAATCAACCACTGGTCTTTGTTGATGACGGCGACCGGCAACGCACCGAAGATGCCATTATTGCCTATACCTGGGATAAGTATTTTCGCAGCGGCGATGAGAAATGGCCTTTACGCCTGCCAATGACCAAGGCAGCGGTTCGAGCAATGGACACCATCACCGACCTGATGGCCAGTAATGAGGCAGGGAATGAAGAGGTGTCTCAGTTTGTTGTGGCCGGTGGGTCGAAAAGAGGATGGACAACCTGGACTACGGCTATTGTCGATGATCGGGTAGTGGCCATCATGCCAATTGTTATCGATATGCTAAATGTCGGCGAATCTTTTAAACATCATTTTTCCGTTTACGGTTCTTATTCGCTGGCTGTGATCGATTACGTCACCAGCCGCAATGTTAACTGGAATGGTACTCCGGAATGGGATGCCTTAATGGATATAGTCGAGCCTTACGAATATCGTGACCGACTCGAGTTACCCAAGTTCCTGTTAAATTCCACCGGTGATGAGTTTTTCCTTCCGGATTCGTCGCAATTCTATTGGGATGATCTGGTGGGAGAGAAACATGTGCGCTATGTGCCAAATTCGAATCACAGTATGGGTGGAACCGATGTCTTTGACAGTATCGATGCCTGGTATCACGCAATTGTTCATAACGTAAAGATGCCAAGATATTCCTGGAACCTGGCAGAGGATGGCACTATTACTGTGAACTCACTCGATCAGCCACAGGAGGTGCTGCTCTGGCAAGCGCACAACCCCGATAGCAGAAATTTCACACAAGCAGTTATTGGCCGGGCCTATGAGAGCACACCGCTAAGTGAGATTGAGCCTGGTGTTTACCAGGTCAAACTCGATCCTCCGGACCAGGGTTATACTGCGTACTATGTGGAGATGCATTATTCAAGCGGTGTATCCGTTCCATTTAAATTTTCTACTGGCGTTCAAATAGTGCCAGATGTCACAGAATATGAATGGGAATTTCTTCCTGATAGTACACGCCAGTAAGCACGCTGCCTCCCAAAATAACAATGACCTTTGTCACACTATTTGGAAGTGGATTTGGTAATTACCCAATCCCTTCGATGGTACTGACAAGTTAACTCCCAATCTGCCAGTATTTGCTCCATGACTCAATCAAAAATCTACAAGCGCCACCGATTCCCACCTGAAATCATTCAATATGCCGTATGGCTCTACCATAGGTTCAACCTTAGCCATCGAGACATAGAAGATCTTCTGGCTGAGCGAGGTATAATAGTCAGTTACGAAGCTATTCGCCTATGGTGCAATAAGTGTGGCCCTCAATATGCGCGTCGACTAAGGCAGAAACATCAAGGGTATGGCGATACCTCCTTCATTGACGAGGTCTTCGTGAAGATCCAGGGTAAACAGCATTATCTGTGGAGAGCAGTTGACCAGGATGGTGATGTTATCGATGTGTTTCTTCAGAAGCGGCGAGATGGAAAGGCCGCAAAGCGCTTCTTTAAGCGGTTTTTGAAGAGTCATAAAGGTGAGCCTAGGAAAATTGTCACAGATAAATTGGGGAGCTATCGTGTCGCTCACAGGGAGCTGATACCGGAAGTGATTCACGACACGAGCCAGTACGCGAACAATCGCGCTGAGTTATCGCATGAGCCGACACGAGTTAGAGAGCGGGGGATGCGCAAGTTTAAATCGATGGAGCAGGCGCAACGATTCTTGAATATACACGCAGTGGTTTATAACTTGTTCAATCTTGGTCGGCATTTGGTGTCTGCGGAGAACTATCGATATTTCCGCCTACGCGCTTTTACGTCTTGGGGAAAAGCAGTTGCGGCGTAAAATGTATGGAACAGTAATTTTTGTCGATTTTGAAGGTTAACTTGTCAATACCGACTGTCAAATCGACATGCAACGTATCCAATTGTCGTCGCTTGAGCCAGGACATGTATCATCTTGGTTTAAATTTCGTAGCTCTTTCAGAATCTGACGAGGAAAAAGTTAGCGAATACCTAAGCCATAGCGCGGCTGCTTAACAGCTTGCGATTAGTCGTTTCCAGATCGAGTTAATCCACAAGTCTCGGATTTTCATTCCCTACATAATCCATTATTATGTGTCTATGAGAATCCCTCGTGTCTTATTGGTTTCTTTTGGCCTTATCCTGGCTTTAAGTTCTCCCTCGTACGCTCAAGACCAGTCCTTTGATGAATGGCTGCAAGATCTGCGTGCCGAGGCCTTAAGTCTGGGCATTAGTGAATCCACGCTACTGGCCCTGAATGATCTCGAGGCACCGCTGGAAAGAGTTTTGCAACTGGATAACAGCCAGCCGGAATTTGTGCAAACCTTTACCCGTTATTTGTCATTGCGAATAACGGCCAACCAGATTAGTCGCGGCCAGAGCCTGATAAGGCAACATGCAGGATTGTTAGAAGAAGTCCGCCAGCGTTATGGTGTGCAGCCTCACTATCTCGTCGCGTTCTGGGCAGTTGAAAGTAATTATGGGCGATCCACCGGTGGTTTTTCAGTGCTGCAGGCCCTGGCGACCCTGGCATATGATCCCCGGCGTTCTGTTTTCTTTCGCAGGGAATTACTGACCGCATTACAGATAATCGATGATGGGCATATAGTGGCGGAAAATATGAGTGGGTCCTGGGCTGGTGCCATGGGGCAACTGCAATTCCTTCCTTCGGTTTTTTACGAATACGGAATCGATGGGGATAACGATGGGCGGGTAGATATCTGGAACAGCTTGCCAGACATTTTTCATTCGGCGGCAAATTTTCTCAACAACCTCGGTTGGCGCGGGGATGAACGCTGGGGTAGGGAAGTGCTACTGCCCGGTGATTTTGATTATTCCATGGCCGGAACCCGGACTCGTAAACCTTTGCAGGAGTGGCAGGATCTGGGCATAATCCTGGTTGATGGCAGCCCGATTCCTGTAGCCAACATGAATGCTTCTGTAGTTATTCCGGCAGGAGCTGCAGGGCCAGCATTTCTCGGCTACCAGAACTTCCGTGCCACTATGGGGTATAACCCGTCAACCTTTTACGCACTTACGGTCGGGCACCTTGCTGATCGCTATACCGGCGCTGGTCCGATTCAGAGAATGCCGGAAAACGAAACCGCAATGAGTGTGGCCGATGTCAGGGAATTGCAGGAATTGCTAAATGCCTCTGGCTTCGACTCTGGTGAACCGGATGGACGCGTGGGCAGGCAAACCCGGGCGGCGATACGTGCCTATCAGGAAAGCATTAATCTTCCCATGGATGGTTATGCGTCTACACAAATTCTTGAAAATTTGCGAAATTAAACGCGCATTGCAGTAACACTTCCTCTGGTTTATGCTTGCGCCGCCTAATTCCAGCAGGCTCTTTGCCAGCAAAGTAAACCCATGAACAGTCCAGCAGCTTCAATAAACACTGATCAATCCCTGTTTCGTTTTCGGCGCATAGCCTTGATTACCCTCGCCGCCGTGTATTTCCTTATTCTGGTAGGAGCGAGTGTGCGCGCTTCCGGAGCGGGTATGGGTTGTCCCGACTGGCCAACCTGCTTCGGACAATGGATCCCGCCGACCCATGAGTCCCAGTTGCCCAGTAATTACCAGGAAATTTACGCCGACCTGGGTTATGCCGAAACGCGCTTTAATGTAGTCAAGACCTGGACCGAATACACCAATCGCCTGATAGGCGTCACCATTGGCTTTCTGATATTTCTTACGGTTTTATATTCATGGCCCTTGCGCCGCTTCAACAATTCCATCTTTATCGCTTCGGTGGCCGCATTCCTGATGGTGGGTTTCCAGGGCTGGTTGGGAGCAAAGGTGGTCAGTTCTAATCTACAGCCTGGCATGATTACACTCCATATGTTGATGGCATTGGCCGTCGTTGGGGCGCTGCTGTTTGCGCTGGCGGAAGCGAGAAGAGGCGTAATGGCCACACAACCTGTGACCGGTATCGATCCACGATTTAAGTCATGGCTTTATATAGTGCTGGGAATGACAGTGCTTCAGGTTGCCATGGGTACCCAGGTAAGGGAGATGACAGATTTTATTCGAGAAGCTCAGGGCGAGGCTGCGAGGTCCAGCTGGATTGAAGCCATGCCCTGGTTCTTTCTGGTGCACCGTTCATTCTCTGCTTTAGTGCTGTTGGCAAATTTATGGCTGGCCCGCTTAATCGTTATCTCCCTGGGCTGGCAACACGTCCTGACCCGGCTTACATTTGCCATGATTTTGGTGATCGGATTATCGGTGCTATCCGGGGCTACCCTGGGGCACCTGGGTATGCCTGCCCTGGTACAGCCTACTCATTTACTGGCCGCAGCCTTGTTGTTTGGTCTGCAGTTTTTAATCTGGATGAGTTATCGCCATTCCATGGATAGTGCGCCGGAGGATCGGGTCAGCAACTTAAGGAGCCAGGTACACCATTAAATTGCGAGGTGTAGTTTAGTCCATGACCAATAAAGAATTCGACATAGTAGTTTTTGGTGCAACCAGTTTTGTTGGAAAAATACTTTGTGAATACCTGGTTGGTGAGCACCTCGAACCTAATCTGAATTGGGCAATGGCGTCCAGGTCAATGGCAAAGCTCGACAAGTTAAAGGAAGAGCTGGGTTCAACTGCTACCGAAATTCCGCTGATTATTGCCGATTCGTTTGATGAGCAAGCACTAATTGATCTATGCGCCAGAACCCATGTAGTCATCTCTACAGTTGGGCCTTATGCACTCTATGGCGATTTGCTGGTTAAAGTATGTGCGGAGAATGGTACAGATTACTGTGATCTGACTGGCGAGGCACAATGGATTCGTCGCATGATTGCAGCTCATGAGGAAACGGCAAAAGCTTCCGGTGCAAGAATTGTCAATTGCTGCGGATTCGATTCTATTCCTTCGGATATGGGGGTTAAATTTTTACAACAACATGCCCAGTCCAACTTCGGCAAATTTTGTGACAAAGTCCATATGCGCGTGAAAGCAACCAAGGGTGGAGCTTCAGGTGGCACGATTGCCAGTGCCATTAATATTTATAAGGAAGCTGCAAAAGATCCCGACTTGCGCAAAGAACTTCAGGATTACTACTCATTGTGTCCTCCATCCCATGGCAACGAAGTTAAACAGAAGTCCGTTGGCCTCGAGTACGATGAAGATTTTAGCTCCTGGGTGGCCCCCTTCCTCATGGCAGGAATTAATATGCGAATCGTGTTGCGCAGCAATGCCATCGCAAAAACAGCTTATGCTCCACAGTTTGAATACAATGAAGCGACCCTGACAGCAGATGGTAAGGAAGGTGAAAAGAAAGCGAAAGGCCTGACACGATTCTCCAAGATTGGACCTGTGCTATTAGCCATTCCTCCGATCCGGGCATTATTGACTACTTTTTTCCTGCCAAAGCCAGGCCAGGGTCCCAGCCCCGAAGAGCAAAAAGCGGGATTTTTTGATTTTCGTTTTGTTGGTAAAACCGGGCAAGGGGATGAAATAAGGGTAAAAGTAACCGGAGACAGGGATCCCGGTTATGGATCCTCCGCGAAAATGCTCGCACAAGCCGGAATAAGTCTGAGACGAGATGTCGATAAGAGTGTAGTTGGCGGCGGATTTTGGACTCCTGCCACTGCTTACGGCGACAGGCTCATAGAAAGATTGCAGTCTTACGCTGGATTCACTTTTGAATTACAGTCTGTGACTTCGGCACTGCACGAAGAAGTTAACGCAGAAGTAGAATAAGTTTTAGAAAGTGAACGTGCTTCCTATATAGAAAAACTTCGGGTTCTTGTCGCTGAGGTTTGTTGCATCCAGGTAGATTCCGCCGGTTTCAATTCTTAGATTACCAGGAATAACATCCCATCTGAGCCTGAGTTGTAAATGCTGCCCGAGATAGCGTCCGCTCTCACCGGTTCTGTCACGTAATCCGGTACGTCCCCAGGTGTCCTGGGGGTCTGCTAACCAGAAATGCCTGTAGGAAGTCATAAGGCTTAGGTCATCTCTAAGATCAGCGAACAATCGAATTCCTGGTGTAAAAATATTGCTTCTATTGAATGGGTCGTAAAGGCTTACTACGCCGAATTCGAATGTGGTTGGTCCAAACAAGGAATCGAAACGTTCATTGTCCTGGTCGTAAGGATTGTTATCGCCACTGGCATAATCCATTTCAAACTGAATGCGTAGATTTAATGGATTATCGAAACTGTATCCGAGCATTGCATACTGGAAGAATGCGCGATGATCTAAATCGGTTATATCGCTGGCCGAGCTGGAAGCTCTTCGTTCGCCAAATTGGTAAATCGTTTCGATTTCATATTCTATCTCACCAGCAGAGGGTCCTTTTCTTAATCGAAATCCAATTGAATCGAAATCACGATTTCTGGTACGCACATCGCTGGTATCTTTTTCCCGGAGGGAGTAGTAGAAAAATTCAGTGGTAAATCTATCGAACAGATTGGGCAGGGTGGTATGGAATCCGAAGAAGCGCTGGGCTTCACTGGATTCATCTGCCTGGTATTTGTTATCCAGAAGATTCGTGAAATCACCAGGTAATCTGCGCACAATCTCGGTGGCCATGAATCGTGTATGGATTCCATCGGGTCCATCGTGATGTACAACTACGCCATCAAAGGCGTTAATCGCATTTCGATAGCGATTGCGCGCCATCAATCTACGGCTGCCCCAGTCCTCTGTAAAACGACCGACTCTTACCCAGGTATTTCCTGCAGAACCAAATCGATAACCAATATTCGCCTGCAGAAAGTCACGCGCATTTACCGTACGGCCTTTAAGAATACTGTCCCGGTCGGCTAATTCCTGGCGAATATCGGCAAACTCAATCTGGGCGG
Source organism: uncultured Pseudohongiella sp. (assembly GCA_964616225.1). Taxonomy (GTDB): domain Bacteria; phylum Pseudomonadota; class Gammaproteobacteria; order Pseudomonadales; family Pseudohongiellaceae; genus UBA9145. Next base: position 110,927 of record CAZTTE010000011.1, read on the forward strand.
TGAATCCATCATTGTTGTACTGAGCATTCAGAATGGTGCGCAGCGCAAGCACCTGATCGTTGGCACTGGCGCCGGACTGCACATTGTCTGCTATGTTTTCGAAACGGGTTCTCTGAATCAGGCCAAGACTAAATCCGTCCCCTAATCCCATTGAATTACTAATTCGGTAAGGGCCTTCTGCGGCTATTACGAAAGCGGCATTCGAAATTAGCAGAACACCTAGAAAACAGGACAGAATTGACCTGGGGATTTTCATTTGCAACTTAAACATAGCTTTGGCGCTGCTTTATAGCATTTATTACAGGAAACAAGAAATCGACCGTGGCTAAATAGCGGATTTTCATCATGGGTGGTGAAAACCGCTACCTGCTTTTATGCAGCTTGTAGAAAAAGATAACAAAAACAATAGATTACAGAAAGGCATGGATTATGTATAGCTATAAGCGAAGAGTAATTAGCTCGACATGGCGAGAAAGGACTGTTGCACTCTATTTGGGTTAAGGCATTTGTAACTTTGTTTGAATTCGAGGCGTCTAACTCATGAAACCCAAAAAGGGTCTTCATGTTAAGGGTTTTTGCGCTTGGTTTCGGCTACAGGCCCGATCCTTTTGACCTGTAGCCGAACCTTTTTTCTATTGTTAGCCTCTACCCAGTGCGTGTTAATTTGCAGCAAGCGTGTTTGATTTGTTTTGGAGATAACTATGGATATCGATCCAGCAAAGGTAAATGAAAAAGTAGAGGAACTATGGCCGCAGTTTAGAAGACTCTTGGTTCTTCAGGTCAAACTCTATATTGATGCCTTTCGCGATATTTTATTAAGTGCCGTCACCCTTGGTGCATTCCTTATCGATGTTGTCCAGCGTAATTCTGGGTCTGATTGTTATTTCGAAAAGGTTCTTGCCTTTGGTCGGAAGACAGAAAGAACAATAAATCTCTTTAATCAATACGATCCTGAATTCCAGGGGCCTCATACTGTCGATGGTGTAATCAATGATCTTGAAGATCGTTTCAGGAGTTAAGGCGGCTCTGGAATTACTGATTTCTCCAGCGCAATAGTTTACTCTTCACGGCTGCACAATATTTTTTCACTGGAGTGCTATACAGGCTATATCTGGGAAAGTGGGCATTATTCGAATTTTGTAATTTGAATATTGTTCGGGTATGGTCATAAGAGCACTCAGACAAAACATCAGGTGGGAAGACGTGCCAAATCCACTCCTGCTTTTTGCAGCGCAAATTGTTGCCATTTTCTCAGTCATTCTTCTTGCGGCGGGCTATCTGAAAACCGATCCCAAAGCTAATAGCGCCCGTGTATTTGGATTGATCGCGGTGTTTGTCGTTCTGTATCTGCTAAATGGCATGACGGCAGATCACATCGACCCTCAGTTCCAGTTGGACTTGTCGGTCTGGAACTTCTTTATCACCGTTGGTACGAACACTATTGCCGGATTGTTCATGATTTATTGCTTCCTGATTTTCCAGGAAGGAGAGAAATTTCCCTTAACCCTGGGTGTGGCCTTTGGCTTACAGATATTACTCGACGCGATTATCACGTTTCTGGATTTATCCGAGGGTGCAGCCTCTTTGGCAGGAACACTGAGCATGCTCAGCACAGCACTGGATGTGCTAATGCTCGTATTCGTCGGATTTGCTATTTACTGGACACTTAAAGGCTGGCGCGCGGACCTGGTGGCAGACAGGCGTATCCTGCGCTGGTTTATAATCAGTGTGCAGGGCACACTGATTTTCGCCGTGGTTTTCATCGAAAACTTTCTTCTGACCGGCGGTTCTGGCAGCAATGCAACAGAACAGGCAGTAATCGTATTTTCGATTGCATTGCTTACGTTCGGTATGTTGTTGGTGGCTTTACGCTTCGATTTTGTGTCCCTGAGTTACGTCATTAGAAAGGTTGCTGAGCTTACCGAAGATAAAGTGGAAGAAGGCTCGGTCACATTCGATGCCGAAAGTTTTAACAAGGTTTTTAAAGAAGGTCAGCTCTATCGAGAGGCCGGCCTGACAATTTCCATGCTGGCTAAGAAACTGAATATGCCGGAGTATCGATTACGAGCCTTTATTCACAAACAGTTAGGATTCCGGAACTTTAACGCCATGCTGCATCAATACCGAATCGAAGATGCCAGTAGTGCCCTATCAGACAGTGAAAACCTGAACGTGCCAGTACTAACCATTGCCTTATCAGTCGGTTACCAATCGACCACCCCCTTTAACAATGCATTCCGGGAAATCAAGGGCGTTACTCCCTCCGAATACCGGAAAAAGATGCGGCAGAACCACTAGAGACAGGCGTTACAATCAGCCACATTGCGGCTGTAGATTTTCGCTTTTCCCTTCGATATTCTTGCGTAGGCTAATGAAATAAGGCCATTCGGTTAATAAAAATTACTGAAACCTGGCTATAAGGCCGATATAAAAACGATAAACAGAAACAAGCGCCATTAGAAGAAAATAGTAACGAAGAATAAGAAACCAAAATTCAGAACTCCAAATATTCCCAACTATCTGATTAGTCTCTATGAGAGGGTAGCTGTGGCTTGGGTAAACTTCTGGATAGTTAGAATGCTGAGTTAATGCCTATACCGTTGTGGGTTATGGGCATCTGTTAAGAGCCAGAGAAGGGCGGAGGTTCCATCAGTGGACGAACTTATTTACAACATTGCGATATGGTTTGACGACACCCGTTGGAGCACCATGCTGCATGAATCCTATTACATGTATAACTGGGTTGAATCCACCCATGTTTTAACTTTGATGCTAAGTCTTGGCATACTCTTCTTGATAGACCTGAGAATGCTGGGCTATGCCTTTCCTGACGTACCAGCTTCCAAGATTGCCAATCGCCTGAATATGCCTATGTTAGTTGGGTTCACCGTGATGTTTATTACCGGGATTTTGCTGTTTTACGCAGTGCCTGTCAGAACCTCGCAAAGCGTCTGGTTTCGTATCAAGATGGTGCTCTTAGTGGCCTGTGCCGTCAACGCCTACTTGTTCCACAAGCGAATGAATGAATCAGTATCCAGCTGGGATAATGATGCCCGGGCGCCAAAACGGATGAGAACCGGCGCGATTTTATCCTTGGGATTCTGGTCAATTATTGTGATGTGCGGGCGCTTTATTGCCTACGATTGGTATGACTGCCAGTATGATCAATCTGCATTCATCGATTTCATGGCAGGTTGTGTTGACGGACAAACCAGATTTTAAAGAAAAGATAATCTTCTTACTGATTTAAGGAGTTAAGAATGCCCACTGCAATATTGGGACCTTATACAAGAACAATTATTACCGTTGCTGTTATTGCAGCGACATTAATTTTCAGTTTCACCTACGCTCGTATTAATGTGTATACCGAGTTGATGCCATTCTTTGAGTGGATGGAAACTACCTGGTTTGGTTATGTTGGGAAAACCTGGGGTGGGGCTTTTGCAACTATACAGACAGGACACCTCATTGGCCTGGGTGTATTGGGTGGCTGTGTTTTGGTAAGTGATGGCAGATTGTTGGGGCTTATTCTCAATGATGTACCTCATACTAAGGTTGTGGAGAGGGCTGATAAGGTTTTTTACTGGGCCCTGGTCACGCTGCTTGCTACCGGCATTTTCATGGCATGCGGTGTCGCTATGAAAGTCTATTACTTGCCTGTTTACTGGTACAAGATGCTCGCATTAGTGGCAGGTATGCTATTTCACTATTGTGTGCGCAGACCTTTGGTGGCGCACGATCTTGAGTCTATAAATCCAATCGTCTTGAAGATGACTGCGATTGCATCAATCCTGGTTTGGTTCCTGGTAGCAGCGACTGGCCGTTGGATTGGGTTTAGCGGATAGGGTAGGAGAAGATAATGAGCGAAGAAAACCAAACTGCAACAACTGGCCAGAATTCTGATCTTAAAGATGCCCAGACTTCGGCTCTGATAGCCGCCTCGACATTTATTATTTTTTCAGCGATCTACTGGTTCTTCCAGATACAGTCGGTGCGTGAGCTATTGGAACTGGCTTACGGATAAATTCGTTTTCCAACAAAAAGGCTGGCAATTGCCAGCCTTTTTTGTGTCTCGGTTTTTTATTTCATGGGTGAGTAATCAGTGGCAACCATGTATTTTCTTTCTATGCCACCTAATATCTGACCGTTACGATTCGACTCTTCGGCTACTCGTTCCCATTCAGGGTCAGCGATGAATGCTTGCCAGGATGCATTGGCAGCTTCCTGGCTATCATGACCAAGCAGGTACACCAGCGTGTCTTCCCGTTCTTCTTCGCTGGTTGGTGACCAGTAACCGATTACTTCCATTCCGTGCTTACGGAAAATTCGCGTTGTATGGTCACGGAAGCGGGCGTGCAGGTTGTCCAGGTTACCTGGAGTTGCTGTATAAGTGCGAAGTTCAAAGACTTTCTGATCCTGGGCGGAGGTGCTGAAGAAGATGCCTGCTCCCAGCCCAATAATTAGCGAAATGAGTGAAACTGCTGAGGTTTTTATGAATTTATTCACGTTTTTCTCCCGTATGTGGATTTATTCTTACTATTCAATCTTGCTAATGAGGCTGAGTATAATCAAGGATTCAGTGCGAGACCACTATGCTAATCTGTTGCCGGGATTTTGTAGGGAAAGCTAAGCAGGATTGCCCGGGTCTATACTAGATAGCAGAATTCAACTCTGAGATTCAGAATGCGCATGAAGGGGCTAATTTTCTTAACGGGTATTTTTGGCGTTTTGCAAAGCGGTGCTTCTTTTGCTCAAAATTCCCCTGAAGATTTGCAGCGACAGCTATCCCTGGCCGAGTCTCTGGTAGAGGTACTGGAGGACGAAAACGACCAGCTCGATTTAATCCTGGCGGAACCACTGGCGCAGCTCGCAGCCCAATACACTCTTCGGGGTCGTTATAGCGATGCGCATCGTGTGCTGGATCGTGCGACACAAATTGTAAGAGTAAATGAAGGTCTCTATACCCGCTCCCAGATTCCTTACGTAAGACAAAAGATTGAGAATTTTGCCTCGGCACGAGACTGGGAAAGTGCGCGGCAGCAGTTACAACACCTGTTCTGGCTTTATAGGAAAAAAAGCGCAGTCGTCGATCAGCAACTGGTTGAAGATTTAATGCTTTTATCTCAAATGCATCTTAGAGGTGTAAATGAAGATTTAGAGTCTTCCCAGAGTTATCACCTTCGTCTGGCCATGACTACGAACTGGATGGCCTTGTCTGTCGCCGAATCGATTTACGGCAGAGAAGATGAACGACTCATTCCATTAATCTATCAGCTGCTGCGTCAACACCATTTACAGAAAGTTGCAATAGACCGGGGAGGAAGCCTGGGATATCAATTGCGGCAGATATTTCCCGGTTCGGATTGGGTGCGGGAAAGAAATGAGATCAGGAATTACTTCTATTACACCGGTCGGCGATTGTTAAACCAGATTTTTGCCATCTATTCCAAACCTGAAATCAGGAATGCGGAAGCCCTGGCAATGACCAGGTTGTATATTGCCGATTGGCAGGTGCTGTTCGGGCGAGAGACAGATGCTCTCGAGAATTATCAGCAAGCCTATAACATCTTGAATATTGTTCAGCCTGAAAGTGTGCAGACGTTTTTTGCACATCCACAAGTTTTGCCAGTGCCTGATTTTCATGCATCCATCGAATCGGCGATGGCGCCAACATTAGCGGAAACAATAGACTCTGAAACCCAGGCCGAAGTTGCCCAGACCTTGAGTTTTACCGAATGGGGATCTGCTTTTCCCTATGCGCGGCAGCCCTATGCGGAACCAGTCTATGATGGGCTCGACAGCAAGAGTGCCCTGTTTTCTTTTAGCCTTGCCGGTGTTGCCGATGTGCCCATGTGGATTAATACCAGAAACGCGCAGAAATTTAGCGTAGCCATCGATACCCAAATACTCAGTTCTGAAGTCGCCTCTGATAATGAGGAGAGGCAGCTAACCCGCCGTGTAGGATGGTTGAGTTTCAGACCCAAGCTGGTGAATGGCTTGCCCCAGGATGTTGAAACTACGCTGGAATATTGGGCACTGCAGGAGTTCTAGGTCTAAACTATTTTAGTGATTCCCTGTATGATGCCCGCTCCCCTAAACTGAGACAATGAGCCTGATTGTGGAAAACTTGGTAAGCCAAGGATTTGAGCTAGCTATTTTCGGCATGGGTACGGTATTCGTATTCCTGACCCTTCTGATCCTGGCGACTCATGGGATGTCGCGACTGGTGCAGAAATATGAGCCGGAAATGCCAAAAACTGCTGTGAAAACAGCGACACAAAAAGTCGACCGGCACTTGGTTGAGGTCATTGCAGCTGCAATTGCGCAACACCGTAATGAAGGTGATTAATGGTGCATCCGGCACTGTTTAGTAAATTATTGTATGAGCCACATCTATGAGCGATAACAAATCTCCACTGGGTATTACTGACGTCGTTCTGCGTGATGCTCACCAGTCCTTGTTCGCCACGCGCATGCGCATCGACGACATGCTGCCTATAGCTGAAAAACTTGACCAGGTAGGATTCTGGTCGCTGGAGTCCTGGGGTGGGGCGACTTTTGATGCCTGCATCCGTTATCTCGGTGAAGATCCCTGGGAGAGAATTCGTCGTTTTAAAGAAGCGATGCCGAACACGCCACAGCAAATGCTATTTCGTGGCCAGAATATTTTAGGATATCGCCATTACGCAGATGACCTGGTGGATAAGTTCGTAGAAAGAGCGGCTATTAATGGTGTCGATGTATTTCGTGTTTTCGATGCCATGAATGATATACGCAATCTAGAGACTGCAATTACGTCGGTGCGCAAACACGGCAAGCACGCCCAGGGAACTATGTCCTACACCATAAGCCCCGTCTATAACATCGATAGCTGGCTGGATATGGCGCGCTCAATTGAAAGTATGGGTGCTGATTCGCTTTGCATAAAAGATATGGCGGGCCTGCTTAAACCCTATGTTGCCTATGAGCTCATTACTAAATTAAAGCAGACCGTAGCAATCCCTATTCACATGCAGTGTCATGCCACTACTGGTTTATCAACCCCTACTTATATAAAAGCCATCGAAGCTGGAATCGATAATTTAGACACCGCGATATCTTCGATGAGTATGACCTATGGCCATTCTCCAACAGAAACTGTTGTCTCCTTTCTCGAGGGAACAGATCGTGATACTGGCCTGAATATCAAGCTTCTGGAAGAGATTGCCAGCTACTTCCGTGAAGTTCGCAAGAAGTACGTAAAATTCGAAGGCTCCCTGAAAGGAATTGACTCCCGCATACTGGTGGCCCAGGTTCCTGGTGGAATGCTCACTAATCTCGAGAATCAATTAAGGGAACAGAATGCGACCGATAAACTGGATGAGGTATTGGAGGAAATTCCCAAAGTAAGGGAAGACCTGGGTTTTATTCCCCTGGTAACACCTACATCCCAGATTGTCGGAACCCAGGCCGTGTTAAACGTGCTAACGGGTGAGCGCTATCGCAATATTACCAAAGAAACAGAAGGCGTATTAAAAGGTGAGTATGGCGCAACTCCGGCGCCGGTCAATGCAAAGCTGCAGGCAAAAGTCCTGGATGGCGGTGAGCCAATTACCTGCCGTCCCGCAGACTTAATAGAACCGGAATTTGAAAAACTAAAAGCCGATGTGCTGGAACTGTCTAATGAGGAAGGGGTCACTTTAGAGAATGAAGTAGACGATACACTCACCTATGCCTTGTTTCCGCAAGTAGGTTGGAAGTTTCTCAAGAACCGCAAGAACCCCAATGCATTCGAACCTCCACCTACAGAAGAAGACCTGGTGCCGGCCGGATCAAAGCAGCAAGCCAAGTCCGGTGTTTATTCCGTGGAATTGGAAGGTAGGTCCTATGTAGTGAAGGTGACCGATGGTGGAGACGTATCTCATCTGGGTGAGGTTCTTGGATCTCCGACTCCGGTTCCGCCCAAGCCAGTAGCCGTAACCTCCCGTAGCGAGCCTATCGATATCCCGGCACCATTGGCCGGGAACGTATTCAATATCCTCGTTGCTGTTGGAGATGCGGTTAAGGAAGGGGATGTAATCCTGGTGCTGGAAGCCATGAAGATGGAAACGGAAATACGCTCATTGGAAACCGGCGTTGTGGCAGAAATTTTGGTGAATACTGGAGATGCGGTGAAAGTTGGCGATGTCCTTCTGACGCTCAATTAAGTAAGCGAAACTATCTATGAGCCAGTTAGCCGCGCTGTGGCAGTCTTCAGGAATTTATCAGATCAGTATTGCCCAGGCAGTCATGATTTTGATTGGATTGTTTTTGTTGTACCTGGCAATTGCGAAACGCTTCGAACCCTTACTCTTAATCCCCATCGGCTTTGGTGGGATACTGTCGAATATTCCAGGTGTTGATATAGCCGTGGGTGACGGTGTGCTGGCTCAATTCGCAGGAATGGGTCTGGACACCGGCATATTTCCACTGCTGGTATTTATGGGCATCGGGGCCATGACAGATTTCGGCCCTCTATTAGCGAATCCGCGAACCATGCTGTTGGGCGCTGCGGCGCAGTTTGGCATTTTCTCCACCCTGTTAGGCGCGTTAGCTATGACCCAGCTTGGAGTCTTCGACTTTAGCTTGGCCCAGGCGGCAGCCATAGGCATTATTGGAGGGGCGGATGGGCCAACAGCCATCTATGTTTCCAGTGTGCTGGCACCGGAGTTACTGGGGGCGATTGCTGTCTCTGCCTACTCCTATATGGCCCTGGTTCCACTCATTCAACCGCCAATAATGCGCGCACTCACGACCCACTCTGAGCGCACCATTAAGATGCAGTTACCGCGGGAAGTATCGCAAACAGAAAAAATCCTGTTTCCCCTATTGCTGCTAATCCTGGTTGCCCTGATCGTTCCAGGTGCCGCGCCCTTGCTGGGCATGTTCTGCTTTGGCAATCTAATGAAAGAATGTCGTGTCGTCGCCCGTTTGTCCGATACGGCACAGAACGCGCTAATCAATATAGCAACAATATTTTTGGGCTTATCCGTTGGCTCTAAACTGATCGCTGATGAATTTCTGGTTGGCGCGACGCTCGGTATCCTAGGGCTTGGAGTTGTTGCATTCGCCATAGGCACTGCTACAGGCGTGTTAATGGCGAAGATTATGAATATGTTTTCGGAGCGAAAAATCAATCCACTTATTGGGGCGGCCGGTGTTTCCGCCGTGCCAATGGCTGCCAGGGTCGCGAACAAGGTAGGTATCGAATCCGATCCCGATAACTTTCTCATTATGCATGCAATGGGGCCGAACGTGGCCGGTGTTATCGGTTCAACCATTGCCGCCGGCGTACTCATACAGTTCGCAGCTTAAGCGCTTTCTTACTGAATCATTACACTTCTGTACTAAATTCAGAATATTCCCGGACTTATCAAAAGCTGGGCCGATGGCGGCCGAAGAATTTTATTAAGTACGTTTGTAAATTCACAGCAACCAGGGAGGTAGAACAAACTTAAAAACAAAACAATACCAGCCACACTCGAATCATAAGGGATTCCAAGTGCTATGAGCGAAGTGAAACTTGTCAAAAAACTCTGTTGACAGCAGTACCTCCTCAAACCCAATTTTCTATGTCCTGGATACCAATGCTCTAATCCATGATCCAACCTCTGCTCTCAATTTCGACGAACACCACGTAGTAATTCCAATAACCGTATTAGAAGAACTCGACTCGATAAAGAGTGGACGTCAATCTATTGCAGCCGATTGTCGTCAGGCTATCCGTGAATTGGATAAGCAGCTGGGAAGAGCGAGTCCGGAAGAAGTTGAAAGCGGTGTTGCTATTCAAAGAAGTGATGGTGAAAAAGCAGGAACCTTATCGTTGCTGATGACCGAAACACCGGAAAACCTGGTCATGCTTCCTACCCATTTAAATGACAATAAAATTTTGAATGACGTTGATTTTTTAAAGCAGAGTCGTCCTGATCGTAAAGTAGTGTTGGTAAGCAAAGATATTAACGTGCGATTAAAAGCGCGAGGTTGTGGAATCGATTCTGAGGATTACCACAGCGATCAACTGCTTAGTGATATCGAACAACTTAATACCGGCTACCTGAAATTCCCGGACTCATTCTGGGATAGAGTCGATGATGTGGAAACCGTTCAGAAGAGTGGGGTCACCATACACCGGATTGCCCGTTCGCTGTTTGGCCAGAAAGTCTATCTGAATCAATTCCTGCGGGATGAGGCTGGTTTTCTTGGGCGAGTGCTCAGCACCGATAAGGATAGAGTGACACTTCTGCACCTGGATCTGCAGCGCATCATGGATACCGAAGCCTGGGGGCTAAAACCCCGGGATGTATACCAGGCCATGGCGCTCAATTTATTAATGGATCCGGAAGTGCATCTGGTTAATCTAACCGGTTCTGCGGGATCTGGAAAAACCATACTCGCTCTAGCGGCAGCAATTGAACAAACGGTGCCGTCGAAAGTTTACCGTCGCATCATCGTGACCCGCAGCACCCAGGGACTGGATGAGGATATCGGTTTTCTACCTGGAAACGAAGAGGAAAAAATGGAGCCATGGCTAGGTGCCATAACAGACAATCTCGAAGCACTCCATTGGGAAGATGAAAATTTTTCGAGCGGTGTTGAGTATGTCCTCAATAAAGTGCCGTTAATGTTCAAATCCTTGAACTATATCCGCGGACGATCTTTTCAAAGTAGTTTGATAATTATCGACGAGTCACAGAATCTGACGCCGCATCAGATCAAAACAATTCTGACCCGTGCCGGCAATGGTTCCAAGGTTATCTGTCTGGGAAATCTGGCGCAGATAGATACGCCGTACTTAACCCCAATCAGCTCCGGGTTAACCTATCTTTCAGAAAGGTTTAAGGGGTTTAATAAAGGAGGAACGATTTTGTTGCAGGGTGTACCGCGCTCAGCGCCGGCGAAATTTGCCGAGGAGCATTTATAAATAGCCGCTACTGGATTCGTCTTCAAAAATATTTTGCTGCATGGTTTGTGCGGGAGCTTCTGAGCCAGGTTTGCCTACGGTCCGCGCCGGAACGCCCACTACGGTAGTATGTGCTTCTACATCATTCAGGACGACGCTGCCGGCACCAATTTTGGCACCTTCTCCAATCTCAATATTGCCAAGTACTTTTGCCCCGGTTGAAATCAACACCCCGGAACGAATCTTTGGATGGCGATCACCCTGTTCGTTACCGGTACCGCCTAAGGTAACCTGCTGCAGGATTGAAACATTGTCCTCAATGACCGAGGTTTCGCCCACAACAATACCCGTCGCATGATCAAACATGATGCCGCGGCCCATCACACAGGCTGGGTGTATATCCACCGAGAAAACTTCGGAGTTGCGACTCTGGATAAAGAGGGCCAGTTCTTTACGATCATTCTTCCACAAGAAATGAGCCAAACGATGAACCTGAATAGATTGGAATCCCTTGAGATAGAGAATTACCGGTAAGTAACCGCAGATCGCAGCATCCCGTTCGTATACCGCCTTTATATCGCAGGCTGCATGTTCGATATTATCAGGGGATGTGGAGAATGCGTTGTCAAATAGCTCGCGCATGGTCACTACCGGCATAACATCATCCGATAGCTTGTTAGCTAAAATAAAACTCAAAGCCGACTCTAATGAGTCATGATTCAATACACAGGCGTACACATAGCTCGCCAGCAATGGTTCTTCCTGAATCACAGCTTCCGCTTCGGTTCTAAGTTGTTGCCACAGTTCTTCAGTCATGGCTATTTCCGCGAGATCTTGAGGATGATCGATTATAAGGTCTTAACTATTGGATACAACAGTGGAGGATAAATTCTAACCGGCAAACAAGCGCTGAATCAGGGACTTTTCCTTCTTGCTCGTATCGGTATCGCTTATGGCATCGTCAAGATGTTGTTCGGTGATAATGAGTTCACCCTTACCATAGGCAACCATGAACGCCTTATGACAGAGGATATTGATTAGGCGAGGAACGCCTTTGCTTACTTCAAATAATTTGTCGATGGCGTCTGCTGTAAATACGCAGGTAAACCTGGCTACCAAACTCCCGGTCTATATTGAGAGCAAAGCCACGGCTAAGGGTTCGCAATTCGCGTTCGGATGCCTGGTTGCCAAGCACGAAGGAGTTCTCGACATTCCCTTGTTCATCAACTACAAATAATTCGATTCCACCTCTTACGAATCCAGCAACTATTTTTGGTGGTCCGAACTCAAGTACTTTCGAGCTTTCATCGGGCATATTGGACCAGTCAAGATTGAAGCGTAGCCAGAAGGCGGAATTGGTTATACCAAAATGCAGAATGTCACGATCGTGGGGAATAAAGTTAACACTAAAATTTGGAGCCAGCACATCGTCGATTGTGAGAGCTTCCGAGCTGTCTTCGTAGTATTCAACGTATTCGGCAATCGCGATACGATCTGTGTTTTCAGACATCTGAATGGTCTGGGAAAATGCAGGCAGTGCGATGCCCAAACCTGGCAATAAAGCCAGAAGCCAGACCGATAAATTCTGTAATGGTTTAGTGATCACGGTATTTCGTAATGGCCAAGAATTGGGATTTAGCAGTCCGCTTGCCTTGGTAGATATTCTGCTTTAATTGGGCAGAAGCAAATTTTAGCGATTCATACCCATCCACACAATCGAAAGTGTGAGCCTGCTATTTAGCGCAATTTCTTCTGAATCAATCCTTTAGCTTCAAATAATCGACTTTTGATCGATTTATCTCTATCTCTACTCAAAATTACCGATTACCATTTACAGTATCAGTAACTACGAGATTCTAGCCACGGCCCATGATTAATCGCTTCAAGCTAACTAAATTGCTAATCCTTTGCCTGTTTATTGCCGGCTTCAGCTCGAGCTCGGCACAGGAGATTGGGCAGTTACAATATTGGCTGGAAGTATCTGCGGCGGACCAGTCCTATGCAGACCTGGCCAATGAAATCGGCCGTACCGAGGCTTTTCGTGAGTTTCTCGGTGAAGGCTCGGTTGTGTTTCGGCGTAACAGGGGCCCGGTTGATGCACTGAAAGAGTACCAAACCGAGGAATACGAAGCCCATGAATTTACCTGGGAATCACATTACATCGATGTTTCCAGGGATGGGGATTTGGGATTAACCGCAGGCCCTTATGAAGCCGTGGATCCAGCATTAGAAGATCCTTACTTTTTCGGCCATTTAGTCTCTATCTGGAAAAAGAACAATGACCGTTGGGAGTTAATGGCGGATATGGTTGCCGGGGTGCCTGGATTCTTGAGCCTGAACGTCGAGCCGAACTTTGAAGACACGGTTCCTATCCTGGAAGAAACCGCGCATCCAATTATGGCGGCTGCAGAAGATAATACGATGCAGAGCCTGATAGACGCGGATAATTTGTTTGGGCGATCTATAAATGTTCGGGGTGGGCAGCGAGCATTGATACGCTATGGTCTGGATAATACAAGGGTCTATTTGCCGGGTATGGCACCCGCCGTAGGTGCGGACGCGGCAAGCTCTGTTTATGGTGCCTATCTGGATAATCAGCTGAGTACCACCAATCCCATTAGCCTGACCCACATGGGTGGATACATGTCCACTTCCAAAGAAATGGCCTATACCTACGGCATCATGGAAGTGAATGAAGGGGAAGCACTGGTCTTCAGTGACGACGGCAAACCCTTTCAAACGAGTTATCTTCGGCTGTGGCGATTCCATGAAAGCAACGAGTGGCGCATCGCTGTCGAAGTATTACGCACGTTGGATATTCCCCTAATTACTGATCCTGATTGATCGCTTGCCGTATCGAGTACGATTGCCGTGTCGATTTATCAAATCGATTGCCAGCTCGGCACGTCCGTTTGCATAGTTGCTGCTATCCAATCCAATCGAAAACCCCAGACGAGGTGCATTCGGATCGGATGTGACGCCCATGGCACTAACCACATCGGGACGCTCCACTCCATATTGTGCAGTTGCGACAATTTCATCGTTTATAACCAACTCGACGCGCTCGATGCCAACATCTTCATTGTATGCCCAGCCACTGATAGTGACATTGCCTTCGAGGATTGCGCCGGCCTCAGGAAAATCGATCCAGGCTCGGGGTGGAAACGGGCAGGGGGTCGCCCGATTCCCGGGAATAGTATTGCCGCCTAACAAATTATCAGCGCGATAAAAGCTGAATGATTTATCTTCGTTATAGAGCGTCAGCTTATCCACGAGTCCAATCTGATCAACATAGCCACACATCGCCAGCAATAGATCGTGTTTATCCGGAACGGTCAGCGTGCTGTCTTCATTAATATAAAGCACCGGCCTTCCTTCAATGCCGCTAAGCCCGGCTTCGTCTTTTTCCCACAGCTCGTACTGGGCGAATCTACCATCCCTAACAGCTTTGTCCTGATCCAGTGTATAGACTTCCTGGGTTATACCGGCAAATTCCACTTGAGCCGCTGTATAGTAATTATCGGTAACGATTACAGGAGTTGCTGTTGGAAATTCCCTTTCTAGCAGCGCGTTTGTGTGGGCTGAAAACTCATCCCAGCCGGCCATCTTGTTTGAAAGAATTCCTGTCCCCAGGATCGATTGTAGTGGTATCTGAAAGGCCTGCGAGCCAACACCGATAAAGGCAATCACAGTTCCACAAAAGCCAATGACTGGTACAGACTTAATAAGCTTTGCCGCCCTTGCCGAGTTCCATTTCTCACTCGCCCATTTAAAAGTATCTCTTAATGCTAAAGGAGCAAATACCAGTAAGGGCATGTAGCCGGATAATGGCCAGTGAATGCTGGTACTGGTTGCATCGGCCCATGGAGCGAGAATCAGGTAGACCAGCAGGTTAGTCAGGGCAAAGCTTAGCAATAGTGCCGCGCTTTGTTCTCCCTGCTTTGATTTCTTGTACATCAAGTAGGCGGTGAAAAGAAAAATGAGGTATAGCGGTGGGGTAGATAATCCCGCTTGTTTAAAAACATGCAGTAAACCACTAAATTGAAATTCCCAGGGATGGCGATCGACGAAGTAGAAACTTGCACTACTCAATTCATTGTTCAGGTTAAACCAGATGATCGGTGCCAATCCGATGGAAGAAATTAGAATCGTTAACCAGAGTTTGGAATTTCTGAATTGAATCCTGGCGGGAGAATACAGACAGAGAAAAATAATTGCAGCAGCTGGATAGAGGAAAAATCGATAGTGAGTACAGAGACCCAAAGCAACTGCAACGCCCGTCGCCACCCAGTGCCTGGTTTCATTGCTGCGTAAGGCGCGGTCGAAAAATCCTATTGAGAGTAGGCCGAAGACTAAAAGTGGCACATCTGGAACAGCCAGTAACCCTAGAAATCCTGACAACGGCAAGCATAAGCTCAGTCCTGCCGCTTCAAGCGCCTGTTGCTTGCCGCTAATAGGTAATGCTAACCAGTAGATTAAAAAGGGAATGCCTGAACCCAGGAGTACGAATAACAACCTTGCTGTGAATGGGTTGCCAGGTTCCAGAGCAGAGCCGAGGCCTACCAGCAGCGATGTCATGAATGGGAGATCACTATAGGCTAGGGCAGGGTATGCAGATGCCTGCCAGTAAAACACTTCGTCACTGTAAAGATCGAGAACCGCGGCAAAAAAAAGCTTTAGCAGCAAGACGATTAGAAATGCGCTGGCCACGAGCCTGAAGACAGGCGTGGTAAAGACCTGTGCATCGGAATCTGACAAAGTTTTTACTCCGTCTAAACTTGAACAGCCTGGATTAAGTTCTTGGGTACCATCTTACTGGATAATTTCTTTAAGTTAAGAATAAATAGCGCCAGGATAGATAACATGGCGGCAATCCAGATAGAGGAGAACACAGGATTAACGGAGAAAGTACCAATCTGGTAAATGACAGTTGCAGTAATATAAGCAAGACCGGTACACCAGCTAAATACCAATAGCGTCCAGCGCCAGCCGGCTTCTTTATTGACAGCGCCTAGCACAGCAACACAGGGTGCATATAAAAGAATGAAGACCAGGTAACAAAACGCCGCGAATGGGCCGGAGAAGAGGGAAGCCATATTGGTTAGAGTGCTGCTGTTTACTTCCTGTTCTTCAGCCACGGCTTCGGCATCAGAAACATCACCAATCGAGATTCCCAATGGGTCTACCAACGCGCCACCTAATGCGGCTAGCTCGGCGCCTATGGTGCCAACGGCTTCGCTTGCGGCAGCTATTAAATCTGGAGGACTACCATCGCCTTCTTCCTCTGCCGGTTCGCTATACAAGGCATCGAGTGTGCCGACAATAGCTTCCTTGGCGAACATTCCTGTAAACAATCCCACCGTTGCCGGCCAGTTTTCTTCTTCGATACCCAGTGGTGCAAAAGCTGGAGTAATCGACTTACCGATTACACTTAGCACAGAATTTTCTGAATCCTCGTTATTAAAACTGCCATCGGTACCGATTGAATTTAAAAAGCTCAGGGCAATCACGACTAAAACAATGGTTTTACCGGCGCGAAAGATAAATCCCTTTAGACGAAACCAGGTCGTTAACAAAATGTTTCTAATGATTGGCGCATGATAGGCGGGCATTTCCTGGAATGAGGGTGTAATTTCTCCGGTGAACAATTGCTTGCGAAAAATCCAGCCAGTAAAAATTGCCAAACCAATACCGAGCAAGTACAGACCGAAAACTATGTTTTGCCCGTTTTCCTGAAAGAAGGCGGCAGCAAACAGGGCATAAACTGTAAGCCTCGCACCACAACTCATAAAAGGTGCCATGGAAATTGTCATCAGGCGATCACTGTCCCGACCTAATGTACGGGTTGCCATTACCGCTGGCACATTACATCCAAAACCTACGATTAAAGGTACGAAGGCATTTCCTGGCAGGCCAATGCCACTCATCAGCCTGTCGATTACAAATGCCGCCCGTGACATGTAGCCGGAATCTTCCAGAAAAGATAAGCACAGATAAAGAAAACCAATCACCGGAATAAACGTGGCCACCAGGGTTATTCCCCCGCCAAAACCTTGAGCAAGCAGGGTGATAATTACCGCCGGCATCGAGAGTTGTTCCAATAGCCAGGTAGTCCCGTCCACTAAAACGGCTGCGAACAGAATATCGAAGAAGTCGATAAAGACGGCACCAACGTTTACCGCGATGGTAAACATCAAATAGATCATTAACAGGAAAATTGGTACACCCAGCCATCGATTGAGAACAACAGCATCCAGGCGCTCAGACAAGCTGTGCTGAGTTGGACTTACTTCGACAACGCCATTCACAAGTTCCCGTGATTGGTGATAGCGCTGCAGGATTTTATCCTGCAGTTCTTCTTTGCTTTCAATTTGCAGCTGGTTAATGCCTGATTCTGGATCAGTCATTAATGAAATTAGCGCCTGGTTTAGTTCCTCAATGCCTTTTTTACGTGAAGCGACAAGGGGGACAATGGGAATGTTTAAGCGCTCGGCTAATGCTTGAGGGGATACGGTCACTCCTTGCTGCTCGGCTACATCGAGCATATTGACCGCCACCACCATTGGAATGGATTTCTCCAGCAGTTGCTGCGTTAACACCAGGCTGCGTTCGAGATTAGTTGCGTCGACAATGTTGATGATAAGGCTGATATCACCCTGCTCAATAAAGTCGAAGGCAATCTCTTCATCGATGCCTCTGTGTTCCAGCTCCAGGGAATAAATTCCGGGAAGATCAATTAGCTCAACTTTTTCGCTGTTAATGGAAAAATAGCCAAATTTCTTCTCCACGGTAACGCCGGGCCAATTTCCAACTTTCTGGGTAGCGCCAGTGAAAATATTAAAGAGTGTGGTCTTGCCACAATTTGGATTACCTATGAGAGCAATTTTTCGCATGGTGCTACTGGATCTCTACCTTGATAATGTCCGCTTCCGCTTTACGGATACTGATAAAACTAGCGCCAACTTTTACCTGCATGGGGTCACCCAGGGGGGCGAAACGCAGAATCTCAAGCGCAGAACCCGGAATAACCCCCAGCGAGTAGAGTCGACTCCTCAATTCGGCGGGTTCTGATGCTATTTCGAGTACAACACAGCGATCTCCGCTATTAGCTGCTGACAGGGGAGTTTGACTCATGGCTCTCAATAAAACTATTTAAAATCAATAAGATACTTCAAATAGAAGGGTTTGATTCGAGGGCTGTAAAGTAGCAGATTTAAATCTAGTTGACAATCATTCTCATTTAGATTTAAAGTTACAATTACTTTGAGAGAGCATTATGTACGTCTGTATTTGCCGACAAGTTACCGATCACCAAATCCGCGATATCTGCCGCGGCGGTGCTAGCAATTTCTCTGACGTCCAGGCCCAAACTGGCATTGCTAGTGAATGTGGTAAGTGCGGCAAGCTGGCCCAGACGATCGTCAAGGAATTCAGCAAGTCTGCTCCCTACGTAAACGCCGCTTGATCATTTAATTTCCCTCACACACTATAAAGCTCGGCCCTGCCGCGGCTAGCTGATCTGTTCTCAAATCGAAATGGGATTGCTTATCATTTAGATTTCTTTTGTATATCAATGACTTACGCAATTTTTTCCTTGACATGCCGACGCTAAAAAGGAAAATCTCTTCCATTATTTTTTTGTTATACCCTGCTGAGGAAAATTGAATGCAAGCTACCGACCCTAAAGTCATCGAATTCTTAAACAAAGCCCTGGGCAATGAGCTCGTTGCTATTAACCAGTACTTCCTGCATTCCCGTATGTTCGAAGACTGGGGACTGACCAAGCTGGCGGAAAAGGAGTACGAAGAATCCATCGATGAAATGAAACATGCCGATGAGCTCACCAAGCGCATCCTTTTTCTTGAGGGTCTGCCCAATTTGCAGGACCTGGGCAAGCTTATGATCGGCGAAAACGTCAAGGAGATGCTGGAATGTGATCTTCGCCTCGAGCACATGGCCTGTCCGGATCTAAAGGAAGGCATAGCTTATTGCGAATCCGTCGGAGACTACGTCAGCCGTAATCTCCTCTCTTCAATTCTTGACGCTGAAGAAGAACATATCGATTGGCTGGAAACCCAGCTCTCACTGATCGATCGGGTTGGCCTGGAGAATTATCAGCAGTCTATGCTGTGATCTTCTGAGCTATTGACCCAACCATTACAAAAGGTCAGTTATGTTTTCCTGATAACTGACCTTTTCTTCACAATCCCTACCCCTTGTCGATATCCTAAGTAAGCTTTTAGAAAAAGCCTTCGATCGTGGTCCATTTGCACAGGACGTAGGACAGGCCGGTTAGTTTTTTATGCACACATGTATCGATCTGGGATCAAACAGTTTCCATTTACTGATTGGTGAATGGGAAGATGGTCGCATTCAGATCGTTGAGCGATTGAGTGAAAAGGTACAACTTGGCGAAAATGTAAATTCTACAGGTCGCATTTCCCCAGAGGCCTTCGAACGGGGGCTATCCTGCCTCCATCGCTTCAAGCTGCTCATGAAACAATATCCTGTACAACGTTACTGGGCATTGGGCACGAACACCTTCCGTGTAGCTGAAAATGCCGATGAATTTGTGCAGGCCGCCAAAGTAAAAGGAATCGATATCTCGGTGATTTCCGGTATGCAGGAAGCGGTATTGATTTACGCTGGAGTAATAACAGCATTACCAGTTACCGATACTCACAGATTGGTTATAGATATTGGTGGTGGTAGCACTGAAATAATTATTGGCAAGAAACATGAGCGCTTGCTAACGGAGTCAATGACTATTGGCAGTGTGAGTTGGCGCGACCGGTTTTTCTCATTAGAAAATCCGTCGGTAGAAGCTTTGCTGCAGCAGATGGACAAAGGAGTAGAGGCTGCCAGGGATGTTTTCGATTCAATAGCGCCCGCAGTAAAACGCGCAAACTGGGAAGAAGCCTTTGCCTCTTCCGGTACGATGAAAATGCTAGCTTATATCTGTGAAGCCCACGGTTACGGTGAAAAACAAATCCAGCTGGCGGCACTGCATGCATTAAAAACCAAAATTGCCGAATCGATTGCCAATACAACTGAATTGCCTGGACTTAAAGAACGGCGACGGGATTTGCTTTTGGCAGGCTGGTGTATCCTGGTCGGCTTGATGGAATCCTATCAGGTTGAAACCATAAACTTCAGCGCTACAGCATTGCGGGAAGGAATGTTGGATTTCATGGTTAAAAATGAAAAAACAATCCAGGCCATGGAGTCCAGTGATCTTCCGGAAGTAAGTTTTGCGAAGGGATAAGCTAAGCTTGCGCTAATTTGTTTAGCAATTGATTCTGGATGTCCAATAATTCTTCTGTCTCTGGCACTCTTTCCTGGTAAGTTCCTTCGGCATCCAGTTCCCAGGTTTGACCCGGTGAGTCCAGGTAGATCTCCATCTCTTCCAAGATTCTATTGGCGTGCTTCTTTTTAAGTATAGGAAAGCAGACCTCGATTCTGTTGGAGAGGTTTCTTTCCATCAGGTCAGCTGAAGAACAATAGATCGGGTGTGATGCATTAAGGAAGTGATAAACCCTCGAGTGTTCGAGAAAGCGGCCAACTACCGAAATTACCCGAATATTTTCGCTAACACCTTGAATTCCCGGTTTCAGGCAACAGGTTCCACGAATAATCAGATCAATCTCAACGCCGGCCTGGGAGGCAGAGTACAGCTCCTTGATTATTCCCGGGTCGGTTAGGGCGTTCATCTTGGCCACGATGCGCGCCGGTTTGCCTTTTGCGGCAGCTGCCTTTTCCTGGTCGATGAGCTTAACCAGGTTCTTTCTCAGGTTAAATGGTGCATGAAAAAGTAGATCAGGATGAATCTTCTTGCCCATGCCGGTAATCTGCTGGAATACCTTGTGGACATCCGCACAGAGCTCTTCGTCCGCAGTCAGCAGGCTGTAATCTGTATAAAGCAGCGAATTCTTGCGGTGGTAATTTCCCGTGCCCAGGTGAGCATAGCGTTTGAGTTGACTGCCTTCTCTTCTTACGAACAGCAACATCTTGGCGTGGGTCTTGTAGCCCATCACACCATAAACCACCACGGCTCCGGCTTCCTGTAATATGCTGGCGAAATTAATATTTTCTTCTTCGTCGAAGCGCGCTCTTAATTCGATGACCACGGTGACTTCTTTGCCGTTTCGCGCGGCTTCAATCAGGGCTTCTACCAATTCCGAAGATTCATTAGTCCGGTAGAGGGTTTGTTTGATCGATAAAACCTGCGGATCTTTCGCTGCCTGCCTCACCCAATCGATGATTGGAGTAAAGGATTCATAAGGGTGTAATAACAGCTGGTCGTCTTTGTGTACCGCAGCAAAAATGTCGCTGTCTTCTTCCAGTGCTTTTGGATTGCCTGGAGAAAATTTAGGAAACAGGAGTTCAGGGCGATCAACCATACTGGTAACTGCCATGAGTCGCTGAAGATTTACTGGGCCATCTAACCTAAATAACTCATCTTCGCCAAGATTAAATCGCTCTAATAGGAAGTTGGTCAGTTCTTCAGGGCACTCTTTACCGACCTCTAACTTGGTAGCAGCACCGAAGCGTCGGCTATGGAGCTCTCCTTGTAGTGCACTGGCCACATCTTCAATCTCGACATTGGACATTTCCAGGTCGGAGTTCCTGGTTACACGAAACTGATGGCACTCGGTTACTGACATGCCAGGGAAAAACTCTTCCACATAATTGTGAATAATCGAAGAAAGAAAAACGAAGTTATCGCCTTCTGGAATAATTTCTTCTGGCACCTTGATCAAGCGTGGCAGTGATCGCGGTGCCGGTACGATTGCCAAACCACTGTCTCGCCCAAATGCATCCTTACCTTCAAGAGATAAAATAAAATTCAGGCTTTTGTTCACCAATCTTGGAAATGGATGGGCTGGATCTAATCCAAGGGGGCTGACTACCGGTAGTATTTCTTCGAAGAAATATTGTTTGGCCCATTCTTCCAATTCGTCACTCCATTTTGAGCGATGGACAAAATGGATATTTTGATCCGCCAGGGAAGGGAGTAGTTCATCGTTTAGAATCCGATACTGCTCATCCAGTGCGGCTCGTACTTCCTCGTTAATCTCTTTCAGAGTCTGTTCCGGGTACTTGCCATCAGGCCCGGGTCGTTGTCTGCCGAAATCCAGTTGTTTCTTAAGCCCGGAAACGCGGATTTCATAGAATTCATCGAGATTGGAACTGAATATAAGAAGAAAGATCAGGCGTTCCAGCAGTGGGTGCCTGTGATTCTTGGCTTGTTCGAGAACCCGCCAGTTAAACTTCAGATAGCTGAGTTCCCGATTCTCGTAATAATCGCTGCTGCTCAAATCCAGCTCTACCGGCTCCTCAACGGAATGGCCAGCATTGGCGGTAGAGTTGTCTACCACGACTTCCAGCGAATTATTGCCAGGTACCTGGGTCATAAAAAAAGCCTAATATCAGCTGCTTACGGAAAATTACTTGGTGTATTAAGCCTGTGAATTCCGGCCTGTGAATTCCGGGCAGGGCCGCAAATATTAGCATATAGCCAAAGCATAGCTCTAATGGCTATTGGGGGGCTTGATACAGCGCAGTTCCATTGGTGAATTGTCATATTTCTGTAATATTCACCGCCTATAGTCTCACCTAAATACTTTGTACTGCTTTTATTGGAGACTATTAATGCGGACTACGTTCTTGGGCAAATTTATTGCTCTTGCAGTATCAGCAAATCTTTCCATTTCCAGCCTTGCTTCAGAGGTCGATCCGGCTTTACCTGACTACGAAAGAACCAGTGGGGTTTCAGGTAATTTGTCCAGTGTGGGATCCGATACCCTGGCAAATCTTATGACTCTGTGGGCAGAAGATTTCAAGCGCCACTATCCAAACGTCAATATTCAAATTCAGGCGGCAGGCTCCTCGACTGCACCGCCGGCATTAACCGAGCGCACCTCCAACATTGGACCGATGAGTCGGGAAATGAAAGACAACGAAATTGAGGCCTTCGAATCCCGTTATGGTTATAAGCCAACAGCCATTCCAGTCGCTATCGACGCACTTGCGGTTTACGTGCATAAAGACAATCCAATCGATGGCATGACGATTCAACAGGTAGATGCGATTTTTTCTTCCAACCAGCGCTGTGGCTATTCCCAGAATATTGAAACATGGGGGCAGCTGGCCATGCGCGGTCCATGGGAACGACGCGACATTCAATTGTTTGGCAGAAATTCCGTTTCCGGCACCTATGGGTACTTTAAAGATGTAGCCCTGTGTGAAGGTGACTTTAAGAACAGCGTCAATGAGCAGCCTGGCTCTGCGTCTGTTGTACAGTCGGTGAGTACTTCTATTAATGGCATTGGCTACTCGGGAATTGGCTACCGCACATCGAGTATTCGATCTGTTCCCATCGCTCGCAATGCCAACAGTGAATATTTCGATGCCACGGCAGAGAATTCCGTAACTGGTAACTATCCCTTAGCCAGGTTTCTCTGGGTCTACGTAAACAAGGCACCAAACACTGAGTTGCCTCCACTGGAAAGAGAATTTATCAAATTGATTATGTCCAAAGCAGGGCAGGACATTGTGCTTAAAGATGGCTATATACCGCTTCCGGCAAGCGTCGTAGATAACGCCCTTGGTATTCTGGGAATGAAATAGCCTGAAAACTATTTACGCATTTATTAACAAAGGTTCAGTCTTTATGAGACTGAACCTTTGTGTATTTGAATTTGTTTTTAATGACAACTAATTCCACTTCAAATTCTCCGCCACTTTCTGATATTGCAAACGTCGAAGACGAAAGCAGGCTGGATCTTGCTTCTGACAAGATTCGTTTTCGTCGTAAGTTACGGCATCTTTATGACCAGTCCGCGAATGTATTAATCGCAGCAGGTGGAATCGGGGTAATCGTGGCGATTCTCCTGATTTTTCTCTACCTGTTTTATGAAGTCGTGCCGCTGTTTGGTGGTGCAGAGTTTCATGAAGATTCGCAATTCCAGGTTGCGTCTGCAGCTTCAAATCCGGCGCTCCATTTGGCTATTGAAGAGCAGGCCGAGATTGCCATGCGTCTGGATGATGCAGGCAACGTCTTATTCTTTGACCTGGAAGATGGATCGCTGGTAAGCCAGGTTGCCCTGGATATTCCGGCTGATTTCACCATTAGCACATTTGCCCTGGATACAGAATCGAATGGTGTGTTTACCCTGGGCTCAACAGACGGCCGGGCAATTGTTGCCAGCTATGTTTACGAAACCACTTTTTCTCCAGTAGACAATCAAAGAATCATCACGCCTTCGATTGAATATCCTTTTGGTAACGATGCCTTTAGCTTATTTGAAAAGTCTTCGGTCTCGGTAATGGCACTGCGTTCCTCCGACGACACCTTGCTACTGTCAGGATCTAATGAAGAGGGTGCAATTTCTCTGCTGCGGGTCAGTCAGCAACGCTCACTGCTTTCTGCATTTAGTCTCGGCGGCGATTCTGGCGGCGATATTGAGGTAGAAACTGCGCAGATCGACGTCGTATCACTGGATACAAGGCAAATGTTTATCGACGCCGACCAGCGCTGGTTGTTTGTCATTGGAGAAAACGGACTCACCCGCTTACTGGATGCGCGTGCCGGCTTTAATGGAGTAGTTGACCTAGCCTGAAATTCCTGGTCCAGATCGAAAGTGGTAAAAAGCCAATATA
>CAZTTE010000012.1:0-119020 GCA_964616225.1 uncultured Pseudohongiella sp.
ATGCCGGCCTGTCACGCCGGAGGTCGCGGGTTCGAGTCCCGTCCGGTCCGCCATTTATTTCTTTAGTCCTTTCTTCCTGTTCTTCTCTGAGAATCACGCAGACTTATGTTCAGCGAAGTACCAATAAATCCGCCTGTGGTGGAAAGAATAAATGCAGAATGGTGTTCCGGGATTAATCTTAAAGTTCTTCGGCTCGATCTTGTCCACCCCCATTTGGGCGGCAACAAAGTATTCAAATTATTGCCTAATATCTATGAAGCAAAACGCCAGGCTAAACATACCCTGCTTAGTTTTGGTGGTGCCTATTCGAATCACTTAAGAGCTCTTGCCGCTGCTGGAAAATTATATGGCCTGAAGACTGTTGGTTTTGTCCGGGGAGAAATCGTCAGGCCGCTTAATCCAGTCCTGGAATTTGCGCATGATCAGGGTATGGAGTTAATACCGCTCACCCGCTCAGACTATCGAAGCAAACACACAGATACTTTGTTGAACCAGATACGAAACGATTTCGACGACCCTTATATTATTCCAGAAGGTGGCAGTAATGTACTGGGTGCTCGTGGATGCATGGAGATTGCCAAATTTTTGCCCGGGGGTGTAGAAGGCAAGAAGAGGGAAGTGATTCTGGCCTGTGGTACTGGTGCAACAATGAGTGGGTTAGTAGCGGGCATACGGGCTGGTGCAGCCAGTGATACCAGGGTAATCGGGGTATCTGTATTAAAAGCTCCAGCTTATATTGAAAATGAAGTGCGAGGGTTTGTCGGGGAGTTGTCATCGAGCTCAACTGATTGCCCTGCTGAGTGGCAAGTGTTAGACGATTTCCATTGTGGTGGGTACGCCAAGACTAATGACGAATTGACTAGCTTTATTACAGAGTGGAAGTCCAACAATACGGTGCCAATTGAGCCGGTCTACACCGGAAAGATGTTCTTGGCGATTAAGAAGCTTTGCGCTAAGGGCCTTATTGCAAAGGGAAGTGAAGTTATTGCGCTTCACACTGGTGGTGTTTATTAGTTAGCCGAGGAGCCTAAAAAACTGAAACAATCAGATTTTGTAGAACTCCCTATACCAGGCAACGAATTTCTCAATCCCTTCTTCAATTGGGGTTGATGGTTTATAAGCTACATCTTTAATCAAGGCGCTTACATCAGCGTAAGTTGCAGGCACGTCACCAGCTTGCATCGGTAGAAAATTCTTATCGACTTCTTTGTCCAGACCCTTTTCCAGTATTTCGATATACCGCATCAGTTCAACGGGGTTATTACTGCCAATGTTGTAGAGGCGAAAAGGCGCATTGCTGCTTGCGGGATCTGGGTTATTACTACCCCAGCCTGGACCAGGAGCAGCGACATTATCCAGTACTCTGATCACCGCTTCGACAATATCGTCAATATAGGTAAAGTCCCTTTCATGTTCGCCATGATTAAAAACATTAATTGGCTGGTTTTCCAGAATAGCCTTGGTGAATTTGGACAAGGACATATCGGGTCGGCCCCAGGGTCCATAAACTGTGAAAAAGCGCAATCCTGTTGCGGGAAGCCTGAACAGGTGGCTATAGCTATGGGCTAGCAGTTCATTGGATTTTTTGGTGGCTGCATAGAGACTAATAGGGCGGTCGATATTATGGTCAATAGAATAAACCCTATTAAGGGAGAGAATTTGTCATAGTAGTAATCCGAATATCTGTGCTTATTTTTCTTATTTATCAAATAGATGGCCTCTTGAACTATTCATCAACATGCTTCAGGTCATGTTATAATTTGTTCACAACTATTTTTGATTTAGGAAAGCATGTCTGAATTTAAACGCATAGGGCTGATAGGGCGACCCGGGCATAGCGGTGTGATTGCGTCGTTGTCGCGACTTATTGCCTATCTACAGTCGAAAGACTTAACTGTCATGATGGACGAAGTGACGTCTGAGCTGATGGAAAATGCATCGGTGGAAGTTGGCACGCGGATGCAGCTCAGTGGCAGCTGTGATTTGGTTGTAGTAGTCGGCGGCGATGGCAGTATGTTAAACGCAGCAAAGAGTGTGGCATCTGAAGGGGTTCCGGTAATTGGCATTAACCGCGGCAAGCTGGGATTTCTGACGGATATTCTTCCCGATGAGATCGAATCACAACTGGATGATGTGCTGGCAGGAAATTTTACTGTCGAGAACAGATTTCTACTGGATGTTGGGCTAAACGACGGCAAGGAAAAGAAATCATTGGGATCGGCCTTAAACGATGTTGTATTACATCCTGGTAAGGCAGCACAAATGATCGAGTTCGAACTCTTTGTCGACGACAAATTTGTCTATAGCCAGGAATCCGATGGTTTGATAGTGGCAACTCCTACGGGGTCGACTGCCTATTCCCTATCCGCAGGCGGGCCGATAATGCATCCGGATCTGGATGCAATTGTACTGGTTCCGATGTATCCGCATTCCTTAAACAGCCGACCGATTGTTATCGACGGTGACTGTGAAATTAAACTGGTTGTTGCCGCAAAAGAATCCCTGCAACCACAGCTAAGCTGTGATGGCGATGTGCGTTATACAGCTTCCGCAGGGGATGAGTTCTTTGTAACTAAAAACGCCGTACCATTAAAACTTATCCATCCTCCTAAGCATAGTTTTTACCAGGCCTGTCGTAGCAAATTGGGTTGGGGTAGCCGTTTAGTGAGATCTGATGATTAAGGCAACCAGTCTTAGCCTGGACATTGATCTGTTAAGTTATAGTCAATTCTTACGCCAGCAAGGTTTGAGACATCGCATCGTAGAAGAGTCTGGCATGCAAACTATCTACGTAGAAGGCGATCGTGACGCTGAGTTTATTCAAAGTTCCTTGCAAAGCTATCTCGATGGCAGGGAGCTAATGGCGCAGCAGCGCCAACACAGAGAGAGTGGAACACCGCAAATACGGAAACTGGCGCTGGGCCTTTTGTCGGCATTTATTCAAAGCCCGGCGACACTGATACTGGTGTTCATCTCTTTACTGGTTGCAGCATTTTCTTCCCTGGGCAGAGACCTAAGCCCTGTAGATTTCCTGTTTTATCCACTCATTTCAACTTCCAGCCTGGGTGCATTGATAGCCGATATTAATTCCGTGAGTGTAGCGCTAGCTACCCTGACTCCCATGTTTTTGCATTTCGGAGAACTGCATCTGGTTTTTAATATGCTCTGGCTCTGGTATTTCGGTCGTCAGCTGGAAGCGATTCAGCCCATATGGGTTTTCTTGCTAATAGTTGTTGCCACAGCGTTTGTCAGTAATACAACCCAGTATCTTGCTACCGATTTCAATAATTTTGGCGGTATGTCAGGAGTAGTTTATGGCCTGGTTGGATATACCTGGGTAATTCATAGCCTAATGCCCAGGAGCCACCTGCTTATAAACACCAATATGTTTATATTTTTTGTTGTTGCGCTGGTGTTAATGGAGATTGTTGCGGGATCCTGGATTGCCACTGCTGCCCATGTAGGCGGTTTGGCTTCCGGACTGTTAATAGGGCTTTTGATAGTGTTGTACTATCGACAGGTATTAAAGCGTGACGTAGTTGGGCGCAGTCGCTAATTAGTCGTGATTTCGAATGGATACAATCAAACATCAGCTATTTTCAACTCCACCTTCTTCCCTGGATAATTTGCTTGAGCAAGTATCCCGGGAAATCTATGACAGATTGAAGGCGGCTATTGAGCTTGGCAAGTGGGATGACGGCTCCAGGCTTAGCCCTGAGCAACTTGAGAACTGTATGCAGTTGCTCATATTGTATGAAGCCAGAGAGCTTCCTGAAAATGAGAGAACAGGCAAAAAACTTGAAAAGTGTGATGACATGACCGTGCCCTTAACAATTCAATCTAATCTGACAGAAGACCAATCATGAAAGCCGTAGCAGAAGGTACCTTGCGCAAAATGAAATCTCGCCTGGAACAACCGGTGAGCTACAAAATACCTTTGGGCGAAAATGAAGTCGCGTTAAATCCACTCATCAAAAAGAAAATCAAACTGGAGTACAGCGGCAATATTTTCTGTGTTCATTGTGGCAGGAAGTCCAATAAGAGCTTTAACCAGGGTTACTGTTATCCATGTTTTCAGAAATTGGCGCAATGTGATTCCTGCATAATTCATCCTGAAAAGTGTCATTTCGATCAGGGTAGCTGTCGAGAGCCATCCTGGGGCGAAAAATACTGCATGCAGGATCATATCGTTTATCTTGCTAACTCATCGGGGCTTAAAGTTGGTATCACCAGGGCAACCCAGG
This sequence comes from uncultured Pseudohongiella sp., assembly GCA_964616225.1. Classification (GTDB taxonomy): domain Bacteria; phylum Pseudomonadota; class Gammaproteobacteria; order Pseudomonadales; family Pseudohongiellaceae; genus UBA9145. The sequence continues at coordinate 4,245 of CAZTTE010000012.1, forward strand.
TTCCTACCCGCTGGATAGATCAGGGCGCGACCCAGGCCCTGGCCATTATCCGCGTAAGAAGTCGCCTGCAATCAGGAGCTCTCGAGTTAATGTTCAAACAACATGTTGCGGACAAGACGAATTGGCGCGACATGCTAAAGGGAGAAGCGAAGCCGCTGGATATGATCGCCGAGAGTAAGCGATTAGTCGAAGAATGTACCGCCGAAATCAAGGAGCTCGAGGACAGCTTTGGCTTTTTCGCTATTAGTGTGTTGAGCGGTATTGAGCCAGTAGAAATTAATTATCCGGTAGAGGTTTATCCTGAAAAAATTGCCTCTTTTAATTTTGACAAGGAACCAACAATCGAAGGCAAGCTGATGGGGATTAAAGGCCAGTATCTTATCTTCGATTCCGGAGTGATAAACCTGCGTCGATTTTCCGGTTATGAGATCACGCTTAGCCATTAGGCGAAAAGGAATTTGATTAATGAAAAACGCCCAGGCGCGCACGACCTATTTAAAAGATTATCTGCCCCCGAACTTCTTGATTGAGAAAACGGAACTGGAGTTTGATCTCTATGAAGATCATGCCAATGTGATTTCGCGGCTGCAATTCAAGTTAAATGAAACAGCAGAGGGCGGCGAGGAAAGCGATACCCTGATTCTTCATGGCCATGATTTACTGCTGGAAAAGTTACTCATAGAAGGCAAGGAACTTAATGACAAGGATTTTCTTGTTGACGATGAGCAACTGACGATTCCCAATCTCAGTGAGTTGTTGGGAGGTCCTGTTAATGCATTCAGGCTTGAGTGCCACACCCGCATTGAGCCTCAAAATAATACAGCACTGGAAGGTCTTTATAAGTCCAGAAAAATGTTTTGCACCCAATGCGAGGCTGAAGGTTTCAGACGCATAACTTATTACCTGGATCGGCCAGATGTAATGTCTTCCTTTACCACGAAAATCAGCGCCGAGAAATCCAGGTATCCAACCCTCTTATCCAACGGAAATAAAATTGACAGCGGCGACGTAGAAGGAGACCCATCGCGGCATTGGGTGTTTTGGGAAGATCCGTTTAAGAAGCCCAGTTACCTGTTCGCTTTAGTGGCGGGAGATCTGGTGAGTCTCGATGACAGTTTTAGCAGCTGTAGCGGTAGAGAAATTAGCTTGCAGATCTTTGTGGAAGAAAAGGATCTCGATAAATGCGATCACGCCATGCTATCTCTTAAGAACGCCATGCGTTGGGATGAGGAAGTCTATGGTCGGGAATACGATTTGGATATCTTCATGATTGTTGCGGTGGACGACTTCAACATGGGCGCCATGGAAAACAAGGGGCTCAATATATTCAATACTTCCTGTGTGCTGGCGAATCCAGCAACAACCACGGATATTGCTTTTCAGCGAGTCGAAGCAGTGGTTGCCCATGAATATTTTCATAACTGGTCTGGTAACCGCGTTACCTGCCGCGACTGGTTCCAGTTAAGCCTGAAGGAAGGCTTCACAGTATTTCGCGATTCAGAATTTTCTGCCGATATGGGTTCGCGGACGGTTAAACGTGTAGAAGATGTGGCTTTCCTGAAAACTGTTCAGTTTGCTGAAGATGCTGGTCCTATGGCCCACTCTGTCAGGCCAGACTCCTATATGGAGATATCAAACTTCTACACCGTAACAATTTATGAAAAGGGTGCCGAAGTCGTACGCATGATTCATCAGATACTGGGTGAAGAAGATTTTCGCAAAGGTTCCGATCTCTATTTCGAGCGCCATGATGGTCAGGCAGTTACAACAGAAGACTTTGTTATAGCCATGGAAGAGGCGAGTGGCACTGATTTGCAACAGTTTCGACGCTGGTACAGCCAGGCAGGAACTCCCGAGCTGAATATTTCCAGCAGTTACGATGCTAATAAGCAGTCCTATAGCCTGAAGATTGAACAAAGCTGTCCTGCCACCCCGGGTCAGGCAAATAAAAAACCGTTCTACATTCCGCTGCGCATGGGATTACTGGATAAACAGGGTAAGGAGTTGGAGCTGAAGGTCGCAGGTAGGGCAGACATTGCTGTCAATACGGACATAGTATTGCCAATAACAGCAGAGGTTCAGGAATTTATGTTTGAAAATGTTCCTGAAGAACCAGTTCCTTCATTATTGAGAAGTTTTAGCGCGCCGATTCGAATGGAGTATCCCTATACCAGGGAAGAGCTGTATTTTTTGATGGTGCACGATTCTGATGGTTTTAATCGCTGGAATGCCTCCCAGTTGCTGGCAATTGATGTATTGAATGAGTTGCAGGAAAATCCAGCCGCCGAGATTCCGGCCTTACTGGAAGATGCCTTTAAAGGTGTGCTTGAAAGTGCCTTAGGGGATGCGGGAATTGATAAGACCATGTTGGCACATCTGCTCGCGTTGCCAACCGAGGGCTTTCTGATCGAGCAGGCTGCTACTGCCGATGTCGATGCAATTCACACTGTAAGAGAGAAGCTCGCTAATCATTTAGCCCTTAGCCACAAGGATTTATTTGCAAGCGTCTATGCTGCCAATGATACCGGAGAAGCTTACCGGGCAGATTCGGAAGCAGTTGCCAGGCGTGCACTTAAAAACCTGGCGCTGGGTTATCTGGTGAGAAGCGAAGATGAAGCGTGGTTAAGAAAATGCTCAGATCAATTTAATAACGCTTCTAATATGACCGATCAGGCGGCAGCTCTCCGCTGCCTGGTGAACAGTAAGAGCGATATTGGTATGAATCTCGGTCAACAAGCACTCGATGAGTTTTACAAACAGTGGCAACACGAGCCCCTGGTGGTTGATCAATGGTTTGCAATTCAGTCTACGAGCCAGAATCGAAACACCCTCGACCGTATTAAGGTGCTTTTACAACACGAGGCTTTCGACATAAGGAATCCAAACAAGGTGCGCTCCTTAATCGGCGCCTTTTGTGGACAGAATCATATTGGATTTCATGTGGAAAGCGGCGAGGGCTATGAATTTCTGGCGGACAGGATACTGGAATTAGATAAATTAAACCCACAGATTGCGGCGCGCCTGTTAACGCCACTCACCCGCTGGAAAAAATATAACAGCAAGAGGCAAGCACTCATGCAGGCTCAATTGCAACGTATTAAAACCAGCGCGGAAATTTCAAAAGATGTGTTCGAAGTGGTAGAAAAGAGCACAATCTAGGGATTGTTGTAGCGTTGATAAAAAGGGTGCCGTGGCACCCTTTTTTAATTGTAATCAGGCAACGTCCTGAACATTTGTTAATGGAATATTCTTGGCTCGTTCTGATGCTTCCATGAATTCTTCGATCTGGTCGAAATTCAGATAACGATAAATATCGTTTTCCATGGTGTTTATCGTCGCCATGTACTTCATGTATTCATCCATTGTGGGAATCTTACCCATGGCGGAACTTACTGCTGCCAGTTCTGATGAAGCAAGGTACACATTAGCACCCTGACCGAGGCGATTTGGGAAATTACGGGTTGAAGTTGAAACAACAGTTGAGTTGGCAGCAACTCTTGCCTGGTTACCCATGCAAAGTGAACAACCCGGCATCTCTGTTCTTGCACCGGCGACGCCAAAGACATTGTAAACGCCTTCTTCGGTTAACTGGTGCTCGTCCATCTTGGTGGGCGGAGCAATCCACAGGCGTGTTGGCAGGGAGCCTTCCACTTGCTTCAGCACTTCTGCGGCAGCACGAAAGTGACCGATATTGGTCATACAGGAACCGATGAAAACTTCATCGATACCTGTGCCCTGAACTGCGGACAAAGGTTTAATGTCGTCAGGATCATTGGGGCAAGCCAGTAATGGCTCCTTGATTTCGTTGAGATCGATTTCAATGATCTTGTGATATTCCGCGTCAGCATCCGGTTCCATCAACACAGGATTTTCCAGCCACTCTTCCATGGCGCGAGCCCTGCGTTCCAGGGTTCTGGCATCCTGGTAGCCGTTGGCAATCATCCAACGTAATAGGGTGACGTTGGATTTGAAGTATTCAATGATGGGTTCTTTATCCAGGCGAATAGTACATCCGCCTGCGGAGCGTTCAGCAGAAGCATCGGAAATTTCGAATGCCTGCTCGACTTTCAGATTGGGAAGTCCTTCGATCTCCAGGATGCGTCCAGAGAAAATGTTCTTCTTGCCTTTTTTCTCGATAGTCAAATCGCCTGACTGAATCGCGGCGTAGGGAATCGCATTGACCAGATCTCTAAGGGTGATGCCTGGTTGCATCTCTCCGGTAAAACGCACCAATACCGATTCAGGCATATCCAATGGCATGACGCCAGTGGCGGCGGCGAAGGCGACAAGTCCGGAACCGGCAGGAAATGAAATGCCAATTGGAAAACGGGTATGGGAATCACCGCCCGTGCCAACGGTATCAGGCAGTAGCATTCGATTTAGCCAGGAATGAATAATTCCATCACCCGGCCGCAATGAAACGCCGCCACGGGTTTGAATAAAATCAGGCAGTGTGTGCTGGGTTTCTATATCCACTGGTTTGGGATAGGCCGCCGTATGACAAAATGACTGCATCACCAGGTCGGCAGAAAAACCAAGACAGGCCAGGTCTTTGAGCTCGTCCCTGGTCATCGGGCCAGTGGTGTCCTGGCTGCCAACAGTAGTCATTTTGGGTTCGCAATAACTGCCGGGTCGAACACCCTCCAGCCCACAGGCTTTGCCCACCATTTTCTGGGCCAGGGTAAAGCCCTTGTCAGATTTCTGGCCCTGTACGGGAGAGCGAAACACATCAGAAGGCCCGAGATTCAGTTCGTCCCTGGCTCGCTGAGTCAGGCCGCGGCCAATGATCAGGGGGATGCGGCCGCCGGCACGAACTTCATCCAGAAGCACTTCGGTCTTCAGTTCAAACTCGGTAACCACCTCGCCAGAATCGTGACGAGTAATTTTGCCGGCATAAACATCGATATCGATAATATCGCCGGTACTTAGCCCGTCCACATCACATTCAAACGGAAGTGCGCCGGCATCTTCCATGGTGTTAAAGAAAATGGGGGCGATCTTGCCACCAATACACACACCACCATCTCGCTTGTTTGGAATGTGGGGGATGTCATCGCCGATATACCAGAGCACTGAGTTCGTGGCTGACTTTCTGGAAGAGCCCGTTCCCATTACGTCCCCAACCAGGGCGACCGGAAACCCTGTTTCTTCCAGCTCATTGATTTGTTGTTCTGCGTCGGTCACTCCGTCCCGTGGATTCTTGTACATGGCCTTGGCGTGCAGGGGAATATCAGGGCGTGACCAGGCATCCTGTGCAGGAGAAAGATCGTCTGTGTTTGTTTCCCCTGGTACTTTGAACACAGCAACCGTTAGTTTTGCAGGAATTTCAGGCTTACTGCTAAACCAGTCTGCATTGGCCCAGGAATTCAAAACTCGCTGCGCTTCGCTGTTACCATTTTTGGCTTTTTCAGCCACATCGTGAAAAGCATCAAACATCAGCAAGGTGTGGCATAACTCGTCTGCCGCCACGGCCGCCAGGTCTCCGTCATCCAGCAGCTCAACCAGGGTGGCAATGTTGTAACCACCCAGCATTGTCCCGAGTAATTCCACCGCTAATTTTCTATCGATTAGTGGGGATTCGGCTTCGCCCTTGGCAATTGCGGAAAGAAAAGCTGCTTTTACATAGGCCGCTTCATCGACGCCAGGGGGAACCCGATTGGAAATCAGGTCCAGGATAAATTCTTCTTCGCCAGTTGGAGGTTGTTTAAGTAATTCTACGAGTCCAGCGACCTGTTCAGCCGAGAGTGGTTTAGGTACGACTCCGATATCGGCTCTTTCGGCTACGTGTTTTCTATACTCTTCTAACACGAATAACTCCTTATCAATTTGGCTGCAAGCTAGTTTGTAAAGCGTAAGGAATTAGACTCTAAACATTATGTTTGAGCGACCTTGCTTGGTATCACTTACAGGTGGAATTTAGTAAGCAGGCTGCTTGTTAATGATTGAATTGAGTTTGAAACACGAACTCAAAACCCTGATTCAATGCCAAAGCAGTCGTTTAAATCGTGCACGTATTTTATTGTAAAATCACAAAAAAATCCAGTTGGCTGCCAGTGCTGGCAAGGGCGCAGGCCGCAGCACGCCTTGGTTCCCGTTGGTTTACAATTCCTGCAAACTTGTTAAAGTCTGCTCTCAGTTTTCCGATTTAAGCAGTACCGAGAATCAATCTTTCATCCCATGAATAATCCTAAAACCCCTTGCATCGGGATTTGCTCTACGACCTCTCTGGGCGATTCTGTTTGCCGCGGATGCAAGCGCTATTCTTTCGAAGTAATTAACTGGAATACATACGATGCTGGTGGCAAAGCGGCGGTGCTTAAACGCATCGAGAAATTGATTTGCCAAATTCTGGAAAACAAGCTGCGAATATTTTCAGTACCCAATTTGCGCTTGGGGCTGGAGAGAGCGAGTGTGCCGTTCAATGAACAACTATCGCCTTACTGCTGGTTGCACAATCTGCTGAAGAAAAACCATAAACAGATTAAGAGCCTTAAAGATTATGGTGCTTATGTGCTTCCGGAATTCGAAAGTCACTCGCTGGAAAAACTGAGTGAATTAATCGAGCAGGAGTTGCTTGCTCTGTGTCAGGCTCATTTCGACCGTTACTACGAATCACCTCGCAGCGAAGCCGATTCGGCCTGATTCTGGTCTCACAGGGGCATGGAACGCAGTTCCAGTTCGCCTTGCTGAATTTCTACATACCAGAGTTGCTGCTCCCAGTCACCGAGGACTATGCGTTTTCTCTCTACTCCACAGTTCTGGTCGGAGTCTAATGACTCTTTGTGAATCGCTGGTCTATGCGTATGCCCATGGATAAGAATTGTGTGCTGGCTTTCATCGAATTGCCTTTGCACAGCGTCAGCATTGACATCCATTATTTCGGTGGACTTCTGACCTGTTGCCTGCTGGCTCTGACGTCGCGCCTCCCGGGCATAGGCAATGCGCTCTTCGACTGTCTTGGCTAGAAACTCTGTCTGCCAGCTTTCGTCGCGAACCATAGCTCGAAACGCTTGATAATCCACATCATCAGTACAGAGCGCATCGCCATGGAGTAGGAGGGCTTTCAGATTGCCGACAATGAGTTCATGGGGTTCTGAGATTAGACTTGCGCCACATTGCTGCGCGTAAGATTCGCCGATCAGGAAGTCGCGATTTCCGTGCATGAGAAAAACATCGCTGCCCACCTTATTGAATTCGGCCAGGGCCACAGCAATCTCTTGTGCAAGAGGTGATTGGGCATCATCTCCAATCCATACTTCAAACAAGTCACCGAGGATATAGAGTGAAGTACAGCTGCTTTGATTGGCTTGCAGAAAGCTTTTGAAAGCAGCCGTAATGTCAGGTCTGTGTTCTTCGAGATGCAGATCGGAGATTAATAAAACGCGCTCAGACAAGGTTAGTCTTCTTTGACTTCCGTTGATTCGATAATGACATCGGTTACAGGGACGTCCCGGTGGCCAGCGTTGGAACCGGTTTCGCATTCCTTGATCTTGTTAACCGCATCCATTCCATCAGCCACACGACCTATAACCGCGTAGCCCCACCCCTGTTCAGTTTTATTGCGGTGATCAAGGAATAGATTGTCGGCAACATTGATAAAAAATTGGGATGTCGCCGAGTGTGGATCAGAGGTTCGCGCCATGGCTACGGTGCCGGTGAGGTTGGAAAGTCCATTATCGGCTTCGTTCTCAATAGGGTCGCCGTTAGGTTTTTGAGACATACCAGGCTCAAATCCTCCGCCCTGAATCATGAAGTTATCGATTACCCGATGAAAAATTGTGCCGTCATAAAAGCCATCTTTGGCATATTGCAGGAAGTTGGCAGCAGATTTTGGTGCCTTATCAAAATCCAGTTCGATGCTTATCTGGCCATAGTTGGTCGAAAATACAATCATGATTACTCCCTGAGGGCGATTCCTTTATAAGTTTTTGTTAATGCTTAGAGTTAGAGCAGTTATAATAAGGTTTTTACAAATCTCTAGAAAGCCCCGAATTTTTCAGTAATTCTCACCAAAAGACGCAAAGAATTAGTTAATGGCCGAGTCAGAAAAGGAAAGTCATAGCACTTCGGATGCTACGACACTGTCGAATTTTATACGCAATATGATTGCTGAGGATCTTGCTGCCGACAAGCACGGGGGCCGCGTGCATACCCGTTTTCCGCCTGAACCTAATGGCTATCTGCATATTGGTCACGCCAAATCCATTTGCCTCAATTTCTCGGTAGCAGCCGAGAATAATGGCTATTGTAATCTGCGCTTTGATGACACTAACCCGGCAAAAGAGAGCCAGGAGTATGTCGATGCGATTAAGGACAATATTAAATGGCTGGGATTCACCTGGAATGGCGAAGTGCGCTATTCGTCCGGATATTTTGATCGACTCTACAATTTTGCAGTACAGCTTATCGAGAAAGGCTTGGCCTATGTTGATAGCCTGAGCCCGGATGAGGCGCGGGAATATCGCGGCACATTGACCGAGCCAGGTAAGAACAGTCCGGATCGTGATCGGCCGGTGGAGGAAAACCTCGACCTGTTCACCCGCATGCGTACCGGAGAATTTGAGGATGGCAGTTATTCACTGCGAGCTAAAATAGACATGGCTGCACCAAACATAAATATGCGCGATCCTGTGCTCTATCGAATTCGACATATCGCCCATCATCAAACCGGGGACCAGTGGTGTATTTATCCGACCTATGACTACACACACTGCATTTCCGATGCCATAGAGAACATTACCCATTCCCTCTGCACGCTGGAGTTTGAGGACCATCGTCCACTGTATGACTGGATACTGCAGAACCTTGATTTAGATTCATTGCGTGAGGTGAGTGACCTGGCTGAAGAGGGCGTGAAGTATGTGCTTCCCCAGCAAACAGAATTTGCCAAGCTGAAACTGAATTACACCATGATGGGAAAACGAAACCTGAAAGAAATGGTGGATACCGGCGTGGTTTCAGGTTGGGATGATCCTCGTATGCCAACCCTGGCTGGCATGCGAAGACGAGGCTTTACCCCGGATTCGATCAGGAATTTCTGTGAGAGTGTCGGAGTTAGCCGCTCCGAAAGTGTTGTGGACATGAGTATGCTGGAGCATGCTATTCGTGAAGACCTGGATCGGAATGCACCTCGTGCCATGTGCGTTTTGGACCCATTGAAAGTATCGCTGGAAAATCTTGAAGAGGGTCATCGGGAAGTTCTTAGCCTGCAAAACCATCCCAAAAATGAGTCCATGGGGCGTAGAGACGTACCGTTTACGCGAGAAATCTATATTGACAGAGCGGATTTCGAAGAAGAGCCACCCGCTGGATTCAAGCGCCTGATACCGGGTGGAGAAGTTCGCCTGCGCGGTTCTTATGTCATCAAGTGTGTCGATGTAATCAAAGATGCCAATGGCAAAATTACTGAATTAAAGTGCAGCGTCGACAAAGACACCCTGGGTAAGAAACCCGAAGGGAGAAAGGTTAAAGGCGTCATCCACTGGGTATCGGCATCGGAGGGCGTGCCCGTATCAATACGTTTGTATGATCGTTTATTCAATGTTGAAAATCCTGAATCAAAAGATATTGAAGATTATCGGGACTGCCTTAATGCCAATTCTCTTGTCGAAGTAAGCGGCAGTATCGTGGAGCCGTCTGTATTTAGTGAAAGCACAGCATCAAATTTTCAATTCGAAAGAGAAGGTTATTTCTGCGTAGATAGCAAAGACAGCACGCCAGATAAACCTGTTTTTAACCGCACAATTACTTTGCGAGACTCCTGGTCGGCTTAGTTGGATCAATCAAGATGTTAAAGATTTACAACACCATGACCCAGACGAAAGAAGAACTTCGTCCAATCGAAGAGGGTAAGGTGCGAATTTATGTTTGTGGCCTGACTGTCTACGACTATACCCATCTGGGCCATGCGCGCATGTTAATCGCATTCGACGTGATAGTACGCTATCTCCGCGCGCGTGGATTTGATGTGACTTACGTGCGCAATATTACTGATATTGATGACAAGATCTTGCAGCGGGCGGAAGAAAATCAGGAGTTGTTTTCAGATTTAACTGCACGCTTTATCGCTGCAATGCATGAAGATGAAAAGGCTTTGGGGATATTGCCTCCGGATCTGGAGCCTCGAGCTACTGGCCATATTGATCAGATAGTAGCGATGATAGAGGTGTTGATTGAAAGAGAATTTGCCTACCGTGCTGAAAACGGTGATGTGTATTTCTCGGTAATGCGCTTTCCCGATTACGGCAAGCTATCCAAGAAAAAAATGGATGAACTGTTGGACGGTGCGCGGATTGAAGTCGGAGAATTAAAGAAAGATCCCAGAGATTTTGTGTTATGGAAATCTTCACCTGATGATGGTGTTGGTTGGGATTCTCCCTGGGGCTACGGTCGACCCGGTTGGCATATCGAATGCTCTGCTATGTCAACGGAAGCATTAGGAAACAATTTTGATATACATGGCGGGGGCACAGACTTGTTGTTTCCCCATCATGAAAATGAAATTGCACAATCTGAATGTGCCACTGATGCAAAGTTTGCCAATGTCTGGATGCACAACGGACCTTTGCGTGTCGACAATGAAAAAATGTCAAAGTCCCTGGGTAATTTTTTCACCGTTCGCGAAGTATTAAAAAAATACAATGCGGAGGTAGTTCGACATTTGTTGATTGCCAGCCATTATCGCAGCCCGATAAATTATTCAGAACAGAGCCTGCAGCAATCGGCGAAAGCATTGGAGCGGCTGTATATTGCATTGCAGGATCTCGATATCGAACATGCCAAGTCATTGACAAACTCGCGTTTTGAAAAAGCTTTTTTTGCAGCAATGGATGATGACTTCAACACTGCTGAAGCCTTTGGCGTTTTGTTTGAACTGGTCACAGAAATTAACAAGCAAAAATCCGAAGACAGTGACCTGGCAAATCAACTGGCTAAGCTGCTGGTTAAGTTAGGTGGTGTGCTGGGAGTACTGCAATCCAGCCCAGCTGAGTTTTTGCAAAGCGATCAATCAGTCGAACTGGATGCAGCGGCCATCGATCAGCTCATCGCTGAGAGAGAACAGGCCAGGGCAGACAAAAATTGGAGCAGGGCAGACGAAATTCGGGATCAGTTAGCTGCTATGAAAGTAGTGGTTGAAGATGGTGCCGATGGAAGTAGCTGGCGCATAGAACGATAAACCTTTGTTGGCTTTGTGTCCTGTTTAGGCTAACTGGGGAAAGAGTCTTTATTGGTGACACGCTGGCTGCCTGGCCTGCTTGCTGCAGCGGCTTGCAGCCCTCCGGGCTTCCCTGCTTCGGTCGGAAGACCTGAAAAGCGGTCTTCCTCTGTCAGTCGGTACTACGCCTTTATGGCTGTCCCAAGCAGACCAGGTAGCCAGGGCTGGTGCTAACCGATTTTGAATTGAGTATTAAATAGTTTGATTTTTGGGGCGATAAAACTCTGTGTTTTCTGGGTTAGCAAGCGGTCAAATGACTAATTGACGGACCCAAATGACGCGAGTATTATGCCGTCCTCTTAAAATAGCGACTTTGGAAATCGGGGTATAGCGCAGTCTGGTAGCGCGCTTGCTTTGGGAGCAAGATGTCGGGAGTTCAAATCTCTCTACCCCGACCAATTCCTTCGATGCTTATTTAAGATAACCGCTCAATGGTGACTGTAGCTCAGTTGGTAGAGCCCCGGACTGTGACTCCGGTTGTCGTGGGTTCAAGCCCCATCAGTCACCCCATTTTCTCGCCTTATCTCACTTCAAGCTTGCAACGAGATAGGGCATAGTTCGGTCAATACTAGTGAGACGTAGCTAGTAAGCCTATGACCATAAGCAAACAGAAAACCATCGATGGGGAACGAATCGTTGTTGCGGACTTAAACGTAGAAGCCCCGTTTGCGCCGGCATCAGAGAAAAAAGGTCTAATTGCGAAATTGGCCCTGGCCTATAAGAATCTTTCCCTGCTAATGGCAGGGATGTATACCGGATTAAACTGCTACGGCACACCGCATTCCCATCGCGAAACCGAAGGGGATGAAAACAAGCCAGACAACAGACCTATCTGAAAGTCTCCCATGGTCCAAACCCATGAATCGTGTAAAATACGCCGCTTTCCAGCGACAGCGAAATTATGCGCCCGTAGCTCATCTGGGTGAGACCGAGCGTTTAGGAAGCGAGAGCTTCCTGCGAAGGTCGAACGACGCCAATCTGTGATTGGCGGCCGGGTAGAGCATCGGCCTGAATGCAAACGGTGCGATATTAAGCGCGCCAGAAACACAAAAATAGCAGTACGTAACGATTAATACTGCGCCCGTAGCTCAACTGGATAGAGCACCGGCCTTCTAAGCCGGGGGTTGGAGGTTCGAGTCCTCCCGGGCGCGCCATATTAAAAAGGGCCTTTTAGGCCCTTTTTTTGTGCGCACTCGGGAGTCAACCCGAACCTCCCAGGTTCGAAAGATGCGTCAGCATCGCAGACAGCGCGGAGCGCTGCCCCGAAGGGGTGAGGAAATTAGCTTAGCTAATTTCTGAAACAGTCCTCCCGGGTCACGCCACTAATCATGCGTGGGTCCCTACCCATCTATCAGAGATTAGGTTCGTTTGATAACTCAAATCCAGTGACTACTGAGAAATCTCCCCAACCGAAAATCATAGATTTTCGTCGTTCGACTCCTATCTTGCCCAATTCAGAGATGGACTCTATATCTCTCCGGCCGCCAATCATAGATTGGCGTCGTTCGTCCTTCGCAGGAAGCTTTCGCTTCCTAATCGCTCGGTCTCACCCTCCCGGGCGCGCCACAATCCTTTCCTGCCACCCAATATTGCTCAAATATTGATCAAAACTGCTCAATAACTAAGCAATTCCTCCCTGTTGTGGCTCCCAATCGCTAAATTTGCGAAAAATCCTCAAAAACCACAATTCTCTAAAAAACAACAATTTACTAAAGAAACTTAGAGTAACGCCGACAATATAAGCAGCAACATACCTAAAGTGGCCTAGGTTAGGATTGAATTCTTAGCGCTAGGCCGTTTTTTTGCGTGGATTATGGGGATTCGGCAGTAAATCCCGGAATTTGGTCCAGTTTTTCTGGGGGTACGGCGATTATGTCGTCCTGGCCAGTCTCTCTCCATTCTGAAAACTCAACTATTCTGTATTCACCGGTGCGCTTTGCCTTTGAGCCTCTCTTTTTCGCCTTGCTTCCGTCCGGATTGCGAGTGTCGAAACGAAGTAATCGATATTTTTCGGGCAGAGACTCGCTGAATTCCTGCGCGCTGGCGAATGACTGTTCTTTGCCGTAGCTAATTTCGCAAACTAGAATCGGTCTATGTCGGCGCAAGCTAGCCTCCAGGCCTTGAATAACCTTTCGCTCGAAGCCTTCCACATCGATTTTCATCAGCTTGATGACTATTTCAGGGTTTGCCGCGAAGTATTGATCTCCCGAAATAAGCTCAAGTTTCTCCGCAGGGATATTGCCTTTAGCCGTGGTGCTCGCGTCGAATGATCCGATGCCCTGGTTGCGACCAGTTGGTGCATAGAAATCCAGAGTTTCGGCCTGGTCGCTTAAGGCAAACTCCTCCAGGCAAATATTTTCCAGCTGGTTGAGTGCAATATGATGTTTCAGTTTCTGGCTAACCCTGCTGAATGGCTCGAATGCTATTACCTGGGGTGCATGATTGGACATGAAGAGAGAGTGCTGACCAATATTGGCTCCGATATCAACAAATGCATCCTGCTCGCCAGAGTTGCTATCGGTTGCCGACTGTTTCCAGGTATCCCGCAGAAAATGGAGTAGCGGTTTTTCAAAAGCACCATAGAACAGAATATTCGCTTCAATACTGTTAGTAAGATTTCCCTCGTACCTAAGCCCATAAAAATTCCTGGTAAAGGGGTAATTAGGTGTGAGCTCATCTTTACAAAGCTGTCGATACAGTAGTTTTCTCCAGCCCAGGTTAATACCGGCGGTAGGCCACAGGATGCGCGCAAAATTGGATGCCAGCTTCACGGTTTCACTTCACTCTTTTGGAATCTGGTAGGGAAAAGGTTTGAGACTGGCTTTAAGATAGAGCGGGTGTGCCGGCTCCAGTGATTGATTAATCTTCAGGCAATAAGGATCTGCCAGGTTCTTCAAAACTTTCCTGGCTCTATCACCAAAACGCCCTATAGAGCCCCAGCAGGCGATAGTTTTATCACTTCGTTGCTGGGCCGCTCTAATCCAACGATCATTGGCTTTACCTATGGGCTCGGGGGCTGCTTTTAAATCAGCGGGATAGGTTGCGCGATATGCAAAGAGGTTTACGATTTCCATGGAACTGAACCCCCAGGATTTTGCGACTCCGACGCAGCGGCGAATCGTCGGGTCATCTTTTTTATGATCTGCTGTCGAGGGATTCAGTCCAATGAAGAGGACGCGCCCTTCGCCACCTTTCCAGCTTCTTTCCAGGCTATAGCGATAGCTACCGCAGGAAGAAAATCGAGCATTTTGTGAATCGTATTGCATTTTGAAACTGTACTGAACTCCAGATAGTGGCAATTTTGAGAATATCGATAATAATTAAATTAGCTACTCGATAAAAACATTCTTCGCCAAGCCTTGGTTGGCTCGCCTAGATATCGAACAGGTCGCCGGGAGGAGATTATCCTCCTGGCGCTAGCTCCCTCCGAAGATCCATTGTTCAGTCCTTAAGCCGCATTAACACCCTGATTTTTTCGTAACAGTTGCGGACACAACATAGCTGGTTTAATGTTCTTGCGCTTTATTTCTGTGTAAAAAAATTTAGGTACTTCATGCTAGCAATTATTGGCGGGACCGGCCTCTCCCAGATCGAAGGATTCAAATCTGCCGGGTTTAAACGGGTGGCCACACCTTATTCGGAGAAACGTCTGCCCGTCAGCTTGCTTCAGCATGGATCGCAAACCGTGGCTTTTCTTCCCCGGCACGGCAAAAATCATGTAATTCCGCCACACAAAATAAACTACCGGGCTAATATCTGGGCACTACATAAAATTGGTGTGACAAATATTGTTGCTATCAATGCGGTAGGGGGAATTCATCCTGATACCGGACCGGGTATGTTTATACTCCCGGATCAGATCATCGATTACACCCACAGCCGCGCCAACACTTTTTTCGAAGAGAAGTTGAAGTTTGTCACTCATATCGATTTTACCGAGCCGTTTTCCAACGAATTGCGAGCAACGGTAAAAAAGGCTTTCGATCAAGTGAACAGGAAAATGAAAATTCAAAAGTTCCTGCTGGGCGACGGAGTTTATGGAGCTATGCAAGGACCTCGCTTGGAGACTGCCGCTGAAATCAGGCGCCTGAAACAAGATGGTTGTGACATTGTCGGTATGACAGGGATGCCGGAGGCTGCTTTAGCAAGGGAATTAAAATTGAATTATGCGATGTTGGCGATCTCGGTAAACTGGGCCGCAGGGATTGGAGAAGCAGAGATACTGATGTCGGAAATCGAAACCAATGTGAAAGACGGCATGGTTTTCGTTCACGAAGTGCTAAGAGCGCTTATTGAACAAAACTAGAATTCTTCGTTGCCTAAAGGTATCGGGGGAACTTCATAGGGCTCTACCAGTATCACCAGACCCATTGCCGGGTGGTCGAGATAGTGAAATTCTGTGCTGCGCATCTCGCGACTCTGCTGCATCTGGTAAACCATGATTGGGAAATAGTTTAGACCGGCATTATCCCGATTCGATCCAGTGGCAAAATCGCCCGGAACTACGGGAAGTTCCCATTCAGCAGTTTCATTTTCGACGATACTGAACTCGGTTAGCCATAGATTGGTATCGATAACCACACGATCTTCATTTTCATTAAATCGAATCGTTAAGCTTCCCTGTAATTCATGCTGGTCCCCGTAGGCGAAGCCGCCTTCGATATAAACAGGAATTGAATCTTGAGGCTGGACAACAGCCTGTCTCCACAAGCCATGAAACAGCAAGCGATGATCTGCCGATCGCTCTAAGCTGCGATTGGTTTGCTGGAAATCACTTTGCGTCGTAGCGAGTTGTAAAAAATCTTCCCGCACAAAATCGAACAACTTGAATCCCGGTCCGTCAGTAGCTGGCGTCGGCCCCGTAGCCGCTATCGAATCGGCCCGTAATCGCGCCTGAATTTCCTCCTGGCTAAGAATTTCCTCTTCCTCCGGAATCAGGATTGAGGAATTCAGGATCAGGTTATCTGTGAGTAACAGCTCAGACAACTCATTGAGTCTGCGCATGCCATTTGGGTAGGAGAGCTCGGTGCGCTCTGCTTGCCATTGTTCTTCAAGACGGTCGGAAGTGCTCTCATTGCTAAAAATGGAAACCTCAACCTGGAACCAGCGATTTTGAGCAAATACCCCGGAACTCATCGTTAAAGCAATGAAGACAAAGGAGAGCTGAAGTAATTGTTGGCGATTCATTACACTATTTATAACCCATGCCAATAAACTACGCAGCCTGCCGTTTCGCCATTTTAAACTTATCCAATACCGAATTGATAAACAGGAGTTTTGCGTCGGCATCTTTGCTTTCGTGAGAAAATTGTAACTGATTCCCGTGGCTGAGTTTGAAATGCTTGGGATCATCCTGAATCAGTTGCACCAGGGACATAGGATCAACCCCTGTAGCTGAATTAAACTCAATTTTCCCGGAGCTCACATTGGCATCGATCTTCTTGATGCCAAATTTTTGTGCTCTTAGTTTTAGTTCGGTTAGACGGAACAGAAGCTTAAGCGATTCCGGTAGCAGGCCGAATCTGTCAATCATTTCCACCTGTAGCTCCTGCAGATCCTCAAGATCCCTGGAAGAGGCAATTCGCTTATACATTATTAGTCGGGTATGTATGTCAGGCAAATAGTCTTCTGGAATCAATGCAGGTATTCGCAGGTTAACTTCAATGGATTTATCCAGATCCATGTCGGGGCTTGGTCTTCTTCCTGCCTTGATCGCGTCGACGGCTTCTTCTAGTAGTTCAGTGTACAGGGAGAAGCCAATCTTTTGCATGTGACCGCTTTGTTCGTCCCCTAACAATTCACCCGCACCTCTAATTTCCAGGTCATGACTGGCCAGGGTGAAACCGGCACCGAGTGTAGTTGCCGCCTGGATCGCTTCGATACGTTTCTGTGCGTCCCGATTCAGCCGACTGTGACTCGGTAGCAGCAGATAGGCATAGGCCTGGTGATGAGAGCGGCCAACTCGTCCCCGAAGTTGATGTAATTGTGCGAGGCCAAATTTGTCAGCTCGATGAATCAGGATGGTATTGGCGCTGGGAATGTCGATTCCAGTTTCAATAATAGTTGTGCAAACCAGAATGTTGTAGCGCTTGTGATAAAAATCAGCCATTACCTTTTCCAGGTCTTTCTCGGCCATCTGACCATGGGCGATACAGATTCGGGCCTGGGGAATAATCTCCTGCAGATGTTCGGCTGCGCGATTTATCGATTTAACTTCGTTGTGCAAGTAAAACACCTGGCCGCCTCGAAGCAGTTCCCGAGATATTGCTTCCTTGATCAGGCTGTCCTGTTGCTCCCTGACAAACGTTTTAACAGATAAACGTCGGGCGGGTGGGGTTACTATAAGAGAGAGATCCCGAATGCCAGAAAGGGCCATGTTTAGTGTTCGTGGAATGGGTGTTGCCGTTAAGGTGAGGATATCGACATTAGCCCTGAGCGATTTTAGTTTCTCTTTTTGTCGTACACCGAATCGATGTTCTTCATCGATAATTAGTAAGCCAAGATTGCTGTAGTCAATTTCTGCATGCAGTAGCTTGTGCGTGCCAATCAGTATATCGATCTTGCCGTTCACTACTTTTTGAATTGCTTCTTTCTGCTCGGCGGCAGTTTTGAATCGCGAGATTACCTCAATTACGATCGGCCAGTTGGCGAAACGATCCTTGAAACTCTCATAGTGTTGTTGGGCCAGAAGCGTAGTTGGAACCAGCAGAGCGACTTGCTTGTTATTTTGTACGGCGATAAAAGCAGCTCGCATTGCTACTTCAGTCTTGCCGAATCCTACGTCTCCACATACCAATCGATCCATTGAGCGGCCGCTCTTCATATCTTCGACAACTTGGTTGATAGAGTTTTCCTGGTCGGGGGTTTCTTCGAATGGAAATGAAGCTGAAAATTTTTCATATTCGTCTTCCTCAATCGCGTAACTGTAACCCTTACGTGCCTGACGTTGCGCATAGATTTCGAGAAGTTCAGTGGCTACATCATGAATTTTTTCTGCGGCTTTACGTTTTGTTTTTTGCCAGAGATCGGTGCCGAGGTGATTTAAGGGTGCCGCTTCCTGTTCTGCGCCACTGTAACGACTAATCAAGTGTAAGGAAGCTACTGGTACATAAAGTTTCGATTCATTAGCATATTCCAGAGTTAAAAATTCTGTCGTCTGCCCATCTGTTATTATGGTCTGCAGGCCGCGATACCGACCCACGCCGTGATCTATGTGCACCACAGCATCGTTAATGCGTAGTTCCGTAAGACTCTTAACAATGAAGTCGGTATTACTCTGGGTTCTTGTGCGACGGCGACGTTGCGCAACCCGATTGCCGAATAATTGTGTTTCGGTAATTAGCGCAAGATTTTCCTGTTGCAACCACAAACCCTGGTCTAAGGGTGCAACCGTAATTCCTATATCATCGTTCGATGTTGCAAATTCCGCCCAGTGATCGGCAGGAGCCGGACTAATACCTACCTGTTTTAACAGCTCGATGAGGCTTTCCCTTCTGCCAGCGGATTCTGCGCAGAATAAGACTCGAAGCTTGTTGGAAGCGATAAAATCTTCTGCCAGCTTAAACGGTTTGGCCAGGCGCGGATTGCTCGCTAAATCCGGCAAAGAGATCGAACCTAGATCCAAGGCATTGTCATGAGCCTTAAACTCAATCTGTCGAAAGTCTCGTGTTTTCGACAGGATCTGTTCGACTCGAATGAATACATCATCGGGATTTAATATTGGCCGAAAGCGATCGATCTGACGGTCTTCATAGCGGCTTTCGATGTCCTGCCAGAATTGTTCACCGGCTGCTTTTAAGTCTCCCTGC
Source organism: uncultured Pseudohongiella sp. (assembly GCA_964616225.1). Taxonomy (GTDB): domain Bacteria; phylum Pseudomonadota; class Gammaproteobacteria; order Pseudomonadales; family Pseudohongiellaceae; genus UBA9145. The sequence goes on from CAZTTE010000012.1 coordinate 23,268, forward strand.
TTAATAACAATCGTGTTTTCCGGCATAAAATCGAAGAGAGAGCTAAGTTCTTCAAAAAAGAGCGCGAGGTAGTACTCGAGACCTGGTGAGTTAATGCCATCGCTTACATCCTGGTAGAGAGGGCATTGGCGCAGATCGATATCAAATAATTCATGAAAACGATTCCGAAACGCGGCGATACCGGCTTCATCCAGCGGGTATTCCCGACCAGGCAGTAGCTTTATCTTTTCTACCCGCTCATCGGAGCGCTGGGACTCGGGATCGAAAGTCCTGAGTGTCTCAATCTCATCATCGAACAGATCAATTCGAAATGGCACCAGGGATCCCATGGGATAAATGTCAATAATGGATCCACGTACAGCGAATTCACCATGTTCGAAGACAGAATCCACTGCCTGGTAGCCCGCCAGTATTAACTGTTCGCGAATCTGTTCGATTTCAAGTTTCTGACCGACTCTTAAATTCAGGCTATTTGCGGCGATGTAGCGATGGGGCGGCAAACGATGCATGAGGCTGGTGATAGAGAGCACCAGAACGCCACGGTCTAATTGAGGCAGGTGGAAGAGGGCGCTTAGTCGCTCGGAAATAATATCCTGGTGGGGAGAGAAGTTGTCGTAAGGCAGTGTTTCCCAGTCCGGCAACGAGAACACAGGCAATTCTTCATGTGAGGCGCAGAAATATTTTAATTCGCGAATCGACTGCTCTACTTTTTCGTTATTCTCGCAGAGTAGCAGCAAGGGACCGCCAGTCTTGGCTGCGGCATTAGCGATAGCCAGACTGGTCGCGCAACCCTCTATACCTTGCCAGTAGCAGCTTTGATAAACGTCTGCAGGGATGGTCGGGTTATGAATGGAATTAGTGGTCACAGTGCGGCGCCCAATCAATACTCACTTACTACACTTAGCAATCGGAGGAGAACTCTTTGAGAATCAGACGGAGGATTCCAGTGAAAGTGACGAAACGCGAATTGTAGCCTAAATCGCGACTAATTTTTCTCCCAATGTGGTCGACTTACTTCATCATCCAGGGTTGGGAATTCACTTTGTTGCATAGGCAATCCTTTCCAAAGATAATACCCGCCTTCAAAAATCCGGCAGCTTTAAATTAGTAGTTTTTCAAAGGGGAATTCGTGGAACGTCCAAGCGTAGATGATTACTTCGGTGACTGGAAACAGCGCGAAGCTTTAGTGCAGGAAATGATTCCTGTGATTGGTCGCCTGTTTAGCCAGCGGAATGTTGGTATTTATATTTATGGCCGGCCTCTGCATAACCGCTCGGTTACTTTCATAATGAAATCCCATCGATTTGTGCGGCAGGTAGAGCGCAACGAGATGTCGGAATTCGAAACTCACCCGGTGCTCATAGCCATGGCAAAGCTCGACCTGTGGCATGGGCAAATCGACCTGGGTAAGCTCACTGTTGCATTCATGGACCACCAGTATGAGAAAGGAGCAGATGCGCTTTCTGTCGATGATTTTGTCCGCAACGAATTAGCTTATCTGGACGGGGTAAAAGAAAAACCCGTCGAAAAATCCCAGGACGTGGTGCTATATGGTTTTGGACGCATCGGTCGATTAATGGCCCGGTTGTTAGTAGAGCGCACATCCACGGGCGAGGTCATGCGGCTGCGTGCCATCGTGGTCCGACCTGGTGGACCAGGAGATCTCGATAAACGTGCCTCATTATTTACGGCGGATTCTGTACACGGCGCTTTTCAGGGAACGCTTCGAGTTGACGAAGAGAACAAATGCCTCATTGCCAATGGCAATGTCATCAAGGTCATCTACGCTAATTCACCGGAAGAGATCGATTACACCGATTACGGAATCGATGATGCCTTAATCATCGATAACACTGGTAAATGGCGAGACGAAGAAGGCCTGGGATTGCATTTAAAGGCAAAGGGAGCGGCCAAGGTTATTCTGACGGCGCCAGGGAAAGGAAATCTCAAGAACATCGTCTATGGAATCAATGACGATCAAATGAGTCCTGATGACAAGATCATTACCGCCGCTTCCTGTACCACCAACGCAATCGCTCCGGTACTGAAAGTTGTTAATGATAAGTTTGGCATAGAACACGGTCATGTTGAGACTGTCCATGCTTATACCAACGACCAGAATCTTATCGACAACTATCACAAAGGTAGCCGGCGTGGCAGATCCGCAGCACTGAATATGGTGCTGACAGAAACAGGCGCTGCCAAGGCAGTGGTGAAGGCAATTCCAGAGCTGGAAGGGAAACTCACGGGGAATGCAGTGCGAGTACCTATCCCCAACGTATCCATGGCTATCATGAATCTAAGCTTGTCTACATCTACTTCCAAAGAAGAGCTGAATGAATTTCTTCGTGATATAGCCTTACATTCCAAGCTACAGAATCAGATTAGCTACACCCAATCTCCCGATGCGGTGTCGACGGATTTTGTCGGAACCAGAGAAGCGGGTATTGTGGATTCCAATGCCACCATCGTAAAAGACAATCATTGCGTGCTCTATCTCTGGTATGACAATGAATTCGGCTATTGCTGCCAAGTAGCAAGAATGGTCCAAAAGATGGCCGGGGTTAAGTTTAAGGTTTACCCGGAAGACGAATAAGCCTTATATAGCCGCTTATCCAGTTTCTATTTTGTCCTGATTTCGTAGAGAATGTGCTTTTTCTACGCAGGGCTTATTCCTGCTCTAGTGACTATCCCTGAGAAAGAGTTTCCATGAACGAAATTCTTCGGCGTCATAGCTTTTCGATCGCTTTTCTAACCCTGGTTCTGGGAGCGATTTTCCTGATGCCTGAAAATAATGCCGGCATTGAGCGCTTTTCCGGTTTTACTATGGGAACCAGTTATGAAGTGCAATTAGCCGACACTCCGGGGGGAAGTGCCCTGGTTGAAATCAGCGGCGAAGTTGCGCAGCTGCTTAATAGTCTGGATCGGGATGTGTTTTCAACTTATGCTGAAAATTCAGAATTATCCCGGCTCAATCAACAGGGGGTTGGTGTTCCCTTTATCGCTTCTGAACATTTAATGGCCGTGCTTAGGCTCGCTAAGCAAATAGGTGAAGAGAGTAATGGTGCATTCGATATAAGCATTGGTCCTCTGGTCAATCTCTGGGGATTCGGTCCTGGAGAAATTGTCAGGGCCGAAGATATACCTTCTGATGAAGAAATTGCGGCTGCCCAGGCAAATGTCGGTTTTGGCAATCTGCTAATCGATGAGGCGCGTTCTGAAGTTAGAAAAGCCAGTGACATTTACATCGATTTAAGCGGTATCGCCAAGGGCTATGCGGTGGATCAGATTGCATCACTATTACATTCCCATGAGCTAAGTGATTATTTCATCGAAGTGGGTGGTGAGATAAAAGCAAGTGGTCAGAAACCCGGTGGCATTGACTGGGTGCCTGCTATAGAAGCACCACAGGCAGAATCGGTTCGAGTGTATGAAGTGTTAAGCAATCGAGGCGAGCTGATTGCCCTGGCGGGTTCGGGGGATTACCGTAATTTTTTCGAAGTGGATGGAGTGCGTTATTCCCATGAAATCGATCCGCGAACGGGCAGGCCTGTTACCCACAATTTAGCGGCTGCCTATGTAATTGACGAATCGGCAGCAGTTGCTGATGCCTACGCAACTGCATTGATGATCCTGGGGCCTGAACAATCCAGGTCCCTGATTGCTCGCCGCGGCATCGATGCTTATCTGATATTCAGGCTTGATAACGGAAGTTTTGATCACTATATATCTCCCGGCTTCATTCCCTATGTGAACAATTAGCTGGTCTGGTGAGTAAATCTGCCAACTATACTGAGCGAGAAATCTGTCGCTTTTTAGCGATATTTTTTCGCTGATTCCCGGGCGCAAAACCCAGTCAATTTATTGACGGAAAAAATACTAAAAAACAAAGACCTGAAACGGCTGCGCGGAGCGAAAATACTTGCTATCGAGGACCTATACGTGTACATTTCCAACCGCTCAAAAGGCCGCCTCGATGTGTCTTTGCACATCGCGAAAAAAGCGCAAAAAACGTTTCAAAATAAGTTGCAAAACAACACTATGGGAAGTGACATCCAGTCCCCGGTACTGAGTACCAATGCTCTTAGTCGTTTCGACAGCATCCAGGGACAAAGTCCCCCTGAAAATAAGAACGAAAACAAAAAGACCAATGCGTTCTTCGCCTTGCGTACGAGTGAGCTCCAATACATTCCTTGCCAAATTGATTTGTTGATTGCCTGAGTATTCAGAGACTGGAGTAGAGCTTGGATCAGACTGTTAGCTTTTTGGATGGATTGCGGCCATTTTTATTCTACTCCGCAATCGTGCTGGCTGTTGTCGTCACCATGCTGGGGCTGTCCTTCTTTCTGGGACAGCGCATCAATCGCAAATACAAGAACACACCTTTTGAATCCGGCATCATTTCTGTTGGCTCGGCACAATTCCGAATTTCCGTTCATTTTTACCTGACTGCCATTCTCTTTATTATTTTTGATCTGGAAGTGGTATTTCTTTTTGCCTGGGCAGTTGCAGTGCGGGAAGCTGGCTGGCTGGGATTTATTGAGATCAGCATTTTTATCTTTATCCTGATCGTCGCGCTTTTCTACTTGTGGCGCATCGGCGCCCTGGACTGGCGCACTAGTATACAAAAACGTGAATTACAAGAACTCAAGGGTCCTGGTGGGGTTACTAACAGGAAGGAATTCAAACTATGAACTGGCAACTGCAATCTGTAAACGAAGCAGCTTCGCCTCAACCTGGTGGAAATGCGGTTGATGATTTCATTCGCCAGAACGTAGTAATGGCGAAACTCGAAGACATGGTGGCCTGGGGTCGAAAAAACTCGGTCTGGCCATTCAACTTCGGCCTGTCCTGTTGCTATGTGGAGATGGCGACGGCATTTACTGCCCGCCACGACCTGGCGCGCTTTGGAGCCGAAGTGATTCGGGGTACTCCCCGCCAGGCAGACATGATTGTTATTGCGGGCACTGTGTTCCGCAAGATGGCACCGGTGGTAAGACTGCTTTATGACCAGCTATTGGAGCCAAAGTGGGTGATTTCCATGGGTTCTTGTGCCAATTCCGGCGGTATGTATGACATCTACTCAGTGGTTCAGGGTGTCGACAAGTTCCTGCCTGTAGATGTTTACGTGTCCGGCTGCCCGCCGCGCCCGGAAGCGCTATTGCAGGGCCTGATCCTGTTGCAGGAGTCAATTGGCCGTGAAAGAAGGCCGCTTAGCTGGGTAATAAACGAGCAAGGCATCATCCAGAAGGAAGCCCACCCGGTTCAACGTGAAGTACGGGGTCCGGAGCGCATAGCCGCAACAGAGCTACGCTCACCTGATGAAGTATAAGACGATTAAAAATAGTTATTTAAAAAGAATATTTAAAGTAAAAAATTAATATGGAAGCCGCAGTAGAGACGGTCAGCGCAAATAGCCAATCTTCTGGATTGCTGGATAAACTGCGCCAGGACTTTGGGGATCGCATCATGGCCGAACAGGCCACCTGCGAAGGTATTCCTACGGTCTGGGTGGACCGCCAGCACCTGCTGTCACTGCTCAAGACCTTGCGAGATGACACCAGTCCCCGCTTTGAGATGCTGTTTGATATCACGGCCATCGATGAGCGACTGCGCAACCATCGTGAAGGTCAGCCGGACTCTGAATTTACTGTTGTCTACCACCTGATGTCCTTCTCTGGAAACTGTGACTTCCGGGTGAAGGTGCCCCTGAAGGATGCGGATCTCAACATTCCCACCATTATTTCGCTGTGGCCAGCAGCAAATTGGTACGAGCGTGAAACCTGGGACATGTTCGGTATTAATTTCGACGGCCACCCCAATCTTTATCGCCTGGTATTGCCTCCTACCTGGAAAGGCCATGCATTAAGAAAAGAACATCCGGCCCGGGCTACGGAAATGGAACCATTCTCTCTTGAGGATGATGCCGCGGAACACGAACAACAAGCGCTGTTGTTTAAGCCGGAAGAGTGGGGTATGAAGCGCGCTTCCGATACTTCCGAGTTTATGTTCCTCAATCTCGGGCCCAACCATCCCAGCGTACACGGTGCGTTTCGTATTGCTGTGCAGTTAGACGGTGAGATCCTGGTAGATGCTGTGCCTGATATTGGTTATCACCATCGCGGCGCTGAGAAGATGGGTGAGCGCCAATCCTGGCATACCTATATTCCTTACACCGATCGCATCGATTACCTCGGTGGTGTAATGAACAACCTGCCTTATGTTATGGCAGTTGAACAAATGGCCGGAATTAAAGTACCGGAAAGAGTTAAAACCATTCGCGTAATGCTGGTGGAAATGTTTCGCATCTGCAGCCATTTACTGTTCTACGGCACCTTTGCACAGGATGTGGGACAACTGTCACCTATCTTCTACATGTTTGTAGAGCGGGAAAGAATTTTTAACATCATCGAATCAATTTGTGGTGCGCGTATGCATCCAGGCTGGTTCCGTATTGGTGGTGTTGCGCAAGATCTTCCTGAAGGCTGGGAAGAACGAGTTAAAGAGCTACTGGACTTCATGCCACCTCGTATCGATGAATACGACAAGATGGTTTTGAATAATGGCATTCTAAAGCGTCGTACCCAGGGAGTTGGCGCCTATAACACACAACAGGCTTTTGACTGGGGTATAACGGGAGCGGGCCTCCGCGCGACCGGATTCGAGTGGGATTATCGAAAGAACCGTCCCTACAGTGGCTATGAAAATTTCGAATTCGATGTGCCTATAGCGGTTAACGGTGATTGCTACGATCGTTGCGCAATACGTGCAGAAGAAATGCGTCAGAGCTTACGCATCATCAAACAATGTGTGGATAACATGCCAAGCGGTGATTACAAGGCAGACCATCCATTAACTACACCTCCACGTAAAGAAAAGACAATGCAGGATATTGAAACCCTGATTAATCACTTTCTAAGTGTTAGCTGGGGCCCGGTTATTCCGCCTAATGAAGTAACCATGGCGATCGAAGGAACCAAAGGTATTAACAGTTATTACCTGGTTTCCGATGGCAGCACAACATCCTATAGAACACGTATCCGCACACCATCCTTTGCGCACTTGCAGATGATTCCGGAAATAAGTCGTGGCTTCATGGTGGCTGATTTAATCGCGATTATTGCGAGTATTGATTTTGTTATGGCGGACGTTGATCGATGAGCGCGAACGTAATTGCCAGTACTGCGACGAAAGCTCGTCAGCTCACCGCTGAAGAGATCAGCGAAATTGAGCATGAGATGGAGCTTTATCCTGATAAGCAGGCTGTTGGCCTGGAGGCATTAAAAATTGTGCAGAAGCATCAGGGTTGGGTTTCTGATGAAAGTTTATTGGCAATCTCCAGGTACCTGGAGATTCCCGTTGCAGATTTAGAAAGTGTCGCGACATTTTTTAACCTGGTTTACCGTCAGCCAGTTGGAGAGAAGGTCATTCTGTTCTGTAACAGTGTTAGCTGCTGGATCATGGGTTGTGACAGCTTGCGCTCTCATATCAATGATCAGCTAGGTGTAGATTTTGGCGGAACAACTGAGGATGGTGCCTTTACTTTTTTACCGGTGCCCTGTTTGGGAGACTGTGATAGAGCGCCGGTAATGATGGTGGGTGATGATCTTCACAGAAGCCTGACTCCCGAGAAGGTAGATCAGATTTTCGCCGACTATCGGAACAAGAAGTAACGCCAACTAGCCAATTGAAGAGTAACGAAAAGCGAATTAGAACGTGGTAAGCAAACCTTTAACTAAGAACATCGATATGTCTCGTCCACCGCTGGACATAGCTGCCTATGAAGCAAATGACGGCTATCAAAGCGTGAAGGCGATAGCTGCAGGATTAAGTCCTGCCGACGTGTTGCAGCTGGTTAAAGACTCCGGATTAAAAGGTCGGGGTGGTGCAGGTTTTCCTACCGGATTGAAATGGAGTTTTGTTCCCCAGGGTGATGATTCGCCGAAACAAAAATACTTCGTAGTCAACGCCGATGAGATGGAGCCAGGCACGTTCAAGGATCGCTTATTAATGGAAGGCGATCCCCATCTCTTACTCGAGGGGATGATAGTTGGTTCCTACACAATTCAGGCCAGTGTTGCCTACATTTTCTTGCGAGGTGAATACAAAGCTTCCGAATTTGCGCTGAAGCAGGCCATTGGGGAAGCCTATGAAAAAGGCTACCTGGGTAAGAATATTTTAGGCACTGGATTTGATCTCGACATTATTCTTCACACTAGCGCCGGGCGCTATATCTGTGGTGAAGAAACTGCATTGCTAAATGCGCTGGAAGGAAAGCGAGCTAACCCGAGAGCCAAACCACCATTTCCACAAGTGAGTGGCTTGTGGGGCAAGCCAACCATCGTTAATAACGTAGAAACAGTATGTAATCTTCCCGGGATTCTGACCTATGGTGTTGATTGGTATCACGGGTTGACCAAAGGAAACGATCACGGCACCAAGCTATTTGGTATTAGCGGCAGGGTAAAAACTCCTGGTTGTTGGGAATTACCGCTTGGTGTAACGATACGGGAAATCATCGAAGAGTACGGCGGTGGGATGCGTGACGGTTACGAGTTGCGCGCATTTTTACCCGGTGGCGGCTCCACTGATTTTATGCTGCCAGAGCATCTGGATCTTTCGTTTGATTACGATGAAGTGGCAAAGGTTGGAAGTCGACTGGCAACTGGGACGATGATTTTACTCGATGACAAGACCTGCCCGGTTGGAATGATCGGAAATCTCATGAAATTTTTCGCGCACGAATCTTGCGGTTTTTGTACGCCTTGTAGAGACGGTCTTCCCTGGGTCGACGAGATCTTTAACGAATTTGAATCTGGTCGTGGCACCGAAAAAGATTTGCAGATTCTCCATGAGCATGTGGATTATTTGGGGCCGGGTCGCACATTTTGTGCGCTGGCACCTGGCGCTACAGCGCCACTGGGAAGTGGATTAAGAATATTTGCGGAAGACTTTGATCGCCATATCAAAGAACAACGCTGTCCGTATAAGCACTAGTTAGTTGTAGAGGGTATTGGAGTAATAAATGGTCAAAGTTGTTATTGATGGGATCGAATACGAAGTAAATCCCGATAACAATCTGCTGCAGGAATGTCTGTCGCAGGGTCTCGACCTGCCTTATTTTTGCTGGCACCCCTGCATGGGTTCTGTGGGTGCCTGTCGCCAGTGTGCGGTTAAACAATACCGTGATGCGGATGATGAGAATGGCATGCTGGTCATGGCCTGTATGACACCGGCCACTGACGGCACCATTATCTCCATCGAGGATCCCCAGGCTAAGGACATGCGTGAGAAAGTCATCGAAAGCCTGATGATTAGTCATCCCCATGATTGCCCGGTGTGTGAAGAGGGCGGCGAATGTCATTTGCAGGACATGACCCTCATGTCGGGGCATAACTATCGTCGCTACGATAAGAAGAAAGTTACTCATCGTAATCAATATCTTGGTCCATTCATTAATCATGAAATGAACCGCTGTATTACCTGCTATCGCTGCGTTCGTTATTATGATGATTACGCCGGCGGGACCGATTTGGCGGCCCAGGCTTCTCACCACCATACCTACTTCGGTCGACACGAAGAAGGTGTATTGGAAAGTGAATTTAGTGGCAACCTGGTTGAAGTTTGCCCGACCGGTGTTTTTACCGATAAGGCATTTAGCGAAAACTACACCCGTAAGTGGGATTTACAGACTGCGCCGAGCGTATGTACCGGTTGTGCGGTCGGTTGTAACACAACTCCCGGCGAACGTTATGGTTCCCTGCGTCGAATCGTAAACCGTTATAACTCTGAGATTAATGGTTATTTTATCTGCGATCGCGGACGCTTTGGCTTCGATTATGTAAATAGTGAAAATCGCATCAAAGTTCCACTAATTAGGAATGGCGCGGAAATGGACGTCGTTCCTGCTGGAGAACTGCAACCTGCGATTGAGAATTTTAAAGGCTCCGGGGTTATCGGAATTGCCAGTCCGCGGGCCAGCAACGAATCTAACTTTGCATTGCGCTGCCTGGTAGGCGATGAAAATTTTTACGCCGGTACTTCCGATAGTGAGAATGCAGCCACAGGCTTAATCCTTTCACTGGCAAAAGACTCCGCCTTCAACTCGCCATCGATTAAAGAAATCGAACAGGCAGATGCTGTAGTAGTGCTTGGAGAAGACCTTACCAATGTGGCACCAAGAATTGCCCTGGCACTGCGGCAATCTGTCAGGAATAAAGCCATGGAATTAGCAGAAGGTTGCAATATTCCTGGCTGGCAAGATGCGGCAGTAAGAGAACTGGCACAACACGATCGTTCTCCACTGGCCATTTTGAGTAGCTATGCAAGTCGACTGGATGATGTGGCCTCTGATGTTGTAATCGACGGGCCTGCTGCATTAGCAGAAGTAGGAGCAGCAATTGCCGCTCGGATTTCAGACAAGGCGCCACCGGCAAATTCCTCGGAAGAATCGGTGGCTCGTATCGCCAAACAATTACTTAATGCTAAACGCCCATTGCTTATTGCAGGCAGCAGCTCTGGAAACATAGGGTTGATTCAGGCTGCCGCTAATATTGCCCGGGCGCTGAACGAAAAACGGGGCGAAGCCATCGACCTGTGCCTGGTAGTTCCGGAAGTAAATACCCTTGGCATGAGTATGCTGGTTAATAGTCAAAACACTCTCGGTGCGGCCCTCGCCAAATTGCAAAGTGGTGAAGCCAGCAAAGTTATCGTGCTGGAAAATGACTTGTATCGCAGAGCGGCTCATAAAGAAGTAGAGGCTGCACTGGAAAAGGCAGAAGCAGTAATGGTTATTGATCAGATACCGACAGCCACTACTGATAAAGCAACATGCTTATTGCCTGGAACAACATTCTCAGAACATGAAGCGACCTATGTTAACTATGAAGGTCGAGCACAATTGAGCTTCCAGGTTCACCGTAATCATGCGGCAGCGCTTCCTGCCTGGCGCTGGCTTAGTGAGCAGCAGCGCGGTGACGTGGATGAACTGATAAACCGTTGTGCAGAAGAAGCGGCCAATTTCGATAAGCTGGATGATTTGTTGCCGGATTTAAACCAGTTTGTAGCGGGCATGAAGATTCCACGTCAATCACATCGCTACAGTGGTCGTACGGCAATGAAAGCTAATCTGAATGTACATGAACCCAAGCAGCCGGTTGATGACCAGTCGGTCATGTCATTCTCAATGGAAGGTATACCTGTAACTTCTGACTCACCAGTTCTCGGTTCAGCCTGGGCGCCAGCATGGAATTCCAACCAATCCATTAGCAAATTCCAGGAAGAAATTAACGGTGAGTTAAAACAGGGTCATACCGGTGAACTACTGATTGAGCGCAATGAAACTGGCGCTTATTTGGAACTTACTTCCGCTGAAGAAGCGGGGGGCGGCAATTTACAGGTGGCGATTGCCTATCAAATTTTTGGTAGCGATGAGTTAAGTGCTAAATCCAGCACAATTCAGCAAAGAATGACTGATGCTTATGTTGCGATTTCGCCGGCGGATGCCGAATCGCTCGGATTAAAGCAGGGTGATAGCGTTAGCCTCGATGGTAACGGCAATGTTGCTGTGGCCTGTATTCGTTCGAAGATTAAAGCCGGTACAGCAGCTGTGTACTGTGGTGACAATGATCTGGATCGGCATGCGCTAGGTTCGAGTATTTCCCTGGGTAAAGCCAGTGATGGCAATCTAAGCAGAGGGATTAAAGGATTGATCGTCAGTGATCTTTACGAGGAGGGCTATTAAGCATGGAACTTGAAATAGGTTCAGCTCTCAGTATTGGCTTGATCCTCGGTGTAGTCATTATTACTGCAGCCTTGCTGATTACAGTTGAGAGACGTTTGCTGGGATTCTGGCAGGAACGTCTGGGACCAAACCGCGTAGGCTGGTTTGGTTCATTACAAGTTGTTGCCGACATGATCAAAATCTTTACCAAGGAAGATTGGGTTCCACCCTTCGCTGACAAATTCAGTTTTGTAATCGCTCCCGGAATTATTATGTCCGTGGTGCTATTGAGCTTCGCAGTTATTCCGTTTGCGCCAAACATAGGGGTGATCGATTCCAATATCGGCGTGCTATTCGTATTGGCGATGGCTTCACTGGGTGCCTATAGCGTAATGCTGGGCGGCCTGTCCTCTGACAATAAGTACGCGTTATTGGGTAGTTTGCGTGCCGCAGCTCAAATGGTGAGCTACGAAGTGTTTATGGGCATTTCATTATTAGGTGTAGTGGCGCTGACAGGCAGCTTTAACATGCGGGAAATAGTCGAATCCCAGGCAGATGGTTGGTACATCATTCCGCAATTTATCGGCTTCGTAATCTTTCTAATAGCTGGCGTTGCTGAAAGCCACCGTTTGCCATTCGATATACCTGAAGCCGAACAGGAAATTTGTGCTGGTTACCACACAGAGTATTCAGGCATGAAGTTCGGTATGTTTTTTGTAGCGGAATATATTGGGCTGGTGCTGATCTCATCATTGATAACCGTTTTGTTTTTTGGCGGTTGGTTAGGGCCTGCGTTCATGCCACCGGTTATATGGTTCGCAGTAAAAGTATTCGTGTTTATCGCTTTCTTTATTTTAATGCGCGCCGCGGTTCCACGACCTCGTTACGACCAATTGATGAGTTATGGCTGGTTATTCCTGCTGCCTCTTTCATTGGTGAATTTATTAGTAACTGGCGTGATTATTTTGAGCACACAATAGGTTGGGCAAGTAAGTCATCATGATCAAGTTAATTGTCGACACGCTTCTCAGTCAGGTAAGAACCCTGTGGTTGGTCTTTTTGAAACTGTTCAAAAAGAAAGACACGGTGGAATATCCTGATCAACAGCCTTATATGTTTCCGCGCTGGCGGGGCAGAATTATTCTCAGTCGGGATCCGGACGGAGAAGAACGTTGTGTTGCCTGTAATCTCTGTGCCGTTGCCTGTCCGGTAGACTGTATTGCTTTACAGAAAGGTGAAATGGAAGACGGTCGCTGGTATCCGGAATTCTTCCGCATTAATTTTTCCCGTTGCATCATGTGTGGCTTTTGCGAAGAAGCCTGTCCAACCAATGCGATCCAGCTAACGCCTGATTTCGAGATGGCTGAATATGTGCGACAGGACATGGTCTGGGAAAAAGAAGATCTCTTGATTAACGGTACCGGCAAGTATCACGACTATAACTTCTATCGAGTTGCCGGGAAGCAGATCGATGGCAAAGATAAGGGTGAGGCTCTCAATGAAGCGCCCCCGGTTGATGTAAGGAGCCTGTTACCGTGATAGCACTTTTTTACATCGCCGCCGCCATTGCAGTCGTGGCAACTGTAGCAGTAATTCTGCAAACCAATATTGTTCATGGCCTGTTGTATTTGATTCTGTCCTTATTAGCAGTAGCAGTAATATTTTATGTGCTGGGTGCACCATTCGCTGCAGTACTGGAAGCGATCGTGTATGCCGGGGCAATTATGGTGTTATTCCTGTTCGTCATCATGATGTTAAACCTGGGGCAACATACCCGGGAACAGGAGCGGGTCTGGCTGACTCCACGAGGATGGATTGCGCCCTCAATTATGGCTGCCATTCTTTTAGGTCAGTTACTGAATGTAATGACTTCTATTGATCATGAGCTGATCCCAGAACAGGTTGGCGTCATGGAAGTCAGTGCCTTGTTGTTTGGGCCTTATGTGTTGGCAGTAGAGCTTGCTTCAATTCTGTTATTGGCTGGATTGGTCGCGGCTTATCATCTGGCAAAAACGAAATAACTAAAAAATAAGTAAATAGAGTACGAAGAGTTAGAAAAAGAAAATGGAATCGATACCTGTTGAACACGGACTAATCCTGGCGGCAATTTTGTTCTCCATTGGATTAATTGGTGTATTAACAAGACGCAATATTGTATTTGTCCTGATGTCATTGGAGATCATGTTAAATGCGGGCGGTCTTGCGTTTATCGTTGGTGCTGCCCGTTGGGGCCATGCCGAAGGGCAGATAATGTTCTTGATGATTCTGACTCTTGCAGCCGCTGAAGTTGCGGTGGGACTTGGACTAATCATACAGATGTTTCGACGTTACAAGACTGTCGATATTAATGTATTAAGTGAGATGAAGGGCTAGGTTAAATGCAGGAACTTATCTGGTTACTTCCCACTTATCCTCTACTAGGTTTTTTAGCGCTAGTACTAACAGCTGGTCGTCTGCCTAAAAACATTGTCGCCATTATCGGTGCCGGTTCAGTAGGGCTATCTTTTGTAACTGCCGCAATCATTGCAATGCAATTCCTGGCCAGTGGTGAGGACTACTTTATTAAAGAGGTCTGGACCTGGATGGCCGTAGGTGGGTTCGATCCCGGATTCAATTTTTACCTGGATGGCTTGTCCCTGGTAATGATGCTGGTTATTACCGGCGTTGGCTTCCTGATCCATCTTTATGCTACTGGCTATATGGCAGATGATCCCAGCTATAGCCGTTTCTTCTCTTACATGAACCTGTTCGTTGCCGCCATGCTAATGCTGGTACTGGGGGACAATCTCGTACTCCTATACCTGGGATGGGAAGGGGTGGGACTGTGTTCTTATCTCTTGATCGGATTCTGGTACACCAATCCCGATAACGGTTATGCAGCGCGCAAGGCTTTCGTGGTGACCCGCGTGGGTGATACGGCGATGGCCCTTGGATTATTCCTGCTGTTTGCAGAGTTGGGCACGCTGAATATTCAGGACATGCTCCATGCCGCTGAAGTGGAATGGGAAGTAGGTAATGGGCTCGCGGTGGCCGCAGCATTATTATTACTTGGCGGAGCAGTCGGTAAATCGGCGCAGCTGCCATTACAAACCTGGTTGCCAGACGCCATGGCCGGCCCAACACCGATTAGTGCCTTAATACACGCTGCAACCATGGTTACAGCAGGCGTTTACCTCATTGCACGCACACACATCCTGTTTGAACTGGCACCAAACGTACAGGAACTCGTAGGCTGGGTAGGCCTGATTACCTTGTTAATGGCAGGCTTTATCGCCCTGACTCAATCAGACATTAAACGCATCCTGGCGTTCTCCACCATGAGCCAGATTGGTTATATGTTTCTGGCCCTGGGTGTTGGTGCCTGGTCTGCCGGCATATTCCATTTAATGACTCATGCTTTCTTTAAGGCCTTATTATTCCTTGCTTCAGGCACGGTGATTCTAAGCCTTCATCATGAGCAGGATATCTTCAAGATGGGAGCGCTGCGACAAAAGCTTCCGGTGTCTTTCTTTTCCTTTTTAATAGGCTCATTAGCATTAACGGCATTCCCTTATACATCGGGATACTTCAGTAAGGATGAAATTTTAATCGCTGCCCACGGCATGGAAGGACCGGGAATGATTTTCTTCTATGGCGGTGTGTTGGGTGCATTTCTGACGGGTATTTACACCTTCCGCCTGTTTTTTATCGTTTTCTTTGGGGAGAGCAGGGCAGCTCATCCGCCGGAAAAAGAATACGGTGGCTGGAATATGAATGGCCCACTTATTCTTTTAATGATCCTCTCTGTAATAGGTGGTTTTATTGCCGTGCCATTGGATCCTGTATTCGGTCATCACGAAGAACATCACGTATCCGGATTGCTCCATGCCTTTATGATTGCGGTGCCACTCATTGGAATTGCAATTAGTGCGGCTTTCTTTTACTTCAAGATCTGGTCTGTTGAAAAACTAATGGCCAGTTCCTTTGCCCAGACTCTGCACAAATTCTGGAACAGTGGTTGGGGTTTCGACTGGCTTTACGATCGATTATTCGTTTTCCCGTTTCTCTGGTTGGCTAGAATTAACAGAGCCGACATCATTGATGGCTTCTATGGCTTGCTGGTTGAGCTTTCGCGCGCAGCCAATGGCATTATAGTTAAGACCCAGACGGGCTACTTGCGTTGGTATGCACTATGTGTTGCCGCTGGCGTCGTGGTGTTGATTACCATAGGAGTGATGCTGTGATTCTGGTCTGGTTAATCAGCATACTGTTTGTCGGTGGTGTCATCGCCTGGTTGTCGGAACGCATTAATCCGAACTATCCACGACTTATTGCGCTTATAACTGTATTACTCGATCTGTTATTAATGTTTAGCCTGCTGGGTACAGACCCTGCCGCGGGCGGATGGGTCGCTTCTGTTGATGCGGACTGGATTCCGAGATTCGGTATTTCATTTTATTTAGCCGCTGATGGATTAAGTGTATTGCTGCTGCTCCTCACGGCATTTCTCGGCGTTATTGCAATAGGGTCGGCCTGGGATGAAATTAAAGAGCAAACGGGTTTCTTCTATTTCAATTTATTGTGGACCCTGGCCGGTGTGCTTGGCGTTTTCACAGCATTAGATCTTTTCCTGTTTTTCTTTTTCTGGGAAGTCATGCTTATCCCGATGTATTTCATCATCGCCATCTGGGGGCATGAAAATAAAAACT
Organism: uncultured Pseudohongiella sp.; assembly: GCA_964616225.1. GTDB lineage: Bacteria > Pseudomonadota > Gammaproteobacteria > Pseudomonadales > Pseudohongiellaceae > UBA9145. Next base: position 39,678 of record CAZTTE010000012.1, read on the forward strand.
ATGCAGCAATGAAGTTTTTTATTTTCACCCAGGTAACTGGCATGTTGATGCTGATCTCGATCCTGTTATTAGCTTATTTCCATTTTGTCCAAACGGGTGTTGCCAGTTTTAACTACCATGATTTGCTGGCGGTGGAAACTGGTGGTCGTCTGGAAATGTGGATCATGTTGGGCTTCTTTATTGCCTTCACGACTAAACTGCCGTCGGTACCTTTTCATTCCTGGTTACCGGATGCACACAGTCAGGCTCCAACCGCGGGTAGTGTGATCCTGGCCGGTATTCTTCTCAAGACTGGTGCCTACGGCTTGATTCGTTTTGCCGTACCGCTGTTTCCAGAAGCATCCATGAGCTTTGCTCCAATTGCCATGACTCTTGCAGCAATCAGTATTCTGTATTGTGCGAAAGTCGCCTTCGCCCAGGCAGACATAAAACGCCTGATAGCCTATACCAGTGTCAGTCACATGGGTTTTGTCACCCTGGGTGTTTATGCCTGGAATGAGCAGGCCTTACAGGGTGCGGTAATGACCATGCTGGCCCATGGATTAAGTGCTGCGGCCTTGTTTATGCTGGCTGGTGGGCTGCAACACCGAATACACACTCGTAACATGCTTGATATGGGTGGTTTTGGGCTAAAGTGCCGCGCATGGCTGTGGTGGCGCTGTTCTTCTCGGTAGCTGCCCTGGGTATGCCTGGATTGGGTAATTTCATCGGAGAGTTCCTGGCCTTACTGGGTGCGTTCCAGGCCAATATAACCCTGACGGTTATTTCTGCCTTCGGTCTTATCTTTGCTTCTGTTTACTCGCTCTGGGTTATTCAGAAAGTTTTCCAGGGGGAATACTCAAACAGTAAGTTTGATGACAGCCATCTGAGCGATTTAAGCCGCAGAGAAATGGTTTATTTCGGGGCGATGATGATCGGCCTGATCTGGATGGGAATGTATCCGCAATCTTTCCTGGAATTATCCCAGCCGGTTCTGGTTGAGTTAATTAGTGGAACAGAAAGTGCAATTGCAGCGGTAGTGCAGAACTGATTATGAATATTACACTCGCTGACTTAATACCGTTATTACCTTTGTTGATTGCGACAGGTACTGCCGTAGTCGCGATGACGGTAATTGGTATTAAGCGCAGCTATAGCTTAACGGCTGGAATTACTATTGCTGGTTTGTTGCTGGCTACATTAAGTGCTGTTTACCTGATGCCGACCACAAATGCCCAGGTAACACCTTTAATGATTGTGGATCAGTACAGTCTGTTCTTCACGGTGCTTACCTGCGCTACGGCAATGTTTATTGCTGTGTTCAGCTTTCCCTATCTGGCCAGCCTCGATGATCACAAAGAGGAATATTACTTGCTGCTCGCCATTGCAACCATTGGCGCAATCGTCATGGTTAGCAGTAATCATTTTGTAAGTACAATCCTCGGTCTGGAAACATTAAGCATGTCACTTTATGGCATGGTGGCTTATACGGTTCATTCCGAGAAAAGCGCAAAATTCCCATTAGAGGCGTCGGTGAAGTACCTGGTATTGTCAGCAGCTGCATCGGGAATACTGTTGTTCGGTATTGCGCTGGTTTATGCGCAAACTGGAACACTTGAATTTGCCAGCCTGGTAAATGTTGATACTGAAACCCCAGGCCTTGGTGCTGGTTTCACTATAGCCGCACTGATTCTGGTCTTTATAGGCATCGCCTTTAAACTTTCTCTTACGCCATTTCATATGTGGACACCAGATGTCTACGAAGGCTCACCGCTACCAGCCACAACTTACCTGGCTACTATCGGCAAGGCTGCAATGTTTGTGGTGCTGTTGCGCTTTATCGAGGCATCGGATGCCTTGTCCTTCGATTCGGTAATCCTGGTCATATCCCTCGTAGCCGCAGCTTCGATACTGGCAGGAAACCTGTTAGCACTGCTGCAGAACAACCTGAAGCGTATCCTGGCTTATTCTTCCATAGCCCATATGGGTTATTTGCTTATCGCCCTGGTAGCCAGTTACTTCGTGGAAGGATCAATAAGCGTAGAGGCTGTAACCTTCTACCTGGTTGCTTACGTCATTATGTCCGCCGGGGCTTTTGGTGTGGCTTCAGTGGTGTCATCCAGCGAGAAAGAATTCGACAGTATCGATGACTACAAAGGTTTGTTCTGGCGTAGCCCCTGGTTAGCAGCAGTATTCACTGGAATGTTACTTTCCCTGGCAGGAATACCATTGACTGTAGGCTTTATTGGCAAGTTCTACATTTTCTTTGCTGGAGTAGAGGCTGCTCTCTGGGTGTTACTGGCGGTGCTGGTTATCGGTAGTGGTATCGGTTTGTATTACTACTTGAGAATCGTATACCGAATGTTACTGAATGCCGACGAGGAACAGGGCTTTAGCGTCGCTATCGGTAGCAACTTAAGTTCACACGCTGTGTTAGCACTCTTGTTTCTCCTACTGGTGGTACTCGGTGTTTATCCAACACCAGTGGTTTCAATCATAGAAACTATTTCGACCTATATTCTGTAACTTCGGGTCGTCACGGATACGTGGCATAGAAAGGGCAGTTCATGTCCAATTTACCGACACTCTCAATCTCATTTGCGGCGGTAGTTATACTGCTTGTTCTGACAATTATTAGTAACGATAGCGTTGTAGCCAGCAGGCTAAACTTCGATGGGAAAAATTTATTACAGTTTTTCCCTGAAGAATACACTCAAGCCGAACTAGAATTTCATTCCTACTCAATCCATTCAGAGCAAGACGGGAATCTTGTTAATACGCACCTACTGGGCCTGGTGCGTGATCGTTTCGCCTATATCGCAAGTGTTGGTGATGAGGTAATTGCAGTGGCGGTGCCCGCCACCACCGATGATGGTTTCAATGGCAGCATCGACTTACTGGTTTCTATCGATATGTTTGGCCGAATTCAGGCGGCGCGGGTACTGGAAGACCTGGAGTCAAACGAGGATCACGGTGTAGTAGATGTTATTCAGTCGCGGTGGATGGCAGGATTTTCCGGTAGTTCCATGCGGGATATTCAAAGACTGAGTTGGCAAACCATTGAGGATGTTGATGAGTACGATCAATTCGTTGGTGCTTCAATTACACCGCGAGCCGTTGCAGATCGCATATATGATGTGCTGGTATTTTTTCAGACTAATCGAATTGAATTTATCAACGCCGTGCAATGAATTTTAAGGATCATTTCTCAGATCACGCGCAATCCTACGCAACAGCGCGACCAACTTATCCTGATAGTCTTTTTAATCATCTGGCGAGTCTATGCCGGGAGCATGAATTAGCCTGGGATTGTGCAACGGGAAATGGTCAGGCAGCCGTGGGTTTATCAGCCTATTTCAAATCTGTGCTTGCAACTGATGCCAGTGCCGAACAGATAGCCCAGGCTCAGGAAGCCAGTAATATCCAGTATCAACAGAGTCCTGCGGAGAACACAGCTATTGCTGATTGTTCCGTGGACCTGGTTACAGTTGCCCAGGCTATTCACTGGTTCGAAATCGAGAAGTTTTTTGCAGAAGTAGAGCGTGTTCTTAAACCGGAAGGTGTATTGGCAGTGTGGAGTTATGGCCTGCATGAAATATCCGTAGCCTGCGACGAGATTACTGCCAGGCTGTACAGCGATATAGTTGGCAAGTACTGGCCCAGGGAGCGCTGCCATATTGAACAGCGCTATGAGGGAGTCGGTTTTCCCTATAGCGCTATCGCTGGTCCCGAATTCGAAATTCTTTGTGAGTGGAGTGCTCAGGATGTGTTGAATTACTACGATTCCTGGTCGGCGGTGCAACGCTACTGGAAGGATAAGGGAGCTTCTCCCATCGCGCTTGTAGCGGATGATTTTGTCCAGGCCTGGGGAGAAGAGTCGGTGCGTGTAGTTAGATGGCCTATAACACTCTATGCCAGGCGTAAGCCGGTATCGTAGTTGGCATCCCTTGGTTCTGATAGTCAATCAGACTATCATGTGCGCCCATTGAGTGGCGCCGAGGAAGTGGAATAATTTGAGTAAAATATCGGTAATAGGCGGAGGCAGTTTTGGAACTGTAATCGCTAACATAATTGCCAAAAATGGACATGACGTATTGTTCTGGATGCGCAGCGATGAGCTGGTGGATCAGGTAAACCAGAATCATGAAAATGCGCAATACCTTCCTGGCTATGAATTAAGCGAAAGAGTCGTCGCTACAGAGGACATGGAAGCTGCGATAACGTCTGCGGCGGTTATCTTTGTTGCAGTTCCCAGTAATTCATTTCGGGAAGTAGTACAGCAAGTTGTAAAGTTTGCTCCTGACGATGCAATTCTGGTGAGTACTACCAAAGGCATAGAAGCGGGTACTTTTGATCTCATGAGCCAGATATTGAGGGAAGAAGCGCCTGGCGCCAAGCTCGGTGTTCTCAGTGGGCCGAATCTCGCCAAGGAAATAGCCGCTAATCATCTTACGGGGACGGTAATTGCCAGTAATGATGAAGAGGTGCGGCATACGGTTAAGGAAATTTTGCGTTCTGAAACATTTCGGGTATACACCAATGACGATATGTTTGGTGTTGAACTCGGGGGATCATTAAAGAATATTTATGCCATCATCGCCGGCCTGGCCGCTCAAATCGGTATGGGTTATAACACCAATAGCATGCTGGTTACGCGAAGTCTCACGGAGATGGCGAGGTTTGGCCGAGAATTAGGTGCCGATCCGATGACATTTCTGGGGCTTGCAGGAGTTGGAGATTTGGTTGTAACTTGTTCTACACCCTTGAGCCGAAATTATCGAATAGGTCAGGCTCTGGGGGAAGGTAAGACTATAGAAGAAGCGATAGCTGAGGTCGGTCAGGTTGCAGAAGGTGTTAATACCCTAAAGCAGGTGAAAGAAAAGGCGGATGAACTCGGTGTTTATATGCCTTTGGCCACCGGACTTTACAAAATAATTTATGAAAGGGAATCCATTCGGAACATCATTTCTTCATTGATGCTGGGAGAGCAGGCGCTGGATGTTGAATTTGCCGCTGGCGCTGAGAAAGTTTTAAATGGATCAAAGGGGTAAATATGTCTGATGAATTAGATGAAATTGTAGTCAACCTGCGAGAGCCTAATTCCTGGTTTCGCATAGTGTTTATGATTGCCTTCGCAGTTGTACTCTATCTAATAATCGCACCGGTAATCCTGGTAATCATGATTGCGCAGGTATTGTTTAATTTTATAACCGGGGAAGCAAATTCGAATTTGCGAGATTTTAGTGGAGCACTGGCGGAATACATATTTCAAATTCTCAGGTTTCTTCTTTATAGCTCCGAAGATAAACCATTTCCGTTCTCTGATTTTCCCAGTGTTGGTGACGACAAAGTCGGAACCGGGTCGGCTGCGAAAAAGAAATCATCAAGCAAAAAAGCGCCTGCTAAAAAAGCCAGCAAGAAAAAGTCGACAAAAAAATCCAAGCCAGACACATCCACTAATGGATCAGGAGGGGATAAAGAGGTCTGACCCTTTGTCCTATAACACATGGTAGTTTATCTGGTTCGACATGGTATCGCTGATCGCAGGGCAAGCTCTGATCCGGAGCGGGAACTCACACCTGAAGGGATTGCCCAGAGCCGTTCGGTAGTGAAAAAATTCTTTCTGCAATCCCCTCAGCTGGACAAGGGTTTTGTCAGTCCTTATGAGCGGGCTATTCAGACTGCTTCTGAGTTTCGTCTGGCCTTTCCTGGTATTGAATTTGAACAAACTGATTTGATTACACCGGAATCTGACCCCTACGATGTGCTTAATTTACTGGAAGAACACCAGGAGCAGAACGTCATACTGGTAAGCCACAACCCTTTGTTGTCACGGCTGGTCTCCTTGCTTGTCGATGGTACTCTGGAAAGTAACCGGCAGGTGGACACGAGTAAAGTACTTTGCGTTATGATGGATATTGTTGCTCCCGGTTGTGGAGAATTGAAATACGTACTCGAACCCTAAGGGTTTTTATGCTCAACCACATAAAGCAGCTGCGTGCTTTCAAAAACTTTATTGCTACTTCAGCAAGTATTTTGTGCATCCTGTCTGGAGCATCCACTTTTGGACAGGCAGTCGAATTTCGCGATCACCCATTGCTCAACAGATTTCCCGATTCGGAAATTACCGAAATTGAATTCGATGAAGATGTTAATTATCGACTGGTCTTAAGCAGCCTGCAGCGTACCAGGGGCTTGGTGTCGTCAGAGGTTTCTGAAAGACTTCGCGGAGATGTCACCAAGATCGTTTATGAAGTATCTACTGAATTCAATGGCCAGGATGTATATGACTTTTTCCGTGAACAGTTAGAAGAGCGCGGTTACGAAGAATTGTTTAGCTGTGCCGGAAGAGAATGTGGCAGCAGTAACTACTGGGCCAATGACATATTTCGCAATCGAATCCTCTATGGGCCGGAAAGGAATCAATTCTATGTCGCTATGCGGGCTGGTCCCGAAGCCGATACAACGCCCCACATTGCTTTATATATCATTACTCGCGGCAACCGACGTTTATATGCTTATCTTGAAATAGTCGAAGTGGGTGGGGCTGAGATTAGAATTGATTTAGTAAGCGCTGAAGATCTGATTACAACACTTACGGAACAGGGATCGATTGTAATTTCTGATATTGAATTCGAAGATGATTTGGACTTGACCTCGGATTCAGATCTAACCGCAGTTGTCAACCTGCTGCAGACAGACCCCTCATTACGCATTTTCCTCGTTGCCCATTTAAACGGTGACGAAGATTTGGATGCATTAGTAGAAAGATCTCAGCAACGCGCCAATGTGCTAAGACAGTTACTTATCGGCAGAGGTGTTGATGGCAATCGAATCATTGCTCGCGGAGTTGGCCCGCTAGCGCCGGCTTGCAGCGCAGATGCCTGTGGCGATCGTGTTGAGATAGTCCTGCAGTAGATTGCCGCTAATTAATCAGGGACAGGAATTCGTTCCTGGTACTTGCACTTTTTCTAAACGCGCCAAGCATGCAGGAAGTGGTCATTACGGAATTCTGCTTTTCTACACCACGCATCATCATGCACATGTGCTGCGCTTCAATAATCACCGCGGCACCAGCGGCTCCAGTTTTTTCCAGAATGCAATTTGCAATCTCGTTGGTCAGGTTTTCCTGAATCTGCAGGCGGCGTGCGAAGACATCCACCAGGCGCGCGATCTTTGAAAGCCCAATCACCTTTCCTTTCGGAAGGTAAGCGGCATGGCACTTTCCAATGAAGGGCAACATATGGTGCTCACACATCGAATAAAGCTCGATGTGTTTAACGATTACCATTTCATCGGAATTCGAGTCGAACATTGCCTGGTTAATGACCTCGTCAATGTCCGTGTTGTAACCCTGCATTAAAAATTGCATGGCCCTGGCTGCACGCTTGGGTGTGTCACGTAAGCCGTCGCGATCCGGATTTTCACCGATCTCCTGAAGAATCTTTAAAAAAGCGTCTTCCATGCTGAATAAATCATCTTAAGTGCTTAAAAGAGGACGCTACCCTACGATAACTAGTACTGATGGTAAAGGATTTTCTTGGTGCAACTGGATAAGCAGGCAGGACGATTTGAATTTGATTCAATACATTGAGCAGCTCACGGAAAAGTTTGAAGCCGCCGAATTGTTCTATGGACACGGGACTGATAACGCTTTCGATGAGGCAATCTACCTGGTTTACGGAATTCTTGGTATCGATTACGCAAGGGGCCCAGAAGCGGTGAATAGAAATCTATCACCGACGGAAATGGAACTCTTAGATGTGAAAGTGAAGCTGCGAGTCGAACAGCGCATCCCGGTTGCCTATTTGCTTAAGGAGGCCTGGTTTGCCGGATACAAATTTTACAGCGATGAGAGAGCCCTGGTCCCACGTTCTCCAATCGCTGAATTAATCGTAAACAAATTTCAACCACTTCTTGACGGCGAGCCGCATCGTATCCTGGATTTATGTTGCGGTGGAGGTTGTATTGGCATTGCCTGCGCCAAACAGTTTTCAAGTGCAAAAGTAGAGCTTGTCGATATAGATGAATCGGCTTTGAGCCTGGCACGGGAAAACATTGATCTCCATGATTGTCATACGAACGTTAGTGCCCTTCAATCTAATCTGTTTGCAAATCTTGCTAATAGCTATGACTTGATTGTTTGTAATCCACCCTATGTCTCTCAGCAGGAATTCGAAGTTCTGCCACCAGAGTATAAAGCTGAGCCCTCTTTAGGTTTAGTTAGTGCACACGAAGGGTTGGAAATTCCAGTGGAGATTCTAAAATCGGCCAGCCAGTACCTGAGCAGCAATGGATTACTGGTTATGGAGGTAGGCTATAGCGCTGACCATTTAATCGAGCGTTATGGAAATGTGCCTTTTCTCTGGCTTGAATTTAGCGCCGGTGGTCAGGGGGTGTTCGCGCTTAGCAGGGAGCAATTGGAACGCTACAGCGGGGAGTTTAATTAGTGTACAATGCGCCACCTTTTTGTTCGCTGTTTTGCGATCAAAATCAGCAATTAGTCTGCTTCAAATTCTGTGGTCGTTTCCATGTCAGGTAACACGTTTGGAAAGTTGTTTACAGTAACCAGCTTTGGCGAGAGTCATGGGCCGGCGCTCGGCTGCGTGGTGGATGGTTGTCCGCCCGGGCTCGAATTAAGCGAAGAAGACATGCAGCGTGATCTTGATCGGCGTAAACCGGGCCAGTCTCGATTTACCACCCAGAGACGGGAAGATGATGCAGTTAAAATCTTGTCTGGAGTATTTGAAGGTAAGACTACCGGTACACCCATTGGTCTATTGATTGAGAACATCGATCAGCGATCGAAAGACTACAGTAAGATCAAAGACCAGTTTCGTCCCGCCCATGCGGATTACACTTATTGGAAAAAATACGGTGTGCGGGACTACCGTGGCGGTGGTCGTGCCTCGGCCAGGGAAACCGCTATGCGGGTTGCTGCCGGCGCTATTGCCAAGAAGTTTATGCAGCAGGAATACGGCATCCTCATCCATGGCTATTTAAGCCAGCTCGGGCCTATCAAGATTGACAGCGTCGATATTGAAGAAATCGAACGCAATCCATTCTTCTGTCCTGATGCCAGCAAGGTAGCGGAAATGGAAGAATTCATGGCAGCCCTGGGGAAAGAAGGCAACTCAATAGGCGCCAGAATCTCTGTGCTGGCCAGTAATGTACCGGCAGGCCTGGGAGAGCCGGTGTTTGACCGCCTTGATGCGGATATCGCCAAGGCTTTAATGAGTATCAATGCCGTGAAAGGCGTTGAGATCGGTGCCGGATTCGCCTCGGTGGAGCAGAAGGGCACGGAGCATCGGGATGAGATTACGCCCAACGGATTTCTGGATAACAACGCTGGTGGCGTACTGGGCGGCATATCCAGTGGCCAGAATATCACTGCCAGCATCGCCCTGAAGCCCACTTCGAGTATCCGAATACCGGGAAAATCGATTAATATACGCGGCGAAGCGGATGAGGTGGTCACCACCGGCCGTCACGACCCCTGCGTGGGCATTCGCGCGACACCAATCGCGGAAGCCATGTTGGCGCTGGTACTAATGGATCATCTGCTCAGGGATCGGGCACAGATCGGGGAAACCCGAAAATCTACCTCCAGCACCGACTAGAATCTCTAGTTATCATTAGGTATATAACCTTTTATAACAATAGGTTATAGAAGTTAATTTATTTTAAATATTAAGTTGATAGAAACATGAGCAGCAAGACGCTTTACGACAAAATTTGGGATGCTCACCTGGTAAAACAGCGGGATGACGGAACTGCCCTGATTTATATTGATCGCCATCTCATCCACGAAGTGACTTCCCCGCAGGCATTCGAAGGGCTACGTTTGGCCGGACGCCAGCCATGGCGGGCCGATGCCAATCTGGCTGTACCTGATCATAACATCCCGACTACCAGTGATGAGCGTAGCCAGGGATTAGCGGGAATCAAGGATCCCGTATCCAAGATTCAGGTTAAAACCCTTGATGAAAATTGTAAGGAATTCAAAATCTTCGAGCTTGAAATGAATGATTTACGCCAAGGAATCGTTCATGTGGTCGGGCCGGAACAGGGTGCAACCCTTCCCGGTATGACCATTGTTTGCGGTGATTCCCATACCTCGACCCACGGTGCTCTGGGCGCATTGGCTCATGGAATAGGAACTTCCGAGGTAGAACATGTGCTGGCGACCCAGTGCCTGATGCAAAAGAAGATGAAAAACATGCTGGTGCGGGTAAATGGCCAGCTCAATACCGGCGTTACCGCTAAAGACGTGGTACTGGCAATCATTGGTGAGATCGGTACAGCCGGTGGTACCGGCTATACCATCGAATTTGCGGGTGAAGCGATCCAATCCCTGTCAATCGAAGGGCGCATGACAGTTTGTAATATGGCGATTGAAGCAGGTGCCAGGGCAGGCCTGATCGCTGTTGACGAGAAAACCCTGGAATACATCGAGGGCAGGCCATTTGCCCCGAGGGGAGAGCTCTGGGAACAGGCAGTATCAGTCTGGAGAGAGCTGGTTTCAGATCCTGAAGCGCAGTTTGAGCGGGTAGTAGAGCTGGAAGCCGCCAATATTGAACCTCAGGTGACCTGGGGAACCTCTCCAGAAATGGTGGTCCCGGTAAGCGGTAATATTCCCGACCCTGTAGCTGAGGCGGACAGCACCAAGCGCGGAAACATTGAACAGGCTCTGGATTACATGGGCCTGGCTGGAGGTACACCAATCAGGGATATCAAGCTGGATTGTGTGTTTATTGGTTCCTGCACCAACTCTCGTATCGAAGATTTACGGGAGGCAGCCCGGGTAGTAGCGGGTAACAGGGTAGCCGATACAGTAGAGTTGGCAATGGTAGTGCCGGGCTCCGGATTGGTAAAACAGCAGGCTGAGGAAGAAGGATTACACCAGGTTTTCATCGATGCCGGTCTGGAATGGCGGGAACCTGGCTGCTCCATGTGCCTGGCCATGAACGCCGACCAATTGGGAGCAGGCAAGCATTGTGCCTCCACTTCTAACCGCAATTTCGAGGGCAGGCAGGGCTTCGGCGGAAGAACTCACCTGGTAAGTCCGGCAATGGCGGCAGCGGCAGCCATTCACGGCCATTTTGTAGACATCAGAGAGCTTAATATATAGCTATTTCAAGAAGATAAGAGTTTTTTATGAAGAAATTTGTCGTGGAAAAGGGCCTGGTATTACCCCTGGATCGTGCGAACGTCGATACTGACTTCATCATTCCCAAGCAATTCCTCAAGTCCATCAAGCGCTCTGGCTTCGGCGTCAATCTGTTCGATGAACACCGCTATCTGGATAGGGGTGAGCCGGACAGTGATAACAGCCAGCGTCCAATCAATCCGGATTTCGTGCTGAATCTGCCACGATATCAGGGCTGTAGCATATTACTGGCCCGCGATAACTTCGGGTGTGGTTCCTCCAGAGAGCATGCCCCCTGGGCTTTGGATGATTACGGCTTCAGAGCCATAATTGCGCCCAGTTACGCCGATATTTTCTTCAATAACTGTTTCAAAAACGGCTTGTTGCCAATCGTTCTGGAACGGGAAGCGGTAGACCAGCTATTCCAGGAAGCAGAAGCGACGGAGGGCTACCAGTTGGAAATCGATCTGAATCAGCAGGCTATCCTTAAGCCTGACGGTTCAACGCTGGAATTTTCTGTCGATGAGTTCCGCAAGCATTGCCTGCTGAACGGCTTAGACGATATTGGGCTAACTCTGGAAGATGCAGACGCTATTCGTGCCTTTGAGGAGAACTGGCAACAGCAGTCTCCCTGGTATTTCAACGCTACAGAAACACCATAAATCTATATTTTTAAGAAGATAGGAATAAATTGGCTGATAGACAGTCGCAGTCATGAGAGAAAACCATGAGTAATTACAATGTTGCAGTAGTAGGCGCAACAGGCGCCGTAGGCGAAGCCATGCTGAAAATACTGGCCCAGCGTGACTTTCCGGTTAACGAACTCTTTCCACTGGCGAGTGAACGCTCCGCCGGTACGACCGTGATGTACAAGAATAAGCCAGTTACCGTAGGCAACCTGGCAGAATTTGATTTTTCCAGGGCCCAGATCGGGCTGTTCTCAGCCGGAGGTAGTGTTTCCGCCGAATTCGCCCCAAAGGCAGGCGAGGCGGGCTGCATAGTGATAGATAACACCTCTTATTTTCGTTATGACGACGACATTCCCCTGGTGGTGCCGGAGGTTAATGCCCACAAAATTGCCGAGTATAAGACCCGCAATATCATCGCCAATCCAAATTGTTCCACGATCCAGATGCTGGTAGCGCTCAAGCCGATCCATGCTGCCGCGGGTATCAAGCGCATTAGCGTGGCCACTTATCAGGCGGTGTCCGGCACTGGCAAGGCTGCGGTTGAAGAGCTGGCCAAGCAGACAGCGGAATTGCTAAATGGTCGAGAGGCAGAGTGTGAGGTCTATCCCAGGCAGATCGCGTTCAACGCGCTGCCCCATATCGATGATTTCATGGATAACGGCTATACCAAGGAAGAAATGAAGATGAACTGGGAAACCCGCAAGATATTTGGCGATGACAGTATCCAGGTTTCCGCTACCTGTGTGCGCATTCCGGTGTTTTTCGGCCATTCCGAAGCGGTGCAGATCGAGACGCATGAGCCTATCAGCGAGGAAAAAGTAAGGGAATTGCTGCAGCAGGCGGACGGCGTAACCGTCATCGATGAGCGAAAAGATGGGGGATACCCGACTGCAGTTAACGATTCTGTGGGCCAGGACTCAGTTTTCGTTGGAAGAATTCGGCAGGATATCTCATTTTCCAATGGTGTAAATCTTTGGGTGGTGGCCGACAACGTGCGAAAAGGGGCGGCTTTGAATTCCGTGCAAATAGCCGAAGAGTTGATAAAAAGCTATTTATCATGAATTATTGCGAGCTCTAGTGAAGAAACAAAGATAAAAAATAAACTATCAATTTTGCAGTATTCACTAACCATCGAAAGAGAGCTCTTGAGTCAACCACGGGAATTTGGAAATTTGGGAACTCGGGATTTCCGGTAAGAGAAAAAGGGAAGATGCTACGTAAATCCGTCGTCATTTTAACCATGCTGCTAAGTAGCATGGCGACGCAGGTCTTTGCCCTGGGACTCGGTACCGTTAGTGTCGAATCCAGCTTAAATCAGCCCCTCAGGGTACGCATTGAAATTCTGCAATTGGGTGACACCCTGCTGCAGGATGTCGTTGTATCCATTGCATCTACTGATGATTTCGAACGCTTCAACATAGAGCGTTTCCCTTTTCTTACCAATATTCGTTTTTCCATAGATTCTACCCCGCAGGGTAACTACGTCACCCTGACTACCAACCAGATCGTACGCGAACCGTATTTGAGTTTTATTCTGGATTCCCGCTGGCCAAATGGGCGATTACTCAGCGAGCACACGATATTACTTGACCTGCCGGTATTTCAGGATCAGCAAGTAGAGGAAGTGCGCACACCGATCAGTCCGGTCTTACAGAGCCCTGGTGACAGTCAGCAAGCACCAACGCAACCATTTGTCGATCAGACACCTGACATTTCAGCTCCGGTAACTGCGCCAGTAACGCCTCCAGCTCCTTCGGTAGCACCGATTATCGAACCTGAAATCATTGATGATCAGTCACCGGCTCCAGCGGTTGAAGAACAACAGCCTGCACTCGATCCTGAACCAATAATCGAAGAGATCGAACCGCCGCCAACGGAATTAGCAGATGAATCCCAGGCGACAGATCCGGTAATCGAATCTCCAGAGCCTGAAGAAGTGCCTGTTGAGGAAGTGGCCGAGGTAGTTGAAGAAATAGCCGAAGAACCTTTTGAAGAAGAAACTGTTGAGGATGTAGTCGAAGAAGTAGCTGAGGGCGAACCGCAAGTTGCCCAGGAAGTGCCTGCTGAAGAAGTTGCAGAAGAAGAGGTTCTAGAAGAGGCAGTTGCTGAAGTTGTAGATGCTGAACCAGCAGAACCGGAAACAATTACTACCTCAGATGCTGATACATTGTCAGATATCGCGCTGAGAGTTAGACCTGATACCTCGGTATCGATTCAACAGACCATGCTGGCACTGCAGGAGCTAAATCCCGGAGCGTTCGTCGATGGCAATATAAACCAGATGCGCAGCGGGCAAGTATTGCGGGTGCCAAGCCTGGATGAGATTCAGGTCATCGACGCCCGGGAAGCGATCGATGAAGTTAATAGACAGAATCAGCAAGTAGCCGATGTACAGCCACTGGCCCCACCTGCCCAGGCAGACCCGGCAGAGGAAGACGAGCCTTATGGGCAGCTTAGTGTTGTTACATCAGAGCCGGATGCCATCGATGCGAGCAGCGGTGCCGAAGGTCTCGATGATGAAGAAAACGCAGAGCTGGATCGTCGCATAGCTGAGCTGGAAAATCAGTTGGCACTCAGGCAAGAAGAAGCTGATCGTGCCCGGATTGAGCTAGAGGATTTAGATTCACGTCTGGCGGATCTTGAATCCCAAATCGATGCAGCTCAGGAAATTATCCGATTGCAGGATTTACAACTGGCGCAGTTACAGGATGAGCTTGCTGAAGCCGCAGCACTGGCAGCAGAAGAAGCAGCGCTACTTGCAGCGCAGGCTGAGTTAGAAGCGGAAATTGCTGCTGAAACGCCAGCAACCAGCCAGGGTGGCTTAATGGATGACGTGATGCGCATCCTCACTGGCAACACCTTGATGATGATATTTGGTCTGGTGCTCGCGGTATTGCTACTGGTTGTTCTGCTGTTACGCCGCAACAAATCAGCAGTTGCAGACGACGAAGACCTGGACGAACTTGCAGAAAGTGAGTTTCCAGCTAGCAGTGAAAGTGAGGAAGAAGCTGATGGTTCTGCGGAGGATGCAGCAGCAGAGTTTGCCGAAGGAGATCTCGATACTGAGCTAGATGAAATCATTGGTATCATTGGTAAAGATGAAGACGAGCCTGGAACGGCGGGCAACATTATCGCTCAAGCCGATGAGTTGATTGCAAGTGAGCAGTTGGATGAGGCCGCGGCCTTATTAAACAACGAGCTTAGCGAAGCGCCAGATAATCATGACGCCCGCATTAAATTGCTGGAAATACTCGCAGCCCAGAAAGACAGTACCAGCTTTGAAACCCATGCCGAAATCATCGGTGCAGAAATGAGCCCCGTACTGGATCGCCAGGTTGATAGTCTGCGCAAATCTTTCCAGGATGATGAAACTCAGGAAGAAGACCGCACAGACGAGGAAGACTTGCTCGAAGCCGAAGAGGAAACAGAAGAACCCGTTAAAGCTCCACCTAAGGAATCGGACGAGGCAGCATCATTCCTTGATGATCTCGGTATCGACCTTGACACCTTCGATGATGACTTTGATATAGATAATGCCTCAGAGGAAAAGGCGGAAGAGAAAGCTGCTGAAAAAGCAACACCGGAATCAGCTGAGGAAGACAGCGCGGATTTTGCTGAGCCCGATGACGTTGATATGACTTTTGACCTGGGCGGTGGAGACGACGGGGCCGCGGAAGAGTCTGATAGCAATGACGAACAAATTGACGCCGAAGTGTCACTCGATGATTTGGAGGTTGACGAACCTGAAGATACTCCGGCAGTTGCAGAAGACGAAGCAGCAGAGCTTGAGGATCTGGACTTTGATACAGGTGATGGAGAAGAAATTCCAGAACTTGCAGGTGGAGATAGTAAAGACGCAGAAGATCTGGAAATCGATTCACTCGAATTTGATGCTGGCACTGAAGTTGCCGATGCAGAAGATTTGCCAGGCCAGGAAGGAACGGAAGATAAAGAGCCAGAGGCAGGGGAAAAAGAAGAGGAAGCAGATGACGAAAACGCGCTGGATTTCGAATTCGACAAGGAAGAGATCAAAGAGGGTGAAGAAAGTAGCGAAGAGACGCGTGCCGAAGATATTGAAACTTTCGATTTTGACCTTGACGAAACAGCAGAAGTGAAAGCAGAAGAAGAGACCACTGAAGAAGATGATGATTTTGATTTCGACCTGGATGATGAAGCAGAAGAATCCGCAGAGCCTGAAGTAATCGAAGATGAGGAAGACGATTTAGATGATCTGGGCTTCTTGTCGGAAGATGAAGAAGTTGAGATTGAGTCCGTTGGTGAAGCAGAAGAAGTAGACATGCTTTCCGATGATGAGGAGACCGCCACAAAACTCGAACTTGCTTATGCCTATCAGAAGATGGGTGATGTCGCAGGCGCGAAAGAGATACTTGAAGAAGTAATCAAAGAAGGTTCAGATGAGCAAGTTAAAGAAGCAGAAGGATTGCTGACTTCTCTTGATAAGTCAGCCGAATAATTCGGCGTTTGCTGGATGACGCAAACAACTCCCACCCCCAGTACAAGCGATCAACGCATTTCCCTGGCTATCGAATACGATGGCTCTGCTTTTTCTGGTTGGCAAAAGCAGGCTTCACCAGAATTGCCAACAGTGCAGGGAGCGCTCGAGAAAGCGCTCAGTCAGGTCGTCGACAAGCCTGTTAGCACTGTCTGCGCAGGGCGTACCGATGCCGGTGTCCATGCCAGTTGCCAAATCGTGCATTTTGATACACCTGTCGACCGGGGCGATAAAGCCTGGGTGATGGGCGTTAATAGTCTGTTACCGGAATCAGTACGAGTGATCTGGTCGAAGTCAGTGAATGAAGAATTTCACGCCCGCTTCACTGCCACTGCACGACAATATTATTACCTAATCCAAGAGGCCCGAGTTCCTTCTGCGCTTCTGCGTAACAAGCTTACCCACAGTTTTCATCAATTAGATATCGAAGTGATGGATAAGGCTGCCCAGGCACTCCTTGGAGAAAATGATTTTTCCAGTTTTCGTGCGGCTGGTTGCCAGTCAAAAAGCCCTAATCGTTTCGTCGAGCATGCTCGCATGTTCAGGCAAGGCCCGTTCCTGATATTCGATATAAAGGCGAATGCTTTCTTGCAGCACATGGTGCGAAACATTGTGGGCGCCTTAATGGAGATTGGCAGAGGCGAGCAAGGGGGCGGCTGGATTGGTACTCTACTGGCTACAAAGGATCGCAGGGCTGCAGGCGTTACTGCGCCTCCTGATGGGCTCTATCTGGTGGCGGTCGACTACCCGGAAAAATATGCTCTGCCCAAGACTGCGAGACTGCCGCTATTCCTGGAGTCCGACCCTGTTTGAACCAGGTCTCAACTAGGCTCAAAAGCGCAAATTTGCTACTATACGGCGCTTTCACGTCAAAGCTGACCTGCCTTGTCTCAACTCTGGATTAAAATTTGTGGCATCACACAGAATAGTGATGCAAGAGCCGCTGTTGATTCAGGCGCTGATGCCATCGGCCTGGTTTTTTATGACAAGAGCACCCGGGCGATTTCTGCGGATCAGGTTGAAGGCATTACCGAGGGAATAAAAGGCAAGTCAAAGGTAGTCGCGTTGTTTGTTGATCCTGACGTGGCCCAGGTTGAAGCTACACTTGAATCTGGTCGTGTCGATATATTGCAGTTTCACGGATCAGAGACTGTGGAGTTTTGTTCTTCATTTGGTCTGCCGTATATGAAAGTTTTTGCTGTCAGGGATGCTGATGAGGTTTGCCGGTCGATGGAAAACTATGATTCTGCAGAACTAATATTACTTGATAGCTATAGCAATAAAGCGCCAGGTGGCACAGGCAAGGTGTTTGATTGGGATATAGCAAAAACAATTGTTGAAACAACAGATTCAAGGATAGTCGTAGCCGGAGGGTTAAATCCGGAAAATGTACAAACCGCTGTAAGCAAAATCAAACCATTCGGTATTGATGTTAGTAGTGGTGTTGAAAGTAGTTTTGGCATTAAAGATTCTGAAAAAGTTAAGGCGTTTATAACAGGAGCCAGAAGTGTCTGAAGTAGAAGTCAATACAGATACCTTCAGTGGTCCCGATGAGTCGGGCCACTTCGGTCCCTATGGAGGGATATTCGTAGGTGAGACCTTAATTGCGGCAGTAGAAGAACTGTCTGCTGTTTACAAGGAGTTGTCTGGTAACGATGAATTCTGGCGTGAGTTTGATAAAGAGCTGAAGTATTACGTCGGCAGACCTTCACCATTATATTTCGCCAAACGACTTAGTGCCGAGTGCGGTGGTGCGAAAATCTATTTAAAGCGAGAGGATTTGAATCATACCGGCGCCCATAAGGTTAATAATACGATCGGGCAGGCGCTACTGGCGAAGCATATGGGCAAGTCTCGAATAATCGCCGAGACTGGTGCGGGGCAGCACGGAGTCGCGAGCGCAACGGTAGCAGCGCGACTTGGTCTGGAATGCCATGTTTATATGGGGGCAGAAGACATTGTGCGGCAGGCGCCAAACGTATATCGAATGAAGTTACTTGGCGCCAATGTTGTGTCCGTAGATTCAGGTTCCCGCACCTTGAAAGATGCAATGAATGAAGCGCTTAGAGACTGGGCAACAAATGTTGATAACACCTATTACATTATCGGTACTGTGGCAGGACCACATCCTTATCCTCAGCTGGTCAGGGATTTCCAGTGTGTAATCGGTCGTGAAGCCCGGGAGCAATCCCTGGAACAAATCGGCAGATTACCGGATGTCCTGGTTGCCTGTGTAGGAGGAGGTTCCAATGCCATTGGCCTGTTCCATCCGTTCCTGGCAGACCATCAGGTAAGCATGTATGGTGTCGAAGCCGGAGGCAAGGGTTTGGATACCGATGCCCATGCAGCACCCCTGAACGCAGGAGTGCCGGGTGTGTTACATGGAAACCGCACCTATTTAATGACTGATGCTGGCGGACAAATCATGGAAACACATTCAGTCTCTGCAGGATTGGACTATCCGGGAGTAGGGCCAGAACATGCCTGGTTAAAAGACATTGAAAGAGTAAATTATGTGGCTGCAACCGATCAGGAGGCATTGAATGCTTTTCACAAGTTAACTCGATTGGAAGGAATAATTCCGGCATTAGAGAGTAGCCATGCTGTTGCCTACGGCATGCAACTGGCTGCCAGCATGGATGAGTCAAAGTGTCTGGTTATTAATTTGTCAGGGCGCGGTGACAAAGACATAGAAACAGTGGCAAAAATAGAAGGGATTGAATTGTAGTTTCCTCATGAGTCGTCTAAACGCAGTAACATCGCAGGCAAACGAAGAAGGAAAGAAGCTGCTCATTCCTTACCTGGTTGCCGGTGATCCCGATCTCGAAACCACCCTCGCGCTAATGCATGAATTAGTAACTGCCGGTGCCGATATTATCGAACTGGGAATACCTTTCAGTGATCCCTCATCCGATGGGCCTGTCATTCAACGAGGCGTTGAAAGAGCTCTGGCCGGGGGTACAACACTGGAAGCAACCCTGGAAATCGTGCGGCTCTTTCGTGAAAAAGACACCGACACACCGGTGGTATTGATGGGTTATCTCAACCCCATCGAAATAATGGGCTATGAGAGTTTTACCGAGCGTGCCGTGGCAGTTGGGATCGACGGTGTGCTGGTGGTAGATATGCCGCCAGCAGAATCGGCGGCTTTACACGCTATGCTGCAGCAAGCCGGTATCGATACTATTTACCTGGTGGCGCCTACCACCAATCCCGACAGAGCCGCTGCCATCGCCGGGCATTGCAGTGGCTATCTCTATTACGTGTCCCTTAAGGGTGTCACTGGCGCCGCCCTAATTGACCATGATTCCGTAAGTGGAAGTATCAAGGCTTTGCGGGAATTGACCGACTTACCCATTGTAATTGGCTTTGGTATAAAAGACGGCGACAGTGCCCGGGCTATGGCGTCCCTGGCAGAAGGGGTTGTGATTGGAAGTGCACTGGTGACTAAAATCGCTGATTTGACGGGGCTTGATAACATCGCTTCGGATCAGTTAGCGGTAACAACCGAGGTGATTAGAGAAGTTAGAAAAGCAATTAATAATTAGAAATAACTATCTGAAATAAAAGGAATTAAATTGAGCTGGATTGACAAAATATTACCTTCGATCGCTAAAGATGGAGGCGATACCAAGAAGCGCGCATCGGTTCCGGAAGGCGTCTGGAAGAAGTGCCCCCGCTGCGAAGCCATGCTGTACAAGAAATCCCTCACCGAGAATGCCGACGTTTGTCCCAAATGTGAGCATCACTTGCGCATAACCGCCCGCCGTCGCATCGAGTTGTTTCTTGATCCGGGAGAGCAAACAGAGCTGAATTCGGAAATTGAGCCTGTCGATTTACTCAAGTTCAAAGACCTCAAGCGATATAAAGATCGGCTCTCGACGGCCCAGAAAGGCACCGGCGAGAAAGACGCCCTGGTAGTAGTTAAAGGGCAGGTAAAAGGTGTTCCAGTTGTTGTTGCGGCATTTGAGTTTGGTTTTATTGGCGGCTCTATGGGAGCAGTGGTGGGGGAGAAGTTTACCCAGGCGGTAAACACCTGTATCGATGAGAATTTGCCCCTGATCTGTTTTTCCACCAGTGGTGGAGCGCGCATGCAGGAGGCGCTCGTCTCCCTCATGCAAATGGCCAAGACCTCTGCGGCCCTGGAAAAACTGAAGCAGCAATCTTTACCCTATATTTCGGTTCTAGTGGATCCAGTCTACGGCGGCGTTTCGGCTAGTCTCGCAATGCTTGGCGATGTGAATATTGCCGAGCCCAATGCCCTGGTTGGGTTCACCGGCCCTGATGTGATTAGACAAACAGTTCGAGTAAAACTTCCGGAAGGTTTTCAGCGCAGCGAGTTCCTGCTGGAACACGGGGCGATCGATATGATTGTCCATCGTCGAGACATGCGGGACAAGATAGCCTCAATTCTTGGCAAGCTGCTTTATCACAAAGCTACAGGTTCTTGATGCCAGGCAAGCTCGCCGAAGTTCATGATCTGGACTACTGGCTGCGTTACATCTCTTCAGTACACCCGCGAGAAATTGAATTAGGGCTTGAGCGAATTCGTATAGTGGCAGCAAGAATGGGTGTGAAAAAGCCTGCTGCCAAAGTTGTCGTGATTGCCGGGACTAATGGAAAGGGGTCATGTATCACTTCTATGGAGGCAATCCTCCAGGCTGCGGGCAAAAGAGTCGCCTCTTACACCTCCCCACATATTCATCGTTATACTGAAAGAATAAGAATTAGCGGCAATGAAGTTGACGAAGCTGTTCTTTGTGCGGCGTTTGCACACGTCGAATCCTGTCGAGGCGAAATCTCCCTGAGCTATTTCGAATTTTCAACCCTGGCCGCGCTGTGGATATTCTGTAATGAGCCGCTGGATGTTGCCCTGCTCGAAATCGGACTGGGGGGAAGACTGGATGCGGTAAATATTATAGATGGAGATGTAACGGTAATTACCTCTATTGGTCTCGATCATCAGGACTGGCTTGGCAATAGTCTGGATGAGATTGGAATCGAAAAGGCTGGTATTCTGCGGCGTCATACTCCGCTGGTTTATGGTGATGAGCACCCTTTGAAAAGCATACTGCGACAGGCTGAAGTAATGGAGGTGCCAGTGTACCTGGCAGGAGAGCAGTTCAGTTGGGATATTCAGGATGACTCTGGAAGCTGGGGCTGGCGAGGAATGCTGAACAATCAGCAAATTGTACTGGAGCGCTTAGCTGAGACGAAGTTGTTAAAGCGCAATGTCTCGCTCGCCCTGCAAGCCATTGCATTGCTGGAAATCGAGCTTGAAAAGGATTGCTTAAACACGGCCTTAAACAGTCTCTGCCTTGCGGGTCGTCAGGAACTTCGCCATGACCTTAAATCAGCGCTTCCCGTTATCCTGGACGTTGCCCATAATTCAGCAGCAGCAGGGGTTCTGGCGGAGTCGCTGAGCCGGCTTAAACAGCTAAATCCACAACTCGCGCAAATTGCTGTAGTGATGGCAGTGATGGCAGATAAAGATATTGAAGGAATGGCTGCAGCCTTAGAATCCTGTGTAGACATCTGGTATATTGCGCAGGTCGAAGAACCCCGGTGCATGCCTACGGAAGAAGCGGCAAGCCGGCTCGAACAGAATGCCAGGGTAAAACGCTTGTTCAGGCAGGATTCAGTGCTTGAAGCCTACGATCAAGCTTGTAAGGCGAGCAGGGAATTTGAGGTGGCAAATCCGGGCAAGGAGGCAATCGTCGTCGTACTTGGATCGTTTTTTACAGTGGCAGCTGTTCGGGAATTGAGCAAAACAACAGGATAAAGATTGGATTTAACGATTCAGACTCAAAACGTACTACTGTTAGTTTAGTCGGGGACTCTCCAGATTGAACCAGGGCACTAAGCAGCGGATAGTAGGTACAGTTGTACTACTGGCGCTAGCACTAATTTTCTTACCTATTATTTTTGATGGGCAGGGCAGTTATCAGACTCAATTATCGAGTCGTGTCCCTGCAGAGCCTGTTATTCCCATCATGCCCGAACCAACCCAGACCAGACCGGTAATTGTTGCGGATTCTCTGCTGCAAGAAACTGAAGAAGAGCCCACGCCAGAAAATAATGAAGCTGCCAGCGAGCAAAACGATGAGCAGGTCCAGGTAACGACTTCGGAACCCGCTTTTACCAGAGAGCTGCCACAGCTAAATGCGGAAGGTCTTCCCCAGGGCTGGAGCGTCAGACTGGGTTCATTTGCACAAGAAGAAAATGCAATTAATTTATTAGAGCGACTGCAGGCATCTGGCTACAAAGCCTATACCCGCAATATCGATAATTTACAGGGATCCTTAACCAGTGTTTTTGTGGGCCCCTGGCTGGATCGGAACCTGGTAGATCAATACAAAGAAGAATTACAAGACGAGTTTCGCCTTGCCGGCGACATAGTTCGATTTGAAATCGAGCAGTTGTAGTACAGGAAAAGTTTCTCAGCATGAACGGAGTAGATACAGCCATATTAATTGTGACTACTCTTTCCTGCGCTTTTGGGCTATGGCGGGGCCTGGTTAAGGAAGTTTTGTCATTGTTGACCTGGATCGCAGCATTGCTGGTGGCCAGGGTGTACAGTGAAGTATTGTCCGGGGTTTTGGTTAATGTAATCGAGAATAGCAGCGTAAGATACGTAGCGGCATTTGCCATGATATTCGTGGTAGTCATGATGCTGGGGACGCTACTGAATCATTTGCTATCGAAGCTGCTTACGATTGCCGGGTTAAAGTTAGCTGACAGGATTTTGGGAGGAGTGTTTGGTGTTGCCAGGGGTGTAATTATCGTCCTGGTGATCTTGTTTATTTCCAACGTATTTTTGTCGGAAACTGAACAATGGCGGCAATCGACACTAATACCCTATGGGTTGGCCATGATCGAGTGGTCAAGGGTATTTATCTCAGACATGAATGGTGTCAATTTGACACAGTAGTGCTGGTTTCAAGGGGAGAGTTCGGAGCAATCTATGTGCGGATTGGTTGGGGTAGTAACGAGTAATGATGTTGGTGTTTGTCTTTATGACACGCTAACTGTTTTACAACATCGCGGTCAGGATGCGGCAGGTATTATGACCAGCGATAATGGCAAATTAAACCTGCGTAAAGATAACGGCTTAATCAAAGATGTGTTTCGAACTCGACACATGCGGCGATTAACCGGGCAGATGGGAATTGGGCATGTGCGCTATCCTACCGCCGGTAGTTCCAGCCCTGCTTTGGCGCAACCCTTTTATGTTAATTCTCCCTATGGCCTGGCCCTGGCTCACAATGGCAATCTTACAAACGCAACAGAGCTGAGTCGCGATCTGTTTAAGGAAGATCTGCGGCATATAAACACAGATTCCGATTCTGAAGTTCTGCTAAATGTGCTCGCCCATGAACTGCAACAGCAGGGGAAAATAGAGCCAACCCCCGACGATATTTTTTCCGCATTATCACGTGTCTACGAAAGATGTCGCGGAGGATTCGCTGCAATCGTTATGATCACTGGTTATGGGATTCTAGGTTTCAGGGACAAGCATGGTATTCGTCCACTGGTTTATGGAAGCAGGGAAACAGATCGAGGCAAAGAGTACATGATAGCTTCTGAAAGCGTCGCACTCGATTCCCAGGGCTTTACTATAGAGAGAGACGTGGCACCTGGTGAAGCTATTTATATCGATGTAAACAACAATCTCCATACTAAACTTTGCACAGAACCTGGCGACCACACCCCCTGTATATTTGAGCACGTCTATTTTGCTCGACCGGACTCTTTGATGGACTGCATTTCTGTCTATAAAGCCAGGTTGCGCATGGGTGAAAAACTGGCAGACAAACTGAAAAAACTACGACCAGATCATGACATCGATGTGGTAATCCCGATTCCTGATACCAGTCGGACTTCAGCTTTGGAGTTGGCGAATCATCTCGGCATTAAATTCCGGGAAGGGTTTGTTAAGAACCGCTATATCGGCAGAACTTTTATTATGCCCGGACAATCTCAGCGCAGGAAGTCCGTAAAACAGAAGCTCAATGCCATTGAGCTTGAATTCAAGGGTAAAAACGTCCTTCTGGTAGATGATTCCATCGTCCGGGGCACTACCTGTAAACAAATTATCCAGATGGCCAGGGATGCCGGGGCGAAAAAAGTGTATTTTGCGTCTGCTGCACCTGCAATTCGCTTTCCAAACGTCTATGGTATAGATATGCCTGCTGCATCTGAATTAATTGCTGCAGGGAAGACCGACGCTGAAGTAGAAGAGCAGATAGGCGCTGACTGGCTGATTTACCAGGATCTTGACGATTTAATTGCAGCGGCAGAGGAAGGGAACCCTGGTATAACCCGTTACGAATGTTCGGTATTTAACGGTGAGTATATAACTGGCGATGTTGATGAAGTGTATCTAAAACGCCTGGAAAATACGCGTAATGATGCTGCTAAACAGGGCAAGAAGAAGGGATCTCGCAAGCGACAGACAAACCTGGTAGCAGACCTGAATACTGAGGGTTAAGGTTAAAACCTGGGCAGGAAACAGGAAATCCTGGATTATGTTTTCAGTGAATCTCGATAAAGAATCCGATACTGTGCTGGCGTATGTTGCTGAGAACAAATATTCACAACAAGTGCAGGTGACGGTTAGCGAAGTTAGCAAGGCCTTGCTGGGGAAGGAGCACCAGATTCGCCTGGCTTTATGCTGTCTTTTTTCCGGTGGGCATTTGTTAATCGAAGATTTGCCGGGAATGGCAGCAATTGTAATTTTACTCGTGGGATTAGTAGTAGTAAGAATCGACAGAAGTGCGCAACGAAAGCCTGTGGTCAAACTTTATGTATCCTTGAGCAAGGAATTGGAAAAGGTGGGTTTGCCGAGGGAGCGTGGTGAAGGACCGTTACATTACCGAGATCGGGTAATAGCGGCCCGACCAGAACTAAGCGAGATAATGACCGAGCTTACGGATTTGTACGTGGGTTTAAGTTATGTAGATCGGGATGGGTTGGATAGTGCCAGCAAAGATCAATTGAAGCAGCTGAAATCCATGCTAAACCAGTTGCGATTCAAGGTTTCGCCTTTGTCCGGCCTGGGTAAGACCACTTAGTTAGCCGCCTGCCAACTTAACTTTTAAGCCTTTCGCTTCAAGCAAATCCTTTGCGATTTGTCGCTGGTCACCCTGTATTTCGATTACTCCAGCCTTGATTGTTCCACCAACTCCACAGCGGGACTTCAATTCCTTGGCCAACTTTTTGAGATCTGAATCAGATCCTCCAATACCGTTGATTAGAGTTACCCCCGCGCCTTTTCTGCCTTTGGTTTCCCGGGAGATTCTGACAATCCCGTCACTGGAGTTTTGGTTGGGAACCGAAGGACATTTGCATTTATGCAGGGCTTTGCCGCAGCGTGTGCAGGTATTACTGCCGTCGCTTGAATAGACGAGACGTGAATTACTCACTGCTAAGCTTCACCTGCTGTTGCTCAGGTTTTATAAAGCGGGGGTAGTGCGTATCGCTGTTCCCTGGCTTCAACTTTATCCCGGCGAAGTTTGTTGCGACGCAACTGTGTCACGGCCTGGATTAGTTCAGTAGGGTTAAGGGCTTCGCTATCAGGCTCTCCTGAGCTGCTATTAAAAAGAGCAGTCTGGATCTGTTTTGCAAAAGGATGGAGCTCAGAGGATTCTCTTTGCTGGAGAATGTCTTCCATGGTCAATATGGCGCGAGTATTTAAATAGTGGTCGCTCCACTGAATCAGGGTTTCACGAATGCTGTTTAAATTGCCGCTGCGGCAAGCTTCTCGTAGCTGATTAAAGGCCACCCGTTCGTTATTCTCGGGACTGTATTTGGCCTGCAGGTTTGCACGTTTCCTGCTCGCGAAGGCATTTATCTCGGCTCTATTGGGTGCGATTACTAACCTGAAAATACTGTAAGCCACAATCAGGAATGCCAGGGCGATAAAATAGTTCATCCAGGATGCATCTACTTCGATAAATTCCGCTTCCGCCTGGGCATCAATCATGTCCTGATCAACCACTGGTGCCGCTGCCAGTAAATCCTCGATGTTTTCGGAAGTAACTACTGTCTGTTCCGAAGGAAGATCGCCTTCAATGGTAGCCACCTCGATAAGGGTAGCTGGAATAACTGTGGATTCAAGTTCGTCGTTATCTACATTCCACCATTCAATCGTAACCTGGGGAATCTCTATATCGCCGGCTCTGGTGGGGACCAGGGTGCTGGTTTCTACACGGGTACCTACAATGCTGCCATCGACAAATGTTCGCTGAATATCCGGTGGGTCCGGATACACGTTAAGACCATCGATTTCTTCCGGGCTGAACGGGGGGAGAACTGCGCCGTCGAGACCATCAGCAACCATGGTAATGGTGCGCACCACAGAGTCGCCCACCCGCAGGTTAGAGATGTCAGAACTGAACTCTTCTTCGAGGCTAAGATTGCTTACTGGCAACCAGGAGGAGCTATCTCTGGCAATCTCCGGTCTCGGTTCTACATTAATGGTTATACCATCGATGAACGCGGTAACACGTCGCGTATTCAGGTTTCGAAAGACAAAATTACTGGAGCCGTCTGTTACCTCACCTCTGAACAGCATGTCGGGAATTTCCAGTGGGCCACTGCGCTGAGGAAAGATGACGTAGCGCTTTTCATACACGCCGTAACGTACCTGATCGATCGCTCCGTTACGTTCTTCTTCTACGATCTCTTCGTATTGATTCGGTGAGCCGATTAGCTGAATCACCGTATCTTCCATTTCCAGTTCTGTGAACTGCGGGTTGCGAATGCCGTTTATGGTGTAGTACAGGCGAACTGTAAACAGCAGTTGTTCCTGCACATAAACAGTTTCTTTATTAACTTCGATTTCAAGGAAAAGCTCATCACTATCCTGGTTAGAGCGAGGACCTTCGTTGACGACAGAGACCACAATGGGATCGGTTTCGACATTGTTAACTTCGATCGACGGAATTGTTAGTTCGCCTTCGGTTAAGGGAAACAGTGTAACGATATAGTCAGTCCAGGATTCTACTGCGCCATTTATACTTCTTATCTGGCTGGATGTGCGAGTTCCGAGAACATCAAACTCATCGGTTAAAGGGGTCAGGTCTAATTGCATTCCCTGGCGTTGATCGAAGACACGAATGGTATAGGTCAGGGTTTCTCCCCGGGCCAGTTCGTCACGGTCGACAGAGACCTCCACCTCTTGGGCTGCAGCAGTGGTGCCAAGTAGAAGCAGGGGAAGTAGCATGACGTAAATCAGTCGCATCAATCTAATCACCAGATCTGACCTCCGCTTTGTACGGAATTAGCTGTGCCGTTTAATTGGCGCTGCCGGTATTGGTAACGGAATTTACGCCGCAAGAGCTCACCAGGATCATCCTCGATACGGCGCAACCATTGTTCCAGTGATTGTTGGTCTTCGAATTCCTCATTGGAAGATTGGCTGGGAGTGTTTTGCTCGCTATTGGATTCGGAACTCTCCTGTTCTTCCGGTGCTTCGTTCTGCTGCTCTTGTTGTTGCTGGTCTTCGTTGCCTTCCTGGCTTTCCTGGTCCTGGTTTTCTGAATTTTCGTTTTGTTCCTCAGATTGTTGTTCTGAGTTTTGCTCAGACTGATTCTCCTGGTTTTCGCCGTCCTGGTTTTCTCCTTGCTCGGACTCCTGTTCTTCCAGAAGTTGTTCTACTATTTCCTTATTATGAATCGCATCTGCGTGATCTGGTTCCTGGCCGATTGTCGCGTCATAAGCAGCGATAGCTTCGGCATAGTTACCTGCCAGGGCCAGGGCGTTACCGCGATTGTAATGTCCGTCTGGCGTATCGCTGGCACTGAATGCAGCTATTGCAGATTCATAATCCTGAGCGCGATAGCTTGCCGCGCCGCGCCAGTCAGAAGTTTCGAATAGCGCAGCGGCCAGTTGATGATCTTCCGCAGCAAAGGCTTCGGCAGCCTGCTGATCTTTGGTCTGCCACAGGTCGCGCCATTCGAAAGCCTGGGCTGGTTGGCTTGGGAACAGTAAACCGGTGCCGGTGAGCAATACCAGGCTGAATAACCAGCCCCGACGAAAAGAGAGGGCAGCTAAAGGCAGTACCAGTAGAAGCAGGAATGGGCCTGTTTCGTACCAGACGTCGAATTCTTCTTCGACGTCCGTGAGTTCTTCTTCATCAAGTAGTTGATTTCCAGTCAAAAGAAACGCCAGATCTGCATCAGACAGCTGTATATCGTGATAACGACCATTGACTCGATTGGTTAAGGACTGCAACACATTCTTATTCAGGGTTGGAACAACCATGGCGCCGTTTTCATCCGTTAGGAAACTGCCATCGCTGGTACGAATAGGAGCGCCAGTTTCCGTACCGATTCCCATAACTAACAGTTCGTAGTCAGTTTCCTGCATCTGTTCGGTAATGAGTAATTCCTGGTCGAAACCAGCGATGCCATCGGTCATTAGCAATATGCGACCGTCTGTGGATTCGACGTCATCCAATAATTCTATCGCCATATCGATGGCTGACATGGGATTACTGCCAAACAAAGGCATGATGTTGGGGCTCAGGGAGGGTACCAGGGCGTCAATGGTTACGACGTCATCCGTTAATGGCGTGACTACATGAGAGTCTCCAGCATAAACAACCAATGCGGTTTGTCCTTCTTCTCTTAATGCGAGTATGTCACGTAACTTACGCTTCGCCAGATCAAGTCGAGTGGGGTTATGGTCCGGTGCAAACATGGATAGGGATAAATCCATGACGATGACCAGGGCATCTTCTCTTTTTTGCACAGGCTGAGGCAGTTGTTCCCACACCGGTCCCGCCATGGCAACAGTGGATAAAACCCAGGCTGAAAACAAGAGTAGTAGTGGCGTGCGCTGGGCAGCGTTCTTGCTTCTATCTAATAGGTAGGGTAGCAGGCTCTTGTCGATGGCCTTGTCCCAGGCGGTCACAACAGTATTAATGCGCCACATGGCTAGAAAGAAAATGACTGCCGGAATCAGTGCCAATAACCACAACGGGCGAAGGAAATGAAAATCCTGAATCATATTAGCGGGGATTAGAATGTCCATCAGGCGTTTCCTCCGCTGGCCGCTAATTCTGCATCATTATCTTCTTCGTATTCTTCGATGCGGGCTCTTCCTGTTAAAGACATCCAGGGAATCGAAACCAGGGCCAGGATAAAGCTGATAAGGATCGCGGCTCCTAATGGCCAGTAGAACAGCACCCGGGTAGGGCGATAGGTTTGTTCGTCCTGTTCAATAGTCTCTAGCCGATCCAGCTCTTCGTAAATATCTACCAGGTCGTTAACGTCCCTGGCGCGAAAATATCGACCACCGGTGGATTCGGCAATTCGCGTAAGCACGGCTTCGTCCAGTTCAGCCGATGGGTTAATTGCCCTGGCGCCGAAGAAGGTGCGCTGCACTACCTGGTCGGCGCCAATACCGATGGTGTAGATTTTGATGTTTTCCTGTTGTGCCAGTTGGCCAGCCTGTTCTGGGGAAACTGCGCCGGCGTTGTTTACGCCATCGGTTAGCAATACCAGCACCCGACTGTTTTCAGGGCGGGTACGGAGATGGATAACTGCCAGGCCAATGGCATCCCCGATGGCAGTAGCAGATTCTTCGATGATGCCAATCTCGGCCTCATCCAGCAATGTACCTACGGTTTCGCGGTCGAAGGTGAGTGGGGCCTGGATATAGGCATGGGCGGCGAAAAGAATCAGGCCGAGGCGATCACCTTCACGTCGTTCCACAAAATCACCTACAACGGCCTTCACCACATCGATGCGGGATGCCTGACGATTTCCAACCACCATGTCCTGGGCTTCCATACTGCCGGAAATATCCACGGACAACATCAGGTCGCGACCGGTAGAGGGAAGCTGCACCGGTTCCCCCAGCCACTGGGGACGGCTTGCAGCCAGTACGATTAATAACCAGATCAGGGTGCACAGGATCAGGTTGAGCAAGCGCCCGCTGGTGAGGTTTTCGTTGTCCGATTGCAAGCGGGATAACACACTAAAGAAGGGCACGTACAGGGCGGCATCTTGTCGTGGTGCACGAGCAATCAATTTATAGATAAGAAAAGGCAGTGGCAGCGTGAGGAAAACCCAGGGCCAAGTGAATTCAAGCATTAGTCACACCGTCCTCTTGCTGGTTAGTTTCCTTGCCGCCTAAATAAAGACTGGTGATCCATGCCTGCCCAACACTGTTCATGGCATCCACATTGACGTCGCATTGCGTTTGAAAGCGCCCAAAACTAAGGGCTGCAGCGATTTCATCATTTAAGCCGGAAGAGTCACCTTTTTGCCGGATAAAATCAACCCAGGCATCACCGCCGAGGCTCGCCACGTTGGCTTGGGGAAAATGCACCAGGGCCACCCGGCGCATGACAGAATTGACCTCGTTGACATAGCGTAAACGCTGCCCACCCGGGTCGCCATCTTCAGTACAGGCGAAGCGTTGATAACAATTTTCCAGCTCTGCCAAAGCGTGCTGACAGACTTTTTGCAGATTGCGTTGTTGAATCAGTCTGCGAATCAAAAAGAATCCACCTATCAAAAGTAGAATGGCCAGCACCCACCACCCCGGCGCAGGAGGCCAGTAACTTATTTCACCAGGCAGGTGAATGTCTGCGAGTTGGGCTAGTAGCTCTTCGCTATCCATTGTCGGATTTGCTCCACCACGAGTTGGTTGGTTCGCATCTTAATGAGCTGGATCTGTAACTTGTCGAATTCTGTTGTTATGCGGCCCATGCGTTCATGAAATTGTTCACGATAACGAATTCTCGCTTTGCTGTTATGGGTATTCAAGGCGCCCTTACGACTTCCATCGGTAATGCTGTAAATGCCCGGAACCGGCAATGATTCTTCCAGGGTGTCATAGACCATGACGCAGATTACGTTGTTATGACGGGATAACTGATTCAGGTATTGCAGTGCCTTGTCATCCAGGGTGATGAAATCCGAGATCACGTATAAGGTACTGCCAGGCTTGGTGATGCGCCGGATTTGTCCCAGGGCATGAGCTAGCCCGGGTTTAAAGGACGGATCTTCAGGCACCTGGTTTTCCGGATCTTTCACTTCCGGCAAGCGCTGGTTGTATTTGTAGACCTGGTTGAGCAAATGCAGGGCAGAGCGCCGACTGCGTTTAGGTCTGACCAGGTTAGCCTCAACATCGGAGAATACCAGGCCGCCGACACGATCCCCGTTATCGATGGCAAGCCAGCAGAATACGGCGGCAGCCTGTGCGGCGACTACGGATTTAAAGGCGATCTGGCTGCCGAAATACATATTATGGGTTTGATCTACCGCTATTATGACGGGGCGCTCCCGTTCTTCGCGAAAAACCTTGGTGAACGGGCGGCTTGTGCGGGCAGTGACACGCCAATCGATTAATCTGATGTCATCACCAGGCTGATAGGGACGAAACTCCTCAAAATCGATCCCACGGCCTCTCATCTTGGATAAATGCAGGCCGGAGATACCCGCGATGGAGCGGGTGTGAGCGATGTATTCGAGAGTTTTAGCGGCGTAGCGCTGAATCAGCAGTTGTTGCAGGCTGATTACGGCCCCTTTGCTCTGATACCGAGTATGGTGGGGGTCAATTTGCAGTATCGCCGACATTTAGCGCGTCCTGGCGAGATTAGGCTGAAGGTACGCGTTCGCGAATGGTCTCTAGTACCTTATCCGGAGTGACGCCACTGGCTTCAGCTTCGAAGCTCAGGAGAATTCGATGGCGCAGTACATCAAACATAATTTCCTGAACATCATCAGGGCTCACAAAATCCCGACCCTGGATCCAGGAATGGGCGCGGGCACAGCGGTCGAGGGAGATAGTTCCTCGAGGGCTGGCACCATATTCCAGCCAGGAAGCGAGGTCTTCGCCGTATACCTCCGGCTGACGAGACGCCATGATGAGCTGGATAATGTATTCCTCAACTTCCGGCGCCATGTGCATGGAAAGAATTTCCTGTCTTGCCTCGAACAAGTCTTGCTGGGCAACCTGCTTGGGCGGCTCAGGCAATTTATTGGCCGCTTCATCTCTCACCAGGTGGAGAATATCCCGTTCGGCTTCGATGACCGGATAATCGATAGTTACGTGCATGAGGAATCTATCCAGCTGCGCTTCAGGTAGAGGAT
Organism: uncultured Pseudohongiella sp.; assembly: GCA_964616225.1. Lineage (GTDB taxonomy): Bacteria > Pseudomonadota > Gammaproteobacteria > Pseudomonadales > Pseudohongiellaceae > UBA9145. Next base: position 72,117 of record CAZTTE010000012.1, read on the forward strand.
AGGTACCTTCTTGCTCGATTGGGTTCTGGGTGGCCATTACAAGGAAAAGTGGGGGCAGGGTGAAAGATTCTCGCCCTACCGATACCTGATGCTCGGCCATGGCTTCCAGCAGCGCCGATTGAACCTTGGCCGGAGCTCGGTTGATCTCATCCGCTAACACGAGGTTGTGAAAGATGGGGCCTTGCTGGAAGCGGAAGCTGCCGTCTTCAGGTCTGAAAACTTCCGTTCCTGTTATATCACTTGGTAATAAGTCCGGGGTGAATTGAATCCGGTGGAAATCACCTTCAATTGCTAGGGATAAATCTTTAATCGCTTTGGTTTTGGCCAAACCTGGAGCACCTTCTACCAAGAGGTGTCCATCGGCTAATAATGCAATTAACAAACGATCAAGTAAGCGCTCCTGCCCTATAATTTGTTGAGATAACCAGTTTTTGAGTTCTGTTATTATTCCATGATGGCTCATATGTAAGAATTCTCTGTTTGTAAATGGAGCACTTTGCGCGAAGTCAGGGATTTTAAAGGTTTTATAAAGGATGTCTAGGCGAACATTGTAGCGGAATGTAGCGATACATCAGGGATGTAGCTCGATCGTCTAAGGCGCTTTTTCACCACAAAATTTCCGCTTTTCAGAGTCACTTCGCCGGCTCTAGAAGGGGGATTTCCCATGAGCACGCAACCGACCGTGGACAATCTACTATTGGTTCCGATCTACCAGAAAATAAGGAAGAAGTTTTCTAAAGCCAAAGCCGACACGGTGGTGCTTTTTGCCGGGCAATTTTTTGCCAGCTCCTCCCGCTCTGAACTGGCCAAATTTACCGAAGAAGAATTGCTGGAAACAGTAGTCGATGCCTGGAAGTTTGTGCAGGAACGAAAGCTGAGCTCTCCCAAGGTCCAATTCTTTCAGCGCAAGCTCGACAAGCACGAACATCGACAAACAGGTACCAGCATCTACATCCTCGTGGATGATATGCCGTTCCTGGTGGATTCCATCCGTCAGTGCCTGAACCGTGTCGGTGTAATTATTCGCAATGTAAACAACGCCGTGTTCCAGGTTGACCGTGTTGCAAAAGGGAAAGCCACGGCGGGCAAATTAAAAAATATTGCTGTCAAGAAAAATGCAGACTTCAAGGGTGAAGCTCTTAGTTGCATTAATTGTGCCTTTATTAGTGATGCGCAATGCCGCGTAATCGAGAAAGAGATTCGTGACACTCTCAAGCACGTTGCCGTAGCAGTCAAAGATTTTCAGCCAATGTGCAGTAAAGCGATCGAAGTTCGCGAGTCACTGCTGGCTAACAGGAAATCAATACCGGTAACTAACGAGGAGATGAAAGAGTCCAGTGAATTCTTATCTTGGCTGGTTGATAACCACTTTACATTCCTGGGTTATGAAGAATACAGGGTAAGGCGACCCAAGAGCGGACCGCTCATTGAATTACAAAAGAAATCGATGCTGGGAATTTCCAGGTATAAAGCTGACCTAAAAGAGAGAGTCTCTTTAAAGAGTTTGCCGAAAGCTATTGGCGACCTGATACTAAAGAAAACCATTTGCAGTTTTGCCAAGTCTGCCAATCGCTCCAAGGTACATCGACCTGCATTTTACGACTACGTAATTGTTAAAGAGTTTGACGATAAGGGCAATGTAGCAGTCGAACATCGCTTCGTTGGTCTATACACCTCTTCTGTTTACTACCGCGCGGCTTTGGATATACCGCTGGTGAGGAAGAAGGTAAATGCGGTATTGGACCAGTCCGGTTTTGCGCCTAATGGCCACAGCATCAAGGATCTGTTGCAGGTAATTAATGTTTTTCCCCGGGACGAACTGTTCCAGATAAGCAAAGACCAGCTTTATAACACTGCGCTGGAAATTACCCAGATCCAGGAAACCCGCACCAGCAAACTGTTTATTCGCAAAGATTCTTACGGGAAATTTTTCTCCTGCCTGGCATACATTCCTCGCGATATTTATAACACCAAGGTGCGAACCAGTATCCAGGGGTTTTTGGAGAAAGAATTGCAAGGGGAAGAGGTGGAATTTACTACCTATTTTTCAGAATCAACCCTGGCAAGAATCCATTTTATATTGCGCGTTCCGAATATTCAGAAAGTTAAATTCGATTTAGCTGAATTGAATGAAAAGATCATCGCCGTGGTAAAGCCCTGGGAGGACTATTTCCTTGAAGCTTTGCAGGCTGAATACATGGATCAGGAAGCGGAAAGGCTTCATGGCATTTATGCTGATTGTTATTCGTCCGCCTACAAAGAAGTCTATAGCGCTGAAGAGGCGGTTAAAGATATCACTCGCATAGACAGCGTGGTAACAAACAAGAATCTTGCTTTGGATCTGGATACCTGCTCTTCGGAAGTGGATGCCGAGCTAAGCTTTAAAATCTTTAGCTACCAGCACCAGTTGTTTTTATCTGATGTGGCTCCCATTCTGGAAAACCTGGGACTAAATATTATTAGCGAGAAAGCGTTTAAGCTGGAACCCGAGTGCGAGCACGAAGTCTGGTTGCACGATTTTTCCCTTTATAGAAAAAATGCCAGTGTCGGTAAACTGACCGCAGAGTTAAAGCAGAACTTTGAGGAAGCATTCAACGCGATCTGGTTTGAGAAAATAGATGATGACAGTTTTAACGCTCTGGTTGTTACAGCAGGAATAAATTGGCGAGACGCAGCCTTACTCCGAGCCTATGTCGCCTACCTGAAACAGATTCAATTCGGTTATACGCCCCAGTTTATTGCAGAGACGCTGGCCGAGCACAAGGCAATTGCCAGTCAGTTGGTGCAGTACTTCTACAGCCTCTTTGATCCAGGTCTGTCGCAGACTGCCCGCAAACAGGCGAGGACAATCAGGAGAAATTTGCTGGCAGCAATCGATGATGTTGCTAACCTGGCGGAAGATAGCGTGTTAAGGGCATATCTGAACCTGTTCGACGCGACACTACGCACCAACTATTTCCAAGCAGATGCTGCGGGCGAATCCAAGGACTATTTTTCCTTCAAATTCAGACCTGAACAAATTGAGGGCATTCCATTACCGAAACCCAAATACGAGATCTTTGTTTTTTCTCGGCGCGTAGAAGGGGTGCATTTGCGTGGTGGGCGAGTAGCGCGAGGAGGTTTGCGCTGGTCAGACCGTAGTGAGGATTATCGCACTGAAGTGCTTGGGTTAGTTAAGGCGCAACAGGTTAAAAATTCGGTGATCGTACCGGTTGGCGCAAAAGGCGGATTTTATGTAAAGGAAAGCGCTACTGGTCGGGAAGCGTTTATGGATTTGGGCATGGCCAGCTATAAAACCTTTATTAGTGGTTTGCTGGACATTACCGACAATATAGTTGATTCAAAACTGGTTCCTCCAGCGCAGGTCGTGCGGCGCGATCATGACGATTCCTACCTGGTAGTTGCGGCGGATAAAGGCACTGCAACCTTCTCTGATATCGCTAATGATATAGCAAAGGAATACGGTTTCTGGCTAGGTGATGGCTTCGCGTCGGGCGGTAGCAATGGCTATGATCATAAGGTCATGGGGATTACTGCGAAGGGTGCCTGGGTTTCTGTGCAGCGGCATTTTCGTGAGCTTGGTGTCAATGTTCAGGAAGAAGATTTCACTGTTGTGGGCATCGGTGATATGTCTGGAGATGTTTTCGGTAACGGCATGTTGTTATCGAAGCATATTTGCCTGACTGCGGCATTCAATCATCTGCATATCTTTATCGATCCCAATCCCGATTCTGCCCGCAGTTACCGGGAACGATTGCGATTGTTCAAGAAAGCTGGATCCAGTTGGACTGACTACAACGAAAAACTGATTTCAAAAGGAGGTGGTGTTTTCTCACGGTCCGCGAAATCGATTTCGATAAGCCCGGAAATGAAAACGCGGTTTGCCTTAGAGCAGGATTCCGCAACGCCAGATGAGCTAATTAAGCTCTTGCTCAAGAGTCCTGTTGATTTAATCTGGAATGGTGGAATTGGCACCTATATTAAAGCGAGCCTGGAAAGTCACAGTGATGTTGGTGATAAGGCAAATGATGTTCTGCGGGTAAACGGCGACGAGTTGCAATGCAATATCATAGGTGAAGGTGGCAATCTGGGATTAACCCAGGCGGCACGGGTTGAATTCGGTTTGCACAAAGGCGTTTCGCTTACCGACTTCATCGATAACTCTGCCGGAGTGGACTGCTCGGACCATGAGGTCAATATCAAGATTCTCCTTAACAAGTTGCAGGCTAACAAACGTCTGAGTAACTCCCGTCGTAATAAACTACTTGAGTCGATGACTGATGATGTTTCAGAACTTGTGCTATCAAATAATTACAGCCAGGTGCAGGCCATTGGTGTTGCCTATACGCAAATGGATATTCGTAATAAGGAATATGCAGATTTAATTGCTTATCTGGAGAAAAACGCGGGCCTGGACCGGGCGTTGGAATTTCTCCCCAGCGAGGAGCAACTGGAGGAACGTGCTGCCAAAGAACAGTTTCTAACTCGACCAGAAATCTCTGTAGTTACGTCCTACATGAAGATGTATTTAAAAGCTGAGCTTACAGGGATTGATTACATAGACGAAGATTACCTGCTTCCCTATTTGTACAGTGCGTTCCCGAAGAAACTCGTAAAGTCTTACAAGAAGGAGCTACATGAGCATCCTCTGCGCAAAGAAATTGTCGCTACTCAGTTAGCGAACTCCGTCGTAAACCTGCTTGGCCCAAGTTTTATTTATCGCATGGTGGATTCAACTGCCAGTACCGTAGGTGAGGTAATTAAAGCGGCTGTTATTGCGAAAGACATTTTTCAGGTCGAGCAGAGCTGGAAGCAGATTGAATCCCTGGATTACAGGATCAATGCCGACATTCAGGCCGAAATGATGTCGAGACTGATTCGATTGGTGCGCCGGGTAACTCGCTGGTTGCTACGTAATAGAAGATCTAAGCTGTGTTTCGAAACCGAAGTGGCGTTCTTTGCCCAGAAGATCAACCAGGTACGGCGTATGTTGCCGGGCAAACTGCCGCCAGAATTCAGGCAAATGTTTGAGGAAAAGATGGGCCATTTAATCGAGCATAAAGTGCCGGTGGAGTTAGCTACTGAAATATGTCGTAGCGATTTTCTGTTTTTTGCTACGAGTTTCATCGAGATTAGCAACACTAGTGGGGAACGATTGGCAACAGTAGTTGATATCTACTATTCCATCGGCGAACAACTGCAATTGAATTGGCTGGGCAAAATCATAAATCAATTACCCGTCGCCAGTTACTGGCAGGCTCTGGCACGGGAAACTTACCTGGATGATCTGGCTTGGCAACAACGGGCTCTGTCTTATAATGTCGTAAGCTCAAAACAAGTTTCTTCCAGCGCAAAAACAATGGTCAATAACTGGGTGGTAAGTAACCAAGAAGCAATAGGTAGAACCAGTGCCATGCTTTTCCAATTGCAGGCGGAATCGCAACCAGACTATTCCATGTTTTCAGTGGCACTACGTGAGCTATTAAATCTGGCGCAGTCTACCGCCCATAATAAATAGAAACGAGTGAGTCATGGCCAAACTTAGAGTCGACCTGAATATACCCGCAGAGCGCTATGTTCCACTTTATGCGGGTCAGGCCAGGAATATTTACGCAATGGCTGAAGGCGGGCTAAGTGTACAATTCCCCGGCTCTGCAATGCGCAAATTCGTACTCGCGAAGGAGTATTTGGCACTTTCGATTTGTTTTTCGATAAGCAGCACAAATTGATTGGAGTGGAACGAGCAGATTAGATAGTTACCCCTCAGACAATGATTACCCTTATTCTTTACACAACAGATGGATGCCACCTTTGCGAATTCGCGGAGCAGATGTTGACTGAAATTCAGAAAAGCAAAGAATTTTTTCTGGAATCTATTGATATCAGTGCCGATGAATCACTGGTAGATTTATACGGAACTCGAATTCCAGTAGTAAAAAATAAGGAAACTAACGAAGAATTAGGATGGCCGTTTCAGCCTGAAGAGCTGCTTAACCTATATTGATTTGCCATGGTTCGAATCGAACGCCGAAGAGGTTGTCTGTTGGATAGCGAATATCGACATAACCGAATCCGGCAATCTTCTTGTATTCTTCTGTTGATGAAAAATCTGCTGTGAAGTTGCGTTCCCCAATTCCGATTTTTCCTGTATCGAAATCACCAACTCCGTGAAAAGAATGTCCTGGTGGTACCAGTGATCGTGATGCCCGTGACAGGTTTCCGATTGCTTTAATTGTCTTCGCCAGAAACAGGTGTATTTGTTTTACGATAGATCGGACACCAGATCTAAGAATTACCTCTCCGCTTCCACATGAAATGTCCCTCAAATGCAACAAGAAACCTTCTAGAAACGCTCTCTTATTCAATTTCTGTCCTGCTATATCGGTCAGCGACACACTCAAGGTCTATAAAACAAAAATCAAAAAGCTAAAAAATGTTTAATACATGCGGGGAAGAAGGTGACGCAGGACACGTTTTCGCCTTATTACAGCTCTACAGGCAATTGAAACAGGGCTTTTGCGTTAATACTCGTCTGCTTGATTACTCCTTCAAGAGTGTGGTCGGTGTGAAGTGCAATTGCCTTGGCTACTTCAACCAGGTGCGCCGGCTCATTGCGACGAGACTTTGGTTTGGGTTTCAGGCTTCGAGGAAGAAGATAGGGGGCATCGGTTTCAATTAACAATCTTTCTAGAGGGATATGTTTTACTGCCTGTTGTAATTCCTGTCCCCGTCGTTCATCACAAATCCATCCCGTTATCCCAATATGCATATCCAGTTTCAAATAATCATGCAGGGCATCAATGGTGTCGGTAAAACAATGCACAACACCACCGACTACTTCAGTTCGATATTGTTTCAATAATGCCAGGAAATCCTCATGAGCATCCCGTTGGTGCAGAAAGAGTGGTTTGCTAATTTTTGTGGCGAGCTTTAGGTGATGTTCAAATACCCGCAGCTGATCTTCTCGTGGAGAATAATTGCGATTAAAGTCCAGTCCCGTTTCTCCAATGGCTACTACATGATCCTTGCCGGTCAGTACTTCGGCTTCTTGCAAAACGTCATTACTTACGGTTGCAGCTATATGAGGGTGAAATCCAACAGTCGCGCTGAAAAACTCAGGCCGTTCTTTCGCCATTAATTGCGCTGCCTTACTGGTGGCCAAATCTGTGCCGGTCAACATGATGTGACCGAGATTTGCGTTCCTGGCATTGGCAATAACTTGCTCAAAATCATTCTCAAAAGATTGATGAGTCAGGTTTGCGCCGATATCGACGAGCTGCATATTAAAAACTTCTGGGCGTTTCAAGAAAGCGAATGAGTCTAACTTATGGTATTGGCTTGCGCCATATCCAGAGGCTCAGTACCTAGCTATTGACTTGCGAATGCCGGATAATACGGCTGAAAATGCGTTATCGCACAGGAATTAACAGTGGACGCGAAGGTGAATAAGAAAGCGCTTAACTGGGCTGAACTTGGTTTTCAATACATCAAAACTGATTATCGATTTACTGTCACTCATGAAAACGGAGAGTGGGGTAAAGGGCAATTGCTTGAAGATGAAATTATTACTGTTCACGAAGGTGCGCCCGCTATACATTATGCCCAGCAATGCTTTGAAGGCATGAAGGCACAAACTGCCGAGGATGGCAGAGTGTTGCTTTTCAGGCCCGAGTTAAATTGCGAGCGAATGAATCGCACGGCGCCTCGACTGTTGATGCCGGAAGTTCCCGACGCATTATTCATGGAAGCAATTGAAGAAACTGTGCGCGCCAACTACGCCTGGATTCCACCATTTGGTTCCGGTGCTTCTTTATATATTCGGCCAATGCTTATTGGCGTGGGAGAAAATCTTGGATTGAATCCTGCCCAGCAATATGAGTTCAGGGTATTCGTCTCGCCGGTTGGTCCGTATTATAAGGATGCGGGACTTGCCGTTATTAGCCTGGCAGTATCTCAGATTGATCGGGCAGCTCCTAATGGCACCGGAAGCTTCAAGGCTGGTGCCAATTACGCTGGCGGGCTATTAGCAACACGTCAGGCGAAAAAGCTGGGAGCTAACGAAGCCTTATACCTGGATGCAGCGGAACATCGATATATAGATGAAGCTGGATCAGCGAATATTGTAATAGCGACGAAGAGCGGAAAGTTCATCACTCCATCTTCCAATGCAATTCTCCCCAGCATTACACGACGATCGATAATGGATTTGGCTGGCAAATGTTTGAATATGCCCACCGAGGAGCGTCCGATAGATTTGCGAGCCGAGATAGAAGATTTTGATGAGATGGGTGCCTGTGGTACTGCAGCGGTGCTGTCTCCCGTTGGCCGAATCTGGTTCGACGATGCCTGGCACAACATTTTCCAGGACGGGCTTACGGTGGGGCCAAAGATGCAAGAGCTCTATGATTTGCTGGTTGGAATTCAGAAAGGCGAAATTGCCGATGAGTTCGGCTGGCTGCATGAAATAGAAATCTAATCAGCACGCAATCCTGTAATAGCCTCTCTAAGAGAATACAAATAAGTGCCAGGTAGCACACTAAGTTATATATGCCTGTGAGCGTGACGCACTTACCCAACCGTCCTCCTGCACACCCCGTTCTAAAAGCAGTTTTCTATAGATTTTTTACTCCTGTTTTGGCCAGTTGATCTTTTGTATTGTTAGCAGGTTTAGCCTGGCTTGTGAGCAATTAGGCAATAATTCCTGAGAATTGCTCTACACTTTTTTTACGAGAAAACTTGACCGATTGCAATCTTGCCCTTATATATGTGCGCTGCTCGGAGTAGCAGAATTTGGTTTTGATCAAATTTTCGGCATAGAAATCGGATTAACTTACATTAATGTCTAAATCACTAGTCATCGTAGAGTCGCCCGCTAAAGCCAAGACTATTAATAAGTACTTGGGGCCAGAGTTCGTGGTCAAATCCAGCGTCGGGCATATTCGCGACTTACCCACTAGTGGTAACGGCAAAACTATCGATACCAAGGCCCGTGCCGCAGCCGCAGCCGCTACTCGGAAAATGAAGCCCGAGGAAAAAATTGTTTACAAGGAAAAGAAGAAAAAACAACAACTTGTAAGCAGAATGGGAATTGACCCAGAAAAAGATTGGAAAGCTAATTACCAGATTCTTCCCGGCAAGGAAAAAGTAGTCGCCGAACTCAAAAAGCTGGCGAAGAATGCAGAAAATATTTATCTCGCAACAGATTTGGACAGGGAAGGGGAAGCCATTGCCTGGCATCTGAAGGAATCCATCGGTGGCGATCCTGTACGCTATAAGCGGGTCGTGTTCAATGAAATCACCAAGCGGGCTATCGAGGACGCATTTGCGGAGCCAGGCGAAGTGGATATGCGCTACGTTGAGGCGCAGCAGGCCAGGAGATTCCTCGATCGAGTGGTTGGATTCATGGTATCTCCCTTGCTTTGGGCAAAGGTGGCCCGTGGACTTTCGGCTGGTCGTGTGCAATCTGTTGCTGTGCGACTGGTGGTGGAGCGCGAGCGTGAGATTCGAGCGTTTATACCTGAAGAATACTGGGAGGTATTCGCCAATCTCGAAACCAGCGACAAAGCACAGCTTCGCTGCCAGCTAATAAAAGAAGAAGGAAAGAATTTTCGCCCTAACAACAAGGCTGATACCGACACAGCGCTGGGCATACTGGATTCTTCAGAATTCAAGGTATTAAAGAGGGAAGACCGTCCTACATCATCAAAAGCAAGGCCGCCGCTGATCACATCGACATTACAGCAAGCCGCCAGCACCAGGTTGGGCTTTGGCGTCAAGAAAACCATGCTGATGGCACAACGCCTGTACGAAGCAGGCTACATCACTTATATGCGAACCGATTCGACCCATCTGAGCGATGATGCCATTTCCATGTGTCGCGACTACATCAAGAATAACTTTGGTGATCAGTATTTACCTGAGAAGCCTTCATTCTATAGTTCCAGGGAAGGTGCCCAGGAAGCTCACGAGGCGATTCGTCCCACGGATGTAAAGGTTGAAGCTGACAAGCTGATGGGAATGGAACCGGATGCGGTACGTCTCTACACCCTCATTTGGCAGTTCTTCGTGGCCTGTCAGATGCCTCGGGCAAGATACCTCAGTAGTAGCATTACCGTGGCAGCTGACAAATTTGAGCTGCGCACCAAGGGTCGCATCATGCAATTCGATGGCTATCTCAAGGTGATGCAATCGAAAGAAGAAGATGTGGTGCTTCCCGATGTTACTGAAGGACAGGTGCTGAACCTGGAGAAGCTGGAACCATTTCAGAATTTCACCAAGCCTCCGGCGCGATATACGGAAGCAAGTCTCGTTAAAGAGCTGGAGAAAAAGGATATTGGCCGTCCTTCCACTTATGCCTCGATTATTTCCACGATTCAGGATCGAGGTTACGTGAAGGTAGAAAGCAAACGGTTCTACGCCCTGAAGATGGGTGACATCGTAGCTGAACGCCTACAGGAGAGTTTTAGCGATCTGATGGATTACGATTTCACTGCGAAGATGGAAGACTCCCTGGATGAAGTTGCTTCTGGTGAAAGAGACTGGAAAAACCTGCTAAACGATTTCTTTGAGGGCTTTACTAGCCAATTAGCTGCAGCTGAAGCCCAAGAAGGTGGAATGCGAAAGAATGATCCGACAGATACGGATATTTCCTGTCCGCAGTGCGGTCGCAACATGCAGATTCGTACCGCATCCACCGGTGTATTCCTGGGTTGCTCAGGTTATTCCTTACCACCCAAGGAAAGGTGTAAATGCACTGTCAATCTGACTCCTGGCGAAGAGGCTATTCGTACCGACACAGCAGAAGAAGCGGAGGAGCAGGAGAATATCCAGCTTCGTAGCAAGCATCGTTGCAGGCTATGCAATACTGCAATGGATGCTTATCTTATCGACGAAAAGCGCAAGCTGCATGTTTGCGGTAATAATCCTGATTGCCTTGGCTTCGAAGTAGAACACGGCGAATTCAAGATTCGGGGTTATGATGGCCCGGTTATCGAGTGTGATAAGTGTGGCGCCGATATGCAATTGAAGACCGGTCGCTTCGGTAAGTATTTCGGGTGTAGCAGCGAAGATTGTAAGAACACTCGTAAACTATTGCGCAACGGTGAACCGGCCCCACCCAAAATGGATCCTGTTGCCATGCCGGAATTGGAATGCGAAACCGTTGAAGACACTTATGTTTTACGGGATGGTGCTTCTGGTTTGTTTCTTGCAGCGAGCAAATTTCCCCGCAATCGCGAGACCCGAGCTCCTTTTGTCGAGGAGTTATTGCCTCACAAAGATGAGATAGACCCCAAGTATTCTTATCTTTTCGATGCGCCTACTAAAGACGACCAGGGAAATAAAACTCTTGTCCGCTATAGCCGCAAGACGAAAGAGCAGTATGTGCAAACCGAGGTAGATAAAAAGGCCACTGGATGGAAGGCTTTTTATCGGGATGGAAAATGGGAGATAACAAAGCCTGCGAAAAAGAAAGCCGCGAAGAAAAAGGCTAAGAAAAAATAAAACCCGCAACTAAACGCGGGTTTTGTTTATACGCTGCGTCGAATTACACCGACGCTTATTCCTTCGATAGCGAAATCGTTGCTACGTAAATCCACTTCAATAGGGTCGTAATCCGGATTTTCAGCGATTAAACTCAATTTGTACTTGCTGCGGCTGGTTTCCAGACGCTTTACAGTTACCTCGTCATCAATGCGAGCAACGACGATATCGCCACTATTGGCGCGGTCGGTTTTATGGACTGCCAGCAAATCGTCTTCATAAATCCCGACATCGACCATACTGGTGCCTTTTACCGTCAGCAGGTAATCCGCTTTTGGTGTAAACAGCTCTGGCGGTATATCGCAGTAATCTGCAATAGACTCTTCAGCCAGTATCGGGCTACCGGCAGCAACCTGGCCAATAATGGGTAAACCCAATTGCTCATTTATGGGCAAGCGAATCCCGCGGGACGTGCCTGGCATCATTTCAATGGCGCCCTTACGGGCCAGTGCTCTCAGGTGCTCTTCGGCGGCATTGGGTGATCTAAACCCCATTTCCTGGGCGATTTCAGACCTGGTGGGGGGAAAGCCCGTATCATGCAAATAGTCTTTGATATAGCCGAGTATCTCTTCCTGGCGGGAAGTTAGCTTGTGCATTGTTAATGCCCTCTGTAAGCAAACAACTGTAATTATATACAGTTATCTGACGATCTCAAGAGAACTTTAGCAAACAGGGCGGCGCGCTCGGCTTAGGTCCAGAGACTGGAAAAAGCGAAAAACTGGAGAAAGGTAAAAAATCTACAGAATCTGGAAATCGTCGCCTAAATCCATCAAGTCAGGCTCGATATCTGACAGTGCGCCAGACCAGTTTTCCGGTACCAGGGTCTGGTCGGCATAGGCCTGGTCTTCAGAATTGAGTTCGTAAGGGCTACGCCAGTCTTCGGGGGCTTGTGCAGGGGAGAGATAGAGTTGTTGCCAGGTAGTCGTGTCATATTCGCCAACTTCACCACCTACCATCTGGTATTCGATGGTGCCGCTCGCTTCATCGATTGCGACTACTTCAAATAAACTTCCGCTAACTACATCCTGGTACCAAGCGGAGACTTCAGGCATGAGATTATTCATGACCATGACCCCGAGTTTAAGGAAATCTACTGCTTTTGATTATCTCCTGATTGATTTTTTTACTGGCTTGTTTGTAACTACTATAGATAGTTTTCTTTGCAAAAAGAAAGCAATTTTTTAGAAAAATTGTGACAAGCTTAGTTTAAGAATTAACACTAAGATCTAAGCTATTGAACCGTTTATAAAACTATTTTTCTTGAGTGAAACATCTGTGATAATTCTGTTTTCTCAAACCAGATGAAGTCGATGAAAAATCAATCAAATTCTCTCGGCATTTTAATGTTAGACATTGAGGGGACTGAGCTAAGCACAGCTGATAAGGATGTTCTCCAGCGCAATTCCGTTGGCGGTCTAATACTGTTTAGTCGCAACTACGAGACACCGACACAATTAAAAGACTTAATCAATTCTGTCAGAGAGATACGAGAAGATATTCTGATTGCTGTTGACCAGGAGGGCGGCAGGGTTCAAAGATTCCGAGAGGGGTTTCTCAAGCTGCCTGCCCTCAAGCTAATAGGGGATGCTTGTCACGCTGATGAAGCTGAGGGCAAAGAGCAGGCACGGCTTTGCGCCTGGGCCATGGCTGCAGAAATTCTTTATTACGGAATCGATCTAAGTTTTGCTCCAGTACTCGATTTGCATACTGAACAGAGCAGGGTAATTGGGGATCGTTCATTCGGTAGTGATCCGGGCTTTGTAATAGCTGTTGCTACGGCTTACATAGATGGAATGAATGACGCAGGAATGAAAGCCACGGGCAAACATTTTCCAGGTCACGGCACGGTTGCGGCAGACTCACATGAAGAATTGCCTTGTGACGAGAGGTCGGCAGAAGAAATACTGCAAAATGATTATCGAGTCTTTGCTGAGCTCGCTAACAGATTGCATGGGATAATGCCCGCTCATGTTAAATATCCGGCTCTCGATGCTAATCCCGCTGGATACTCCAGTTTCTGGATTCGGGAAAAAATTCGTCGTGAATTACAATTTGATGGTGTCGTGTTCTCCGATGACTTGTCCATGAATGCCGCCCATTCGGCGGGCAATGCAGTGAATCGCGCAAGCTTGGCTATAAATGCAGGATGCGACATGATTCTTGTTTGCAATGATAGAGAGTCAGCGCTTGGCGTTGCAGAATGGATCGAACGTGAAGGTATCCCGGAAAGCGAGCGCATTGGGCGCATGCGAGCGGAGCCGGCAACAGAAATTGCGAACCTGTACAGTAGTAGCAAGTGGGGCGAAGCAAAAACAATCGTAAATTTATTATCGACAGATTAGCAAGAGGTATTGATCGTGGAGTGGCTATCGTTTGAAAGCATCAGAGATCTTGGGTGGGGAGTAGAGGTTTTTGCCGTCGTTACTATCACATTGATAGTGCGTTTCATCGCCTTGCGAATGTTAAAAGTGCTGGGTAGCCATTTAGAAAAAACGCAAAACGTTTGGGACGACGCATTGTTTGAGGCAGCTCACAATCCACTGTCATGGTTTATTTTGATATTCGGCCTGCTGTGGGCCATTCAGATCAGCGATGGATACTTGCAAACTGAACTTTTTTCTCCGAGTAATTTGGAGTTAGTCAGGCAGTTAAGCTTCATCGTACTTATCATGTACTTCCTGGTGAGATTTATCAGTCTCGCCGAAGAGAGAATCCTGGAGAACCTGAAAAAAGAACCAGGTTCAGAGCAAACCCGGTTTGATCCGACTACTCTACATGCACTGGCAAAGCTTCTTCGTCTCTCAGTTGTAATCTCCGCGGCGCTCGTTGCCTTACCTACTGTGGGCATAGAAATTACGGCGCTACTCGCTTTTGGTGGCGTTGGAGGTTTGGCAGTAGGCTTTGCGGCACAGGATTTGCTTTCCAATTTCTTTGGCGGATTAATGATCTATCTCGACAGGCCATTCAAAATTGGTGACTGGATCCGATCGCCGGATCGTAATATCGAAGGCACCGTAGAAAGTATTGGCTGGCGCTTAACTGTGGTAAGAACATTCGATAAGCGACCTCTGTATGTGCCCAATTCGGTTTTCACAACTCTGGCGCTGGAAAACCCGTCCCGGATGAGTAATCGCAGAATTAAAGAAACTATAGGTATTCGTTATCAGGATGCTGACAAGATGGATGCTATTGTGGCGGATGTAAAATCGATGTTGCAGAACCATGAAGAGATTGATGCAAGCCAGACCCTGATAGTGAACTTCAATGCATACGCGGCATCATCTCTGGATTTCTTTATCTACACTTTTACCAAGACTACAAACTGGATTCGCTTCCATGAGATAAAACAAGATGTCATGCTGAAGATTATCAATATAGTTCATTCGCACGATGCTGATTTTGCCTTTCCTACAACCACCCTGGATGGTATTGAAGGGTTTCTTGCTGAATCAAAACCCTGAAGAAAAGAAAACATGCCGAGTTTAAGCCCGGAGGAAATTTCTGCTGTCGCTGCTCGCGCCGACTGCATTCATAGCGCAGAGGAAGTGGAAGCAGCAATCGACAGAATGGCTGGGGCCATTACTGAGCAATTGTCGGGCACAAATCCAATTTTACTGTGTGTAATGAATGGCGGCCTTATCCTTACTGCTAGCTTGGCGACTCGCCTAAAGTTTCCCCTCCACATGGATTACGTTCACGCAACGCGATATCGAAATGAAACCAGTGGTGCCGATCTGCAATGGAAAAAAGAACCGTCAATGGAAATGGCGGGGCGCGTCGTTGTGGTAATCGATGACATATTTGATGAGGGGGCTACCCTGGATCAAGTTGTAAGGTATTGCGAACAACAGGGTGCGACAAGAGTGCTTACAGCCGTATTGGTTGACAAAATACATGATCGCAAACTAACAGAAATGCAGTGCGATTTTGTCGGGCTGGAAGTAGAGGATCGTTATCTTTATGGCTATGGCATGGATTACAAAGGCTATTTGCGAAATGCCGCTGGTATTTATGCGGTTACTGATGAAGATAAATAGGGTGCCGCTACAGATTTAAGTAGCAACTTCTACGAGCTTTGAAATAGAAGTTAGCGCCAGGGCTGTTTTGATCTTTCTTTCTTCAATTTTTCCAAACAGATTTTTGTAACGCCGTAATTGCTCTTCATATATTTTGATCTGCTGATCGATAAACTCAGCTTCGTTTCCAGCTGCTTTGCTTGATTTGTAATCGATAATCCAGCGAACGTTATTCTTATCGACAAAAGTTCGATCGATTACATGAGACGCAATTTTTCCATTGTGCATGGATGAAATAGAAAGTTCGTTGTAGCTTTCGGTATGGCTGCTATCAAATATCCAGTTAAGCTCTGCATTCTCAATGGTGTTCTGGATATTGTCAGCGATAAAGTCAAGTGCATCTCCCTGTTCTTGTCTGCTAAGAGCACAATTTTCCAGGCGTAATAACCAGTACGCCTTTTTGCTCACTAGCGACTCGAGGAATCCGTTCTTGTTTTCGCAATTTGAAAAATCTTCCAATTCCTCGTGAATGATTTCACCCACCAGGGCACTTAACTCAGAGTCAGCTTCTAACTCGAGCGTTTCTTCGTAATCAGATTGTTGTGACAGATCGCTTAATATACTCAGCTCAACATCATTCAATTTTTGCGGCGCTTCGAATCTTCGGATTGGGGTAGGTGCTGATGTTTCAGCTATTGCTTCTTTGTCGCCCTTGTCCTTATTGCTAATCAAAGTGTCCAGAGGAATAATATTTAGCTCTTCCTGTTCTCGTTCCAGTTCTCTCCAGATGCGTTTGAGCAGGCTGTTCGCAGGTATTTGTATTTCCTGTTTGCTCGAAAGCGCTGCAGTTGCGAACAGCTTTGCTGAATTTTTGGCTCGGGTCACCGCTATGTACAGCAGTCGGGTATTTTCCAACAGGTGCTTATGCTGTTTTTCATGACGCAAGAGCGAATACAGGCTGTCATCATCGGTGCCGGTGGCTGATAAGGCCGCTACTAACAAACGGGGCTGACCCTGCTTGTTAAGCCGTTCATGCCAGGCGAGCAAAGGCTTTTTGTCACTTGGCGCCTGGTTGGCAAGGCCGGCGATAATCACATGATCAAATTCCAGGCCCTTGGCCTTGTGCATGGTTAATAACTGCACGGGAGTTTCATTGTTCAATTTCGCTTGGCTATGGGAGCTGGGAATGAATGCCCCCAGTACCTTCTCCTGAAATTCATTCAGATTGTTCAGGCCGCCGGCATACTCATGTTCAGATAACAAATCGAAATAAAGACTTACGCAGGCAGCTTCACGGGTTGATTCGATTACCGCTGCACCACGTAGTAAATTCCAGCTTGTTTCAACTAATTCTCTCAAGGGTATTTGATAGCGAAACTTCATGGCATGAGAAATACAGTTGGTAAAATTCTCTAGGCGATATTTGCCGTCAGCTGAGAGACCGTTTAATTCCTGATAATTGGAAACTGTTTGCCAAACCGATTGTTCGCTGCCGACCCGGGCGATGGTATGCAGGTCGGCAATAGTCAGTCCCAGCCAGGGCGCTCGCAAAATGGCGAACCATGACAAACGGTCATATGGGTTGAGCATGGCCCTGGTTAAACTCAATAGATCTTCGATGATCTGCATGGCACCCATGCGATCGATGTCGGTGGATTCCCATGGAATATCGCTGCTGCGTAGCTCCTGAATGATGGACTGCAGATGGTCCCGACTGCGTACCAGGATAGCGATGGATTCTTTTTTGGCGGTATCGCTCTGCCTCAGTTCTTCTATATGTACGATGACTTGTTTGGCTTCACTCTCCCTGGCAAGCAAACGTTGATCTTTTTCGTAAGTAATTAGCTCGGTACTTACGCCAGCGATTTTTTCGGCAGGTTTAACTGCGGTGGAATGGGCGTAAGGAACCGCGCCCCTTGAAACATTCGCCTCACCGGGAAAGGCAGTGGCAAAGTGTTTATTTACCCAATCGACGACTCCAGCCTGAGAACGGAAATTGGCGCTTAACTGCAGTGGCTGAATTGCCACATTGGGTAAACCATTCTGTTGTACGTTGAGATAAATCCCGACATTGGCGTCACGAAACAGATAGCAAGATTGCATGGCATCGCCAACCAAAAACATTGAGCGTTGCCCGTCAGTTTCCCAGCCAGCGGTTAGCTGCTGCAGAATATCGAGCTGTAATTGGGAGGTATCCTGGAACTCATCCACAAGAATGTGCTGGATGTTGTGGTCCAGGGCCAGGGCCAGGTCAGTAGGATTGGTCTCATTGCCTAAAGAAGCCCGGGCTGCGGCTCCGGTTTCCGTGTAGTCGATAAGTCTGAAGCGCCGGAAAGAAAGCAGCAGTTCGCTACTCAGTTGCGCCAGCAGACGAGTCAATGCGGTAAGAAAATCCCATTGGTGGCTTGCTGTGGATGAGGCTGGCAATAGTCGAACGTAATTCAGTGATTCCAGCAAACCATCGGAGTCTTCAAGCTGATCCCGCAGTTTGAGAAATTCCTGCTTGCGTTGTTTGCAAAGCTTGGTAAATTCCTTTTCGCTTTTGTCACCGGGAGGGAAGCCGTTTTTTACATTAACAATACGTCGCCAGCCACCTTCTTTTGTAAGCAAGAAATCTAATAGAAACAGCCAGCTCGCTCTATCTTTGCTGGTGGCGCTTGGAATGCCTGAGAACGCTTCTAATTGAGCGTGCTGTTGAGGCTCTTCTCGCTGGAAGTTTTCGAGTGCGAAATTGGCAAGCTCTTGTACGGAAGTCCAGTAAGCTTGCAGGCCGCTAGTTGCCTCACTAATTGATTCAGTAACAAGTTCTTCGAGGCAGACTTGTAAATACTCTCGCGCCTTGTCACTGCTACTACCAATTTCCAGTATATAGGGTAGCCACTGATCCCGATTGTAAAGCAAATCCATTAACAGGCTTTCCAATCGACCCAAATCGTTATCCAAATGTATCTGTACCCGTTCTATATCAGCGCTAATGCTATTGTTTGCGTCCAGTTGGCTTAAGGTGTTGCTAATGGCGTCACGAAAACACTGCTCAACTTCTGTGCTGATTTGCGGGTTGCCGCCAATGCGACTTAATACCGGTAACTGGCTGGCGAGATAGAAACAGAAGCTATCAATAGTCTGCACCCGTAATCGCGATGGGTTGTCCAATAACCGCCACTGACATTGTAAATCTTTGCGCAACACATCGCTGGCAATACTCAGACGCTGTTGATCGAAAGGATCACCTGGAGTCCCTGTGTTTGAATCAAATGAGTTTGCCCATTGCAACGTTTGCAAAATGCGGTCGCGCATTTCGCTTGCGGCTTTCCTGGTAAAGGTAATGGCAAGCACCTGTTCTGGTTGTTCACACACTGATAACAGACGCAGATACCTGAGAGTGAGTAATCCGGTTTTGCCGGAGCCGGCAGGAGCCTGCACGATAAAGGAGCGACTTATATCAAGCGCCTGGTCGCGAGCGGATTGATCGGCGAGGGGTGAGCTCATTCTTCACTAGCCTCATCTGCCAGGAAGTCAGCATCAGTAAGTTCCTGGATTCTGCACAGTGATTGCAGGCCGCAATAAGTACAGGTTTTGCCGAGATTAACAGGATCTACTTCGCAACGACCAGCATTAAACCCGGCACTGAGCTGATTAACTTTTTCAGACCAGAGATGGGTTAGCTGATCCCAATCAAAATCGGTCCATCTTTCCTTAGTGATTGGTTTGATATCGGGAGAAAACGAATCCGCAGCAACGACTCCTGAATAGCCAATTTTTTCTGCATTCACATGAGCAATGGCCACTGACTCCACCTGTTCGAATTCATTGTTGCTCGCCATGGTGTGGTAGAGGGGCAATTGCATATCCTCAGGTCTTTCATTCAGCCAGCTGCGGGCTGATGCCGTGTATTTACCCGTCTTGTAATCCAACAGGGCGGTGGTTTCATTTTCCAGTCGATCGATGCGGTCGATTCTTATATTCAGCAGCAAGTTCTTGAAGCGTTGTTGCAATGAATGTTCTCGGGCGATGATCTTAAAGGCGGGACGCTTTTTTTCGACTTCTATAAACCTATGTAGCAGGGCTTCGATACGTTGTTGTTCTATTTGTTGAAATCCCGGGGTCATGGTGTCGCGATAGCGTTTTATCAAATACTCCACAGCTTTCTTGCTGGCTTCTTCGATAGTATTGGCAAGATCATCAGCTGCCAGCTTATTGCTGGAATCGATGTTTTCATACAGATGCTCGAGAGCTATGTGTAAGGCACTGCCCCGGGCCATTTTGCTTAAGCCGCTTTCTAAAGACGGTTCCGGTTCAATTTGTAACCTGTTAATGGCAAAGGCACGGAAAGGGCAGGAAGATTGATCGCTGATTATGCTCACGCCACCTTCTATTTGTTCCCCACCACTTAAAGGTAGAAAGCTATCGTTCAGGGTTTCCATGCTAACGCTATGCAATTGCTCCATAGCACCTGGATTAAGAATTCGTAATTCTTCTCCGCGGTTTTCCAGGGCAAAGTCCTGAATAACGCTGCTGGCCCGATACTCCTGTTCTCCGTCAGTTTTAAAATAACTGGCACGTACCGAAGATTTTGTAGCAGCTAGTAAAAGAGCAAATAGCTTTCGGCTATTACTCAACTGAACTTCGCTATGACTGCCTGGAATTGCAGCGGCTTTTTGTGCCGCGTAGGGAATAAAAGGCGAGGGGTTAACCGGCTGGGGCCATTGCTGATCATTTAAACCCAGTAAGCAGATATGGTCGAACTCCAGTCCGATAGCTTCGTTTACTGTGTAAAAAGAAACCGGTAGTGAAGCGTCGAATAGATTGCGGTTAGGTACCTGGGAAGCCAGCAGGCGCAATTTAGCCAATGCCGCACCATAGTCGAGTTCTGGCAAAACAATCGAAGACTTGCTGAATTGGCTAAGCAAACTTTGCCACTGTTTGAAGGTCCGACCCCGTGCTTGTGTGCTTGCCAGGTTTGGCCAATCCAGAATATTGAGCATGCTGGCGAATACCTGGCTCCATTGCTGTGCTGAACACCTGGCTTTGACTTTGCGAAGTTCTATTCGCAGTAGCAGCAGCTGTGTTGCAAACAGTTTGCAGTTATAGGGTCTCTCTTCATTTTCAATTAGAAACGAAAGTTCACGGCTACTAATCTTGGCCTGAGCTCGCTGGCGTAAATAACTGGCGAGACTAATTCTTGCCTGTATTTCCGATTCCATATTTGAATCGCCCCAGGGAACCAGGAAAGGGGATTGGAGCAGTCTAATCAAATCTTCAATATCATGCTGATTCTTGCCCAGTCCCAGGACCAACAGTGCGTCATAGATCATCGGCCGATCGATTAAGCGCACGGCATTGCCCGTAGCATTGAACATGCTTTGTTTTTCATTGTCGAAAAACATTAAATCCGGATAGAGTTCATGGCGTAAGGTAAGCTCAAATGATTCCCGCTCGGCTTCCTTATTGCTGCTGATGATACCGATATGGGCATGAGGGTTTTCATTCAGCGTTTTTTTAACCCATTTTGCGCAGCTTTGTAGTTCGAGTTTCGGATTGTCGAATTCCAATCTGTGCTTACTTGAAGGGCCGCTGTTTTCTGCTACGGATACGGTATAAAGCTCTGTTGAGTTTGGAATTGCCGCAAATAGTCTCTGGTAAAGCGGCGGTGGATCATAAAAATTAACCAAGAGGAGATTGTCAGGAATTACCAGCTTGTCTTCTTGTAATAAACGGACAAAAATTGGAATCGCGTCAACCAGGCTGATTCGATTTAACTCTTTGCATTTCTTTTGAAATGAATTGGACCAGCGGGAAAAGACGGCGACGTCGGCAATTCCTGAATTAGCGCTTAGCTCTTTCTCAAAAATATCGGCATCTAACCATTGTCGTCCCAATTGGTAACTATGAGCCACGGCATTTGCAGTTTCATCCGGATTTAACAAGGGGATTTCGCTCAGGGATTCCTCAATGATTTCATTCCAGAGCAGGAATTCCTCGTTCGCTGTAAGCAAGAGCAGTTCATTGCACGGTGTTATCCCGCGGCGCCCGTTAACTTCCCAGTTTTGCAAAATGAATACATCGATCGGTACGATTTTCGGGGTAAGTGCAATGCCTGAATCAACGGCTTCAAGGTATTGGCTTAAGATGGCATCCTTTATTCTCAAGTTTGGCGCCAGGATAGTGGCGCCAGCTTCGATATAGGGCAGGATAGTCTGCAGCTTTATTCGGGTAATGGCCATAATGATTATCGAGGTCTGTCAATTCCCCTGGCCCAGGCAAGAAATTCCGATTGGGAGCCTCTGAAAACTATGCGATGGAATTTTTTTTCAAGTTGATATTCATACATCGGATCATAGTAGTCGCGAAGTAGTTTACTTATCCAGTTTCCATGCAAATCAGCGCTACTCTCGATGGTGTCCACCGCGAGGGCATCTTTCATGATGCTATTAATCGCAAGGTAGTTTTCTTCACCCAAACGCCGCCTGATCCGTACCAATGCCGACAGCAATGAATCGGCGAACATCTCTGCATATTGTTCCGGATACTTTTCTTTGTAATCGTGATAATTGGAAAAGATATAGTCATTGAGTATGGTTTTTACCCGGTACTCGAAAGATTCTTCGATAATTGCCAGGGGGCTGACAGACATTTGCTGATGAATTATCGGGGGAACAGATATTGAGCCTATTGCTTTGCTCTCATCTTCAATAAAAATCTTGTTGGCTGATTTGAAATTCAGTTTTAACAGATCGCAAGCAAGCGCGTTTTCAAAATTTATCTGGTTAGGCTGTCCCATGGAGCGACGGCCAAAAGCTGAACCTCGATGGACTGCATTGCCCTCCAGATCAATCCCATGGTCCAGTTGTTTGAGCAGATGGGTTTTGGCGCTACCGGTTTTGCCTCCGATAACGATGAATTTTTCTTCCTTGTATGCTTCTTCGAAAATGTTAAGGCAAAAACGCCTGAGAGCTTTGTAACCACCTTCAATAATCGGCGCGTTTATTCCTTCCGACGCTAACCATTGCTGGACAGTTTGGGATCGTAATCCACCACGAAAACAGTAGATAACTGCTTGAGGTTTGCTTTCGAAAAATTGTAGCCATCGATCCAGGCGCGTTTTGCGGATTTCAGCGGAAACCAGTTCTTCGCCAAGGGCGATAGCTGCTGCCTGGCCTGCTTCCCTATAACGAATACCTACCGCTGTTCGCTCCGAGTCTTCCAGCAGTGGAAGGTTTCGGGCAGAGGGAAATGCACCACGGTGAAATTCAACAGGCGCTCTAACATCCAGCAATGGGTGATCGTTTTTTAGTAATTCGGCGAATGCCGTAACTGCGAATCGGTCAGGCATGAAGCAAGGTCGGTGTGCGCCTGGTGTTAAAGAGTAAAGCCAAGTGTAACACCGGCCATTGCCGTAACCCTAGTGAAGAACCGATCTAATCCTGACAAATGTTCTTCATCCCGTTCTGCATCGAAAGTCTTCCTGACTAGAGTGGCACTGGGGCGCTCCCGTTGCCACTTCCTGTGGCATATGAAATTCATACTTGAACTGAACTTCCCTGTAATAGCTTTAATAGCGTAAATCTATTGAGGCAAAGTCGATAACTCCCTCAGCGCTATATCTTCTTGTAATTAACTATAGCAGATGAGGGAAAAACGTAGAGAGTATTTAGGTATAAGAAACGCCATTACTTAAATGAAAATCTTCAGGGAAACTGGCGCAATCTGTGTTTTATAAATAGGTAGTGATTTTTAACCCTATAAGTACAAGTTGTTATGGAGTTAAGCGCGATACCAGAACGATTCACCAGGTTTTTTCGCAATACTCCTACCAAGTAGTTATACAAGGATTCTTGCTTATGTCATTGGGTCTGCTTTTACCCGGCTTGCTTTTTCTAAGTGCCTGTTCGACGGTTAATTCCGTTTATTACGAATCCCATCAATTAGCCCAGTCTGTGGTTTTGGCGCCATTACAGCAGGTTGAGAGAAGCGCTCGCTGGGTGTTGCGCGAAATTCAATCTTTTAGGTAGCCAAGAATAATGACCTGGCAATGATTAGCAGTGAAAATGTCAAAGCTTTGTCTCAATTGGTGGAGCGTGCGGTCAGCGAGCATTTCAGTGCCGTACGCGGCGGTTTCTATCCGGAATCCGTCGCCAATTCCCTGATGTAGGCGAAAATGGCAGGGAACCAGTTCGTGATTTATCCCAAGCTGCTGGTCTGGGACGACAGGCTTGGGGGCTGGATCTAGATCATTGCCAGCCTAAGAAACGACAACAATTCCGATATTGTCGCTGGATTCGGCTTGGACAGGGCTGCAGTGCAGATTATTATTCTCGACGTAGCCAACGGTGAATTGGTAGATTTTGTCCAACTCGCAGCCGGGAGCGGATTGTTTAGCCTTTACGATGATCGTCCGGCCCAGCTAATTCTGCCAACGTTATCAGACTATTTTTTTCAACTAGCAATCAGTACAGGTTAATAGAATCGCTAACTTCAGGTCGCAGGCCAAACAACAGTCACAGGCTCCAGTTGATCCCTTCAAAATTGCTGCGAAGATAAAGAACAGGGGGCCGGCCCCTGTACATCTGTGGAATCCTCCATTCTGTGGCGATATTGATATGCGAATTGCCAAAGATGGAACCTGGTTCCATGAAGGCAAGCCCATTAGACGCCAGGCCATGGTGCAATTGTTTTCCACGATCCTATTACGGGAAGGAGATGAATTCTTTCTCGTGACTCCCGTGGAGAAAGTAAGAATTCAGGTGGAAGACTGCCCGTTCCTAATAACCGCTATGGAAATTGAGGGTAGCGGAGATGGCCAGGTCATCAATTTGCTCACCAATACCGAAGAGTCTGTAAGGGTGGATAGCAAACATCCCATTGAAGTTGGCAGTTCGGGGGAGCACAAGGAGCCACATCCTGTGGTACTCGTGAGAAACAGCCTGCAGGCCCTCATTAATCGCCCTGTGTTCTATCGCCTGGTTGAAGCGGCTGAAGAAAAGGAATTAAACGGTAAGGCCGAATTGGGTGTCTGGAGTTCAGGCCAGTTTTTTAGCCTGGGAGCGATGGAAGAATAGGGCAGATAGAGCAATCACTGACAATCTCAGGCAAATCGACAGTGAGGGTAATTTCTTTGAATCCATGGTTTTTCTATTATCCTTGCAAGCAAGGTCTAATATTTCGGGCTTCTTTTTTCAGTCTAGTTGAAATACGCCATCTGTCACTTCGAGAGTAGAACAAGAGGGGGTTCCGGAATTGATTTGTCAGGGCAAAACCGGCATTATTAGCCCCCTTTTTTTGGGGCTGGGTGAAGGAATTTAACTCAGTTCTTCCAGCAAATATTCTGTTTATTTTCATTATGGAGAATCCATGAAGATTCTTGTTGGTGTTAAACGCGTCGTGGACGCAAACGTCAAGGTCAGAGTCAAATCCGACGGCACCGGGGTAGACCTGAGCAATGCCAAGATGGCGATCAATCCGTTTTGTGAAATCGCTGTTGAAGAAGCAATTCGCATGAAAGAGGCGGGCTCGGCGGAAGAAGTTATCGCGGTGTCTATTGGACCCTCTGTTTGTCAGGAACAGATTCGCACTGCCCTGGCGCTGGGTTCGGACCGCGGTATCCTGGTTGACACCGATGATCACGTAGATCCACTGGCTGCTGCCAAAATTTTTAAGGCGATTATCGACAAGGAGCAGGTAGACCTCGTAATTCTCGGAAAGCTCTCCATCGATACCGATAATAACCAGGTTGGCCAAATGCTGGCGGCCCTGTGCAATTATCCCCAGGGTACCTTTGCCTGTGACGCTGAACTAAAAGACGGAAAAATTGAAGTTAGTCGGGAGATAGATGGGGGAGAACAAACAGTGCTTCTCGATTTACCGGCAATAGTTACGACTGATTTGCGTTTGAATGAGCCCCGATATGCATCCCTGCCTAACATCATGAAGGCGAAGAAAAAGCCCATCGATACTATGACGCCCGCTGATCTGGGTGTCGATGTCAGTACGAAATTAACGACCTTGAGTGTCGAGCCTCCTCCGGAGCGAACGGCGGGTATTAAAGTTGAAACGGTGGATGAGTTAGTCGACAAGCTTCGCAACGAAGCAAAAGTGATTTAGGGGCGAAAAGAAATGTCAATCTTAGTAATTGCAGAACACGACAATGGCTCACTGAAATCCGGAACTTTAAATGCGGTAAGTGCAGCCCAGGCGGTCGGTGGTGACATCGATGTTTTGGTAGCTGGAAGCAATAGCGATGCAGCCGCCTCGGCGGCAGCGCAAATCAGTGGTATAGCAAAAGTTATTCACGCCAATAATGCTTGTTACGAGCATCAGCTTGCGGAAAGCGTTGCACCTCTGGTGGCGGAACTCGGCAAGAACTATTCCCACATTCTTGCTCCAGCAACGACAACTGGCAAAAATTTGCTGCCTCGAGTAGCGGCCTTATTAGATGTCGCGCAAATTTCCGACATTGTTGAGGTTAAGTCGGAAGATACATTCGTGCGCCCTATCTATGCAGGTAACGCATTGGCCACAGTACAATCCACAGATTCCATAAAAGTTATAACCGTCAGAACAACGGCATTTGCCGATGCAGAGATAGATGGATCCGCTGCAATTGAATCATCTGATTTTGCAGTTGAACAGGGCGCTGCACAGTTTGTTGGGGAGAAGTTATCGGAATCAGAACGACCGGAACTGACTTCAGCATCTATTATCATTTCTGGCGGTCGTGGCATGCAGGATGGAGAAAATTTCGTCTTGCTGGAAAAAGTTGCAGACAAACTCGGAGCGGCTATTGGTGCCTCTCGTGCTGCAGTAGACGCAGGTTTTGTACCGAATGACTACCAGGTGGGGCAAACCGGTAAAATCGTAGCGCCGGATTTATACATCGCTGTTGGAATTTCCGGAGCCATTCAACACCTGGCCGGGATGAAAGACAGCAAAGTAATCGTTGCGATAAACAAGGATGAAGAGGCGCCGATTTTTCAAGTGGCCGATTATGGACTGGTTGCGGACTTGTTTAAGGCACTGCCTGAACTAGAGCAAGCGCTGTAACTCACGCAATTAAGCGAAAAAAAAGCCCGGTAATCCGGGCTTTTTTGTGTCTACAGAATTACTCTTCTGAAGCCTGCTTCTGTTGCCGCCGCCGTACTTCACGAGGGTCATTAGGCGCTCTTCCGCTCAAGGTTGGAGGAGTCCCAGGAGAAGCGACTTCTTCACTGTCAGTTGACTCATCCATACTGCCAATATCGAAGGTGACAGTTTCTTCCAGGCTGGTCGGCGCTGAAGCCGCTGCCTGCTCAGTATCTTTTTGCGTTACTTCTTCCATAGTATCCGGAATCACTGCTGCAGTTTTCGGTGATGCCTGTTCTGGCGCAATTGAAGAAGCCTGGCTGGCTGTCTCAGTATTTTTTTCAGCCGTTTCATTCGCTGCTGGAGTGGCTGCTGAAATTGACTCGGAGACAGTGTTGTTAGCTTCTTCTTCTGGTTCATCCTGAGTTGGGAGAGCGGATAAATCCTCCAACACCTGATCATCTGAAGCCGCTTTTTCAGCTTTTACTTCCGGCGAAGGCTCAGCCTGATTCGCTTTTTCATTTGTAACCGGTTCATCTATACCGATATCGATTATTGCATCGGCCTGAGTAGACTCAGTGTTGTTATCACCAGCCTCGATACCAGCCTCTACACTTGATTCTATCTCAGTTGGACTTTCCACTACCGTATCCGGAGCGGAAGAATCGCTTTGAGTTGTCGCTGCTTGCTCTATGGCAGGGGCAGTGTCTTGTGCAGATACACTCTGTTCCGTGACTTGAGCCTCGGTTGTAGCTTGTTGGCTCAATGTGGTTTTGTCTATAGCCTCATCAGCTGGCTTGTTGCTTGCTGCTTTCTCAATTTTGTCTGGTCTTGGGCCGCGACGTCGCTGATTGGTGTTCTTGGAACGTCTGTTTGCAGGGCGACGTTGGGGATTATCACCGCGTTCTTGTCTATCCTGCCTGTCTTGTTTGCCCTGACTTTCCTGGCTTCCTTGATTCCCTCGACTCTCCTGTCTTCCCTGGCGGTCATGTTGTTGACGATCCTGGCGATCCCCCCCTTTACCACGGCGCTGCTGCTTTCGATTATCACCGGACCGTGATTTCTGGTCGGCGTCCTGACCTTGCTTCCGGTTTTGTGTACGCCGTTGTTGATTTTCCTGGCGTGACTGGTTGTCGCCACGATCACTCCGTTGTTTATTACCCCGTGCCTGTTGACCCTGACGACCGCGGTTACCATGACGGTTGCGATTACGATTCTGTTGTTGGTGCTTACGGCCTTTTGGCTGCTCCTGTTTCTTGGAGCCGCTACCGAATAACGCTTCCCACAGACGAGTGAAGAAGCCTTTCCTGGGTGGAGGAGTACGGGGAGGGGGTGTGCTGCTAACCGTTGGTTTCTGCACTGCAGCCTGCTCAACGGCTTGCTTCTGGTTGGGCGCTGTTTCAGGTTCAGATGTTGCGTCTACCTCATAAGTCTGAGCGTGCTGGTTTACACCGGTAATCTCATAATGAGGTGTTTCCATTTCCGGATTAGGGATGATCAGCAGTCGTGTTTTACTTTGTTGTTCAATTTCGGCTACTACATTGCGCTTCTCATTGAGCAAATAGGAAGAAACTACCAGGGGTACAGTAGCTGTAACTACCTGACTCTTATGCTTATTCGCTTCTTCCTGAAGTATGCGCAGAATGGAGAGCGATAAGGATTCAACATCTCGTATGGCGCCCTGACCGCTGCAACGTGGGCAGACTATTGCGCTGGTTTCGCCCAGGGAAGGACGTAAGCGCTGGCGAGACATTTCCAAAAGCCCAAAACGCGAAATTCGACCCACTTGTACGCGAGCCCGGTCCGATACCAGAGCATCCCGCATGCGATTTTCTACTTCCCGCTGATTGCGATTGGAAGTCATGTCAATAAAATCAATTACCACCAGACCGCCCATATCCCTGAGGCGCAATTGCCGTGCGATTTCATCGGCCGCTTCCAGGTTAGTATTGAGCGCCGTCTCTTCGATATCAGATCCGCGAGTAGCGCGGGAAGAGTTGATGTCGATGGAAATCAATGCCTCGGTGGGGTCAATTACAACGGAGCCACCGGAAGGTAATTTTACTTCCCGTTCGAATGCACTCTCGATCTGGCTTTCGATCTGGTAGCGATTGAACAGGGGTAAATTGTCGTCATAGCGTTTTATGCGATCTTCATACTGCGGCATGACCTGGGTGATGAAAGAAATTGCTTCCTGATAGGACTCTTCGGTGTCGAACAGAACCTCGCCAATCTCCTTTCGCAGGTAATCCCGAATAGTTCGAATGATGACGTTACTTTCCTGGTATATCAGGAAAGGAGCGGGCTTCTCATCGGTGGCTTCGCCTACGGACTGCCAGAGGGCAAGTAGATAATCGAGATCCCATTGCAGTTCTTCCTGTTCCTTGCCAACTCCAGCGGTTCGAACGATTAGCCCCATGCCGTCTGGAATATTAAGACTGCGTAGGGCTTCCCGTATTTCCGAGCGGTCATCCCCCTCAATTCGACGGGATATACCACCAGCCTTTGGATTATTTGGCATTAGGACCAGGTAACGTCCGGCGAGGCTGACATAGGTCGTCAGGGCAGCGCCTTTGTTGCCGCGTTCTTCCTTTTCTACCTGGACGATAACTTCCGTGCCTTCCGGAATCAGTTGTTTAATGGCGGTTTTGTCGCCATTACCCCTCGCGTCTTTTGCATAGTATTGGCGCGAAATTTCTTTTAAAGGCAGAAACCCATGGCGTTCAGCGCCGAAGTCCACAAACGCAGCTTCGAGGCTTGGTTCTACCCGGGTTACTTTACCTTTATAGATATTGGCTTTTTTCTGGACTCGGGTGCGGTTTTCAATGTCCAGGTCATACAGACGTTGACCGTCTACGAGCGCAACGCGCAATTCTTCTTCTTGCGTTGCATTGATTAGCATTCTTTTCATGATGTGTTCACTTTCCGTATTAACAACAGAGAGTAAACGCAGGAGGGAAATCCGAATGTGTTGAGCAAAAGCTTAGTAGCTCAACAAGCAGGGAGCGACAGGGTAGTCGATCTACTTAATCACTATTCAAGACCAACAAACAATAAGCGCTTTTCACAAAGCGGTGAATTCAGCAGGGTAAGCGTACCTCTATAGGAGCCTTAGCTAGCATATAACTTATTGTTTAATAAAGATTTAGCCTGTTAATACTGATCTTATTGTTAGCCCCGCTCTTGCTTCTTGAGTAGCCGGGCCTTCGAATTAGAATTCCTGAGTTCTCTCTTCCGTCTTATTTAGACTTAAGTTTTAGTCATGCCCGAGGCATGGATTTCAAATATTGTATTCATTCAGCTGGGGCTGGCTCAGTCTGCTAGCTCCTTTGGCTAGTCTTAAGATATTGCGAGCCCGCTGATAGCCTTTATCGGCCTGTTGCTCGATTTCCAGAATTCCGTATTTATTGCCTACGGGACCGAAAAACTTTGCTATTTCGAGTGTTGCTTAATAATTCAGCAACTTCACTCTGCACTGCCACCAGCTCTTAGGGCGTGCATGGCGAAGGAATATAGCAGTTCAGTGATGTCTTAACAACTTTTAAAAACTTTTAATGCGATAAAAATACCCATAAAAACAACAGGATGCGCTTCCACGAGGACAATTCATGGAGCTCTACCTGGGTAAAATCCCTTGCTTGATTATGAAAATAGCCTGTGGTTAAAATACTCGCCCACGTGGCTTTGCCAACACGCAGACACATAGACCATTACTTATAAGAACAACATTGCGGCGACGTCTTACTTGGGAAAGTAAATTAGAGCACCTTTGGGGTAAAAATTTGAAGTTGGTAACGGTTAAGGCCGTTGCTATGACTGGTCTCCGCTAAAAAATATAGGGAGAGCAGTAATTTTTTTGGCGGGACAAAAATAATGACCATCTATTCTTATTGCCGAACTTCCGAGCTGGAAGCAACTCTCGAAATTGACGAACTGGAAGCCATATTAGAGCCTGAACTGCTGTCAGTTCAGACTTATTGTTTAGGTCAGCGTTGGTTTCTCACTGAAACACTCCGGGATTCAAATTGTAGCTGGAGCCAGGAATTTCAAAAACGAGAGAGTGGCAAGACATTAATGGGGATGCTGCAGCCGGGTGATGTAATTTTATGCAGCAAGCTCGAACGTATTGTCAGCTCGAGCCAGGAAGCAGTAAAACTAATTCGTTCCCTGAAAGAAAAAAGCGTACAGCTTCATGTAGTGGAGTTAGGTGGTGACATTACTAGTTCGGAATTCAATGTGAATTTTGAAAAGATTGCCGAGCTGTTTTCTTCTCTCGAAAAGCGCAAGTCTGCGGAACGCATCAAAGGTGTTAAGCAGCGTCAGCGCAAGCAAGGACGTTATCTGGGTGGAAGCAGGCCATTCGGTTACATGATTCATGAAAATGGGCGTTTGATTGAAAATCCCCTGGAGCAACGAGTGCTGAAAAGAATCATGGATCTGAAAAAGCAGGGTAAGTCTTTGCGAGCAATCTCCAGTGAAGTATCTACACCGGTGATGCCAATCAGCTTTAAAACTGTCCAGCGACTTCTGCAGCGTCACGCAGACCAGCTATAAGAAACTTTTCAGCCCCGATCCAGTTTGGTTTAGGTCGGGGCGCGTTGCCTTTTCCTACTACAAGCTGCAAACTGCCGGGCATGTTTAAGCCGTTCTCACTGTTCGTGGGACTTCGTTATTCTCTAACGAAGAAGCACAACTTTTTCTTATCTTTTGTTTCATTAATTTCCATGCTGGGAGTAAGCCTGGGGGTATTAATCCTGATTGTGGCGCTTTCGGTGATTAATGGATCCATTACGACGATGAGAGGAGAGGCGCTGAAGTCTGTACCCCATGTCACAATTGCAGCAGAGAACGCAGGAAATAGCTGGTCCCAGCAAATTGCAGAAGTAGCTGATTATCCCGAGGTTCTGGCTGCTGCTCCTTACCTGGAGGGAGAGGTTGCCCTGCGTTACCAGGGTGCGAATCAATTTATTCGTCTGCGAGGAGTGGTTCCGGAACTGGAAGCAGAGATTGTGGAAAATCCAAGTCTGCGCTATCGCGACCTCTTACAACTCCTTGCCCAAACTGAAAACGGCATTGTGTTGGGCACTCAATTAGCGGGAGCGCTGGGCATATACAGTAGTGAAGAAGTAAGTGCGACTGCCCTGGGAAGTTTATTGCAACGGTCCCTGTCCGATGCCCAGGGATTCAGAGTAATCGGGTTCGCTGATTTTGGAATTTACAGTAATAGCAATATTGCTCTGATAAATCTCCAGACCGCCCAGGAGCTTTTTGCTAATGATGCGGGCATTGATGTGCAACTGAGACTAAAAGTAAGCGATGTGTTTCGAGCAGAAGAAATTGCCAACAATGCGCTTCCGGAATTGGATGAGTCATCGATTGTGCCTTGGAATGAAGCGCAAGCGAATCTGTTTAATGCGCTAAATATGGAAAAGATTCTGACCAGCTTCATGTTGTTAATGATTGTTGTTATTGGTGCTGTAAACATCATATCGACCCTGGTGATGGTGGTATCCGACAAGAGTGCTGATATTGCAATCTTGAGAACGATGGGAGCGAGTCGCTCTAATGTCATGAAAATTTTTGTATTACAGGGAATGATTGCAGGTATTTTTGGCACCCTGGTGGGGGCTCTGCTCGGAGTCTTGCTGGCAAACCACATAACAGAACTCAGTCTGGTTCTGGAGCGTCTTATAAATTCAATATTAAGCGACGGGAATATCTACCTGATTTCTCATTTGCAGACCCAGGTTAATTTTGCAGAAGTGTTAATGGTTTGTTCTGCTGCGCTGCTCATCAGCTTTTTGGCGACTCTTTATCCGGCATACCGGGCCAGTAAAATTCAACCGGCGGAAGTTTTGCGCTATGAATAGGCGCTATAGGGAAGTAGAAAATGGGCACTGAAAAGGCCGTAATCAGCTGTGACCATTTGCAGAGAACCTATTCACAGGGGCCGCAAACTGTCGAGGTTCTTAAGGATATAAACCTGGAAGTTCGCGCCGGCGACCAGATAGCAATTGTGGGGAGTTCCGGTTCAGGAAAAACTACCCTGTTAAATTTGTTAGGCGGATTGGATTTACCCACCGGCGGTGCAGTTTATGTTGCTGGAAAAAACCTGGCTACGGTAGATGAAACGGAAAGAGGTTACTTGCGCAACAAGTACCTTGGTTTTGTTTATCAGTTTCACCATTTATTAGGTGAATTTACGGCCCTGGAAAATGTTTGCATGCCCTTATTGATTGGTGGGCTTTCGGTGCAGGAAGCGAGCGATCGTGCTACCAGGATGCTGGCTAAAGTAGGTCTGGATGACAGGGGTGAGCACAAGCCAGGAGAACTATCAGGTGGAGAAAGGCAGCGAGTAGCGATAGCGAGAGCCCTGGTTACGGAACCTCAATGTGTCTTGCTGGATGAGCCTACCGGAAATCTGGACCGTCACACCGCTGAAGAAATTCAAAGTCTGATGCTGGAGTTAAACCAGGTCTTATCCACCAGTTTTATAGTGGTTACACATGACGAGCGCCTGGCAAATTCAATGGAGCGAAAGCTAGTGCTTGAAGATGGCCGCCTCAATGAATAACGCTCCGATATCAATTCCCAAATTCATTGCGCTGCGCTATGTCAGTGTCGGTAAGCGTTCCCATCTGGTTTCGTTTATGTCGGCGATCTCTATAGTCGGACTGGCATTGGGCATCGGTATTCTGATTACGGTGTTGTCTGTCATGAATGGATTCGATAGGGAGATGCGGGAGAACATTCTCGGTATCGTGCCCCATGTCACCATCTCTTCTGATGAAAATTTAAGTAGCGAGGCGTGGCAGGACATTGCCCAGACAACGTACGCCTCTGCGGAGGTTATCTCTTCTGCCCCGGTTATCGAAGTTGCCGGTGTTGTGGCTACCGATCAAAGCAGTAAAGGTGTGCTGGTTAATGGCATCAATCCCGAGCTTGAACCTACCGTATCTGCCATCGACAGGTTTATCAGTAGTGGTTCACTGTCCAGCCTGGAAAATAATCGCTGGGGAATAATTATTGGCGAAACACTGGCAGATCGTTTGGGGGTAATTGTTGGTGAAACAGTAGATTTGTATTCGCCATCGATAACATTAAATCCACTAACACCATTGGCTAATTTTCGGCAGTTCGAAATCGTTGGAATATTTCGGGTAGGGAGCCAGGAACTCGATAACGAATTAGCGATTATTAATATAGATGCAGCAAGAGCGTTGTTTCGATTACGGGCGCCTTTTAATGGCTTGCGAGTACGAACTACCGATGTGCTGGAAGCAGATAACACGCGCCTGAAATTAGCGGCGCAATTACCTGCCAGCGTGACAACATCCAGCTGGACAGCGCAGTTTGGTGCAATTTACGAAAACATCCGTTTTTCTCGCAGCATCATAAGTTTCATGTTGTGGTTGTTGGTTGGTGTTGCGGCCTTCAACCTGATTGTAAGTCTCATCATGATCGTGCGAGACAAGAAAGGGGATATCGCTATCTTGCGCACCCTGGGTGCCAGCCCGAAACTGATTAATCGCATTTTCATGTGGCAAGGGTGTTTGATCGGCGCAATTGGTATCGCCATTGGATTGGTGTTGGGAATTATTGGCTCTCTGCAAATTACCAATCTTGCCGAAGTTATCGAAGAAGTATTCTCCATCCAATTCCTCAACGCGGAAGTTTATCCAATCGATTTTCTGCCTTCGCAATTGAGTCTTTTAGACGTGAGCCTCGTAATCCTGGGTGTGTTTGTGTTGGCCTTGCTGGCAACGCTCTATCCGGCTCGCAGGGCGGCGGCGATTCAGCCTGCTGAAGCACTGCGCACAGAATAAATTCCCCAAATTTTGGTAATCGCCAATTCCTGGACTAGCTTGCTTCAGTAGATCGAGGTATTTATGCGTATTTTCCTGTTCCTGTACTGTGTAGGAATACTGCTTGGAAGATTTCTGGGGAGCTCAATGCTGGTGCTGGGCTTCCCGCTTATGGCTTTCTGCGCATTCATGAGCTGGGCCTATTTCCAGTTGATACTCCCCATAAAGAGACGGCCCTGGGCGGAAGCAATGCTCGCCTTGTTGTTAGGCATAAGCTGGCATGGAGTGTGGGCATATGAGCAATTATTAAAGCGCTTGCCTCAACATTTGGAGGGAGTGGATCTAACCGTTAGTGGGTTGGTGTTGGGGCTGCCTCAGCAAACCGAACTAACGCAACGCTTTGAGTTTTCCATAGAAAGCGGTATCCCCGAAGTCCTCAACAAGAAAATACGCCTGGATTACTACGGGGAAATCCCGGTTAAAGGCGGTCAGCGCTGGGAGTTTCAGGTGCGCCTGAAGCAGGCGAGAGGATTTGCCAATGCCGGTGGATTCGATTTTGAAGCCTGGTCATTACAGAAGGGTATACATGCTACCGGATATGTGAGGCCAGGAAGTGAGGCTCTTATCGATTCATCACTCTCATTGCGGGCAACTATTTATGAGCGCCTGAATCGCTACCTGAAGGAAGCCAGACACGGTGGAATCGTCTTGGCCCTTACTCTTGGAAACAAGAACAGTATTTCCAGCGATTACTGGGATTTGTTCAGTAAAACCGGCACCAATCATCTATGGGTGATTTCTGGATTGCATGTGGGTCTTATCGCCGCCTGGTTTTATTTGATTGCTGGACAAGTGCTGCGCTTTTTCCCGCCGTTAATCGCAAGATTATCTTTGCCAGTAATTTGCGGATTTTCTTCCATACTGGCAGCCATTTGTTATGCCTACCTGGCCGGATTTTCCCTGCCTACCCAAAGAGCGTTAATCATGTTGGTGGTTATTATTGGCGGCTCACTTTGGAAGAGAAGAGTAAGTTGGGACCTGAGGTGCCTGCTGGCCCTCGCTTTAGTATTAAGCACTAATCCTCTGGCTGTAATGAATCCCGGGTTTTGGTTTTCCTTTATCGCCGTAGCTTCGTTACTACTATTTTCTGAAACCACTGGCCTTCAATCGGTTTCAAAAACTGGAATTTTTTTAATTGCGCAATGGAGGGTCTGGTTGGCTCTCTTTATTCCTCTCGGATTCTGGTTTAACCAGGTACCTCTAACATCTCCGCTGATAAATATAGTGGCTATCCCTATGGTTGGACTGCTGATAGTACCCCTGAGCCTGACCCTGGTCCCATTGGTATTCCTGTCAGACTCATTTTCTTCATATTTGCTAAAGCTAATCGATTTGCTTATTGCTGCACTGTTTAAGTTATTGTGGTCAGTAACAGAAGTGCTTCCCCAGCAAGGATTGCTCTATTTCTCTTTAGATAACTGGTTTGTTTTAGTGCTTATTGGGCTGGCTATCTGTGTCTTAATGCTACCGACATCGTTAAAAATTAAAGCGCTTTCTATTCCCTTGTTTATACCTCTTATCTTTCCTGAGACATCAGCGCTTGAAGAAGGTGAATGGTCCTTAAATATATTCGATGTTGGTCAGGGTCTGGCGGTACTGGTGAGGACCAGAGATCATAGCCTGCTGTTTGATGCCGCAGCCGGAAGAGATGCCCATAACAGTATTGCTAACTCCGAAATAATTCCCTCTCTGAGAAAGCAACACATAACACATCTTGATGTGCTGGTAATAAGTCACGGTGATAATGATCATAGCGGTGGCGCTGAATCGTTACTAAGAAAGTTTTCTGTGGGTAAAGTTTTTTCAAATGGAGCAAGTGAGTTAAATCGATTTAATCCTGCTATTTGCAGTTCGGAATAAAATTGGCAGTGGAATGGAATTTTATTTGAATTCTTAAACACCCCGCATGAACTCAAAAATTCAAATAATAATTCCTGTGTATTAAAAGTTTCAGGTATGGATCAATCGGCACTCCTGCCGGGGGATATTGAACGCGAAACCGAATATGAATTAAGTGCCGCGCTGCGCACTGAATTGAACAGCACAATACTTCTGGCACCCCATCATGGCAGCAATAGCTCATCCACTTTTGCTTTTATTAAGCAGGTTAAACCCCGCCATGTTATTTTTTCCGTCGCCTATCGTAATCAATTTGGTCATCCGGCCCGGTCTGTCATTAAGAGATATCTGAGCTTTGATGCCCTGGCTTATTCCACCGCCAGGCTCGGCATGATCAGCTTCGAAATCAGCCGCTCTCATGCTACGCCCTATATTGGTAGCTATCGCCGCAGAAATCCCCGTTACTGGCGACATCAGGCAATTGGGGAGAGTGCCGATATCACTAATTACTGGCGCCATGCCCGATTATGGTAATCTAATGCGCCCATTAGACGGAGGTTATACGTGGTAGAGATAGTTAGAGCAGGTGGTTGGCTGATGTTTCCAATCCTGCTTTGTTCGATAGTGGCTATAGCTATTATTATCGAAAGGTTCTGGACCTTGAGTGCAGCGCGAATATCTCCCAAGTATGTCCTGGCGCAGGTCTGGACCTGGCTCAAGAATAACCAACTGGACTCCACTAAATTGCGCGAGCTGCGCTTATCGTCACCTCTGGGCCAGATACTTGCTGCAGGTTTATTGAGCTCTAAATATGGTCGTGCCGCTATGATAGACAGTATCGAACAAACGGCTGCGCAAGTTGTGCATGACATGGAACGTTATCTAAATACACTCGGCACCATTGCGGCAATTACTCCATTACTTGGCTTGCTTGGTACCGTGGTTGGAATGATTCGTGTATTCAGTGAAATCATGTTGCAAGGCACAGGCAATGCGAACGCATTAGCAGGTGGTATATCGGAAGCCCTGATTACCACGGCGGCTGGATTAACCGTTGCAATACCTACCTATATGTTTCATCGGTATTTCATGCGCAAGGTTGACTCGATGGTTCTGAGCCTGGAGCAGGAATCCATTAAATTAGTGGATGCAATACACAGTGATCGACGGGTGGAAGTAGTACAGTAAATTGAAATTCAAGCGCACAGTCAGAGAAGAGCTCTCAATCAATATTACCCCATTGATTGATGTTGTATTTCTTTTGCTGATTTTTTTCATGGTTACTACAACCTTTAGTCGGGAAACACGATTATTGGTAAATTTACCGGAAGCGAACGCCGAGTTTGCTGAAGCCCAACCGACACAAATTGAAATTACTGTGGCGCGGGAAGGGCGCTATGCGATCAATGGTCGCGCACTGGTTAAGAACAGGATTGAAACCCTGATTCGTGGCCTTGAAATTGAATCCGCTGGCGATCGCAATCTGCCTATCCTGTTAATTGCCGATGCAGAAGCCACACATCAGTCAGTAATAACTGCCATGGATGCGATAGGACAGTCCGGTTTTACGCGATTAAATATTGCTACGCAGCGACCACAAGACCTTGAACAGACCGAAAACGCCCCAACTGATTTCTGATGGTAAAATCCAAATCAAGCGACCCACATTATCAGGGCTGGCAGCTTTATCGCAGGCTGTTTAGCTATGTGAAGGTATATCAGCTTGCCATAGTAGGCAGCATACTCGGGTATATTATTTTCGCGGCAACAACTCCAGCCACAACCTGGTGGTTAGGATTAACTGTCGATGCCATAAGCTCTGAAAATTACGAAGAACTTAGAATCATCAGCCCCTTACTGTGTGTACTCATTGTTATCGTACGTGGAATCGGTGGTTTTATGGGAAGTTATTCCCTGGCGTCCATCGCCAATCATGTAATACATAAGCTGCGCTGCGAATTAATCGATCACCTCATTACCTTACCTGCTACTTATTTTGATAAGACCACATCAGGAAAACTCGTTTCCAAATTTACTTACGACGTTACGCAAATTACCGGGGCTGCATCCAATGCCGTAGCGGTTATCGTCAGGGAAGGGTTTACCGTGCTTGGCTTGCTCATCTACCTGATGATTATCGACTGGCAATTAAGCCTCACATTTCTACTTATAGCACCGTTTGTGGCGGGAATTGTTAACCTGGCTTCGAAGCGATTTCGTCGCTACAGCACACAGATGCAGGACTCCATGGGCGATGTAACGCAGATCACAAATGAATCGATAAAAGGACATCGCGTCATTCGTACTTTTAATGCTGAAGATTTTGTCAGCACGAGATTAATGCACGCCAGTGAAAAGAATCGCCGTCAGAATATGAAGATGGCCATGACTCGAAGTGCGAGTACCCCACTGGTGCAGTTAATTGTAAGCATGGCTCTGGCATTATTAGTCTGGTTGGCAATGTCTCCCGATTTCTTTGCTGACAAGACCCCGGGAGATTTCGTCGCCTTTTTGGGGGCTGCAGGGCTACTGGCAAAACCCATTCGTCAGTTAACCCAGATTAACTCGGTAATTCAGCGCGGCCTTTCGGCGGCTTACAGTATATTCACCTTGCTGGATGAGAAGCCCGAACTCGATGAAGGGAGTCATGAGGTAGAAAGAGTTAAGGGTGAAATTGAATTTAGCAAGGTTTCATTTGCTTACAAAGATTCCGCCAAGGCGCTGGATGAAGTAAGTTTCACTGTTAAGCCGGGTCAAACCATTGCACTGGTTGGTAAGTCCGGCAGCGGTAAATCCAGCCTGGTGAGTTTAATTCCACGTTTTTACGATATCGATACTGGCCAGATAACATTGGATGGAAAGCCACTACAGGAATATAAACTGAGTAATCTAAGGGATCAGATTTCCGTGGTTACTCAACAGGTAGTGCTTTTTAACGGAACCGTGGCAGAGAATATTGCTTATGGTGAGCAAGAACTGGATCTGAAGAAAATTACTGTAGCTGCCCAGAACGCTCATGCAATGGAATTTATCAACGGTCTGCCAGAGGAGCTGAACACGCAAGTCGGAGACGATGCCAGTCTGTTATCCGGTGGCCAGAGACAGCGAATCGCAATCGCCAGAGCCTTGCTAAAAGATGCGCCCATTCTTATTTTTGATGAAGCGACATCGGCGCTGGACTCGGAATCAGAACAACATATTCAGGCTGCGTTAGAGGCATTGATAAAAGGAAGAACTACCTTCGTTATAGCCCATCGATTGTCGACCATAGAAAACGCAGATTTGATATTGGTCATGGATCAGGGAAAGATCGTAGAATCAGGAGAGCATAATCAATTACTGAATCTGGGTGGACACTATGCCAGACTTCACAAGATTCAGTTTACGGAGAATGATACGGCTGCACTCGAATGAGCTTTCTGGAACAGGCCTGGTATAAAAAAGCAGGGTGGCTAATCGTACTATGGCCCTTGTCAATTGTGTTCCAATTGCTGGCCCGGATACGCCGCTTCTTTCAGATAGTTTCAACTCGCCCAGCTAAAGTCACTGTCCCAGTTATCGTAATTGGAAACATCGCTGTAGGTGGAACCGGCAAAACACCCCTGGTAATTGCGCTGGCCCGTCATTTAAATCAAGAAGATTTTAAGCTCGGTATTATTAGCAGGGGATACGGTGGCAAGGGTGCCAGCTATCCAATGTTGGTTGATGAATCGACCAGCCCATCAATTGCGGGCGATGAGGCTGTATTAATAGCCAGCCAGTGTGACTGCCCTGTAGTAATCGACCCTGATAGAAATTCTGCCCTGGAATACCTGCTAGGGGAGGCTCAGGTCGATGTGGTTCTAAGTGATGATGGCTTGCAGCACTATAAGCTATACCGTGATATTGAAATCGCCGTAATCGATGGGCAGAGGATGTTTGGTAACGGTTTCTGTTTGCCGGCAGGCCCATTGCGTGAACCTGTAAAGCGCTTGGGTACGGTTGATTTTGTCATGGTGAACGGCGCACAAGAGCCTGCAGTTTTAAGCAATTCTACTGTTATCTCAATGGAGCCCAAGTTTCTGGTGAACATGATCACCAACGAAAAGCGTCCCTTTAGCGGCGCTCCTTTTAATATGGGTAATACACTACAGGCAGTCTGCGGAATCGGAAATCCCCGCAGGTTTTTTGATTCCCTGAAAAATTTACCGTATCCCATCAAAGAATTTTCTTTTCCAGATCATCACGTGTTCACCCCGGAGGATTTTGACAAGGCGGAAATCGATGAACACCATCCGGTAGTGATGACAGAAAAGGACGCGATTAAATGTGTGGATTTCGCCAGGAACAATTTCTGGTATTTGCAGGCAGAGATTGAATTACCCGATAAGTTTCTAAATGAGTTTACAAAAAAACTAAAAGAAACTATTAATGGGATTAATTAGAAAGTTCCCGGCAATTGCTATGTTAGATAAGAAACTTTTAGGCATCCTGGTATGCCCTCTATGTAAGGGTGATCTGCATTACGATAAAGCTGCCCAGGAATTGATTTGCCTTGCCGATGTCCTCGCTTATCCAATCAAGGACGATGTCCCTGTCATGCTCGCCGAGGAAGCTCGTGAGCTTTCACCAGACGAAAGAGAAAAATACTAGTGGGATTTACTGTAATTATTCCTGCCCGTTATGGTGCTCAACGATTACCCGGAAAACCCTTGCTTGATATCAGTGGCAAGCCAATGCTGCAGCACACCTATGAGCGCGCTTGTGAGAGTAATGCCCGGGAAGTTTGTATTGCAACTGATGACGAGCGAATCAAGGATGTTGCCGAAAATTTCGGTGCCAGGGTATTCATGACCGCCGATCATCACCGCTCCGGCACTGATCGCATTCAAGAGGTTGCCAGCCAGTTAGGTTTGAATAAGGAAGACATGGTGGTGAACGTTCAGGCTGACGAGCCTTTAATTCCCCCGCCGGTAATTAATCAAGTCGCCGGCAACTTAGTGCAAAGGGCAGAGGCGGGGATCGCAACTCTGTGTGAGATTATTTCAAGCCAGGACGAGGTGGAGGATCCCAATGCCGTAAAAGTCGTACTGGATGCCGATGGATTCGCCCTGTACTTCAGCCGCTCCACGATTCCCTACCAGGCCAGCGCGTCTGCTCAAAACTGTTACCGTCATGTGGGTATCTATGCCTATCGCGTGGCAGTGTTGAATCAGTTTGTGCAGTGGCCGCCTTCAGAGCTGGAGATATCTGAAAAACTTGAACAACTGAGAGCCCTGTTTAATGGCGTCAGGGTGCATGTTGAAGTCAGTGCAGAACAAATTCCCGCCGGGGTGGATACAGAAAAAGATCTGGAAGCAGTGCGTGCGCTACTGGCCAGTTAAGGAACAATGTCTACTAATTCTCAATCGATTCATGTACTCATGGTGTGCCTTGGTAACATTTGCCGCTCTCCAACGGCCCATGGCGTGCTTGAAAAATATATTAATGACAA
The DNA here is from genome assembly GCA_964616225.1 of uncultured Pseudohongiella sp. Lineage (GTDB taxonomy): Bacteria > Pseudomonadota > Gammaproteobacteria > Pseudomonadales > Pseudohongiellaceae > UBA9145. The sequence continues at coordinate 113,909 of CAZTTE010000012.1, forward strand.
AGGCTTAAGTCAGTACATTAAGGTAGACTCTGCCGGTACGGGTGACTGGCATATCGGCGAACCACCAGATCCCAGATCACAGGAAGCCGCGGCCAGAAGAGGCTACGATCTGAGCGCCCAGAGAGCCCGCCAGGTGGCTACAGATGACTTTGACCGTTTCCATTACATTCTGGCCATGGATGACAATAACCTGAGGGACCTTACCCGCCAATGCCCCACGGAGTTTCACAACAATCTGCAGTTATTCCTTGAATTCGGGAATTCAGACTATGACTCGGTTCCGGATCCTTATTACAGCGGTTCCCAGGGCTTTGAATTGGTATTGGATCTGGTGGAAGAGGCGAGTCAGAATTTACTTTCTCATATCGTTAAGCACCATGGTCTAAGCGCCGATCAATAATCCATGGACATAGCCCACTCGGTTAATCTTCAGCCCTATAACAGCTTTGGCGTTCCCGCCATGGCGGCACGTTTTGCTGCCGTAAGTAGTCGCGCAGAACTGGAACAGGCGCTTGCCTTTGCCGAAGCGGAAAGACTACCCACTCAAATTTTGGCTGGGGGTAGTAATGTACTTTTCATTCGGGACTATCCCGGACTTGTGTTGCTTATTGCTAATCAGGGAATTGAATATCTGGATACCCTGCCTGGAGACACTCGCAGGGTTCGAGCAGCTGCCGGGGAGAATTGGCATGACTTTGTAAGCGTATGCTTGAAGAAGGGATTGTATGGGCTTGAAAATCTTGCACTAATACCTGGAGCTGTTGGGGCCGCTCCGATTCAGAATATCGGTGCCTATGGCGCTGAGATTGCAGATTGCCTGATCGAACTCAGCGCTTATGACCGGGAGAAAAAAGACTGGTTGACAATGGATAAGGCCCAGTGTGAATTCTCCTATCGAGACAGCCTCTTCAAACAGGCCGGAGCCGGCCGTTACATCGTATTCGATGTCACCCTTGAGCTATCTACCAATTGGCATCCTAACTTGAATTACGCAGCACTGGCAGAAGCCCTGGCAGATCAGGAGCCCAGCGCGGAGCAGGTATTTGCGACTGTATGCGCTATCCGCCAATCCAAATTGCCAGATCCGAAAGTGCTCGGAAACGCCGGCAGCTTTTTTAAAAATCCCATCATCTCAGAAGAAAAATACGCTGCCCTGAAGGAACAGCTGCCGGGCTTGCCTAGCTATGACACGGGAGAGAGCGGACTAACAAAAATCCCCGCCGCCTGGTTGTTGGAAAAGCTGGGCTGGAAAGGCAAAAGCCGGGGGGCGGCTAGAGTCCACGACAAGCATGCATTGGTGCTGGTTAATCCCGGTGATGCCAGTGGTGAAGACATCTTGTTACTGGCTCAGGAGATGAGTAGTTCCGTCCTAGAGAGTTTTGGCATCGCCTTAGAGCCTGAAGTGCAAATTCTTTAACTTCAACCTGTGGCAAAACCATAAAATTGCAGTAGCAGGCATCATGTTTTGTCATTTGCATTCGATAAAAATGTGACCCAGTTCCCGTTTTTTTGATAATAGACTGATCATTCGAGAAGCGCTGTGCTACTAATCAACCTTATCGCCAATCTGGTGGGATCACTGTTCAACAAATAATTAGAATAATGAATCTTCACTCCAATACATTTTCTTCAATCCCTGCCGCAAAAATTTCAATTCTCCTGGTGGATGATCACGAACTTGTTCGAGCTGGTGTTGCCCGCATGCTAAATGACGAAGACGACATGTATGTGCTGGGAGAAGCGGCCAGTGGTGAAGAGGCTGTTGAATTCGTCAAGCAGCATGCGCCGGATGTGGTGTTATTGGATGCTCGTATGCCCGGAATTGGAGGCATTGAAGCCACCCATGGCCTGATTAAAATATCGCCACAAATCAGAATCATAGCGATGTCTTCTGTTACAACAGGTGTCATCCCATCACAAATGCTTAGAGCAGGTGCGAAGGCGTTTATTACCAAGAGTGTCGGGGTAGAGGAAATGTTGAAGGCTGTACGCATGGTGCATGATGGGCAGCATTATGTGACTCCGGAGGTGGCAACGCAGCTGGCACTGGATCCGTTTAACCAGGAAGAAGAATCGCTATTCGATAAACTTTCCCGACGCGAGATGCAAATCGCCCAGATGCTCACAGACGGCAAGAAAGTTAGTCAAATTTCTCAATACCTCGATCTAAGTCCTAAAACTGTTTACAGCTATCGCTATCGCATATTTGAAAAATTGGGTATACGCAGCGACGTAGAATTGACCATATTAGCCGTTAAATACGGTCTCGCTGACGATGCCAGAGAGCTGGATCAGCTGCCTGGAAGAATCGACTACGCTGCGAGTTGAGCCACTTCCTGGCTTCCGCTAATCTCCCTAGCTTCGATTAAGTCCTCTCCGAGTTGTATCGGGTGGACAGGCAGATTTATGTCTCCAGAAGCTCCGGAAAAATTTGACCACAAAAACTACCTGACCTCGTTGACCCGCAGGCCCGGTGTCTACCGTATGCTCGATGCCCATGGGGAAGTGCTTTACGTTGGTAAGGCGCGTAATCTCAAAAACCGGGTGGGAAGTTACTTTAGAGCATCTGGTTTGGCTTCCAAGACTATGGCAATGGTAGAAAAAATTGCCTCTATTGAAGTCACGGTTACCAGCAGCGATACGGAAGCATTATTACTGGAGCAGAGCCTGATCAAGGAACTTCGGCCCAGTTATAACATTCAGCTGCGAGACGACAAGTCCTATCCCTATATACTGCTGACAGCAGAGGACACCTATCCTCGCCTGGCCTTTTACCGCGGCAGCAGAAAGCGTTCAGGGCGCTTTTTTGGCCCTTATCCCAGCGCTCACGCTACTCGTGAAACTCTTCAAGTATTACAGAAAGTATTTCGTGTAAGACAGTGTGAGGATAGCTATTTTAAGAATAGATCCAGGCCCTGTTTGCAGTACCAGATCAAGCGCTGTACGGCTCCCTGTGTCGGCCTGATTAGCCCAGATGACTATGCCCAGGATGTCCATTACTCAACCCTGTTTTTACAGGGGAAAAGCAATCTGCTAACCCAGGAACTCACCAAAAACATGGAATCGGCAGCGGAGGCTGAGGATTTTGAGCGGGCCGCCATCATCAGGGACCAGATTGTGGATTTGCGCAGAATCCAGGAGCAGCAGTATGTGGCAAACCAGGGGAATGATGCCGATATCCTTGCCGCTGAGCTACAGCAGCCCTATGTCTGTGTCCATGCGATATACGTACGGGCAGGGCGAATTATAGGCAGTAAAGGCTTCTATCCACGATTCAAGCTGGCGGAATCTGGCGCCGACGTGCTCAGTGCCTTTATCTCCCAGAATTACCTGGGTGATGATAAATCCGCCAGTATTCCTGCGGAAATCATCGTTTCCAGCAAGCTCGAGGACGGCGAGGACCTGCAGGCGGCGCTTTCCTATGTGGCGGAGCGGAAAATAAAGCTGGCTCAAACGGTGCGGGGTCACCGGGCAAAGTGGCTCGAATTAGCCCGCACCAATGCCACTCAATCTCTCCAGGCTTATATAAGTGATAAGCAAAATATTCGGCAACGTTTCAATCAGTTACAAGATTCTATTAAGCTGGATTCTCAACCAAGCCGCATCGAGTGCTTTGACATTAGCCATACCGCAGGTGAAGGGACCGTCGCTTCCTGCGTGGTGTTTGATGACAATGGCGCCGTAAAGGCGGATTACCGCCGTTTTAATATCAAGGACATTACCCCCGGCGATGACTATGGGGCCATGGAGCAGGTGCTGGACAGGCGTTACACGAGGCTCAGCAAGGGCGAAGGCAAGATTCCCGATATTCTGCTTATCGATGGTGGAAAAGGCCAGCTCAGCCAGGCTAAGAGCGTGCTGGAGAAGTTCTCCTTGCCGGAAATCTGCTTATTGGGCATTGCCAAGGGGATTAGCCGCCGGGCAGGGCAGGAAACCCTCTATATCGACACTGAGGACGGCTACCGCGAGATCGCCATCCCCACTGAGTCACCAGCGCTGCATCTGCTGCAGCAAATCAGGGATGAAGCCCACCGCTTTGCCATAACCGGCCATCGCCAGCGACGAGCCAAGGCCCGCAAGCAATCGGTTCTGGAAGAGATACCAGGGCTGGGGCCTAAACGCAGGCGGGAATTATTAAAACATTTTGGTGGGCAGCAACAAATACGTAAAGCCAGTGAAGCGGAAATTGCAAAAGTTACTGGGATAAGTAAGAAATTGGCCGAAAATATATATGCACACCTGCATAACAATTAATGTCGAGTCCATCACGTTAGTTTAACAGGGGCGCGTGAGTGGGCACTAACCTTATACGTTGCTTCATTTTTTGAATATAACAATCTGTTTCGGTTCAATTTAATTTTTCAAACTTAAGCAATGAATTGGGCTAACCTGGTCACTTATCTACGAATACTGCTAATCCCGGCGGTTATTGCTGTTTACTATGCAAGCTTTCCCTCCGCCAATTTGTGGGCTGCAATTCTGTTCACAATTGCCAGTCTGAGTGATTGGCTGGATGGATTCCTGGCTCGCAAACTGGGATTAACTTCGGCATTTGGCGCTTTTCTTGATCCAGTGGCGGACAAATTACTGGTAGCTATCGTATTGATCATGCTCGTGGCTGCCTATCCAGTACTTTTGCTGGCCACCGGCATAATCATCTCCCGGGAAATCCTCATTTCAGCGTTGCGGGAGTGGATGGCCAGCAGAGGGCAGCGTGATGCGGTAGCGGTAGCTTTTTCTGGCAAGCTGAAAACCACGGTACAGATGATCGCAATCATCGCCTTGCTGCTTTATAGCGCAGAAGCGCACCAATGGATCTGGCAGCTAGGATTCTGGGGAATTCATTTAGCAGCACTGCTTAGTGTGTATTCAATGGTGCATTACTTTAAAAATGCCTCGAGTGCACTACAGGAAAGTTGATCTTTCCTTGACTCACTTCGGATTGACATTAGAATAAGCGCCTCTTTTATGGCGGCACCCATTAAAAGCTTTAAGGACGATTGCTTAAGCGATTTAAACTGCCATAATTGTTAGTAGTTTACGCGGGAATAGCTCAGTTGGTAGAGCACGACCTTGCCAAGGTCGGGGTCGCGAGTTCGAATCTCGTTTCCC
>CAZTTE010000013.1:0-110672 GCA_964616225.1 uncultured Pseudohongiella sp.
GATCGAACCTGCGACCCTCGCCTTGTAAGGGCGATGCTCTCCCAGCTGAGCTAACCACCCGTCACAGGAGAACGCGAATTGTACCGACTTAAGTACTTATGTCAACACGCTCAGCAATGACGCTGTTTACAGGAAATCTGCCCGACTCTTGACTGCTATTTTGACGTGTGGATAAAGGCTCCATCCCAATCTTCTGGCAGCCCAACTTCCCTCAATGTTTCGATTCTTTCCAGATAAACTTTATAGAGCAAGGTGTCGGGCTCTTTCTCCAGCAGCGTATTAAATCTTCGCTCGGCCTCATTCCAATTCTTCTGATAATATTCTTCCAGCGCCTCGTGGTGCTCTTCCACGCGAGCTTTCAACTCCTCGCTCACCTCATGCAATTCGCCCATGGGCTCGTAACATTCGATAGCTTCGTGTTTACCTTTTACCTTTACCCTGTCAATAGAACGGAATAGAAATTCATTCATTAGTGGTCGCGTGGTTTCCTGGCCTACCAGGAATTTAATTCCGTAGAACTTGGTAAGCCCTTCGAGTCGCGACCCTAGATTCACGGCATCACCCAATACGGTGTAGGAGCGGCGGTAGGACGAACCCATATCACCGACATTCATGAAACCGGAATTTACACCACAACCGATGGCTACCTCCGGATACTCCTTCTCGGCAAAATAAGCTTTCATTTCCTCAACCTTATCTAACATCTCAACGGTGGCCCGGATAGCGTTGGAGCGATGGTCTGGATCATCAAGTGGCGCACCCCAGAAAGCCATTACCATATCTCCGACATATTTATCGATAGTGCCGTTGTGCTTAAAGATTATCTCGGTAATCGGTGTGAAAAACTCATTGAGCAGGGTCTTTAGTTCGCTCGCACTCAGTGCAACTGAGATAGTTGTGAAATTTCTGATATCACAAAAGAATACGGTTAGCTCTTTACTCTCACCGTCGAAGGTATAGCTGTCAGGGTCTTCCAGCATCGAATCGATGTGCGCCGGTGGTACATATTGATCGAACATGCTCTTAATAGCCTTTCTGGTCTGACTTTCAGCCAGAAAGCCATAAATCATGTTTAGCGTGGTCACACCGAAGATCAAAAACAACAGCAAGATCATAGAGAAATCCATCTTATACAGGTCCCAGAGCTGAAAGTTCGACCATACAATCCCTACGATCAGAAGCAGTGCGGTTGCAGCCATGGATGGTGCACCCATGTAGGGAAACGCAATCGCCATTCCCAAACCGAGGATTAGAATAATGGAAAAGAGTGCTCCGGTTTCCCAGTCGGGCTTATAGGGAAATTGAATATTTGAATCACGGACAAAGCCTGAAAACATCGATTCAGTGGAAGTATCATCCTCGCCCACCTCGAATGTAGTAAAGGAATTCAATAAGCCGTTCAACATATTAGCGTGAACTTCGACCCCGGGATAAACCCTCTGCAAGGGCATCGCTCGGATATCGCCAAGCCCTGGCGCGCTCGTTCCCACTAATACAAAACTCGCCTGCAGAGCTTCCCGCTCTTCCTCGCTTAAGGTGTCACGTAAAACATCAGTAGCAGAGATATAGGGAAAGTGTTCGTTATTATTTAAGGATGTACCTCCCACATAAGGGACTAACACCTGCCCCATGCGATCAGTTGGGACTTCAAATGAAAATTGACCGGAGCCAATGCGAACGGCTCGAACCCTTTCATTTTCATTTAAACGCTCCGTAATCAACTCGTAGTTTTCAATGAAATTAAACACCCTCACCATTTCCAGTGATAAGGTTGGGTACAACTCGTCGCCGAATCGAATAACCAGAGGAACTCTACGCACAATACCGTCGGCATCTGGCTGCTGATTCATACTGCCGTTACCTGCAGCCGCATCCTGTAATATTTTGAGATTACCGGTAAAGCCCGTCATGTCCCGTACCGAAATAGACTCTGCCAAATCGGGGGCAATATCGACTATGGATTGCGGGAGCTCATTGTAAGTGGCAGTAGATTGAGGATTGAAATTGATTGCCAACACAGCATCGATTCCACTCTGCATAGCATTGGCAAAATACTGATCGGCATCGATTACAGGTTCAATTTCTTTTAAGGTTTCATTAAACACCGGGTCAACCTACTGCAGATCTATAGGCTCAAGCAGGTCTCGAATACTTCGATCAGGTTCTGGAAAGGTGATGTCAAAACCTACAACAATAGCGCCATAGTCTCTTAGTTTTTCTGTAAGCTGACCGACTTTGATTCGATTCCAGGGATACTGGCCTTCAGCCTGCAAACTTCTCTCATCTAAATCGACTATCACAATCTTATTGGTTTCAGGCTTCTCCGCTTTTGGCAAAAAAGCGAGCCGTTGGTCATAAACCAGATACTCCAGTCTCAAGACAAAATTGTTTATCACATCGGGCGCCCCGAGCTGCAACCACAAAACAGACACGACAAAAAAGATACCCAGATAGCTTGGTAGTCGCTTGTCTTTACTGATGAAGCGAAGCACGGGTTTCAGGAAATTTGCAGAAGCCATGTAGATAAGGTATCTCTGGCGATTAGATCTTGCCTTACAAGCATTATATGTGAATAGGGGCTGTACATAAAATGGAACTGTTTGTACCATTTGCGACCCTGTAACCGTAAGCAGTACTACCCCTGCTAACCAGTATCCATGCGAATCTATAAAGAATTCAGTTTTGAAGCAGCGCACCGCCTGCCTAATGTTCCCGAGGGGCACAAATGCGCCCGTCTGCACGGTCATTCTTTTGCCGTAAGAGTAAGTGTTGAAGGCGCAATTGGAGAAGAGAGCGGCTGGGTTATGGACTATGCCGACATTACAAAGGCATTCAAACCCATTCGTAAGCAATTGGATCATTACTACCTGAATGAGATCGAAGGTCTGGAAAATCCAACCAGCGAAAATATCGCGCGCTGGATATGGTCCAGGCTCAAGCCAGACCTGCCTGAACTAAGCACAATTGAGGTTAAAGAAACCTGCACCAGTGGATGCATTTACTCGGGAGAAGATTAGCCTGCGTGAGCAATTAATTGTGCCGGCTCAATCGCCTCATCGGACAAAACGTCTCCGGGTAATTTAATCCGATCTTTCACTAACTGTTTGCTGACCATGAATTCTTTCGGCCTGCCAACACAGTCGGCAGCAATAAGCGTCCCCTCACGCAAATAGAAAAGAGCGAAACCATCGTCGTGATCCAAAGATACATCACCGCGCACCACGATTTCATCAGCCCCCTGACTCAATCCAGTCATTTGTAATTTTATATGGTATTGGTCAGACCAGAACCAGGGAACTGCATCATAGATTTGCTGCTTGCCACAGATATTAGCTGCCGCAATTCGAGCCTGGTCATTGGCATTTTGCACAGACTCCAGGCGCACCAGGCGATCATAGATTGAACTGGGATGAACGGTGCAATCGCCAGCGGCGAAAATATTTTCATGACTGGTTTGGGCATACTCATCAACTACAATGCCCTGCTCTACTTTAAGCCCTGCAGATTCTGCCAAAGCAACATTTGGGCTAACACCTACTCCTACGATTACCAGGTCAGCAGGAAGCGTGTTTCCGTCCTGGCACACTACTCTTTCAACTTTCTGTTCGCCTTCGATACTTTCAACTGCCGTGGAAGTAAGAATGCTTACCCCTTGTTGACTATGTAAGGAGTGAATATAGTCAGACATAGGCTCACTGGTGACTCGTTGCAGGATACGTTCTGTCATTTCGATAACAGTGACGTTTAATCCCAACTTGTTCAGAACCGCCGCAGTCTCGAGACCAATATATCCCGCCCCTATGATTACAGCGTGCTTTGCATCCTGTATAGCGGGACTGATCAGCGATACATCTGCGGCAGTACGCACATAGAAGATGTTTTCCAGGGAACCGCCGAGCGGGATCGTATTAACTTTGGAGCCCGTACATAGAGCAAGTTTGTCGAAGTCCAGAACCTGGCCATCGCTAATACTCACCTGCATTTTGTCTGAATTCAGCTGCAAGGCAGTGATACCGAGCTTGATGTCGACATTATTTGACGCGAACATTTTCTCGGGACGCAGGCGCATGGCATCGAGTTCTTTTTCTCCGGCCAGGTGCTCTTTGGACAAAGGCGGTCGATGGTAAGGTAACTCCCTTTCAGCACCAATCAAACTAATACCTCCTTCCCAACCCTCTTTTCTTAGCTGCATCGCCAGGGAAACGCCGGCATGGCTGGCGCCAATTACTACACAATGTTGATCAGTCATTCTTTACCCATCTAAATCTGCTTGCTGTGGTAGTTGCCAATCGATTGGTGATTCACCATTCGCTACCAGATAATCATTGGCCTTGGAAAAATGTTTATTTCCGAAAAAACCTCGGCTAGCAGAAAGCGGTGAGGGATGTGGAGACTGCAAAACCTGGTGCTTTCCCCTGTCGATCATCGCTCCCTTCTTCTGCGCGTAACTTCCCCACAACAGGAACACTACTCCCTGTTTCTCGCTGTTGAGCACATCGACAATTCTGTCTGTAAAACGTTCCCAGCCCTTAGCTTGATGGGATGCAGCTTTGTGGGCCTCAACCGTAAGAACTGCGTTAAGAAGCAATACACCCTGCTTGGCCCAATAGCTCAAGCAACCATGGGCCGGAGGTGTGATCCCCAAGTCTGCCTTTAGCTCTTTATAAATATTAAGCAGGGATGGCGGGATGTCCACACCGGGTTTTACCGAGAAACACAGACCATGGGCCTGGCCCGTGCCGTGGTAAGGATCCTGTCCGAGAATAACAACTTTAGTATTCTCTATTGACGTGAAATCCAGGGCATTAAAGATCTCGTCACCAGGGGGAAAAATCCTCTTACCTGCACGCTTTTCCTGCAAAAGAAAATTTCTCAGCTGCACCATGTAGTCTGCCGAAAATTCTGCTGAAAGCGCGCGTCTCCAGGAGTCTTCTAAACGGATTTCGCGGGAAGAACTTAGCTCGGCTTCAGTCACTTTCTTGCTGGGGCCGCATGTGAGGAAATAGCAAAACGTCTTTTATGGATGGCGCGTCGGTAAACAACATTACCAGACGATCAATTCCTATGCCTTCTCCTGCTGTCGGCGGCATACCGTACTCCAGGGCAGCTACATAATCCTCGTCATAGTGCATGGCTTCCTTGTCACCGGACTCTTTCTGTTCTACCTGCTCACGAAACCTTTCGGCCTGATCTTCAGGATCATTCAATTCTGAAAAGCCGTTTGCCAACTCCCTTCCACCTATGATTAATTCAAACCTGTCGGTGACTTCCGGTTGACCTTCCTTGCGTCGCGCCAGAGGCGAGACCTCAATCGGATATTCAGTAATAAAAGTTGGCTGGTCCAACTGTTCTTCTACTTTCTGCTCGAAAAGTTCCATCAAAATCTTGCCGGCAGGCCAATTATTATCAAAATGCACTTCCAGCTTATTAGCCGTGTTAATAATCGCTTCTTTCGAAGCCAACTCCTCGGCCTTCACATCACAATACTGCACAATTGAATCGTGGACTGTTAATCGGGCAAATGGTTTTTCGAAATCGTATTCGCTGCCCTGATAATTGATAGTCGTACTTCCTATAACTTCGCTGGCAATGCGCCGAAACAATTCCTCTGTTAAATCCATTAAATCATCATAACGGACATAGGCCTGATAAAACTCCAGCATAGTGAATTCGGGGTTATGCCGCGTCGACAGGCCTTCGTTGCGGAAATTGCGATTAAGCTCGAACACTTTCTCAAAGCCGCCAACGATAAGTCGCTTGAGAAAAAGTTCCGGCGCCACGCGCAAGTACATATCCTGATCAAGCGCGTTGTGATGAGTGATAAATGGCCGTGCCGTTGCTCCACCAGGAATCACCTGCATCATTGGTGTTTCGACTTCCATGAATCCCAGTTCTTCGAAGTACTGGCGTATAAAGCGGATAATTCCGGATCTGACTTCGAATACCTTGCGCGAATCTTCATTGACAATCAGATCCACGTAACGTTGGCGGTAACGCATTTCCGTGTCGGTTAAGCCTTTAAATTTATCAGGCAAGGGCCTCAGGGATTTTGTTAGTAACTGGAAATCAGCAACCCGGATAGTAAGTTCACCCTGGTTGGTTTTAAAAATTTCACCAGTTACTCCAATAATATCGCCAAGATCCAGGCTCTTTAATTCAGCTGCCTTCTCTTCTGAGAAAGATTTGTTATTCATATAAAGCTGAATAGTATCCGCACCATCGCTGACAACCACGAATGGGCCCCGCATACGTATGACACGACCAGCAGCGGAAGTTTGCACTGCCAGCTCTGCAAGCTCGGCTTTTTCTTTTTCACCGTAACTGGCAATCAGATCAGATGCTTTCGATTCCCTGCTAAAGCTATTGGGATAAGCTTCTCGTTCCTGACGAATCGCTGCAAGCTTCTCGCGGCGCTGAGCGATAAGCTTATTCTCATCATCCTGATGCTCTTCGTTGTTTTTTTCTTCACTCATGGTGTTAGCTTACAGCCCCGTCTTCAAACTTGCTTCAATAAATTTGTCCAGATCACCATCCAATACAGCACTCGTATTCGTTACTTCTACATTTGTTCTCAAATCTTTAATTCTCGAGGAATCCAACACATAGGAGCGAATCTGGCTGCCCCAACCGATATCGGCCTTTGATTCTTCAACCGACTGCGCTTCTACTTTTCGTTTCAGTTCTTCCAGCTCATAGAGTTTGGCTTTGAGTTGTTTTACTGCCATCTCCTTATTCTTATGCTGAGAGCGTTGGCTCTGGCATTGCACGACTATTCCACTGGGCTCATGGGTTAGTCGAACGGCCGAATCAGTTTTATTGACGTGCTGTCCACCAGCCCCGCTCGATCGATAGGTATCTATTCTGACATCGGACATATCGAGCTTAACTTCAATATCATCGTTTATTTCCGGTGAAACGAATACCGACGCAAATGAAGTGTGCCTGCGATTACCTGAATCGAAGGGCGATTTTCTGACCAGCCGATGCACGCCTGTTTCTGTTCGCAACCAACCGAAAGCGAATTCACCACTGACATGGATTGTCGCACTCTTTATGCCTGCCACATCCCCGCCAGAGACTTCTACTAACTCGGTCTTAAACCCTTTATTCTCACCCCACCGCAGATACATTCGCAGCAACATTTCAGCCCAATCCTGGGCTTCTGTACCACCGGAACCTGCCTGAATATCCAGATAGGCATTGGATTCGTCCAGCTGGCCGGAAAACATTCTTCTGAATTCCAGGGATTCCAGACGCTCTGTCATGCCTAGCAGATCTTTCTTGGCTTCCTCAAAAAGCTCTTCGTCAGATTCATCGAGGGCGAGATGCAGTAATTCTTCGACTTCTTCGATGCCGGAATACATTTTGTCGATGGTATGAACTACTGCTTCAAGATTGGATCGCTCTTTACCCAGGGCTTGAGCAATTTCAGGCTTTTCCCAAACAGCGGAGTCTCCCAGCTCAAGCTCCACCTCCGCCAAACGGTCTTTCTTCACCTCGTAGTCAAAGATACCCCCTGAGACTATCGGTGCGGCTAGCTAATTCCTTAAGCTGGCTGAGTTGATTATTGATATCAGGCATGTACTACTGCCACCTTGTTCGCGAAAACGCGCATTTTACCGCATAGCCCCCTTAAAGCCAGCGCATACTTCCAAGCCAGCCTGCTTTTTTAACAGCTATCAGAATAGGGCTTACAGCAAATACTTATAAACATGCACTTTTTCACAATGCAGTGACCTAACGCCCATGCCTCGCTGCGGATTATTCGTGACTACAATTTCATTGAGCAGCTTCTAACTAAAAGTAAAAATACCTTTTCGTTACTCAGATAAACCTTAGTAAAGAAGAAAGCAAAGCAGCCCTCGAAGCACTCGGTCAGCGCTACAAAAAACTGCGTTTGCGCCCGTAGCATCCCACCAATGCTTCCAGCGAGCGAGCAAATTACGAAGCCACTATCAAACTGATTGAGGCTACGATAAAGAAAACCCTTGCCTACAAAGAAGAAAAATCCCCTGAAGAAGCGCTTGAGTCAGTGGAAGATATTGAAAATCCGGAGCCCCTGGAAGATCAGAGAGATTATTCGGAATTCCAATTGCTATTTGTTGACGATGATGGCGGCGATCGCGGAAAAGTACGCAGCTTATTACAGAAACTCGGATACCTCGATTTCGACGAGGCAGATGATGACCATAATGCGATTGGACCAATAAAGGAAAAGGCAAAGCCCTATGACCTGGTGTTATGCGACCTCAATATGCCAACAATTTCGGACCTGGATGTATTAAAGTTAATTCGTCAGGAAGAGAAATTTTCCAGCATGCCATTCATCATGCCGAGCAAGCAGGGAAGCAAGAAACAATTCGAGAAAGCTGTATAGGCAGGTGTTAATGGCTACATCGTAAAACCAATAACTGCCGAAAGCCTGATTCCGAAAATAGACTTACTCTTGCAATAATAAGACTTTAGCTCGCTTTTTAATTGCGAACTCCGGCTCACGACTGCATCATAAGCCAACCTACGCAGCCATTTGTTCATTGAAGTCCACGGAATGAAGTTAGCACATCCTAAACTTTCCTGGTCGGAGACAGGTCACCCCTCCTCCGAGAAGTTTAGTGACGTCTATTTTTCGGCCGAAGATCCCCTTGGAGAAAGCCAACATGTTTTTATTGAAGGCAGTGACCTGAAACAAAGATTTTCTTTGAGTAAAAACAAGTGTTTTAGCATTGGCGAGATAGGATTTGGGACGGGACTCAATTTTCTTTCCTGTTGGCAACTGTGGAAAAAGGAAAGACCTGCCCAGGCTATGCTGCACTATATCGCCTTTGAAAAATTTCCACTGGATTCTGCATCCCTGAGGCGTATATCCAGTCTCTGGTCAGACCCTGAGCTCAAGGCACTAAGCGAACGCCTGATACCTTTGTTGCCGGCACCCTGTTGCGGCTGCCATCGTATTCAATTACAGGATTCTGTGATTCTTGACTTGCACTTTGGCGATGCCCTGGAACGCTTACAAACTCTGGATAAAAGAAGTGGCATAGATTGTTGGTTTCTCGATGGTTTCAATCCCAAAAATAATAAGGAACTGTGGCAGGAAGAACTATTAAGGGAAATTAGTCGACTGTGCAAACAGGAGAGCAGCCTGGTAAGTTACAGCGTAGCGGGAGAATTCAGGCGCGGACTGGAACAATTTGGTTTTAGTTGCGAAAAACTACCTGGCTTCGGACGCAAGCGTCACATGCTGCGCGCCACCCTCAGGCAAGCCAGAACTGCCGGGGAAGAAAATCAATCAAAAGCCTGGAACCAGATTCCCCTAAATACAACCGAAAGGGCTGAGGTTGCTATTATTGGGGCCGGACTCGCTGGTAGCTCCCTGGCTTACAGCCTGGGGCATCGCGGAATAAGTACGAGCATCTTTGAATCGAGCGATCACGTGGCGGCGGTTGCATCTGCTATTCCTCAATTCGCCTTACGCCCTCGCCTGTTTCAAACTGAAAGCCCGCTCCTGGAATTTTTCCTGCAATCCTATCTTCATACTATTTGCCTGCTTCAACAACTGAAAGATGAAGAGAATCTTAATTGGCATCAATGTGGCGTTCTCCAATTACGCGAGGCACTCAATAAACAATCAGATTTTTCTTTAGAGCGAATCATGGAGTTATACCCTGATTCAGTAATCCAGTTACTCGATAAAACTAAGGTACAGGATCTGGCCGGGCTTTCTGAGACCGAAGCCTGGTTTTTTCCGAAGTCTGGTTGGCTATCTCCTGTCGAACTTTGCCTCAAGCTAATCGAGTTGAGTAATGCCAGACTCTATTTGAACTCCAAAATTGTCGATTTGCGCAGATCTAATGGAAATTGGGTTCTTAGTGATAGCAATGGGAATGATTACGCTTACAGGCAAGTTGTCATCGCCAACAGTTCCGGCGCTACACATTTTCCCCAATGCAATGAACTCAGCATTGAATCTGTCGCTGGCCAGACTTCCACTGTAACTGGCTCAGCTCTAAGCGCAAAACAAACAAGTGTAGTTTGCGGATCACGAACCGTCTTTCCCAGTCTGGCAAAGCAAGAAACGCAACACTTGATAGCCGCCAGTTATCGAAACGATATCGATCTCAATCCAGTAGAGGAAGATGACCTTCAAAACCTTAAATATGCCAGGCGAAATTTTAAAAATAACCGTTACCTGGGAGATCGAATTCTCGATTCCCATGTGGGTATCAGAAGTAATACATCCGACAGGATTCCCCTGGTAGGTCGCTTGCCTCATCTAGAGAACATCAAAAAGAATTATGGAGTACTAAGCAGAAATGCCAGAAAAGAGTTTCAGGACGATAAGTCCTCAGATAATTACTGGCCGGACCTCTACATCAGTGCCGCCCATGGTTCCAATGGATTGGCAAGCTGCGGAATGAGCGCGGAAATCATAACCAGCCTGATGCTAAATGAACAACTGCCGGTGAGTCACAGTGTCATGAACGAAATTAATCCGGTCAGATTTATTATTCGTGCGCTAAAGAAACAACAGGCTTAGCGATTGTAAAATGCGGTGACGGCCCTGCTCAGGTTTTCTGCATCTTTGGCGCCTGCCAATTCCCTGATGGAATGCATACCGAAACTCGCTATGCCGACATCCACGGTTTTTATACCTAACTCTGTGGCTGTAATTGGGCCAATAGTCGAGCCGCAGGCCATATCGCTACGCATAACAAACGACTGGTAAGAAATTTTGCGCTTATTACAAACTGACTTAAACAGGGCTATAGACTCGCTATTGCTGGCATATCTTTGATTCGCATTTATCTTGATTACCGGGCCAGCGTTCAGTTGCGGAGAATGCTTATCGTCGTGCTTATCACTGTAGTTCGGGTGAACGCCATGGGCATTATCGATCGACCAGAGATCGGAGTTGTGAATAGCCCGCTCCATGGCATCACTGGCAGCTGAAGAGCTCTGAACCACCCTCTCCAGAACAGAGCGCAGGAACGGGCCCTGAGCACCGGAAGTTGACGCACTACCTACTTCTTCATGATCATTACAAACCAGGACGCTGGCATGCTTAGCATTACTTTTTATCAGTGCCTGACAGGCAAGAAAACAACTTAACAGGTTATCCAGCCTGGCTGATGCAATAAATTCCTGCTTAAGTCCAAGCAGTCCAGGCGCTTGCGTATCGTAGAGAAACAGCTCGTGGGAGAGCACAGATTCCGCAGTTCTGTTAGCGGGGTTTTTGCGCAGGGTCTTTAGTAACAAATCATCGAAGCTAAACCTGGCCTTCTCACCTTGCTGCAAGATAATCGGCGGCAATTCTTTTTGCTTGTTTATCTTATGGGCTTCGTTGGCAGTCCTGTTTAAATGTATAGCCAGGCTTGGGATAAAGGCCACAGGCTCAGCAAAATTAATCAAGCCGAACTTTAATTCCCCTCTCTTTGTTTCATAGTGAACCCTGCCGGCAATAGAGAGGTCGCGATCGAACCAGGGATGAAGCAATGCGCCACCATACACTTCCACACCAAGCTGCAGGTAGCCATGCTTCTTAATCTCTGGTTGTGGTTTGATTTTTAGACAGGGACTGTCGGTATGAGCACCGGTAATGCGAAATCCGTTATTAACCGGATCGACTTGACCCGTCCTGAATGCAATTAATGCAGAGTCATTCCTTATTACGAAATAGCTACCTTTCTTCTGCAGCTTCCATGGAGCACCCTCGTCAAGTTGCTCGAAACCATTATCTTGCAATGTTTGGGCGAGATTGGCGACAGCATGAAAAGGCGTAGGTGATTGCTGCAAAAATTGCAGCAATTCACCATTAAAGATCTTACTACTCATTGCTCTAATGGATCAGAGTTCAAAGTGTTTAGCGAATTTCCAGAAGCTCTACTTCAAATATAAGCGCGGAGTTTGGTGGAATAGCCGGAGTTGGCGAAGATTCACCATAGGCCATGTCCGGATGAATATAAAGGCGCCACTTGTCACCCACTTTCATTAGTTGCAGAGCCTCAGTCCAACCAGCGATGACCTGAGAGACACCAAAGGATGCTGGCTCCCCCCTTTCTACAGAACTATCGAATACCGAACCATCACTTAAGGTTCCATGATAATGGGCTAACACCGAGTTAGTTGTAGCTGGTGAAGGTCCGTCAGGCCCCGATTCCATGATTTCATATTGCAGACCGGATTCCAGAGTTATCACGCCATCACGCTGGCCGTTTTCCGCCAGATAGGCTTCACTGGCAGCGAGATTTCCACTCAATGCAGCCTGGGCCGCATCAGCCTGACGCTGCATATAAGTTTGTAATGCAGCCATCATCGTCGCCTGATCAAGCTGGGGCTCTCCCGAAATTGCATCCAGCATTCCTACCATGAATACGTCCAGATCGATGCCATCTACTATCTGTTGCGCCACCAGGTTCTGACCAATATTAGCGCCAATCGAATACGTTATTCGGTTATCTTCATCTTCCAGGTCTAAATCTCCAGCCTGGGCGAATAGTGACGCACTCTGAGCCATTAACAGAAGCGCTACCAGCGTCGTTCCAGCTGCTTTTAATGTTTTCATACCAATTTCCTTCGATTCATTGGAAAATTACTCGCGTGAGTCTGCATTATTATGGGACTTTTCGCGAAGCAAGAAGTTGCGCATACTAACTGGGAAATGGGTCAATTACCAGTGAAGTGGGTTTGCAATTTTTAGACCTAATCACTTTAAAAACAAGCAGTTAAAACAATAATTTCATATAACGTTTTGCTAATAATGCACATTAACCGAATAGGAATCATCACACTCACTTCAGCACTGTTTATGACTGGGTGCTCCAATGAGTTCGTGGTGTCCGTAAACGAACAAGCGATTTATGATCCCCAGGGCAGACTAATTATTGGAGAGGTTGACGATGCCGACCTGCAGGGTTGTGTGAACCTGGCAATGCAGCAGCAGCAAATTACCAGTGCTGCCGAGTTGACAGTACTGTCATGTGCAAACTCTGAAATCAGCAATCTGGAAAATATCGACGAACTTATCAGCCTGAGATTTTTGGATCTTGGCAATAACAACATCAGCAATATTACACCGTTGGAAGATTTGCCGGTGTTGAGCGGCATAAATCTCTTAAACAATCGGATAACTGATATCGGCCCCCTATTTAATATGCCTAATTTAAGCTCGGTTAACCTGATTGGAAATAACTCTATAGATTGTGGCGAACTCGAAGCCTTGGAAGAGAAGCTAGGTAGTAATCTTAGTTCGCCTGATAGCTGCAATAACTAGTTACTGGCTGGCACGCCACTATGAAAACGAAAATTTTCATCGGACGTGTTAATCAAGCGATGTTCTACAGATCGAAACTCCGCAATCCTGGGGCTAATATCTTCTTCTGCATACAAGACTGCCAGATCCAGGTAATCCTGAAAGTGCCGTGCTTCTGATTTAAGCAAGCTTGAATAGAAACGATTTAATTCCCCATCCAGCTCTGGCGCAAGACGGGCAAATCTTTCACATGACCTTGCTTCGATAAAAGCGCCCGCGATCAAGGTATCTACCAGTCGCTGTTTCTCATTTCCATTAAAGAGTTCCCGCAAGCCTGCCGCATAGCGCGAAGGGCCCAGCCGAACGTAACGAATATCCCTGGTAGACATAATCTCCACCACCTGCTGAAAATGCAGTAGCTCTTCCCGTGCCAATTGCGACATTTTGCTGAGTAGTTCTGGTCGCGTGGTGTGGCGGTACATTAGATTCATCGCCGTGGCGGCGGCTTTTTTTTCGCAGTTTGCATGATCGATTAGCAAGTGATCCTGCTTTTTCAGCGCTTCCTGAATCCACTCTTCAGGAGTCTGACAACTTAGAAATTCTAGAATGGGTTCCAACATAAGTGGGATTAAGCTTGGGCAGCTCTAGTGGCGGGTTTTATCTTCGGTATCTTCGTCGTGTTCTAAGTCTGCCTGTTTGTTTCTTAGCGCATCTGCTTCTTCTTCAAGGGCAGCGCTAAGCTTATCGGACTTTTGCTTCTTGGAAGTTTTAGCACCCAGCTCTTTAAGCGATTCGGCGCGTTTAACCAGGTTACCGCGACCAGAAACGAGTTTATTATGGGCTTTCTCGAAACTTTTCTTGGTGGAATCAATGCGCTGCCCCACTTCATCGAGATCACCAACAAAGGCAACGAATTTGTCGTATAGCGCACCGGCTTTCTCGGCTATTTCGTTTGCATTTTGATTTTGCTGCGCAAGTCGCCAGAGATTCTGCACGGTTTTTAATGTGGTTAACAATGTGGTTGGCACAACAAAAATGATATTGCGCTCAAAGGCGTACTGAAATAATTCAGTGTCTTCCTGCAAGGCGGCGGAATAGGCGGCCTCGATCGGCATGAATAAAAAGACGTAATCCAGAGAATTGACTCCAACAAGGTTTTGATAGTCTTTGCTGGAGAGCAGTTTCACATGGTTTCGAATCGAGGCCACATGTTGCTTAAGCGCCTCTTGCTTTATGAGCTCTTCATCTGCCGCGCAGTGTGCATCCCAAGCTTTCAGGGATACTTTCGAATCGATAATAATATCTCTCGATTCCGGAAGATGAACGACTACATCAGGTTGCGCCTTGGCGCCCTCCTCATCTTTAAGACTTAGCTGAACCTCGTATTCCCTTCCTTTTACCAGTCCAGATTTCTCCAGAATGGATTCGAGCACAAACTCTCCCCAAGAGCCCTGCGCTTTATTATCTCCCTTTAAGGCGTTAGTCAGGTTTACAGCTTCTTCACTAATCCTGGTGTTCAGTTTCTGTAGATTCTCAATTTCTTTGGCTAAAGAAAAACGTTCTTTGGATTCTTTGTCATAGGTTTCTTCGACCCGTTTTTCAAACTGTTTTATTTTATCTTGCAAGGGGCTAAGAACGGCGTTGAGGGAGTCCTTATTGGAGGCGGTAAATTTCTTGGACTTGTCCTCAAAAATTTCATTAGCGACATTTTTAAATGCGGCGCTAAGTCGTTCGCGAGACTCGTCCAGCAAATCCAACTTTTCTTCGAATTGTTTGCGCTCGAGTTCCAGGCTTGTCTTCAGAGTTGCCAACTCTTCCCGGTAGCTTTGAATTTCAGCTTTTAGGGAATTGTTTTCAGTGGAGAGTTCGGATCCGCTGTTTTGCAAGGCTGCAAACTCAATCTCTTTCGCAGCTAATCTTTCCGTTGCTGCAACCTCTTTAACTTTTGCCGTCTGGAGTTGCCTGACAAGCACAACGATTGCCACCAAAGCAGCAAACAGCAAGCCAAAGCTAGCGATAAGAAATTGTAATTCCATGCCTTAATTTTTTGTTAGCGAATGCACTAACTCAGATTGTCATTTATTACTTGCAGTAATTCTTCGGTAAGTTGCACCGAATCATCAGAGATTTCAGCGGCTTCAGTTACCACATTAACGACATCATTAGCCTGTAATAAGCGAACACTAAAATCTTTGACCTCGGCAATCTCGTCGTCGCTCCCACCAAACCAGCGTCCAATCAATGAAGGCTCATCTTCCTCTTCCATGATGCCAGCAAATTGAACATTGAAAATGGATTGATCCCTATCACTGGCTACTATCGTTATCTCGGCGCTTTCCAATGCCTGCCTGACCTGCACCCAGGCACGGTTATAGCCCACCTTGAGTTCCAGCATAGGGTCGCCGGATGGATCTTCGATGAGATTCGCCTTGGATTCAGCCTCGATGCTTCCCGCCAGCAAGCTTGCGGAAGAAGCCTGGTAAACGTCATTACGGTCTGCCAGGTATTGGGAAAGTGAAGTTTGAATCTGTCGTTCTAAATCTTGTGAGCTGGATTCCTCGGGCCAGCTAATCACAATTGGAACTGGCTCAGAACTCAGGTTTTCGTTATGCAGAATATAGATTTCAGAATACCCTGAATGCAAACCTGGCTCGATGGTAATTCGGTATTTATGCCGCCTCTCATCGTTTCCTCCCACTTCAACCCAGGAAGTCTCCATAATTCCCTGACTGGGATCTTCGTAATCGAGAACAATCTGTAATTCTGTCCAATAATCCCTGACCAGAGGCCATACTTGCCCTGGCGTTGCATCGATTACAATCCAGCGTGCATCTGCCAGACTCTGAATCCTTACACCTTCCCGGCGCCGCGTTTCAATCTTTTGCGGCATGGGCACTTCTTCAAGTGCGGTGAGAGATGAAAATCGCTCCGGAATAACATAGAGCTGATCGAGTGTATAACTGTCCAGTTGGTTTGGAATCTCCATCTGAGGTGCAGTTTCCGCTGCCAGATAATCATCTTGCCGGTCTGGAAACAAGCCTTCATCCCCTAGTAAATAGTTACAGGAATTGAGCACAGTTAATCCGGCTAATACCAATAAATTTCTCGTATTCAATCTTGGTTCCCTTATCAAGCGGCTTCTGGCAATGAGATACCCGCTTGCTCTAAAGCATCTGATACTTGGACGTGATAGCTGGCATCAAGTTCCACCAGTGGCAAACGAATCCCTTGCTCGATTAGTCCCATTTTAGCTAACGCCCATTTAACCGGGACCGGATTAGCTTCGAGAAACAGATTCTCATGTAAAGCTGCCAGTTTGCTGTCCACTTCAGCAGCTGCTCCGAAGTCACTGGCTAATGCTAATCCACACATCTCGGCCATTAAACCGGGCACCACATTCGCAGTTACGGAAATAGTGCCTTTGGCCCCGCCTTCCATCAAAGCCAGGGTAATCGCATCTTCGCCGCTATACACCAATAAGCGATCACCACACCTGGCCACTAATTCATGACCCCTGGGAATATCGCCAGTGGCATCTTTTATGCCCACGATGTTTTCTAGATCCGCCAGTCGATCCACGGTTTCAACACTCATATCACAGGCGGTACGACCGGGGACATTGTAGAGAATCTGCGGTATATCAACTGCTTCGGCCACGGTCTTAAAATGTTGATACAGACCTTCCTGGGAAGGTTTATTGTAGTAAGGTGTCACTAATAAAGCGGCATCGGCGCCACGTTCCTCCGCAGATTTGGTGAAATAGAGTGCCTCATCGGTTGAATTGGAGCCGGTACCGGCAATAACAGGTATGCGCTTATTGGCAACCTCTACACAATGAGCTACGAGATCACAGTGTTCTTCCGTAGTTAGCGTCGCCGATTCTCCGGTGGTTCCGACAATCACGATGGCATTGGTGCCGGCATCCACGTGCCAATCCACAAGGCGATCAAACGCCGGAAGATCCAGCGAACCATCCCCGTGCATGGGTGAAACAATAGCGACAATACTGCCAGTTATTTCTTGAGTCATTAGCAAACACCCGATTTAATCCGCGCACTTTACCATATCGGCAAAACCGGGACCAAAACTTGAAAATTCAGCCTGCAACTAATCCGGTATGGGCTTGGATTGAACCCGGCTAGGCCAGGCATTGATGATGGCCTTGATAAGGGTTGCCAGTGGAATGGCAAAAAAGACACCCGCCATCCCCCAGATGCCACCAAAAAACAGCACTGCTGCAATAATTGCCACAGGGTGTAGATTAACCGCTTCAGAAAAGATGATTGGCACGAGGACATTACCATCGATGATCTGCAGTATCAGGTAAGCCAGGGTAACCGTATAGAACTCTCCCGCCAGTCCAAATTGAATATAGGCAATTGCCACGACCGGAATTGTGACGGTAATTGCACCTATGTAAGGGACGATTACCGATAATCCCACCAGCACTGACAGGGCTAAAGCGTAATTGATTCCAGCAAAGATAAAAATCAAATAGGCCGCACTTCCAACGATAAAGATTTCAACGACCTTGCCGCGAATATAATTGGCGATCTGTTCGTCCATTTCTTGCCAGATGGCACTCATTAAGGGGCGATTGCGCGGTAGAAAATTTCCGTACCATTGCACCAATTCATGCTTATCTTTCATCATGAAAAAAACCAGAATCGGTACCAGTATTAAAAAGATAAACCAGGCAAACAGGGAAGGCAGACTGGCAATGGAAAACTCCAGGATGGTTTGCCCGAAACCACGCACTTCACCACTTAAACTATTAATTGCCTGCTGCACCCATTGTTCCGAAAAAATGTCCGGATAATTCTCTGGAAGATTCCTGAGCGCCGCTTGTCCCTGGTTTACCAGGTTTGGCACCTCATCCAGCATGCGTCGAAGCTGATTCCAAACCTGCGGCAGCAAGAAGAATAGCAACATCGTGAAAATGCCAACAAACAGAACATAGACAGCTGCAAACGCTATTCTTGGCGACATCCCCTTGCCCAACAACAGATTTACCAGACCTTGCATGAGATAGCTGATAATTATTGCGGCGATTAGTGGCGCCAGGATGCTTCCAAACAGCAGCAGAATAAACAATCCAACGGTTAGTAGAATAACCAGGATGATTGACTCTTCATCATGAAAATAGCGATCGAAGAAATCGTTGATCAATTTTTTCATGCCAGGAAACCCGCCTCGCCCTTAGCCTTTTTTGATCCAGTAAAAGTAAGCACTCTCGCCTTTCTGGAAATCAAGAATCTGGTGATTGCTTTGTTCGACAAACAGGTGGAAATCTTTCTCAGAACCCGGATCGGTGGCTACCACTTTTAATATCTGCTGAGATTCCATGTTATTGAGTGCTAATTTGGCTTTTAGTAAAGGCATGGGGCAAGCCAATCCACTCAAGTCCAATTCAATATCCGGATTAATGTCCATCTGCACATTTTATCAATCTTCACGGTCTAATGACTATGGCCTTTATCCAGCATTTCGAAGATAACTTACTCTTTTTATAGGAGTATTTGTGGTAACCTGATTTCTGGAGAGGAAGTTTATAAGCAATGAGCAGGACCTTTCAAAAACTTCTTATTTTATGGCTTGGCATCGCCTTCAGCGTGCCTATCGCTAGTGGGCAGAATTTGCCTTCTTTAGGTGATCGTATTTCCGGCACAATCTCACTGGATCAGGAATACGAAATGGGCCAGCAATTCCTCGCGCAGATCCGCCGTAGCGCCCCTACTATTCCTGACGCAGTGCTATTGAATTACCTGGAGAATGTTACCTACAAGCTCGCATCACGCAGCCAGCTGCAAGATCATCGGCTCTCATTTGTGGTTATTGATAGCGAAGAACTCAACGCTTTTGCCGCTCCCGGCGGAATTATTGGCGTAAACACAGGCCTGTTCCTGAATGCCCAGACTGAAGCCGAATTCGCCTCAGTAATGGCCCATGAGATTGCCCATGTGAGTCAACGTCATTTCGCCCGTAGTGTAGACCAGGCCCAGGCAGGACAAGTTGGCCAATTAGCATCACTGCTTGCCAGCGTGCTCATAATGGCAACCTCGGATGCTCAACACGGCGCCGCGGCCATTTCCGCAGTCCAGGGCCGGGCCGTAGAAAATCAATTGCGCTTCAGTCGCAGTAATGAGTCAGAAGCAGATCGTGTTGGGCAGGACAATATGTTTTCAGCAGGATTCGATCCTGAGGCCATGGGCATACTCTTCGAACGTCTGCAGGCACGTTCAAGATTTCGCAGCAGACCACCAGAATTTTTACTGTCTCACCCGGTAACCGAAACACGAATCGCCGAGGCCCGGGGTCGTGCGGTTCGCTATCCACAACGGGAATACGGTTCGAATCTCGAATACCAGATTACCCGCGCGCGAGTGGTTGGACATTACGCGCCAGATAAATCGGCATTGATTTCCGATTATCAAAAGCTACTAAGCGAAAGCACCAGTGAGTTTACTCGAGATTCGAATCGTTATGGCCTGGCAATTGCCTACTATGAAGACGAGCGCTATGCCGACGCCGCCAGAGCCTTAATGCCATTACTGGACAAAGATCCGAACCGGATTAGCTACGTAGTCACCATGGCGGAAATTCTGACGGAACAGAATGAACCTGTACAAGCCATTGAATTTCTCGACCGACATCTGGAAATAAACCCTAATAATCACGCCCTGACAATCGCCTACGTGAATGCCTTAATTGAGGCGAGGAACTACACCGAGGCTGGCGAAATGCTGGAAGCCCATTCCATGCAGCGGGAAAACGATCATAACTTATGGTATCAGCTAGCTGAAACCTGGGGTCAGGCCGGCAACATTAGCAAGGTTCATCAAGCTCGCGCCGCCTATTTCGAATTGCTTTACGATTTTAGAAATGCCCGGGAACAGCTGCAATTCGCCTTGAGGATAGAAGAAGATAACGGTTCAGCTCTTGCCGAACAGGCTCGCCTCAGACAGCGAATTACTGATCTCGAACAGCGCATGCTGGCCTTATCAGAACAATGAGTTTCCCAGCTCACCGCTAATTATCAATCAAGCCTTACCTTTCACTCGCAACGCATTTTCTGTTGCAAAATCCAACATGCGTTGCAAAGGTATCATCGACTGCCTGCCTAGCTCAGCATCTACATGAATTTCGTTATTGTTGTTAAGTAGCGAATCTATCATCGACTGCAATGAATTCATTGCCATCCATGGACAATGTGCACAGCTTCGACAGGTGGCATCGTTCCCAGCTGTAGGCGCAATAATAAATTGCTTCTCTGGAGCTACTTGTTGCAGCTTATGGAAGATACCCTTATCAGTGGCAACAATAATTTGCTCATTGGACACTGTTTTTGCAGCATTAATAATCTGTGTGGTAGAACCAATAACATCTGCTATGTCCAACACCGCTTGCGGAGATTCCGGATGGGCCAGAACGGCGGCATCGGGATACATCTGTAACATATCCCTGAGCCCGCGAGATTTAAATTCCTCATGCACAATACAGGCTGCATCCCATAGCAACATATCTGCGCCTGTGGTTTTCTGGATATAGGAGCCCAGGTGCTTATCCGGCGCCCACAATATCTTTTTACCCTGATCCTTTAAGTGCTCAACTACCTCGAGTGCAATACTGGAAGTGACCACCCAATCGGAGCGTGCTTTAACCGCTGCCGAAGTGTTGGCATAAACAACTACCGTACGATCCGGGTGCTGATCACAAAAAGCTGAAAACTTGTCTATTGGGCAGGCTATATCCAGGGAACAGGTGGCTTCAAGGGTTGGCATCAAGACTGTTTTGTCAGGGCTTAATATTTTGGCTGACTCACCCATAAACCTGACACCAGCAACGATCAGTACACTGCAATCCGAGTCCCTGCCAAAGCGCGCCATCTCGAGGCTGTCACCGACAAACCCGCCTGTCTCCTCGGCCAAATCCTGAAGCAGTGAATCCGTATAGTAATGAGCAATTAGTTTGGCGTTTCTGGCCTGCATTAACTCCTTAATCTGTGCAATCAACCGATCCCGTTCAGCGTCAGATAACTCTTCCGGAGCTTCGGCACGATCGAGAAATTGTCGCACTGCGGCAAGATCCGCCGCGAGGGAGTCCATATCGGATGAGGGAGTAATATCTGTCATACCAGGCAAATGAAATAATACAAAAGTTCATTTTAACACAAAGCCTTGAACTTGATTCTTAATGCGCTATCAAAGATAACAATATAAACAAATAGAAGAATAAGCACCGGGGAATGCAAACTGAACCACATTCTCTTTTTTAGAAGGAGCTAACAAATTACCGGCGGGGAGAGCGCAGCGAAAGCTCGCTGCTTGAATTTGTAAATTGCAGAAACTACTACGAGAAAAAAATTGGTGGGCCGTGTGCGACTCGAACGCACGACCAATTGGTTAAAAGCCAACTGCTCTACCGACTGAGCTAACGGCCCACGCGGTGCGACATGGTACTACCAAAAATAAAAAACTCAAGGAAAGTTGAGACTTTTTGCGTGGTTCTAGCTGTAACGGGTAGGATCAGTTACTCCCGCTTCGCTAAAACCCTTCTTGCGTAAACGACAGCTATCGCACTTTCCGCAGGCGCCCCCATTATCGTCTGCCTGGTAACAAGAAACAGTATTCCCGTATTCTACGCCCAGTTTAGTACCACTCTTGATGATTTCCGCCTTACTCAGGTCAATAAGCGGGGTTTCCAGGCTAATTTTGCCGCCCTCGACTCCGGTTTTCGTAGCGAGCTTTATCAGCTCCTGAAAGGCAGCGATGTACTCTGGTCTGCAATCTGGGTAGCCAGAATAATCCAGGGCATTAACTCCTATATAGATCGAATTTGCCTCCAGCACCTCTGCCCATGCGAGCGCATAGGAAAGAAAAACCGTATTGCGGGCGGGTACATAGGTTACCGGGATCCCCTGGCTTTCTTCTTCCGGCACCTCGATGGCGGCATCAGTCAGAGCCGAGCCACCGAGTTCTCCAATATTAAGATCGATTATTTTGTGTTCTGCGACTTTAGCCGCTTGTGCCACCTTCGTGGCGGCATCCAGTTCGCTGCTGGAACGCTGGCCATAATTGAAACTGATGGCATAACAGTCCAATCCCTGTGCCTGGGCAATGGCGAGGCAGGTAGCAGAATCCAAACCACCCGACACCAATACAACTGCTTTTTTTGTTTGTAAATTCATTTAAATCTGACAATTAAGAAAAAGTTTGGGATTATCTTCCAGGCTCCTGGCCCCATAGTATTTTATGCAGTTGCAGCTGAACTCTTACCTCGATCTGATCGTCCAATACCCATTGCGCCAGCTCAGCCCCTTCCAATTGTTCAAAAGATGGAGAGAACAATATTTCCCCTGTCTTGCTTCTTAAATCGAACTGGTCAATTTTCGCCCTGGACCATTCGTAGTCCTTACGATCACAGATTACAAATTTAACCTGGTCTTTTTCTCTGAGGTAGGACACATTTTCGTAATGATTTCGATCACATTCCAGAGAGCCAGGTGTCTTTAAATCCAGAACAATTGAAACGCGATCATCCAATGTCTGCACAGGCATTGCTCCACTGGTTTCCAGACTTACCTGCAGCTCGCGGTCACAAAGCATGCTTAGCAAAGTTTCGCAGTTTGGTTGAGCCAGGGGCTCTCCGCCGGTAACGGTAACGTATCGGCAATTATAGGACTCTACTTTTTCTACAATTTTTTCAAGAGAGATAATTTCACCACCCTCGAATGCATAAGCCGTGTCACAGTATTGGCATCGTAATGGGCAACCTGTTAAGCGCACGAACACTGTAGGCACGCCTACCGTTTTCGCTTCACCTTGCAGAGAATGAAAAATTTCTGTAATTCGTAAGCTTGCCTTGGGTTTCATTTTTCAATGCAGCAATAAACAAAGCCCAGGCTACTGGGCCTTATTAATTTAGTGTGTTTAGTCTAATTGAAGTAAACGAGTATCGGCGAGATTTGCCACGCCAGTGTTGGGGAAGCGGCGCTTGATTTCATTTAGCAACTGACGCGCTTGTGGGATATTTCCCAGACCTTGATAGGACAGACCTAATCCATACATGGCATCAGGCAGCTTCGCCGAATCTTCATACTGGTTAAGAATTATTTCGTAGGAGTCTTTTGCTTCATTAAAGCGATTTAAATAGAGATACGCCTGTCCTTTCCAGTAATGTGCGTTGGTAACAAATCTGCCTTCAGGATAAATATTTAAATACTGGTCGAATTCAGCAATGGAGCGCTCAAAATTTGAGTTGATTACTGAATCGTAAGCCATTTGATATAACTGTTGCTCGCTTAATACAGCGGGTTGCAAAGTACCACGACCAGAACTGCGATTTGTAGTTCGCGGTGTAGCAATTGAGTTGTTATCCGTGGCTACAGTGTTAGCAGGGCTATTATTTAATGGCGTACTGGAAATACCTGCCACTGGTGTTTGACTGGCCGGAGTAGCAACTGATGAATCTGGACTCCCCCCGGAAGTGTCAGGCAATGGATCGATTAATGCAGGCGATGTGGGCGAAGCAGTCGATGCACTTGAGTTAACGCTATTAGTCTCCAGGGCGCTGAGACGATCATCCACATTGGTATAACGACTGAGCGAATCTCTCTGTAATTTCCGAATTTCAAAGCCTTGCTCTTCAACGAGTGCACGTAAGGCCTGTACTTCTGATCGGAGTTGTTGATTCTGGTCTAGCAATAATGACAGGGCATCATTATTGGAGGAGGTCTGGGAATTTGATTGAGCTTGTTGACCAGGGGTGAAACCTTGCGATTCCACCACTGCACCCCCTACTTGCGCCGTAGCTGTCGCTGCAAAAATACTCGCTAAAAGACTGACCAGTACTCTGCTGACTACAGCGCTTAGGGTTCTATTCATATTGTTATCGAGCGACGACCTCCACCCGACGGTTGCGGCTATAGGCCTGCTCAGTTTGACCTGACTGTGCTGGTCTTTCTTCACCATAGCTTACAACTTCGATTTGAGAGCGTGACGCACCGTTCACGATAAAGTAATTAAGTATTCCGTTTGCTCTTCGCTCACCCAGTGCCAGGTTATATTCCCTGGTACCGCGCTCGTCGGCATGCCCTTCCAGGCGCACACGCTTGCTAGGGTTAGCGGCCAAATCCCGCGCATGATAAGTCAGCGTTTCACGATCTGCTGGCTGAAACTCCGCCACGTCGAAATCAAAGTAGAAAACAGTCTGACGCAGTGCATTCTGAGCCCTAATTTGTTCCTGAGTTAGCTGACCACTGTTAGAGCCTGCGCTAGAAGAAGCAGAGCCGCTGCTGCTGCTAGATGAACCCTGACTACCTTCCATAGAGCCTTCGTCCGTTTCGCTAGTTGAGCTACACGCACCTAGTGCAAATAGTGATATCACCAACAGGCTCACTTTAAAAAATTGATTAAGTTGCTTTCCCACTCTTTGAGTCCTCCAAAGACTTTTGTCGTTATATTTGAAAATCAGTAGCTATTTAATTCAAAAACGGGGACCAGGAAGGTTCCCGCACATCGCCCTGCGAGGATGGTAAACGGAACTTCACTCGGCCGTCAATGGATACGGCGTCCAGCACGCCCCTACCATTGAATTTTGTTGCATACATTATCATGCTGCCATTTGGCGCCACACTGGGGGATTCATCCAGGGAAGTATTGGTCAGTGTGATCACCCGCAGGGTCTCTATATTCAAAATTGCGATCTGGTAGGTCGGGCTTTGCCTGGTTTCCCGCCTGACATGCACTAAATTCACGCCATCCGGCAGGAAATTTGCCTTGGCACACTGAAAACAGTCGTATGTGAGCCTTTCCACGTTATAGGAATTGGCACCAAGCTCCATCTGATAGATCTGGGGTTGGCCGGTTCTATCGGACATAAACACGATATGGCGCCCGTCAGGGGTCCAGCTGGGCTCCGTATCGATAGCCGGATGATCCGTGATTCGCATTAACTGGTTGGTATTGAGGTCCTGAACGTAAATATCCGGGCTTCCGTCCTTGGATAAGACCATGGCCAGCTTGGTCCCGTCAGGAGACCACACCGGGCTACTGTTTATATTGGGATAATTGGTGATCTGGCGCCGCTGCCCAGTTGCAATATTCTGTATATAGATTCGTGGCAAATCCGTCTCAAACGACACATAGGCCACGTCCTGGCCATTTGGAGACCAGCTGGGGGACATAATAGGTTCGCCGGATTCCAGCAATGTCTGGGCTCTGGCCCCGTCATAGTCAGCCTTTTCCAGCCTGAACAAGGTCATATCAGGGCCCGCGCCTTCGGACACGATATACAGAATCTGCGAGGTAAAAGCGCCCTGCAGGCCGGTTACCTGCTCAAAAACCACGTTACTAATGGTGTGACCGATATCCCTGAGCTGGGTAACACTGCCGGTAAGCACTTCACCGGCCAATTTGATTTCCCGGTTAATGTCGAAAAATTCGTACTGCACCTGCACCAGTTGACTGCCAGGTTGCTGGTTAATCTTGCCTATCAGGAGATAATCCTGGGCCAGGATGCGCCAATCCCGGTAAAAAACCTCCTGTTCGTCACTTGGCATACTCAACATGTTGGAGCGAGACAGTGCCCGAAATTCCCCTACCTGCTCCAGGTCGTTAATAACAATCTGCGCAACATCTTCGCTAAATACGCCGCCGCTTTCGTTCATAAAGGGAACGATTGCAATGGGAATAGGATTATCCACACCCTGGGTAATCTGAATGCTGAGCTCTGCCTGAGCCGACAGGCTAGCAAGAGCGAAAAAAGCTCCTAATAAATAAGTGCTTAGTTTCAATTCAACAAATCCTCTGGTTGAAATATAAGTGACAGAGTCCTGAAATTCGCATTAAAAACAGTAATCGGCAAACTCTGCAATTCTGTGAATGGAGCGGCACTGTACACCGCATTTTCCGCAGATCTATCGAATGCCGGATCGCCGCTGGATTCGGTAATTCTAGCATCCAATAATTCTCCGGTAGGAAGCATACGAATCTGCAAAATCACACGCATTCCGTTTCTGGCACTGGGTGGTCGATTCCACACTTGTTGCACCGCCATCTGGATTATCGCGGTTGCACTTTGCACCAGTTCAAATTCAGTTCGGGCAGCTTCTGCTGCCGCCGCTTCGGTAGCTTCTTGCTGCCGCCTTCTTTCTGCTTCCTCTTGCTGGCGACGACGTTCCGCTTCGGCCAGTTCTCGCTGTCTTTGCTCGTCTAACTCTCTTTGTTCCTGTTCCCTCTGCTCTCGTTCTCGCTGCCTTTCCAGTTCAAGTTGGCGCTGCCGCTCTAACTCTTCTCGCTCTAACAAAGCCTGACGCTCGCGCTCTGCTTCGGCTTCTGCTTGTTGCCGTTCCAACTCGGCCTGCCGGTCCGCTTCTTCCTGCTGACGTTGCTGTTCTTGTTCGCGGGCAATTCGCTGTTGCTCGACTCGTTCCAGGCGTTGTCGCTCTAAAACTCGCTCGTTTCTTACCTGGGGATTTTCATCAATAAACAGCGCCTTAATAATAGTAGGCTGAACCAACTCCAGGCTATCGATGTTGCTGCTTGACTGAATCCAGATCAGGAATGCCAGGATAAAACTGTGGAACGCGACAGCCACGACTACCGATAAAGGATAGCCGTTGTAAATTACCAAATTGTTGAAGGCATTGTTCATGGTTTAACAACACAACTTCTTATATTTCGTTTAACGGTTGAGTTATAAAATTGGGGTTAGTAACACCGGCCGCGTTTAAGGAAGTAATAAGTGTAATCATGGCACCCCAATCGGCATCGGTATCACCTT
The DNA here is from genome assembly GCA_964616225.1 of uncultured Pseudohongiella sp. GTDB lineage: Bacteria > Pseudomonadota > Gammaproteobacteria > Pseudomonadales > Pseudohongiellaceae > UBA9145. The sequence continues at coordinate 27,029 of CAZTTE010000013.1, forward strand.
CTACCAGTACCTGGATATCAGGATTTGCACCTATTATTTGATTAACCCTGAGGCCAATTGTTTCCAGGTCCATGGATTGCCGGTCATCTCCGGTGGCACCAATACTCAGAAAGTATTCTCCGTTAGACGTAATGGAAACCACCAGGGTTTCCAAATTCTCATCGATATCCAGCGGTTCATTATTAGCCTGGGGCAAATCTACATCGATTCCCTGGTTAAGCATTGGCGCAGTAACCATGAATACGATTAACAGCACCAGCATAACGTCGATATAGGGAACGACGTTTATTTCGCTCATGGGCTTGCGCTTTTTTCGAACCATTACTTCCATAGAAAAGACCGCTTAACGAAGTATTTAAGTGCTATGAACCTGGCGATGCAAAATACTGGAAAACTCATCACTGAAAGTGATGTAACTGCTGGTCACCATATCCAGCAAGGCAGAGTAACGGTTATATGCGACCACTGCGGGTATTGCTGCAAACAAACCCATGCCGGTTGCAAACAAGGCCTCCGCAATACCAGGCGCAACCACTTGCAAAGTTGCCTGGGCCTGAGCTGCGAGACCCAGGAAGGAATTCATAATGCCGATTACGGTTCCGAACAAACCCACGTAAGGAGAAACGGAACCGACGGTAGCCAGGAAGGCCAAATGCTTTTCCAGTTTTTCTTCTTCCCTGGAAAATGCAACCCGCATCGCCCGTTGCGCCCCTTCCATAATGGCTTCGCCATCAACTGCGCCTTGCTGACGCAAGCGCATAAATTCTTTAAAGCCAGCGCGGAAGATGTTTTCCATGCCAACGATTTGCAGATTGTCCTGCTGCATCTGGCTGCCTTCTTTATAGAGCTGACTGAGGTCCATACCAGACCAGAAGCGCTGCTCGAAACTGAAGACACCTTTTCGCGCCGAAGACAAAACCAGCCAGCGCTGGACAATAATTACCCAGGAGGCAATGGACAGGAAGAACAGGATTAACATCACTATCTGAACTGCCGGACTGGCATTCAGTATGAGTTCGATTAGGCTGATGCCATCGTTCACTTATTTAGCTCCGATACGCTCGATTTCAGGATTGCGGACTATAGATTATGACAATGATTTTCCATAGGAAATCCGCGGGTTTCAGGGGTTTATTCGGCCAAAATGTGAAATAGTTTCGTGAAAACGCATTTAACCCGTCAAAAGTAGCTTCGAGACGATAAAAACAGGCTCAAAGCTGGTCAAATATGGCCAAATTAGGGCAATTACACTGGTTTTCCTCAGATTAAGGCCAATTCCTTAAAACGGGGTCTAGTGGGTTTGATCCTTGGAGAAAAGATCTTCTATCTGCTGAGATGGCTTTATGCCGAAATGACGGTAGGCGTATTGGGTGACCACCCGTCCACGGGGAGTTCGCATGATAAAACCCTGCTGGATTAGATAGGGCTCCAGCACGTCTTCGATCGTGTCTCTTTCTTCACTAATCGCTGCCGCCAGACTGTCGATACCAACCGGTCCGCCTTCGAACTTCTCGATCATGGTCATCAATAATCGGCGATCCATATGATCGAAACCGTTCTTATCGATACTGAGCATATCCAACGCACTGCTGGCACAATCGAAATCTACCGCGCCATCTGCTTTCACTTCCGAATAATCCCTCACCCTGCGCAGCAGTCGATTAGCAATCCGTGGCGTTCCCCGGGATCTTTTAGCAATTTCTGTCGCGCCCTCTGCATCTATAGTAGTACCAAGAATATCTGCGGAGCGTTGCACGATGCTCGACAGCTCTTCGATGGAATAGAACTCCAGTCTTTGAATAATGCCGAATCGATCTCGCAATGGAGACGTTAATAGTCCGGCTCGGGTAGTCGCACCAACCAGGGTAAACGGTGGCAGATCGAGTTTTATTGACCGCGCAGCCGGGCCTTCGCCGATCATAATGTCCAGCTGATAGTCCTCCATCGCTGGATAAAGAATTTCTTCGATAGCGGGATTGAGTCGGTGAATCTCATCGATAAACAAAACATCACCAGACTCAAGATTCGTTAGCATGGCTGCCAGGTCACCGGCCTTTTCCAGTACCGGTCCCGACGTGGTTTTAATCGCAACATCTAATTCATTGGCAATGATGTTCGCCAGCGTTGTTTTACCCAAACCCGGCGGACCGAACACAAGTGTATGGTCCAGTGCTTCGCTACGATTACGGGCCGCATTGATAAAGATATCCATTTGATCTTTGACATCTTGCTGGCCCACATAGTCCTTCAGAAATACCGGCCTGATCGCTCGATCCTGGGAATCTTCCAGCTCTTTCGATTCTGGCGAGATGAGTCTGTCGTCTTCCATTGCTAAACCATACTCTTTAATGACAAACGAATCAGGTCTTCACTATCAACGATGTCCGGATTTTCTTTCAATACCTGGGTAATTGCCCGGGCTGCCTGCTGCGGTTTATAGCCCAATCCTATTAAAGCAGTTTCCGCATCCTTAGTAATAGCTGAATCCCCGCCGCTACTGGAACTGACCGTCGTCTCTTCACCGGCATCCCACTCGCTTAATCGATCTCTCATTTCAACAATAAGACGTTCCGCCGTCTTTTTACCTATTCCAGGCATATTTACCATGGCGGTGACATCATTGTTGCGCACGGTTCGGACAAACTCATCCGCCTCCATGCCCGACAGAATTCCCAATGCCATTTTTGGGCCTACACCATTGACACGGATCAGCGCTCTAAACATGGCTTTATCTTTACTGTCATAAAAACCATAGAGTAATTGTGCATCTTCCCGCACGACGAAATGGGTATGAAGTACCAGCTCCTGACCCAAGTCCGGTAACTGATACAGAGTGCTCATAGGCACCTGCAATTCGTAAGTGATTCCACCGACATCCACCAGGATCTCCGGTGGATTTTTTTCGACTAACTTGCCACGGATACGTCCAATCACTTGAATCTGTCTACCTGCGTAATCTTTTCCTGCTAAAGGACTTCGCGCCAGCCATGCGTACCAAACTGGTCTGAGTGTTTGCGTGACAAATCGCCACCGCCAATGCGTCAGCCGCATCTTCAGCAATGTTATCACTGATCGATAACAGCGCTTTAACCATATGTTGCACTTGCGCCTTATCAGCGGCGCCTGCTCCTACTACTGCCTGTTTCACCTTGCGTGCTGAATATTCTTCAACCGGCAATTCATGGGAGAGGCAGGCGGTCATGGCAGCTCCCCTGGCCTGCCCGAGCTTGAGCGCCGAGGCGGCATTGCGCCCCATAAATACTTCTTCGATGGCCGCCTGTTGAGGAGCATGACCTTCGATAACTTCACACAAGCCTTCGAAGATTATTTTCAGGCGCTCTGGGAGCGCGGCAGATTCCGTTCGAATACAACCGCAGTCGATGTATTCGAACTTGTTGCCAACAGAATTAATAAGGCCGTAACCAGTAACGCGTGAACCTGGATCAATGCCTAAAATTATGGCCATTAAATACTCTGTAGAAAGGAATTAGCCGGTATATCAGGTTATCGGCAGTTAAAGCTGGGAGGCAATCTCTTCAGAAATATTGGCATTGGAATAGACGTTTTGCACGTCATCCAGATCTTCCAGATGTTCCACTAATTTCAAGAGGCTTTGAGCCCCTTCCAGATCCAGGTCGACCTCGGTGGAAGCAAGCATGGTCATTTCAGCCCGTTCCGGTTCGAGACCGCCCGCTTTCAATCCGTCCTGTACCGCGCCAAATGTTTCGAGAGTAGTGAGTACGTCGATACTACCGTCTTCATTATTAACCACATCGTGCGCTCCTGCTTCCAGGGCGGCATCCATTATCCGCTCTTCATCACAACCGGGTGCAAAATTAATCACTCCGGTTTTCTCAAACAAATAGGCAACAGAACCATTTGTCCCCAGGCTGCCACCAAATTTGGTAAATCCATGACGAACTTCAGCTACGGTTCGATTCTTATTATCCGTTAAGGTTTCGCAAAGTATGGCAACACCGCCGGGCCCATAACCTTCGTAGATGAGTTCTTCCAGGTTATCACTTTCGGCAGTCCCGGCTCCCCGAGCGACTGCACGCTCGATGGTATCGCGGGTCATGTTTGCCCCGAGCGCTTTATCAACGACCGCACGCAACCTGGGATTATCGGCCGGATTGCCGCCGCCCAATTTCGCGGCGACGGTCAGTTCGCGAATAATCTTGGTGAAGATCTTACCTCGCTTGGCATCCTGCCCTGCTTTGCGGTGTTTAATGTTGGCCCATTTACTATGACCCGCCATGACCTACTCCGACCTAAACCGACTCAAGAAGATGACGTTTGCTCACGCAAACGAATATTCAATTCACGCAATTGTTTCGCCGAAACTGCTCCCGGTGCGTCCGTAAGCGGACAGGAAGCCGATTGAGTTTTCGGGAAAGCGATGACTTCTCGAATCGAAGTCGAACCAGTCATCAACATAATTAATCGATCGAAGCCAAATGCGATTCCTCCGTGAGGAGGGCAACCATAGGATAATGCACCGAGCAAAAAACCAAACTTCTCGTCTGCTTCTTCTTCGCTAATTCCCAGGGCCTTAAAAACTGACTGCTGTACTTCAGGCTGGTTTATACGAATTGAACCGCCACCCAGTTCAGTGCCATTCAAGACCATGTCATAGGCTCGTGATAAAGCTGATTTGGGATCCTTTTCCAGGGTTTCGGCATCGCAGGCCGGTGATGTAAATGGATGGTGTAAGGAGGTCAGATTACCGTCACCGTCTTCTTCGAACATGGGAAAGTCGACTACCCACAGCGGTGACCAGTCTCCTTTTATGAGATCGAGGTCTTCAGCAACCTTGATGCGAAGCGCTCCCATCGCTTCGTTTACGATTTTTTCTTTATCGGCTCCAAAGAAAATAATGTCACCGGTTTCCGCACCCAGAGTACTTAATAAGGAAGAAATAACATCTTCTGTCATGAATTTAAGAATTGGAGATTGCAGCCCTTCCAGGCCAGCATCCAGGTCATTCACCTTTATCCAGGCCAGTCCCCTGGCACCGTAGATCCCGACATAGTCTGTGTAGTCATCGATGATCTTGCGGGTGAGACTGCCACCCTGAGGCACTCTTAAGGCAACGACTCGGCTGGCAGGGTCGTTGGCTGGACCACTGAATACCTTAAACTCAACGGCTTTCATCAGGTCTGCAATGTCTACCAACTCCAGATCGATGCGCAGATCCGGTTTATCGGAGCCAAAACGGCGCATGGCTTCCTCGTGAGAAATGCGCGGAAACTCACCCAGATCCACCCCCAATAAAGACTTGAAGGTATGGCGAATCATTTCTTCCATGATTTCCATTATCTGATCTTCATCCATGAATGACGTTTCTACGTCTATCTGGGTGAATTCTGGCTGGCGATCTGCTCTTAAATCTTCATCGCGAAAACATTTCGCAATCTGGTAATAACGATCCATGCCAGAGGCCATTAAGATCTGTTTAAACAATTGTGGCGATTGCGGCAGGGCAAAGAATCGATTTGGATGAGTACGACTCGGTACCAAATAATCTCTGGCACCTTCCGGAGTGGCCTTGGTGAGTAGTGGCGTTTCAATATCCAGAAAGCCATTATTATCCAGGAAATTACGGATGGTATTGGCGACTTTGGATCGAAATCTCAGTTTTTCTGCCATTTCCGGGCGACGCAGGTCGATATAACGATAGTGCAAGCGCACATCTTCACCTACTTCGGCATGCTCATCTAATTGCATCGGTGGTGTTTCCGCTGCATTGAGTACCACCAGCTCCTTACCCAGAACCTCGATTCTTCCCGTAGGCATTTCCTCGTTAATGGTGCCTTCCGGTCTGAGGCGTACCCTTCCCTTTACCTGGATGACGTATTCATTACGTACACCCTCGGCTATGGCAAAACTTTCCTCGGTATCCGGGTCATAAACAACCTGGGCGATGCCTTCGCGGTCTCGCAAATCTAAAAAAATCACGCCGCCATGGTCCCGCCGGCGGTGCACCCACCCACACAACATTACATCCTGGTCGACGTGGGATTCGTTTAATTCGCCACAATAGTGACTACGCATAATAAATTCCTGTTAACTACTTCTTGCTGCTATTTCCTGCTGTTATGAGCCTCGAACATCAACTGGCCTTTTTCTGACCAGGCTTCGAAGAATCATTTTTAGCTTGCTTGGTTTCAGATTTCGCTTCTTTCTTGCCTGAATTCGCAACAGACTTCGAATCAGCGCCACCCTTTTCAGTATTCGATTTAGCTTCGCCGTCTGATTTGCTTTCTTTTGCTTCCTTACCCGAAGAATCAGATTCCGCTAATTGCTTCTTATCGCCGGTTTTGAAATCGGTTTCGTACCAGCCTCCGCCTTTTAGTCTAAAACTGGCTGCAGAGACCAACTTCTTTAAAGATTGTTGCTCACACTGCGGGCATTCCTTCAGAGGATCAGCACTGATCTTCTGCAATGCTTCCATGCGATGACCGCATTGTTCACACTGATATTCATAAATAGGCATGATTCAGCTTCTTGACCAGTTCCCCAATATCGGCGCTCGCGCCATGAAATTGCCGACCAACTCACAGTAAACTCGTGAGCTATAGACTAAAAAATAGCCGCAAAAATCAGCCCCAGCCATTAAAAACCGGCGATTATACCCTATTCCTCTAGGGCCGCACCCCTGCTTTACTGAATTCTGACTACCCTGGAACAGACGACTGTCGTTAAGAATCAATACTGCCAGAGTCGATCCACTGAATTAGCCATTCAAAATATTCTGTCCCCGGTAAGGCCGCTAATTTAATTTTAAAAATCATTCACATTAATAATTTTCCACCAAAAATACCCAGACTCTTCCAAATGAAAAATATTTACACAAAGAAGAAAGAATTTTTCTTAAGAAAATACTTTAAGTAAGCGGGCTGATTTCAAGCAAAAACCTTTATGAATCTGAGATTGTCAAGAATAAAGTCTCAAAGATTTACACTATTTTTACCGATGTTTTGGAATATTATTCCCGATAAAGCAATGCGAGCATTAATGCTTGCTAGGCGTTAGTGAATGATTTATAAATACACTCCCTGAGTGACTGCAAGGAATATAGTTTCTCATTAAGGCATCACAAAAATTTTGTTATTTCCCTATCGGGAAATAAATCCACTAACACTGTATTACATAAAAGAGATTGGGCATGGCTGTTAAAAAAACTAAAACACGCAAAAAAGCGAGTGCTGGTTCCGCGAAAAAAGCACCAGCGATTCAGAAAAAATACACTAAAACTGAAATCCTGAATGAGATTTCTGCTAACTCTAATGTAAGCAAGAAAGAAGTTGCTGCAGTATTAGATGAGCTAGCTGTAGTTATCGAAAGACACATTAAAAAGCGTGCTGTTGGTGAATTCACCCTGCCAGGCCTTCTTAAAATTAAATCTGTAGCTCGACCTGCCAGACCTGCCCGCAAAGGCGTACCTAATCCATTCCGTCCAGGTGAACTAATGGACATTCCGCGCAAACCCGCCACTACTCGAGTGAAGGTTTTGCCTCTGAAAAAACTCAAAGAGTTTGCACTGTAATAACCCGATGCAACGAGATCACTCGTGCATTAATTAGAATCAGTTGTTAAATTAGAAAGGCAGCCTGAGGCTGCCTTTCTTTTTCCTAAAAATTGTTTCTGGAAATAGCTGAATGCGCGCCAGCCAATATCTACTTGCCACCGTCAAAGAAACTCCAGCAGATGCTGAAATTGTCAGCCATCAGCTCATGGTCCGTAGCGGATTAATAAGGAAGCTGGCAAGCGGACTCTATAGCTGGTTACCCCTGGGGTTCCGGGTTCTGAACAAAGTCACCCAGATCGTCAGAGAAGAAATGGACAAGTCCGGCGCCATGGAAGTCGTCATGCCAGTGGTCCAACCCTCTGAATTATGGGAAGAATCCGGTCGCTGGCAAGGTATGGGTCCGGAACTATTACGCTTCCAGGACCGGCACGAACGGGATTTCTGCCTGGGGCCAACTCACGAAGAAGTTATAACCGACATCGTGCGCAGCGAATTCAGCAGTTACAAACAATTACCGGCAAACCTTTACCAGATTCAAACAAAATTCCGCGATGAGCGTCGACCCCGCTTCGGCATTATGCGATCCCGTGAATTCATCATGAAGGATGCCTATTCATTCCACGTCAACGAAGAATCGCTGGAAGAAACCTATCAGCTCATGCACCAGACTTATTGCAATATATTCAGCCGACTCGGATTGGATTTTCGTCCGGTCATTGCGGACTCTGGCAATATTGGCGGTAGCACCTCACACGAGTTTCACGTTTTAGCTGATTCCGGTGAAGACGAAATAGTCTTCAGCAGTGATAGTGATTACGCAGCTAATCTTGAATTGGCAGAAGGCGGGCTCGCCATAGTCAATGCCGATGAAGACGCACTGGAAGCCCAGGAAGTCGATACCGGCGACGCCAAGACTATCGATGCAGTAGCGTCACTGTTAAGCATCGATCCGGTAAAAATGGTCAAGACACTCCTGGTACATGCCTGTGACAAGGAAGGCAAGCTCACAGATGAGTTGGTGGCACTACTATTACGGGGTGATCAGGAATTAAATGAAACTAAGGCGCAAAAAATACCTGGAATCGCATCACCCCTGGTTTTTGCTGATGATGAACTAATTGAAAAAACAGTTGGCTGCCCTCCCGGTACTATCGGCCCACAGGGACTCACTATTCGCGTAATTACCGATCATAGCGTTAGCGATCTCAAAAATTTCGCTTGCGGAGCCAATGTTCCTGAAAAACATATTGTGAACCAGAATTGGTCCGAGCAATGCAAATACAGTGAGAGCGCCGATCTCAGAAAAATTCAGGAAGGCGATCTAAGTCCGGACGGTAAGGGAAAGCTTTCAATTAAACGCGGCATTGAAGTGGGACACATTTTCCAGCTCGGCAAGAAATACAGCGAAGCACTCAAAGCAACTGTACTGGATGAAAACGGCAAAGCAGTTGTTATGCCAATGGGTTGTTACGGTATTGGTGTGACCCGCATAGTTGCCGCCTGCATCGAACAGAGTCATGACGAGAGAGGCATCATCTGGCCGGAGAACATTACGCCTTTTCACCTGGTTATCGTGCAAATCGACGCCCATAAATCCGAACAGGTGCAGGAATTTTCGGAAGAAATCTATGCCCAGACCCAGGCATTGGGAATGGAAGTTCTATTGGATGATAGAGACAAGAAGACCAGCCCGGGGGTCAAATTTGCTGAATCCGAGCTTATTGGTATTCCTCACCGGGTAGTAGTCTCTCCCCGATCCCTGGCCGATGGTGTGGTGGAGTACACAAATCGTTGTAGCGGTGAGAAACAACTGATCGAAAAAGCCAGCCTAATGGAGTTTCTTGGCAACGCGGTTACTATTGACGCGGGTAATTAATAGCGAATCTCGAAACCTTCCAGCCCGGGATTATCACAATAATCCAATTCCAGCTGATCGACTCGTGCTAGCTCAGGACCTTGCTTGAGCCAGTCACGCATGCGATTCAAGTTCGACTCATCGCCCACTATCAAAACTTCCACATGACCCTCTGCGGTATTACGGCACCAACCACATAGACCGAACTGTTGAGCCATGCGTTGGGTTTCGGCCCTGAAAAATACGCCCTGCACCCTACCTTTTACTAATCCTGTAAGCGCTTTCTCGATTTGATCCATGTCGCAGTAAATAATTGCCCTGATATCGTCTTGCCGCCGATTTGGCTATCTTATACTACCCGATTCATGCAAATTCTGAATTTTGATGACGCCACAACCAAGCCGCATAAAAGAACTCATAAATAATTTAAGAACAAACTTAAATGCCTGGCTGTGGCCAGCTGATTTAAAATCAGCTCCATTCCCCTTACGCTTCCTGATTAGATCCGGCCAGATTTTCACCGCGGTTATGCGCGACCTGTTTCAGGGGCAACTTTCATTACGGGCCATGAGCATGGTATTTACCACTGTAATTGGTTTCTTTCCCTTGTTGGCGCTTACCTTTGCAGTACTAAAAAGCCTTGGTGTGCATAACGCCATGGAGCCCACACTGCTCACGCTCTTGCAACCCCTGGGGGAACGAGCAAATGAACTCACCAGTGACGTTTTATCCTATGTCGATAACTTACAGGTAGAACTTATCGGTATTACCAGTGTCGGCATTCTGATCTACATCGTCCTGGACATGATGTTGAAGATCGAATCTTCATTCAATTACATCTGGGCGGTTAAACAAGGTCGGTCCTGGTCCAGTCGTGTCAGCGAATACCTGTTCGCCGTTATCGTTAGCCCCCTGCTCCTGTTTCTTTCTATAAGTATCACCTCTTACGTAAACACCAATTTCTTCGAGCGCTTCCTGGAAGGCCTGCTCTATGGCGGCGTACTACTGGAATTCAGCGCATTGCTCGCCCCCGTTCTATTAATGTCCCTCGCCTTTGCATTCGCCTATAGCTTCCTACCCAATACTAAAGTGCAGTTAAGCTCTGCTTTCATTGGCGGCTTCGTAACTACTATTATCTGGAAGCTGATGGGCTCGGTATTTCAGGGATTTTTCGTCGCATCAGCCCGAGAGTCGATCTATCTTGCCTTTGCGACACCAATCGCAACCATATTCTTTATCTATATAGGTTGGCTGGTGGCACTAGTGGGTAGCAATATCGCCTTCTATCACCAGAATCCAGGTAAAACCCGAACAGGTAGGGAGAAGCTAAACCTTAGTATCTCGCAACAGGAACAGCTGAGCCTGGCCATTGCTACTACTATTATTCGGCGCTTCTCTGCCGGAGAAGAGGCGCTGACAGAAGAGCAACTTGCAACTTCTCTGGAATGTTCCGGCTCCGCCATTGAAATTGCCCTGGAAAATTTAATAAAGATAGACTTGATTAGCGCTACCAATGACAATCCTCCCAGGTTTTTACCTACCCGTGCCGTTGCGGATTGCACTATCGTGGAAACCTGGCAGGCACTGAGAAAGCTGAATGCCGACGAATTAAATCAAATTTCCGATTCTTCGGACCTGGAATTGATTCGAGGATTCCAATCTGAGTTAGAATTAGTAGTTAGTCGCGAACTTGGATCTAAGAAATTTCTTTAGCGCTTTAGACTTGTGAACAGGAACAAATATGGATCCCATTAAAATTTACCACAATCCCCGTTGTTCAAAATCCAGAGCGACCCTGGCTTTACTCGAAGAAAATGATGTTAATCCTGAAATCGTCTACTACCTTGATACCCCACCAAGTGGCGAAGAGTTAACTGAACTACTCGCGAAACTGGGCATAGGCATCAAGGACATAATCCGCACCAGTGAACCGGAATACGGTGAACTTGGTCTCGATGATGAGAGCCTGAGTGAGACCATAGTATTCGACATTGTGTGCAAACACCCGAAACTTATCCAGAGACCAATTGTAGTCAAAGGCGAGCAAGCAATCCTGGGAAGACCGCCGGAAAACATATTGGCACTACTGGAAGACAAGGAATAAACCATGCCCTATGTTCTGGTGCTGTACTACAGCCGTTATGGTGCGACGGAAAAAATGGCTCAGCTTATCGGCCGTGGTGTCGAGGAAGTGGCAGGAATCGAAGCCAGACTAAGGACCGTCGCGCCGGTCTCAGCGGATACGGAAGCCACTGCAGCGGCCGTGCCTGAAACAGGTGCCATTTATTGCAATGAAGAAGATCTGAGAAACTGTGCCGGTTTAGTGCTGGGTAGTCCCACCAGGTTCGGCAACATGGCTGCAGCCTTGAAGTACTTTATCGATAGTACCGGATCACTCTGGGCATCGGGTTCGCTTATAAACAAACCGGTAGGCACATTTACTTCCACTTCTTCCATGCATGGCGGGCAGGAATCCACTCTCCTGACCATGGCAATTCCAATGCTTCACCACGGCATGGTTTACTGCGGAATCCCTTATTCTGAAAGTGCGCTAAACAACACCCAGACCGGTGGCACTCCTTATGGCGCCTCCCATGTGGCTGGAAGTGAAAACAATAAAGAAATTAGCGATCATGAAAGCCAACTATGCACTGCCCTTGGTAAAAGAGTTGCCAGCCTGAGCCTGAAACTTGCCGCCAAGTGAACTCTCCTCAAGCACAGCGGCAACAACAACAGAATGACGCCATTGCAGGCTACCGTATTGTAGCGCTGTGCTGTTTTTACGGATTAATACTCTTTTTTGCAGTCAGCACTTACCAGGCACTTTCTTCGATCAGCATTAGCAGTTTGATTATCTGGTTGATACAGGTAATACCGCTGGTGTTATTCGCACCCGGATTGCATCTCAACATCCAGCGCTCAAATATCTGGCTGAGCTTTATCGTACTGCTCTACTTCACCCACGGTGTTCTCGTAGCTTTCGACACTGAACGCACTGTGATGGGCTTAATCGAAATTGCCCTGTGCACGGGCTTGTTTTGCTCCCTGGTGCTGCAAGTTAAAAAGCTTCAGAATTTATCCAGGCAATAATTACCAGCCCATGGTTTCTTTTACCAGGGGAATAGTCAGACGACGTTGTTCGCTCAGGGATACCTGGTCCAGCTTATCCAACAACTCCATTAGTTGCTCGATACTTCGATTAGATCGGCGGTAAATAAATTCGGCAGTCGCATCATTTAGTGCCATTCCTCTTTGCCTGGCTCTAAAAATCAGCGCACCGATGGATTGCTTGTCACTCATTGCGGCGATCCTGAAAACAGGAATTGATTGCAATCTTGAACGCAGGTCCCGAAGGGTGATACTTAACTCTTGCGGCGAACAATCCGCCGAAAAAACAATTCTCGATTGATTGTGTTTGGCCTCATTAAAAAAATCAAAGAGCGCAATCTCCCACTCTGTGTTACCGGATATTGCATGAATATCATCGATGCAAATAACATTCAGCGCGCTCAGGCCTTCCAACATGGCGGTGGAATAGTTTTCATAGTCCGCCAGAGGAATATAAATTGCCGGATTATCGGCAGCGGCTTGCTTATGACACAATGATTGCAATAAATGCGTGCGACCCGATCCCGGAGAGCCCCACAAGTAGAGCATGGAAAATTCGCTCTGTAGCTCCGTAAGTAATGGCCTATTCCCATCAGTGAGGTAGAAATTTTCGAACTTCGCCTCATCGTCAAGGCTTACACCCAGGGTAAGCTGAATAGGTTCTTCATCACTCATACACTATCGAGTCCAGCGATAATGAAGCACGCCGCGAGATCCTGCCTGTGAACTTTGTATCGGGAGTAAATCTCGATCCAGGGCAATAAGTTCGAATAACTGACCCGAGTCACCAACCAATCCAAGCTCCAATTCCAGTCGTTCTCCATCGAGTGCTGCAGTGCTTACACTTTCTACGAGACCCAGCCCACTGACATAACTCAACAGCGAGGAATAAGCACTCAAGTCGCTAATGCCTTCCACGCGCAGACGCACAAATTGCTGGTTCGATGCTTCCGGCACTATGGCAAAATAACTGGCAAGCTGGTTGGTAATTCTGTCCAGCGGTGTATGGAGATAAGCGTTTAAATCTTCATCGAAGCCATCAAAGATTTCAGCCTCGTCCTGGAAGATAAATTGCCACAAGCCAACCAATTCACCACTGGCGGTAAAATGAAGTCGTCCGGTGAGAATGCTGTCAGCACCGTAGCGTTCGCTAGCCGTAATTATCGCTTCCTCTTCCAGACTCCAGACTGCATCTTCGGAAAGATTACGCCGATCTTCAAAATCCAGCACTGGAAAGATGATGGGTAGCGCACGCTGTGCAGCAAAATCCTGTATGTAGCTGACAATCTGGGGGTTACTTTCTGCAGTAAGCATGGTGCGTTCACCCTCTGCGTTTTGCAGTGCCATCCACACCAGTACGCTGGGTCTGTTGCTGTCCCACACGGGAATATTGGCAGAGGCCAGTAATTCATCTATCAGGGAATCCGCAAAATTCACTTCGATAAAGCGCTGCTCCACCATGGGCGCCAACAAATTCTGATCAGCAGTTCCGACAGAATTCGGAGGAACAGCCAACTCCACCATTTCGCTGGTATAGCTAATCGCTTCCACATAACTCTGGGCGTTATCCAGTGCATTTTCGATACTGGGATGCTCCAGCCAGCGATGCTCACCGCTCACTTTCAAGATGACTGCTTCCAGGGCCTCGCGGAAGGCCCGGTTTCTTTCGGCATCACTTTCGTTATTTACTGCAACCCGGTGATCGTACAAGCCCGTGACTTGCAGGGCGCTTACCAGTGGAAAGCAGCACAAAGCGAGCGTAGTGAGCAATAAACTCAATAGATGTTTAGAAGAAGTACTGCGCATGGGCTGGATTTTACTGTAAATCGTGAGAAGTCGCATAAATAAAGGATTTCGCTCAGATAGTCACTGACTCCGACGGCGCTTCTTGCTAAACTTCCCGCCTGTTTTAGATGCTGAAATTCTAGCAGGCAGAATCCACGAATGACCCATAATGACGACCCGAATGATTCGGAAAAAATCGAATCCATAAGTTATCGGGACGCCGGTGTCGACATCGATGCGGGAAACGCACTAGTCGACGAAATCAAAGATGTCACCAAGCGTACTTTTCGCCCTGAGGTTCTATCGGACCTGGGAGGATTCGGCGCGCTCTGCGAAATTCCCCAGAAATACAACCATCCCGTTCTGGTATCGGCTACCGATGGCGTCGGTACGAAACTGAAACTCGCCATGGAATTGGATAAACATGACACTATCGGAATCGATCTGGTTGCCATGTGTGTTAATGACTTAATCGTTTGTGGTGCCGAGCCCCTGTTCTTTCTCGATTACTACGCTACCGGCGGACTCAATGTTGCCACGGCGAAATCCGTGGTTACGGGCATCGGTGCGGGCTGCGAAATGGCAGGTTGCGCACTTATCGGTGGTGAAACGGCAGAAATGCCCGGCATGTATTCCGGCGAAGATTATGATGTCGCCGGCTTCGCCGTTGGCGTGGTGGAAAAGTCTGAAATTATCGACCAGACCAGAGTCGCGATTGGTAACAGCCTTATCGGATTAAAGTCATCGGGTCCGCATTCAAACGGTTACTCGCTGATACGTAAGGTAATTGAAGTGGCCAAAGCGGATTTAAACGCTTCTTTTGCATCCAGCACACTTGGCGAAACCCTGCTCGCCCCAACCAAGATCTATGTCAAAACACTGCAGGAATTATCGGCTAGTGTGCAAATAAATGCCCTGGCCCACATAACCGGCGGCGGATTGACTGAAAATATTCCCCGCGTATTGCCGGACAATGCACAGGCCAGCATCAAGCTGGACAGTTGGGAACGACCGGCAATATTTAACTGGCTGCAGGAACAGGGCAATATTGAAGAGTCTGAGATGCATCGTACTTTTAATTGCGGCATCGGCATGCTTGTTTGCGTAGCAAACGAAGATACCGACAAGGCACTGGACATTCTGAATCGCGAAGGTGATTCTGCCCTGCTCATCGGAGAAACCGTCGAACGACCAGAAGATGAAGAGCCCGTTGCCCTGATTTAAGTGGAATTGAAGTGGAAGAAACTCACTGTCATATCGTGGTACTGATTTCCGGAAACGGTTCAAACCTTCAGGCCTTGATTGATTCCAGCCTCTCGTCTAACTTCAAGATCTCTGCCGTAATTTCAAACAAGTCCGATGCCTTTGGCTTACAAAGAGCAGAACGGGACAATATTCCGACCCGGGTAATCGATCACAGCAGCTTCGATTCCAGAGATGCGTTCGATGCTGCCCTGGGTGACGCAATCAAAGAGATTAATCCCGAGTTGATAGTCCTGGCAGGATTCATGCGCATACTGGGTAAGGATTTCGTTAATCGTTTCGAAGGCAGAATTCTCAATATCCACCCTTCACTTCTACCCAAGTACCCAGGTATTAATACCCATCAACGGGCCCTGGATGCTGGCGATAAAGAGCACGGAGTCTCGGTTCATTTTGTCACCGCCGATCTCGATGGTGGGCCGGTAATTGCACAGGAAAGCGTACCGGTATTAAAAGACGACACTGCCGAAGTGCTGGCCGACCGGGTATTGGAAAAAGAACATATTGTCTACCCCAAGGTAGTGAACTGGTTCGCCGCTGGTCGCCTGGAGATGAAAGACGGCCATGCAGTGCTTGATCATGAAGTGCTAGCTCCTACCGGTGTCATCATCCATCCATGAAGCTGGTTAAATTTCCGACGTTCTTCATAAGCTTCTTTTGCTCATTTGCGGTTTCGGTAAACGCCCAATCGCCTAAAGAGTATTCATTACAGTTCCAGGCGAGTGCCAACAGCATCTCTGCCACGGCAAATCGAAGCCTGGCACGGGATTCTGTGGACACTTTTCTGCTGACCAATGCGCTGGAAGCCAAGCTGGGAACTCAGCTTATTGCGCGAATCGAACAGACTGCCACTTTGCAATTCACCGACACAAGAATCAGACCGCTAAGCTACAGTTATCTGCAGACCGGTCTGAGCCAGGAAACCCAGGCGGTTAATTACAACTGGGATGCAATGCTTGCTCTGAGTGCTGAAGATGATGAAAGCTGGTCGATCGATCTAAGCAGTGCAAGCTATGACCAATTAAGCCATCAATTTGCGCTGCGCCAGGCTCTATTCTCTGGCAGTAACGATCTGTCATTTGCAGTAATCGATGAAGATGAGATTGAGAATTACCGCTACCGCTTAATCGACAAGGAAATTGTTGCCACACCACTTGGTAACTTTAACAGCACTAAAGTAGAACGCATCCGCGATGAAGATGATGACAGAACGACGGTGTTCTGGTTGGCGGATGATTGGGATTACGTTCTAATTCGAATGGAACAAAGGAATTCGGGATTAACTATCCTGCTGGAATTGAATGGTGGCACCCTGGCCGGAGAAGAAATTAGAGCACTGGACTGAATTCAGTCTTCGTTCTCAAGCCGAGGCCGCTCTGTCGGTAGCCTCATCAAGATGATCGGCATCCGCCGAATTATCAGCAGCAGCCTCAGCCTGGTCTACCGAAGCTTTCGCCTCTTCATTCTGTTTTTTCTGCAGATTGTACTTACGCATCTTTTCCACCAGGGTCGTGCGTCTTATATGCAAGCGATCGGCCGCTCTAGCAACCACGCCTCCGCTGTCATCCAGGGCCTGGCCGATAAGATCTTTTTCCAGGTTTGCCAGGTATTCTTTTAAATCCAGGCCGTGGAGAGGCAATAGAGATTGTTGGTCTGAATCATCTGCAGTACTGGCCGGCGCGTCTCCAAGAGCAACAACAGATGCACCACTGGCTTCCGCAGCTACCACTTCTCCAATTTCCTTATCATTAAGATGACGAAATTTCCGCGGCAAATCGTTAATACCTACGATACCGTGCGGATAGAGTATCGCCATACGTTCAACCAGGTTTGCCAGCTCTCGCACATTGCCTAACCAGGGATGGCGACATAATGAAGCGATGGCACCGGAATTGAAGCGAACCGAGCCTCTCTTCTCCGCCTCCATAATCGTGATCAACTCATTAAGTAATAGAGCTACATCCTCAGCTCTTTCCCGAAGAGATGGTATCTCAATGGGAAATACATTAATTCGATAATAAAGGTCCTGCCTGAACTCACCTTCTTCGATCATCTTTTCCAGGTCTTTGTGGGTTGCCGCCAGAATACGCACGTCGGTTTGAATGGTTTTTACTCCACCTACCCGCTCAAAGCTTCTTTCCTGTAATACCCGCAAAAGTTTTACCTGCATATTGAGTGGCATGTCTCCGATTTCATCGAGAAACAGGGTTCCACCATCCGCCAATTCGAAACGACCGGCTCGGGAAGAAATGGCACTAGTAAAAGCACCCTTCTCATGCCCAAAAAGTTCGCTTTCCAGTAACTCCCTTGGAATAGCACCGCAGTTGATGGGTACAAACGGCTTGTCGGCTCGAGCAGAATTCAGATGCAGGTTTCTGGCAACTACTTCTTTACCGGTACCCGACTCTCCGGTGATCAAGACACTCACTTCGGTATTGGCAACCTGGCCCATCATGTGGCGCACACGTTGAATTGCATTGCTTTTACCAACCAGGCTGCGAAACATATTGAAATCTTTTACCCCATCAAAATCCCGCAGACGGTTGTAATGTTCGTGAAAAAGTTTTGCCTTGTGTAAGGCATCCAGTAAGGGCTGGTAACTGAGATCTGCTTCCAGGGTGGCCGTAATTCGTGTCAGTAATTCAGAATCCAGATAGTCAGGCAGCTCATGATCACCGACCAATACAAACGGAGTTCCTGCTTCCCACTGATGAATGTCAGCCAGTAATTGTTCCAGGGAAATAAAATCGCATACGCCGATTATTGCTACGGCTATTTGGGAGGCCTGACCCACTGCTTCCGAACTACGGTAATGCCAATTACTCGAAGTGGCACAAACAGTGTTCTCGCCGAGAAAAGAAAGCACCGTCTCGAGATCGTGGCGTGAACGCTCATCATCGTCGATTAGTAAGATTCTGGTTTCTTCAACCATTACAGTGCTTGTTTGAATCCCTTAACAGAAAATACAGATGAAATAACTCGAAGACATCCGAAGTAGTCTAGCAACGAAGATCTCTGTGATTTCCTTGCGCTACGCTGTCTTTCGAGTCTCACAATTAGACATTGTAGACGCTTTTAATCAATTTTTGGAAGAAATTGACCAACCAGGGGGATTGTTTATAAGTGATTAAAAATTAGGCGATTCCCGCACTAATGTTCGGGCTCAATCTGATCCCAGGAAGACTTGAGCGTCGCTATTTCGGTATCGACTTTCTTGTATTGAACTAATGCAACTTGTTTAGAGCACATGGTTTCTTCCTTGAATAAATTCCTACAAAAATTCCTATAAAAAATTAGCTATCATCCTTGCTTGATGAATTCACCAGGTTTTCCAGTAATCGTAATTGCGAAGATAAAAAACCCGACGTTGTATTTAAGTTAGAGATGATTAAATCGTTAGCGAGAAAAGAAGCACGCAATCGTTCTTCCGATGATTCGAGGCGCTCTTCCATATCTACTCTTTCATCTGCTATGCCTTCCAACTCCTCGCTTAAGGCAGAGGTACGATAACTTAATAGCCCGGAAGGATCCAGATTCAGGCGCAATGCAATGGCGCGGCTCCCTGGCGTAAATTTGTGCCGGCGGAGCTAAAGGTTTTCCAGGTAATTCTGCTGGCCAGCACCAATATACCCAGAAGCACCCTCCTGGATTCTGACCATTTCGGCATAGCAGAAACCGATATCTCCACTCTTCGCAGAACACCAGTTCTGGAAGCGGAATCAGCCGTGGGTATGGAGCTGAAGTACTCGCTTACCGCTGGAACTTCGATTTCACAGGAGATACTGCAAAAACCAAAAGTCGTTAAGCGAGGCGACCTCGTTCAACTGGTTGCAGAGACAGCATCTATCCTCATCAGGCAACAAGGCGAGGCCCTGCAGGATAGAGACCATTAACGCCAGAAACAGCAGTTCGAACCTGATTGTACAAGCAACTGTTATCTCGGCAAGTAGAGTAAATATTTAATTATAACAATAAGTTATAATTACTTTTTAATGTTGGCTAAAGTTAAAGCTCAGCTTTATAAAAATAGTGGCAGATTCGAATTAAATCGACTTAAAGATATCCAATTTCTAGTCGTTATAATTTAGACCCGCTGCTGTTGGGCCAGACTAAATCAGGCAAATTTCAAACGCTTTAGTCAGCACCGAAATTCATTAAACTAAGCAGCTGGAGCACTATTTCCTTTCGTGGCGCCATTCATGGCTTCATTCATGAAAAGTGCAAAACCAGGGATTAATTGCGGCAGTGTTCGCCAGACGCGAATCGAACCGGCGCAACAAATAATGGGCAATTGGACGCGAAGGAAGTGTTGTAGAAGTGAATAAAACAGGCCCAAATCCAAGCCACACTCCCCCGGAAAATAGAAACGCCAAGAATAGCGTGATCTCCAGCATAGGCGGACAGCGGCGCTCGGTTGATACCAGCCAGGCGAGTTCGTCCAGTGATACGCTTGCATTGAGTAGTCAGTCAATCGACATGACTGCGCTCGAATCTCGTATCAAGCAGCTTCCGGATATGGACACTGCCAAAGTCGTTGAGCTGCACAATCGCATCCTGGCAGGTGAGTATGAAATTGATTCCGAGCGGCTCGCAGGCAAAATAATGGACCTGGAATCTGCCATCGATTCCTAGCGACCCAATACCCGCAACTTCTTCATTTAATTCAGACTGAATCCAGGCTGGTAGAAGCTCTGCAGCAATGCCTTATTAATGAAAGAGAACAGCTGGAATCCCGGGATTTATCCCAGCTGCAGGCGATTTTGTGTGAAAAAGCCGAGCTCCTCACCCTAATTGAAGCGATCCGGGAATCCCGAAAACCCGCCTGATACCGAGCGACTGGGGTTCCCCTATGTACTACTCCACTGCAAAGGCGGATCCAGCTCCTCCAGGCGGGCCAGATCTTCCGGCCGATCCACATCCCAAAGGGGCTGCAAAGAAGAAGAAATCAGACCCAGGCTGCGAATATTTGCCTGGGTCTGCGCCAATACCCGCTCAGTTCCCCAGTCAATCCCGTCGAATAGCCCGCTATAGGGGGCATTCATACCAACCAAGACATAGCCCCCGTCTTCCGCCGGCCCGAGCACCACATCGCTGCCGCTTTGTAGACATTCTATTGCCTCGGCCAGGTATTCGGCGTCGTAGGATGGGCAATCTGAGCCTATTATCAGCACCGAATTTACCCCGTCCCCGGCCAGGCTAAGAGCGCTGGCATGGGCCATTTTCCGGCCCAAATCTGCCCCGGTCTGTATTTTAATTTCCTTTTTATTACATATACTTAGAAAGAACTCTTCAGAGCGATCAGAAGAAACCCAGAGCTCCCAGGGCGCGATGGACTGGGACTGTAACAATGCGATTACTCTTGTGGTCATGGCCTGATGCAGCGCCAGACTCCCTTCATTACCCAGTTCTGGCTCCAGGCGGGTTTTCACCTCGCCCGCCACCGGCGCCTTGGCAAATAGCAGGATCCTGGCATCGGGATAACGGTAGTTAGCAGAAGTCCGAGCCTTTGTTGCCGAATTACCCTCTTCCGCCGCGGAATTCGGGTAATAGAGCCGGGCTAAGCTGCTAGGGTTTGCTCCAAAAAAATAGAGCAGGCGCAGGTACCACATAAACAAAACGGTCTTGAGGATTCCATTTTTTTCCCAGCGGCGAGAGGATGTCTGCACAATGTCAGGAATGATTGTTGGTTTATCAATACGCCTGAGAGTTTTGGAAATAGCAACGTCTTCCATCAAGGCTATTTCCGGGAATCCATTGATCTCAGTGAAGCGCTTTCTGGAAACGAAAAGCGTTTGATCACCAGTGCACACTCGGGTTAATGCGGCACGGGTGTTCATGCTGGCACTGATTACAGCGAATGCGAATGCCTTATTTGTAAACTTGAGCCTGAACCACCCCCACAGGTTTTCATTAGCCTGATCAAATGATACAGAAAGCAATTCCTGTGCATTTGCAGGGAGAATAGTATCCATGTGCAGAAATAATAAGACGTCACCTTTGGCCGCCGCTGCCCCTTTGTTCATTTGTCGGGCTCGACCCGGCTCACTCCTTAGCAATCGATCCACCAGGGGTGTTGCCAATTCAACTGTTCCGTCCGTTGACCCACCATCCACCAACAGGACCTCGCAGACCTCATTCCGAAAAGCTTGAAGTGCGCCAAGTCGCTCCACGATGCAGTCCTGTTCGTTAAGCACCGGAATTATGATAGAGAGGGAATTCACGGAACCGACGGCTTAGCCTTCCAGCACACCACCGCAGCTGCTTCCCTGGCCAGCGGTGCAACCGAAACAATGTTCACCGATGACGATGGGATTATCTTGCAGGTCCTGACCCAGTAGGTCTTGCAGGTGTGTTTTTGTCTCGCCGTTAGACACCAGGGGCATCTTTAGCATCTGGTTGAAATCGCAGTCATAGACAAAACCTTGATAGTCGATACTCAGCAGACTCCGGCACATCACCGTTTCCAGGTTTTCTTCACGATAACTGTCACGCAGAATTGTCATATACTCGTGATAAAGACCTTTGGCGAGCAGCATCCCGCCAAAGCGACTGATAGGCATATTGGTAATAGTAAACAATTGGTTAAAAACTATGCCGTGATCCGTTTTCAGCTCCTGTTTGTAATCTTCTTCCAAACTGGATTGCGCAGGCGGCAGGTTTAATCCGTCTGGATTGAAAACCAGGTTTAACTGTTTATCAGCATCAACTCCATAGCCAAACTGGTTGAGTTTTTTGAGTGCGGCGATACTTTCCCAGTAAACGTTCTTACCCCGCTGCTTTTCCACGTTCTGTTCCATGTAACAGGGAAGTGAAGCGGTGACAGTAACTCCCTGCTCTGCCAGAAATTCAGCCATGTCTTCAAAACCGGGCTCTTCCAGAATCGTCAGATTGCAGCGGTCGATGACTTCGATACCGGTCTTGCTCGCTTCTGTAACCAGGTATTTAAAATGCTGGTTTAGCTCCGGGGCACCTCCCGTTAAATCCAGCGTCCTGACCGGATGTCTCTGGATAAAATCCAGCACCAAATCGACGGTGGCTTTATCCATTTGCTCGGTACGGGTTGGACCCGCATTGACATGGCAATGGGTGCAACTGAGATTGCACTTATAACCCAGGTTCACCTGCAGCGTTTCCAGGACGCCGCGCTTGATGGCAGGGAATTCAGTCTTCAGCAGCAGTGGGCGTGTATCAAGCATTTAGTATTCTTCTTTTGTGGGCATATAGGAGGCCCGCTGGGCTTCTATTCTATGACAAGAAGCATGCAGGCGCATTTATCACATCAGCCACGCTTGCGCATGAATTCGAGCCCGCGCTAATCCCAACAAGCACCATCTGGCGTATTACTTAAAAACTGGCTGCAAAACTTGAGAAATACGGCCAAAAACCCGGGAATCGACCAGAATTGTGATTCAGGACGCAACTTGCTGAAATCCGTGGGATTAAGCTTGGATTAAGAAGCTCGATAAGAGAATTATGGAAGCAAGATCCGGTAAGGAAAATTGTAGCTTTCCGATCTTGTATTGCAGGGACTGTTGGTTTTTAATACGCGGCCGATATTAGCCGTAAGCACGCCAACAGCTATCTAGAAGGAGATTTTAGCTACCGGCAGGAAGTGAGTTATCTGCTGGATGGCAGGTGGTTTTAAGAAGTGAACGCAAAGAATTTCTACATAGTAGCGACCGCTCCAAACGAGCCGACCCTACAGGTTAAAATTTCAGGCCCTTACCTGACTGAGCAAGCTGCCCAGGCAGATTTGGCGGCCGCGATTGACGAAGCGGTGGATATCGATCCCAGCGCTAAACACTACGATTACAGCATCTCTCACGTGGAAAGCCGCAAGCCCGGCGTGATCCAGCATATGGCGGCTCACGCCTGTTAATTTATCTGATTAAGGTCAACTCGTTTCAAATTGTCCCGTCCTATACTATGGGTATACAATAGGTTTTTGCGCACTGATTGTCCCCACGAGATTAGAGCGAGTTTTTACTCTTTTTTGCAATAAAGAGTGGCTCACGGTCTTCTATATACTCAAAAGAATAAAAATAAAAATAAAAATCACGTCGAACTCGAGCCTAACCTGACTTAGTGGCCAGCATAGAGCGACAGAGAGGTTCTTTTGAAAAAGCTTAGCTCACTTCACCACATTAGTATTATTGAATCCGGAGGAACAAATTGCGCCTGGGTACGCATTAAGTACGACGGCAAAAGTTTTCAACAGTCTTTCCCTTTCAAGAAGTGTGGGGGAAAGAAAAAAGCGATTGAGGCGGCAAAGAAAAAGCGTGACCAGGAAGGGAAAAAAATCTATGGCACTGATTGGCCTTATACCAAATACAGTCCACGGAAAATTTCCCCCCTAAACAGTTCGGGAGAAATTGGAGTTAGTTACTCCGACAAAGATAACAGTTGGGTTGCAACCTGGCAGGAGGGTAAAGGCGTCCGCCGCAAACAGAAGAATACTTACTTCTCCATCAACAAATATGGCGAAGCTAAAGCCAAGAGACTTGCAATTAAAGCTCGCCGGGATGCGGTAAAGGCAAATCGTATTCGCTAATTTGTTTAATCAGTAACTAATAAGTGAACCTGGATTGTCATTCTAGTTTCGAGACAATCGAAAGAGATACTTCTATTTGTTCTTAATTGAGCTGTGGCGGTTGCGGTGCGGTCCAGATCTGATTGGTGTCTAGTAGTTCTGCGTACACCAGATTTGCATCGAAGTTCATTCGATCCATTCCAAACACTTCAAACAGCGCTTCGAAACTAGCCAGGGCTTCATCGGTATCGTTATCGATTGCGACCACCAGATCATCCAATGCTTCAGAATCAGAAAGTGCCTGTGCAGTATGCATCAATCCTGCATCACGCATGCCTGATATAAGTACAACCTGCGTTTCCGTACTGGCAGGAAAAGTTGAGAACATGCCGTAATCTTTAAAAGGCTCCCCTTCTTCCGGTAAGCCCGCATCGCTGGTGTAGTATTCCTCGGTTTCGGTATTTAGCAGTTCGTCGTAGCTTCTTCCCACCCGAAGACCTGAACCGGCAAACGTCATGTCGGTAAGTTTTTCCAGCGCAGAGATATAGCCGACATAAACAATATGATTGTCACGAATATCGGCAGTGGTTAAGTCGGACATCATGGTAATGTTTACCGGCTTGCTGCTTTCTTCGAGTATTGGAACAATCCGTGCCAGGGCAAAGGCGCTGCCTTCCGGCATATAACTGAGATCGAGATCCAAATAGTTTTCCGCCCGTTCGAAATCCGTGAACTGCATTTCTTCCAGATCAAATCTCGAATTCACATTAAATTCGCGCACCATACGCGCAATATTGCCGTTCGCGTTTAGTTCACCAAAAATATAATAGTCGCCCATAACAAGCAGTATGGGTTGCTCGTCTTCGAGTATGCTGTTCCACACTGGATGATCTGCCGCAACCTGTGCGGCTTGAACCTGAGTGTTTTGATTACTGGCTGTCATGTAGATCAAATTCGCCACCAATAGGACAATGACAGTAGCTAACAATCCAGTATTGAAATTAACAAAAGACTTTCTTTCTCTGCTTTCAGAATTGCTTAGGGCAGGCGTGGATTTTTGTTGCGCCGCAATCGTGTACTGCCCTTTCGGAATAACTATTCGAAACGGTGAATCCAATTCGTAATTCTCATAGTAGCTATCCAGCTTTTTGCGCAGTTG
The DNA here is from genome assembly GCA_964616225.1 of uncultured Pseudohongiella sp. GTDB lineage: Bacteria > Pseudomonadota > Gammaproteobacteria > Pseudomonadales > Pseudohongiellaceae > UBA9145. Next base: position 52,260 of record CAZTTE010000013.1, read on the forward strand.
ATGCACATAAACCCTGACGGTGGAATCAGCGGACACATCGAAATCGTCACCGCGATCCAGTACATCTACGGCAAGTTCAATCTCTTTCGGGGATTTGCCCGAGAGCGAGCACTGGACCAAATACTCCAGCAAGGCCGAATAGTGTTTAGAGCGACCAAGAATGCCGGAGCCAATAATGCGCCGGCACTGTGCCAGCAACTCTTCATCGCTGAAAACTTCGCTTATCCCGTGGAGGGATTTGGATTCATTGGCACTTGATTGCATTGGGGTATGTTACCGAATTTAAGCAACTGAAATTGTAGCAGTTTTATTCAAGCGTATTACTCAATAACGCTATTCGAACACAGCTTCTGCAAACATGCGGGCGCAATCCCGGATATCAACGGGCCAGAGATCGGTTTCCTCCCGAAACCGGTTGCCATCACGGGCATAAAGCGCACGTATTGCTTCCTCGAAACCAGGCAGATTGCCGCCAATGGCATACATAAAGCGATTGGTAGCGTCCTGGGCGTTCTTAACCCGATCCGCATCGGAGCATTCCTTGCGTTCAGCATCGATCAGGCGCCGCAAGGTAGCGGAAGCCCCGCCCCGCCGGGTTTCCAGCCACTGCCAGTGCCTGGGGAGCAAAGTCACTTCCCTGCCTTCTACACCCAGCTTCGGGCGCCCCCGGCCGCGTTTCCCGGGCTCAGAGCCGCTCTCAGGCGTACTATTTTCACCGGGTAAATTGGGGTCACGATAGCGCTCCAGGAGCTCTGAATTGCTGCCAGAGAGATCTATATCGATTTGCTGGCCCGAAGCTCCATTGAAGAGCAATAAAGAGCCCTCAAAAGCATGATTTTCATACTCTTTTAATGAGCGCAGGATATCCTGGAGTTTACCTTCTGCAAGCAGTTTGTCGCCGCTAAAAGCGTAGTAATTCGCTGAGTAGTCCATATCAAGCACATTATTTTAACCTTGGTATTAATAATAAGCAATAATCCAAATGCTTTTGCGGCATCAGGACAGTCGAGATTATTCAGCCTCACCTCTGTAGCAAGGCCGTAGAACACAAAAATGGATGGATAGAGTGTTGTAGAGAGTAGAGCTGGATTCAGCCCTTAATCAGGAGGGATTTCAGCTTGTCGTTGAACTCGATATCCCCTTCCGTGGCATAACGCTCATGGTTTGTCTCTATGCTGGTCAGGTCATAGAGATAATTGACCATGGTACCGCGGGATTGCTTGAGTCCTTTCTCGCTCAGATCAGCTGATGTGTGGAGTTGGTGAATTGAAGCACCGTTTCCAAGATGAAAACGGGTAACAGGATCGACGGGGTATTTGCCTTTCTTGGCCTGCAGTAAGTAGTTAAGCACTGCCTTACGAATATACTCAGCATGCTCTTCGATAGTTTCTGAATTCTCCGCCAGCTGATTTACCAGTTCTTTTAGTTCTACAAGTTCAGCTAACTCTTCCTCAGAAGAAGTATCCAACCATTTTTGGAAACCAGGAATTGGTGAAAGAGTTACAAAAGTTTTTATCGAAGGAAATTCACTCTGTAATTCCTGAACAACCTGCTTGATCAGGAAGTTTCCAAAAGAAATATTCTTAAGGCCTGGTTGGCAGTTGCTAATGCTATAAAAAGTAGCTGTGTTGTATTCCGAGGAATCGACGAACTCTGCTCCCTCATCTTCGAGAATGGAATTAATGGATCTCGGAATTTCTTTCGTAAGCGCCACTTCCACGAAAATAAGTGGTTCATCGATAAGCGCCGGATGAAAGAATGCAAAGCAGCGCCTGTTTGGTGGATCGATACGACTACGTAAGTCATCCCAATCTTTGATCTCGTGCACTGCTTCATAACGGATTATGCGCTCAAGGATTGCAGCAGATGTTGACCAATTAATCGTCTGAAGAACCAAAAACCCACGACCAAACCAGGAAGAAAACAAACGGACAAAATCTTCGTCGACTGATCTGAGCTCGGGGTTTTCTCTTAGAAACTTGAGCAGATCAGTGCGCATCGCAACCAGATCATGGGTTGCATCGGGCGTGGAGTTTAAGCGGCGCATTAATTCGTGACGTTGAGGTTCTGCAGCTTTTGAGAGTTTATTGAGGTTTACGCTGGAAGGATCGATGTCGTAGGCATCAAAAGCGAGTTTCACCATGGCCTGGTTGGCATTAAAGTTCTGCTCAAGATTCTTGAAGAATCCCAGCTTTTGCTCATCATCCAATTTCTTATAGTTATCTAGAACCTGCCTGGCGGTGACGATGGCGGACACCTCACCTACAGAACCCATAAGCTTTTCTACGAGCTCATCGATAGAGGCTTCTTCGCTAGCGCCGAAAAAGCGACCGCGCTGGCCTTTAACAAGGCCACTTAGGAAATCCTGGAATCGTCCGAATGCCATATAGTGAGGTGCCATTTTGACTTAGTCTGCATAACAACCATGAAAATGATCTTTGTAATATTCTGGGAGTGCCGCAAGTAGTTCAGCCGGCGGGGTCGGGAAATGCGGTAGGACATTGTAATGCCTGTTTACGGTGGTCACAGCAGCAAGATAGATAATTTTTAGATGCATGTCGACCGACTTGTTCAAGCCATACCAGCGCTCCAGCTCTCCCTTAAACGGAGTAATTACTTCGTCATGAAAGTACTCGTAGGATTTTCCGGAGTTTCTTAGTATTGCGTCTTCATTGCGGAAAAATAGTGAACCCACACCGGTTATTCCCGGCGCCAACTGGTTTATTATTTTTCTTTGTTCTTCAGAGTACATTTCATAATGCACTCTTGCCTGGGGCCTTGGCCCTACAAAACTCATATCGCCTTTCAATATATTAAACAGCTGCGGTAACTCGTTTACTTTCGTTCTCCGCAAGTAGCTACCAAAAAAGAGAATACGGGGATCATTGTCCTGGGTAATATAGCCGCCAGGTAAGTTGGGACTATCCTCTAACATGGTTGCAGATTTGTACAAAGTGAAACCTTTTCCACCCTTTCCTACTCGCTTCTGTTTGTAAATGATCTTGTGCTCACCTGTAAACAACAGGCCAATCACGGCGCACAGATAAACCCATGACAGGCAAATTCGGCCAAGAAATACGAAGAATATGTCCCAAAGCCTGATCATTGAGTTACATTCTCGAATCCAGGTGCTTACCGATTTCCAGATGCGAAAATTCCGGGACCATACAATGAAATGCTTGTACCAGGTCGCTCTTATTCCATGTGGGCATTGAACGGATTTCTTCAATTTGTTCTCTTAGTTCTTCAAAGTTCAATCCAGCATCTGAAATAGGCCCAATCTCTGGAAACAACAAAGTTCCTTCTCTAGTTATGACAAGCTCATAAGTCACATTCTGCTAGCCATATAATTGAATAATGACATTGTCACCGGGGCCCATTATGTAACTGGCTGGTACCGGAATGTCAGTTGCTGGAGCGAAGATTGTAGGTGTCCCAGCGAAAAGATCGTAGCCAAATTGCTCCAACTGTTGACCTATCTCTTCAGGTACAGGGTTATCCGCAAGCGAATCACTGGCCTGTTCTGTTTGAATATTTTCCTCAATGCTACTTATAGGCTCAGCATCCGTAGCCCGGGGAACAACTTCAATAGGCTCGCTTAATTGAACTTGTAGCGCGGAAACTGGTCCTTGAGCTCCTAGCGATTCAAGAAACTCCTGCCTTTCTATCGGTGACATGCCTTGAAGTTGCGCCATTTATTCAGGCGCAAGATTGACGTTTTGCGCAACAAGCTGATTTGCTCCGAGAACAATTATGATCAGGATCATTAATTTAGGAGCCAATGAAAGGCAGAGATTTGGTAATTGCATTCTCATCATTGTGATTAGTTCGCTTTGCTAGATTCTTTCTTCTTTATATAGAGGTTTTTTTAAGAAATTGGCTTTAGTTATTTAGAATTCAGATGTGATTCTAAATGCTTTGCTGACGTTAGCGACATTAACTGCCTAATTTTATTGTTGTTTTTTGAATTGGACACCCCTATTCGAAGGTCAATTTGCTTCTCTTTGCAACTGCTCAATTTCACTCTTAATTTACTCGTATTCCACCATTTTTCGTTTTAAAAACCGCACAGTTACTATCAACTAGAGCTAGTAAACTCAAGAGATGACGCCCTGGAAGGCGCTGACGCCCTGGTCATTTGCACCGAATGGCAGCATTTCCGGGCCCCGGATTTCGAGCTGATCCGCTCAACTCTCAAGAATCCGGTCATTTTCGATGGCCGAAATCTCTACGACCCGAAGCAAATGGCTTCCCTGGGCATTAGCTATTACGGTATCGGGCGCGGCGAATCTGTTAAAAATCACTAGATTGTCAACAATCATATTGAAAAATATCGCATAATTCGGCATAATCCCTCCAATTCTCGCTTTTTGTTGACAATAATCAAATGGATGCTGAACTAGCCCAAGTTCCTTCGGCGAATCACTCTGCCAAATCCTCTACCCTGGCAGATGACGTGTTCGATCTGATTCGAACCGCAATCGTTAGAGGTGAACTGGCGCCTGGCTCCAAGATCAATGAACCCCAGTTATCCAGGCAATATGGCATTAGCCGCGGGCCGCTGCGGGAGGCGATACGGCGCCTGGAAGGCTGCAAGCTGGTTGAGATAAAGCCGAATGTGGGTGCTAATGTTGTCTCCCTGAATATATCCCAACTCATTGAAATATATGAAATTAGAGAGTCTCTTGAGGGCCTTGCTTGCCGTCTGGCGGCGGCCAACGCCAAGCCTGAAGACTGCGCAAGAATGCGGGATTTGCTGACCCAGCACGAGGAACAGATCCAGTCGGAGAATGGCCTGCTCTACTATCAGCGTGAGGGAGATCTGGATTTCCACTACCAGATAGTCCAGCTCAGCGGAAATCAGCGGCTCTTCGACATCCTCTGTGGCGAGCTCTACCACTTGCTGCGCCTTTACAGAATACAGACCGCCAGCGAACCAAGCCGGCCTGTCCAGGCATTCAAGGAACATCACCAGATTGTGGATGCCATCGAGCAATCCGATGGCGAACTGGCGAAAATACTCATGGAACGCCATATCGGCAATGCCAGAAAGGCACTACTAACTCGAATTGAGGGAACCCAGGATGATGAGTAGCCTGATTAGATCGAGTATTCGCCGGTTTTGCTGTCAGTGCTTAAACCAGCAAAAGTGAGAAGCCAATCACATTTTTTTTAATTATTTAAAAACAATAAGTTATATTCTAAATTGAATGCAAAAATGCAAGAAACACAAGCTTTTAGAGCAGGTTTAACACAGATACAGCTAAATGCACTGGCACAATAACCAAAGCCCGAGAAATGCGGCCTGTAGGCCAGCCGAGTGTCGCTGAACCATGATAGTGTGATCTAAATCAAGGTTTGTAAAACGATTAAAATCAAATAGTTAAATGACTTTCTTATTGGAAATATTATGATCAAGCAATCACCAGGCGCTTTATTCCGAAAAGCGCTGGAAAATCACAAGCCACTACAGATAGTTGGAACCATAAATGCCTATTGTGCCATGCTCGCCGAAGACGCTGGCCATGATGCGATTTACCTGTCTGGCGGTGGCGTGGCAAATGCCTCCTATGGCATGCCGGATCTGGGAATTACTAGCCTAAATGATGTAATTACCGATGTAGAGCGCATCTGCAATGCCACTGAGCTTCCCCTCCTCGTGGATATCGATACCGGCTGGGGCGGCGCCTTTAATATCGCCCGCACCATTAAAGCCATGGAGAAGGCAGGCGCTGCCGCGGTGCATATCGAAGACCAGGTGGCCCAGAAGCGCTGCGGACATCGGCCAAACAAGGCCATTGTCAGCCAGGAAGAGATGGCAGACCGCATCAAAGCCGCCTCCGATGCCAAACATGACCAGGATTTTGTCATCATGGCCCGTACCGATGCCCTTGCCGTTGAAGGCATGGAAGCGGCAGTTGAGCGCGCCGTTGCCTGTGTTGAGGCTGGCGCAGATGCCATCTTCCCCGAGGCCATACTGGAACTGGAACAGTATCGCCAGTTTGCCGAGGCGGTAAACGTGCCGATCCTGGCGAACATCACGGAATTCGGCAAAACTCCTCTGTTTAACGCCCAGGATCTGGGTGAAGCGGGAGTTGCCATGGTGCTGTACCCGCTGAGTGCTTTCCGGGCTATGAGCAAAGCGGCCCTGGAGGTATATCAGACTATTTCCATTAATGGGGATCAAACTGCGGTAGTGGATAAAATGCAGACCCGCACCGAGCTCTACGAAGTGCTGGGATACCATGCCTACGAGGAAAAACTGGACGCACTCTTTGCTAAAGAAAACTAATTATTACAAACAGTTATGGATATTAATTAACTCATAATCTGTTTACTGGATAAACCCGATTAATTTTAAGAAATCGATTTGAATCTATCCCACTCATTGTGAGATGCGCAGCTCTAAAGAACGCATTTAGTCCTCATGAGCACCGAACAAACCAGGAGAATGAAAAAATGGTAGATAAAAAGCTAGGTGGGGCTGGCCTGCGTGGTCAGGTAGCAGGAGAGACCTCACTCTGCACGGTCGGCAAAACGGGCACAGGACTCACCTACAGGGGCATGGATATCTCGGTACTGGCTGAGCAAGCGAAATTCGAGGAAGTGGCCTATTTGTTACTCCGGGGGCACTTACCCACCCAAACTGAACTGGATGGCTATGTAAATAAAATCAGAAACTTGCGTGATCTTCCTCAAGCCCTGAAAGATGCGCTGGAGCGGATTCCGGCCACGGCCCATCCCATGGATGTAATGCGCACCGGCTGCTCAATGCTTGGTAATCTGGAGCCCGAAGAATCCTTCGAAATGCAGGATGAGGTTATAGATCGCCTGCTGGCCGCCCTGCCTTCGATCATCTGTTACTGGTATTGCTTCTCCCACGAAGGTAAACGCATCGATACCGCCCTGGATGATGACTCAATCGGCGCCCATTTCCTCCATATGCTCCATGGAAAAGCGCCTAGCGAGCTGTTCAGCCAGGTGATGAATGTTTCCCTGATTCTCTATGCCGAGCATGAATTCAATGCCTCTACCTTCACGGCACGGGTCTGCGCCTCGACCCTGTCAGACATGTACAGCTGCATTACCGGCGCCATTGGCAGCCTGAGAGGACCTTTGCATGGCGGCGCCAATGAAGCTGCCATGGATATGATCCAGCAATGGCAATCCCCGGAAGAGGCTGAAGCAGCGCTAATGGGCATGCTGGAGCGGAAAGAGAAGATAATGGGCTTTGGCCATGCCATTTACCGGGAATCGGATCCTCGCAATACGATTATCAAGGGCTGGGCTGAGAAACTGGCGGCCGAAGTGGGCGATACGGCGCTTTACCCGGTTTCCGTGCGCTGTGAAGAGGTGATGTGGCGGGAGAAGAAGCTGTTCTGCAATGCCGACTTCTTTCATGCCTCGGCATACCACTTCATGGGCATCCCAACCAAGCTCTTTACCCCGATATTCGTCATGTCCCGGCTAACCGGTTGGGCAGCCCACGTTAAGGAACAGCGCGCTAACAACCGCATTATTCGCCCCAGCGCCGACTATACCGGTCCTGAAACCGCTGATTGGGTTGATATCGCCGATCGCTAAACTATTTTTCTCATATTGCATTATGTAATTGTTTTAACTATCTGAATTTAAAGGTTAATTAAGTGTCTCAAAATGTTGATTTAAATACCCGCCCAGAGCCCGATCAGGTGCTTGTGGACCTCGCTAACTACGTCTGTGACTACGAAATCGATTCTACGGAAGCCTATGACACTGCCAGGAACTGTCTGATGGACACCCTTGGTTGTGGATTCCTGGCCCTGCGCTTTCCCGAATGCACGAAATTACTGGGCCCGCTGGTAGAAGGCACTGTGGTACCTAATGGCGCTCGGGTCCCTGGAACCCAGTTTCGTCTGGATCCGGTAAAAGCCGCCTGGGATATTGGCTGCATAGTTCGCTGGCTGGACTATAACGATACCTGGCTGGCCGCCGAATGGGGCCATCCCAGCGATAACCTGGGCGCAATCCTGGCGGTAGCCGATTACCTCTCCCTGGCCCGCATCAGCGAAGGCAAAGCCCCTCTGCTCATGCACGATATCCTGACCGCCATGATCAAGGCCCATGAGATTCAGGGCGTGCTGGCGCTGGAGAACAGCTTTAACCGTGTTGGTCTATGCCACGTATTGCTGGTAAGAGTCGCTTCCACGGCCATCGCTACCCAGATGATGGGCGGTACAAGAGAACAGATCATCGACGCTCTGTCCCAGGCCTGGCTGGATGGCTCCAGTCTCCGCACCTATCGCCACGCGCCAAATGCCGGCCCGCGCAAGTCCTGGGCCGCAGGAGACGCCACCTCCAGGGCCGTCAGGCTGGCAGATCTCACTCTGCGGGGTGAAATCGGCTATCCCAGTGTCTTAAGCGCTCCTACCTGGGGTTTCTACGATGTTTCGTTCAAGGGTGATTCCTTTTCATTTCCAAGGAGTTACGGAAGCTATGTCATGGAGAATATCCTGTTTAAGATATCCTTCCCCGCAGAATTCCATTCCCAGACTGCCGCCGAAGCCGCCGTCAGACTGCATCCACAGGTTAAAGACCGTCTGGAAGACATCGAGAAGATCGTCATCCACACCCATGAGTCCGCAATCCGTATTATTTCCAAGGTTGGGCCGCTGAATAACCCTGCCGACCGTGATCACTGCCTGCAGTATATGACCGCGGTTCCCCTGGCCTTCGGCAACCTGGTGGCTGAGCACTATGAAGACAGTTTCCATGAGGCCCACCCGATAATTGATCAACTCCGGGAAAAGATGGAAATTCACGAAAATCCCACCTATACCAAGGAATACCTCGAGCCTGAAAAACGAAGTATTGCCAATGCCTTACAGGTGTATTTTAAAGATGGTAATTGCACAGAGAAGGTGGAAATCGACTATCCCGTAGGCCATCGCAGGCGCCGTGAGGAAGGCATTCCCTTACTGGAGGCCAAATTCCAGGCAAATCTCGCTACACGCTTCCCAGCGGCCCGATGTGAGCAGATCTACAGCCTCCTGAAGAACCAGGAGAAGCTGGAGAGCACGCCGGTTAACGAGTTCATGGATTTACTGGTTATCTAGCACTACTGCACCACACTCCGCGCAGTGACAGCTGCGCGGAGTAATTAGCCCCTTCATACTCCCTCCCCATTCATCCGCCTCACGCAGCTCCGGTGCTGTTTAAATTGGTAGTTTAAGTCCCTGTTATCCGCGGATTTACCAATCCTATGGCTGTCTGAATCCGCGAGCACCTAAGAAATCCAGGCAAATTGCCGTTATAAGGTCTATAACTGGTGTATGGCACCCCAAGGGATGTTTAGGGCCTCAAAGAAAGCTCAGATATCTACACTGTACCGTTTTCGGGGGTTTCAACAGTATCAGTAATCGATTTGGCTGGCGAAGTATTCACCAACGCTTAAATCGATCTATCCTAATGTAAAAAATCTTGTTTAGAATATAAGCCTCTAACCTGCCGGGTCTTTTCCGTAAGTGACCTAGAATTTGCTTTAAGTTTTAGCGTGATCTGTATCACAATCAATCTCAGACATTTTCAGAGTGTTAATCCAGTTCATATAGCGGCCTTTTTCGGCAGCTCTCCTTAGCCCGCACACTTGAATCCAGGCATCACATCCCCATTTAGTAATCCATGAGTAGTGCTCCTTAGAGGCTACTCCCAACGCCCGATCATTTGATGGGCAAACTATAACCATATTGCTTAATCGCCCGTATTTTGGGCACTAACGAGGATATGACTATGAGAAATTTTGACTTTTCACCCCTTTACCGCTCAGCGGTAGGCTTTGATCACCTGGGATCCCTGTTGGATTCGGTGTCCAGGGCAGACTCGGCTTCGTCCAGCTACCCTCCTTACAACATAGAGCTAATCGATAAGGACCAGTATCGAATTAGCATGGCCGTTGCAGGATTCGTAGAAGGCGAACTCGATATTCAGTCAGAAAAACAAACACTTACTGTAAAAGGCAAGAAATTAGATGAAGATGTGGAACGAAACTACCTTCATCAGGGTATTGCCGCCCGGAATTTCGAGCGCCGTTTTCAACTGGCTGACCATGTAGAGGTAACAGCAGCGAGATTGGCCAATGGATTACTGCATATCGACCTGGTCCGTGAGGTACCGGAAGCGATGAAACCAAAGTCCATTCCAATTAAAAACGGTGACAACAAGCTAATCGACGTCAATAAGCAAGACGTGGCCTGAACATCAGCCATGGATTCCTCAACAGGAATCCAGCAATCAGAGCCAGGTTCCCATGAATTTTGCGGGAATCTGGCTTTTCTTTTGAACTGAAAAATGTCCAGCTACCCTTCCCCCCCCATAAAAAACGAAAAAACTGTAAACCTTTTTGGGGTTCGTTTCGTTTAATAGGACAAGAAGAATCTGAATTGATGAATTAAAAACGGGAACAGAGATGAAACTTTTAACCACGACTCCGCAGAACTTCACCGAGGCTTTCAAGCACTACATGTGTATGCGCCTGCAGTTTCGAAGCACCATGCTGGTAGAAGCGCTGGGTGACAAGGCCAAAGCGAATCCAGTTAAGCTTTGTAGCGCCAAGCACTAAAGCTCACTGCTTTAATATGCAATGCTGGCGCTTCGGTCTAATTTTCTTAAATTTGGGTGAATCAGGTTTAATCAAGAATATGAACCACGAGGCCACTCTTTAATTTAGGTTCAAACCAGGTAGATTTCGGCGGCATTACTTCATTGGCATCCGCAATCGCCATCAAACTTTCAATCGAAGTCGCATACAAGGCAATAGCCGCTTCCCATTCTCCACTTTCAACACGCTTCTCCAATTCTGCTAAACCACGAATCCCTCCGACAAAATCAACCCGCTTGTCGGTTCGTTGATCCTTTATATCGAGTAGTGGTGTCAAAATGTGTTCTTGCATGATGCTGACGTCTAAACTTTTAACCGGGTCGCTCTCGTCGATGGAAGCAAGCAGTTCGGTCTTTGCAGTTAATCGATACCAGTGTTTATTCGTGTAAAGGGCAAACTCCCGGGATTGCCCTGGTTTTGCCTCTTCATGATTAGTTACAGATTCCACTTCGAAATCGTCGGCCAATCCAGCCAGGAATTCTTCCTCACTTAGCCCATTCAAATCTTTCAATATTCGGTTGTAATCCAGGATCTGCATCTGGTCATGGGGAAACAGCACTACCAGAAAATAATTATAAGATTCAGTACCGTCGTGCAATTCATTGCGCTTCTGGTAAAGGTGCTTTACCCGACTCGCGGCCGCAGAACGATGATGGCCATCGGCAACATACAAACAATCGACACTATCGAATGCACTTTCAATCGCGGCGGACAAAGTTACATCTTCGATTACCCAGAATGTATGCCGGGTACCATCGTCTGCTTCGAAATCATTTTCAGGAGTAGTCTCGATTACTTTGGAAACAAGTTCGTTTACTTCTGACTGGGATTGGTAGCTAAGAAAAACCGGACCAACCTGCGCGCCCAATGCATCCATATGGTTTACGCGATCATCTTCTTTGTCTGGCCGCGTGAACTCATGCTTCTTTATCAGGTTGTTCTCGTAGGCATCCACCGAAGCAATGGCAACCAGGCCCACCTGTGAGTGGGAACCCATTACCTGACGATAAACATAGAACCTCTCTTCGCTGTCTTGTTGCAGAGTACCTTCGGCAATAAAGCGCTGCAGGTTTTCACTACCTTTTGCATACACCGCTTCATCGAAAACATGAACACTGTCATTCACATCTATTTCCGGCTTGTTTATGTGCAAAAAACTATAGGGATTATCTTTAGCAATTTCTTTTGCCTCTTCGCGGTTAATTACATCGTATGGGTGAGAGGCAACCTGCGGCGCCAGTTCTCTTGTAGGCCTCAGCCCACGGAAGGGTTTAATAAGTTTCATTTAGTGTCCAACTTCTTTTTACTTGATTATTTCTTAGCAAAGGTAAATATACCCGACCAATCTTCGGCAGGCGGATTATTCTTGAATTGAGTAATTCTGTCCAAAAAACTTGATACAATAGCAGGTGCTTCTATCTTTGCCTGAGAGCTAGAACACTCCATCGCGTTGAGTTTCATGCAGATGATTTTAAATTAATTAGCAGGGCAAAGGACTCCTGATAACTATTTGCGCACAGAAGGAACAAATTTCACCGATTTATCGATGGCATTCTGAATTTCATAGACCGTAAACCCGCGAGCTTCAAGAAATCGCACCAATTTCTGGTGCTGCTTCGATCCAAACTCGAGAGCATTGTCAGTATCGACTTTCTTGGCTACGAGGCCTATGGCTATTTTGCTCCAATCCTCGTCATCGCTGAATAGGTATTTGCTTATTATGTCTGGGTGCACCCTCCTGGAACCAAGATCAGAGCGGATATGCCGATAACCGAATCCTCTCGACTTTCGGTAACGAATATAGGATTCAGCAAATCTTTCGTCGCTCTGGAGATTTTCAGATTTCAACTGGGATAGCGCTTGATCGAGATCTTCGATAACAAGATCGGGAAACTTAAGCAGGAGTTTTTGTTTTAGTTCGAAGAAAGAGTGTTCCCGGCGAGCCAAGAAATCCATGGCAGCCCGCCGGAGAACGGGGACATCAGGAGACCGCATAATGCTCAGGACCGCGAACCGTGTTAATGGCTATTTTTCCATTACTTTGCATTTTGTGATCTTGGTATGGTCTTTCGCTAAGCGAGCCCTCACTCGTCCTGGACCGTTTTAAGCTTCCATGCTTCCTTACCCATAGGCTTTACTATGACTGCGGTCGCGAGCAAGCCTAAAACAGCCCATTACTTCGTATCATCTCGCTTTCCTAAGCACTACACGATCTATTGTTGTAGTGCTTAGAATATAATCGCTCTTGTTGGACTAAGAGGCGTTTTTCGATTTCGCGTCGGCCAGTACCACTACATCCTCACTGGCAGCAATTGCTTCCTCATCGCTCAGGCCGTCTTCGGCACCCATTAGCTGATCACGGATCTGGGCTTCTATCTCCTCAGCGACCTGTTGATTTTCTTCCAGGTACATGGCGACGTTCTTCTTGCCCTGTCCGATTTTCTCACCCTGATAGGCATACCAGGCGCCGGATTTCTCAATGAGCCCTTGCTTAACACCCAGGTCGATGACTTCACCAAGGTGATGGATACCTTTTCCGTACATGATCTGGAATTCAGTCTGGCGGAATGGAGGCGCTACCTTGTTCTTGACGACTTTCACTCGGGTCTCATTGCCCACTACCTCATCGCCTTCTTTAATCGAACCGATACGACGAATATCGAGTCTTACGGAAGAGTAGAACTTCAACGCGTTTCCGCCGGTCGTGGTTTCCGGTGATCCGAACATTACACCAATCTTCATACGAATCTGGTTGATAAAAATCACCAGGGTATTGGAGTTCTTGATGTTGGCAGTCATTTTTCGCAGGGCCTGGGACATAAGGCGTGCCTGTAATCCCATGTGGCTATCACCCATGTCGCCTTCTATTTCCGCTTTTGGTGTCAGTGCCGCTACGGAATCGATTACCACGACGTCGAGCGCACCCGAGCGTACTACCATGTCGCAGATTTCCAGCGCCTGCTCACCAGTATCCGGCTGGCTCACGAGTAAATTGTCTACATCAACACCCAGGTTCTTGGCATAGATCGGATCCAGTGCATGCTCGGCATCGATAAAAGCACAGCTACCACCGGCTTTTTGTGCTTCGGCGATTACCTGTAATGTCAGGGTGGTCTTGCCCGAGGATTCCGGGCCATAAATTTCTACGATGCGGCCCCGGGGGAGTCCGCCTATGCCCAACGCAACGTCCAGGCCTAAAGAACCAGTTGAAACCGATGGAATCGCTTCACGCTCGGTATCGCCCAAACGCATCATGGATCCCTTGCCAAATTGTCTTTCGATTTGTGACAGCGCCGCTGCCAGTGCTTTCTCTTTGTTGCCGTTATCTTCGCTCATAGTTGTTTCCTTGGTATTTCCTTACAACTGATGCTGGTTCCTTGAGTAATGCAGTTGTTACTTGGCTCAGCTCTGAGCCTTAAAAGTAGCCTGTCCCCAGCTACTTGCTAAACTTTCTGGAAAATAATCCAGTTACTGCTTGTTGACTCTTAAACAGGTGCTTCGTTGCAGTTTCTCTCCTGTATCCGGCTTCCTGTATTTGGTCGGCTAAGTTGGATATTGACCACTGCTTGCACCACCCCTGGTCAGTTGACCACCAGCCTCGAAGACTTTGGCGGCGGGCTGTAAAGCACAGCGGGCAATATCCAACCCAGCTACGTTCATTTCCTGCCCAAATGCTCTTATTCGTCTTTCTTTTGCTGGGTCTATTGCTAGACCTTTGCTGGTTCTTCTGCCAGTCCTTCTACTATTTTTTATAGAAGCTTTTCTTCTTCGGCATTCTTCCAGCATTCCCAGCATCTGGGCCAAACACTGTATATATGAACAGTGCGGATTAAATCAAAATATTACTGTATATACAACCAGTATATTGGCCAAATTTTTAATTCCTTTAGCAAATACTTCAAGACAGTAAGATCAGCAGTCCTCCCAGGGCCGCCTCTACCGTAGCGAGCCTTACAGCCCGCCTATCGCCGGTGAACAGGAAGCTCTGGGCATTCGCCTTGTCTTCCCACTGCCAGGCAATCCACACCGTTCCTACCGGTTTTTCCTGACTGCCACCATCAGGCCCGGCTATGCCGCTAACAGCCACTGACACATTAGCCCGACTGTTATTAATCGCCCCCTGTGTCATGGCTCGCACTGTTTCCTCGCTCACCGCACCCGGTGCGTCGGGCCGGAAATAAGCCTCAGGCACATCCAGCAAACGCTGTTTAGCCTCATTGGAATAAGTGACGAATCCGGTGTCGAACCAGGCCGAGCTACCGGCCAGGTCGGTGAGTGACTGGGCTATCCAACCGCCAGTACAGGACTCAGCAGTGGACATGATCAGTTTTCTGGAGAGTAATTTTTCAGCAAGCTGCTGAACGAGAGTGCCAATGGTTGCATCGGGAGAAGACATGCTTCCATGTTATCGACAACAGTGCTGGAAACCAACTTGAGGCAGCAATTTCAACATTGATACTCCGCTGAATAATTAAAGTCCAAGTGAAAACCTAAAGTGTGTAAAATCCCTTGCTTGCAATAACAAGAATTACTCTAGTTAAAGACCTTGGGCGAAGCGCAAAAACACACACCGATGATGCAGCAGTACCTGCGCATCAAGGCTGAAAACCAGGACAACTTATTGTTCTATCGTATGGGAGATTTTTACGAGCTCTTCTACGATGACGCAAAAACCGCCGCCGATATTCTCGACATAACCCTAACCGCCCGCGGCAAATCCGCTGGCCAGCCAATACCCATGTGCGGTATTCCCTTTCACGCCGTGGATCGTTACCTGGTAAAACTGGTAGAAGCCGGCGTTTCGGTGGCAATTTGCGAACAGATTGGGGATCCGGCCACCAGTAAAGGCCCGGTGGAAAGAGAAGTTGTTCGCATCATTACCCCGGGAACTGTAAGTGATGAAGCGCTACTGGACGAACGACGAGATAATTGCCTGTTAGCGGTTTGCGCCGTCGAGATTTCCAAAACCAAAGATGCCGACCTCCATTACGGCATCGCCTACATGAATATAAGCAGCGGACGTTTCGTCCTGACGGAAGTAACAGGACTGGAAGCCCTGTTCACGGAGATCGAGCGGGTAAAACCGGCAGAAATTCTCATGAGCGAAGAATTAATCGAGCTCGATACCAAACTGCAGCACTCTGCCAAACGCAAACGCCCGGTGTGGGAATTCGAAATCGATAATGCCAATCGCATCCTCTGTGAGCACTTTAATACCAAAGGCTTATCCGCTTTCGACTGTGATGAATTAACCGTTGCCATACAAGCCGCCGGCTGTCTGATTCAATATGCCCGGGAGACTCAAAAATCGGAATTGCCACATATTCAGGGCATCCAGATAGAACAGCTGGCAGACAGTGTCATCCTCGATGCTGCCAGTCGACGCAACCTGGAGATCGATACCAATCTTGCCGGCGGTCGTCAGAACACCCTGCTCTCGGTATTGGACGCCACTGCCACCGCCATGGGTAGCCGCTTACTGGCTCGTTGGCTTAACCGCCCGCTGCGGGATAAAGAGAAATTGATAACCCGGCAACAGGTAGTCAGTAGTTTAATTACGGACTATCACTTCGAAGCTATTGCCGAGTTATTAAAAAGTATTGGCGATCTTGAACGGATACTGGCGCGCCTGGGACTGCGTTCTGCCCGACCTCGAGATCTCGCCAAGCTAAGAGACAGTTATGCACTCTTACCGGAACTGCAGGACAAGCTGGCAACTATAAATGAATATTCCATCGGTCAGCTGGCTCAAGGTATCGCCACGTTTCCCGAGCAACTTGATTTGCTCCACCGGGCCATCGAAGAAAATCCGCCCGTGGTAATTCGCGAAGGCGGCGTAATTGCAGAAGGCTATGACGATGAACTGGATGAACTCCGCAATCTGAGTGCTAACGCCGGACAGTATCTGATCGATCTGGAAGCGAGGGAAAAGGAAAGAACCGGGCTAAGTACATTAAAAGTGGGTTTTAATCGAGTTCACGGTTACTACATCGAGCTAAGCAAAGGACAAGCAGACACGGAACTGCCGGCGGAATATATTCGCAGGCAAACCCTGAAGAATGCAGAAAGATTTATTACACCGGAACTAAAAGAATTTGAAGACAAGGTATTGAGCGCCAAGAGCAAAGCGCTTACGCGAGAGAAAGCCCTTTACGATGAGTTACTCGATCAGCTGGCGGCAGATTTATCTACATTAATTAGCAGCGCCGAAGCCATTTCGGAACTCGATGTACTCAATTGTTTTGCCGATCGGGCTGTGAACCTGAATTACGCCTTAGCTGAATTGTCTTCAGAACCAGGTGTAGAGATTGAAGGCGGACGACACCCTGTTGTTGAAACTGTACTGAGCGAAGAATTCGTAGCCAATGATCTTTGTCTTAATGATCAACAAAAAATGCTCATCATTACCGGGCCGAACATGGGTGGTAAATCCACTTACATGCGACAAACAGCGCTAATCGTTTTAATGGCGTTGTGTGGCAGTTATGTTCCTGCTGCCGCAGCAACTATTGGCCCAATCGACAGGATCTTTACTCGTATTGGCTCTTCCGATGATCTTGCCGGTGGTCGATCCACCTTTATGGTAGAGATGACCGAAACCGCAAACATTCTCCACAATGCCACTCCAAACAGCCTGGTACTTATGGACGAAATCGGGCGCGGCACGAGTACTTTTGATGGTCTGTCACTGGCATGGGCAGCCGCAGTTTATATCGCCGAACGACTGGCCGCCTTTACTCTTTTCGCAACCCATTATTTTGAGCTCACCAGCCTGCCGGAAAATTACGAGAGCATCATAAACGTCCACCTGGATGCCATCGAGCATGACAACGGTATTGTCTTCCTGCACGCAGTGAAGTCCGGTCCAGCTAATCAGAGTTATGGACTGCAAGTAGCACAGCTCGCTGGAATTCCAGCCACGGTAATCGAGAAAGCCCGGGACAAATTAAACCAATTGGAAACAGATGAAGGCACAAAGAGTCAATCAGCCCCTGTTGCCCAGGGGCCAAACCAGGCGAATTTATTTGGCTCCAGTCCACACCCGGCGGTGGAATTCCTGGAAAAATTGAACCCTGATGAGATTACGGCGAAAGAGGCTCTTTCGATTCTCTACGAATTAAAAAACAAGACAAAATAAGCCAGCTTTTCTGCCGCTATCCACTTGGGAAATATCAGCTAAAAGCTGGTAGAATGCCTGCCGTTTCGCGTAGATAGACTAGCTTTATTTAGCTCGGAGAAGAAATGACTTTTGTAGTTGGTGATAATTGCATTCGTTGCAAACATACAGACTGTGTCGAAGTTTGCCCGGTAGATTGTTTTTACGAGGGTCCAAACTTTCTCGTCATCCACCCCGATGAGTGTATCGATTGCGCTCTTTGTGAGCCGGAGTGCCCCGTGGATGCCATCTATGCGGAAGATGAATTACCGGAAGACCAGCAAGAGTACCTGGCCCTGAATGCCGAGTTGGCCGAAAACTGGCCCAATATTACCGAGAAGAAAGACCCTCTGCCCGATGCAGAAGAATGGACGGACAAACCAAATAAGCGAGAATATTTGGAGCGCTAAGCCCCAAAGAGATATAAAAAAAACCGTTGCAAGCAGCGGTTTTTTTTCGTTCAGGATTTTTTAGGCTTTACATTAAGTAAGGCATCGATACCCAAGGTTTCCATAATTCACTCGCCTTGTAAAGCTAACTCCTAATCATCCATTGCGTGGCTAACTCAAAACTTAGTTCATGAATACGAAGTTTTATTCGCTGCCATAATGTTCCGTCACTATCATTTGTAAGGACGGCAAATAGTCTTTTGTTTAAGAAGTTTTTGTTCCCGAAAGTCTGAATCTAATGAGAACAAATAGAAAAGCAATTTCCGATTCTTGAAAAGGCGTCTATCTTATTAAAAATAAAGGGGTACAAGAGGAATAAGAAAAAGGGATACTTAGTGCTGACCCTCGCTGTCAGACTTGGTGTCCACAGCCTTTCTTAAAAAATTAGCGGGTGCTTGAAGTTCAATGGCTAACGGCCCGGTAATAATCCAGTGGGATCAACAGACTGACCGTCGACACGAATTTCAAAATGCAACATGGCAACGCCATTTGAATTCTGGCCTACTTCAGCAATTTTCTCACCGGCACTTACCCGGGATCCTTCTCCAACTAGCATGGCGCTGTTATGTGCGTAGGCACTCAAATATTTATCGTTATGGCGAATAATGATCAGATTACCACTTCCCTGTACGCCCCTGCCCGAATAAACAACGTCACCACTGCTTGCAGCAAGCACTGGATCACCAAGCTGACCTCCTATGTCGATGCCTTTGTTTACATCTCCCTGAAAACCACGCAGCACTCTTCCTTCATGTGGCCATTGCCAGTTTGGTTCCCGCGTGGAACCAATGGTCTCGCGAATCAATCCTCCAGCCCTGGATAAAGTTCCTTGTGATCGTGCTACGGAATTATTTGTTACCGCAGTTCCTATCTGACTGTTACGAGATGTTTGACTATCTACGACACGTCCAACATCGAGATTAATTTCCTGATCGACAAAAATTGTATAGGGGGGGTTCAGGCTATTGGCTCTGGCCAGGGCACGGAAATCCAGATCATACTGAAAGGCAATGGACATCAAGTTTTCACCGGCACGCACACGATGAATCTGACCCGCTCTTATGTTTGTACTCTCACTGACGACAGCAGGAGTTGAAACTACCGGCACTCTATTTCTACTTACAGACTGATTGTTATTTCCGCTAACGACAGTTGCCCTGCTCTCCTGCACGCGAAAGTCAGATTCAGGCGTGCTACTGCTCACGACAATAGGTGCATTAATTACCTGTCGTTCACCCTGCTCAGAAATTGGTGCCTGATAAGCTCCCCCACAACTCACCAGGAGTAGCACGGTAAAGGTGAATATTATCTGTCGAGTTATCCCGGCCATTGATTAGGTTTTCAAGTTGACTTCGTTTCTTGGACCTTGCTTGAGCTCTTTTTGTTAAACATGCGGATTAATGCCAAAACCAGGGTAATGCCCACTATAAATGCGAGGATAGCAAGGCCCAGCCTGGGGGCATTTCCGGTCATCTCTGTATAGTTTAACGGCCAGATATTGGCAGTTTGTAATGGCTGCCGCACACCGGAACTGTCCTCATAAAAGCTGACCGCCTGCTGCCAGGGCCAGAGAACATACACCGATCCCAGCAACATGCCGCTAATAAACCCAAAACTAAGGTCATGATAGTTCCTTAGTAGCCAGGCCAGCAGCCTGGAAAAAGCTAATAAGCCAATTACACAACCTGCCAGGAATACAGCGATATAGGGAAAATCGAATTCCACCAGGGCTCTTAACATAAATTGGTAAACACCCAGTAGAAGCAGCACGAAAGCACCGGAAAGACCGGGCAATATCATCGCGCAAATGCCAATAGCCCCACAGAAGAAAATATAAAGCAGGTTGGCATCCGCTACCCCGGGTTCGAGACTTCCCACGAGCAGTGCGAAGACAAATCCCGAAAGCAACAATAGCCACACTGTAAGCTTTGCGCTTGAAAATTCCCTGCGTAGAATCCAGGTGGAAGCCAATACCAGCCCGATAAAAAAGGCCATTAACGGCTCAAAGAAATTATCCAACAGAAACAAGACGGAATTCGCGGAAATCAGCAGGCCTGACAAGATTCCCAGGGCAAGAATCAATAAAAAATTACCATCTATATGCCGCCATGATTTTTGCAATTCACCGCTGCCAAGATACTTAAGCGCATTAATATCGATCGAACGAATAGCAAAGATTAATCGTTCATAGATATTGGTAATGACGGCAATGGTTCCGCCGGAGACTCCAGGGATGGAATCACCCAGACCCATGGCCAGCCCTTTCAGGAATAGAATAAAGCTGTCAACGCTTTTAAGTGGTTGAGATGCTGGGTCATCAGGTCGGTCAGCCATAGATCAGTGCTTAATGCTGTAATTGCCCTACGAGTAAGGGAACGAAGCGCACAGCATCCAGAATCGATTCTGTATATTCGTCGCCCTCACGCGCAATGAGTTTCAGTTCCTGTTGGTCGTCTCCACCAACAGGAATAACCAGTCGACCACCTTCCGGATTGAGTTGTTCTAATAGCTCACTCGGAATTTGCTGGGGTGCTGCTGTAGTAATAATAGCGTCGAATGGTGCCTTCTGTTCCCAGCCAAGACTACCGTCGTCATGTTTAAAATCGACATTACGTAGCCTGAGGGTTTTCAGGTTTTTCTTGGCCCTGTCCAGTAAGGGTTTTATGCGTTCTACGCTGTAAACTTTTTTGGCAAGCTGGGCGATTATCGCTGTCTGGTAACCACAGCCGGTGCCAATCTCCAGGATAGATTCCATTGGCCCCGAGGTGACAATCGCCTCCGTCATGCGGGCAACAACATAGGGCTGCGAAATGGTTTGATTGTGCCCTATCGGCAACGCAACATCTTCATAGGCTCGATGGGCCAGCGCCTCATCCAGGAATATATGCCGGGGTGTAGAACGGATTACATCCAGTACCTCCATACTACTTATACCCTGATCCATGAGTCGCCCCAATAAACGTTCGCGGGTTCGCTGGGAGGTCATTCCGATGCCATTTAAATTCTGATTACTACTCAATCCCTTCCTCTCTTAATGCACTGACTAATCGACACTCTCTAAAACTCATTGCCGACTGTCTGTTATACAGACCTCTCTTAGCAAGCTGGTTGCATAAGCCCCCGGTTGCAGTGCGAAGCCCAGGCTTAAGCTCTGTTCGTCCAGCCACGACCAGTTCAAGTTCTCTGGCATAAATCGCAAAGCTCTTCTGGATGCGGTCGTCCCCAGGGCTATAAGCGATTCAAATATGTCGGCATATTCTGCAAACACTGCATTCTCAATATCGGCAGCTTTGCCACTGCTTGCATATTTATCTTTGTGCTCGATTGTTCCCGCCAGTGGGCCGGTTATATGGATATCGAATTCTCCAAGCCGTTGCTCGAGTTCCTCGGTCCATTCATCATTGTCCAGCTTAAAACTCCGCGCAGTGCCGTTTAGATTAAGGACATCGCCCGGCAAGTATTTATCCCAGCTACCGTCACCAACACGTATCGATAACAGATGGTTAAACAGGTATGCACGGGCGGCCGAAATTACCATGCCGCGCTTGAATGGTTTCGGTTTGTGCTGGTCTGTATTCAGGTAATCCTGTAATAAGCCATCGAGTTGCTCTAAATTGCTTAACTCCTGACCAAAACGCTGAGAACCAAAGTAATTTGGTATTCCCCCGGCTTTTATTTGTTCCAGGCGAGTTTCGAATTCATCCCGACCACCTCGACAATCCCGTAAAGTAATTTCGAATCTATTGCGCTTATGGCTACCAATTTTTAGCTTCCGGGCATTACGCGCCGTGCTGAGAATCTGCAAGTTATCTTTTTCTATTCTGGACAGGTCGGAAATATTCTCACTGTTTGCCGGAACACTAAACCACTGAGTGCATTCGCCTCGCCTGTCTTTCATCCCGGCATAGCCAATCGCCGACACTCTTTGCTGCAGTGTCGATGCCAGCTTTTTCGCCACATCAATAGTGGATAAGTCTGTCTTCTGCAGCTGTAAATACAAATGCTCACCGGATCCAGTCAGGTCGAAACCCAGATCTTCGTGAACTTTGAAATCCGAAAATTGCTGCTTTATACGAGCTTTGGAAACAGGAGCTGCGTAGGCGAATGCCATTTCGTCTAATGGTCGCCAATTGGAACTTGATTCAGCGGCGGTGCTAGCCATGGGAGTCCATTAGAACAACTGCGTGGCAGGCTATACCCTCTTCTCTTCCAATATAGCCAAGCCGCTCGGTTGTTGTTGCTTTTAGATTGACTCGATCTGAATCCAGGCTAAGTAGCGCGCATAAATTTGTTTTCATTTGCTGACGATAAGCTGCCAGCTTTGGTACCTGCGCCAATACAGTCACGTCGAGATTGATCAGCTGAAGCCGCTGCTTGTCCGCAATTTGTAGAACCTGGTCCAATAGCTGCGAACTATCGGCGTTGGCAAAACTCTCATCGTCGTCTGGAAAATGCTGGCCTATATCGCCGGCAGCACAGGCGCCGAGAATAGCATCACAGATTGCATGGAGAACTACGTCTCCGTCAGAGTGAGCCAGTAAACTGTATTTTTCCGGTAGTAAAAACCCTGCCAGTTTTAATGGCTTCTCTTGCAGGTACTTGTCAGCAAAGCGATGCACATCTATGCCGTGACCAATGCGTAGATTGTCATTCATCAGCGAAGTCTCCAGCCGAGAGAATAAGCTCAGCCATTTTTAAATCTTCTTCCCGGGTAATCTTGATATTGGAATTACTGCCGGCGACTAATTCAGGCGCCAGACCCAGCGCTTCGATGGCGCTGGCTTCGTCGGTGACATCCAGCTTTTCCTGAATCGCCCTGTTAAGTGCATTTCGCAATATTTCATAGCGGAACATCTGTGGCGTTAGCGCAGACCACAAATCACCCCGATCTACGGTTCGTATAACCCGCTTGTCGGCATCTGCCTGCTTTACCGTGTTATTAATTGGTACGGCTAGCAAGCCGCCCACTTCGCCATGTTTCAGTTGCTCGATAAGCTTTTCTATATCGGATTTCAGCACGCAGGGCCTTACGGCATCGTGTACCAACACCCAGTCATCAGCCTGGGCTTTAGCATCGAGGGCTTCAAGTCCGTTTAGAACAGAATTAAATCGTTCTTCACCCCCGCTTACACTGGAAACCCGCTCATTGCTAAAGGCAATTTTTCCCCAATGCTCATCTTCTGGATGCAGCACAAGCACCAATTGCTCGAGAGCTGGTATTTCTAACAATCGATTGATGGAATGCAAGAGTACGGGGGTACCGCAAACTGTGAGGTACTGTTTGGGTGTACTCGATCCCATGCGGCGACCGATGCCAGCGGCTGGCAAAATAGCCCAAATTTTCATAATGTTTTCTAATGGATCTACATTCGTATTCGCAGATCTGTTGTAAGAATTGTTCGTCGAGTTAATCGACGATTAAATAAAAAGTCTCGCCTTCTTCGATCATGCCAAGCTCAGACCTGGCTCTTTCTTCAACAGCTTCCAATCCGGTTTTCAAATCTACGACTTCAATTTCTAACAGTCTATTGCGTTCTTCGAGATCCGAGTTGACCTTCTGCTGCACATCCAGTTCAGTTTGCAGCAAATTAAGCGCACGCACACTATCGTCCCCCAGCCAGAGCTGAAACTGGAAAATCAGAAAGACAACTATTAGAAAGCCGTAGATTATTTTCATGATCGGACAATTAAGCTATCTGCGAAAACTCCTTGAGTCCATTGTATACCGATGCTGCGCCCAACTCTTCTTCGATTCTGAGTAGCCGATTGTATTTGGCTACCCGATCAGATCGACACAGGGATCCGGTCTTGATCTGTCCCGCCGCCGTTGCCACCGCCAGATCGGCTATGGTGGTGTCTTCCGTTTCTCCCGAGCGATGCGATATCACTGCCGTGTAGGCAGCGTCCTTGGCCATGTTTATTGCTGCCAGCGTCTCTGTTAGCGATCCGATCTGATTAAATTTAATCAGGATAGAATTGGCTATTTTCTCATCGATTCCCCGCTTCAGGATACTGGTATTGGTTACGAATAAATCATCACCAACTAATTGAACTTTATCGCCTATTTTGGCCGATAATTTAGCCCATCCGTCCCAATCTGACTCATCCATACCGTCTTCTATGGACAGAATCGGGTAGTTTTCAGTCAATCCCTGTAAATAGTCGGCAAAGCCTTCAGAATCGAAGCTCTTGTTCTCTCCACTCAAGTTGTACTTACCGTCGGCATAGAATTCCGAGGCAGCGCAATCCAGTGCCAGGTGTATGTCTTCGCCAGGTTTGAAGCCGGCCTTGCTTATTGCTTCCATGATGGCGTCCAGGGCAGCAGCATTAGAAGGCAGATTGGGTGCGAAGCCACCCTCATCCCCAACGGCGGTATTCAATCCCTGGGCATTCAGCACTGACTTCAGCGCATGGAATATCTCAGCCCCGTAGCGCAGGGCCTCACGAAAGGAATCGGCGCCGGTGGGCTGTACCATGAACTCCTGAATATCGACGTTATTGTCGGCATGTTCTCCACCATTAACAATGTTCATCATGGGAACCGGCAAGCTGAACTTGTCACCACTGCCGTTTATACGCGCAATGTGCTGGTATAGCGGCACAGCTGTTTCAACAGCTGCTGCTTTAGCTGCTGCCAGTGAAACCGCAAGAATGGCATTAGCACCCAACTTCGATTTGTTATCAGTACCATCAAGGTCCAGCATGATCTGGTCGAGGCTTTCCTGATCGGTGGCTGATTTGCCCATCAAGGCATCCCTGATACTGGTATTTACATTATGGACTGCTGTCAACACACCTTTACCCAGATACCTATCGGGATCTTTATCTCTTAGCTCTAAAGCTTCCCTGGATCCAGTAGACGCTCCAGAGGGAGCACAGGCAGTACCGAAAGCACCGCTACTCAAACGCACATCCGCTTCCACAGTAGGATTTCCCCGTGAATCTAACACTTCACGCGCTTTTATTTCCGTAATTTCCGACATGTAAATACCTTAAGAAAAACCAAGAGATTTAAAGAGAGCTAAGCCGTATCGATGTCCGGCTGAGATTTGATGAGCTCGTCCAATGCCTGAATTTGTTCCAGGAAGGGCTTCAATTGATCGAGCTTGAGGGCGCAAGGACCATCGCAAAGCGCCTTGTCCGGATCCGGGTGAGCCTCGAGGAATAAACCGGCAATACCCTGTGATATTCCCGCCTTCGCTAATGCAGTTACCTCACTGCGTCGACCATCGGCACTGTCAGCACGACCGCCGGGTTTTTGCAGGGCATGCGTCACGTCAAAGATAAGCGGGTAATCGAAGCGCTTCATAATGGCGAAACCGAGCATATCCACGATTAAATTGTTGTATCCGAAACTACTCCCTCGCTCGCACAACATCAGGCGCTTATTACCGGAGTCTTCAAACTTTTCAAGAATGTGCCCCATTTCCTGTGGGGCCAGGAATTGTGCCTTCTTGATGTTTATGGCGGCCGATGTATTTGCCATGGCAACTACCAGATCGGTTTGCCTGGAAAGAAATGCAGGCAGCTGAATTACATCAGCCACTTCACTAACCGGTTGGGCCTGATGAGGTTCGTGCACATCGGTAATAACAGGCAAGTCAAATTGGGACTTTGCTTCGGCCAGCCAGCTTAAACCTTCTTCCATGCCAGGCCCCCGATAAGAATCGATAGAGGAACGATTGGCTTTATCGAAAGACGCCTTGAATACGAAAGGCACACCCAACTCTTCAGCGGTGGCTTTAAAGTGTTCTGCAACACTTAAGGTGAGATCTCGTGACTCCAGCACGTTTAATCCGCCAAATAAAACGAATGGCAAGTTATTGGCCACCGAGATACCTGCAATGTCTATCTGCTTTGCGGTCATAAATTATATTTCAACTTAAAAAGATCTCAGGCTTGCGCAGTTTTTGCGGTGGTAATTTCGGGTTGAGGTGGAATAGTAGTTTCGGAATCATTTGCGTTCTGGGTACTGTGCACTACCGCGGCACTGATAAATCCGCTAAACAATGGATGTCCATCTCTTGGTGTCGATGTGAATTCCGGGTGAAACTGACAGCCCACAAACCAGGGATGGGCCTCTACCTCGATAACCTCAACCAACATGCCGTCAGCGGACTTACCAACGAGTTTTAAGCCAGCTTCGCTTAATCTTTCGAGATAGTCATTATTAAATTCATAGCGATGACGATGCCGCTCGACGATTTCTTTTGTTCCATAACAGTCAAAAGTGGTTGAGTCTTCCTGCAGAATACACTTCTGGGCGCCGAGTCGCATAGTCCCACCGAGATCGGAATTTTCATCTCGATATTCAGTGGTGCCAGTGGAGGTAGTCCACTCACTGATTAATGCGATAACAGGATGTGGAGATTCACTGTCAAACTCTGTGCTATTGGCACCTTCCAGTCCGGCTACACTTCGCGCGTAATCGATTACAGCTGCCTGCAGACCGAGACAGATCCCGAGAAAGGGAATCTTGTTTTCGCGGGCGTACTGGGTCGCGAGGATTTTGCCTTCGAAACCCCGCTCACCAAACCCACCAGGTATTAAAATCGCATCATGCCCTTCCAGTATCCCGGTGCCTTTTTCCATCACGTCGGTGGAATCGATATAAGTGAAATTTACCTTGGTACGTGTCTGGATACCGGCGTGGATAATCGCCTCATTCAAGGATTTATATGCATCCAGTAAATCCATGTACTTGCCAACCATGGCAAGTTTTATTTCCCGCTCGGGATTCAGCTGGGCATCGACAACCCGATCCCATTCAGAGAAATCCGCTTTCTTGCAATCGAGGTTTAGCTTGTTAACCACGATGTCATCCAGGCCGGACGCACCAAGAATGGATGGAATACGATATATCGTGTCTGTGTCCGGGAGCGAGACTACTGATTGAAATTCGACGTTGGTGAACAGCGCAATCTTCTTCCTGGCTAATTCATCCAATTCCCGCTCTGAGCGACAGACAAGGATGTCAGGCTGTATACCAATAGAGCGCAATTCTTTAACCGAGTGCTGAGTCGGCTTGGTTTTCGTTTCACCAGCGGTACTAATGTAAGGCACCAGGGTAAGGTGTAAATAAAGCGCCTTCTGGGAACCCAACTCAACCCGCAATTGTCGCACTGCTTCGAGAAAAGGCTGGGATTCGATGTCACCTACGGTTCCGCCAATCTCCACCAGGGCAACATCGGCATCACCGGCACCCTCAATTACCCGCTTCTTAATCTCATCGGTAATATGGGGAATCACCTGGATTGTGGCCCCGAGATAATCTCCGCGGCGCTCGCGCTTCAGCACCTCTTCGTAAACCCGGCCGGTAGTGAAATTATTGTTCTGACTCATGGTGCAGCGGCTAAAGCGCTCATAGTGACCAAGGTCCAGATCGGTCTCGGCACCATCTTCTGTGACGAATACTTCGCCGTGTTGAAACGGGCTCATGGTTCCCGGATCCACATTAATATAAGGATCGAGTTTGAGCATGGTGATTTTGAGGCCACGCGCTTCGAGAATTGCCGCTAGTGAAGCGGACGTAATACCTTTACCCAGCGAAGAAACAACACCACCGGTAATGAAGATAAAACGAGTCATTTGAGCCCCATCTCTTTGATACGAGTCAGCAGGGTACTAACTCTCACAGATGGAACTACAGCTTACCAGAAGCACCTTTGAAGCTCAATCTGATCGTACATGGCATCGGCGCAAGCAAGGCAATTTGCGATGAAAATGCAGCCTCAGGGAATTTAAGCCCTGGCAGGCTCCCATTCCAGCTCCAATCCCGCTTCACCAGCCCCTGCAGCCGCCTCTTCACACACGCCAATACCCGGGATACAGAGCAATTCTTCATCCCGATAAATTAAGGGCATGCGATCGCGCCACCAGGGTTCAATCTGCGCTTCCTGCATTATCTTTTTCAGGCTTTTGCTGGGGCGGCCTTTCAAGCGACAGGATTCTCCGCCTTGCCTGAATCGGACTTCCACGGATTCGGCAAAGCGTTTCGACAGTCCCTGACCTGCTACTTCCCGGGCTTTCAGAATGCCGCTGCCTTCAAGCTCAATTTTTTCATTCTCCAGCGGCGACCAGTTTTTGGATGCCACTGGTATTGCTAAAGTTTTTACCAGGTAAAGCAGCTTATTAAATTTTCCGATTTCGTAGCCCTCGGCAGCCAGCAGCCCTTCGCTGCCAGCCTGGGGGATGAACTCATTGACCAGGTGGTGCAGTTGGTTCCAGCCAAGGTCCGGTAATCCCTGTTGCTCAACCCAGGCACAGAGCAGGTTTCGCTGGCGAGCCTGACTCAGCTGAAGCAGGCCAGTGATAGATAGCGCAGGCGAGCTCTCCTCTTGCAAGGCCTCTAGATCTGACTTCGCAAGCTCTTCCAGCAAGCTATTTGCTTCCGTAATTAATTGCAGGGATTTCTGCCAGCTGGACCGATAGCCCGGCCAACGGGCTTCTATGGCCGGCAGGATTTCCTGGCGTAGGAGATTTCGATCGAATTGGATATCTTCATTGGAGCCATCCTCCACCCATTCCAGTTTTTGCGCCTGTGCGAAAGTCAGTAGCTCGTCCCGGGTAAAATCCAGCAAAGGGCGGAAGATTTCGCCAGCACCTAGTTGTCGCTGTTGTGGAATCGCCGCCAGCCCTTTTAGACTCGAACCCCGATTCAACCTGAATAGCAGAGTCTCCAACTGGTCATCTAAATGGTGGGCGAGCAGTAATACTTCGCCGGCTTGCAGAGCCCCTTCAAACACGCGATATCTTTCTGCCCGGGCTTTACTCTCAAGTCCTGATATCTGTCCATCGGAATTTATATTCACACTTGCGCAATGAAATTCTATTTGTCTGGCTGCACAAAGCTGTTCGCAAAAGCTTTGCCAGCGAGAGGCAGCATCCTGCAGTCCGTGATTAATATGAATTGCCCTTAAATTTCCGGAAAGCAGTCCCCTGCTGAATAACTCACTCATGGCGTGCAGTAGCACCACGGAGTCCATACCACCGCTTAAGCCAAGCAGGAAAGAATCCCTGCCCTGTAAAGGCAGTAGCAATTGTTGCAACTTGTCGGTATCAAATTTCATCGGGTAACAGGGATACAGGCATATGCTTCGATTTCGAGTCTAACGGAATCGATAGTTAAAATGCAGTTCAGAATGGGTGTTGATTAGCTGCTTATGCCGTAGCTCATCAGGCGCTGGTAACGACGGTCGACCAGTTCATTGATACCCATGGCAGCCAGGCGGTCCACCTGCTCTATCAAGGCGCGCTTGATATTTTCTGACGTAGCCGCAACATCGCGGTGAGCACCACCCAGTGGTTCAGCAATTGTTTGGTCCACTATACCCAGCTCTTGGAGCCGTTCAGAGGTTACACCCATGGCTTCGGCCGCAGCGGAAGCGAATTCCGATGATTTCCAGAGTATGGTTGCACAACCTTCCGGCGTAATAACCGTGTAGGTAGAGTACTGCAACATGTTCAACTGATCGGCTACACCGATTGCTATTGCCCCACCGGAATTTGCTTCACCTGTTACAGTAGCAATAAGAGGAGTTTGAACCCGAGACATCATTGCCATATTTTCTGCAATTGCTTCGTTAATACCCCGCTCTTCTGAATCCATACCTGGATAGGCGCCAGGTGTATCTATAAAACTAAGCACCGGCAGTTTGTATTGTTCGGCCAATTGAATCAGACGTCTGGCTTTGCGATAACCTTCCGGCCGCGGCATACCAAAATTATGTCGAACTTTTTCCTTGGTTCCTCGCCCTTTCTGATGACCTATAACCATTACTGGCTTTCCATCCAGGCGCGCCAGGCCACCGATTATTGCCTGGTCATCGGCAAACAAACGGTCGCCATGCAACTCATCGAAATCTGTGAATATATGTTCGATATAGTCCATGGTGTATGGACGTAAAGGATGCCGCGCCACCTGAGAAATTTGCCAGGGAGACAGGTTGGCATAAATTTTCTCGGTAAGACTCGTGCTCTTGTCCTTAAGATTCTGAATCTCTTCAGAGATATTTATTTCATTGTCCGAACCAACCAGGCGTAATTCACTTATCTTGGCTTCCAATTCAGCAATGGGTTGTTCAAATTCGAGATAATTCGGATCCATTATTACAACAGGAACCACTTGGTCCTTTGCTTCTCCCTAATTGAGTGATGTCGTCTTCTTGTAATCCAATTCGACCTGATCTTTACCGTACTCCATCCTCAGGCGCTGCAAGAGATCGTCTGTCGGGGACACTATCCAGGTATTGGGGAATATTATATCCCCTTTCGCTCCCGGGCGCTGATAATTGACCACCACCTGGCAACCGTCTGGAGTTGTGCTGGCAGGGGCTTGCCCATTTCCATTCTGCCTATCAGCCCCCGCTGCTTCGGCTTCTGCTGGAACCTCAAGTTCCTCCGGTTCTTTTCTGTAAGGCGCCAGGATGTTCTCAAGATGCTGACAGAATCCGGATTGTAAGCCGCTTGAGTTGAGATTTAATGCCAGTCGCCTGGCAAACTTCTTGCGCGCCTCATCCAGAGTCATTAGCTGTTTGGCCCTCCCTCGCATGCCACCGGTATAGTCATCAACACTGACCGTACATTCCACTATCAATATCAAATCCTTTTGAATGAGCTCCCGGTATTTTTCGTATTCCTTGGCAAAGAGGGAGACTTCAAAACGGCCGCTGCGATCATCCAGGGTAAGAAAGGCGATGGTATCCCCCGCCTTGCTCTTCATGGTGCGAAAACCATGAAGCAGTCCTGCTACCAATTGCGTTCCGCGTTCCGGACGCAAATGGGCAATGCGGTCTTTGGTGACATATGCCAGTTCCGGCAAATATTCATCGATGGGATGACCTGACAGATACAAACCCAGGGTTTCTTTTTCCGCCGAAAGCCGTTCCTGTTCCTGCCATGGCTTAAAACTATGGCGACTGTCGATGGCCGCTTCGATATCCGGCTCTGCCGGAGCAATGTCACCAAACAAGTCTTCAACGCCGCTCGCCTGGTTACGACTGCTTTGTTCTGCCGCTTTCATTGCTTCCGGTAAGGCAACACTTAAATGCGCCCTGGAATAATCAACATCACCTTCCACAAAATTATCCAGCGCGCCGGATCTAATCAACGCTTCCATCGTGCGTTTATTAACAGTTTGCGAATCAACCCGCTGGCACATGTCCAGCAAACTGTCGAAAGGTTTCTCTTCCCTGGCTATTAACAAATTCTCCACCGGACCTTCTCCGAGTCCTTTGATAGCACCCAGGCCATAGACAATTTCCCCTTTGTCATTGACGGTGAAGTTGAACTGACCAACATTGACATCCGGCGGCACGATAGCCAGTTCCATGGAGCGACATTCATCAATCAGAGTTACGATCTTGTCGGTGTTTTGCATATCCGCAGACAACACTGCCGCCATAAAATACGCGGGATAGTGAGCCTTTAACCAGGCGGTTTGGTAAGACACCAGGGCGTAGGCTGCGGAGTGAGATTTGTTAAATCCGTAACCGGCGAATTTTTCCATCAGGTCAAAAATAGACTCGGCCAATTCTTCGTTAATATTTTTGCTTACAGCGCCTTCCATGAAAGTTTCACGCTGCTTGGCCATTACCGCCGGATCTTTCTTGCCCATGGCCTTACGCAAAATATCGGCACCGCCCAGGGTATAGCCGGCCAACACCTGGGCAATTTGCATTACCTGCTCTTGATAGAGAATTACCCCGTAGGTATTGGAAAGCACCGGCTCCAGATCCTGATGGGGAAAGACCACTCTGGTGCGCCCATGCTTACGATCGATGAAGTCGTCCACCATACCGGATTGCAATGGGCCGGGTCGAAACAGGGCAACCAGTGCAATAATGTCTTCAAAGCAGTTGGGAACCAGGCGCTTGATTAACTCCTTCATCCCTCTCGATTCCAACTGGAAGACTGCAGTGGTCTCTCCACGCTGTAACAAGCGATAGACGAACTCATCATCAAGAGGAAGGGAATTTATATCGACTGGTTCTTCGTCTGCCGAATTCTGCTCATTAATCATCTTTACGGCCCAATCGATGATGGTGAGCGTACGCAAGCCGAGGAAATCGAACTTGACCAATCCAGCGGTTTCTACATCGTTCTTATCGAATTGCGTGACGAGGCCACTACCGGATTCATCACAATACAGAGGGGTAAAATCAGTGAGCCTGGTGGGTGCAATTACTACCCCACCCGCGTGCTTGCCTACATTCCTGGTAATGCCTTCCAGTTTGTAAGCCATCTCCATTATTTCCTGGGCATCGTCATCGCCATCGACAAACTCACCTAACAATGGTTCTACTTCGAAGGCTTTTTTCAATGTCATCCCGGGTTCAAATGGAATGAGTTTCGATAATTTTTCTGCCAGGGAATAGGGCTTGCCCTGTACCCGCGCAACGTCTCTAACCACGGCCTTGGCAGCCATGGTACCGAACGTAATGATTTGCGAGACTGCATCCTTGCCGTACAACTCGGCAACATGCTGTATGACCCGGTCCCTGCCTTCCATACAGAAGTCCACATCGAAGTCCGGCATGGATACCCGCTCGGGATTCAGGAATCGCTCGAAGAGTAGGTCATATTTCAGGGGGTCAAGGTCCGTAATTCCCAAAGCATAGGCCACAATTGAACCTGCCCCTGAACCCCGTCCCGGGCCGACCGGAATGTCGGCATCTTTCGCCCATTGAATAAATTCCATCACGATCAGGAAGTAACCGGCGAAACCCATTTGATTAATAATGTCTAATTCGAGTTTCAAGCGCTCTTGGTAAGGCGTCGCTATTTCCGGATTCCTGGATTCGTCTCCAAACAGATGTTGCAAACGCTCGACAAGACCTTCCTCGCTCAGTTGGCAGAGATAGTCTTCCAGGGCAACATTTTCTGGTACCGGGTAATTGGGCAGATGAGGAGTGCCTAAATCGAGACCCAGATTGCAGCGCTTTACTATCTGATGAACGTTCTCGATAGCTTCCGGAATGTCTTCAAACAGCAACGCCATTTCCTCGGCACTCTTCAGGTACTGCTGCTCGGTGTAGTTATGGGGACGGCGAGAATCGTCCAGTGTTCTTCTTTCGTTAATGCATACCCTGACTTCGTGGGCATCAAAGTCTTCCTGCTCAATAAAGCGCACATCGTTGGTAGCGACTACCGGACACTGGGTTTCGATAGCCAGATTAACTGCAGATTCAATGTAGCTCTCTTCATCGGCTTTACCAACGCGCTGTAGCTCGAGGTAATAGGAGCCTGGAAATAATTGCTGCCAGCTTGCCAGGTGTTTTCTGGCTAGATCTGGTTCATCCCCCAGCAATGCAGCTCCTACATCGCTATTGAGGGCACCTGATAAGGCGATCAGGCCTTCTGTATGCCCATCAAGCTTGTTAATAGGGAGAACAGGATCACCATGACTTAGGGATTCTGTGTAAAGCGCAGAAATAATATTGGTCAGATTCAGATAACCTGTACGATCTTTAACCAGCAGTGCCAATCTGGTTCGTATCCCCTCGTCGTTTTCTACCGAAACATCTACGCCACAGATTGGTTTAATGCCTTTCTTCGCAGCGCCACTGTAAAACTTGATGAGGCCAAAGAGATTGGAGATATCTGTGATCGCAACCGCCGGCATGCCCAGCTGTTGCAAGCGTTCAATCAGGGGTGGGATGGTGACGAGCCCATCACTGATAGAGAATTCTGTATGTAATCGAAGATGGGTGAAAGGTTGGTTGGATAAAGTTTCAGGCATTCGTCACTTTCTACTGCTAAATAACTCCAGGTGCCCCACCGAGAAGACCAGACACAATATACGCGTTTTCAGAAAAGATTTCCCCAGGAACTATTTAAAAAATTCCGCCACTGGCGTGAAAGAACGCCGGTGTAACACGCAGGGTCCCAACTCTTTCAAGGCTGCCAAATGCGCACTGGTTGGATAGCCCTTGTGCTTGGCAAAACCGTATCCAGGGTAAGATTCTTCCAGCGCAACCATCTCCGAATCCCGTGTTACTTTGGCCACAATCGATGCCGCAGCTATCTCAGCCACCCTGGAGTCACCTTTTACCACTGCCTGGGCTGAATACTGCCACTTGGGTAGTTGATTCCCATCGACATAAACAAACTCTGGCTGAATCTCCAGGCCCTGCACTGCTCTCTCCATGGCAATTAAGCTGGCCTGCAAGATGTTTAGCTCGTCAATTTCCTCAACGCTCGCTCGGGCGACACAAAGACAGCGGGCCTTCGCCGTGATTTGCGCAAAACAGGCCAGTCGTTGTTTTTCGGTTAACTTTTTGGAATCGTTCAGGCCATCGATGGGGTTCTCAGGATCGAGCACTACTGCTGCTGCAACCACATCTCCTGCAAGCGGACCTCGGCCCACCTCATCGACTCCTGCGATAACACGCTGCTGCTCCAGCTTAAATTCGAATTCAGACTGCATGATTGTCAGCGATTGATGGCATTGGCAATGGCCGCTGCGGCTTTTCGCGATGCCCCTCCTCGCAAGGATTTATGGATGTCGTCGAACACAGCCAGTGCTTTATCGAAAGCATTTGGCTTCTTGATAAAACTATCGATCTCGCTGCGCAAATTTTTAGCCGTGACATCTTTTTGCAGGTATTCGGGAACCAATTTCTTTCCAGCTAACAAATTGGGTAAGCCCACATAGGGTATTTGTAGTATGCGCGAACCAATGGCGTAAGTAATTGGCGCTAGCTTATAGCAGATAATCATGGGCCGGCGCAGTAATAAGCCTTCGAGAGTTGCGGTCCCTGAAGCCATAATGACCAGGTCTGCTGCGCCCATTGCCTTATGGGAATTTTCCACTAAACGAAATTGCCCACTTTCAAAAATATTCGCACTGCGCAGGTAGCTGCCAATCTGGGTCTTGGCTTCAATACTGCTATAGGGAATAACAAAGTTAAGCTGGGGATGTCGACGCAATGAGCTAATGGCAGCCTCGAGAAAGATGGGCGACAATCGTTTGATTTCTCCTGCACGGCTACCTGGCATTAGTGCAATTACCTGACCATCGTTCCCAATTCCAAGTTCATCTCTCAAAGATCGTTTCTGATCTTCGAAACCGATCTCATCTGCCAATGGATGACCCACACAGGAAACCGGGACTCCATGCTGCTTATAAATCTCGGTTTCAAACGGAAACAGCGTAAGCATCAGGTCGACGCTGACCTTGATTTTTTGGATACGGCTTTGGTGGTAAGCCCAGACGCTGGGACTTACATAATGAATAGTTTTTATTCCCCGGGAGTGAAGCTCAGTTGCAATGCGAAGATTAAAAGCGGGCGAATCGATACCGATAAAAGCATCGGGCTGGTCAACCGTAAAACGCTGCACTAATCGCTTTTTCAGCTTAAGCAGTTCCGGCAAGCGGCCCAGTGGCTCAACAAAACCCATTACGGACAAACGATCCATAGGTGTCAGGGATTCGCAGCCAAGGGCTTCCATTGCCGGGCCGCCTACGCCAACAAATTCACAATCGGGGTAATGTGTGCGAAGCGCAGAAATTAGCGAAGCACCAAGAATGTCGCCTGATTTTTCTCCTGCTACGATTCCAAAACGTATCGGCTTAGTCATTCCTGGTTTAGAGAAGAATTGTTAGAGCCTATCGATGTATTCCTTTTTCTGAAGACTCAAGTGAATCGATTAATATTTGCAGGATTTTACAGCCTTCCCGCATTGCCTTTAGCTGATCGATGGCTTCCTGCAAACTGTAGTTCCGCTTGTAGATTACTTTGAATGCCTCGCGCAGGTCAGCAATGGTTTCCTTGTCAAAGCCTCGGCGCTCTAATCCGATGGTATTTATACTGCGTACCGTTGCCGGTCGTCCGCTGACAATCATGAACGCTGGAATATCATTAGTGATGTGGGTCATTCCACCTACCATGGCGTGAGCACCAACCTTAAGAAACTGGTTTACCCCGGCATAACCTCCTAGTATTGCCCAGTCCCCTACTTGCACATGCCCCGAAATACCAACGTTATTGGCAAACACGGTGTTGTCTCCTACGATACAGTCGTGAGCGACATGCACGTAAGGCATTTGCAAATTATTACTACCAATTTTTGTAAGACCACCGCCCGCCCCGGTTCCCCTGTGAGCAGTTACACCTTCGCGAAAAACATTGTTGTCACCAATTTCTAACCAGGTTTCTTCCCCTTCGAATTTTCTGTCAGAAGGATCTTCACCGATGGAGCAAAATTGAAAGATTCGATTGCCCTCTCCCATCTTGGTGTTGGCTCGAATGACGATATGGGAATCCAGAACTGTGCCTGCCCCTATTGAAACGTTTTCTCCAATCACGCACCAGGGACCAATACGCACATCCGACGCAATTTCAGCCGATGGGTGAATCTGTGTAGATGGATCAATCAAATCAGTCGACATCGACTTTTCTCTCAGCACACAAAATGTTCATGGAGCCAACTAATTCATCTCCCACCACTGCTTCGGCTGAAAATCGATAGACACCGCGGCGGTTGGTAATAATCGTCGCCTTTAACATCAACTGATCTCCCGGGACTACCGGCCGACGCAGGCGTACTTCATCGGCGCCAACGAAATAATACAGGTAACCGTCTTTTGGCTTTTTCTCCTGACTTTTAAACCCGAGCACACCTGCCACTTGCGCCAGGGCTTCGATAATTAACACACCAGGCATAATGGGCTGACCAGGGAAATGACCTACAAAAAATGGCTCATTGATGGTGACGTTTTTATATCCAACGATGGATTTCCCCAGGTCCATCTCCACAATACGGTCCACCAACAGGAACGGATACCGTTGTGGCAGGTATTCTTTTATTTCTTCAACATCCATTAACATAATTTAACTCAACTTGTTTTGTACACGGGGAACAACCTAGTTAGTTTTTATCGGTCGTCTTTTCCAATTCCTTCAATCTTTTAGTAATACTATCTAGTTGTTGGAAACGAATATTGCTGCGTTTCCATTGCGAAGTCTTCATATGCCAGGTACCAGATGAATAAGTTCCCGCTTCCGTAATTGACTCACTGACAAGGGACATCGCACTGACTCGAACCTGGTCCGCAATACTTATATGGCCAACAGTGCCGGAAGCACCTCCCATAACACAATACTTGCCAATGGTTACACTGCCAGAGATACCTGTACACCCACAAATAACCGAATGCTCTCCTATTACCGTGTTGTGTCCGATCTGCACCTGATTATCAATCTTAACGCCGTCACTGATAACCGTATCTTCAAGCGCTCCCCGATCGATGGTAGAGCAAGCTCCGATTTCAACGTCATTGCCGATTAGAACAGATCCCAGCTGCCGAATTTTAACCGACTTTTCACCATCGAAAGCAAATCCGAATCCATCGGCACCAATTACTGTGCCAGAGTGAATAATGGTATTATTTCCAATGACGACGCGGTGATAGATTGAAACATTACTGTTTAAATAACAATTCTTACCGAGTTTTGCATTTACTCCCAGAAAACAGCCGGCACCAATTACACAGTTCTCACCAATCTCAACCCCCGCTTCAACAACAGCATTGGGCCCTATACTCACGGAATCAGCTAAGACAACCGATTCATGTACACAGGCACTGGTGTGAACGCCAGCTTCTGGCTCAGGTGTATCATCAAAAAGAGCAGTCGCTTCGGCAAAACTCACGTAAGGAGATGAAGAAATAAGCGCATTGCTTGCACAAGCACTTGCATGTTTCTCTTCTATGATAACGGCAGATGCCTGGCAGGCACCGAGCTGATCGATATAGGCTGGATTACTGAGAAAACTTAACTGGCCGGAGCTCGCGCTTTTTAACGTGTCTATACCATTGATGACACATTGCTCGTCGCCGACCAGTTTTAGATTTAGAAGAGAAGCTATCTCACCGAGTGTATAGCTCTTATTGTGTGTCACCTGACACTATCCGAGAAAAAATGACTGCTCGTTATTATTCAGAAGCTCCGGATTGCAAGTTCTCATTTAGCTTCGCTGTGACCCGAGCAGTAATATCCAGAACAGGTGCAAAGTAAGGAGTCGAATCTACATTCAGGATTAAATCAAACCCTCCTTCAGCAACTACGTCGGTAACCGCCTGCGCGAGTTCTTCTTGCATACTTTGCAAGAATTCCTGATTCTTTTCCTGTAACGCTTGCTGAACACGCTCCTGAATAAGCTGTAACTGGACCTGCAAATCTTGCGCATTGGAATTCATGCGGCGGACTTCTTCTTCAGTCATTACTGCTTCATTCTGCTGATACTCTTCCTGCAATGTTTGCAGTTGTTCAGTCAACTCTGCAGCACGCGCTTCATCTTGAGCAAACTCTTGCTGGAGCTCCTGCTGTACAACTTGAGCGGCATCTGAATTAAACAGTGCTTGCAACGCATTTAGTACACCAATCTTTGTGTCCTGTGCATAAGCGCCTTGAGAAAAAAGCACCAAGCTCAAGGTGAAAATTAAACTCTTTACAGTTCTCACGTTCATTCTCCAAATCAAACAAATATCAGCCGTAACTTTATTCAGCCTCTTTGCTCTAAACTTTAGTTTCTTAATCTCTATTAAGTTAAGAAAGCCTAGAAACCAGTTCCAACGGTGAAATCGAAAGTTTTCGTGTCATCTCCGTATTTGTCGCCAAATGGCATGGCCGCATAAAAGGTTAATGGACCAAAAGGCGATAGGTAAGTGACACTCACTCCAGCAGCATAGCGCAGTTCACCGACATCAAAATCCGTGCAGTTGTTCAACAATGTCTGCCGTTCTGTACATGTTGTTGAAAACACGTTTCCAGCATCAATAAAGAATGCCGACCTCAATTGATTTCTGTTCGGCACAAACGGCATCGGAAACAACAGCTCCAGCGACACTGTGGTCAGTATATTACCACCAAAACTGTCATAATCTTCATCCAAAAAGAAATTTTGTACCGCCAGTTGGACCTGTGGATTACCGTTTGCATCAAGGATTAACTCGCCATTTTCGTCTACATAAGGCTCGGTCTGGTATGCCGCGTCTCTGCTAATTTGAGCGCTACCATCAGGATTGCGCAGAATATTGCCCTCTTCGTCCCTGGCCAGGGATACACCTGACTGAGTCAGGTAGCGAGCACCCGGGCTGCTGCGTGGTCCCAGGCTATTCTCTTCATAGCCACGCAATTGGCCACCGCCTCGAATCAGTCCGCCAGCAAAGAAATTATTAAAGAAAGGAAGCTCTTCCGTATCGCCATAGCCCATACCGATACCAATATTGGTGCGCAAGCCGATTACCCACTCCCGGTCCTGGCTAATAGGCCAAAACAGTTGGTTGGAATAATTTAGTCGGGCATATTGCAGATCGCTTCCCGGCAGAGTCACTTCCAGATTGACAGAATGGAGGGCGCCATCATTGGCTAACTGGCCGCGGTTTAAGGTATTTCGAAACCAGTTCCCGGTAATCGTGTAGTTGTCGAAGGTATCGCCAAATTTATCAACAAAGCCCAGGTCTGGATTGACGCGCAATTGCTGATCGCTTAAAGCAGTGACATCACCCAGCACGGAATCTCTTACCGGCCCATCGAAAGGGTTCGCATTTAAAGGTTCGAGCACATAGGAATCAATATCATCAAACAGCTTCGGGCTCGACTCTATCTCTTGCACGGAACCGAAACCCGAACTCAATTCGGTATGAGTATAACCAAGATCAAAACCTATCACCTGCACCTCACTTAATGGATAACTAAAGCTAAGAGAGCCGCCAAAGGAAGTTGTATTGAAACTTGATACGTTAAAAGGCGAATCGATTTCTTGCGCAAACAGATTAAAGCCTCGGCTCACTTGATCAGGAGTATAGTAAGGATCCTGGTACTGAAAATTTAAACCCTTAATAAAACGACTTCGGTTAACTCCAATACCTATGGTTTGCCCTGTTCCCAAAAAGTTTGCGGCCTGTAAATTTGAACTGATAAAAAAGTCACCACCACCACCGGTACCAACTGAGAAACTCACTGCGCCGAAATTCTGCTCCAACACATCGTAGTTAACGTCGATCTGATCTTCCGTGCCCGCAACTTCTTCTGTTTCTACTTCAACAGTTTCAAAATAACCAAGACGTTCCAGTCGCACCTTGGATTGTTCAATTGCCATACTCGAGGCAGGCGCGCTTTCAAGTTGGCGCATCTCGCGGCGCATTACTTCATCGGCTGTGGAGGTGTTACCGGCGAAATTAATTCGATTCACATAGGTTCGATTACCGGGGTCAATGAAAAAGGTAACCTCAACCGTATCATCTTCCTCATTAACTTCTGGCACTCCAGTTGCCTCGGCGAAGGCATAACCCAGGTTTCCAAGGAACTGCACCATGATTTCTTCCGTGCCTGTTACCAGAGCCTGGGAATAGATCTGACCAGGGCGGATGAAAATCGCAGCCCTTAACAGGTTTTCCGCATCAACCAGGTCACCTGCCAAATCAACTTCGGAAACCGTGTACTGCTTGCCTTCGGTTAAATTAACGGTGATATATACTTCTTCTCTATTAGGCGTGATAGAAATCGGAAAAGAATCGATATTGAATTCGACGAACCCATTATCGAGATAAAAAGATTCCAGTCGTTCCAGGTCGCCTCCAAATTGTTCCCGGGAATAACGATCTCGACGGCTTAAAAACATGTACCAGGGCTTGGTACCTAACTCAAAGAGACCCAGTAAATCCTCTTCTTCGAATGTTTCATTACCGACGATATTAATGTGTCGAATTCGTGACTCTTCGCCTTCATTGATATCCAGGCTAATGGCAACGCGATTACGGGGAAGATTTTCGACATCGATTTCTACCGAAGCACCGTAACGACCGCGGGATGAATATACCTCCTGGATGCCCTGCTGAATTGCTTCCAGCGCTGCACGGGTAAAGATCTGGCCTTCTGCAATCTCCGCTTGCGCCATGTTGTCGAGGATTTGTTCGGTTTCCAGAACGCTATTACCTTCAATTGTAATTTCAGCAACAGAAGGCCTTTCCAACACAGTAATAACGAGAATATTGCCTTCACGAGACACTTCTATCTCATCGAAATATTCTGACTGAGCTAGCTCACGAATGATTTGCGCAGGCGTGGTTGGATCGACCTGATCGCCAATACCAACAGGTAATAAATTATAAATAATGCCGGGCGATATTCGCTGATAACCATCAACGATAATATCGGCTACAACAAAATTCTGATTTTGCGCATTGACGGAATTGGAAATTCCAAATACCA
Source organism: uncultured Pseudohongiella sp. (assembly GCA_964616225.1). GTDB lineage: Bacteria > Pseudomonadota > Gammaproteobacteria > Pseudomonadales > Pseudohongiellaceae > UBA9145. The sequence continues at coordinate 93,717 of CAZTTE010000013.1, forward strand.
CCAGCAAACAAAAAACCAATTTTCTCATTTGTAATACTTACTCAAATACTTATGTTTGTTACTTGGCGGCAGGTCGTAGCATCACTTACAAGAGGCGACTGAAGTCATTATAAATTGCCAGCACCATGATTCCTGAAATCATTAGCAGTCCCAGTTGCAATCCCCAGACCTGAACACGTTCAGGAACAGGTCTGCGAATTACTGCTTCGATCATGTAGTACAGCAGATGACCCCCGTCTAACACTGGAATCGGAAGCAAATTCAGCACTCCTAATGAAATACTTAAAAGCGCCAGGAATCCCAGATAAACATCCAGACCGTAAGTTGCTGTTTCCCCCGCCACTTGAGCAATCGTTATTGGCCCATTGATATTCTTAACGGATATCAAGCCAATAATCATTTTCTTGACTGAATCAAGAACAAAGACCGATTTATCCCAAGTCTCTTGCAAGGCCGGCTGAATTGCTGCGATAGGCCCATAACGAATCTCTCGCCGCATCTCTGGTGGTAAAATCTCAGACAAACTTGTCTGTAGCACTTCAGCACCGATTCTTCCCGCTGCAGTACCGTCTTCTAATCTTTCAAGTTCAGGTCGAAGTTCGAGTTCAGTTTCACCCTCACCCCGTTGGACCACGACATCTAACTCGAGTTCCGGATTAGCCCTGATGACTTCAACCCAGTGGGTCCAACCACGGATGCGTTCACCGTTAGCGCTTAAAATTTCGTCCCCCGGGAGTAGCCCCCCTCTTTCCGCCGGTCCTCCGGGGATAATCCCCGCAATGCGCGCAGGAATTTCGAACTGAATAATTCCCAGATCAGCAACCGGATCAGGTGCGGTTTCGTCTCCCATCCAGGCAGAAATTGGAATTGGAACATCGCGAATTGTGCTGGAATCCGCAGGATCGATGGTGAGCACAACGTCGCCGGTTTCACCGAGACGCCCCAGCATTTGCAAAGTGACCTGCTGCCAGATAATTGTCTGCTCACCATCAACGGCGAGAATCTCATCTCCTTCTTGCAGTCCGGCATAGGCCGCAGGGGTTTCTGTATGCACGCCCTGGATTACTGGCGCCACACCATTTACACCATAGGAAATATTAACCAGCCAATAAACAAAGATTGCTAACAGGAAATTGGCGATAGGTCCCGCCGCTACGATGGCAAATCTTTGCCACAGCGGTTTGTAGGCGAATGAGACGCTTCGTTGACTGGCAGGTGTTTCGTTTTTATCTGTAACAGCGGTGTCTTCCTGGCCCAGCATTTTGACATAGCCGCCTAAAGGGATCGGCGCGATGACGTATTCCACACCGTCTTTGCCGATCCATGATTTCGCCGCTTTACCAAAACCGATTGAAAATCTGAGCACCTTGACACCACAACGGCGAGCCACCCAGAAATGACCAAACTCATGAATAGTTACCAGGATGCCCAGGGTAACAATCAGGGCGATAGCGCTTACAATAATTTCTAAAATCATGGCCAGAACAACAGAAAGGCCGATTGCCGGCCTTTTTGAATGTTAATATTCCTTTAAAATCAATTCGTTAGATAAGTTTCTTGTGCGCTCATCCGTGCCCTGAATAATAGCGAGACTTGCCGCCGCTTCACAAGGTATTTTCGACATAACTTCCTCAATTATTAGGGAAATTTCCGAAAATTTGATCCTGTTCGCGAGGAAGGCCGCCACCCCAATTTCATTCGCTGCATTAAGTATAGTCGGAGCTGTTCCACCGGTAGTCGCTGCCTCTATGCCCAGGCGTAAACAGGGAAATCGATCTAAATCCGGTGCCTGGAAATTCAGGCTTCCTACCTCCACCAGATCGAGGGTTTTGGCAGCGGTGTCTATCCGTTGAGGATGAGCCAGGCCATGAGCAATAGGCACACGCATATCAGGATTCGCCATTTGCGCCAGGACCGAACCATCACGGTAATAAACTAATGAATGCACGATGCTCTGGGGATGAACGAGCACTTCAATGTGCGTGGCAGGTAAGGCAAACAAATGGCTTGCCTCGATTAGCTCCAGACCTTTGTTCATCATGGTCGCGGAATCCACGGAAATCTTTCGCCCCATTTCCCACCTGGGGTGCTTACATGCCTGCTCTGGTGTAACACTTTCAAAGTCTGGTAATGGAAGCTTGAGAAACGGACCACCGGATGCAGTAAGTACTATCTTTTTTACGTTAGCCAGTTGCTCCCCGCTAACACCATTTGAAACGGAGCTAGAAGGAAGACACTGGAACACCGCATTATGTTCACTGTCGATGGGAATTATCTCTGCTCCCGACTCGGCGGCACGCTCCATAAACAAGTCACCGGACATTACCAGTGCTTCTTTGTTGGCCAGTAAAAGTCGTTTGCCGCTGTTTACCGCCGCTAAAGAAGAAGGCAATCCAGCGGCGCCCACGATTGCCGCCATGACGATATCGACTTCTTCTGCACTGGCAATCTCATCCAGCGCGCCTGCCCCAACTCTTAATTCAGTATCGCAGTTGGCTGCAGCTAATTGTTCAGAAAATTCGCCGGCAAGAGAATCATCAACCAGCACCGCTACGGTGGGATTAAATTCTTCACACTGCTGCAATAACAACGCGGTGTTGCTGTATGCGCTGAGCCCATAAAGGTTAAAGTCGGAAGAATGCCTGATTACATCGAGAGTGCTTTCACCGATTGAACCGGTGGATCCGAGAATTGAAACTTGTTTAACAGACACTATTACTTCCCTGTTACTCGATCAGCAGAAAGGTGAGCACAAAAATTGGGGTAACCGCCAGGAGTCCGTCTACTCGATCCAGGATGCCGCCATGACCCGGTAACAAGGAACCACTATCTTTGAGATCCTGGTTGCGCTTGAGCATGCTTTCCAGCAAGTCTCCGATTACGTCCAGAAATGTTACTCCCAGGCTTAAGCCTAACAAGATGGCAATTTGTGCAGCACTTAATGGGAGCAGGTAATTGTGCAAGAACCAGATAATCAAGATCCCAACCAGGAAACAGGCGCCCAGCCCACCCCAAACCCCTTCCCAGGTTTTATTGGGGCTTAAAGCTGGAGCCAACTTGGTTTTTCCGATTGCCTTACCGACAAAATAGGCACCGATATCCGCTGCTGCCACCAGGATAACCAGGGCCAGCACCAGGTAGCCAAGAGGATCCAGGTATTTCAATTGAATAACACCAACCCAGGTAGGAATCAGAATCAGCAAACCCATTAAGGCTATTTTGGACTTATCATTCCAATGCTTGGCATTGCCCGGATATCCTTTGAGCATCAAAAATGCCATTGCCCAAAAAATTACACCCAGACACAGGATTATTGAAACACGAAAACTGTTAATGGATTCCGCCGCTGGTGATATTCCCAGAAAAAAATAGAGCGCCGCAATCATTGAAACGAGAGTGGCCAGAAAGGAAATCCTCGAAGCGGTTTGTGTCAGCCCGATAAAGCCACACCATTCCCAACTAGCCAGCATAACAACCACGGAGATAAAAAAGCTAAACCAGAATGAAGAAAGCAGTACTGTGGCTGCAATAAGCGTTATTGCCAGGACAATAGCAGTAATAATGCGCTGCTTAAGCATGCTACTCCACTTCCCTGGCGATTTCATGACCACCATAACGCCGTTGCCTTGACGCAAAGTCGTCAAGTGCCAGTTGCAAGTGTGCTTCGTCGAAATCAGGCCAGAAGCAATCCGTAAAGTACAGTTCTGTATAGGCAAACTGCCATAGCAAGAAATTGCTTATACGTTGCTCCCCACCAGTTCTGATACACAAATCCGGGTCTGGATATTCGCTCAAGCTGGTAAAGCTATGGACCATATCAATTGAAATATCATCGCTGTCGATTTTTCCCTGCTTAACTTTTTCAGCAATGACCCTGGTGGCGTTGCTAATGTCCCAACGCCCACCATAGTCTGCAGCAACTATAACCGTAGTGCCTGTATTGTCTTTGGTGAGCTCTTCAACTTCGGTCATTGTTTTCATAAGCTTGGGCGAGAACTCTGTGCGATTTCCTATAAACCTCAGGCGAACGTTGTTTTTATGTAACTGACTGATTTCTTCACGCTTTAATACCGTCAGGAACAGCGCCATTAGGCCCTGCACTTCCTTGCTAGGACGCATCCAGTTTTCGCTGCTAAAAGCAAATAAAGTGAGATATTTAATGCCACGGCGGACACAGGAATTGACTATTTCCCGAACGGCTTCGGCGCCATGTCGATGCCCTGATTTTGATGCTAAACCATTGGCACGAGCCCAACGGTTGTTACCATCCATTATAATGGCAATGTGTTGAGGTAGCGTATCTGTGGGGTCAGGTGTCATATTTATTGAGCTTGTGCTATCGACTACCTGATGAGATCGTCTAGTACTGTTTAATCGCTCTATACAATACTAAAAAGACAGGAGATCTGATTCTTTAACTTGATATGCAGATTCAATTGCGGCGATGTATTTATCGGTTAATTTTTGCACCTGCTCCTCCGCCCTCCTTTGATCGTCTTCGCTGATTTCCTTTTCTTTTTCTAGCTCTTTGAAATCAGAATTTGCATCGCGACGAATATTTCTTACTGCAACCCGGGCATTTTCAGCCTCGTGCTTTGCCTGTTTTGTGTACTCTCGTCGGGTTTCTTCAGTCAGAGGAGGCATAGGGACGCGGATAGTGTCGCCATTATTCGAAGGATTCAGCCCCAGGTCAGACTTTAATATGGCCTTTTCGATTTCACCTATCTGGTTTTTCTCCCAGGGGGAAATAACCAGGGATCGCCCTTCTTCAACATTTACGTTGGCTAACTGATTTAGCGGGGTATCGGTACCGTAATAAGAAACGAGCACGCTATCGAGAATACTTGGGTGGGCACGACCAGTTCGAATCTTTTTAAAGGCCTCTTCCAGCGAAGCGACACTTTTCTGCATTCTGTCTTCTGCGTCTTCAATAATTTCGTCGATCATGGTCTTTCCCTTTTACTAAGCCCTGTTTAAACGCAGCGATTTATACAATAAGAGTACCGTCCGGCTTACCCATTACGTTGTCCAGTAAGGCACCTGGACGGTGCATATTAAATACCTTTAAAGGTATCTGATGGTCACGGCTTAAACAGATAGCCGTTAAATCCATTACCCCGAGTTTTTTCTCAAGCACTTCATCATAAGTGAGCTTATCAAACTTTACTGCATCGGGATTAGTCTCCGGATCAGCAGAGTATACGCCATCTACTTTGGTTGCCTTGAGAATAAGGTCCGCATCGATCTCGATTCCACGCAAACAGGCGGCAGAATCAGTGGTAAAGAAGGGGTTTCCGGTGCCAGCAGAGAAAATTACAACATCCCCCGCATTTAAATAGCGAATTGCGTTTCTACGATCGTAGTGGTCCACCACACCGCTCATGGGAATCGCCGACATAACCCGGGTTGGAATATTGGCCCGCTCCAGGGCATCCCGCATTGCCAGGGCGTTCATAACCGTGGCCAGCATGCCCATATGGTCGCCAGTTACTCTTTCCATACCGGCAGCATGGAGTAGAGCCCCGCGGAAAAGATTACCACCACCAATGACCATACCAACCTGAACACCAAGACCCACCAGCTGTCCGACTTCTACTGCCATACGATCAAGCACTTTAGGATCGATACCAAATTCGGCATCTCCAGTAAGCGCTTCACCGCTCAGTTTGAGTAGAATGCGATTGTATTGGCGTTCAGCTTTTGGCATGAGCTTCCTGATCAGGTTTTAGCCATTTAGTTGTGCTGCTACTTCAGCGGCAAAATCATCTTCTTCTTTTTCGATGCCTTCACCCACTTCGTAACGAACAAATTGTACGATGTCTGCACCAGCTTCTTTTAACAGATCGGCAACCTTGGTGTCCGGATCCTTAACAAATGGCTGTTCCAGCAAACTAACTTCGGCTACGAATTTACGCAGACGACCGCTAATCATTTTTTCAACAATTTCTTCCGGTTTGCCACTCTCCCGCGCCTGTGCCGAATAGATTTCAGATTCTTTTGCAAGCACATCTTCAGGCACATCTTCTGTTCTAACCACCATTGGGTTTACCGCAGCGATGTGCATGGCGATATCCCGGGCAAGTGCTTCATCGCCACCCTGCAAGGATATAAGCACGCCAATCTTGTTATTGCTGTGGACATAACTTTCGACGATTCCCTGATTTGCATCGTCGAAATTCAAACGTGCCACGCGACGCAGGTTAATGTTCTCGCCAATTTTTTGCACCAGCGCCTGACGGGTATCTTCCAGGCCGGCATCAAGTAATGCAGCGACGTCGGCTTCACTGTTTGAAAAAGCGAGATCCAGTCCCTGCTCCGCGAATGCCAGGAAGTTCTCATCGCGAGCAACAAAATCGGTTTCACTGTTTACTTCAACAATTACACCGTAATTGCCATCCTCGGCAATTTTCGTCAACACTACACCTTCTGCTGCAACTCGGCTTGCCTTCTTGGCAGCCTTTAAGCCACTGGCTTTACGCAGATCTTCGATGGCTTTTTCCATATCCCCATCGGCTTCTGCTAATGCCTTCTTACAATCCATCATGCCCAAGCCAGTACGCTCACGTAATTCTTTAACCATACTCGCAGTAATAGTTGCCATTGTTTTGCCTCGTTCCATTTTTCAAACGAAGTGGGCCACACCTCGTTACTTTGTTCGTTTGTAGAAAGGGGGCTACACGCCCCCTTACTGATTCTCTGTACTAGTTAAGAAACTAGTTTGACTCTGCAGTTAAAAGGAGAAATTCACCCAGTTTAAGCCTTCTTGGCAGCAGCTTTTTTCTTGGCTGGTGCCTTTTTCTTTGCCGGAGCTTTTTTCTTGGCTGGCGCTTTCTTCTTAGCAGGTGCCTTCTTCTTGGCTGGCGCTTTTTTCTTAGCGGGCGCCTTCTTCTTGGCGGGCGCCTTTTTCTTGGTAGGAGCCGCCTTCGCTTCTTCCGCTGGGGCAGCTTCTGCTTCTTCTGCCGCCTTCTCTGCTACCTCTTCTCCTGCTTTGGCCGCCTCTTCAGCAACTTCTTCAGCTTCTTCCGCTGCTGCTTCTGCTACCTCTTCTCCTGCTTTGGCCGCCTCTTCAGCAACTTCTTCAGCTTCTTCCACTGCTGCTTCTGCGCTTACTTCTTCAGAATCCTCTGCAGCCGCTACTTCTTCGGCAGGAGCATCTTCGACAGCCTCTTCTGCAGCTGCTTCAACTTCTTCTGCTGGCGCTTCTTCGGCAGCAGCTGGCTCGTCGTCATCGACTTCGATGAATTCACTGTCTCCACCACTGCGGGCACGACCTTCAACACAGGCATCTGCCACTGAAGTGGCATAAAGCTGAATTGCACGAATCGCATCGTCATTACCGGGAATAACATAATCGACGCCTTCGGGATTACTATTGGTATCTACAACACCAATTACCGGGATTTTGAGGTTGTTAGCTTCAGTTACCGCAATACGTTCGTGATCAACATCGATTACGAATAAAGCATCCGGCAGTCCACCCATGTCTTTAATACCACCGATGCTGCGCTCTAATTTTCCCTTAGCGCGCTTCAGCATCAAGGCTTCTTTCTTGGTAAGACGGTTAAAAGTGCCGTCCTGTTCCTGGGTTTCTAATTCTTTCAGGCGTTTGATAGAACCACGAATGGTTTTATAGTTCGTCAGCATGCCACCTAACCAGCGATGGTTAACATAGGGCATGCCCGCTCGTTCTGCCTGTTCACGGACAATCTTCGCCGCTGCCCTCTTGGTTCCTACAAAAAGAATTTTCTTCTTCTTGTCAGCAAGATCAGCAGCATGTTCCAGCGCTGAATTCAAAGCCGGTACGGTGTGCTCGAGATTGATAATGTGGATTTTGTTGCGTGAGCCAAAGATGTATGGCTCCATTTTGGGATTCCAGTAGCGACACTGGTGCCCGAAATGCACTCCTGCACGGAGCATTTCTTTCATGCTTACAGTCATGTTGTATCCTTCAGTTCGGGTTAGGCCTCCATACACCCCATGGATCAACCCGAGCCACCAACTTGTTGGTAGCGGGGGCACCCAGACCGCATGTGACGGTGTATGTGCGACGTTAATAGTTAATTTTGCCCTGAAAGCAGCGGTGACTGCCCCAGAGCGCGCCGCTTTATACCATAAACCACCTGTTTCTGAAAGTTATTCAGACCTCAAAAATCTCTCACCAGAATCCAAGAAAGTCAGGAATCTAGGCGGTTTCCGCGTGTTGCGCTTCTGTATTCTCTGAGTTTCCTGATTTAAAATAGCCAGCTTTTGCAAATCACAGAATAGTTCTGGAATTTCTTGGGGCATGACTATCCATATTAAAACTCCTGAAGATGTCGATAAAATGCGCGTGGCCGGGCAATTGGCGGCGGAAGTGCTGGAGATGATTGGCGCCCATGTACAACCCGGTGTCAGCACTGGGGAATTGGACCGTATCTGTCACGAATACATAGTCGAACAGCAACAGGCTATTCCAGCCCCACTCAATTACAACGGTTTCCCAAAATCCATCTGCACCTCCGTGAATCATGTCATCTGCCATGGCATCCCCAGTGATGGCAAGATATTAAAGGCCGGAGATATCATGAATATTGATATCACGGTAATAAAGGATGGCTTTCACGGTGATACCAGCAAGATGTTTTGTGTAGGCGAAGTACCGGACCACGCCAGGCGCCTGATTCGTGTTACCCAGGAATGCCTGTATAAAGCAATCGAAATAGTGCGGCCTGGCATCACGCTTGGGGATATCGGTCATGTCATTCAACAACACGGGGAAGCACATAACTATTCCATCGTGCGGGAATATTGTGGCCATGGCATCGGCAGAATATTTCACGAGGAACCACAGGTCCTTCATTACGGTAAGCCAAATACCGGTACAAAAATTGTAGAAGGCATGACCTTCACCATCGAACCCATGTTGAATGCGGGTACACGCTATACGAAACTATCGCGTAAAGACGGCTGGACGGTAACTACAAAAGATCGACGATTGTCTGCGCAATGGGAACACACGATGGCAGTTACCAGCGACGGATGCGAGGTTTTAACTCGACGCTCTGATGAAATGCTGTGAGCGATATCGAATTTGAAACCGACGAAGCGGATATAACCACTAACTTCCTTAGTGATACTGAGCTATTAGATGTCGAGCAATTACGTATCGCTGTTGCCAATGCCGGTAGCCCTATCCCCTTTCTGCGCGAAGCCCTGCAAAAATCCACAGAAGTTCTCCATTCCCGCTACAAGCAAAATCTAAACATCGCCAGTATCGTTTGTGGCCGCGCCTGGGTAGTCGATGAAGTGTTGCGACTGGCATGGGATGCACAGAACTGGCCCGATCCAAACAACATTAGCCTGGTAGCAGTTGGCGGATACGGCCGTGGCGAACTTCTACCTCATTCTGACATCGATTTGCTACTGCTTACGCGCAAGAACAGAGACAACAAAAAGTACAAGAATTACATCAGCGCCTTTCTCAGCATGTTATGGGATATCGGTCTCGAACCAGGCCATAGCGTCAGATCCGTCCGGCAATGCAAACAGGAAGCGATAAAAGACATTACCGTTGCCACGGCATTAATGGAATCGCGAACGCTAATTGGCCCCGAAGATCTCCAAGGCCTAATGTATGCTGCCACCAACAACAAGCGAGTCTGGCCAATCAAGAAATTTGTGCAGGCCAAGATCGATGAGCAAATAGACCGTCATGAAAAGTATCATGATGTGGATTATGCCCTGGAGCCCAATGTCAAAACCTCCCCCGGCGGATTGAGAGATATTCAAACAATAGCCTGGGTTACAAAGCGACATTTCGCCGCTGATTCATTCAAAGACCTGGTCACTCTTGGATTCCTGAAAGAATCCGAAGAAGCCATGATCAATAAAGGCCAGCAATTCCTATGGAAGTTGCGCTATGGGCTTCACTTCCTGGAAGGCCGCAGTGAAGACCGGCTGTTGTTCGACAAGCAAAAAGAGCTGGCGCAGCTGTTTGATTATCAAGATGACGAGAAGAGTCTCGGCGTTGAGAAATTAATGAAGCAATATTATCGCGTCGTCGGCACACTTCGAGAATTGAATGATGTATTGCTCCAACATCTGGATGAAATCATTCTCCGGGCAGGCGAACGGGAGCTAATCAAACCGATAAATAATCGCTTTCAGATTCGCAATGATTACATTGAAGTCATTAATCCCGACGTATTTGAGCGATCACCTTCTGCCCTGATCGAAATTTTTGTGTTGATGGGAGATAGTCCTCACATAAAAGGCATACGCGCATCGACTATTCGTCTATTGCGAGAGAACCGAAAATTGATAGACGATGACTACAGAAATGACATCCGCAACGTTAGCCTGTTTATCGAGTTATTACGCACCCAAAATCATATGACGCTGCAATTAAGGCGGATGGCTCGCTACGGCATACTCGGGCGCTATTTACCGGAGTTTGGCCAGATCAGCGGCCAGATGCAGCATGATCTGTTTCACATCTATACCGTTGATGCCCATACCCTGCAAGTAGTTGAAAACATGCGTAAATTCCGTCTGCCTCAGGCTGCAGAAATGTTCCCGGTGGCGGCGCATATCTTCAAGAATTTGCCCAAGGTTGAGCTACTCTACATTGCCGGTTTGTACCACGACATCGCCAAGGGCCGGGGTGGTGATCATTCCGAATTGGGCAAGGTAGATGCGGTAAATTTTTGCCAACGACATCGGCTAAGCGAATGGGATGCAGGGCTGGTTTCCTGGCTGGTGGACAAGCACTTGCTGATGTCAATGACGGCGCAACGCAAAGACACCAATGACCCTGAAGTAATCAAGGAATTCGCCGAACAAATAGGTGACAAACTTCACCTGGATTATCTCTACGCCATGACCGTAGCAGATATCTGCGCGACCAATCCTGAACTCTGGAATAGTTGGCGGGCAACACTTCTCAGGCAACTCTACTTAAACACCAAACGTGCATTTAGATTGGGTCTGGAAAACCCAATTAACCGACAGGAGCGTATCGCTGACAAGCAGGCCACTGCCTTATTGAAGTTGAAAGAGAAAGGGTTTAGCGAGGAAATAATTCAGGGTGTTTGGTCACGCGCCGATGACGAATACTTCATACGAGAATCTTCTGCCAATATCGTTTGGCACACGGAAGGAATCGCCAACTTCGAAGGCGACGGCCCGCTTATACTTATTCAGGATATTTACGAGAGTAGTGAAAGCGAAGGTGCGACCCAGATATTTATTTACACCACCAATGCTGATTATCTGTTTGCCAATAGTACGGCGGCCTTTGAGAAATTGAACCTGAACATTTATGGCGCTCGCATCTTCACTTCTTCCAATGACTACTGCATGGACACCTTTACTGTATTGGAGAGCAACGGCCAGCCCGTAGGTGATAATCCGAAACGCATAGAAGAAATAGCCCGGGTGCTTAAAGAGCATCTTCAATCCGGTCACAAAGCCATCGCACCCACTCATTTTCGCCGCACTCGAAAAGAGAAATATTTTGCCAAGTCTATCGAAGTGACTCTGGTAAATAATCCAGACAAAAATTATTCAACATTGGAAGTGAATTGCCCGGATCAACCCGGGATTCTGGCTTCAGTTGGGAAAATCCTCGCCAGCAACAACGTCAATTTGAAGGACGCCCGCATCGCTACCCTTGGGGAGCGGGTAGAAGACTTGTTCTTTATAACAGACAGATCTGGCCAACCCATTGAAGAACAATCAATGCAAGACAAGTTGCAGCTTGAAATCAAATCAGAGTTAGAGGAAAGGTTAGTAGTTTAGAAATGATTACACTGTATGGGATAAACAATTGCGACACCATCAAGAAAACCAAAAAATGGCTTGAAGAGAATAAGGCTGGCTACGAATTTCACGACTACAAGAAACTGGGCTGCCCTGCTGATCTCGCACAAACTTTTCTAGCGCAGCTTGAACTGAGCAAAGTAATCAATAGCAGAGGCACCACCTGGCGCAAATTGCCGGAAAGTGCCAGGGAGAATCTTAACAATGAATCAGCGATCGCGTTGATGCAGGATTATCCTTCTCTCATTAAACGGCCCATTCTCGATATCGATGGTCAATGGGTGGTAGGATTCGATACCGAAAAACTATCCACTCTGATCAAGTAATTAACCTCACTATTGGAATTCAATACTCATGAGCAGCACCGAGATTCATAGCTATGCACTGGGATTAGCAAGCGTAAACTCTGTAGGAGAGATAATTGAGACCTACTACCCGAGTCCGCAGCTAAATCCATCCTCAGCGATTGCTGATTTAGTTGTTAACAAGGCAACTGATGTGACTGCTAATGGTTATTGCGAGCTTTCGGCAGATTCATTGCAGGCGCTTGCCAGGGATTTGAACAATGCTGGTGAAGCCGCACTGGGTGAAGTATGTGAAAAACTGGCTGCCAGCGCTAAACCTAAGATTCTGATGCTGCTGCGTGAAGACAGTGCACCCTCCTCTATTCCAGAGGCATTCCTGAAATTGCATCTACTTTCGCATCGTCTTGCCAGACCTCACGAGCTGAACCTCGATGGTATATTTGGCGTCCTGAAAAACCTGGCCTGGACCAATCAAGGCCCTGTGGATATTCAAGACTTGCCCGACAAGCAATTGGATGCCCGGGTAAAAGGTGAAAATTTCGAAGTCTACTCTGTAGACAAGTTTCCCAAGATGACCAGTTATGTAATCCCCACTGGCGTTCGCATCGCTGACACTGCCCGCATACGACTCGGGGCGCACATCGGGGAAGGCACCACCGTTATGCATGAGGGTTTTGTAAACTTCAATGCCGGAACCGAAGGTACGGCAATGATCGAAGGCAGGATTTCCGCCGGCGTAGTCATTGGCGAAAACACTGATCTCGGTGGCGGCTGTAGCACCATGGGAACACTATCGGGTGGTGGTACTGAAATAATCAGTGTAGGCAAGAACTGCCTGATCGGAGCGAATGCCGGGATCGGTTTTCCCCTGGCCGACGGCTGCATTGTCGAAGCTGGACTGTATGTCACTGCAGGAACCAAGGTTAACCTGCTTGATAGCAATCATGAACTAATCAAAACTGCAAAAGCCAGGGAAATCAGTGAGCTCCAGAATCTTTTGTATCGACGTAATTCTCTGAGTGGCGCGGTAGAATGCGTGCCCCTTAAGAGCGCCATCAGTCTTAATGAAGAGTTACACGCTCACAATTAGGAATAACTATGTCCGCCACCCTGGAATTGGCAAAACAACTGGTTGCTCGAGCTTCTATCACCCCTGAAGACAAAGACTGTCAGCAACTGATTGCCGACCGCCTTAAGGCGTCTGGCTTCTCAATTAAGCATTACCCTTTTGAAGATGTCTCGAATTTATGGGCTGAAATTGGAGATGCTGGCCCGCTTTTTGTGTTTGCCGGTCACACCGATGTCGTTCCTCCCGGCCCCCTGGATGAGTGGATATACGACCCATTTGCCCCTTCCGATGACGGAGAGTTTCTTTACGGCCGTGGCACCGCGGACATGAAATCCAGCCTGGCGGCGATGATAACGGCAGCGGAAAGCTTTCTTAAAAACAATTCGCTTAACTTTCGACTGGGCTTCCTGATTACCAGTGACGAGGAAGGCCAGGCCATAAATGGTACTCGCAAGGTCATCGAAACATTTAATGCTGAGAACAGGAAAATTGACTACTGCCTGGTAGGTGAACCAAGCAGTACTGAAAAGCTCGGAGACACCATTAAGGTGGGTCGCCGTGGTTCATTGAGCTGTAAGCTAAAAGCCATTGGTATTAAAGGCCATGTCGCCTACCCGCAACTCGCTTCTAATCCTATTCACAATGCACTACCTGCCCTGGCTGAGCTAAGCAGGACTGAGTGGGACCAGGGAAATGCCAGTTTTCCGCCCACCAGTTTTCAAATTTCAAACATCCATGCAGGAGTCGGTGCCAACAATGTAATACCGGACTCCATGGAAGTTGATTTTAATATCCGTTATTCCACGGAACTGGATGCGGAATCGATTAAGGCGAGAGTCGAATCGATTCTGGATAAAGACGAATTGAATTATGAGATCAACTGGCATCTATCCGGCGAGCCATTCTTAACAACAGAGCCGGAATTGATCGATGCCGTTGCTGCCAGCGTCGAAGAGATAACGGGAATTAAACCAGAGCAAACTACTAGCGGCGGTACATCCGACGGACGTTTCATATCACCAGCAGGCGCCCAGGTGGTGGAATTTGGACCCTGTAATACCACTATCCATAAAATTAACGAACGGATAAGAATTTCTGATATTGATTTACTCGCCAGGGTTTATGAATCGGTGTTGGAAAGAGTCTCTCAATTGAGCAAGTAAACATCGAAGCGGCTGCTACTACCCTTAAAGCTGTGGCCAGGTTCCGCATTATCAATTAACGGTGATTGCTTGGCCCGCTTTACCACAACTCTCTCGCTGGCTACCGTCCTCGCTGCCTCAAACATTGCCGCCTCATCGCTGTTTTCTGCAATAAGCTCCTGCAAATAGCTCATGGCTTTTTTCGACTGGGCGGTTTTTGTTTTCGGTGGAAACATGGGATCCAGGTACACCACTTGAAATTCAGGAAGGCTTGAACCAGCTAACAGAAAATCCTGCTTTCTTATCTCCAGGCTAGAAACAATCTCCGCCTCTTCGCTCCCCAATTGCCGATGGCGCGCTAGCCCATCTTCAAGCAGCGCGTAAACTACCGGATTTCGCTCCAGTGCCAGAACCGTGCACCCGGCTTTACTCAAGAGAAAACTGTCGGTTCCCAATCCCGCCGTAGCATCGAGTACGCTTGGCCTCCTGCCTTTACGTGCGCCTATAGCCTTTATCAGGTTTTGTTTAAATAATCTGTCACCGGCCCTCCGTCGCAGGGAAGAAAAATCGACTCGCAGAGCACCCGGTGCAGAATCACCGGTAGCATGAAGTGCCAGTCCTTCTCTGTCGAACTGTAAATAGAATGATTTCTGTGCTTTATCGATTGACTCGAGCCTGTGTAAAGGCAGGTCTAATTGTCGCTGTAAGACTCTCTCCTTTTCTCCAGGCTCGGCAGCTAACTGCGCTATGAACAGAGGAGAAATACTCACGTCACTAAAGTGATTGCGACGATAAACAAGGCCAGGCCGAATCGATAAATTACAAAAGGAAGAAATCCTGTGCGCTCAATCAAACGCATAAAGTAGTGTATGCAGGTGAATGCAACAACGCCTGATACCAGTATTCCATAGACCAAGGGCAGGAGCTGATCTAATACCAATCCTTGCCGAACCATCTCACCACTGCGCAGCAAAAAGCTACCAAAAATGATCGGTATAGCCATCAAGAAGGATATCTTTGCGGCGGTTTGTCGCGACAACTTACAAAACAAAGCTGCCGTCATGGTAATTCCAGACCTGGAGGTACCGGGTATCAAAGCTAATGCCTGTGCTACTCCCAAAAACACGGCATGTTTCCAGGTTAAATTCTGTAATGAATTAGCACCGGAACCGATGCGATCCGCGTACCAGAGAAGTAATGCAAAGATGGCCGATGTGGTGGCCAGTACATAAGCAGACCTGGCATAGTTTTCAATCAGGTCATTGGCAAGGAATCCAGCCAATGCACCGGGAATGGTCGCGATGATGATGAACCAGGCCAGCCGACTCTCTTCGCTGCTTTTTCTCTGAAACAAATGTCTTAACCAGGCTTTAAGCAATGCATATACATCCTGGCGAAAATAAAAAAGCACTGCAAACAAGCTGCCAAGGTGCACTGCAACATCGAAATTTAATCCTTGATCCGGCCAATCCAGGAGTATCGAAGGGAGAATTAAATGGGCCGACGAAGAAATCGGAAGAAATTCTGTCAGGCCCTGGATAAATGCAAGAACCGTAAGTTGTAGGTAGCTCAAGTCCATTAGATAGTGATCAGGATCGATACTCCAATTGTTCTTTTACATAATTAGGTAACAAATCTTCCGCGCTTAAAGTCTCTTCCCGCGCCAGTTTTACCAAACCGCAATCCAATAAATCCTGCATGCTCGCTTGCATCTCCGCAAAGCAATCACCAAGTTTAATCCCAAAGCGGCTCTCCAGCGAACTTCTCTGCCGCCAACCATCCCCAACGCCAACCCATTTCGCATCAGCAGGCAAGTCCAGGGACAAATCACTTTCATCAAGCACAACAACTGCTTCACTCTCTTGCAGTACAACAGACTGCTCAGACTTGCAGTACGCACCGAAATAAACTTCATCATCCCGCGCAGTCAGACAAACAATAAATGCTGTGGCTTCAGAGTGACGCGTAGCAGCTTGTGCCAGCAATGCTAAAGAAGAGACACCGATCAAAGGTGTTGCGTTTGCCGCACTTAGCCCCTGTGCCGCGCCGATACCTATTCGCAGCCCGGTAAATGAACCAGGCCCTGTTGCAACAATAATGGCATCCAATTCAGCGAGTTTCAGATCTGCTTCCTGCAAGGCTTGTTCGATCAAGGGTAATAATTGCTGCGCTGCCTGTCTCGGCTCTTCAGTGGAATACTCATTTGTTTGATCACCATTGCACAATGCCACCCTGGTAGTGGACGTAGAGCTGTCGATGGCGAGTAATTTAGGCATTGATGTTAGTTATTGACACGATTCAGATAAGAAAAATCCCCCTTGAACGAATCAAGGGGGATTTTTAGAGGCGACGAGTTCTCATCTACCATCTGGTAACTCACAGAACATCCGGTAGAATCTATAGCTAAGACTCGGTCCAGCTAGGGCTTAACGCTTCCTGCGTGCGGCCTTTTTCTTTCTAGCTGGAGCTTTCCTTTTCTTAGTGGCTTTACGCTTTGCTGGCTTACGCTTGGCTTTCTTCTTAGCTGCCTTACGCTTCGCTGGCTTACGCTTAGCTACTTTCTTTTTGGCCTTTCTTTTGGCTGCTTTGCGCTTCGCTGGCTTACGCTTAGCTACTTTCTTTTTGGCCTTTCTTTTGGCTG
>CAZTTE010000014.1:0-110139 GCA_964616225.1 uncultured Pseudohongiella sp.
CACTTCAGAGCCCGTGCTGGAATCGACTATTGGCAGCGTATTGCTTGCGGCGGCGGTAGTAGGTTTGATCGGTAATACCGAGCTGCTTGCAAGTTTCAGACACCGTCTTGCCCTGTGCAATCAGGACATCAGCTTCGCGGAGCTTGTGAATGATCTCTTCGGCGTTGTATCGTTTCTTCGGCATGGTTCAGATCTCCTATATTGGCTTTTTACCACTTTCGATCTGGACCAGGAATTTCAGGCTAGGTCAATAGCTTGCGGGGTATTGAGGCATGCCTAGGATCGTTCTTGAAATACCTGACCGCGAAGAAAAGGTTACAAATTAAGGGAGTTAATTTATGCCAGATGGCCAAAAAAATTGATCGAAGGAAACTCCTAAAGGGCGTATCGGGTGTGCAGTGATAGCTATCGGGAAACGTTGAAAGAGGAACTACGTAGCTTGGCATTTCCTGCATGACTTCCTCAAAACCTTCGGGAAGGTTTTCAGCAATAACCTGGCGCAAAGATGTCATTGGCTCGCGCCTGTCTTCCGGCAGCCCTGCCAGGTAATCCTCTATAGAGCTTTTATTGTTTGCCATGTTGAGTTTTCTAGCAGGCATAAAAAAACGAGACACTCAAAAAGTGTCTCGCTCTTTGTTTGCTGGTTCTATAAGAAGTTGTTTGGCCAGATCATACTTCGCCACATATGGGCGACAGGGGAGCCGTCGAAGCCAAGACCTTCTTTAGGCTGCTTGAAATTTCTTCCGATAATGTCAGTGAAATCATCTACATCCACAACCACACCTTCTTCGAATGAATACAGGTCATTGAGGGTGATTAGCCTCGAAGTCATGTACCAGCGATGATTCTTCGCTTCTTCCCAGGCCTTAACGATGTAAGGTTCTGGCTTGTAATCTGCGCCGAAAAATCGAATGTAGGCTTCCGGATATTCATAGCCGACTGACTCATCCGGGAAGAAACGCAGGGCCTGGTGCTTTTCGATTGCCCAGGCAATCTCTTCATCGACATAAGGTGCAATCATCTGGGCACACCAATAACCGTGATCAGTACGTATAAAGTTTCCCACGCAAATATCGTGTAGCAGGCAGGCAAGAATGACCTTCTCATCCATGCCGTTATTCTTGGCCAGCCTCGCACTTTGCAAGACATGATTTGCCGGAGCGAAACGCAGTTTGAAGAAATCGATCAGGGTTGGAGCCTCAGGCATTTCTGGCAGGCGCGGGTCATCATGCTGATACCAAGGACGAGTATCTCCGGCTACCGGCTCGGGAGTGGGATCAATACTGCAAAACCAGGGTGTGGCAATGCGTTTATCGAGCTCAGCACTCATGGCATCTTCTAAGGCGTCTGCCTTGTCGGATAGGGTTGCGGCGCCAGCGATTGAGGCAACGGTGGCTGCGCTCATGTTGCTAAGAAAAGATCGGCGATCCATATCTCAAACCTCCTTTGGGGATGATGACTGGCCTGTGATTCTGCTAACAGGCATAGATTTACCATAATTCCCGGTAGCAAACCATCGGTTTACTCCTTAATTCTTATGGGGGAGTAATTACAGGAAGGCGGGTGATTCCCTATACTCGTGCTTCTGTTACAGTGTTTGTCGACTAACATCAGCAATATCTGAGTAAGGATTATCCAGACCCCATGTATGAACCGAACCTGCTCTCTGTTCTTCCACCCTTATTAGCCATCATTCTGGCTATCGCAACCCGTCAGGTAATTATTTCCCTATCCATTGGGATATGGATAGGTTTTTGTATCCTGGAGTCAGTTAACCCTCTCTCGGGATTGGCATTGGCTATCGAAGGCCTTATCAACGTGTTTAGCGATGCAGGAGATACCCGGGTGCTTATTTTCACCCTGGTGATCGGTGGTCTGATAGCAACCATTGAAAGGGCTGGGGGTGTACGTGGTTTTATCCATTTACTGGAATCGAAAAGCTGGGTAGATAGGCCCAGCAAGGCAAAGTGGCTAGCTTATTTCACTGGCGTGGTGGTATTCATCGAATCCAATATTACCTTGCTCGTGGCAGGGTCTATATCTCGACCCTTATTCGATCGTTATAAAGTGGCTCGCGAAAAGCTTGCCTATATTATCGATTCCACCTCCGCTCCCATCTGCATCATGATTCCATTGAATGCATGGGGTGCGCTGATAATAAGCCTTACTGCTTCAGCAAACATCGAAAATCCCTTGCAGGTATTTATCTCCGCAATTCCCTTTAATCTTTACCCAATAATCGTCGTTCTGTTTTCGGCATTTGTAATATGGAGAAACATAAACATTGGCCCTATGAAGGCAGCTCAGGCTAGAACAGAAGAAGGGCAGTTGCTGTGGCCTAATGCTACTCCTATGGTTGATCCATCCATTCTGTCGCCACAAGAATCCGCCGACGCAGAAGATAAAGCACGGTTTATGATCGTGCCTATTATGGCCATGGTATTGGCGATGCCTGTTTGTTTATACATTACCGGTAACGGTGTTATCAGTGACGGTTCTGGTTCAACATCCGTTCTCTGGTCGGTGCTTATTGCACTGTTGGTGGCGTGGATACTGGTTTTATGGAATCAACGTGGCACAGTCGATGAGCTCATGCATACATTTCTAAAAGGAGCGGGGGGCTTATTACCGGTGGCGATGATCTTGCTATTTGCCCTGGCCCTGGGAGATGTGGCAAATGCCCTGGGTACCGGTATTTATGTTGCAGGTCTGGCAGAGGACTCCATTCCACCGGTCCTGCTATTGCCACTCCTGTTTCTAACCAGCAGCGTTATCGCATTCTCGATCGGTTCCAGCTGGGGAACATTTGCCATAATGATTCCACTGGCTATTCAGATTTCCCTTGCCCTGGAATTCAATCCAGCATTGTTTCTGGCAGCAGTCTTATCCGGATCCATATTTGGCGATCATGCTTCACCAATAAGTGATACCACTGTAGTAGCATCCATGGCTTCTGCGACCGATCATATCGACCACGTACGCACTCAATTACCCTATGCGCTTATTGCAGCAGGATTCGCAACCATAGGATTTCTATTAGTGGGAATGTTTGCCTTATAGGTGTATCCCAGGCCTTTGTTCAAACTAAAATCCGCAAAATCCAGACCGTATAAAACCGAATTTACCTTCCTGGCTATTTTCAATGTTCAAAAAAAAGCCCTCTGCATGCAAAGGGCCTTAAACATTTCTACCGAGTAGATAGTGTGGGTCGTGCTTAATTCTAGATCTTGCCGATATCCCTTATTTCAGTAATTGGAAGCATCTCGATATCACGGAATTTCGTATTAGACCGATGATCTTCGTCCAGCAAACTTCCCAGGTTGGCATAGGTGTCGGTAACGAAAACGGATTCTTCTTTTAAGATTTTTCGGGTAATGCCAAAAGTGATGTGTTTGCGCTTGTCCGCAGGAATCTGGTTAAGCATGTTCTTGGTGGCCCATACCGATCCATTGCGTGCAAAATCACTTACGCGAGAAGCATAGTTTATGGTTTCACCTAAAACCCTAAACTCAACATGGCCGCCGGCATGATAGCTGCCAAACCATTCCTGGCCTTCATTGAGCCCGATATTTAAATGAATATCAGCGAACCAGCCTTTCTTGGCTTGCCATTTCTGCGTAATGCCTTCCATCATCTTCCGCAATTCCAGCGAGCATTGGATGGCATTTGTTTTGTAATCGCAGTCAGGCTGAGGGAAGAAGTAATAAACCATACCGTCACCGGCATGTTTGCCATAGGTTCCATAATACTTTCTGAAAATTGGTTCGCTTTGCTGCCAGATATTATTGATAAGCTCGAAATACTCTTCCGCAGGTAACTCAGAACAAATGCGTGTAGAGTTCTGCACATCTGCCACCATAACCGTGACATTAGTTAAGTAGGGCTTTCGCTTCTTTAACAATTCATTGATTACGTGATTACGTTTGCTTAAGAAGTCCAACAGGAAATTGTCGTCTAAAACGACAGGGCTAAAGGTAAACAGGATGCCTTCACGGTAAAAGCAGACGTAGAGATCGCAGACCAATGGATCACCGTCATTGCCTGGCAGTATCACAGGATAGTGGACCATAGGGTCTTTGCCTACGGGTTCCACGTCTTCGTACATGTCTTTAAGAATGCTGAGCTGACGAGCATCCAAGGCAGAGTAAATTTTTATCAGTGCCTGCTGTGACAGGCGTTTTTTACCGGCAGACATATGCGGCTTGAGAATTTCCTGAAGTTTATCCTCGTCAGTTGCCACCGGAGTATTAAATAGAAGCTTCAACAGATTTCTTGATTCCAGATCGCCAGGAAGGTTGTCATCGTTTGAGAAAAATGACTCGGAGGCTTTGTCGTTCCACCAGACCAGCTCGAAATTGTTGTTAACCATGTAAGCGGGACCGGGAAAGTTTTCGATCGACGCTTCCAAAGAAAGGTCGGTGAGCGATACCTGCTCACCAGCTGGGAATTCTTTCTTCAATTTTGAAACCAGGCTCGGAGCAGGGCTAGCAGGGGCGGCGATCGCCTGTTCTTTAGTACCTATCTCTGCTGCGATCTGGGCCATCGTCAATCCCTCTTTTTTTAGCTCCTGTACTCGTTTTATGCAGTCTACGGCGCTTTCGTCGAAGTAACCCAGGCGTGTCGCCCGGCCTGGTTCGTCAGTAGGCTGCTTAATTACTGGATTAGGCAGTATGCCAAGGGCCACATAGTTGTTTAGCGTTGCCCTAGAAATGCCCGTAATTTCAATGAGTTGTTTGCTATTTAGCATATTGTTCTGGTGACGAATTCGACTAAGGTTGTGCAGTATAAATAGACAGCCTAAACTAAGTCAACTGTGTAATTAGACAGTCTATACAGTTAATGGGAAATCGCCACGAACAGATAGCCAGATTCAGGACTTTTGGGGCTTTACTAGAAGGCATCTTGTAAGGGAATTTGCTAATTTGGGGTCATCAGCTTATAGAGAAAAGGTTATAGAGAGTGAATTTCAAGCGTATCGATGTCACGGCAGCACGGGAGCTAATCGCCACCACTGCAGATGGTGAGCCAGCGCAAAGGGTCCAGATCGTTGATATCCGCGACGATCAGTCCTATGCGGCCGGACACATAGAATCCGCCGTACACCTGCATAACGCCAATTTGCAGGAGTTTATCGATAAAGGTGAATTGGAGGCGCCATTACTGGTTTATTGCTACCACGGCCATATGAGCATGAGCGCGGCCGCCTACCTGGCAGAACAGGGATTTGACGAAGCCTACAGTCTCGATGGTGGTTATGAAGCCTGGGAGTCAACTCAATAGCTGAGCAATATCAATCTGTTACAGATTCTTCCTATCTGCTTTGTCCAGAACACGCTTTACCGTCATTACTGCCACCATGTAAATCATGCTGAGCATGGCCCAGGCAAAAATTTCCAGGGCCCAGAGTCGCTGGGACTCCGGGTTTTCGACTTTTCCGATCACTATCACTGCAATCCATAAGCCGAGAATTGCCAGGGGAACGACCGCCGCTATACGCCAGCCACCTTTCCATTGTTTTGTTGCTGCGATAGGCAATGCAGCACTGGCCGCAGTAACGGTAATAACGAGGATTGCGATAACGAGGTACCAGAACACTGCAGCAGAATTAGCGACCTCTTGAGGATCGAGTTCGCTTTCCGCTCCGTTGGCTCCACCGGTAAACAGTGTCACCCATAGCAAGCAAATACCGACGTAATTAAAGGGTTTTCTATTCAACTGCTGCATCGCGCTTGCCTGCTTAATTTGGAAATCGAATTAAAGCAGAGGCAAGAGAACAACAAAAGGATTCCCGCAATTGCGACCAGCCACTATTTAGATCAGTCTGGATTTGTCATTTCAGAGTACAATCAGGCTAAATTTGTATTCTTTAGCATCAGGAGTATTCCATTGTTGTCGTTTAGTTCAATTCGCCAAGTCTCACTCTCTATCTTCATAGCAGCTCTTGCTGCTGCCTGCGCAATAACGCCGGGTTCAGGGATTCCAGATCGAATCACTGCTGAGCGAGGGGGGTTCATTCCAGAAGGAATAGAATACGACAACATCAATGGCAGGTTTTTAACCGGTTCACTTGCGGATGGAACGATTTACGAAATTTCCAACTCAGGGCAGGTAATTCCTGCTATCACCGACTCTGATCTGATTGCTACCGTCGGTATTGAAGTGGACGAAGATCGCAACAGGTTACTGGTGGCTAACTCCCAGAGCTTCGCAGCACCGGGTGCGGGATCGGCAATGCTAGGAGTTTATGATTTATCCAGCGGCCAGCAACTGGCAATGGTTGATCTTGCCGCGTCTGTTGAAAATCCACCTGAAAGCGCTGCCTATTTCGCCAATGACGTAACAGTTAGCTCCGCAGGCACCATGTTTGTAACCGACACCAGAATGGCAGTGATCTACCAGGTAGATCAGTATTTTCGACCCAGTGTTCTGGTGGACTTCGGCCAGGACTCAGGCCTGTTTCTTAATGGTATTGAATACCATCCAGCCGGGTATTTAATTGTTGTTTCATCCCAAGGTGGAGAATTAATAAAAATCCCTCTTAACGCGCCGGAGAGATGGTCAATAGTAGAAGTAGATTATCCGGCTGCCGGAGGCGATGGCCTGGTATGGGCCAGTGATGGTGGATTGGTTTCAACCTCGAATAATCGCAGCGCTGTCATGAAATATCACAGCGATGATCACTGGAATACAGCGCGCTTAACCGGCATGGCAAGTTTCAATGGGCAGGGAACTACTGCGGCAAGGGTTGGTGATGAAATATTTGTGGTGCAACCGCATTTCGCCGATGCGGAGCCACCTGAAATTTTACGCGCTCGCTTTTAACGAATTCATTCCAGCTATTTCAAGCAAGATTCGTCGATGTCGGAAAATCCGGTAAAAGATCACTATGAGAATTTAGTAGAACTGAAGTATCAGCTCTACAACAGTTTATTTCTTACATTGCCACTGGATGCTGTTGAGCAGACCGGCTTACTCCTGCCGTTACTCGAGGAGGCCAGTCACACCGGTCTGGAAGCAGGCTTGAATCCAACTCAAATTCTGAATGAGTTTTTTAATGCCCATCGTCCGGATCTGGATGAAGAAAAACTGGCCAAGTTTTTATTCAAGATCATTCAATACGTTGAGCGCCAGGTAGTACTAATCGATGCTCTCGAAGATGCTGCCTATGCAGAAATTCATCGCACTGAAGAATCCAACAAATTACGACAATTAACGGAGAGAGTTGAGGCTGAAGGAAAGGAAGATGAGCTAAAACAAATACTCTCATCCTTTGGCGCAAGGGTTATTCTCACCGCTCATCCCACACAGTTCTACCCGGGATCGGTGCTGGCCATTATTACCGACTTGACGGAAGCGATTAAATCCAACGATATCGGATTGGCAAGAGAGTTATTACAACAGCTAGGCAACACGCCATTCTTTCAGAAGGAAAAACCAACGCCGTTGGACGAGGCCGGGCAACTAAGCTGGTATCTCGGCAACGTATTTTATCCAGCTATTGGTCAAATTCTGGACTATCTCCATGACTATCAGAACTGCCGGGGCGCCAGTCTTGAGCAGTTGTTGAGTGTTGGCTTCTGGCCAGGAGGTGACCGGGACGGTAACCCGTTCGTAACGACTACGATTACCAGGCAAGTCGCAGAAAGGTTAAGGGCGCGAATAATCGAATGCTATCACCGCGATGTAAGAGAATTGAAAAGGCGGCTTAGTTTTGTAGGAGTCACAAGCAAGATAGAAGGTATTGAGAAAAAGTTGCATAAGGAAATGACTCATGAACTTGAAAGCTGTTTCAACTCTCCGGATGAATTAATCGATCAGTTGAATGATGTGCAAACCGATCTTGAAGAGAATTTTCAGGGCTTGTTCGTCGATCGTATAGTTTCTTTCAAGCGCAAGATTGCAGCCTTTGGTTTTCATTTTGCCAGTCTGGATATTCGGCAGGATTCACGCATGTTGGCGCAGACCTTGGAACACATCTACAAACAGCATGAAACTATCTTGCCAGGTAATCTTCCAGACTTGAATGAAACTGAACAGATAAAGGCACTGCTAAATGTAACCGATTCAATCACGAGCGAATCTCTCAGCGACCCAATAGCAATTGATACGCTCGATTCGCTTCGAACTATGCGAGAGATTCAGGAAGTGAATGGTGAGCGAGCCTGTCACCGTTACATTATTAGTAATTGCCGCGGCCCATTAGACATAGCTCGACTGATTGCCCTGTTCACTTTGTCTGGTTGGCCTTTAAAAGAACTCACGGTAGATCTGATTCCGTTATTCGAAACAATCGATGACTTGCAGGGTGCGGGCAAAAATATGGAAACGCTTTACCAACTTACTGCGTACAGAGAGCACTTAAGTAAGCGCAAGGATAAGCAAACGATAATGCTTGGGTTTTCCGATGGTACCAAGGATGGCGGCTACTTAATGGCTAATTGGGCTATCTATGCAGCAAAAGAATCGCTGACTACAGTATCCAGGAATAACACTGTCGAGGTAGTGTTTTTCGATGGGCGTGGTGGCCCGCCGGCCAGGGGAGGGGGTAGTACATATAAATTCTATGCAGCCCTGGGTAAAAGCATAGAATCGAATCAAATTCAGCTCACTGTTCAGGGACAAACCATCAGTTCTTACTTCGGCACTGAGCTCGGAGCGACCCATAATCTACGCCAGTTATTGGCGGCGGGATTAGAGAACAATTTGTATGATAGGCCGGAAAGGGAATTCAGTGATCAGCAGCGAGCCCTGATGGAAGAACTGGCCATGATTGGCTACGAGAAATATCTCGCTTTTAAATCCCATCCTCTATTCCTGCCTTATCTGGAGCAGATGAGCACCTTGAATTATTACGCGCAATCTAATATTGGAAGCAGGCCGGCAAAGCGCGGAAGTAAAAAGGAACTGCAGTTTGAAGATTTGCGCGCTATCCCCTTTGTAGGTGCCTGGGGTCAGCTGAAACAAAATGTGCCGGGGTATTTTGGATTGGGAACAGCTTTAAAGAACCTGGAAGATCAGGGTCGCCTGGATGAGTGTATTGCGCTTTACAAGAACTCGGGATTTTTCCGAGCGCTTGTAGGCAATAGTATGCAGAGTATGAGCAAGACCAATTTTCCCTTAACGGAATACATGAAAGATGATGAGATCTTCGGTGAGTTTTGGCAGCTTATTTACAGTGAATATCAATTGAGTAAAGAAATGGCGCTAAAGGTGTCAGGTCAAACAGTATTACTCGAAGATCATCCCGGTAGCCGGTACAGTATTGGATTAAGACAGAGGGTAGTATTACCGTTATTGATTATCCAGCAATTTGCGCTAATGAAGATTAAAGAGTTAAGCGAGGGTGAATCGGCGGATAGCGAACAGATTGAGCTCTACGAAAATATGATTGTGCGGAGTCTCTTTGGCAATATTAATGCTTCCAGAAACTCCGCATAGCAAATCAAGATTTTTAGTGCTTCGTATTCGGAATCCAGATATCAGCGTATTGAAAGGCTTCGTATAAATCCTGATCGATTACAGGATCTGCTTGCCCCATAGCCTCTAAAGCCCGCTGCGTTCCCCACAGCCCCCAGATATTATGAGGATGTTCTTCCAGGTCCTGACGATACTGGGCGAGGGCGCTATCGTAGGCTCCCAGCTCCATATAAGCTGCGCCTAACCAGTGACGTGGAGAGAAAGGTAAGGGCTCCGGCTCGTCATAATTGAGATTGTCATAGTAGTCTGTAGCTCGTCGAAAAGCTTCTGCTGCCGCTTCAAGATTCCCTTCGGCCCAGGCTATTTCCCCTTCGAGAATTCCTGCCATCGTACCAACAATGTCTTTACCGTCATGGAAACGAAATCTTGCTGTTGTCGTCTCGGTGAGTTCCCATAGTGAATCAGAAATAGATTTGGCTCGATCCATATCGCCAGTCTTTAGCGCGGCATAACCCTGAGAAAAGTCATACATGCTGATGTTGATTTCACCATTAGGCTTATCCGTAACATCGAGAACTTCATCGAAGCGACCAAAGCGAACCAGCGCCATGGAAAGCATTGCAGTATTGCGATTAAGCTTGGCTAAATCTTTTGCTGCCTGAATCGCCGGGGCACTCTCGCCACCCATAGCCGCCGCGTAGTACAACATGGTCAGGTTATGGGTAGGGTAGATCGCAAAACCTTTACCGATGGCGGCTTGCTGGTCGGAATGCCATGCAATGGTGTTTGATCTGACTGCATCGTGCCAGAGACCCATCTCATTCCAGGTGTGACTGGGCATATGGTTTATATGGCTGGCACCGGGAATAGTCGCCCCAAGAAAGCGCGCACAGGGCGCCGCGAGTTCCGGAGTAGGGGTGGACTCGGTAGCGTGCACCAGTAAGTGACAGGCTCCAGGATGACGAATGTCACGGTCCAGCACAGATAACAAAACATTGTGCAGGCGAATCACATTTGGATCTTCCAGGCTACGATAACCCCGGCGCTCTTCTAACAAGAACAACGCATCGGCATACAGAGTAACAATGTCCAGATCATCAGCATGTTTTTCTGCAACTTCAGCCATTACCTCTGCGTAGGCTTCATCCTGGACACGGCGGGTTTCGGGATCGTAATCTTCGACATAGCGCACTTCGAGACCACGAATCATGTCTGCTTCTTTTTCAGTGGCCGTATCAATATTGGCTAGCGCTTGTTGCAGCGCGAAGTAAGCACGCGGTGCCTGTGCCGATGTCATAGCACCGTTAAGATAAGAACCCCAGGCCCAGGCTTCACCCCACCAGCAAATGGCACAGTCCGGATCAGCCAGGTGAGATGCCTGAAATGAACGTGCCGCGTCATCCTTGGCGAATGCATACATTAATTGAAAGCCCTGGTTGAAGTACTCCTGGGCCAATTCACTATCCGAAGATATTTCCCAATGAAAATTACCCATGGCCTCTGGAAACAACTCCATGGGCTCATCAAAGGAATCGGGGTAATCAATTTCCTGAGCCACAGCCTGGGCCAATGAAAATACAGACAATAGTGTTAATAAAAACGTTCGCTTCATTATTTAATCCTAAGTTTGAGTAAAACCAGTTTCTCTCAAGCAGGTTTTATTCACATACTAAATTCTAACGGGGCATTCGGGCCTAATGGAAAGCCAAGTATGACCCAAATAATTGTCATAATTAAGCCAGCGGCTAGTAGTAATAGTGAATAAGGCAACATAGTAGCCGCCAGGCTACCGAGACCAAATTCTTTCTGCCAGCGCTGACAGAATACCAAGATAAGAGGAAAGTAAGGCATTAACGGAGTAATAATATTTGTAGCGCCATCTCCGACACGGTAAGCCGCTGTACTCATTTCAGGACTAATACCAATTAGCATAAGCATTGGTACCAATACCGGAGCGAGTAAGGCCCATTTCGCGCTGGCGGATCCAACGAATAAATTAATTGTTGCGCCAAACAAAATTATGAAGGCAAGCAAAATAGAATCTGGGAGATTTGACCCCTCCAATACTGCCGCTCCGTTAATAGCAAAGATCAATCCCAGGTTTGACCAGTTGAACATGGCGACGAAGTGGGCTGCAGTAAAGGCCAGGACCAGGTAGTAGGCAAGATCACCCATGGCTTCACTCATCATGCGCACCACGTCCCGATGACTCTTTACCGAGCCCGAACCACTGCCATAAGCCCATCCTGCAGCCAGAAAGAGAACAAAAAATCCTGCAACCAGTGATTGCAGCAAGGGGTTATACCTGGCAACACCAGTGGCATTATCTTCGATTAATGGGGTACCTGGCCCTATACAGAGCGCAACCCAAAACAGGATGACACCAAGACATGCAAGGCCGGCGCGACGCAGTCCGCGAACTTCATTTTCTTCCAGCTTGGAATCCGGGGCTTTGATTATTCCGGCGGTACTGCTCTCTGCTTCACCAGGAACAATAGGAGCGAGGCGGGGCTCGACAATCTTGTCAGTCACATACCAGATTACTGGTAGAAACACGAAAGTCATGACGCTGATGAAATACCAGTTACCTACCATATTGGCATCCCAGCTTGGGTCCAGTGTTTCCGCCGCAGCTTCAGTAATCCCAAACAAGAGAGGTTCAAGCTGACCGGGAATCAGATTGGCGGAAAAGCCACCGGATACGCCAGCGAATGCTGCAGCGATTCCGGCAATGGGATGTCGGCCAGCAGCAGCGAATACCACACCAGCTAATGGGATCAAAACTACATAGGCAGCGTCTGCCGCCAGGTTACCCATCATGCCAATAAAAGCCACAGCAGGAGTAAGCATGGATTGTGGTGCTTTCGACATGGCGCCGCTCATTGCTACAGCGAACAATCCCGAGCGTTCGGCGACACCGGCGCCCAACATAACCACAAGCACATAACCCAGGGGGTGAAAGCTCGTGAAGGTAGCCGGCATCTCTACCAACAGCTTTTGTATATTTGCGGCCGACAACAGACTCTCTGCGTTCACCACAACGGCATTACCAGCGGCATCAAGCTGTGTTGGATGCAAAGCCGATACGCCGAAAAATGCAGCGATGACACTGATTACCATCACTGCACCTATACACCAGAGAAAAATAAATACTGGGTCAGGGAGTTTGTTGCCGGAACGCTCTATCCAGGCCAGCACCCCTTTGGTTTCATTCGTTTGGGTTTGGGTAATGTCTGTCATCTCTGTCTCTGATGTTGGTTTTAATTATTGGTTTTAGGTTCGTGCTGCAGGCTAACGCAGTAAACGGAAGAATTCTCGCACATCATTAATATAGAGTTCGGGTTTTTCCAGGGCAGCGAAGTGCCCGCCTTCTTCCATTACAGTCCAATGCCGTAAGTCATATTCTGCTTCTGCCCAGGCGCGGGGCACAATAAATATTTCGGCCGGGAAAATTGCTGCACCGGTCGGCACATTTATAAACTCCATTGGCTTCTGCGCAGGGGTAGATCTGTTTTCGTAATATATTCGAGTTGAAGATGTAATCGTATTGGTAAACCAATAGATAGAAACATTGGTTAACAATTCGTCTTTGGTGAAGTGATTGTCGAGATAGCCATCTGCTCCCTGGGGCATATCACTCCAGCCGTGAAACTTTTCAATAATCCATGCAGCCGTTCCCAATGGTGAATCAGCTAAACCGTAACCCAGGGTTTGGGGTTTAGTGCCCTGAATTTGCTGATAGGCCACTTCATTGGCCATGTACGCTTGTCGCGCTCGCCGTGCCTCATTTTCCGCGTCGGTGACATTTGCCCGTTGTTCTTCATCAGCCGGAGGTCCGGCCAGAATCATGTTGGAGTGCATACCAATTAAGCGATCCGGATAATGATTAGCGAGATGGCGGTTAATTATTGCGCCCCAATCACCGCCAGCGATGGCGTAACGTTCATAACCGAGACGCTCCATCAGATTAGCCAGTACTAATGCGATTCTTTCCGGTGAGAAACCACGCTCAGAAGGCGCTTCGGAAAAACCAAAGCCGGGCAAGGACGGGGCAATAACATGAAAGGAATCGGAAACATCTCCGCCATAGGCAAGCGGGTCGGTGAGAGGATCAATAATCTTCATGAATTCAGACACAGAACCGGGCCAGCCATGCACGACCATCAAGGGAATAGCATCTGGGTTATTCGAACGCTGATGAATAAAGTGCATACGTAACCCATCGATTTCAGTTTTAAATTGATCAAACTGATTTAATTGCCTTTCTTGCTCTCGCCAATCGAAACCATCCTGCCAGTACGCGAGAATTTCACGCATATAATCCAGATCTGTGCCGTATTCCCAGGAGATTCCGTCCAATTGATCCGGAAGCCTGGTGCGAGCTAGTCGAGCTTGTAAATCCTGCAATTCCTCATCGCTTACAGCGATTTCGAATGGAGTAATACTGTTATCTGCGAAGCGTTCCTGTTGCTCATTCATATTAATGTTCTGTGTGGGCTTATTGTTAAGTGGTTGCAGCTGGTCCAGAGGATTCCCCGGGGAGTAAGACGGCAAAACCAGTGTAAGAGCGATGATGGCTGTGCCTATCAATGACCGGCTTCTACTTATGGAATTTATTAACATGAATACCTCTGCGCTTTTCTTCAGGTTTTTGAGATTATTAGTATTTATTGCAGTAATTGAAAACGAATTTTTAGCAGGCTGGTCCTTAGCTTAATGGATTTGATGATGTAGGCTACTGCCTGAGTTCTGAATTCGCTGCATCATGCCGCAATCGATTTATTCTGGCAACAAAGCCATAAGATCAGGAAAGTCTTTATGTTATTTGGTTTAAGTAACAAATCACTTGAAATACCCAGCAGGGAAAATGCCTTACCGGATCGCGAGCAGGCCGTGAGTTTTAAGCGGGAACATTTTGTGAACGGAAATCCTATTGCGGAGCCGGTACCCGAACATCTGGCGAAAACCGTGTTCGGCATGGGCTGTTTCTGGGGAGCAGAGCGCCTGTTCTGGCAGTTGCCTGGTGTATTCAGTACCGCCGTCGGCTATGCAGGTGGTATTACGGCAAATCCCACTTATGAAGATGTGTGTTCGGGCATGACCGGGCATACCGAAGTAGTCCTTGTTTTTTACGATCCGGATATCTGCAGCTATGAGGCACTGCTTAGCCAATTCTGGGAATCTCATGATCCGACTCAAGGCATGCAACAGGGCAATGATCGGGGTACACAGTATCGATCGGCGATCTACACTACTGATGAAAAACAAATAGATGCGGCGAAGCGCAGTAAAAGCAGCTTCCAGGCTGCATTGAAAGAGCAGGACTATTCCGAGATAACTACTGAAATCAATGAGCTGGATAAGTTTTATTATGCTGAAGATTATCATCAGCAATATCTGGCAAAGAATCCGAACGGTTATTGCGGACTGGCCGGAACAGGTGCCTGCTACAAGCCTGAATAGCTAACTCCGCTTAAAGAACTCGCGTATTTCCGCTTCCTTTTCCATGGCATCGTCGTAGCCTAATTGCCACAAGGCGTTGCAAAAGCCTTTCTCGAACAGAATAAGGCTAAGCAACGTGCCTGATGACTCGGATTTAATGTATTTGGACATTGGTTTTGGTAGTTCGTCGTAGTAATCCATTGCTAATAAATTCAATTCTTTAGATGGCGATATTTCCAATAATTCTATTTCATTAACACGGATATGCTCTTGCTCCAGGATAGCGGGCGGTACATGGGGAATGACCTCATTCATGTGGGAAAGAAATTCCAGGTCATTCTCGAGAGTGTCGACAAAGGCGCTATTCAATATATGACCGACGATTTGCAACAGCGAGGGCTGCTCGTACATTTCATCTTCGAGAGGTGCCTTGGTGCGATTTCCACTCACGCCAATGGCAAAGATGCGGCGCGCGCCCAAATGAATAGCTGGACTCGTGGGCGCCAATTGTCGGACAGCGCCATCCCCGTAAAACTGGTTTCCAATTTGAACCGCGGGGAAAATAATTGGTATGGCTGTGGATGCCATTAGATGTTGCAGCTGTAAGCGGGTTCTCAGTCCAATTCGATGAGGGCCTTCCCAGTCCTTAATGCCTTTTATGGCTTGATAGAAGGAGACTGATTCGCCACTACTATATGCTGACGCAGTTACGCTCACTGCGTCCAGCAAGCCAATATCGATATTGTGCTGAATCTTTTCGAACTTTATTACTCGCGAGAGCAACGCTCCCAATGGGCTGTTATCCAACAGCGAAACTGTGCTGTCGTTGTTTTTGCCACTGAGCATTGATAACAGCACGCTTGATGCACTGCTCAATAAATTTCCCGATTGTGGGTCGTAGATTTGCTCACTACGAATGTTTTTCCAGATGTGTTCCAGGATTTTAATGCCTGTACGCAAGCGATAGGCATGGGTCGCCAATGAGACTGCATTTAGTGCGCCGGCTGAAGTGCCCGCAATAACCTGAAATGGATTAGGTGAATGCTTTGGTAATATATTTGCTACTGCACGTAAGACGCCAATTTGATAGGCCGCTCGTGAACCGCCCCCGGAAAGAATAAGCCCGATCGGTTTGTCTGCTGGATTATCTAGAATAGCCATGACCAGAATGCACGCTTCCAGTAATCGCCAGGTGATTGACTAAAACGTAGCTGTTATCCCAAAAGTAGCTGAGGAATTAGCAAATACCGCTGCTCAAACTATCGGCAGAAACCAGGGGAGTTGGAGCGAATGTTTGAGACTCCAGGAGCTGGCGGTCGTTTGGTGATGCACTTTGAAAGATCTTGGTTGGAGTTGCTGCTGTATCAATATTTTCGGCACCAGCATTGGCAATCACAGAGTGTGCGACGAAACTCAAGGGCAGTACGATGGCGAGAATATTCATAAGCCGGTAAAAAACCACTCTTGCTGTCATCCCTTTGCCTGGGTTCGCCACCAAGCTCCTGCAAGTGTATGTCGTCCATGTCGTTGTATAGGTGTAGTACGATAGGTGCGTATTCGTCATAGGTTTGACAGGGATTTAACAAATCTGTGGGATTTTAATGAAGGAACCCCATATTAAATCCTGGTAATGCAGTTTTCCTGGGGCCTGGAAATGAGAGCTAATTTTGTCTGAATCAGAAAATCCGAAAATAGATCCGCTGGTTATAGCAATCTCTTCTCGTGCATTATTCGATATGACTGATAGTCATGAGGTTTACGAGGAGAAGGGGCTCGATGCCTATCAGAAATATCAGATATCCCGGGAGGACGATCCACTGGAACCAGGCGAGGCATTTAGCCTGGTGCATAAGCTGCTCCATTTGAATTCCCTGTTAGACGAATCTCCGGTCCAGGTAATTTTACTCTCAAGGAATTCCGCGGACACTGGCCTGCGAGTCTTTAACTCGATTCAGCATTACCAACTGGACATTACCCGTGCTGCATTCTGTGGGGGAGATAGTCCTTACCGCTATATATCGGCTTTTAATAGCCATCTGTTTTTGTCAGCTGATGGAGCCGATGTCAGACAGGCTCTGGATTCTGGTGTTGCCGCAGCCACCATTTTGCCATCCAAACAAGCCGATAAAGATCAGGATCTGCTCAAAATAGCCTTCGACGGAGACGCAGTTTTGTTCTCCGATGAGTCAGAAAAAATATTTAAAGACAAGGGCTTGGAAGCTTTTACTCAAAATGAACTTGAAGCTGCCAATGACCCCATGAGCGGTGGCCCCTTCAAGCCTTTTCTGGCGGCATTACAGCAGATTCAGCAGGCATTTACAGCAGGAGAGGTACCCATTCGCACCTGCCTGGTCACGGCCCGGGCTGCGCCTGCCCATGAACGGGTAGTTCGTACCTTGCGAGCCTGGAATATCCGAATCGACGAATCCCTGTTCCTGGGCGGATTGGACAAAGGGGAATTTCTCCAGGCATTTGATGCCGATGTCTTCTTTGACGATCAAGAGGGCCATTGCGAGTCCGCAAGCAACCATGTTGCCACCGGCCATGTACCTCATGGTGTGGCTAATAGTTGAATATATTCAATGTGTTAAATTACCTATTAGAAGTATATCCTCAAGAAAAGCTGTAATAAGCACCCAGACCCAGGAGGATAATCGTAAGTATGCGCTGCAAGACCTTGTCCGGTACCTGGGAGCTCACCCTTGAACCCAGGTGAATAGCGGGAAGTGATCCCAGCAGCAAGCTAAACAACAGTAAAAAGTCTACATAGCCGCTGAACATATAGCCAAGACCTGCAATAAACGTGAGGGGAACAGCGTGGGCTATATCCGTGCCTATAACTTTCACCGCCGATATCTGGGTGTAGATTGTCAGGAGTATGGCTGCCCCGAATGCGCCAGCACCCACAGAAGACAGGGTAACGCAGGCCCCAAGCACTAAACCCATGATCCAGGTGACAGCAGACCGGTGCCGATGGATGGAATTCATGAAGAATTCGGGCCTTTCTTCCAATGCGCTTGCACGCATTTTATCTCTGAATATCAATATAATAGCTGTAACTATTAACATAATACCCAAGCTAAAGGTCAGGACACTCTCAAATTCAGGTGAATCCTGGAAACTGGCATCGAGAAAGAAGATATGAAGCAAGATGGATACTGGAATGCTTCCCCCGGCTAGCAGGAAAACGATCTTCCAGTCGACGTTATTGCGACGATGGTGGCTAACCGCGCCTCCGGCCTTGGTAATGGCGGCATAAAGCAGGTCAGTACCGATAGCGACCGGTGCCGGATAGCCAAATACCAGCAACAACGGCGTCATCAGGGAACCTCCCCCGACCCCGGTGAGCCCAATGGCAAACCCGACGCCAGCACCGGCCAAAATATGTAGCAAGAATTCCATGTTGATCTACATTGATTAGTGGGCTGCGTTTGATCACTGGATCACTGCAAACGGATTGGAAAAATAGAATCTTTTGTCTATGCTTAAAAGTAATATTTTTACATAGTTTTATAACTAGATAGCATAGAAAGCTTCAATCGCTATTCAGGGTCCGCAGGAGGAATTATGAAACTGCAACAGCTGCGTTATATTTGGGAAGTTGCCCACCACGATTTGAACGTTTCTCAGACGGCTCAGAGCCTGTTTACGTCTCAGCCGGGCATCAGCAAGCAGATCAGGCTGTTGGAAGACGAATTAGGGGTAGAGATCTTCTCCCGTAGCGGTAAGCATCTCACCCGCATAACCCCCGCAGGAGAGTCAATTCTCAAGACTGCTGGCGAAATTATCCGAAAGGTAGAGCGCATCAAGTCAGTTGCCCAGGAATTCTGCGATGAAAAAAAGGGGAGCCTGTCGGTGGCCACCACTCATACCCAGTGTCGCTATGTGCTACCACCGGTGATTGACCAATTCATCGACAAATTTCCCGACGTCGCGCTCCATATGCATCAGGGAACTCCCATACAAATCAGTGAGTTAGCAGCCGATGGGACTGCAAATTTCGCCATTGCCACCGAGGCTATGGAGTTGTTTAGTGATCTGGTAATGATGCCTTGCTATAGCTGGAACAGGGCAATCCTGGTGCCTAAGTCTCACCCACTAGCACAAGTATCACAGCTAACTATTGAAGATCTATCAAGATTTCCGCTGGTTACCTATACCTTTGGCTTTACCGGAAGATCCAAACTGGACGAGGCGTTTACCGCTAAAGGGCTGACGCCCAAGGTTGTATTTACCGCTGCTGATGCAGATGTCATCAAGACTTACGTCAGGCTAGGTCTGGGAATAGGAATAGTCGCCAAGATGGCCCACGATCCTGTGGTCGATGTTGATCTGGTAGCAATTGATGCCAGTCACCTGTTTGAGCCGAGTGTCACCAAGATCGGATTCAGGCGAGGAAGCTTCTTACGGGGTTACATGTACGATTTCATTGAAATGTTCGCACCTCATCTAACCAGGGATCTGGTGCAGGAAACAAGCTATCGCCACAGTAAGGCTGAATTAGATGACCTTTTTAAGGATGTTTCCCTTCCAAGTCATTGATAATTAGGGGTAATCACATAGAAAAGTCCGATTGTAATCAGGCTTTTTTTCGCTGGTGCTCAGGATTCTTGTTCGGTATTGCGACGATGCAGCCCACATTCCTTGATGGTGGCTTCTTCCCACCACCATCGACCCTCGCGCTCGTGTTGATTCGGTCCAATTGCCTTGGTACAGGGCTCACAGCCTATGCTGACAAATCCACGGTCATGCAGCAGGTTATAGGGCACATCAAACAGTCGTATGGTTTCCCATACCTGGGCTGAGCTCCAGTTGGCCAGGGGATTAATCTTCAGGACTTGATGATCATCCGTGGAGAACGTCGTATCGAGTTCCAATACCGGCACTTCCGCCCGGGCGGGGCTCTGATCACGCCGTTGTCCCGTAATCCAGGCATCCAGGCCAAGCAGTTTCTTTCGCAAAGGCTCGACCTTTCGAATTCCGCAGCATTCCTCATGCCCATCTTTATAAAAACTGTATAAGCCTTTGCTTTTTATCAGATTATTTACGTCGTCAGCATCAGGAAATAGCGCTTCAATTGGCCGTTTGTAATGGTCTATGACCCGCTCAATAAAGTGATAGGTCTCGGGATGGAGACGTCCGGTATCCAGGGTAAAAATCGACGGCGGGTTCGGGAGTCTCTTGGAGAATTCGATTAGCAAGACATCTTCTGCACCACTGAATGAAATGGCCGTGTTTGATAGCCGATCAGTTAAGTGCTTGATGATTTCTTTAGGGTCAGCCTCTCTGAGAGCCGAATTCAGCTCCGCAATTTCCTTGTGCTCCATCATAGCTGCTGTACTTACCATCTTGGTTGGGGCGGGGTGAAGAGGGGGCTCATTCTCAACTATTTGAGTTTGAGGGTAAAGGCGGGCTCTCCCAATGCCATTCATTCAAGCAGGATATTGTGAAACATTTGAAAATGTTCCACGTGAAAAATTCAATAAAATTATATACTTAGACTGTCTAAATGCTTTGTTACACAAGATATAGTCCTGTATCCAATGCTAAGTCCAATATCTAGTTACAAGCTATTCCGAATAAGTGACACGCTGTTACCAAAAACCTTGATCTGTTAAATTGTCGCCTTTCGAAAAGCCTCCACAGGGGGCGCAAGAGGAGTTGTAAGCGCGATGGAATTAGCCTGCCTGGATCTTGAAGGTGTTCTAATACCCGAAATATGGATTGGATTTGCCGAGAAAACCGGTATCGAGGAACTCAGGGCAACCACCCGGGATATACCAGACTACGATGAGTTGATGCAGCAGCGGCTGGGCTTGCTCAAGCAGCATAAGCTGGGCCTGCCAGATATTCAGGAAGTCATAGCCACCATGACACCACTAGAGGGGGCGTTAGACTTCGTAAACTGGCTTAAAGAACGATTC
This sequence comes from uncultured Pseudohongiella sp., assembly GCA_964616225.1. Classification (GTDB taxonomy): domain Bacteria; phylum Pseudomonadota; class Gammaproteobacteria; order Pseudomonadales; family Pseudohongiellaceae; genus UBA9145. Next base: position 20,784 of record CAZTTE010000014.1, read on the forward strand.
CAACTCATTATTTTATCAGATACTTTCTATGAGTTTTCCCATCCTTTAATGCGTCAATTGGACTTCCCGACACTGTTTTGTCATCGCCTGCTTGCCGATGAGTCCGGTGCCATAGTGAATTACAAGCTGCGCCAGAAAGATCCCAAGCGCCAGTGCGTAATTGCTTTCCATGGATTGAATTTCAGAGTAATCGCTGCCGGTGATTCCTATAACGACACCACTATGTTGAGTGAAGCTGATGCCGGAATTCTATTTAGCGCTCCGGACAACGTGATTAGTGAATTTCCTCAATTCCCTGCGGTGAATAGCTATGACGAACTGCGCCAGGAATTTATTAAGGCAAGTAATCGGGAATTATCGCTGTAAGGCTGCCATTAAGCTGAAGTTACTTGCGGCTGCTCCAGGAGCAGGGAGCCTTCTGCCAGCATATCCAGTACCAGGTCCTGAATAGCTTCCGGAAGATCACCACTAGAAAAAAGCTCACTAAATGAGAAGCTTGGCTCACACAGCTTAATAATAAGCTCAGCAAAAGCGGAAGAAAGCTTGTAAACCCGGCCATCGACAAAAAAATACATGGTTTGCTCATCACCAGCGAGGGTGTAAGCCATTCTAGAGGCCGGATTTCTCAGTAACTCCACCTCATTTTGCTCTATGGCGCCCCTCAATGCGTCTGCATTAGGAAGTTCCTCCACCCCGGGGAACAACTCGGGATACTTGGGCTGTGTCATATAAGCCCCGAACCACTTGGAGAAATTCGCAAAATCGGCCATTTCTTGCTGCATCAAGCTAAATGCAGCTTTTAAGTCCTGAATACCAATTTCATAGAGCTTAGGGGGTTCCTTTGACGCCAGATTCGTAAACCGCCTGGCAGGATCTGAGCGAGCTATCAGTGCATCACTAAAGCCTTCCAGCATTTCAGCAGTTGAGGGGGCTCTGAAACCAACGGAATAACAGAAGCTTTCCGTAACTGCAGTACCCCAATGACCGTATTGCGGCGGGATATAAAGCACGTCGCCGGGATTCAACACATATTCTTCTTCAGGCTCGAAATCAGCCAATAGCATTAATCCAGATTCCGATTGAACCGGCTCAGCAGGATCATGGCGCTTGCCAAGCTGCCAACGGCGCTGACCGCTGCCCTGAACAAGAAACACATCGTAATAGTCGAAATGAGGGCCCACCCCTCCAGCCGGGGCAGCATAAGAGGCCATTACATCATCCAGCCTCCAATTAGGAATAAATTTAAATAAATCCCTTAACTCTCTGAATTCATTAATATACAAATCCACTCCGTGAATCAGCAAGGTCCAGCAAGACGCGCTTAATTCGGTGAAATCTGCCTCCTGAAAGGGGCCATGGCGTAAGCGCCAGTCCTCGTTACCCTGAACCAGACGACTTTCGACGCCTTCTTCACAGGCCAGGCCCGCTAATTCTTCAGGACTCAGGGGGTCGGTGAATTGCACCAATTCCGGTAGCAATAGGGGGCGTTGCTGCCAGTACTCTCGCAGAAACTCAGCAGAATTAAAGAGTGGATTAAGTTTTGGATGACTCAAATATTCTCAGCCTGCTGAATCGCATTACCCAGGTATGTCCTGGGGCTGAGGGCCAACAATTCTTCTTTGGCAGAATCAGGAATCTCCAGACCTGCAATAAACTCCTGAATAGATGATTTGTCGATGGTCTTGCCCCGGGTCAGTTCCTTTAGTTTTTCATAGGGCTTTTCGACGCGATAGCGACGCATTACGGTTTGTATTGGTTCTGCCAGTATTTCCCAGCAATTGTCGATATCCTGATCAATCGCTTTGGCATTTAGCTCCAATTTACCCAGTCCTTTCAAGCTTGAGCGATAAGCGATGAGGGAATAGGCAAATCCAGTTCCCAGGTTTCTCAGTACAGTGGAGTCAGTCAGATCCCGCTGCCAGCGAGAAATAGGAAGTTTGTTGGCGAGATGTTGCAGCAATGAATTCGCCACTCCCAGGTTGCCTTCTGAGTTTTCGAAATCGATAGGGTTTACCTTGTGGGGCATAGTCGAGGATCCGATTTCCCCGGCAACAGTCTTTTGTTTAAAGAAATTTAGTGAGATATAGCTCCAGATATCTCGATTAAAATCAATAAGTATTGTGTTAAATCTAGAGTAAGCATTGAGTATTTCCGCGACATAATCATGGGGCTCGATTTGCGTGGTGTAAGGATTCCAGCTCAGTCCTAACCCGGTAACGAACTGCTCTCCTATGGATTGCCAATCAAGCTCAGGGTAGGCGGAAAGATGGGCATTAAAATTTCCAACTGCACCATTAATTTTGCCCAATACAGCAGCATCTTTTATTTGTTCTAATTGCCTACGCAAACGGTAAACCACGTTGGCAAATTCCTTGCCGACGGTGCTTGGCGATGCGGGCTGCCCATGGGTCCTGGAAAGCAGGGGTTGTGCCGCGAACTCTTTAGCCAGAGCGGCCAATTGATCGATTAGCTGAGCCATTACACCCAGCATGATTTCGTCGCGTCCTTCCTTGAGCATTAACCCGTAAGCCAGGTTGTTTATGTCTTCAGAGGTACAGGCAAAATGAACGAACTCGAGTTGGGATTGCAGCGACTCCCTGTCCTCAAGTTTTTCCTTGATAAAGTATTCTACTGCTTTGACATCGTGATTAGTTTCGGCTTCGATATCTTTTATACGTTGTGCATCTTCGATAGAGAAATCTTCGAACACCCCATCCAGGCTCGCCATATCTTCTGCGCTAATCTCCCCAAGCTCCGATATGTCTTCGATTGACGCCAGTTTCTGTAGCCACTTTATTTCCACTCGCACGCGATAGCGCATTAGCCCAAACTCACTGAAATATGGAGCGAGTTCTTCGCACTTGTTTCGGTATCGTCCGTCCAAAGGAGATAGAGCTAGTAAAGAATTGGACTGGGATGCTGCCATGATGATTCCTATAGAAACTAAATTTTAAATTGAAGTTAGTAGCTTACGTCGAATATTGCCCGTAGTTTCTTGAACGCGCTTGCGGTAGAAAACCAGGCGCCAGCGCCTCCCACCTAACTGATACCAGAGCACTGCCGATCGAATTCCTCCCAAAAGCAGGGCTCTGATCCGATTAGCCACATTTTCGTTTTTGAGGTTTTCTACTTTGCCCTGAACCTGTATGCGGTAGGAAAGAGTGCTGATTGTATCTTGATAAAGTTTTGCAAGCTGCTCGAAGATGCGATCTTGTTCAGCCAGTTTGCTCTCACCGGCCTCATCATCCGTATTTTCCATGTGCTCGAGAGGAGTAATGAATTCCAGGCCTTGGCGCATTTCGTTTTGAATACGCTGACTTCCCACAAGCTTATTGCGCAATAACAACATGCCCAGGGTATAGCGCACGATTTCTGAATTCTCCTTACTACGATCATTGCTAAAGACTTCCTGGATAGTTCTAAGTCCGAGGTTAATGTCAGCAATTCTCGGGTAGATTTCATCGACGGAAGCAGGATTAACCACTAGCAGTGGATTTATAGATGCCACCAGTTCAGTTTGCGGTGCTGCGCCTTCAACTGCCAATTTGTTCACCAGGGCTGCACACTGCGCAACGGCGGCCAGAGCGATGTTCTGATACTCCCAGCGACTGAATTTATCGGCAGTACTGTTCAATTATCGCCCCTCCAAGGCAGCGCTCCGCCTGATAGAAAACTATGTATTGTCCGGGTGTAACGGCACGCTGCGGCTGCTCGAATATTACTTCAACTCTCGAGTCTCCGTAGGATTTAAGTTGGCAGCTCTGATCTTCCTGGCGATAACGAATCTTGGCGCTGCAGTTGAGGGGAAGGGCTGGATGCTGATCGTTGATCCAGCTTGGTGCCTGTGCAATAAGGCGCTCTGAAAACAGATCTTTATTTTCATTACCCTGTGCGACGATTAATACATTACGCTTTAAGTCTTTACCAACAACATACCAGGCAGCATCTGGTTTATCTTGTAAGCCACCTATACCTAGCCCCTGGCGTTGACCGTAGGTGTAGAACATCAAACCTGAGTGGCTGCCAATTTTTTCGCCATCCTTGGACTCGATGTCTCCAGGCTGGGCGGGTAAGTATTGCTCGAGGAAGTCCTTAAACTTCCGCTCCCCGATAAAGCAAATACCGGTACTGTCTTTCTTGTCATGGGTACGCAAATTCAGTTCGGCAGCAACTTTCCTGACTTCCGATTTGGGAAGACCCCCTAAGGGAAATAAGCTCTTATGCAGACAATCTTCATTAACTTCGCAGAGAAAGTAGCTTTGATCCTTGTTGTCATCGATTCCTTTTAATAAATAAGTTTCCTCTTCAGATTCCTGCTTGCGTACATAATGACCCGTGGCAATGAAGTCTGCACCCAAATCGGTTGCGTATTCGAGGAATGCCTTGAACTTTATTTCCCGATTACAAAGTACATCGGGATTAGGTGTGCGGCCGGCACGATATTCTTGTAGAAAGTGTGCAAAGACATTATCCCAGTATTCGGCAGAGAAATTGGCGGTGTGGAGATGAATGCCCAGGGTGTCGCAAACAGACTGGGCATCCGCAAGATCCTCCTTGGCCGTGCAGTATTCAGTGCCGTCATCCTCTTCCCAGTTCTTCATGAACAGGCCTTCGACATGAAATCCCTGCTGCTGCAATAAGTAGGCAGCAACAGAGGAATCCACCCCACCGGACATACCTACGATTACATTCGGGCTGGAATCAGCCAAGCTAAAGACTCCTAATCGAGTGAGTGGATAATTGACAGGGGATAAATTTTTCCATTAATAAAATCATCTAATACTTTGAGCACCAAGGGGCTTCTCAATTCAGTTTCCTTTGCCCTGATTTCAGCTAGCGACAACCAGCATGTCTCGAGGATATCCAGGTCGAGTTTTGTATTTTCAACTGGGCTAACGGGATTGGCTACAAAACAGTGTCGCAAATAACTTATGCCGTTTAGTGGTGAGGTGTATTGGTAGATTCCAAGAAACTGTGTGAGTTCAACCTGCCAGGCTGTTTCTTCCAGGGCTTCTCTCACTGCTGCAGAGCTTAAAGATTCACCTGGTTCCAGATGGCCTGCGGGTTGATTATAAACGACCAGGCCGTCCGATTTCTCGCGCACCATCAGGAAGCGGCCATCCCGCTCGATAACACAGGCTACCGTGATGTGAGGGGCATTATCCATGTGATGGAACCACTAAAAAGTCGCGAATCTAATCATTAATTCGCTGTTGGATCAATATTATAAACCAATTTATTCACTTATTTTCTAGCGTATTGCTTTAGCTTGGTCGGGGAAATATGGATAATGCAGAGTTAGTGGATGAGTGCGAGAACGGAAATGAGCGAACTAAGCCATATCGATAAGCAGGGCAAAGCCAAAATGGTTGATGTCGGCGACAAAGTTGACAGCCAGCGTATCGCCACCGCCCGGGGTGAAATCGCCATGGCTGCTGAAACACTGAAGTTAATCGAGCAAGGTGGTCACAAAAAGGGCGATGTTATTACCGTGGCCCGCATTGCCGGGATCCAGGCTGCAAAAAACTGTTCGCAGCTTATACCTCTTTGCCATCCCCTGATGCTTACTTCGATTGATGTGGAACTGGAGCTGGATGCCGAAAACAATCGGGTGTTGATCGAAGCGACCTGCAAAGTAAATGGGCCCACGGGAGTTGAGATGGAGGCGCTAACCGCTGTTTCGGTTACTGCATTAACTATCTACGACATGTGCAAAGCAGTGGATAAAGAAATGACTATCGGAGGAATTACTCTGGTAGAAAAGCTGGGTGGTCGCAGCGGTCATTACCGTAAGGCAGGTTAGTCCTTAGCCATGATTCAGATTCACTACTTCGCAAGTATCCGGGAACAGCTAGCAACCGATCAGGAACAAATAAACTTACCTGATAATGTTTCCAATATCGATGAATTAATAACGCATCTGGAAGCAAGAAACCCCAAATTCAGTGCCATTGTTAACTCCGCTAATAAAATTTTAGTCGCTGTGAATCAGACAGTTGTAGATAGAAGCTATAAACTTCGTGAAAATGATGAAGTGGCGTTCTTCCCACCCATGACCGGCGGCTAAGCCTCTCAAGCATAAGCATGATTTCGGTACAGACAGACGATTTTAATATTGCACAGGAATATGAACAGCTGCGGGTTGCTGCCGGTGATGCCGGAGCCATAGTTACCTTCACTGGACTGGTGAGGGAAATTTATGATCATGACAGGGCTAGTGGCGCGAAGATTCAGTCACTGTTTCTGGAGCACTATCCGGGCATGACAGAGAAGAGCCTGCATACAATTGTGGCCGACGCCAATAATAAATGGGATTTACTGGCAACACGGGTAATACATCGGGTTGGAGCACTAAAACCCAGCGACCAGATTGTCTTCGTCGGAACCGCCAGCGCCCATCGACAGAATGCCTTTGATGGGGCCCGTTTCATCATGGATTTCTTGAAGAGCGAAGCACCTTTTTGGAAGAAACAGGCTACTGAGTCGAGTACGGAATGGGTGGAATCCCGCCAGACAGATGCGGAAGCAATTGAGACCTGGCGCCAGACTTAGACTTCGAGTTCGGTGCATTGGCCTGGTTGCAAGCCATTGAGTTTCCAATCTCCAACGGCAATCCTGATTAAACGCAGAGTCGGAAATCCAGTCGACGCAGTCATGCGCCTCACCTGGCGATTTCTCCCTTCTGCGATCAGCAGTTCAACCCAACTGGTTGGAATATTCTTCCTGAACCGAACCGGGGGGTCTCGTTGCCACAAATAAGCCGGCTCCTCAATTCGAGTGACCTTGGCGGGCAGGGTAAGACCATCTTTTAATTCCACTCCCCGACTAAGTGCCACAATCGCCTGGTCGCTGATTATTCCTTCCACCTGGGCATGATAGGTCTTCTGCATTTTAAACTTGGGGTCAGAAATTTTTTGCTGCAATTTCCCGTCATCGGTCAGCAGTAACAATCCTTCAGAATCCTTATCCAATCTCCCTGCTGCATAAACAGATTTATGCCGGATAAAACCAGTCAGGGTAGACTGCCCCTGTTCGCCAGTGAATTGAGACAACACTCCAAAGGGCTTGTTAAAGAGAATCAGCCTGGACATGGAAAGGAATAGATAGCTTTAACTTCAAGTTTCACGCCTAAGCTACTCTCATACAAAGCATGAAAGATTGTGCTCAGAAAAATGCAGCGAGGTATTCGCTGAGAATATCAATGCTTATTCAGATTCGGCAGTCGACTCTTCTTCGCTGGGAGCTTCTGTAGTAGCTTCTGCTTGAGGTTCGGCTGCCTGTTCAGGTGCAGCTTCCGAAAGAGGTTTGATATTAGCGGCATGCAAACCTTTTGGACCTTCGATGGTATCGAATGAAACCAGCTGGCCCGCCTTCAAGGTTTTATAGCCTTCCATTCCAATTGCAGAATAGTGGGCGAATAAATCATCGCCACCGTCATCTGGTAAAATAAAGCCGAATCCTTTGGCATTATTGAACCATTTAACTTGCCCGGTACTCATTGGAATTACTCCGACTTCTTATTATTTTTTGTAATTATTAGTTGGTGGTTTGACCACCATCAAATGCTATACACCATAGCTGCATTAATGTCAAAACCCTCCGCCTATTTTCGCCAACCCCCGAACCGCTGTAAGCGGTTGAATTTCACAGAAATAGTCCCATTTAAAGGTATAATGCTTTGTCTGATACAGGCTGGACAAAGGCCTTTCCTTAGTCAGGAATCTAACGCAAAATACTCACATTCACAGTGACACAAAAAGCTGATATTGAGCCCTTGAATTGAGTATGTCGAAGAAACATCTACTAGACTTAAAGATGACCAGATTACCTATGCGTCCTAATAATTCTCAGGATGACGGGGAGGGGGATCACGATGCTGGCTTCGCGACCACTACGGAAAAACCCAAGCTCAAGCAACCTCCGCTGTACAAGGTGATTCTGATAAATGACGACTACACCCCAATGGATTTTGTCGTCGACGTGCTGCGCTCCTTTTTCAACATGAATGTAGAGAAAGCAACTCAAATAATGTTGAAGGTGCACACAGAAGGAAAGGGGGTTTGTGGTGTATACAGTAAAGATGTGGCGGAAACGAAAGCTGCCCAGGTGAATGACTATTCCCGGGAGTGTGAGCAGCCACTGCTTTGTTCTGTTGAAGTCGACAGATAAACAGGAGCGGACTAACGCTTGGTAAAATTTAAGGCGAACTATGTTAAGTAAAGATCTCGAAGCAACTTTAAACTATGCATTCAAGGGTGCGCGTAAAAAGCGTCATGAATTCATGACGGTCGAGCATCTCTTGCTGGCATTACTTGATAACGAAGTCGCTTCCAGCGTGTTACTTGCCTGCGACTGTGACCTGAGTAGACTTCGGGGCGAGCTGGTTGATTTTGTTGACGCTACTACGCCGCTCATTCCAGAATCGGAGACTACGCGTGAAACACAACCCACCCTGGGATTTCAACGGGTACTGCAACGTGCAGTATTTCATGTGCAGTCATCAGGTAAACGAGAAGTTACCGGAGCGAATGTTTTAGTCGCAATTTTTAGTGAGCAGGAAAGCCAGGCTGTTTATTTCCTGAAACAACAAGATGTCGCTCGCATCGATGTTGTTAACTATATTACCCATGGAATCTCAAAAATTCCCGGGCATGCTGGCAACAATGAAACCCCTTCTGAACAGCAGGATGAAGAAACTATTGCTGACAGTGCAGCCAATCCTCTTGATAGTTTTGCAACAAATTTAAATGCGGAGGCGGGGTCTGGAAGAATCGATCCTCTTATTGGCAGGGAAGATGAAGTTACCAGGGTCGTACAAGTTCTCTCACGCAGGCGTAAAAACAATCCGCTTTTAGTGGGCGAGCCCGGAGTAGGTAAGACTGCTGTTGCCGAAGGATTGGCGAAGTTGATAGTGGAGCAAAATGTTCCGGAGGTGCTCAAGGAAAGTACCATCTATTCACTCGACCTGGGTGCGCTGCTGGCCGGTACAAAATATCGCGGCGATTTCGAAAAACGCTTTAAAGCACTACTGGCTGAATTAAAAAAGGATGAACATGCCATACTGTTCATCGATGAGATACACACCATAATCGGTGCTGGCGCTGCTTCCGGCGGGGTCATGGATGCTTCGAATCTGTTAAAGCCAGTTCTAACTTCGGGTCATCTTCGTTGTATTGGTTCGACGACTTATCAAGAGTACCGCGGGATTTTTGAGAAAGATCGCGCGCTATCTCGTCGCTTTCAAAAAATTGATGTGGACGAACCAGACGTCGATACCACCTACCGTATTCTCAAAGGTTTAAAGTCTCGTTTCGAAGAACACCATGATCTACGTTACAGCGATAAAGCCCTGAAGACCGCTTCAGAATTGGCCGGCAGATACATTAATGATCGTTACATGCCAGACAAGGCTATCGATGTAATCGATGAGGCCGGTGCTTTTCAACGCTTACAACCAACGAGTAAGCGTAAGAAACTAATTCAGGTTACCGACATTGAAAAAGTGGTTGCCTCTATCGCGAAGATCCCGCCGAAACATGTTTCGAGTTCAGATATAGATGCGCTCAAGAATCTTGAATCTAACCTGAAGATGGTTGTCTTTGGCCAGGACAAAGCCATCGATAATTTGTCGACCGCAATTAAACTTTCCAGGGCAGGACTGAATGAAAGTGAAAAGCCAATTGGTTCATTCCTGTTTTCCGGACCGACTGGTGTTGGTAAGACTGAAGTCAGCAGACAACTAGCCAAGATTATGGGTATCGAATTAGTAAGATTCGATATGTCGGAATACATGGAACGGCATACCGTTTCCAGATTAATAGGTGCGCCTCCTGGTTATGTTGGATTTGATCAGGGCGGATTGATGACTGAGGCAATTACTAAAAACCCTCATTGTGTTTTGTTGTTAGATGAAATCGAAAAAGCCCATCCAGATGTTTTTAATTTGCTATTGCAGGTTATGGACCACGGCACACTGACTGATAACAACGGTCGCCAGGCAGACTTTCGTAATGTCATATTAATTATGACTACTAACGCTGGCGCTCAGGAGATGGCACGAGCTTCCATCGGATTTACCGAACAAGACCATAGCACTGATGGTATGGAAATAATTAAAAAGGGATTCACTCCTGAATTTAGAAATAGACTGGATGCTATTGTTCAGTTTGGCACATTAACTGCTGAAACTATTCGCACGGTAGTAGATAAATTCCTGGTAAATCTGCAAGTGCAGCTAGATGAAAAGAATGTTTTATTGCACCTTGATGATTCAGCAGTGGACTGGTTCGTTGAACATGGTTATAGCGAATCAATGGGCGCTCGCCCAATGGCACGACTAATTCAGGAAAAACTCAAGAAGGCGTTAGCGGAAGATATTCTGTTCGGAGACCTTGCTGACGGTGGTGGCGATGTTTATATCAGCGCTGAAAAAGATGACATCGTGCTGGATATCAAAGGTCGTAAAAAATCCGAGCGCAAAGAACTTAGCCCGGCCAAAAGCTAGCAAATCTTTTCCTGAGATTTTTGGAGTTAAGGCGGACTTATCGCGCGCGGTAGGTGATTCGGCCTTTGCTTAGATCGTAAGGCGTCAATTCAACTCTCACCTGGTCGCCGGTCAGAATACGAATATAGTTCTTGCGCATTTTTCCAGAAATATGCGCTGTCACGATATGGCCGTTTTCGAGCTTTACCCGAAACATAGTGTTAGGAAGGGTATCAACCACTTCACCTTCCATTTCAATCTGATCTTCTTTTGCCATCGAAACTCTCTAAGGGCACGTTCTACGTTAGTACAGCGGCCGCATTGTGCCGGAATTTAGGGCGATAAGCAAAGTGATATATGCCCAAGCTGTGGCCTATTTCACTAATATCCACTTGCCATCCACCAGCATTTCCAGTGGTCTGAATTTGCTCTTGTATTCCATTTTCTGGCAGTTCTTTATCCAATAGCCAAGAAAAACGTAAGGAAGCTGCAATTTCTTTGCGATATTTACTTGATAAAGAATCGCGTATATACCCAATGACCTTTTGGATTCTGCTGGCTCGAAAAAGGTGTAAACAGCTGAAAGCCCATGCTCAAGGAGGTCGGTGACGCTGACAGCAATAAGGCGGCCTGATTGGTAAAACAGGGAGAAGCGTGTATCGACTGTTTTGGTTTTTATGAATGCTTCAAACTGTTCAGGAGTTGCTGGAAACATATCGCCGTCTGCATGGCGAGTATTGATGTAGCGCTCGTATAACTGGAAGGACTCGTCACAGGTTAAGTCATTTCTCTCAATTACTTCCAAATCTTGATTATTGTTCCAGATTTTTCGATGAGAGCGTTTAAATGAAAAGCCAGCAACGGGAATTCGACACGAAATGCAGGCATTGCAGAAATCGCAATCAGGACGATAAAGGTGTGCACCACTGCGACGATAGCCCAGTTCACTGAGCTTGCTGTTCAGGGATTTGTCGATAACCAGGTCCGGGTCGACAAAAACTGTCGTCGCCCGCTGATCAAGCTTATAGCTACAGGGGTGGGGCGCCGTACGGAATAACCGGACTGAGCTGATTACTTTCGAATTAGTATTCATGGCTTAATGGTACGAAAGCGGATTCCAGTTGCCACTTTCCAGTTTTGTCTTCACTTTGCAGTAACTCTTCGAGGCGTGCAATAAACGCTTCGCGACTTATTTCTACAGCGCCCAGGGTAAACAGGTGCTCGCTGGAAACCTGGCAATCTATTAATTCAAATCCCCACCGCTTGAGCTGCTCCACCAGGTAGACCAGGGCCAGTTTGGAAGTATTATCTTCCTTGCTAAACATCGATTCCCCAAAGAAAACTTTACCCAGCGCAACACCGTAAAGTCCACCCACCAGGTCCGCGCCGGCCCGCACTTCTACAGAATGGGCGTAACCCTGCTCATGGAGTTTTATGTAGGCAGCCTGCATTTCATCGGTAATCCAGGTGCCATCGCTGCCACGACGGGCTTCGGCACAGCGTTGAATGACTTCCGGGAAACTGCAATCGAAAGTTACTTCATAATTATGTTTTCTAAGGAGTTTTTTGAGGCTGCGAGAGACCTTAAGGGTTTCTGGCGTGAGCACAAGTCGGGGATCCGGCGACCACCAGAGCACGGGTTGTCCTGCTTCATACCACGGAAAGATTCCGTGGCGATAAGCACACAGCAGCCAATCGAGGCTTAAGTCCCCACCAGCAGCCAGTAAGCCCTTGGGTTCCTGGAGGGCCAGATTAACTGGAGGAAAAGCAATTACTTCCGGATCAAGCCAGGGTAGAGGCATGGACTAGCTATTAGTCATCCAGGAATTTCTCAGCATCAAGCGCTGCCATGCAGCCGAATCCTGCGCTGGTAACAGCTTGGCGATACACCTGGTCTGCAATATCGCCGGCTGCAAAAACACCGGGAACCGAGGTTTCAGTCGCATTCCCCGCAAGACCGGTATTTACCACCACGTAACCGTTTCTCATTTCCAGTTGATCCTGGAATATTTCGGAGTTGGGTAGGTGGCCAATAGCGATAAATACACCATCGACATCCAGCTTACTCAGGGCCTCGTCTTGCACGTGCTTGATATTGACCCCCGTGACGCCCATGTCATCCCCTAGGACTTCTTCCAGCACGTGATCCCAGGCTATGGTGACTTTGCCTTCATCCACACGCTCGAATAGTTTCTTCTGCAGTATTTTCTCGGCTCTCAGAGCGTCCCGCCGATGCACCAGAGTGACATGTGAGCAAATATTGGACAAATAGAGGGCTTCTTCCACCGCGGTATTGCCGCCCCCGATTACCGCCACAGGCTTGTTACGGTAAAAGAATCCATCGCAGGTGGCGCAGGCACTCACGCCTTTGCCCATATAAGCCTGTTCTGATTCCAGCCCCAGGTATTGCGCCGAGGCACCGGTGGCGATTATGAGTGCATCGCAGCTGTACTGGCCGCTATCGCCTTTTAGCTGAAACGGGCGATTACTCAGCTCGACTTCATTGATATGGTCAAAAACAACTTGTGTTTCAAAACGTTCGGCATGATTTTTCATGCGCTCCATAAGATCTGGGCCCTGCAAGCCTTCAACATCACCGGGCCAATTATCGACATCGGTAGTAGTGGTTAATTGACCGCCGGCAACCAATCCCGTTATTACGACAGGATCCAGGTTGGCCCTGGCTGCATAGACCGCCGCAGTATAACCAGCGGGTCCTGAACCAAGAATAATAAGGCGATGGTGTTGTACTTCACTCATAAAAATTGCTTCCTTTTGAGACCAAAAATGTCTCGCGTTCCTAGATGTAATGGCGATTCCACGGATTTAAACCCCGGGCGCTATTCTACTGATTTAACGGACATTATTCGCTATCGGTCCCTTATTTTCTGCGCTGAACGCCCGATAACATAAGGATGAGAAGGAGGCGCTGGAATAATTCTGAACGAATCTTCGAAATCACGATCTAACTATTCTAGAAACTCTTACATAAACTCGACGCAGGTGTCTGAATAAATTGAAAAACGCAGCGGTTTCAAAAACAAATCAACAGACTGAAGTCAGCTCGTTGATGCAGCGATTGGTGCGGGAAGGCACCCTGATTGTGTACTTTCTGCTGGCTCTTTTTCTGCTAATCGCCTTGTTTAGCTACTCTCCTGACGACCCGGGATTTACCACTACCGGCCGAGGCGACAGTATAAATAACGCCGTAGGCGTTTACGGTGCCTGGATTGCAGATATTTTGCTGCATCTGCTCGGCTACCTGGCCTACAGCTTTCCCGCTCTCCTGGCTTACAAGGTCTACACATCGTTTCGTGAGGCCGAACTGACATCGGAATTCTCCTGGCCTATGTTTGGCCTCAAATCCCTGGGATTTTTCCTGCTAACGATTTCGGCCTGTGGGCTGGCTACCCTTCATTTCGAAATAGCGGAGGGCATCCCATACCTGGCCGGCGGCGTAGTGGGATCGCTGGTGGTGGATCTAAGCGTTCCGGTACTGGCCGCCCTGGGAAGTACCTTGCTGTTTTTCGCGATCTTCCTGTTCGGATTAACAATTACGGTAACAATATCCTGGTTGTCGGTAATCGATAATCTGGGAGCCTGGGCGATTGCGGCTAGTAACTGGTTGGTGACCAAGTCGCAGAAATGGATTGAGAACAAGAAGCAGGAACTGGCCACCAAGGAAAGACTGGAATCCCGCAAGAAAGTTCTCGATATTCATATAGAAAAAGAGAAGAAGCGGACACCACCAACCATTAAGGCTCCACCCAAGAAAAAAGTTACCAAGAGCCCAAGAGTTGAAAAAGAAAAGCAAGGCACGCTGTTTGCAGCAACATCCGTAAAAGAACTGCCCGCCATTGGTTTGCTGGATGCCTGGCAGGAAACCAACGACTCTGGTTTCTCCAAAGAATCCCTTGAAGCAATGTCTAAATTGCTGGAATTAAAACTCAAGGACTTTGGTATTGAGATTGAGGTAACAGCAGTAAATCCCGGACCGGTTATTACGCGCTTCGAAGTTCAACCTGCGCCGGGAATTAAAGTCAGTCGCATAAGCAATTTAGTAAAAGACCTGGCACGTTCCCTGGCCGTTGTTTCAGTGAGGGTAGTTGAAGTCATTCCCGGAAAAACAGTTATTGGAATCGAGATACCCAACGAGAAACGGGAAATTATCCAGTTAAGCCAGGTGCTGTCCTCGACAGAATTCGATCGTGCTGGATCAACCCTGAGCATGGCTCTGGGTCACGGCATCGTAGGCAAACCAGTCATCGTTGATCTGGCAAAAATGCCTCACTTGCTGGTTGCGGGAACCACAGGGTCAGGTAAGTCAGTTGGTATTAACGCCATGATCCTCAGCCTGCTCTTTAAATCTACGCCAGAGCAAGTACGGATGATCATGATCGATCCGAAGATGCTGGAATTGTCGGTATATGACGGCATTCCGCACTTGTTAACTCCCGTAATTACCGACATGAAAGATGCAGCCAATGGATTACGCTGGTGTGTTGCTGAGATGGAACGTCGTTACAAATTAATGTCTGCACTCGGTGTAAGAAATCTGGCCGGTTTTAATAAAAAAGTCACCGATGCCAAGAAGACCGGAAAACCAATTGTGGATCCAACCTGGCAAGCCGACCCGATGCTGCTGGAAGAAGAACAAAGTGCTCCAGTGCTTGAACCGTTACCTAGTATTGTCGTCATTGTTGATGAGCTAGCTGACATGATGATGGTTGTAGGCAAGAAGGTTGAAGAACTGATTGCCCGTATCGCACAGAAAGCCCGGGCAGCAGGTATCCATCTAGTACTTGCCACACAGCGCCCTTCGGTGGACGTCCTGACCGGCTTGATTAAAGCCAATGTGCCAACCAGACTGTCTTTCATGGTGCAATCGAAGGTCGACTCCAGAACGATCCTGGGAGAAGGGGGTGCAGAACAACTGTTAGGTCACGGCGACATGTTATTCCTGCCTCCCGGTGGAGGTGTGCCAACCCGAGTACACGGCGCATTCGTAAGCGACGAAGAAGTACACAGGGTTGTAGGGGACTGGAAACAGCGCGGCGAACCGGTTTACATAGAGGCTGTTACACAAACAGCAGATGACTCAGACGGCGGTCCCTTCGGTGGGGCTGGAGGTGATGATGGCGAAGACGGCGACGATCTTTACGATGAGGCGGTTCGCTTCGTCACCGAATCAAGAAAAGCCTCCATTTCGGCTGTGCAACGAAAACTGCGCATTGGCTATAACCGTGCGGCTCGCATGATAGAATCCATGGAAGCTGCCGGGGTTGTGTCAGAAATGAGCAGTAATGGATCACGAGAAGTAATCGCACCACCACCCCCTCGCGATTAGAATTGTTAGACACGAGAGTGTTATGCCACGAATTGTAACTTTAATTGTTGCTTTAGCTTTTCAGCCCCCGGCATTTGGGCAGGGCCCAGCTATCAATGAGCTGGACAGACTGTTGGCGAATATCGATACGCTCTCTGCCGATGTGTTGCAACTCATCGTTGAATCAGACGGGGGAGTGCTTGAAGAAAGCGAAATCCAGATGCACCTCAAGAAGCCGGATGGTTTCTATTGGGAAACGATAGACCCGTTCCCTGAATTAATAGTTACGAATGGTGAATTGCTCTGGAATTATCAACCAGATCTGGAACAGGTAGTTATAGAAAATTGGGACAACAGCGAATCAGAGCTGGCGGCACAATTATTAAATGGACGCACTGAAAATCTGGCGGACGAGTACACGATAGAACTAGTAAGTGAAAATGAGTCAGCGAATTTTGCGCTTAGCCCGATAGCCCTGGATAGTGTTTACGAGCAAATCACAATTCGCTTTATTGCTTCCAATCTCGACGTAATACACCTGGATAACAAAAATGGCGAGCAGACAGTCTGGGAATTCCGTAACATCGAAAAGAATCATTCTCTCGCGGACAGTTTGTTTGTATTCATCCCTCCCGACGGTATTGATGTTATCGAGAACATCGACAACTAACTAACCAGGACTGAACATGAATACATACCTGGCAGTTGCGATTGGCGGCGCATTTGGTGCAGTTACCCGCTACTGGTTAAGCGCCTCGGTGGAAAGCGTAAATAGCTCAAACTTTCCCCTGGGGACTTTTAGCGTCAACCTGATTGGGTCGTTTTTAATCGGCGTGTTATTTATCGTATTCACTGAAAAACTCGAGTTGGCCGCCCATTGGCGCCCTATACTCATACTTGGATTCCTGGGTGCGATGACCACATTTTCCACATTTTCACTGGATGCTCTTTTGTTGTTTCAGCAAGGCCACTACAATACCGCACTTTTTTACATATTCAGCAGCGTAGTAAGCTGCTTGTTTGCAGCCTATGCAGGGCTCCAAATCACCAGAATCGTACTTTAAGCTGTTTTAGATACAGGTAGTTGTAATGCTAGACCCAAAACGGATTCGAACCGAAGCAGATGTACTGGCCGAGAAACTTCGCATCAAGAAGTTCGATCTCGACGTAGAAAAATTATCCACCCTAGATGGGCAGAGAAAAGAGCTACAGCTGGAAACCGAAGCCTTACAGAATGAGCGGAATTCAAAGTCCAAG
The DNA here is from genome assembly GCA_964616225.1 of uncultured Pseudohongiella sp. GTDB lineage: Bacteria > Pseudomonadota > Gammaproteobacteria > Pseudomonadales > Pseudohongiellaceae > UBA9145. The sequence continues at coordinate 37,850 of CAZTTE010000014.1, forward strand.
CTAATTGGAAAAGCCAAAGCTGCCGGTGAAGATGCTAGTGAAATTCTGGCCGGCATGGAATCGATTAAATCAGTTCTGGAATCCAAGAAAGAAAAGCTGGATGAGCTACAGTACGAACTGCATGATTACCTTAAAGGTGTGCCGAACATTCCCGATGACGACGTACCCCCGGGCGATGATGAGAGTGCCAACAAAATTGTAGACACATGGGGAACTCCACCCACTTTTGATTTTGAAGTAAAAGATCATTCAGAACTAGGTGAAGCGCTTGATCTCGGCCTGGATTTTGTAACCGCTACCAAGTTAACTGGCGCAAGATTTGTTGTCATGCAGGGTCAACTGGCAAGACTGCATCGCGCTTTGATTCAATTCATGCTGGATATTCATAGCAATGAACATGGTTACAAAGAATTGAATGTTCCTTATATCGTTAACGCAGAATCGCTGTATGGAACTTCACAGCTACCCAAGTTTGGTGAAGATCTGTTTAAGCTGGAACACGATCAGGATTTCTATTTAATTCCCACTGCAGAAGTTCCGGTTACCAATATCGTTCGTGATGAAATCCTGGAAGCCGATACATTGCCATTAAAATTCACGGCTCACACTCCCTGTTTTCGATCAGAAGCAGGAAGCTACGGTAAAGACACGAAAGGTATGATTCGCCAGCATCAATTTGAAAAAGTAGAGCTGGTACAAGTTGTCAAACCAGACGAGTCCGGTGCTGCCCTGGAAGAACTGACCAGGCACGCCGAAGTGATTCTGCAACGGCTTGATTTACCTTACCGGAAAGTCGTTTTGTGCGGTGGTGATTTGGGATTTGGCTCGGCCAAGACTTATGACCTGGAAGTCTGGTTGCCGTCACAAGATACCTATCGGGAGATTTCTTCTTGCAGTTGCTTTACGGATTTCCAGGCGCGGCGAATGCAGGCGCGCTGGCGCAATCCTGATACCGGCAAACCGGAATTAGTCCACACATTGAACGGGTCAGGACTGGCTGTTGGTAGAACACTGGTGGCTATTCTGGAAAATTTTCAACAAGAAGACGGCAGTGTGCAAATTCCTTCTGCACTCAAACCCTACATGAATGGTGTTGAGACCTTGCAATAATGGATTTCCTGCCTCTATTCCTGAACATAAGGGATCGGCATTGCGTAATCGTTGGTGGAGGGGAGCTTGCCCTCAGAAAGGCAACAATACTCATAAAAGCCAGGGCCAGACTCACAGTTATTGCTCCACAGATTAGCAATTCCCTCCGGGAGCTCGGCGAGTCGCATCAATGCCAATTTGTTGAAGCAGAATTTTCACCAGCGCAACTCCGAAAGGCAAGCCTGGTAATCGCCGCAACCGATGACCAGGAAGTAAATGAAGCCGTTGCCAACGCTGCAAACGAATACAATGTTCCGGTAAACGTTGTCGATCAACCTCAACTCTGTTCTTTCATTATGCCTTCGATCGTCGACAGGTCCCCATTGCTGATCGCAATTTCTTCAGGCGGTACATCCCCAGTCTTAACCCGGAAAATAAAAGAACTTAATGAATCCCTTATTTCAAACCGAGAAGGAGAATTAGCCAGCCTATTGGGGAGCTTTAGAAGCAGGGTAAAAGAAAAATTTACGGACTTCAGCGATCGCCTGCGATTTTGGGAAGAGCTCCTGGATAGCGAGCTGCCGGAGCTGGTTTATAGCGGCAAAGGTTCGGCAGCAGCGTCCTTTCTCGAAGATAAATTGCATACAGGGCCCCAATCAAACCCGGTAGGGGAGGTTTATCTGGTAGGTGCCGGGCCTGGTGATCCCGATTTACTCACACTGAGAGCTTTACGACTGATGCATAAGGCTGATGTGGTCTTATACGATCGCCTGGTTTCTCAGGCCATCATGGACAAAGTACGTCCCGATGCAGAAAAAATACACGTTGGAAAATCCCGCGCCAATCACCCGGTTGGACAGGAAACGATCAATGAAATGCTGGTCAAATTGGCTCAACAAGGGAAAAGAGTTTTGCGCTTAAAGGGCGGCGATCCTTTTATCTTCGGTCGAGGCGGGGAAGAATTAGCAAGCCTGGCAAAAGCAGAAATCCCTTTCCAGATTGTACCGGGCATTACCGCAGCATCAGGCTGCGCCTCCTACGCAGGCATCCCATTAACCCATCGCGATCACGCCCAGTCGGTAAGATTTCTTACCGGCCATCTGAAAGACGGCAAACTGGATTTAGACTGGAATAATCTGGTCCAGACTCATGAGACTCTTGTGTTTTATATGGGATTGCTGGGAATTTCCACGATATGTGCGCAACTCATGGCACACGGGAAGAGCCCATCCATGCCTATCGCTGTAGTCCAGCAAGGCACTACGAAAACTCAGAGAGTGGTGGAAGGAACGTTGGAAACGATGCCGGGAATAGTAGAGAATGCCGAATTAAAGGCTCCTACCATTATCATTATCGGGGAAGTTGTCTCGCTAAGAGACACTCTTAACTGGTTCGAGAGCTAGATGCAATTGTCCGGCTTTGGCAAACCGGCAATTTTACTCGCTGTCTTGGCCGGACTCCCTCTAAACAATTTCATCAGGTAAACACTTCGGCCTTTTTCTGGACCCAATTCTCTTTTGACAAGATTTATCAATGCGCGGGTTGCAGGTGACATCTGATGCCTGCGATAAAAACTCCTTAAGAGTTTAATTACTTCCCAATGAGAAGGTCCGAGTTTTATATCTTCCTGGCCAGCCAGATAGGCTGCCACCTCTTCATTCCAATCATTCAGCTCACGCAAATAACCTTCTTTGTCCAGTGCGGGCATGGAGTTCATGACTAGAACCAGCTAATTACTTTTTCGTGAGACGTACATAGCTCGACGAACTTACGATAACTAACAAGCTGGTGCTTAGCCTCATCCACTTCCACACCCCGAGCTGTTAAATCTTCTTTAAGCCCATAATAACTATTCTTGGAAGATATTTCTTCAATTAGTACGGCATTACTACAGTGGTAAACACCATCTTCAATAAAAATAATAGAATCGCCTTCGTTAATAGTACTAAGACAACTTTCAAGCAGTCTTGCTCGTGGTGATTTGCTAATGGTGTGGAGGTTACTCATAGATTGAATACGGTAGTGCTGTTAGCCAGTATTGACTTAAGCTCTTCGTCTCCGATTGACTGTACAGCAACCACCAGATCTTCAGCTACCAGCTCTCTTTGCTCCATTGCTGCAGTGCTGACATACACGTTCTCTATTCCGTATAAATCCAATGTCTCCAGTGCATTTCCCAAAGTTTTCGAATTAATTGCATCGGCCTCCTGATTTTTAAGTAACTGGTAAACACCATCATCCATAAAGATGTAATTCACCGTTTGCTCGAACACCGCCGCCGCAAGTGCTGCATCCAGACACAATTGTGGTCTGTTGCTGCCGTAGGGTGCGGTTCTGGAAATAAAGGTAAATGTATGGGCTTTGCTCATAGCTTAGCCGAAATTCACTACGCGATCAGAATTGATAGCTGCATCAATTAGTTGTCCCAGCCCGGCAATCTCGGAACTATCTCTCAGACTGGTAGCCGCCAACTCATGTCGCTCAGCTTCTTGCTGATTGATTACACCACGCTTAATCGCGGAGCTAACGCACACCACCGAATCAAGCTCGTGATTTTTTATGAGAGCGTCCCAGTTCTTTTGCAGATTGGGTTCATCCTGTGGAGTGACTGCCAGAGAATTGGCGTTATGGACGCCGTCAGAAAAAAAGAACAGGCGGTAGATTTCGTGGCCTTCATCTAAAAGAGTCTTGGTGAAGTGGTAGGCCGTTGAAGCCGCTTCAGAAGAATAGGGGGCCGCGTAGACGACTATCGAAAATTTCACTGTGCAAAATATTTATAGTGTTTAAACAAAAAGCCCCAGCCAGGCTGGGGCTTATTTATAACTCTAGGAAATTAATCGTCACCAGAGAATGCCATCAACAAGTGCAGCAGACTCATGAAGATATTGTAAAGGGAAACGTATAAGGTAATAGTCGCAAGTATGTAATTGCGCTCTCCACCATGAATAATTTCACTCGTTTGATAAAGGATGACGGCACTGGAGAAAAACATAAAGGCAACTGACATGGCCAGTTGCAACGCTGGCATTTGCCAGATCAGGGAAATAATTATTGCCGCAATTAGAACCAGACAGCCAGCAGCAATAAAACCTCTCAAGAATGAGAAATCTTTCCTCGAAGCCAGAACCCAACCTGATAGGCCAAAGAAAATAAATGCAGTGCCACCAAGTGCTGTTAGTACAATCTCGCTTCCCGACTGACTGGACACCAGGTAGCCGATTAACGGACCTACGCCATAACCAATAAAACCGGTGAAACCGAAAGTGGTTAATAGTCCCCAGGGGCTTCGAGCAAGGGCGTGGGTAGCAAATAGCAAACCATAGGCGCCGATCAAGAATATCCAGGGATTTAGAACCGGAGCGCTAAAACTTAATAGCGCGGTAAAAGCACTGAATGCGAGTGTCATGCCCAACAACAAATAAGTGTTCTTGAGAACCTTATTAATTGCTAATGCCGATTCCTGGCTTTGAGCAATACTTAAATCAACTTCGTTCATCGCGATCTCCAGCAGTAATTAGAAACAAATATGGTCTGGTTAAAAATAGCGACCATATAGTGATGTACTTTACTTCAATATTGGGGTTTCAGCGCTTTATTTCAATAGCTTAGCAGCGTCATACCACCTTCGTTTATGAAAATCATCATACCGTCTGGCCATCCAAAATCAACGCTTTTCGATGTCCAAAATTTGCCCTTAAGTTTGCCCAAACCCTTCTCACTAGAGCCACGATTAGTGTAAGATTCAGCCCCTACCGCGGAGGGGTGGCAGAGCGGTTGAATGCACTGGTCTTGAAAACCAGCGAGGGTGAAAGTCCTCCGAGAGTTCGAATCTCTCCTCCTCCGCCATTCTTCGTTCTCTTTCGCTGCATTCCCATAGATTAGCACTCCGTCACCAAATCCATTCAAGCCCTCTGGGGCGGAGTAGGAGAGTAAGAGAACTCTCGCAGTTCGAAAGCTGCGTCAGCAGCGCAGACGGCGGAACGCCGCCCCGAAGGGGTGAGAAACTGAGCTAAGCTCAATTTCGAATCACAAATTGTGTATGCAATTTGGACCCCCGCAGGGATTAAATATTTAGCTGAGCTAAATATTTAATCAATTTCTCTTCCTCAATCCAGAGGACGAGTTGGCCCAAATCCCTGCCACTTTCCTGCCACATTTAATACTCACATCGCCCTGATTGGGTGATTGCTAGGCTAGATTTGCTTGGTTTAATAAAGACTCAATCAACTACAAATTGATTGAATCCTCCTTGAGCTCGACCCCGCTCGTAGGCCCTCTTCTGAGGGCCTTTTTTTGAGGCTATTTGATACTAGCGTTGGGTAGGAATGCTATCTACAGCACTAATGCGGCGTTGGCTGAGTGAGATGTAATCGGCAAGAATACGACCGCTTTCCAGTATTAATGGATCTTCTTCGTCTTCCTCATCAAGCTCATCTTCTTCGTTGTCCGCCAGAGAGTTGTCGTTGTTAGATGGTGCAGGGGAGTCATCGTCGGATTCTTCTTCATCCACCCATTCCTTAAGCGGCAATCCCTTCAATGCCCGGCGCATATTTTCAGCATCGAATTCTTCGCGACGACTATCTTCACGCTCTTGTTTTACGACCGCCTCATTGAGAGAAAGAATTTCGCGCTCTCTCAAGTTGCGGGTTCGCTCAATCTGACCTTCAAGGTAAATAAAATCAGGAGAGGTAGCTGCACGTTCTTCATGAAGTGTTTTTAACTCCGGCAAGAGCGCCTGAATCGAATGATAAGTACGATACTCAACTGGTCTTACTGTATCCCAGGGTAGTGCGCCGTCGAGACTGCTTTCACCGATGTCCTCATAGGCATCATAAAAATCCGGGAATTCAATATCGGGAATTACACCGCGATGTTGAGTACTGGCACCGGAGATTCGATAGAACTTCGATCGGGTTAGTTTTACCTGTCCATAATCCATGGGAATAATTTCCTGAACAGTGCCTTTACCGAAGGTCTGCCCGCCGAGAACGATACCCCGTTGATAGTCCTGGATCGCTCCGGCAAAAATCTCTGAAGCGGAAGCGCTGGTTCGATTCACTAGCACGGCCAGTGGTCCGTCGTAGGCTACTTCCGGGTCGTTATCACCGAAAGGTCGAGTGAATCCGTTCCTGATACCGGAATAACGAATCTGGACCGTTGCGCCGGTTTCGATAAACAACCCTACCAGCTGATTAGCCTCACTTAAGCTACCACCACCGTTGTTGCGAAGATCGACAACCACTGCATCAACATCTTCTTCCTTTAATTCTTCTAACAGATTTTTAATATCACGGGTGGAACTCTTGAAATCTTCTTCACCGCGGGCTGCGGCTTCAAAATCAAAATAGAAAGTAGGCAAATCGATTACGCCTATTTTAAAACTTTCGCCGTTATTACTTAGCTCGATTACTTCTTTCTTGGCAGACTGATCTTCCAGTTTTACAGTATCGCGAGTAATGCTTACTACAGTTGCACTGGACTCGCTCACAGCATCAGCAGGTATCACATTTAACCTGACGACTGTGCCTTTTTCCCCGCGAATCTGAGAAACAACATCATCAAGCCGCATGCCAACAACGTCCTGGATATCTCCATCGACTCCCTGGCCAATACCGATAATACGATCGCCTTCTCGCAACTCATTGCCGCGTTCAGCCGGACCGCCTTTAATAAGTTCTACAATCTTGGTGTATTCCTCTTCAGTAGTTAATTGCGCGCCAATTCCCTGTAAGGATAGAGAAAGACCCATGTTGAAATTCTCTGAATCTCTCGGCGAAAAATAGGCCGTGTGAGGGTCTACAGCTTTGGCAACAGTAGATAGGTAAGTCTGAAAAATATCTCTGTCGTTAGTCTTCAGGAACTGGCTCAACTGGTTGCGATAACGCTTGGAAAGTTTCTCCTGAATCTCTTCGTTGGAATCGCCGGTAAGCCGCAGACTCAAAACGCTATTTTTGATTCGTAAACGCCAGATTTCATCCAGTTCGGCAACTGTCATTGCATAAGGTGCGTCTTCACGATCGATATCGATCTCTTCATCGATGGAGAAATCCATATCCGGTATGTTGTTTTCCAGGCGATTTATGGCATAGATAAGACGCTCTAAAACGCGCTTGTAATAGCGGTTATAAATTTCAAAGCCGGGTTCAACGCTACCATTCTTTAATGAATCATCGAGGGTATAGCGATAGACACTCAGTTCATCTATGTCTTCTCGCAAGAAATAGAGATTGGATCCGTCGAGTGTATCGAGATAGCTATCAAAGGCGATGGAAGAAAAGTTGTCGTCAACTTCAACGGAAGCGTAATGCTTGGTTTGCAATTCTTCTAGCAGACTAACCGCAGTCTCACCGTGTATTTCCTGGCTGACAATTGGCTCGTACAAGCTGTTTATGTCGAGCACAGTATTTAGCTGGTCAATCTCTTCCTGCGCTGATGTTGCGATGGAGAACGCGTAAAAAAGTGAGAGTGAAGCAGCTAAGAGATTACGAACTAGTGGAGACTTTGTTGGTTGCATAAATCCTCGCAAAATTCTTCCTTCGCAATAAGACAGGGAAATTCGCTTATCCTGTTCAGCCATGTCGGCAAACCTAGAGACTAAGCTAATTCGCAGAGTGATAGAAGTAATTTTCTGTAATTTTAAGAATAGTCCGATTAAGCGAATCACGGGCGTTTCAGCGAATTATTTTATGACGCGCGGTGGCATGGCGTTCAGCCCGCTCGACATCGATATAGCGGTCAGTAATGGCACTGGATCCGTGTCCCGCATCGTCTCTGACATGTTCTCTGGGGCGATGCTTTACATCATCGGAAATACCGGTATGACGTAACCAATGCACTGTAGCAGTGCTGAGGCGCTCAGCATCCTCTTTAAATCCTTCTCTACGCATTTTCTCCGTCGCCAGATCAAAGCAAGTCTGGACGATGCCCCGAATTTGTCGCGTACTGGTAATCCCACCTTTGCCTCGGGTTTTGTGAACCAGGGGGCTGGATTCGCCGGGTGAAGGCAGTGCTGGCAGACCACGGGATAATCGGTAGCGCTTCAGCGCTTCCAGCATGGCGTCTGAGACCGAGACTTCTCGTTCCTTATTGCCCTTGCCTACCGTGATAAACCACCAGTTTCCTTCCTGATCCAGTTGAAAATGGCCCATCTGGGGCTGCCAGCGGGTTGTTTCCACCAGTTCTGATATGCGCAGGTACATTGCGTACAGGGCATTGAGAATAAACAGGGTGCGCTCATGGGTTGCTGGATCCTGTTTCGCGAGACTCTCGGCCGCACCTATGACAAATTCCCATTGCAGGGGGGAGAGGCGTCGGATCTTCCCCTGGGATTGCTGTTTGCGCAGGAATTTACTCTTCTGGCGTATCTGAGACACTGGATTGGCGGCTATATAATTCTCTTGAATCAAAAAGTTAAAGAAACTACTCAATACGCTAAACAAGGATTGGATAGCGGCCTGGGAAACCACATATTCGCCTCCACTGCTTACGTAGGGCCGCCAGTCTTTGTTGGGTATTCGTTCGCCGTTGCGATCGAGGAATCTTGCTACGTTCTTTTTACCAATCCAGGGAGCAGGGGGCTGCCTGGCGAACTCAACGTAGGTTTCCACATCTTCTCGTAATATCTGATTTACTGACTTTCTCGCCACAATCCAGCACCAATGCAGAAAGTGCTCGATTTCCCGGCGGTAGGTGCTGAACGTGTCAGGACTGCCGCGATAGCTGTAAATAAATTCGCTGGCAAACTGGTAATCCCTGAGAGCGTCCACCGGTTCATCCTCGATCAGGTGATCCAGAGATTTCACCGGGTTCTTGAAGGGATTAGGCATTTCATCAAGGGTATCGAAGAATGCGGAAGGGCATTTAATATCTTTCATTAAAATATCTTCATAACATACTGTATTTAATACTCATATTAAGAATATCTTTGCATGAATAGTTTGTTAGCCGCAAGCCTATTTCCGGTAATTTTTTCAGTGCTATAGCTGTAATCGGTTAGCCTGGGGCTAACTTTATGCAGAACCTGACTGCATTAGAGGATGAAATGCTCACCGTGGTTTGCAACGATCTTGCTAGGGGGTATGAGAAACTTAAGCAAGTGTCGCAGGTTTGAGTTTGGATCAGAACGCAGTAGAGCTGCTGCTGAGCTTGGCCTGAGCTGATACATCATTTGCCAGAGGTCGAGTCGAACGCAGCGATGGTTGCGCCGGAAGATGAGGATTTGCCATTTCGACAAAGGCGATGGCTGCTACGACCTGACTCAAGCTGGCTTTTTCAGAATGACGCTTACTGAATGGATTGCGCTACCTGCTACAGGCCCGTTCAGCTTATTGAAGCGCTTAAAATGATCCACATCAGTCATGATTGTGGATAGCCAGGTATCGTTTCGCCGCGCTCTGTCTGAGTATACTCTCTAACAAGTATAGTCATGGCTGGCTATGCAAAGCGGATGAATCCTGAAGAAATTCCCACAATCCACTTTCTAAAGAGAAATCGATTGGTTACTTTTAAGTAATTAAGCTCAAGAGTTGTGCATTAACTAATCAGCTACACTAGGTAGTAAGCGTAAGCGACAGACCAGGAGATAAAATATGAAAACCGCTTCGTGCTTGGTTCCAGGAATTCTAATTTCATTCTTTATTGGCCTTGCCGCAAACGCCCAGGAATGGGAACCACCTCGAACCGCCCATGGCAAACCAGATTTGCAAGGTGTGTGGACGAACAAAACCCTGACACCACTAACGCGCAATCAGGAGTTTGGTGAGCAGCAGGCTTTAACGGCTGAACAGGTGGCGCGACTGGAAGCCGGTCATCAGCAATACCTTGATGCCGAATATGCTGATAGCGACCCGGATCGAGGTGCGGGATTTGGCGCCCAGGCCGGGGATGATGGTGATACCAACGATGGCTATAACGAATTTTGGAAAGACCTCGGTACTCGAATACAGGTTGTTAAAGGCGAATATCGCTCCTCAATTATTGTAGATCCTCCAGATGGCCAGATTCCCTACGCTGGCGATCCCCGCGCCCGCTTTCGCCGTGATCCCAATGGGCCTGGACCCTATGACGGGCCGGAAGGGCGCCCATTGGCAGAACGCTGTCTCTTATCATTCGGCTCACATTCCGGGCCACCCATGTTGCCAGTCATGTACAACAACAACTACCAATTCGTGCAAACCGAAGATTACATCTTGATTCTTGCGGAAATGGCCCACGATGCCCGGATTATCAGGCTTGATGACAGTGAACACCTGTTGGGCATGAAGAAATGGATGGGAGATTCCGTTGGACGCTGGGAAGAAGATACCCTGATCGTAGAAACCAGAGGCTTTAATCCTCAACAAAACTTTCGAGGCGCCTCTGAAAACCTTAGGGTAATTGAAAGGTTTAGTCGTATTTCTGAATCTGAAATCTTATATAGCTTTACAGTTGAAGATAGTACTGTGTTCAGTCAGCCGTTTAGCGGCGAATTGGTATTCAATGCCAGGCCTAATACTGAATCCATGTATGAATATGCCTGCCACGAGGGTAATTATGCATTGTCGGGGATTCTGGCTGGCGCAAGAGAACTGGAACGCCAGGCTGCCACAACAGAGCAATAAATATACAGAAATCAGAACCGAACAGGGCAAGAATGGGTTAGATTTCTTGCTCTTTTCTATAAACTAAACTCCTTTAATTCAATAAGTTATAGTCCGTAATTATGGTTAGCTTTCAAGTACCGCTGGAATTCATGGGTGTGCCCGGATCTCCCTATACCAGGAAGATGCTGGCGCTGCTACGCTACCGGCGTATTCCTTATCGCCTGGTGCCGGGGTCTAGACACCGCCTGGACCCGGACAAGGGCCGATATCCCCAGCGGCCTGAGCCAAAAGTGCCGCTTTTGCCCACATTCTATGGCGTAGACGAGGAGGGTAATCAAGTTGCGGTATGCGATTCCACTCCTCTTACCCGGGAATTTGAACAGCTTGCAGCGGAACGTTCAGTTATACCGGACCAGGCAGCGCTGGGGCTTATAAATTCGATCCTGGAAGACTATGGGGACGAGTGGCTTACCAAAGCTATGTTCCATTACCGCTGGAGTTATCAGCCAGATATAGAGAAAGCAGCTCAAATGTTGCCACGCTGGAACAACATAACGGCCTCTGAGGCCAAAATTGCCGAAAAAGGGCAGCGGATCCAGGATCTGCAGATATCGCGGCTGCGCTATGTCGGCTCCAATTCAGTAACGGCTGATACTATTGAGCAGAGTTTCCACAGATTCTTAGATTTATTAGACAAGCATTTGAATTCATACCATTTTTTGCTAGGGGATCGGCCTGCCAGTAGCGATTTTGCCATCTATGGGCAGCTAACTTGCATGGCATTATTCGATCCTACACCTCAACAGCTCATTCTCGAGCGAGCTCCCAGGGTCTATGCCTGGACCGAAATCCTGGAAGATCTGTCCGGTTACGAACTGCTGGATACGGACTGGATAATCGGAAGCACTGCAGACACCGTGTTGGCGGACAGCTTGAAACAGCTGTTGCAAGAGATAGGCAGGGTCTATGTGCCATACCTTCTTGCTAATGCCGAGGCGATAGACAAGCATAATCCTGAAATGGAGACCATCATCGATGGGCGGAAATGGCAGCAGCAGGCGTTTCCTTACCAGTACAAGTGCCTGAATTGGTTGAGGGCAGAGCACGACAAGCTTGAAAATGTGCAACTTGAACTCTTTGAAACACTAATTGAGGGAACAGGTTTATCTCATCTATTCAGATAGATGGATAGGCTATATCCAGTACATTCCCTAATAGTATTATTCTTCTAGTCAGGACAGGATTTCGTCCTCATCGTCGGTATTGATGAGATTGACGTCTTCCAGTCTCGCACGCGCAGTAGACCCATGCAGCTGTATCAATCTGGTCCTTCAATTCCATTTTCTGGAACACGGATATAGCTTGAGCCTAAAAAACGAACTAGTTTAGTACCTAGCTAGCGTCACTGTAGCGGGGGCAAACCCAGAATCTATATGAGTTCCGTGTTTTATAAGGTCTTAGTAGCCAGAGTAGTAAATCAAGCATATTGGAGGGGGTTGGATTGTTGTTATCTTATTTCCGGTAATCTTTATTACCGGAAATAGTCTATGTAGGCATTTCTACCACATTACACCCTGAACCAGTAATTATGGGTTTTTGCGTACAAATTCTCTCTTTTGCATTAATGGTCTTTTCTTTTCGTGCGCATGGTGACGAATTCTTCTGCCAGCGTGGGATGGATTCCTATGGTGCGATCAAAATCCGCTTTAGTGGCTCCTGCATTCATTGCCACTGCAAATCCCTGGACCATCTCTCCAGCCTCTGGCCCCACCATGTGCAGACCGATAACACGATCAGAATCCTGGTCTACAACGAGCTTGATCATGGACATCTCGTCTCTGCCACTTAGTGTATGTTTTAGCTGTTTTACAGTAGCTAAGAAGACATCGACGTTAAGTCCCTGATTTAACGCATCCTGCTCGGTGAGTCCACAGGTGCCCAAATTGGGATGGCAAAACACCGCCGTGGGGATATTCTGGTAATCCATATCTCTGGAGTCGGCCGAAAACAGACCCCTGGCAACAATTTGACCTTCAGCAAGTGCTACCGGGGTTAAGGCCACGCGGTCGATAACGTCTCCAACGGCATAAATGCTTGGCTCAGCGGTCTGAAAACGCTCATCAACCATAATTGCACCATTATCCGCCAATTCTACCTTAACGTTTTCCAGGCCAAGATCCTCGGTTAATGGCTTCCTGCCAGTGGCAAACAGGACGCAATCAACCTCTATGTGACCCCCAGTATCAAAATATACTTGTAAACCACTGTCTTGCTTTACTATTTTTTCAATATTGCTTGGTAAATTCAGGTGAATATGCTTGCCAAGTTCCGTTGTAATAAAGTGACGTATTTCCTCATCAAAGCCACGTAATAACAGGTCTCCACGATAACTAAGAGTGGTTTCACTACCCAGACGGGTGAAAATACTGGCAAATTCCACTGCGATGTAGCCTCCACCTACCACCAACAGGCGCTGCGGGAGGGTTTCCATGTAAAATACATCATTTGAGGTGATGACATGCTCAGAACCCTCGTATTGAGGCACCCAGGGCCAACCACCAGTGGCAATCAGGATGTACTTAGCAGTTACTAACTCCCCATCTACTTCGATCGTATGGGTACTCTTAATGCGTGCACGGGCTTGGAATATCTGCACCTGGTTATTATCAAGTATTGCTTTATAAATATCGTTTAAGCGATTAATTTCGTTATTTTTATTTTCAATGAGTGTCTGCCAATTGAATGACATTTCAGGGATATCCCAGCCAAATCCGCGGCTGTCTTCCACATCATCCAGGTAATGTGCTGCATAGCTGAACAGTTTCTTGGGGACACAACCAACATTGACACAGGTGCCACCAAAGTAGCGTTCCTCGGCCACGGCAACTTTTGCACCCAGAGATGCAGCGATGCGACATGCACGAACTCCACCGGAACCGGCACCTATAACAAACAGATCGTAATCAAATTCTTCCAATTTACTGTATCCTCAAAAACTGGCCGGGCAGAAAAGCAGGCATTATGCCCTAGCTATTCAGTCGAACCTATTGGCTAATCAGGTAATCGATGCAATCTGAATTATTTCTGGACGGTGAAGATACCGCCACTCGACAAACCCATGATTTGGGAGATGCTTCAATTCAGGAATTTCCTTTCGCCTTTAGTGAACGGGAAGCTGATCAATATCTTTCCAAACTGATTATGGACATCCCCTGGCAACAAGACACTCTGTGGATTGCCGGCAAGGAAATACAAGTGCCCCGCCTGCAATGCTGGATGGGAGATCGGGGGTCCAATTACGGTTACTCGGGAATTCGTTTAACTCCCGAACCCTGGGTTGATTCCGTGCTTGGAATTAAGTCGAAGGTAGAGGATCTTTGCCAACGGCAATTTAATTCTGTTTTGTTGAATTACTACCGTAACGGTCAAGACAGTGTTTCCTGGCATGCAGATGATGAAAAAGAACTGGGTACTCGACCCGTTATTGCATCAGTCTCATTCGGCGCCAAGCGCAAATTTCAATTTCGTCCGAAACTGAAAACTGACAAACGCAGATTTCAAATCGAACTTCGCCACGGCAGCTTGTTACTAATGAGTGATACCTTACAAGTAAACTGGCTTCATCAGTTACCAAAAATTAATGGACTAATTGAGCCAAGAATTAATTTAACATTTCGTATTATTTATTAGTCGCTATCCTGATGAACTGAACAATCAAGGATTGAAGCAAAGAGCCGGGCGCTGTTATGGATAAGTTTGATGTTTGTATCGCAGGTACAGGAGTGGTTGGTCTGGCCATTGCCCACCAGTTATCCCGCTCTCAATCTCATCAGGAAAAATCTATTGTTCTAGTCGATAAAGAAAGCAGTTATGGTCAAATCACCAGCAGTCGTAACAGCGAAGTAATCCACGCTGGAATTTATTACGCTACGGACAGTTTAAAAGCCTCGTTATGTGTGGCCGGCAAACATTTGCTCTATGAGCATTTGGAAAGGTTTGCTCTCCCTTTTAAAAAATTGGGAAAACTTATAGTCGCACAAGAAGATGAAGTAGACGCTCTCTATCCCATAGAGCAGAAAGCCATCGAGAACGGCGTAACTGATTTGCGTTTTGTTGATTACAAAGAGTTACAAACAGTTGAGCCGAAACTGAAGGCAAATGCTGCCTTGCTGTCACCTTCAACCGGAATCATTGACTGTCACAGTTACATGCAAAGTCTGCTTTATCTTTCAGAACAGAACGGTGTCACCTTCTCACCCTACACGGAAATAAAATCAGTAAACCGTAATTCACAATCCTTTAAAGTAACAGCAAGCCTTAATCATGAAGACAGAGAAGAAGGATATGAATTCGAATGCGAACAATTTGTAAACTGCGCAGGGCTCGATGCACAACGACTGGCCAACCATATAGAGGGTGTTAGCATAGATAGCATCCCTCGATTATATCCCTGCAAAGGAGATTATTTTGCTTACTCCGGAACCAGTCCTTTCCAACATCTTATTTATCCAATCCCGGAAAAAAATCATACCGGACTGGGCATTCATTCCACGATTGATATCGGTGGCCAGACTCGTTTTGGACCAGATACGAGCTATGTAGATGAATTCAACTACGATATAGATCTCGAAAAGAAAGAGAAATTTCTTGAGGCTATCCAACGCTACTTTCCATCCGTAGAGGCTTCGAAATTACATCCTGCCTACGCTGGTATCCGCCCAAAAATTGCCGGCCCAGGTGAAGCCGCCGGCGACTTCCAGATTCAGGATTCTCAGATTCACGGGGTATCAGGGCTGATCCAGTTGTTTGGCATGGAATCACCTGCCCTGACCGCCAGTCTCGCTATCGGCAATCATGTGGCCGAATTGCTGCAATAAACAATCGCCAAAGCCCCCAATCGCGGGCTATGCCGGGATTTGCAAAGAGAATCAGCAGGAAAACCCGGCGAAAACTGGAAAATCTGGCAAATTGGTCTTTACTTAAGGTACTGAAGTGAATTCAAAGTACCCGTCATGGTCTTCACTTCACAGGAACTGAATGCGTTCCGAATTATTCCTTTATGTGTTACTCCTAATGGTATTGCCTGAAAACTGCCCCGGTTTCAGGCATTTTTTAGCTTATTATTTAAGCTAAGAATTACGAGAACGTGGCTTACATGGTATGGGTTGGAGTTGCGGAATCTAATTGTCCGGCCAGTACATTTTCAATTTTTGCCTTGGTTGCACCTTCCGGGTCATTAAATTGGATACCAAAGCCGCGAACACGGGTTCCCTGGGCCCGAGGGGGTGTTAGCCAGACTACTTTGCCAGCGACGGGTATTTTTTCCGGTTCTTCCAGTAATTTCAGCAACATAAAGACCTCGTTACCGATTTCATAAGCCTTATTGGTAGAGACAAATATGCCGCCGTATTTAATGAAAGGCATATAGGCAGCATACAGGACGGCCTTGTCCTTGATATTTAGTGAAAGCACTCCGTGACCAGCCACCTGGGTATAACTCCTTCCCTGTTTCCGAGCTCCACCCTATTCCCTGGTAAAGCTTAAGCAGTACGCCGTGTGTGCATTAATCGACTCCAATGCCACAGCAATGACTCCATAATCAGTTGGGCATTTGGATTTGTGCCACTGGACAATTGTCGCTGGGCTTCATGCACCTGGCCATAAAACGCCATTAGCTCGGTCAGCAACCGCCTGGAATCTGTGCATTTAGCCCTCACCAGAGCCAGTAAAGACTGCTGCTCCGGCTGCATATCGCCAGCCTGCTGATTTATTAGGAGATATTTAATTAATATAGTCGAAACTTCCCGTAAATACCCGATTGCTGAAGCTTCCCCTAGCTTTCCAGCCAGGGCTACGGTGGCCTGTATAGTGGTTTCCCCAGCACTGAGTTGCAGGAATTTCTGCAAGAATTGTTGCTGATTCTCCAAAGCGCCAGATTGAGCCAGATCCAATGCACGCAAAGGACAATCCCCGGCGGCCTGTATTAACAAATGCGGATCATCCTGATCCGGCAAATGATGCTTTAACCAGGCAATTGCCTCTTGAGTATCCGGCTTGGGCATTAACAGCTTTTGGCAACGACTCCTGATAGTTGCCATCAATGACCCGGGCATATCAGAAAGTAGAAATAGAAAGGTATTCTGGGTCGGTTCTTCCAGCGTTTTTAACAGGGCATTTGCGGCCGCCGTATTCATGCGATGAGCATCACTAATCACAGCAATTTTCGCGCGACCACCATGACTGGTTTGAGACAAGAATCCCAACAGATCTCGAACCTGTTCGATCTTGATTACCTTGCTTCCTTCTTCAATTTCTATTTGTACTAAGTCAGGGTGACCCGATTCACCACCCAGGGAACAACTTCTGCATTCACCACAGGCAAGCCCTTTATTGGGCGCGGAGCATAAAATGAAACGAGCAAATTCGGTAGCGACTAGAAATTTTCCTGTGCCCCGTGAACCAGCAATTAAATAGGCATGGGCGAGCTGTTGGGATTCAAATTGCTCACACAAAGTAGCCCATAAGGTTTTTTGCCAGGGAAAGGGGGCACGTTCTTTTAATTGCATGATTAAATCAACTCAGAATCCGGTTTCTCAATTCTGTTAGAATATCTGTACTCACCTGATCAATGTCATTTGCAGCATTAACCACAAAGCAACGGTCAGGAAACTGTACTGCTATGTCTAGATAGGCGCGCCTGACTTTTCCAAAAAAAATTTTCTCTTCATTTTCAAACCGATCTAGTTCTCCCCTGTTCCTCGCTCTTCCCAAACCAATATCGGGATCCAGGTCCAAAATTATCGTGAAGTCCGGCCGCAATTCGCCTTGCACAAGGGATTCCAGCTCACTGATAACGGAAGTGCTCAAGCCTCGACCGCCACCCTGGTAGGCATAGGTCGCATCAGTAAAGCGATCACAAATAACCCAGTCGCCTCTGTTCAAAGCCGGGATAATTATTTTTTTCAAATGCTGCGCACGTGCGGCAAAGACCAGTAAAAGTTCACTCAGCTCAACTGGCGCCTCATCGCTTTCTTTAAGTAAAAGATCTCTAATTTTCTCAGCTAATAGAGTGCCGCCTGGCTCTCTGGTGAGCACATAGGAAATATCGTGAGCGTCCAGTTCCTTTTTTATGGCTTCTATGTTGGTACTTTTACCAACGCCTTCGATACCTTCTATGGTAATAAACTTTCCGCGATCCATATGGCTAATACCTGCTATTGCTCTTCCGGCTCTGACTGCAGCTGAAAACGGTTCACTGCAACATTATGTTCTTCCAGGGTACTCGAGAAGTAATGGGTTCCATCTCCTCGGGATACAAAATAGAGATAATCCGAAGGCAATGGATTCAGGCTCGCAATTATCGACTCGTTGCCAGGTAGGGCAATTGGCGTTGGCGGCAGCCCATCAATACGGTAAGTATTGTAAGGGGTCGTTTCCTGTAAATCCTGACGCCTGATATCACCATCGTAATCAGCACCCATGCCATAAATTACTGTTGGGTCAGATTGTAATCTCATGCCTTGTTCTAATCTTCGCACAAAAACTCCAGAGATATGCCCCCGCTCACTGCCCTGGGCAGATTCCTTCTCAATGATTGAGGCCAATATAAGAGCATCATAAGCATCATCATAGGGCAAAGCACCTAGACGATTTTCCCAGGCTTCTTCAAGAATGCCATCCTGACGTTGCCTGGCTCTCTCTAGTATTTCTCGATCACTGGATCCTCTGCTAAAGAAATAGGTATCAGGGTAGAAAAGACCTTCGGCTGAATCCTGTTCCAGTCCCAATTGCTCCGCAATTTCATAAGGATTATTACTTTTTAATTCTCTTTCAAGCTGCGGGATTTCCCATAAAGCGTTTACTGCCTGAACGAGAGTCCAGCCTTCAACCAGCGTTACCCGATACTGTACTGTCTCCCCGCTTAACATCATCTCCAGAAATTCTCTGGGTGAAAGTCCCGGATGCAGTTCGTATTCGCCAGATTGAATAGATGCGGCATCGCCTCGCACTCGGGCATAGAAAATCAGCATCGCCGGGGAATCAAGAATTCCATCAGCAGCCAAGCCATTGCTAAGTGCTATCAGTGAACTGCCTGGTTCGACTTCATAAACCAGTACATCGTCACCAAGATTCAGGGGCTTGTTCAGAGCAACCCATACATAGGCAAGAGAAACAAGAATTATAGAGAGCAGTACTGCTCCTGTTATCAGCAGGAAACGGAGATTGAAACGTGCACGTAAAGTAGAGAAAGACATGACCTGAAGATCAGCTAGATAACCCAGAAGAAAGTTATCACTTAACCCTCATCGGGCACTACTCTATTTGCCCCTCAGCTTAGGAAAATCTGGAGAATATCAAGCTGCCATTAGTGCCACCGAAGCCGAAAGAATTCGTCAGCACAAAATTAAGCGTCTGCTCACGGGCTGTATGCGGCACATAATCAAGATCGCAACCTTCGCCCGGGTTATCCAGGTTAATGGTCGGAGTAATGACCTGATCTTTGAGTGAAAGAACAGAAATAATAGCCTCTGCGGCACCGGAAGCGCCCAATAAATGACCAATCATGGATTTTGAAGAGCTTACGGCAAGTTTGTTCGCGTGATCACCAAATACTGATTTGATGGCAAGAGTCTCCGCTATATCACCTGCGGGCGTCGAAGTACCGTGGGCATTTATGTAATCTATTTTGTCCGGATCCATTTGAGCACTGAGTAAAGCATTGCGCATACAAAGTGCGGCACCGGTTCCTCCCTCTGAAGGAGAAGTCATGTGATAAGCATCACCACTCATGCCGAATCCAGCAACTTCAGCGTAGATTGTGGCTCCACGTGTCTGGGCATGTTCCAATTCTTCCAGTACCATAATGCCGGCACCGTCACTTAATACGAAGCCATCCCTATCTCTGTCCCAGGGTCGACTCGCCCTTTGTGGATCGTCGTTGCGAGTTGATAAGGCGCGGGCTGCGCAGAATCCGCCAAGCCCTACCGGTGACGTCGACATTTCGGCACCACCTACCAGCATTACATCGGCTTGATTATTGCTAATCATGTTGGCGGCAATACCAATATTATGGGTACCGGTGGTGCAGGCTGTGGTTACCGCAATATTAGGGCCACGAAGCCCAAACCTGATTGATAAATTTCCAGCAATCATATTGATAATTGAGCCGGGAACGAAAAACGGAGAAACCTTGCGCGGACCGGAGTCTCTAATCTGCAAGGATGTTTCTTCAATGGTCTTAATACCGCCAATGCCAGAACCTATTGCCACCCCTGCTCGTTCGGTATCGATCGCTGAAACATCGAGCCCCGAATCATTAACCGCCTGGACACCAGCTGCAATTCCGTATTGCATGAAGATATCCATACGCCGAGCTTCTTTCGACTCCATGTATTCATTGCAATCGAAATTACTTATGGCACCTCCAAACTGAGTACTGAATGCATTTACATCAAAATGTTCCAGCGGAGCGATTCCACTCTTGCCTTCTTTTAGTGCATCCCAGGAAGTATTTACATCGTTACCCAGTGGAGTGATTAAACCCAATCCAGTAACTACTACTCTTCGATTACTCAAGGTAGACTCCTAATTTAATTGCAGCTAGCCAAATAAACAAAAGCTACTCCAGAATGCTCCAGAGTAGCTTTGTTGCTTGCATTAATTAAAACTTAGAGGTGTTCGTTGATATAGTCGCAGGCGAGCTGGACTGTCGTGATTTTTTCCGCTTCCTCATCAGGAATTTCAGTTTCGAATTCCTCTTCCAAAGCCATTACCAATTCGACGGTATCTAAAGAATCAGCGCCTAAATCTTCTACAAATGAAGCAGAAGGTTTTACCTCGTCTTCCTTTACGCCAAGCTGTTCGCAGACAATTTTCTTAACGCGCTCTTCGATGCTACTCATATCTTTTATTAGCTCCTAATACTTTGTTTCGTAAGGCTTTTTTGAAAGCCTCTCTGCCACGATTGAGTCGCAGCGGGTCAACCGTGTAAATCAGAGACGCGATTTTACCTCTATTTGAGGTAGTTGTAATGTTTAAATTACAAATAAAATTCCCTACGCCCTACCTATTTTTTCACCAGATTTCTATTGATAAATTAACTTAAATTTAAACGCCAATAATTCGGTTAATTCAGTGCTTATGCCATGTACATTCCGCCATTCACATGGAGGGTTTCACCGGTAATATAAGCCCCCTTGTCAGTTGCCAGAAAACCCACAACTGAAGCGATTTCTTCCACATGCCCCAATCGCCCGAGGGGAATTTGTGCGAGCAGAGCCTCGGTTTGTTGTTCAGGCAATTCTCTAGTCATATCTGTATCGATAAAACCAGGTGCTACTGCATTGACTGTAATTCCCCGCGAGCCAATCTCTTTGGCAAGTGATCGTGTGAAGCCCTCAATTCCAGACTTGGAAGCGGAGTAATTTGTTTGCCCGGGATTTCCACTGGAACCAACTACAGAAGAAATATTAATGATGCGCCCCCAACGCGCGCGAGTCATTCCTTTTAGGCAAGCTTTCGTAACGCGATACATTGAGCCAAGATTAGTCTCGATAACTTCATGCCATTCATCATCTTTCATACGCATCAACAAGTTATCTCGAGTTATTCCGGCGTTGTTTACCAAAATTTCCGGAGCGCCATATTTTTCACTTATGGATGCAATAAGTGTTGCGATAGATTCCTCATCGGCCACATTAGCACTCTGACCTTCACCGTTCGCACCTGCAGCTTGCAAATATTCACTTATTGCCTGGGCACCATTATCAGTAGTTGCTGTTCCGATAACTGTGCATCCCTGCTGTGCCAATTCCAGGGCGATCGCCTTGCCGATACCGCGACTCGCACCAGTAACCAGAGCTACTTTAGCTTCGCTCATTTACTCTTACTCCTTTTCGCTTATTCAGCTGTACTAGGCAGACATTTCTGCGATAGCGCTGTCCAGACTTGCCGAGTCATCACTACCGAAACACTGAATGTCCGACTCTATGCGTCTGATTAATCCACTCAGTACTTTGCCAGGCCCACATTCGACCACTTTATTGACACCTGCTTTGTGAATAAGTTGCACGCAATCCACCCATAGCACCGGTGCATACAGTTGTTTAACCAGGTTTTGTTTAATTTGTTCCGGTTCCTCGCAGATTTCACCGTTAACATTTTGCACAACGGCAATAGCAGGCGAAGAAATCTCGATTGACGCCAGTTCTTCCTCGAGCTTTTCGGCCGCCGGCTTCATCAGGGCACAATGAGAAGGCACGCTTACATTTAATGGTAGCGCGCGTTTTGCACCAGCCTCTTTACAAAGCTCTATGGCTTTATCGACAGCTATAGTCTCCCCTGCAATTACAGCCTGACCTGGCGAATTGATATTGGCTGCGGAGACTACTCCCAGCTCTTCTGCTTCATCGCAGATTTCATCGATCTGGTAATTTTCAAGACCAACAATGGCGGCCATCTTGCCCTGACCTGCCGGCACTGCAGACTGCATAAATTGTCCGCGGTGGTTTACAACACTTATTGCGTCAGCAAAATTTATGGCTTCTGCACAAACCAGTGCTGAATATTCTCCGAGGCTATGACCGGCCAATATCCTTGGTTTTACCGGGGTAAGTTCAGCCCATAATCGCCAGACGGCCACAGAAGCAGCCAGTAAAACGGGTTGAGTAATGTGGGTTTGATCCAGTGTATTGCCACTGTCCTGCTGGCAGATTTCCCAGAGATCTTGCTGCAAAACTTCAGATGCTTCTTGGAATGTTGCCTGAATAACGGGAGAACGAGCAGCGAGATCCGAGAGCATGCCCAGTTTCTGCGAGCCTTGCCCGGGGAATACGAATCCAAATTTTTGCATACCTTACCTGTCGGGCTTTCTGCGGCAAGCCCTGATTTTCTGTTTTGTTATTTTTCTGCGACCAACTTCCTCAATTAGCAAGACGTGCTTGTCGGTCGCCTGTGTTCTAATTCGCTTCAATGATGGCAGCTACTTTTTCAGCAATCAATTGAGGAACGTTGTTTTCTATCTCTGTTACCGCTTGTTGTATCGCGTAAACAAACCCTTCCTCTGTAGCATTACCATGACTCTTGATAATGCTGCCCTGTAATCCCAGCAGGCTCGCCCCATTAAAACGCTGAGGATTTATCTGTGCAGTCAAGCGTGTAACTACAGATGTTGAAGATGAATCTAATGGAGAGCTCCCATCCAGGTTTCCCGCCAAAAGTTTCTTAACCACGTTAGCAACTCCTGCGCTAGATTTGATAGTTACATTCCCAACGAATCCATCGCAGACAACTACATCGGCGATACCTTCAAATAATTCATTCGCCTCCACAAATCCCACGTAGTTCACCTGGAGACATTGTTCCAGGCGCTCAGCCGCTTGCCTCACTTCATCCGTGCCTTTGTATTGCTCCGCACCAATGTTTAACAGGGCTACCCTGGCGGGTGATTCATCAATGGACTCCGCCAATACAGAACCCATAACGGCAAACTCGAAAAGTTGCTGGGCAGAACATTCTGGATTGGCACCCACGTCTAACAGATAGGTCTGACGAAAGGCACCTGGAATGGTCGCGACGATGGCTGGCTTGTGGATGCCGCTAATAGTTTTAAGCAAATGACGACCAATCATGAGCAAGGCACCGGTATTTCCTGCGCTCACCATTGCCTGCACTTGCTCATTTTTGACCAGCTCTGTGGCCACGAACATAGAAGACTGCTTGCCGCTTCTCAGGACGTTGCCAGGCTTGTCTTCACTACTTATGACGTCCGGTGCGTGGAGGATTTTAAGGCGATCTGAAGCTGCCAGATCGGCAGGCAATAGGCCGTCGATCTGGTTCTGGTCGCCAACCAGGCTAAGAGCAATATCCGGAAATTTTGTGAGCGCCTGGCATGCGGCGGGCACGGTCAATGCCGCACCACCATCACCACCCATAGCATCAATTGCTATGCGCTTTAGAGGACTCAATTAGTCGTCGCCAAGATCCAGTACTTTCTTGCCTTTGTAAAAGCCATCGGCAGTAACGTGATGGCGACGGTGAATCTCACCGGTAGTCTTATCGGTCGACAGGGTTGGTCCCGAGAGAGAATCATGTGTACGCCGTTTATTTCGTCTGGAACGGGTCACTTTGCTCTTTTGAACAGCCATTTGAAGCTCCTGAGTAAATCTTTAAATATCTATATAATCAATAAATTAGTTTTCATTCTTTGAGTGCTTTAAGCACAGCAAACGGATTGTCAGCCGATTCTTCCGGCTGCTCTCCTTCGAGTTCATGCTGGACCTGCTGATAATTCAGCTTATCCAGGCAGGCCTTGTCATCGTGATAATTGACGATGGGCATGCAGAGCATCAATTGCTCTTCCACTAATTCCGCAAGAATCAGTTTCTGATCAGTACAAATCCAGGGGTCAAACTGGGGATCCAGTTTTGCCGCAGACGCTTCTTCTTCAAGCACTGCCAGACTTATGTCGTCTTGTAGCTGTATCCCTAAAGGTTCCAGACAACGCTGGCACGTAACTTCGACTTCTGCTGTTAGCGAACCCTTAATTAGCCTTTGCCTGGATTCATTCACCGAGAATCTAAGGACTACTGCTACTTTTCCTTGCTGATTCGCCAGTGAATCCCTGAAACGAGGCAGCTTTCCCAGGTCGATGGATCCACTGATCTTGTCCTGCTGCAGAAAGACCTTTCTAGTATCTACATAGGCTGGAATCGGGCTCTCTGGCATAGGCGCGCAATAATAGGCTTCGGACGAGCTTCTGTCAAAAATTTCTTAGATAAATCAGTTAATTAAATAAAGTTTGTAAATGATTGTTTTTGCTATTTATTTAAGAGTTCGCCAGCATGGGCTTTAAAGTATTTATCCCAGGGGGCTTCGACTTCCAGCCAGCCGTCGCTGGAGGGATCAGAAAATCGAATTTTTGCGGCATGCAGACAGAGCTTTTTTGCCTTTTTCAGTGCTGCCACAGGCTGTTTGGGGCCGTATTTGGCATCTCCGATAATTGGGTGGCCAGCGTACTGGCAATGCACACGTATCTGGTGCGTTCTTCCGGTCTTCGGGCTTACTTCTACCAGGCTGGACTCATTGAGGCGCTGCAATACCCTGAAACCGGTCTCAGCCGCCTTCCCTTGCTTATCCACGACTACAACCCGTTCTCCGGAGCTAAGTTGATTCTTGCGTAGCGGTGCATCCATCGTTGTCAGTTCTTCGGGCCAATGGCCATGAACTAATGCGTGGTAGGTCTTTTCTACATGTTTTTTCTTAAATTGTTCCTGTATCTGCTTTAATGCATTAGGTTTTTTCGCAATAACCAGGCACCCGGAAGTGTCCCTATCCAGACGATGAGCCAGTTCAAGATGGCGCCAATCCTCCCGCAGTTGCCTTAATGCCTCGATCAGGCCAAGGCGAATGCCGGTACCACCATGCACTGAGAGCCCAGCGGGTTTATTAATGACCAGCAGCAGGTCTGTTTCCATTAGCAAGCTATTTGTCAGCAACTCAGCAAGACCAGGGCTCAGTTTCTCTTGTTTGGAGGATTTGCCCTCCCGAACCGGGGGTATACGGACCTGATCGCCCTTGCTGAGCTTGAACTCTGGCTTGCTACGCTTTTTATTGACCCTTACTTCCCCGCGACGAATCAAGCGGTATATGCGAGTGCGAGGAACCCCTTTTAGCTCTCGAATGAGAAAGTTATCCAGCCGCTGGCCCTCGTGGCGCTCTGTGACATGAACCACTCGAACCTGATCAGGATTGCCTGTTTTTGTTTGCTGCGAATCTGACATTGACTGCTTTGCCTAAAGAAATTCGTATAAGAACGATTAACTAAGTAGAACCAGTGTAGGCGGCATGCATTCTACAATGTGTTTCGACTTAGATGGTGTACAATCCCCTCCTTTTTGAATCGGCAACAGCAATTTTTCCAAGATGGAAACGATTAAAGAATTTCTAAACAATCAGATCGGAATCGCATTGTCTGAGCTTGCAGGCACTGAACACTGCAACCCCAATGTCATTACTGCATCGAAACCCGAGTTTGGCGATTACCAGGCCAACGGCATCATGGCGGTGGCGAAGCAGCTGAAAATGAATCCCCGGGAACTGGCCCAGTCTGTCGTGGAGAAATTGGAGGAATCGTCTGTCGCCCTGGTAGATTCTTATGAAATCGCAGGTCCTGGCTTCATCAACATAAGACTCAAGAATGAAGATTTACTCGAGCGCGCCAATACTGCTTTAACAACTCCTGATTCCTTGATTAGCAAATCGGGAACACCAAAAACGATTGCAGTCGACTACTCCTCACCGAATCTTGCAAAAGAAATGCACGTCGGACACCTGCGGGGAACAATCATCGGTGATTGCCTGGTACGGGTAATGGAAAGATGCGGGCACCATATCATTCGCCAGAATCATGTAGGTGACTGGGGTACGCAATTCGGCATGTTAATAGCGTACTTACAGGAGATTCAATCGCAGAACACGGACGAACTTCCGCAACAATTGTCAGACCTTGAAGATTTCTATCGAGCCGCCAAAGACCGTTTCGATTCCGATGAAGAATTTGCCAATACTTCACGACTCAGTGTAGTAAAGCTGCAAGGCGGTGATCCTGAATACAATAAAGTCTGGCAACAATTTATCGAAGAGTCTCTCAGTCATTGCGAAGCGATTTATGACAAGCTAAACGTTAGCTTGAAAAGAGAAGACCTGGATGCGGAAAGTCGTTACAACGATGATCTGGACAACATTGTCAGCACACTTGAAAGCAAGGGCTTATTGTCAGAATCAGATGGAGCTAAAGTAGTATTCCTGCCTGAATTTGTCGGCAAAGATGAGAATGCACTACCAGTAATAATCCAAAAATCCGACGGCGGCTACCTTTATTCGACCACAGATCTGGCCGCTATTCGATTACGCAGCGAAGAAATGGACGTGGATAGATCACTCTATGTGGTAGATGCACGTCAATCGCTACATTTCCAACAGGTGTTTGCCGTCGCCAAAGCAGCAGGAATCGCTTCTAAAAAAATCTCATTAGAACATGTCGCCTATGGCACGATGATGGGTGCTGATGGCAAACCCTTTAAAACCCGATCCGGAGACATTGTTAAACTAATTGACCTGCTGGATGAAGCTGTTCGCCGTGCATTCAAACTGGTTTCCGAGAAAAATCCGGAACTTGATGAAGACTTAAGAAACACCATTGCCGATAAAGTGGGAATCGCGGCAGTCAAGTACGCGGACCTCTCCAAGAACCGAACTTCAGACTATATCTTCGACTGGTCAACGATGTTGTCTTTCGAGGGTAATACTGCGCCTTACTTAATGTACGCTTACGCAAGAATAAAATCGATCTTGCGTAAAGATGAAGCACAGGGCTTTAAAGCAGAAATTACATCCTTAGAGGAGCAGGAAGAACGCTTACTACTGATCAAGATCTTGCAGTTAAGCGAAATCGTACAGGCGGTAGCCGATGATTGCTTCCCAAATCAGCTTTGTAATTTTCTCTATGAGCTGGCCGGACTGTTTATGAAGTTCTATGAGGCCTGTCCAATTCTCAAAGCGGATGAGCCGAGCAAAAATTCCCGACTCGCTTTATCCGCCCTGACCGCCCACACCCTGAAAGATGGGCTCGAACTACTGGGTATCGAGACTCTGGAGCAGATGTGAAACAGGCTGTTATTAGCTTAACCAGTCAATTCCATCAGTAACTTGTTCAGGCGAGTAGAAAATTCACCCGGGTCTTCCAGCTGCCCGCCTTCCGCCAGGCTGGCCTGGCCGAATAGTATGGCAACCAGATCTCCAAAACGCTCTTCATCGGCTTCCTTGTCGAGCTTCGACAGGAGCGGATGTTCCGGATTAATCTCAAAGATAGGTTTGGATTCTGGTACAGCCTGACCCGATGCTTCCATAATCTTGCGCATCTGTGCGCCCATGTCATGTTCATCTATGGCCAGACAGGCCGCTGAATCGGTCAGTCGATGAGTAACTCGCACTTCCTTAACCTTATCACCCAGGATTTCTTTAATTCGGGTTACGAGATCGGCAAACTCTTTTTCGGATTTTTCCTGTTGCTCTTTATCTTCTTCGTCTTCCAGTTTGCCCAAATCCAACTCACCACGCGAGATATCCTGAAACTGCTTACCATCGAATTCATGTAAATGACCCATTAACCACTCGTCAATGCGATCATGCATCAGTATCACTTCGATGCCTTTTTTCTTGAATATTTCCAGGTGGGGACTGTTTTGAGCAGCTCGTAACGATTCCGCCACCAGGTAATAAATCTTGTCCTGCCCATCCTGTATCCGGGAAACATATTCTTCCAGTCCCTGTTCCTGCTTATCATTTTCCGAGACGGTAGTCGTGAACTGAAATAGTTTTGCAATTTTTTCTTTATTGGCAAAATCTTCGGCAGGTCCTTCTTTAATTGTTTGACCAAACTCTTCCCAAAATTCGTTGTACTTATTCTTGTTCTTGCTTCTCAATTTCCCAAGCATATCTAACGCTCTCTTGGTTAGAGCACTGCGCATGGAATCAACAACGGGATCTTTCTGTAAGATCTCTCTAGAAACATTTAGTGATATATCATTGGAATCTACAACCCCTTTCATGAAGCGCAGGTATAGCGGCAAAAATTGTTCGGCATCGTCCATGATAAACACGCGCTGCACGTAAAGCTTCAAACCGCGAGCCGCTTCCCGGTTCCAGAGATCGAACGGTGCCTTGCCCGGGATGTAAAGCAAGCTTGTGTATTCCAACTTGCCTTCTACTTTGTTGTGACTCCACTCCAGAGGGTCTTCAAAGTCGTGACTAATATGTTTATAGAATTCCTTGTACTCTTCTTTTTTGACGTCAGTGCGTGATCGAGTCCATAAGGCTTTCGCCTTATTTACGGCTTCGTATTCCTTTTCTTTTTCCTCTTCCTCTTCCTCTTCCTTTTTCTCGCCATCTTCATCTTCGGGCGCAGGAATTTCTTGCTTTTCCATTAGTACCGGTATCGAGATATGATCGGCATACTTTTTAACAATACCGCGCAAACGAAAACCCTCAGCAAATTCCTTTTCCTCTGTTTTCAGATGCAGGGTAATAGTAGTGCCCCTATCGGATTTAGATTCGTTTTCTACGGTGTATTCAGACTCACCCCTGGATCTCCAAAGCGTGGCTTCGTCTGCCGCTGTGCCGGCCTTTCGTGTTAGTACTTCTACCTCATCAGCTACGATGAATGCTGAGTAAAACCCGACCCCAAACTGGCCTATTAACTGAGAGTCTTTTTGCTGGTCACCGGTAAGTGATTCGAGAAATTGTGCGGTACCGGATTTGGCAATAGTCCCGAGATTAGAAATAACTTCGTCTCTGCTCATACCAATACCATTATCGGAAATACTGATGGTTGATTTCTCCTCGTCGAAGTCGATCCGCACCCTTGGCTCCGAATCGTCTTCAAACAGCTCCGGGTTCGAGAGTGCTTCGAAGCGCAGCTTGTCCGCAGCATCAGAGGCATTAGAAATCAGCTCGCGCAGGAATATCTCTTTATTGCTATAAAGAGAGTGGATCATTAAATGCAGTAGCTGCTTGGCCTCTGTCTCGAAGCCGAGGGTTTCTGAACCATTGCTATCCGTCATTAACTTGTCTCCATCAAATTTTACGTAAAAAAAAACCTGACCGTTGTGGGTCAGGTTTCTTTATAGGGTCATTTCCTACATTTTCAAGCGCTTAGCGCCTCGAGTTCAATCGATAAGGGATGGATAGGGTCGATAGAAATCGATCGCGTCCGCCTTTCTTTCCTCGATGATGTTGTAGCGCTCCTGAGTGCTATTGATGAAAGTTATATAGTCATTCGCACTTCGGCTTTCCGTTTCGTTACCTGCATCTGCAGACTGCCTGGCGGCATCCAGAGCTCCGTCGAAATCGTCTAGTTCTATTAATGAGCGCGCCAGAAAAAGATAGGTATCGGCTCGATTACTCAGGTTACCTTTATCGACGGCCAACTGGAATGCGTCGGCTGCTTCCTGATAGTTATTCAATACATAATGAATATAACCATAAGTATCGTAGCCATCACCGCTATCTGACATTTCTGCGACCCGTAATGCTGGTTCCAGCGCAGCTTCATAGTCTGCTCCAATCAGATACATCTGGGTAAGCGTAGTCAGGTTTTCTTCGTCTTGCTCAATAATATCCTTATCCATTCCATCGATAAGTACTTTTGCACCCGATAACGGCGCATCGATACCCCCCATAGACTGACCCAGATTCAAATATCGATTGTCGTCATCCAGCATGTCTTTCAGGTACGCCACATTTAGAGAGCGTATGCGACGATCTTCGTCATCCAGACTGGCATAGACAGCACTCAGGTTCATCCAGTCAGTCTGATCATCGAAAAGAACGATCATGGTCTTGGTTAAATCCAGAGCGTTTTCAAAATCTTCTAACTGAAAATAGAGACCATTGAGATAGGCATAATCGTCACGACCAAGTTCTTCGCCACGATCCAAAAGCATTTTCATGTAACTTACCCAATATGGAAGTGCTTGCGGCAGTTCTTCTACCTGGTAATGGGCATATGACAGTCCACGGAAAACGATATCATCCTCTTCCAGGGAAGCATCACGCCATTGCTCATAATAGAGAATGGACTCCCGCCACATTTCTTCAGCTGCAGTTAACTGGCCGAGGGACTTGAGCGTTCGCAGTCGCGTATCTTCCCGCAGCTCCTCGATTTCTAACAGCTCCTTGAAGGTATTGATAGCTTCAACATAATTCTCAAGGGTTAACCAGTAGTTGGTGTAGAAATTAAGTAGGGTTTGCTTCTCAAAGTCATTCATACGCTCCCAGCGGCGCTCGCGAAGCTCATCGAGCTCTTGCTTCGCACCATCCAGATCAGGCTCATCTTCAGGATCTTCTGGAGTCATCATCTCCTGAATCTGGCTGATGGCACGCATAACTTGCGGTCCCAGGGTTCCTGCCGTACGTGCTTGCGGTGGCGCACGTTGCTCCTCACCTGCCAGAACCAACTGTGGTACTGCCGGAACGGTCAGAGCCGCGATCAGAAAACCAAGTTTAAGTATTCTTGCAATTCTCATTCTTAGTTGTCCTCAAGCTGATAGCGGAACAAATATTGAACGCCCGATACCTCAACGCCCTGCCCATCTACAACTCTGGGCTGAAACTTAAAGCGAGCCGCAGCGCGCAGAGATGATCGATCAAATATATTAGGCGGTTCGGCATCCACAACAGTAATTGAGTCTTCAACTACATTACCTAATCCATCCACAGTAAATGAAACCAGACACCAGCCTTGTATACCTCTTTGGGCGGCTCGGGTTGGATACTGGGGTGCAATAGCGACCAAGGGCAGGTAATCCCCATCGGTGGCAGAGATGGACGCATTAGACAACTCCAGCCCTGTGTCTATCTCGACTGAAGCTCTCGCAATGTTTAGCGATGGACCAGAATCCAAAGTGGTCTGTCGCTCCTGAATATCTGGTTGCTCTTGTTCCATCTCCTCGATCGGCTCTGGCTTATCGATTTCCTCGATAACTTCCAATTCGATTTCGGGCATTGTGGCATCTACGATCTTAACCACAGACACTCTTTCATCGAATGCTTCACCAGTCGCGATAAGAAACTGCATGAAATAAAAAAGACCAAGAGTAATACCGCCGGCCATAGCCATGGAAATAACCCATCTGACAAATATCATCTTGTTAAGCCTCCGCTGAAATTCTAACGTCTTCTATGTTGGCATCACGTGCTGCTTCTAATATAAGCATCACCTGTTCGTTATTCGCATTCTGATCCGCCTGGATAACAACCGCCGAATTTGGAGCATCAGCCAAGCGCAACTCGAAGCGAGAGCGGATGAAACGGGGGTCAATCTGGTCACCGTCAATCCAGATATCTCCTGCCGGTCCAATCGCGATTAGAATCAAGTCTCCTGAAGTATCTTCGGACGTTGATGCTTCAGGTTTAGTAACTTCGATCCCAGCTTCTGTGACAAATACCGATGTCACGATAAAAAAGATAAGAAGGATAAATACCACATCGAGCATTGGAGTGAGATCGATTTCACCCGCTTCCTCTTGTGCCTTCTTTTTCATTAACCCTGATTTCATTATTGTTAGCCTTTAGTCTGATTCGCCAATTACTCATGAGAAATTGGAAGGTGGTCTTCAAGAAGCTCGAGATCGCGATCAACTTTTCCTTTCAGGTAGTTGAAGGCGAAAATTCCTGAGATTGCACCGACCATTCCTGCCATTGTTGGAATAGTGGCTTTAGATACCCCGCCCGCCATGGACTTGGCATCACCGCCACCACTGACTGCCATAACGAAAAATACTTCGATCATTCCCGTTACAGTGCCAATTAGTCCAAGTAATGGACAGATAGTGACTAATACTTCAATGATTGGGAGCGTATTTCGCACGTCTAATGAAATCTTTGAAATCATCATCGTGCGAATCTGGTGCGCGCTCCAGGACTGAGTGTCGGAGCGCGTATTCCAGGCCGCTAATGTGTTTTTTACATTTCTTTTATGTGTGGTATTGAGGTACCAGATACGTTCAAACACCAGTGACCATTTAATAAGGAGGAGCCCGGCTATTACCGAGAGCACAGGCCCACCCCGTTGCATGAAGGTGCTTACCGCATCGATTACATCTAAAAAGGCAAAGTACATGTCATTCCCCCTCTGGAATTAAGCCTGATTATTGGCTAGTCGCTCTGCCTTCTCGGCGATCATACCGGTCGCCTGTTCTTCCAGAATATGAATGATGTTATCGCTTCGACTCTTAACCACGGTGTGCATAAAGATTGTTGGAATCGCCACAACAATACCCAGTACCGTAGTCATCAGGGCCTGTGAAATACCACCAGCCATAATGGTCGGATCACCAGCACCGTATACGGTAATCTGCTGGAACACCTGGATCATACCGGTAACCGTTCCGAGTAGACCACCAAGTGGCGCGATAGTGGCGATCATCTTGATAAGCGTCAGCATGCTTTCCAGTGCAGGTGTTTCCTGCAGGATAGCTTCACCGAGTTTCAACTCCAGGGTTTCTGTATCTGCAGTTGGATTAGTTTCTGCTACCAGCAATACCCGGCCAAGTGGATTGTTCTTGGTAGGCTTGTCACGCTTGAGTTGAGAACGAACTTTGATCGAAGTAAGCGAGAGCATTAACAGTCTGAAGAAAGCAATCAGGATGCCGACGATACCAACACCGATAATAATAAAACCGATAACACCGGAATTGTTTCTGACCTGCTCTTCAACAGTTGGGAAGTTAACGAGGTTAGCCATTACCTGACCACCTACACCACCCGTAGGATCGATGCCGACGCGAGTGAATCCGCTTGAAGCACCCTGCAATGTTGATGCCGTCCCCATAATGGAAGCATCCGGCTGGCGCGGGAGTACTTGCAAGTGACCGATGTCACCACTATAGCTCAGGTATTCACCATCGGAGACTGCGTTGAAGGCACCGATTCTTACTACACTGCGATTTGCTGTATCGCCATTTGGAAGAGCCACGTCCGCGTTAAAGGCCACAACGCGACCAGATTCGGTTAGCTCCTGATGCATGAAGAACCAGAAGCGCTCCATTTCTTCAACATCAAGCTGCTCGATAGTTGAGCCGGCTCGCTCGATGATTTCTTCGAGCTGCGCGGAACGACCAGTATGCTGAGCACTAATCATTGAGTTTTGGAAGTTACTCAGGAAATCACCGGCGACACCTTGCAAGGTGCCGAACAGCTCATTCAAAGCACCACGACGATCGCGGAGAATTTCACGCTTGTCGGCGATGATGATTTCATTAGCTTCAAATTGATCTGAAAGATCTACCTGAGTCTGTTCTTCTGTAGTAATACGATCGTTCGTAGTGTCCAGAATCTCTGTTTGGCGAGCTGCATTCTGTTCAAATTCCTGAACTCGAGCCTGGTATTCCTCCGACTCGGCAACTCGGTCGTTTTCAACCAGATCCAACAGATTCGCTAAAGAAGTTGCCTGTCCCGCAACCTGTGCAGAGCCAAAGGCTAGAAAAGATGCGGCAAAAACGCCGGTCATATTCATTAACTTTTTCATTGTGCTGCCTCCGGAGATAGTACTGGCAACTCGATAATTCGAGGTGCGTCCAATTGAGAGGCAACGCGAATTGCGCCCTGCACTTGTGTTCGATATTCACCTGGATCTAATGCCACCCACTGACGAGCCCTGTTATCCCAGGCGCCAGTTTCTTGCCTATCGGTGGTTTGATATAGCAATGCAACTCGGCCTATGCGGGCGATATTTACATCGCGATCTGCGCCATTGATATTGATCGTTTCAGGATAGGTTTCGATAGTACGCCCATAAGAAGTTTCGGTCTGATACATCACCAGTACCTGGCGAAATTTCTCAGCGATAGAAACGTCTGGATTGTCAATTGCATCTCTCGCAAATTGCAGACGAGATGACCGCTCATCGACGTGGAACGGATAATCCAGCTCGATGAATTGCTCGAGACTGGAAATCATTTTCTCCATGAGTAATGGAATACCCTGGGTAACTTCCTGAACACTCGCAATAGACTCATCTAGAGTTGCGATTTGATCTTCTTGAATTGAGATTTGCTTGCGGTAACCAGCGTTGAGCACCAGTAAAGATTCTAAGTTGTCGTTTGCGCGCTTGAAAGATTCAAAGGTAGAGCTTGCATCGTTCTGAAGCCTGGTGATTTCTTCCTGCGCTGTGGCAGAAGCCTCATACTTCTGTGCGACCACATCCATTGCCTGGTCAAGTACGTCACTATTGACCAAAATTTCTGCAGCTTGCGCGACTCCCACAAAGCATGACATGAGCATTGCCAGAGCAGACATGCCCATCTGGGTAATTCGACGGTTGTTCATGTGCCATCCTATTATTTTGTTAATAATTCCGGTCTAACCAGGCACAACGATAGAGGGTGTGTCGTAGCTAGTTAGTGCCGAATAACTATTTTGTTGTACTTCCTTACCTGCTATAAAACTGCCCAAGTATTCCTTGATTTTTCAAATCGCTTGAGGTCGACAGTTTTCCCTGAAAAAAAGCGGAACGAGAGTTACCGTTCTACTCAATTTTTACTAAATTGAGAAGCTTAGTAACTATCCGCCCGACCATGCCAACTGAAATCAATCCAATTGGCAAATAGTCCCTGAAATTCAGCGTTTTAAGCTAAATTTGCGGCTAAGCCTAACACACTACCTTAATCTATTAGAACCTTTTGAGAGGCAAAAGTTCGACTAAAAATGGCTTTAAAAAAATATGTGAAGTTTTTAACAGGTAGGAGCCTTACCAGCCAGTAATTTCGCTTAATCCATTACCGATATCTGCAAGACTTCGAACAGTTTTTACACCGGCGTCATTGAGTGCTGCAAACTTTTCATCAGCAGTCCCTTTTCCACCAGAAATTATCGCTCCAGCATGACCCATACGTTTTCCTGGAGGCGCAGTGACTCCTGCTATGTATGCCACCACTGGCTTGGTCACATTGGCTTTGATGAAAGCCGCGGCTTCTTCTTCCGCTGTTCCACCAATTTCACCAATCATAACAATGGCTTCCGTTTGTTCATCAGCCTGGAACATAGACAGGATATCGATGAAATTTGAACCAGGAATCGGATCGCCACCGATACCGACACAGGAGGATTGCCCAAATCCATGATCGGTAGTCTGTTTAACTGCCTCGTAGGTCAGAGTACCAGAGCGTGACACGATGCCGACTTTTCCAGGAAGATGGATATGTCCGGGCATAATGCCAATCTTGCATTCGCCTGGCGTAATTACGCCAGGGCAATTCGGGCCGACTAACCTGGCACCGGCTCGATCACATTTCTCCTTGGCCACCAGCATATCCAGAGTCGGAATTCCTTCGGTAATACAGACAATTAGCTTAATACCTGCATCCACTGCTTCAAGTATGGAATCCTTGCAAAATGGTGCTGGCACATAAATTACCGACGCGTCTGCAGCTGTTGCTGCAAAGGCTTCGGCAACAGTATTAAACACCGGCATGTCCAGGTGGGTTTGCCCGCCTTTCCTGGGGGTCACACCGCCAACCATTTTCGTGCCATATTCGATCGCCTGCTCGGAATGAAAGGTGCCCTGTGATCCCGTAAAGCCCTGGCAGATTACTTTGGTGTCTTTGTTAACCAGAATACTCATTGGGCACCTCCAGCCGCGGCAACAACTTTTTCAGCCGCATCTGCCAGGCTATTAGCCGCGATGATGTTCAGGCCACTCTGCCCTAATACCTCTCTGCCCACATCGGCATTGTTTCCTTCCAATCTGACCACCACCGGCACTTCCACTCCTACTTCTTCAACTGCGCCGATTACTCCCTCGGCAATCAGATCACAGCGTACGATTCCGCCAAAGATGTTCACCAATACGGCAGCAACATTCTCGTCGGAAAGAATTATTTTAAAGGCCTCTGTTACGCGTTCCTTGGTGGCGCCACCACCCACATCGAGGAAGTTTGCCGGGGTGCCACCATAAAGCTGGACAATATCCATGGTGCCCATGGCTAAACCGGCACCATTGACCATGCAGCCAATATTCCCATCCAGGGCCACGTAATTCAGATCCCATTCTGCTGCCTGAACTTCTCTTTCGTCTTCCTGGCTGGGGTCGTGCATCTTTTTCAGCTTGGGCTGGCGGTACAGGGCATTGCCGTCGATATTGATTTTGCCGTCGAGACAATGGATATCACCATCAGCAGTTACCACCAGTGGATTAATTTCTAACAATGCCAGGTCGAGATCGGTGAACAATTTAGCCAGGCCAAGAAACAGCTGGGTAAATTGTTTAATCTGGTCACCGGAGAGGCCCAGACGAAAAGCCAGATCCCTGCCCTGATAAGGCTGTGCCCCGGTCAGGGGGTCGATAGTGGCTTTCAATATTTTTTCTGGTGTTTCGGCAGCTACTTTTTCAATTTCCACACCACCTTCCACCGACGCCATGAATACGATGCGCCGGGTCGATCGATCTACAACTGCTCCCAAATAAAGCTCTTGCGCAATATCCGTACAGGCTTCAACAAATATCTTGCTTACTGGCTGGCCATTGGCGTCAGTTTGATAAGTGACCAGGTTTTTACCTAACCATTGCCTGGCAAATTCCTCTGCTTCTGCGGCGCTATCTACCAGTTTTACGCCCCCCGCCTTGCCACGACCACCTGCATGAACCTGTGCCTTAACAACCCACCTCTGACCGCCAATTTCAGCAGTTGCAGCTGCGGCATCTTCGGCCTTGTCGACTGCTATTCCTTTAGAAACAGGCAGGCCGTATTCGGCAAACAATTGCTTTGCCTGGTATTCATGTAAGTTCATTTCAGCTCCATGTCTTGAGAAAACTTATATAGATTGGTTCTTCTTTCTTTTATTACCTATTACTGCCTTTATTTGCGGCGTTTGCGATTTCCAATATGAATTGCATGCCCATTGGCAGCCAATGCTGCCTCATGGACGCCTTCAGATAAAGAAGGATGGGAGAACATCGTCAATCCAATATCTTCGGCGCTGGCACTAAACTCCATGGCGATAACCATCTGCTGTAATAAGTCGGCAGCACTTGGACCAATAATGTGACACCCCAGTATGCGATCTGTTTTGGCATCAGCTATGGTCTTGATCAAACCATCCGCATCATTTGCTGCGAGCGCTCGGCCGCTGGCAACAAAAGGAAATACGCCGACGTTGTAATCGATTCCTTCCGCCTTTAACTCTTCTTCGTTCT
The DNA here is from genome assembly GCA_964616225.1 of uncultured Pseudohongiella sp. Classification (GTDB taxonomy): domain Bacteria; phylum Pseudomonadota; class Gammaproteobacteria; order Pseudomonadales; family Pseudohongiellaceae; genus UBA9145. The sequence goes on from CAZTTE010000014.1 coordinate 75,272, forward strand.
TTCCGACCCAGGCTATCTCGGGGTGGGTATAAATTACTGAAGGCACAAGCTCGTAATTTACCTGGGTCTTCTTTTCGGCAATACGTTCCGCCACCATTACGCCCTCTTCCATGCCTTTATGGGCCAGCATCGGACCTCTGACTACATCGCCAACCGCGTAGACATTTGGAATATTGGTAGCACACTGATCGTTAACTTTAATAAATCCCCGCTCATCGAATTCGATACCAACTGCCGGGTCAATCAAGTCATCGGTGAATGGCTTGCGCCCAACAGCGACGATTAATTTGTCGAATGTAGCCTTTTGTTCGCCATCTTTATCGGTGTATTCGACGGTAACGGTTTTCTTTGCCCCTTTGCCCAATTTGCTACCGGTAACCCGCGCACCCAATTTAATGTCTAAACCCTGCTTGCTTAAAATCTTCTGCGCTTCTTTCGCCACTTGCCTATCTACAACCGGCAGAAAATCTTCCAGCGCTTCCAATACAATGACTTCAGAGCCGAGTCGCGACCAGACACTTCCAAGCTCCAGCCCGATAACTCCCGCACCAATCACACCCAATCGTTTCGGTACCGCCTGAAACTCCAGGGCACCGGTCGAGTCGACTATGATTTCCTGGTCAATTGGGGTTGGTGGAATATCGATAGGAACTGAACCGGCAGCAATGATGACATGTTTAGCCGCTAGCTCGTCCTGTTTGCCGTCGTGGCCAGTGACTTGGATTTTGTTGGCACTTATTAGCTTAGCGGTACCGGCGATGCCAACCACTTTATTAGCGGTGAACAATCCTTTTACGCCCTGGGTAAGTTGGCTAACAACCTTGTCTTTGCGGTCGATCATGGCAGGCACGTCGATTCCGACTTTGTTTACCGTGATACCGTGAACGGAAAAATGATCCTGGGCTTCGACATATTTATGCGAGGTATCCAATAGAGCCTTCGAAGGGATACAGCCCACGTTCAAACAGGTTCCACCGTAAACAGCTTTATTCTCTTTGTTCAACCATTTCTCTATACAGGCAGTGGAAAATCCCAGTTGTGCACAGCGGATTGCTGCTACATAACCTGCTGGACCTGATCCAATCACTACCACGTCATATTCTTTACTCATACAAACCTCAATACGGCGCGCTTATATTTCCAAAAGAAGCCTGGTCGGATCTTCTAAGAGCTCTTTAATCGTTACCAGGAATTGTACGGCTTCTTTACCGTCGATCATTTGATGATCATAGGAAAGTGCCAGGTACATCATCGGCAATACCTTTACCTCACCATTTACAGCCATTGGCCGTTCCTGAATCTTGTGCATTCCTAAAACCGCAGTCTGAGGCGGATTCAGAATCGGGGTAGATAGTAGCGAACCAAATACACCGCCGTTAGATATGGTAAAGGTGCCACCTGTCATTTCTTCTATGGACAGTTTGCCATCCCGGGCTTTTTCCCCGAATTCCCGAATTTCCTTTTCGATTTGTGCCAGACCCATGTTGTCAGCATTACGCAAAACTGGAACAACCAATCCTCTCGGCCCGCCAACGGCGATACCGATATCCTGGTAGCCATGGTAGACAATGTCGTTACCATCGAGCGAGGCATTTACTGCAGGAAACCGCTTCAATGCTTCGATTGCCGCTCGCACGAAGAAGGACATGAATCCAAGACGCACCCCTTCATGGGTTTTTTCGAATTCTTCTTTGTATTTGCTGCGGATATTCATTATTGGCTGCATGTTGACTTCGTTAAAAGTCGTCAGCATTGCAGTGGTCTGAGTAGCCTGGAGTAGACGCTTCGCTACGGTTGTCCGTAACCGGCTCATCGGCACTCTTTCTTCGATTCTTCCATCAGCAGACGCTGTTATGGGTGGAGCCGCATCTGGGGCATCACTGTCCTGGGTAGCGCGTGGCGATGCGAGATGATTTACCACGTCTTCCTTGGTAATGCGTCCGTCTTTGCCACTGCCGCTAATAGCTTCTGCATTGAGGGTGTTTTCTTCAATCAGTTTTTTAGCAGCAGGGCTGACGATAGGTGAGCCATCTGTGCTGGTAACTGGATTTTCAGTTATCGTATCGGAGGGTGCCGATGTATTTGTTCCTGCGCCTTCCTGAACTGCTCCTATTGCTTCGTTACTTACAATAGTATCGCCAGCGTACTTGATAATTTCCTGAAGAACCCCGTCGGTAGGCGATACCACTTCGATAACTACCTTATCGGTTTCGATATCTACCAACAGCTCATCTCGACTAACACTGTCGCCGATGTTTTTGTACCAGGTAGCGATAGTTCCATCAGGAACAGACTCTGGCAGGGTTGGTGCTTTAATTTCAATTGTCACGACTAGCTTAATGCCTCATCAATAAATTTCTGTTGTTGGCTTAGATGCAATGCTGGATAACCTGCGGCAGCCGCCGCAGAAGCTTCACGGCCAGCATATTCGAGCCAAATTTCTGGACGATGTTCATGCAATACTCGACGTATGTGATGCTGGCTGGCGTACCAGGCACCCTGATTCATCGGCTCTTCCTGACACCAGAGAATCGTTTTCGCATTCTTGTACTGTAAGAGACACTCTTCAAAATCTTGTTGCGGGAAGGGATATAACTGCTCCAATCGAATGATGGCAATGTTCTTTATGCCACGCTTACGTCGCTCACTGCGCAGGTCGTAATAAACCTTTCCGCTACAAATCACGACCTTCTCAATCGAATCAGGATCGAAGCCGTCGGTCTCATCTATGATTACCTGGAAACTGCCATCTGCCATCTCTTCCAGTGTAGATACCGTTTCTTTATGTCTTAATAAACTCTTCGGTGACATCACCACCAGAGGTTTGCGCAGCGGACAAAGAACCTGTTTCCGTAACATATGAAACACTTGCGCCGAAGTAGTTGGCAGACAAACTTGAATATTGTGCTCAGCGCAGAGCTGCAAGTATCTTTCTAATCGAGCAGATGAGTGTTCTGGTCCCTGCCCTTCATAGCCATGAGGTAACAATAACGTTAATCCGCATAATCGTAACCATTTATGCTCACCACTGGTAATGAACTGATCGATAACCACCTGTGCCGAGTTAGCAAAGTCACCAAACTGCGCTTCCCATATAACGAGCGCATTAGGCGTGGTCGTGGAGTACCCGTATTCAAATGCCAGTACAGCTGCTTCCGACAAGAGTGAATCATAAATAGTAAAAGAGCTCTGATCCTGCGCAATGTTTTGCAGCGGTATATGCGCTTCTCCCGTCTTGTTGTCATATACCACAGCATGCCGATGAGAAAAGGTGCCGCGTCCCACATCCTGACCAGTAATTCGAACCTTGTTACCACTGGTCAAAATACTGGCATAGGCCAGCGATTCGGCAAATCCCCAATCAACTGGAACCTCTCCTTCTGCCATTTTGCCGCGATCATCAAATAATTTCTGAACCTGACGCTGCAATGTAAAATCACCAGGTATCTCAACCAGTTTTCTTGCCAGTGCCTGCAAGTTATTCAGTGGGATCGATGTATTGTAATGGGGACTCCAGTCGTGCCCAAGGTAAGGACTCCAGTCCACGAATAGCTCTATGGAAGGTTCTTTAACCAGGCTTTTGACTACGTGTTCGCCATTATCCAGTTCCGCTCGATACGCGCGATTCATTTCATCTGCATCGACTGTTGAGAGCACGTTTTCACCAACAAGCTGTTCGGCGTAAATTGCACGGGTGGTTTTATGCTGCTTAATTGCGGTATACATCATTGGTTGCGTAATCGATGCTTCGTCTGTTTCGTTATGACCCCGGCGGCGATAACACACCAGGTCAATCACAACGTCTTTCTTAAATTCGTAGCGAAAATCCAGGGCCAGCTGAGTGACAAAGAGTACTGCTTCCGGGTCGTCTGCGTTTACGTGGAAGATGGGCGCCTGCACCATCTTCGCAACATCGGTACAGTATTCAGTTGAACGGGCATCATCTTGCCGGCTGGTAGTAAAGCCAACCTGGTTATTGACCACTATATGCACAGTGCCGCCTGTAGAGTAAGCGCGAGTCTGGGACATCTGAAATGTCTCCATGACCACACCCTGACCGGCAATAGCCGCATCACCATGGACGATTATAGGAAGCACCAGCTTTCCTTCATCATCATCACGTCTTGACTGGCGGGCACGAACAGATCCTTCGACTACCGGCGATACGATCTCAAGATGGGAAGGATTAAAAGACAACGCCATATGCAATTCGCCGCCGGCTGTCATGATGTTGGAGGAAAATCCCTGGTGATATTTCACATCACCGGAGCTCTGATAAATGGCCTTACCTTCGAATTCGTCGAACAACTCCGTTGGGTTTTTGCCAAGGATATTTACCAGCACGTTGAGGCGACCACGGTGAGCCATACCCAATACGATTTCTTTAGCACCGTATTTTCCTGCTCTCTGAATGATTTCATCTAAAGAAGGAATAAGACTCTCACCACCTTCAAGTCCGAATCGTTTGGTGCCTGGATATTTGGAGTCGAGATGTTTTTCCAGGCCTTCCGCTGCAGTCAATCGCTCCAGTAAATGACGCTTAACATCGTTTTCAAAAACCGGAAAACCATCATTGCTCTCGATGCGTTGTTGAATCCACTGTTTCTCTTCCAGGTTTACGATATGCATGAATTCGTAACCAATGGAGTTGCAGTAAATACGCTCGAGAGTATCAACGATATCTCTTAGTGGTGCTTTGTCTTTGCTTATAAACAAAGATCCCGTCTGGAACACAGTTGACACATCAATAGGTGAAAGATCATGGAACTCCAACTCCAGATCTGGCACTCTCTCTCGATACATTATCGAAAGCGGATCCAGCTTCGCTTTTTGATGCCCGCGCACGCGGTAAGAACTAATCAGTTGGAGAACCTGAACCTGTTTGCGCTCGTGCTCAGAATTAATAACTGCATCGTTGCTTAAGACTTGCTTATAGCGGCTTACCTTTCCGAGAGCCTCGAAATCCTTTTTAATCTTCGCATGGGATACTTCAGACGCACTAGATCCATTTTCGGCTGGAAGCGACTCAAAAAAATCACGCCATTGCTTTGGAATTGAGTCAGGATCAGACAGGAATTGCTCATAGAGTTCTTCTACGTATTCAGCATTTGATCCGGAAAGGTGTCCGGTGCTCCACATTATTTCCATCAAGTTGTCTTGCATATCAATATCCTCTGACAAAGCGATTAAAGATTTGCTTCTTTAACGCCTCTGAATCCTTTCCAGTCCTAAGTTCCTTGCGAAATCAACATGCTCCTGATGTGACCAATGGCACGAGTTGGATTAAGCCCTTTCGGACAAACAGCAACGCAATTCATGATGCCGCGACAACGGAATACGCTAAACGGGTCATCCAGACCAGCAAGTCGTTCACTGGTAGCAGTATCCCGACTATCGGCGAGAAAGCGATACGCCTGTAGCAAACCTGCCGGCCCGATAAATTTATCTGGGTTCCACCAGAAAGAAGGACAGTTAGTACTGCAACAAGCGCAGAGAATACACTCATACAGACCGTCTAACTTTGCCCTGTCTTCTGGAGATTGCAGTCGTTCGATTGCGGGTGCTGGTTCGTCGTTTATCAGATATGGCTTAACCTTCTCAAACTGCTTGTAAAAGATAGACATGTCTACCACCAGGTCACGCACAACCGGCAAGCCAGGCAATGGTCTTAGTACTAATTTCTGCCCGGGCTTTACTGCTTCCGATATCGGTGTAATACAGGCAAGACCATTGGTGCCATTTATATTCATTCCATCGGAACCACAAACCCCTTCACGACAAGAGCGTCTGTAGGCAACAGTGGGATCCTTCTCCTTCGCCAGTGCCAGCACATCGAGCACCATCAGGTCCTTGCCTTCAGGTACTTCGACTTCGATATCCTGCATTACAGGCTTGTCGTCGACTTCTGGGTTATAGCGATAAATACTAACTAACACGGATACTTCCTTAATAAATTCTTTCTTTGGGCTCGAAGGTGTCTACTGTCTTGGGCATGAAATTTACGTCACGCTTACCAACAGATTTTGTTTCCGGGTAATACATGGAATGACACAGCCAGTTCTCGTCATCCCGTTCGCGGAAATCATCACGGGCATGGGCACCACGGCTTTCGGTGCGCGCCTCTGCAGCAATGGCAGTGGCCTCAGCAACTTCAAATAAATTTTCCAATTCCAGGGCTTCGATCCTCGCCGTATTGAATGTCTGGCTCTTATCTTCTAAGTGGACGTTGCCAATGCGTTGCCGTAGTTCCTGTAGCTTTTCGATACCGTCCTGCATGAAATCGCCTTTACGAAAAACGCCAAAATGGTTCTGCATGACGCTTTGCAGCTCGGTTCTGAGTTCGGGAATACTTTCACCACTGGATGAATCGTTCAGGCGGGTAAGTCTCGCCATTGCAGCATCAATGTCCGATTCACTGGCGGCACGCTGCTCCAATCCCTGGGCCAGCATTTCTTCGATGTGCTTGCCAGCGGCGCGACCGAATACCACCAGGTCCAATAAACTATTTCCGCCCAATCGATTCGCGCCGTGAACAGAGACACAAGCCACTTCGCCAACCGCAAACAGGCCGGGAATGATTTCATCTTCACCACTGGCGTTTTGGCTTAATGCCTGTCCGCGCACATTGGTTGGAATACCGCCCATCATGTAATGGCAAGTTGGAACAACTGGAATCGGTTCTTTTACCGGATCAGCATGGGCAAAAGTTCGAGACAACTCCAGGATACCTGGAAGTTTTGCGTTCAATACTTCTTCGCCGAGATGATCTAGCTTGAGCATGACATGATCGCCATTCTCACCGCAGCCTCTGCCTTCCAATAGTTCGAGGACCATTGAACGAGCCACCACGTCTCTGCCAGCGAGATCTTTTGCAGTAGGTGCATAGCGCTCCATAAAACGCTCACCATCTTTATTGATCAGGTAACCACCTTCACCGCGACAACCTTCGGTGACGAGAACCCCGGCACCATGTATACCGGTGGGATGAAACTGCCACATCTCCATGTCCTGCATGGGATATCCGGCACGTAATGCCATGCCGACTCCATCACCGGTGTTTATTAATGCATTTGTCGTTGAGGCATAGATTCGGCCCGCACCACCGGTAGCAAATACGGTCGCCTTGGAATTTACAAAAACGGTTTCTCCGCTCTCCATGTTAATAGCAATAACACCGACAATTGCCCCGTCCTGGTTTTTTACCAAGTCCGTTGCATACCATTCATTAAAGAAGACGGTATTGTTTTTTAAATTTCCCTGGTAAAGCGCATGTAGCAATGCGTGTCCGGTGCGGTCCGCCGCCGCGCAAGTTCGCGCCGCCTGACCACCCTTACCAAAATCTTTGGATTGACCACCAAAAGGTCGTTGATAGATTCGCCCATTTTCAGTTCTGGAAAACGGCAGCCCCATGTGTTCCAGTTCGAATACAGTCTGGGGGCCTTCACTGCACATATACTCGATGGCGTCCTGATCACCGATATAGTCAGAACCTTTTACCGTGTCATACATATGCCAGCGCCAGTCGTCATTTGGGTCTGCACTGGCAATGGCGCAGGTAATACCACCCTGGGCCGAAACCGTGTGTGAACGAGTCGGGAATACCTTGGAGATAACTGCCGTCTTGTAACCTGATTGTGCAAGTTGCAATGCGGCGCGCATCCCGGCACCACCGCCGCCGACTATTACTGCATCAAAGGAAATACTACGAAGACCCGACATCTAACTACTCCAGAAAATCTGCACGCCCCAGATTAAATACACTGCGACAATTAAAACTATTCCCACCTGGAACACTAACCTGATGAACGTTGCGCTCTTGCCGAATTGCAAGGAAGTCATGTAATCGGTGGAAACGATCCACATACCAATCCAGGCATGTGCACATAAAGCAGCCAGTGTTATAAGGCTAAAGACGCGCATTAAATTCGAATCGAATAAAGCACGCCAGGCTTCATAATCCATCTCAGGATTCATTAGCAGGCTGCCCAAAATACAAACTGTGTAAGCAGCCAGGAGAACGGCACTTACTCTTTGAATAATCCAATCGGAAAGCCCTGAACGACTCAAGTTGGTTACACTGGTTACCATATCCAAATCCCTCCTCCCGATGCTGCTATAACAAACAATACGAGCGTTATAGTGGCTCCGGATTTCGCTCCTTGTTTTGACTCACCAATACCAAGATCCAGAAGCAGGTGCTTTATGCCGGCTATTAAGTGGTAAAAAACTGCCGCCAGTATTAGCCAGAGCAGTATTTTGACCAGGCTGTTATCGAATAGCCCCAGCAAACGCTTGAATTCTGCTTCCGAAGCCAGGGACATTTGCAGGAAATACAGCAAAATGCCGACTCCGATAAAGAGCCCAATGCCGGAAATGCGATGGAGAATGGAAGCGATCGCCGCCAGGGGAAATTTTATGGTGGTGATATCGAGATTTACGGGTCTATTGTCTTTCACTTTAGGCCTATCTTGAGCAGTTTTTTACAAGCCGAAAAACACTATTTACGAATCCAACGAATATTCGCAAACTACTTGAAATAATTACACAAATTGGGGATTTTAAACGCCGCAAAGTATATGCCGAACCCCCTGTTTTTACAATAAATCCCCCGGGTGTCTTACTAATTATGACAATAGTTTGTCGACTACAGGAGCGATCCCTTAAAATCCTTAAATCCTTACGCTTTGTTTCAGCACAAATTGGAAAAAATGCGGATTTCGCAGGCCTATTCGATCCTATCCCGGAACGCTGAAACTCGCCGGAAATGCAGGCTTGCTGACACTTCGAGCACTACAAAGATTTGACAAAGTAAGGGCTCTCTACCTAGTATTGCCGTCCCTGTTTGGTCACGAAATGACCAGATACACTACAAGAATAAAATCTCTAAGTATCTGTTTTTAAAGCATTTACACGTTGTAAGTTTAATTCACAGGAGTTTGGTATGAGTGAAAGAAAGGCCCAGTTATCCATTGACGGGAAAGAAGGCGTCATTGAACTTCCCGTTTATGAAGGCAGTACTGGCCCTGACGTAATCGATGTCCGAAGCCTTGTGAGCGAGGGTGTATTTACCTATGACCCTGGATTCGTCTCCACCGCAGCCTGTGATTCCGATATTAGCTATATCGATGGTGGCGCCGGTGTTTTACTCCATCGCGGATACCCAATTGAGCAATTAGCCGAAAAATCCAACTTCCTCGAGCTGTGTTTCCTGCTATTAAACGGCGAATTGCCTAATAGTAGTGAACGAGAGGCATTCGAAAACGAAATTCGCTACCACACCATGGTAGACGAGCAAATCCACCAGTTCTTTAAAGGATTTCCTCGCAATGCCCACCCAATGGCCATGCTCTGTGGCGTGGTGGGAGCACTTTCAGCCTTCTACCACGACCAGCTCGACATCGATAATCCTGAGCATCGTATGCAGGCAGCGGTTCGAGTCATTGCCAAGATGCCTACACTGGCTGCAATGTGCTACAAGCATGGGGTAGGACAGCCTTTCATGTATCCACAGAACGACATGAGCCTGGCGGAAAATTTCATTCACATGATGTTTGGCACACCTTGTGACCCTCCCAAGGTCAGCCCCACCATCGCAAAAGCAATGGATACCCTCTTCCTGCTTCATGCGGACCATGAACAGAATGCTTCAACTTCAACCGTAAGATTGGCCGGTTCTACCGGTTCCAATCCCTATGCCTGTATAGCCTCGGGCATTGCGGCTCTATGGGGTCCGGCCCATGGAGGGGCTAACGAAGCAGTGTTGGAAATGCTCTATGAAATCGGTGACGAATCTCGCATAGAAGAGTTTATCGTCAGAGCCAAAGACAAAGACGATCCATTCCGCCTAATGGGATTTGGCCATCGGGTATACAAGAATTATGACCCAAGAGCGACTGTTATACGCGGAATTTGTAAAGAAGTGTTGGATGAACTGGGTAGTGACAACGACCCGCTATTTCGCATCGCCAGAAAACTGGAAAAAATCGCACTGGAAGATGAATACTTTATCGAAAGAAAACTATTTCCAAACGTAGATTTCTATTCAGGCATTATTCTCAAAGCCATTGGCATCCCCACCAGCCTGTTTACCGTCATATTCGCAACCGGTCGAACGCCGGGCTGGATCGCACATTGGCATGAAATGCTAAGCGATTCCTATCGCATTGGCCGACCCCGCCAGCTTTATAAAGGCCACACTAAAAGAGACTACCCTTCTTAACTCGCTATTTGAAAAAATCATCGTGACTTTTTCAAATGTCGTCGTAAGACCAGGGGGCAGAACTGCGATTCTTCTGGCGGCTTCCTCCTCACATTCTGCTGCGCAGAATGATCGGCACATCCATGAACCTCCTCAGGGTTACTTCTGTATTTCAACGCAAAATCCCAAATCGGCTTTCACTTGATTCGAAGAACACACTGAGCGCGCCCATGGGTGAGACAAGCGCTTATCATGCGCAGCATGATGCATAGTCGAACGACAACAATCTATGATTGTTGGCCGAACCAGGCGTCATTTACCATAGGCAAATGGAAGGAGAAATCTCACCAACAATTCCACGCATTTACACCAGTGAGATTTTGACGTCAAAGCGAATTGTCAGAGAGGAGAATTCGCGAGGGAATTAAGGAAGTTGGTGGAGCCTAGCGGGATCGAACCGCTGACCTCAACACTGCCAGTGTTGCGCTCTCCCAGCTGAGCTAAGGCCCCTAAACTCTTTGGATATACGAAGGAAGGCGATTCTAAGCACCTGGCCTCAGGCTGTCAAACTAAAGGCCAGGCTATGTATCTAGCCTAACTGCCTGTATTCCTTTTCCAGGTTTTTCGCGGCTTTTTTTGAAATGCCGCCCAACACTGTAATGGCGTTGCGAATACGCGCTCGCGCAATATCGATCCCTATTATGGAGATCGACTCAATTACAGATATTGAAACAGCTTTTCCTGTGATTGCTATGAAGAGCGGGAACAGGAAATCCCGAATCTTTATCTCCAGGCTGTCAGCCAGTTCCTGCAAACTTTTTTCTATAACATCTCGTTCCCAGGAACCCACATTTTCCAATCGCCACAGAGCGAATTGCAGAATCTTCAAGCAGGAATCACTGTCCAGAGCCTTGTGCTGAAAGCTCTCGGCGTTTATATCTACACCAGAGCCAATAAAAAATTGGCCTAGACTTGCCACATCGCTGAATCGTTCAACGCGCTGTTTCAATAAGGGGACAATTGCCTCAGTTTTTTCTGGCTGAAAAGCCCATCTTGCAAATTCGGAAATAAATTCTTCATCACTTAAATCTTCACGTATATATTTCCCGTTCAACCAGTCCAGTTTTTCAATATCGAAAATTGGCCCACCCAGGGATACGCGATCCAGGCTCAAAGCATCGGTCATTTCATCAATAGAGAATTTCTCTTCGCCTGAGGGCATAGTCCAACCCATCATTCCCAGGTAATTTATTAAGGCTTGCGGTAGATAGCCCATGGCCCGGTAATAATTAATACTGGTAGGGTTTTTCCGTTTGCTTAATTTGCTTTTGTCAGGATTTCTCAACAGGGGCATGTGACAAAAAACCGGCGCTTCCCAGTCGAAATATTCGTAGAGCAATACATGTTTGGGAACCGAATTAATCCACTCCTCTCCCCTGATGACATGACTAATTGCCATGAGATGATCATCAACTACATTGGCAAAATGATAAGTTGGCAATCCATCTGATTTAACCAACACCTGCATGTCGATTTGTTCCCAGTTAATTCGAACTTCGCCTCTCAATAAATCTGTAAAACCACATTCGCCAGATTCTGGAACTTTCATACGAATAACATGCTTTTCACCGGTAGCAATTTTTGCCTGCACCTCTTCACTTGAAAGACTCAGGCAGTGACCGTCATATCCTGGCTGTTGCTTTTCTTCCATCTGTCGGCGCCGAACTTCATCCAGCCTCTCCGATGAACAAAAGCAATGAAATGCCTTCTCTTTTTCCAGGAGTATTTCGATGTGTTTTGTGTAAATCTCAGAGCGCTCACTCTGTCGATAGGGTCCGTAGTCGCCACCAGAATCCGGGCCTTCGTCCCAGCTCAATCCCAGCCATTGCAATGCCGCAAGAATATCGTGCTCAGACTGCGCTGTACTGCGAGCCTGGTCTGTGTCCTCGATGCGCAAAACAAATTTGCCCTTGTTTTTGTGCGCAAAGCAACGATTAAACAATGCAATATATGCTGTCCCGACATGAGGATCTCCTGTCGGCGACGGAGCTATACGGGTTCTGATTTCACTCATGATGCATTAGATGGCAAAAAATGAAGGCGGTGATTATACGCGATTCGTGATTATTTCCTATCTGGGAAAATACTTGCCTATACCGTTTTAAAGGTTATCAGCACCACGGCGCTTGACTTGAATTCCAGTGAAGGCTAAATACCCAAGCTGTTCTAACGATTTCTATAGCCATGCCGATTCACAAATTTTGCGTAGCTCCGATGATGGACTGGACCGATCGCCATGATCGCGTTTTCCTGCGCCAGTTTAGCAAGCATGCTTTGCTCTACACGGAAATGGTAACCAGTGCCGCATTGGAACATGGTGATGCGAACTATTTACTACAGCATGCGCCAGACGAGCATCCCGTAGCCCTCCAAATTGGCGGATCAGACCCTGAAGAGTTGGCAAGAGGCGCCGTCCTTGGTGAAAAAGCCGGCTTTGACGAGATCAACCTTAATGTAGGATGCCCCAGCGATAGAGTTCAGTCCGGTGCATTTGGCGCCTGCCTGATGGCGAATCCACCACTGGTAGCCGAATGCATCGCTGCCATGAAGGATGCGGTCACTATTCCTGTCACTGTTAAAAGCCGTATTGGAATTGATGATATGGATTCAGAAGCGCAGCTATTGTCATTTATCGAAACCATTGCCGCCAAAAATTGCTCAACGTTTATCATTCACGCCAGGAAGGCAATTTTGAATGGGTTAAGCCCTAAAGAGAACAGAGAGATCCCGCCATTGAATTACGAGCGCGTATTCACAGTTAAAGAAAAATTTCCGGAGCTGGAGATAATCATCAATGGCGGAATTACTGACCTTGAGAAAGTAGTTGAGTTTCTCCATTCGCTTGATGGGGTGATGCTGGGAAGAGAGGCCTATCAGAATCCCTATATTCTGCATAGCGTTGATCACCTGTTCTTTAACAAAGAACAGAGCAGTAAGACCAGAACTGACTATCTAAGAGACTATATTCCTTACATAGAGCAAGAGTTGGCGCTAGGCACACCATTCAAACACATAAGCCGACATTTACTTGGCCTGTTTAAAGGCCAAAAAGGCGGCAAACAATTCCGCAGGCATCTAAGTGAAAATAGCCATAAACAAGATGCAGGTATCAACGTATTGGAAGATGCCCTCGCATTCGTATCCTGATTATTGATTAGCACAATCACAGGTTTTTTGAAATTGTGGTAATTGTGGCAATATAAGCACTCAATTGATGTAAATATAACTATGCTGAATTCCATTAAAAATTTCTTCGAATCTAAACTTGCTCATGACCAGAGCGAAGAATCAGACAACGTTAAAAAAATCGATCTGGCATGTGCCGCACTGCTTATCGAAGTTATGAATAGCGATCATGAACTAGACGAACGAGAATCAAAGGAATTTGTCGACGTATTAAAAGATAGCCTTGAAGTAACAGGTAAAGAACTGGACGAACTCGCTGAATTGGCAGAAATGGAGGCTCGCCAGGCTACTTCGCTCTATGAATTTACTCGCCTGATTAACGATGAATACGATTACGTTGAAAAAGTTGGTTTAATAGAAAATATGTGGCGTATAGCGTTTTCAGATGAGCGTCTCGATAAGTATGAAGAACATCTGATTAGGAAAATCGCCGACTTAATTTACGTTTCCCACAGCGACTTTATTAAATCAAAACTAAAAGTCCGTAATGACGATCCTCAGTGACTGACAACTTCTATCGACAGAAAAGCAACATCGTCCTTAACACCAATAGGAAATGATTTCACATCCAGGTAACTAAACTCATCTCCCATAAATTCCACAACATAAGAGATACACAAGGCCCTAGAACACTCGTGTGCAGTCTAGTTCAAAAAATTAAATCTCGCCCAGAATTCTGTTAGAAAGCGCCAAATTCGTCTTCTATTTCCCCGTCATTTACGAGGTATTCCCGATTCTGGACGTAGGCTTCACGAATAAAAAGGTATTTATCGCCACTTATTAATTCGTCCAATGCCAGTAATGCAGATCGAGAATCAATTTCCTCAACGACGAACAGTGTTAGTTTTGCGGAAGTTTCATCGATGTATTGCAAAGGATTAAATGCAGTATCCAGGATAAGCCCAAAAGAATCCCGGAGGTTGCTGGCACCAAATACCGGGAGAACAACATAGGGACCACTACCAACTCCCCATGCACCCAGTGTCTGACCAAAATCTTCTTCATGCTTCTCCAGACCCAGATCACTGGCAATATCTATCAGGCCACCTATTCCAACGGTGGTATTAACCAGTACTCGACCCGAATCCTGCAATGCATCCTGGAACTTAAATTGCAGCAAGTCGTTTACGGCTACATTTATGTCACGCACATTACTGAAAAAATTACCAGCACCTTGCCTGACTATGTGGGGCATAAAAAATGTATAGGTAGAAGCTATTGGCCGAACTAGTAACTGATCAAAGTAATCATTAAATGCAAAGACTCTTTGATTCGTTTCGCGCCAGGGGTCGTAAGTCTGTGCTGAGCTTGGCGGGGTATACAGAAACAGGGCTAAGGAAATGAGCACGAGCGCGACAGGCGAATGCCAATTACTACTTAGTTTGGATTCTATGTTCACGGTGTCTACTTTGCGATAGCGGGAATAACAAGTCAATGCTCTTATCCTGACTCAGTGTCGCATAAATATGCATTACGCTCGTATTAAGTCTAGCTGTTTTTCCAGGCGCTTTACTGAAACTGGCATGCTAGTACCCAGGGACTGCGCAAACACAGAAACCCTGAATTCTTCCAGCATCCAGCGGAAGTGAGACAATTCCTGCATCTTCTGCGGATTGCGTAAGGTTTTAAGTTCTTCCAATCTATTCCAGTTGCCAGCAATAAGTTCAGTATTGTCTCTGTCTTTCCGCCCAAGATGTGGAGCCTTATCCAAGCGAATTTCGATAGCTTTCAAGTATCTCGGAAACTGGTCAAGAATCTCAACACTTGTCTCAGAAAATAACTTTTCTGTCAGCAAATTGTCCAATTGCTGCTCGATATCTTGCACAAAGTAGTCCAGCTCTGGCTCTGTAAATACCCGCAATCGTTTCAGGATATCAGATCGTTTTTGGAAAACTTGCTGTAATAGTTCCGCAATTTTTTCACCAACAACATAAAGCCTGGATTTTCCGCTATCCAATCTTTTCAGAAATTCTTGTTCATTCCTCGGTGTAGAGTGGTCCAATTCGAAGGCAGAAACAAAACAGGCGAAAATGACGTCATCGACAAGACTTGTTAACTGTGGAGGGACAATTAGAGCATTCTGTTTAAGAAACTGAGCAAAACGCTTCTTGAGTAAATTTCTTTGCGCGACACTGCGCAACTCAAATAACCGGGCGAGGCCTATCCTGTTTGAATTTTCCGCTTCAACCGGATCCGCGAACAGCTCTATGGAGACTGAATCTGCATTATCGACAAAAGCTGGATAACGGATCAGAATAAGCTCCTCTCCTATTTCAATCTTTTCCGGAAAATCGCCGATATCCCAATCTTTCAAATTGCGCTGCTGAATGGGGTGCAGGGCTTCTCTTTCCGATTGGCCCCCGGCATCAAGCCTTTTTTGATCCTGCTTCACAAATTGCTGTTTCAGCTCTATGAGATTTTCACTGAAGCCAATTTCTGTTCCCTGCTTATTAATAAGTCTAATTTTGTTACGCAAATGATTGGGTAACTCCACATCTGCAAAATCTTCTCTGGATAAACGCACATTTTTACTCACAGCCACCTGAGCGATAAGCGAATCGATCAGAGAACCTTCACTCGCAGTCATCATTGGTAATATTTCTTCAACCAATCCACTTATGGGAATCAGGGTCTTGCGAATCGACTTGGGCAAACTTTTAAGCAAGCTAATGCATTTCTCCCTGATAATCCCTGGCACCGCCCAATCGATGTCAGCCTGTTCGATCTGGTTAAGAATAGGCTCGGGAATCTCTATTGTAGCCCCGTCTCTATCTGACCCAGGATCGAATACATAGTCAATTGACAGGCGATTCTTTAAGACCGGCGCATGATCCGGATAGATCGCACTGACATCATCCTTATTTTCCCCTCCCAGTACATTGGCCCGGCTCATGTAGAGCGCGGCCTGTTCTGTCTCCGACGCCTTTTTAAACCACCGCTCCATATCCCTGGTGGAGCAAATATCAGCTGGAATTCGCTCTTCATAGAAAGCAGTTATCTCATGGGCTCCGATAAACAAATCCGGCCTTCTCAGTTTTTCCTCTTCTTTCGCAAGCGATTCCAGAAACTGATTGTTAGCTCTTATGAAATCCAGTTTCGAATTAGTTGCACCGGCGGCCAATCCTTCGCTAATAAAAATTTCCTGCGCCTCACTACTGTCTATTTTCGAATAATGCACCAGGGATTTTTCGATAATAGCAAGTCCATATAAATGCACTTTTTCATAAGCCATTACTGATTGAGATTTTTTACTCCAGTGCGGTTCGAAATACTCTCGCTTAACCAGATGCAGGGCCATTGCCTCGACCCATTGCGGCTGAATCTTTGCTGCCATAGAAGCGAAAGTCTGTGAAGTTTCGATAAGCTCTCCGGTAACAACCCACTTTGCCTTGCTCCTGGCGACTACGGAGGAAGAGAAAATCGTAAACTTCCTGTTTCTTGTACCCTGATAACTCTTATTGTCTATCTTGTTGGCAATCTGGTTTAAAGAGCCTGCAATAATTGCCTTGTGCACAGCTTCGTAGCTTCCCGGCTCCCTATTCATTCGAAATCCAAGTTGCTGGCAGGTGACGAGTAATTGTCTGTGAACTTCACGCCACTCCCGCATTCGCATATAGGAAAGAAAATGGGTTCTGCAATGCTTTTTCAGCTGGTTTTGTGAATAGTCCTGGCGTCTAAGCTCGTAATCGTCCCAGAGCTTAACCAGGCTCAGAAAGTCAGAATCCTCATGGCTAAACTGAGCCAAGCGTTCCTGTGCCTGCTGCCGATTTTCCGTGGAAAGCTCCCTGGGATCCTGAATACTCAAAGCGCTAACGATAATGAGCAGCTCGCGCAAACATGCCTGGGAATTGGCGACCACGAGCATTCTTGCAAGCTTTGGATCCACAGGCAGCCTTGCCATTTGTTTCCCAACTGCGGTAAGACTGCGTTTCTGGGTAATGGCATTCAATTCGACCAGCAACTTGAAACCATCATTAACCGCTTTTTGCTCCGGCGGGTCCAGATAAGGAAAACTCTCCACGTCACCCAGGCGTAATGCAAGCATTTGCAAAATTACTGACGCGAGGTTTGTGCGTTTGATTTCAGGGTCGGTATAGAGTGGCCTGCCATTAAAGTCTTCTTCGGAGTACAAACGAATACAAAAACCATTAGATACTCTTCCACATCTTCCCTGGCGTTGATTGGCACTGGCCTGGGACACAGGCTCTATTGGTAAGCGCTGAACTTTACTTTGCACGCTGTAACGACTAATTCTCGCCAGGCCCGAGTCGATTACATATTTAATGCCGGGAACCGTTATCGAAGTTTCGGCCACATTGGTAGCCAGCACGACCCTGCGCCCTTTATGGGCAGTGAATATTTTGACTTGCTCCGATTGCCTGAGTCGAGAATAAAGCGGTAATACTTCAGTATGAGGAATCTTCTTCTTGCGTATCGCAATTGCGGTTTCTCTTATTTCTCTCTCACTACTGAGAAACACTAAAACGTCTCCGCTTATAGCTTTATCACGAAGATCGTTTTCGACTATTTCGCCTATGGCAGCAAGTATAGCCTCGATCTGGAGTGAGTCCTGGGCATCATCAGCTTGCTTTTGCAGCGGTTGATAGCGAGTTTCTACGGGAAAGGTTCTACCGGACACCGAAACGATTGGTGCATTGGCGAAATGGCTGGCGAACTTCTCAACATCAATCGTTGCCGAAGTAATTATCAATTTTAGTTCTGGGCGCTTCTTTAGCAGCTGAGTCAGATAGCCCAGCAGAAAATCGATATTAAGTGATCTCTCATGGGCCTCATCAATGATCAGGACATCGTATTTATTGAGGAACCTGTCATTCTGTATTTCCGCTAACAGGATGCCATCGGTCATCAACTTTAAGTAGGTAGATTCCGATACAGTTTCGTTAAACCTTATTTGATAACCAACACCCTGACCGATTCCTGAATTCAACTCTTCGGCAATACGGTTGGCTACGGAAACTGCAGCCAATCTCCTTGGCTGGGTATGACCAATAATGCCGCGGCGTCCAAATCCAGCATTGAGACAAATTTTCGGAATCTGGGTGGTTTTTCCTGAGCCTGTGTCTCCGGCAATAACCAATACCTGGTGTTGCCGCAGTAATTCTTCTATCTCACTGGATTTTGCCGAAACCGGTAGTTCCTGGGGAAAACGAATCTCTGCAGGAATCGCGTTCTCCCGCGCCGAGCATCGAGCTTTTGATTGTTTTATTGCCTGCGCCAGCCTCTCGATTTGGGATTGTTTTGCAGATTTCGACTGGCGCGATTTTTCTAACTTACGAATCTGCCTGGCGAAGCGAAACCGATCGCTAAGCTGACATTTATCTAGCTCTTGTTTTAAGGAATTGAGCACTGTCCTTACTCAGTTCGAATGGTATCTGGGCTGCGCTTGCTTAGTCCCGCAGTTCCCGGCGCAGTATTTTACCGATATTGGATTTAGGCAAGTCCTGAACATAGGTAAATTCCCGGGGAATCTTGTAAGCCGTAAGACCCTCTTTGCAGTGTGCAGTTAATTCTTCAACAGATACTTCCTTGTCTCTCGCTACGAGATACAATTTGATGGATTCACCAGTGCGATCGTTGGGAACACTAATTGCAGCGCATTCCAGAACACCAGGATGACGATTTACCCAATCCTCAATTTCGTTAGGAAAGACGTTGAAACCAGACACCAGAATCATGTCCTTCTTGCGATCCACGATTGTTATACAGTTATCGTCGGTGATTTCGGCATAGTCACCGGTCTTTAACCAGCCTTCTTCAGTAATCGTGTTCTTGTTTGCCTCCTCCTTTTGCCAGTAACCCAGCATGACTTGAGGCCCTCTGATCCAGAGCTCTCCTCGTTCGCCTTGCGCAACATCCTCTCCCTCGTCACTAACCACGCGCATTTCCGTTTCAGGAACAAGCGGTCCCACTGTGCCAAATTTGATGTCGCCCGGAATATTGACTGAAACGACGGGAGAACATTCTGTTAATCCATAACCTTCAATAATTTCGCAGCCTGTCACCCGCTCCCATTCTTCAGCTACTGAAGTCGACATGGGCATGGCTCCTGCACCACAGAACTTCAATTGAGTGAAATCGACCGACGCAATGTCTTTGTGCCGTAGCAATGCCAGGTAGAGTGTGTTTATTCCCACAAATCCGTTGATCGTTGTTTTTCTCAAGAGCGCCACAACAGAATCAAGGTCTCTGGGATTCGTAATCAAAACATTATGGTTTCCTGCATAAGGCATTGCCAAACAATGCAAAAGAAATGCATAGCTATGGTATAGCGGTAACGGCGCGGCAATATTTTCGGCCTTGTCCCTGATAACCAGCAGGCAGCGAGCTCTAAGCTGCATCATGTTTGCAATCAAGTTGTTGTGACTTAGCATTGCGCCTTTGGCGACACCGGTCGTGCCACCGGTATAAAGAATCAGAGCAACATCATCCCCACTGCCAGCATTATCCGGCGTCTTGTACTGATTGGATCCAGCCAGCGCCTGTTCGAAACTTACCGCATTTGAAAGATCGTAATTCGGCACCATTTTCTTGATGTACTTCGCTCCCAGATTGAGTGCGTGTTTTTGCAGCCCAGTCTGCAAGTCTCCAAATCTCGAGACTATTACCGTCGAAATTTCAGTGCGTTCCAGTATTTCCTGCAACTTGTCACAAAAACTCTCAAGAATAACAATGGCTTTTACGCTTGAATCCTTGAACTGATGCTCCATTTCCAGTGCAGTATAAAGAGGATTGGTATTTACAATTACCAGCCCGGCTTTCATTGCTCCATAGAATACGATTGGGAACTGCAGAAGATTAGGCAACTGAATAGCAATCCTGTCACCTGCCTGCAGATCTGTTCCTGTCTGCAAAAAATTGGCGAAGCGGCTACTCAAATCATCAACATCTTTGTAACTTAATGTACGTCCAAAACAGCTAAAGGCAGGCAGCGAGGCATGTTCATCAACCATGTAGCTGATGACTTCGTTTAAGGAATTATACTTTTCAGGCCGAAGATCATCGGCTAAGGGCTCAATCATGAACTTACTTTGTAAGAAGCGCCATTGCTTCTTCGAGTCCTTTCACTGTTAGTGGAAACATTCGATTTTCAACCAGTTCCCTTGCGATTTCTATGGAGTAGCTGTGCTCCCAGTAATCTTTGGGTGTGGGATTTATCCATACAATATGGTCATAAGCATCAGTAATACGCTTCATCCATACCGCACCAGCTTCTTCGTTGTAATGCTCGATGCTACCGCCGATATGAGTAATCTCATAGGGTGCCATGGTGGCGTCGCCGACGAAGATTACTTTGTAATCTTTCGAGTACTTGTTGATTATCTCGAAGGTTGAACTCGTCTCTGCATGCCTTCTGTGGCTTTTCGTCCACACTGATTCATAAAGAAAGTTATGAAAGTAGTAATACTTCAAATGTTTGAATTCGCTTCTGGCAGCGGAGAATAATTCTTCGCACAGCTTTACATGGGGATCCATTGATCCTCCCACATCGAAGAACAACAATACTTTTACGGCATTGTGGCGCTCGGGCACCATCTTGATATCCAGCAACCCAGCATTGCGCGCGGTGGATGAAATGGTGTCATCCATATCCAATTCATCTGCCGCACCTGTTCGCGCGAACTTTCGCAGCCTGCGTAATGCTAACTTGATGTTGCGGGTGCCAATTTCAACGGAATCATCGAGATCACGATAATTGCGCCGATCCCATACCTTAACTGCTTTCTGATTCCTACCCTCTTCCTGACCGATGCGTATCCCTTCCGGGTTATAACCGTAAGCGCCGAAGGGTGAAGTGCCGCCTGTTCCTATCCACTTGTTTCCTCCCTGGTGCCGCTTCTGCTGTTCTTCCATGCGTTTCTTAAACTCTTCCATGAGTTTGTCAAGCCCACCGAGAGCTTCTATCTTTGCTTTTTCCTCATCGCTAAGCATTGATTCCAATTGCTTGCGCAACCATTCATCGGGAATCTCAAAAAGTGACAAATCATCGAGGATTTCAATGTTTTCGAAATATTTCGCGAAGGCAACATCGAATTTGTCGAAGTTTTTCTCATCCTTAACCAGACAGAGTCGGGACAGGTAATAAAAATCATCGACATTGCCAAAAATTACATTTTCTTTTAGACACTCTATCAGGGTAAACAACTCCGTGAACGATACCGGCAATCGCTCCTGTTTAAGTGTCATAAAGAAGTTGATCAGCATTAACGATTAGCCCGATGCATAAAAGCCAGCTTTTCCAGCAAATGAACGTCCTGTTCATTCTTAAGTAATGCGCCATATAAAGGAGGTATGGCATTTTTTGCATCGTGATTTTTAAGAATATCGTCAGGTATATCATCGGCCATTAATAGTTTCAGCCAATCAATTAACTCGGAAGTGGAAGGTTTCTTTTTCAAACCAGGAATCTTGCGAACATCGAAGAAGACATCCATAGCCTGGCTAACCAGCTCCTTCTTGATGTTCGGATAATGCACATCGACAATTTTTTCCATGGTCAATGTGTCCGGAAATTCAATGTAATGAAAGAAACAACGGCGCAAAAACGCATCCGGTAATTCTTTCTCGTTGTTACTGGTGATTACAACAATTGGCCGCGTCCTGGCCTTAATCAGTTCCTTGGTTTCATAGACGAAGAATTCCATCTTGTCTAACTCGAGCAGCAGATCATTTGGGAATTCGATATCTGCTTTATCGATTTCATCAATCAGCAGAACAGCCTGAGTTTCAGAATGAAACGCCTGCCAGATCTTTCCCTGGATTATGTAGTTTGAAATATCGTGAACTTTTTCATCACCGAGTTGGGAGTCACGCAGCCTGGAAACCGCATCGTACTCATAGAGACCCTGCTGGGCTTTGGTAGTTGACTTGATGTGCCATTGAATAAGTGGCAAATCCAGTGCCTTTGCAATTTGCTCCGCCAACATAGTTTTGCCGGTACCGGGTTCACCCTTTATCAGCAGCGGTTTTTGTAATTGGATTGCTGCATTAACCGCCATTTGCAACTCGTCTGTGGCTACGTATTCTTCAGTGCCGATAAAATTCATTGTCTATTCCACTACATTTGAAAAAATGCGCGTATTGTAAAGCGCAGCTTGGTATTAATACAGGAAAACTCCCTGTTACGGGGTAGGATATCGGGATGAGCGAATTGGACTGAAGCCCAATTCGCCACCAAAAAGAATGTATCAAGCGCTCTGCTCTATGAGTCTGCGACCTCGCTCAGTAATGTACCAGCACACACTTTTTCTACCTCCAACTTTGCCTGCCAGAGACTTCAAGGTGAGAAAGCTCAGAGTCATCACCTTAGTGGACTCGTCTGTGTCCGATTCCTGACAAAGACCAGTAAGAGAGCGATAGATGAATCGACCTCGACCAAGCGTGTTCAGGACTTTTGATGAAGTGGAATCCAGTTCATCAGGATTCGGTTCGTTAACCACCCCTGCCTCTGCAAGCGAGTCTGCTTCGGTTTCCGTATCGATCAACGGTAATGGTTCTTCCTGCAGCTGACGCAATTAGTATTGCAATAAGTCTAGCTTGTCGCTGGTTAGCCTTGCCTCGGCCAGCACATTGTCAGAGACGCTGGTAACAAAGAATCGCTACTGCCATGCAAATGGCTCCAGGAAGGTGACAAAGATTCCCAGCTACATGAGGCTCATGTCGCCTAGCGGCTTGTTGGATACCGTGTAGTAGCTAATAACACCGCCAGCCGCGCCAACGATGATCATGCTAAATACCAAAGAAGTGAAATAACCTATAGCGAACCCCTTGGTGCTAACCTATTGTTTTGTTGATCTATTTTCTTTAAAAAATTTCTTCGGGAAGCAAACTCAAGCAAAAAATAACCTGCCGGAAAGGAGCCGAATGATCAAATATTTGATAATTTACTTTAATAAAAACAGCTAATTCAATGTATTTATTTAGTATTTTCCGATTTTTTCTTGGATTTAGTCCGACGCTTCTGAATGAGATAAAAACCTGAAACTCCTATCTCAGCAAGCACCATTGCCAGAATTAGAGGAATAGCACCACGGGCTACTGCATCTGTGCCGATAGTTATTAAGTCCAGCGTCATAATCATCAACGCCGGTGCCAGCGTCGTTCCCTGCACGTTGGCATACCAGGGAGTCAGTATTACCGCTGCAGCCACTGCCCTGAGGGAGTAACTCGTCCATTTGGCCTTATCAAAGCGGGTCGCTAGCCAGAAAATCCAGTAAAAAATAGCGCTCGCTGCGAGGTAAATAACCCAGATCAGTAGATAATTCGATTCAGCTGCCATAGATCAGGATTCCACCCAGTTAATGACATGCTCCTGGTAACCATCCGGATGGACGTTATCTTCGGATAGGCACCTGTTCTTAACGGAAATGCCTTTCGCAAGCATCAGCTCCCTCGATCCCGCAATTAATGGATGCCATTCGTACAGAGGTTTGCCTTCATCTCTTAGGCGGTAAGCACAGGTGGACGGCAGCCAGTTCCTATTCTGATGATACATCTGCCGCACATTGAGGCATGAAGGAAATAAAGTCGACCGCTCCGAATAATCAGTACAACGGCAGCTACTCTGATCTAAATATCGGCAGGTAATTCGAGTCCAGAATACTTCATCACTGTCTTCGTCCTGGATTTTTTTCAGACAACAACGAGCACAACCATCGCAAAGTAGTTCCCATTCATGATCATTAAGTTCTTCTAATGGCAGTTGCCAAAAATTTTCTCGGACATCCAGATCAGAATTCACTGTGTCTTCTCTCAAGCGAAAAACCGTTTAATTTCCGGTTCCAGCAATTCTCTCCGCCAGCCACCGAGCTCTCCTCGCCAGCGCAGTTCGCCGTAACTTTCATAATCCCTCACCAGGTCTTGTAGAACGCGTTTGCGGGCCAGTAACTCTGGCGCCATAGATAGTTTTTGAGCTAGCTCCGAGACCACCGACTGGCAGGACTTTAGTTTTTTGCGCAGCGCAGGTCTCAATGGGAAGTTCAGTAGATTTCTGTCAATAGCTTGTGGTTCACCGTTATTCGAATTCAATAATTCGCTAATTTCTTTACCATAGCGCGAACTAAAGCGACGATCACTTAGCTCCAATTGCTCTATCTGTTCCATATTTATGGAATCCAGATTCGCCAGGTTAAACAGGTCGTTATCCTTGGCTATCCAGTTTCTGGGTCTATTACGCTCTCTCGCCTTGAGCTCACGCCAAAGGCAGAGCCTTTGTAAACGAAGCAGGTTCTTGTCGGGCAATTTCCAGGAGTTACTGACACCAAGATAGGAGTTTTTCCAGTTTGCCTCATTTTCAAATTCAACAGCGAGCGCAATCTGATTGGCACAGTCCTCTTCAAACCAGGCCATCATTTTTTTGTCTTCCAATTGCTCCATAAGCACCTTGCGCAATTCCAACAAATAACAAACGTCGTTCGCAGCATATTGGACCTGGGTCTCCGTCAGTGGTCGTTTCAACCAATCGGAACGGGTTTCATCTTTTGGAATTTCCTGCCCAAGCAACTGCAGAACCAGGGCTTGATAGCTTAGAGAAAAACCCAGCCCCAGAAACGCAGCAGCTATTTGTGAATCGAATAACCTGGCTGGCAAGGAATTAATAGATGTATGCAAAAGATATAGATCTTCACTGCAGGAATGTACGCAAAATTCCGCATTATCTTTCGTTAACAGCACCGAGAAACTAGCCCATGAGGAAATGCAGTGAGGGTCTATCAGAAAGCACGCAGACTCATCGGCAATCTGTATAAGACCCAACTTTGGATAAAAAGTATTAGTGCGGAGAAATTCAGTATCGAAAGCAAGTTGACTGGAATCTGTCCAATCCTGACAGAGCTGTTCAAATTCCAGCTGGTTTTCTACAAGGTGAATCGGTTTCCCATTCGCGGCATGCATGGGCTAAGTACTTTCCATTACTTTTCTTCCTGAGAATGCATGACTCAGGGTACCGCCATCCACAAACTCCAGTTCACCCCCAACCGGAACGCCATGGGCAATCCTTGAAACAGTCACTTCGAGCGACTTTAGTTGTTCAGCTATATAGTATGCCGTGGCATCCCCTTCAACTGTGGGATTACAGGCAATAATTACTTCCTCGATATCTTCGTTGCTCACCTTATCAAGTAATTTATTTATGCCTAATTGCTCGGGACCAATTCCATCAATGGGTGACAGGTGCCCCATTAGTACGAAGTAAATCCCCCGAAAGGTACCAGACTGCTCGATGGCAAAAATATCTGCCGGTGATTCGACAACACAGCAAAGCTTGCGATTTCTTGATGTGCTGGAACAAATTCGACAAAACTCTTCTTCAGTAAGTGTTCTACACTGTGTACAGTTTCCAACCGCCTCAAGGGCCGATGCCAGCGATTCACTTAATTTCGTACCACCTTCCCGATTCCTTTCCAGTAAGTGGAGAGTCATACGTTGTGCAGATTTCGGGCCCACGCCAGGAAGACAACGGAAGGCTTCTATTAACTGGTCAATTAACGGACTTGAATTCATAGTTCTAGAATGGGAATTTGAATCCCTCCGGCATAGAGAAATTTCCAGCCATGCCGCCAAGTGATTCTTTCTTTTTATCCTCCAGCTTGCGCACTGCATCGTTTACCGCGGCAGCCAATAGATCTTCTATCACGTCTTTCTCTTCTGAAAGAAGCGATTCGTTGAGCTCTACTTTTACCACATCATGGCGACCATTCATGTCGACCCTAACCAAGCCGGCACCGGATTCCCCAGAGACAATCAGGTTTGCCAACTCTTCCTGAGTCTTTTGAAACTGCTCCTGCATTTGCCTGGCTTGTTTCATTAATTCATTCAGATCAGTCATTTTATTACTCTTTGATTGGCGAGATACTTTCTTTCGCTAACTTCGCAGAAAAATGTTTTAGCATCTCCTGCACATTTTCATCATTCTCAAACTCATCAATCATTTCTTCCCTGGCCTCCATTTTTAAGCGTTGCACCAGCATCGCCGGAGTTTCTTTTTCTACCTGCCCGATTTCTATATTCACTGAGACTTGCTCACCTAAAAGCTCACTGAGGGCATGAGATAGTTTGGGAAGAATATCTTCGTTATAAACGGCGCTCTGCGCTTCGCTCAGGATAAAATAGATTTGATCACCCTGCTGCCGTTTAAATTCTGAATTAGCAAAAATGTTGGCAGCGATACCATTTACTCCTAGCTGGGAGTAGAGGTCGAGCCAACTTTCATGGCTAATCTTTCCACTTGCTTCCTTAATTGGCTCAACGGGAAGAGTAGATGGTTCTTCGATGGTTTCCGTTGTGGCTGTGTTAACCAAGTCAGCTTCGACGGAGTCTTCGGCGGTTTTTGTGATAACTTCGACTTCAGGGGTTTCACTCACTTGTTTAGAAGCTTCACTTACTTTTTCCGCAACCGCACTCAATTCTTCAGTGGCAGTGTTTGCATCTTCAGGAACCGCGCTTAATTCTTTAGGAGCTGTGTTTATTTCTTCAGGAGCCGCGCTTATCTTTTTTTTTACCTGTTCCTGGCTCGTCAACTCTTCTTTCTTATCGACGAAGTTGGGAGAGAAAATCAACATTCTAAGCAAGAGCATTTCGAATGCAGACCTTAATTCCATTGAAAATCTAAGTTCGTCTCGCCCTTTTGTTCCTATTTGATAATAAAGCTGCAAGTCTTCTGCGGAAAACTTGGCGGCAAGCTCCTGAATCTTCTCTTTGTCTCCGAAACTATTGTCGATGGCTTCCGGTACGGCTTGGGCAACTGCCAGTCGATGCAAGGCTGATAACAAACTATCCAGGGTATGGCCATAATCAGGTGTCTGATCAGAGATCTGATTGATTATCTGCAACAGAACTTCAACATCGCGGCAGGCCATCGCTTCCAGTAAGGCAAAAACCTGTTGTTGTTCAGGCACCCCCAGCATCTCTATGATTCCTGCGGCTTTAATACTGCCCTGACAATAAGAAATGCCCTGGTCTACAAGAGTTAATGCATCACGCATACTACCGCTCGCAGCTGCGGCGATCTGCCACAAGGCTTCATCGTCATACTCAACGTTTTCTTCTGCCAGAACCTTTTGCAGGTATTCAACGATTATTTGTGGGCTCAGATTCTTAAGGTTGAACTGCAAACAGCGGGAAAGAATAGTTACTGGAAGTTTTTGAGGATCAGTCGTGGCAAATAGAAATTTTACGTGGGGAGGTGGTTCTTCCAGGGTTTTTAACAGTGCATTAAAGCTATGATTGGATAGCATATGCACCTCGTCGATCAGGTAAACCTTGAACCTTCCCCTGGCGGGAGAGTACTGGACGTTTTCCAACAATTCCCTGGTATCTTCAACCTTGGTTCTTGACGCTGCATCGACTTCAATCAGATCAATAAATCGCCCCTCGTTAATTTCGGTACAGGCATTGCACTTGCCACAGGGCTTCGAACTAATTCCTTCTTCACAATTCAGGCATTTGGCTAAGATACGGGCTAGTGTAGTTTTACCAACTCCTCGAGTGCCAGTTAACAGGTAAGCGTGGTGAAGTCGCTGATTATCGAGGGCATTAATCAAAGATTTTAGGACGTGAG
The DNA here is from genome assembly GCA_964616225.1 of uncultured Pseudohongiella sp. GTDB lineage: Bacteria > Pseudomonadota > Gammaproteobacteria > Pseudomonadales > Pseudohongiellaceae > UBA9145. The sequence goes on from CAZTTE010000014.1 coordinate 103,291, forward strand.
CCTGACCGGCGACTTCGGAAAAGTTTGTGGGTCGCCATTTGCGAGCAAGTACTTGATAGCTCATCGACTAATTCTTCGGATAAGGGCCTAACAGTTTAAGTCAATCGTCCTGGCTCAGTTGCGAGCGAGTGGCAGCTCTTGCCAGCCACACCACGGCACATGAATCAGCTACTACCGTTGCTCCCTTCCGGGCCTGGCGGGGTTCATAACCTATCATTGCGCGGGGACCGACAAGAGATACCATAAAGCATAATAGCATAGACCCCGGTCTATGCAGCCGCGGATTATGGGAGATTCTCCCATAATCCACAAGCCAAATTCTGTTGCAGATCGGTAGTAGTTAAGGCAGGGTCAGAGTGATTATCCTGGCATCCTGGCCTCCGCCAAGGGCGAGAGAAATATATTGTTTGCCATCGACCATATAAGACATTGGCGTCCCTGTGGGAGGAAGCGGCAGCTCATATTCATGGACTATTTCACCAGTGGTTTTATTAAATGCACGGAGAAGATTACGATCATTATCCTGCTGGGCCATGAATAATAAGGAACTGGTTAACAGCGGTCCCGGGCCGGCGTTATCCACAGTCCCTACTGGTCCAGGATCAAGAATACCCATATCGATAATCTGTTGTCTGATGCCCTCACCATGAGGGACAACCCAGGCATTGTCGCCACTATTCAAATCTATTGCGGTAATTCGACCATAGGGCGGTTTAGTTAGCGGCAGACCGGATGGCCCCGCTACACCCCTGGCACCACCACGAACATAGCGCATTTCTTCCCGTCCGCGCCGCGCTTCAATAATTTGGACAACAATGGGTCCCGATGCTGAAGGGACATAGAACATTCCAGTATCGGGATCGAATGCCGCACCGCGCCATTCACCCCCACCTGCCCAACCAGGAAATTGAATGGTTCCGCGTAGTGAAGGCGGTTCGAATAAAGGCCCGTAATCGTATCTTTCAATATTCTGTAATGCTTCCTGGCGCAATTCCGGTGTGAAATCAACGAGAGTTTCATCGCTAATACCCTGAGGCTCGAATGGTGGCGGCTTGGTTGGAAAAGGCTGGGTTGCAGACAATTGTTCCCCCGGTACGGTACTTTGAGGGACAGGCCTTTCTTCGATAGGCCACACTGGCTCGCCTGTCACTCTATCAAAGACATAGGTAAAACCTTGCTTGGAAATCTGGGCGACAGCTTTGATAGCACGACCATCTACATTTATATCTACGAGAGTTGGCGCAGCCGGTAAGTCATAATCCCAAACCCCATGATGAACCATCTGGAAGTGCCAGATTCGTTCACCAGTATCAACATCCAGTGCCACCAGGCTTTCTGCAAACAGGTTGTCTCCCTTGCGCATGCCACCATACCAATCGTTAGTTGGTGTACCAGTAGGTATATAGGCAACTCCGAGCTCGTCATCGGCACTCATGATGGTCCAGGAATTTGTACTTCCGGAATACTCCCAGGAACCGTCTTCCCAGCTGTCATTGCCGAATTCGCCAGCCTGGGGAATTGTTCTAAACATCCACTCGAGCTCACCATTCTCTGGATTGAAAGCGCGAATATGCCCCGGTGGTGTCTGGATGCTACTGGGGCCATCATTTACTATGGAATTAACAATCGCCTTATCGTTGGTAACCAGTACAGGCGATACGACACCATACTGTGACTTATCAATTTCTCGTCCCAAGCCCTGGCTTAAGTCAACTCTACCCGCGTCACCAAATTCGGAATCTGGCTGACCATTATCAGCGTTCAACGACCATAAATAGGAATCATTAGTTGCAAACAAGATGCGACGTTTGCCATTACCTTCCCAATAAGCAACGCCACGAGTGTTATAACCAAGGTTTGGTGGTCTGCCCGCTTCCCAGGCTCGTGTATCGAATACCCAGCGCTCGACACCGGTCTGCGCATCAAGTGCTACCACTCGCCCGAATGAAGTAGGCGTGTACATCGTGCCGTCGATTACTATAGGCGTGGCTTTATAGGTACTTGGTACCGCACGGGAATTACCTTCCTCGAGATTTGCAGCAACCGTCACATTATCAATACTGTCCCAGGACCAGGCTGTACTTAGCTGGCTAACGTTCTCAGCTGAAATTTGATCAAAAGGTACATACTTTCTTGAACCGTTGTCCCCGCCGTAGCTGGGCCAGTCGACGTTTTGGGCGAAAGAGTTAGCAAGAAAAACACTAGCGCTAAGCGCGATTACAAAATTTAACTTTCTTTTCATGATTACGGCCAAGAAATGAACAGAAGAGAGATACTAGCGTATTGAGGAGAAATAGGAAGAGTTTGGAGGTATGTGGCGATGAGGGAGGGATTCACTCACAATTTAGCTAAGCTAAATTCCTCGCCTTTCAGGCAGACTCCGGCTGTGCAAAATGCTAATGCATTTTGTTATTCACAATTCAGCTGGGCTGAATTGTTCACCCTTTGGGCAGCCTGTGGCTGTGCAAAATGCTAACGCATTTTGTCGAACCGTAAGGCTTCTCTTTACCCTCCCCATCCACCACAAAAAAACCAGCTTTCGCTGGCTTTGATTGTGGCGGTGAGGGAGGGATTCGAACCCTCGAAGCCTTTCGACTTACACACTTTCCAGGCGTGCTCCTTCGACCACTCGGACACCTCACCGCATAAACTATTCGACAGCAAATTGCATGCTGCTAATGGGATTGCTTCGCAATTCCGAGGGAGGGATTGATTCACAATTCAGCTAAGCTGAATTGTTTACCCTACGGGCAGCGCGGCGCGCTGTCTGCGACGCTACCGCGTCTTTCGAACCTCTCGCCTTGTCTCCATACACACTTTCCAGATGCACTGAAATTATTCGAAGCTGAAATGGAATTCAATTTTACAACTTCTTTTCGAGGTCGACGATTTTCCTTCGACCACTCGGACCCCTCACCATTAACTCTTTTACAAATGCTTAGCCAATTGATCTGCTGATATCACAAAAATACCACCACTATTCGTTCGACCACTCGGCGCTCACCGTAATTTCGCGCGTACTCTAAACCAGAGTTACTCCTCACACAAGTTTGTTATTGCCGTACGAGCCTGGAACGCACCATATCCGAGCTCATCAACTCGGTGCTTCTATAAACATTTATGTCTATACCGCCTCTTCTCAGAAAATTCAGACTTAGCGTCATTTCCGTAGGCTTGCATGCTAATGAAATGTCTCTGAAAATTCTTTCTGCGCACTCTTCGTGATATCCCTGATGCGCACGGAATGAGCATAAATAGCTTAACAAACTTGCTTCATCAATTTTTGGACCGGTGTACTCAATGTGAAAACTGGCCCAGTCTGGCTGTCCGGTTACCGGGCAATTGGATCTGAACAGATCTGAATATAGTTCTTCATCGAAAACCAGATCTTCTGTCACCTGCAATAATGACTCATCGGGATCAGCTGCCTCAATTGAGATCTGATTTTTATCTATAGTACGCCCCGCTCTGGATGAAAAATCCAAACTGGTGATGCCGTTAAGTGGATGCAGCACCACTTTAACTTCTGAAACGCTAAGCGCAGACAGATCAGCTACTATTCTTTCTTCAACTTTAGATTTATTAGCAAAACGCTCACTGTTAAAAGAATTCAAATACAATTTTAAGGATTTCGATTCGACGAGATTTTCCGACTCTGCGTTAAAGAAAAATTCCCCTATACACACTGCTGGCTTTCCGCCCTCATCCAACCAGGAAATCTCATAGGCATGCCAATGATCGATGCCGTGCATTTTTATCTTCTTATCGATATCCAGCAACGAACGAGCCGGCCAACGGGGTATTGGATACAACACTGAAGGGTCGTATTTTTGCGAGTACTCGGTCTTTTCACCCAGGAGATTTTTTTTCATAGAATTCCTAGCTACGTATCCCCTTTCCGTTCCTGAGCAACCAGATGCAACTCGAATAGAGCATAGCTATAAACGCACTCAGGATCAGGAATGCCCAATAGACATCCACATCGGAGCTGCCGAGGATGCCATAACGAAAGGTGTTGACCATATAGAAAATTGGATTCAGCCCGGAAATCACCTGCCAGAATGTTGGCAATAACTGAACCGAATAAAACACTCCACCCAGGTAGATCAGAGGAGTTAATACGAAGGTGGGTATTATGGAAATATCGTCGAAACTATTTGCGAATACTGCATTGATAAATCCCATTAAGGAAAAAAGCACAGAAGTGAGCAGTATCGTTAGCACAGTAATTATCGGGTACTGAATAGTAAGGTCGGCAAAAAACAGCGACATGGTGGTAACAATTGCACCCACAGCCAACCCGCGGGCCATACCACCTACGATTAGTCCTGAAAGAATCACATAATTTGGTACTGGCGCCACCAGCAGTTCCTCAACAGTTTTCTGGAACTTCTGGCTAAAAAAACTGGACACGACATTAGAATAGGAATTCTGGATAACACTCATCATGATGAGGCCTGGCACGATGAATTCCATGTATTGAAAGCCACCCATTTCCCCGATTCGCCTGCCCACCAGGTTGCCGAAAATCACGAAATACAAACCAATGGTAATAGCAGGAGGAACAAGCGTCTGTAACCAGATCCGGGAAAACCTTCTTACTTCTTTTGTAACAATAGTTTCGAATGCGATGTATTTGTGATTGCTAAACACTTTATTTCGCTCCGTTCTCATTAAGTCGTGAGAGAAACAATTGTTCTAATCGATTGCTCTTGTTTCGCATGCTGGTAATACTCACTCCTGCCTTATCCAACTGGGTAAAAACTTCGTTTATGCTTCTTCCATGGGATACGGTGACTTCCAGACCCTTGTCATCAGTTTTGTGCACATAAACATTTTCCAGTTTTAGCTCCGGAACTTCAGTGATAGTGCTGCTGGCATCGAGAATAAAAGTTTGGGAATCCAGCTCCGCCAGCAAACTTTTCATGCTGGTGTTTTCAATAATCGCACCTTCATCGATTATTGCTATATTTCGACATAACTGTTCCGCTTCTTCCAGATAGTGCGTGGTGAGAATAATGGTTGTACCGTTAGCATTAATCTCTGTCAGGAATTCCCACATTGATCGGCGTAATTCTATATCTACCCCCGCAGTAGGCTCGTCCAGAATCAACAGGCGAGGCTCATGGGCCAATGCTCGCGCAATCATAAGCCGTCTTTTCATTCCGCCCGACAATGAGCGTGATCTATCGTTCCGCTTTTCCCACAAACCCAATTTGCGCAGGTATTTTTCGGCTCTTTCCTTCGCGATATTGCGCGGCAAACCGTAATAGCCAGCCTGGGTAATTACAATATCCTGGACTTTCTCGAATTGATTGAAATTGACTTCCTGGGGGACGACACCGAGGTCGAGCTTGGTCTCGTAGACGTCGGTATCGACGTTTTTGCCAAACACCTCTACCTGACCAGAAGTACGCTTAACGAGCGTGGAAATAACACCGATGGTAGTGGACTTACCTGCGCCATTTGGGCCTAGCAGAGCAAAAAAATCCCCTTGCTCGACTTCGAGAGAAATTCCTTTTAAGGCTTCAAACCCATTCGAGTAGGTTTTATGCAAATCCTTTATTGATATGGCAACTGTCATTCCTGTTTCCGGCGACGGCACAACTCGGGAGTATCCCCCGCGAATTAGAGAGAATCAAATGATAAGGCTGCGCGTAAAAAAGCCCGGACTAAGCCGGGCTTTGAACATGGCGTCCCCTAGGGGTTTCGAACCCCTGTTGCCGGGATAGCAACCCGGCAACTCTGAAAAGGAAAAGATTTATTGTTTATTTAGGGACACCGGGAATACATCCCGGCAACACATTTGGCTGGGGTGTTATCCCTCTCTTACTTCTCAGCCTTGTTTGAGTTTAATGTTTCTATTTGTTTTACAACGGTTTCAGAGATTCCTTGATCATCACCTCCCGGTGGTTGATAACGACTAGAATCTGAGGCTAGTCTAGTAACTAAATCAGCTAAATTTTGATCTGTATTTTCAAGTGATTGCCCTAATGTCGCTAGAGCGTATTCAAGTCTATGCATTCTCAGAAGCCCCTTTAATATTCAGAACAATAAAATTCGGACAGTTGTAGCAGCTTAAAAAGTATATGTTCCAAATGCCCAGGTAAGGCTATTTTTGGCCGAACTTATGCCCGCATGATCGACACTCAAATTCAAACGCCTCTTCATCTTTCTCTGGAGGAACACATCCTTGTAAGTTCACGATGTGACCGCCCCTTTCTAATTCCATTACCTCGTCCTCATCAGGGTATCCCCAGAGATTTATGATCAGGGATGGATGTTGGCACTCAGGGCACTGATTTTCCACCATCCAGTCAGTCATTTATTCATCCTAGGTGACAATAAGTATTGGCATGTTCTGTATAGTTTATTTTTAGGCCTTTGCCAACTTAAAACTTACGGCCAAATAGTTACCTGAGAATGAGCCACTAGGCTCCTTTTTTTATGCCTGAGAAAAAACAAACTGGCCCGAGACTGGCCCGAAACCCGATTTTTAGGCTTTGCTAATCTTGAGAATATCTATGAAAGTTCTGTAAGTGGTTGTATCTAATGCGGAAAAAAGTGGCGTCCCCTAGGGGTTTCGAACCCCTGTTGCCGGGATGAAAACCTGGAACGGCCATTTTTTCAGTATCTGAGGGGGTACTGAGGGGGTAGCTAAGTCACTGTAATACATGATGTATTTGTTTGACTATACGCTGGGGTACTGTGGGAATACTGTGGCGTACTGAGCAAATTGGCGCAGAATTGGCGCAGACTAACGGTTAGTTCCAATGGCTCCTAGCAGCCATGCTCTTAGACTCCCCTACTTTGAGAGCGTATGCTATTTCCTATTAGAAAGATTAGATA
>CAZTTE010000015.1:0-103316 GCA_964616225.1 uncultured Pseudohongiella sp.
AGCAGATCCGCCCCAAGTTCAATCAGTACGGAAGCTCATAGGATGACTTAAAGCGCAGGTTTCTAACGGTGTTGTAGCTGTAGGCCATGGAATTGATACCGTCACTGGGATTATCGTGCTCGACAAAGTAGTGCCTGAAACCACCTTTCCTGCCATAACTGAATATGTCTTCAAAATCGATATAACCCCGACCCACATCTACCATGCGTCCTGAATAGTGGCGGTCTTTCACATGAATCATGGGAAAACGCCCTGGATGCTTGAGAAAGTAAAAGCTCGCTTCATAGCCTGCCACTTCAGCCCAGAAGAGATCCATCTCGAACACCACTAGCTCGGGTTCAGTTTCATTGGTAAGAATATCGTAGCCAATACGCCCCTCTTCCTGGGTATCAAACTCAAAATCGTGATTGTGATAAGCCATGGTGATGCCGGCTTCCCGCGTCTTTTCTCCGGCAATGTTCAGCGTCTCAGCATGACGCTGGTAATCATCCAGGCTGCGCTCATTCTCCGGTACGATAGGAACGACGATATACTGTTGACCAAGGGTGGCGGCGATTTCAATTTCCCGCTCAAGGTTGGTGCGAATGGCATCTAACTGAATATGGGCTGCGGGTGAAGTGAGCCCAAAGCCATCCAAGATCCTGCGCACTTCCGCCGCTGACTTGCCGTGATAACCAGCAAATTCCATTTCGGTGTAGCCAATCTCGGCTAATTGCTCCAGCGTACCTTCAAAATCTTCAGCCATCTCATTCCTGAGCGAATACAGCTGAATGCCAATGTCCTCGACACGGCGCAGCAATGGCTGAGCGGCACTGAAAGGATTGGCTGCAATGGCTGAGGAAACAGCGATTTTCTTGAGGAAATCCCTACGAGTCTGCAGGACTGACTGAAATCGTTTACGCATTGTTGATCTCTTCTTACACAGGGATAGAGTCGAGTTATTGTAATTATTGGGGTCAGTGTAAAAATACAGGAGTTTTACAGTAACTACTATTCCTGGCTGCTGACTACCTGGTCAATTGCTTGCACTGACTAATCGCAACAAGCCAGCGGCAATTCTGGCCGGGTTATTAGTCGTATTGTTGGTGAATATGGCAACAAGCATTGAATCATCTCGATCAACAATAAAATGGCTTCTGAATCCGACTATGTAACCTGGGTGAGAAATGAGATCCTCGGAAAGAAAAAGCCCATAGCCGTATCCCGCAGTCTGACCACGCAGGCCTGGATCGCCTGTGTCTATATAGGGCCTCAACATGGCATCGATGACTGTTGAACTAACAACATCCTCATTCCCATCGAAATAAACTCGAGTCCACCTGGCAAAATCTTCAAGCGTAGTGATTAGCCCGCCATCCGGGGCTGTTACAGGTAGCGTGACAACTTCATCTTTTCTGTGGACCGCCAGTTCTTCATTCCAGCGATAGCCGGATGCTTCATCAATATCCGGAATATGACCCTCTACATGCACGCGGGAATCCAACATACCCATTGGTTCCAAAATATTCAGCCTTATATAGTCTTCATAGGGAACTGACGTAGCAGCCGTAATCATTTGCCCCAGGAGCGTGTATCCAATATTGGAGTATCTGAACTCTGTTCCGGGACTGAACTCCAATGGTTTACCCATGGCTTCTTTGATCATGCCATCCTCTGTATCCCCAAGGGTAAATCCATCCACTACCTTATAGTAATCACGTTGCAAGCCATAATCTGGAATGCCACTTGTATGGGAGAGTAAGTGGTGCACAGTGACTGCATTCCAATTCGGAGATTGGTAGTTTGGCGGCAGATGCTGGTTGATTGAAGCATCAAGAGAAAGCTCGCCTCTTTCGACGAGTTGCAGAATTGCTGCCGCAGTAAATTGTTTACTAACCGAGGCAACATGAAATTTAGTTTTCACTGTGTTTGGTGAATTATCTGTTGCCAGCCCGTAGCCTTTAGCGTGCAGGACGTCACCATCAACAATGACAAGTGCCGCACCACTAAAGTGTTCCTCAGTAATCATATATTGCAGAAAACTGTCATATTCACCATTAACAATTTCTGTTGTTATGGTGATCGAGTTTGTGGGGTTGCTATTGAGATTGCTGACGGAACAATTCGCGCTCAACAGAATACAAGCGATTAACACTGAAGAAGACAGTAAAGAACGGGTTATTTGCATGGAGAAAGGCCAGTTTTGAGCGTGCTTAATCTTGCCAGAAAACAGTTCGAGTAAATAGGGACAGATTTATTTTTCAAACTTTGCTATCCATGGCTTGAAATTGAGATAAATAGGGTCAGAATAATCTTTCCGTTCCTGACCTCATGGCTGAGGAGAATATAATGACCGCCACGCGCTACACTCGACTCATTTCAGTCTTATTCTTTGGCCTGTTCCTGACCAGCCCCTGCTACGCTCAATCCATTGGCGTTCCAGTGCCACCTTTAGGGGATGGCCCCTGGATCTTTGATACCGCTGAGCAACACAAAATCCGCGTCAGCGTGGTGTCAAAGGATCTGGAACAACCCTGGGCTATAGCCTTTCTACCCGACGGCAGCATGCTGCTTACCGAGCGTGACGGTCGACTGCGGATAGTGCGAGATGGCGTGCTCGATCCGGAGCCGATCACTGGCGTGCCCGAGGTAAGAACCGATGGTAACGGTGGCCTGATGGATGTGGCCGTTCATCCCGATTTCTCTCGTAATCAACTGGTCTACCTCACCTATACCAAGTCCGTTGAAAACGGCTGGGGTGCACCTTCATTAGCAATGGGTCGACTTGATAATGGCAGGCTTCTTGGCGTGCGCGATTTGGTGGTGACAGAACCCTATGAAGGTAATTCTGGATTGAATGGTCGTGTTGCTTTTGGCAGTGACGGCAAGGTTTATATGTCCACTGGCGGGCGGGTCGGGGATGCGCCGCAAGATTTAATGAGTCTGCGTGGAAAAATGCTGCGGCTCGAGGACGATGGCACGATACCACCAGATAACCCATTCGTCGGCCGCACGGATGCCTTAGCAGAAATCTATTCCCTGGGACATCGCAATACCCTGGGCCTGATGCAACACCCACTAACAGGCGAATTATGGCAGCACGAAAACGGGCCCAACGGCGGCGACGAGGTCAATATTATTTTGCCCGGTCGCAACTACGGTTGGCCGCTGGTTAGCTTCGGCCGCAATTACTCGGGCTCCGTCCTAAACGAACATCCCACCCGGGAAGGACTCGAATCTCCCTTGCTGGTGTGGATACCCGCTATCGCTGCAGCAGGAATGGAAATCTATACCGGTGATCAGTTTCCAGCCTGGCAGGGCAATCTCTTTGTTGGGTCATTGCGTCAAGGCGGCATTCCCGGGACAGGCCATCTGCAACGGATTGTATTTAACGAGCGGATGGAAGAAATTCGTCGGGAATCCATGCTGACCGAACTTCGACAAAGGATTCGGGAAGTGCGTGAAGGCCCTGATGGATTCCTGTACTTGCTAACAGGAGAAGACGACGGCGCGCTGCTGCGCATCGAGCCTTCAAGCCCTTAAGAGGAATTATAAAGTGTGCAGGAAAGCCAGCATTCCATTAGCTCTCTTCTTTCTTTGCAGCCAACTGACCTGGGCTCAAGCAGAGAATCCCGACCAATCAGCCAGCAACAACCTGGTCTATGCGGTAGCCTGGAAGCAGACTGCCGCCGAATACCGCGCCCTCTATCACCAGGGATTCAACATGGCGCGCATGCAGCTTGAAAATGCCCTTGCCAATCAAGACGATTCTGTCAAGCCGCTGGCGGTGATAGCTGATGTAGACGATACCCTGTTGTTGTCTGAGGCCTACTGGGGTTACCTGGTGTCTGAAGGCAAAGAATTTTTCGATGATGCTGCCTGGGATGAGTGGATAGCAGACAATAAGACCGTGCCCAGTCCTGGCGCGCTGTCCTTCCTGCAGTATTGCTTCGAGAACAATGTGGAAGTTTTTTATGTCACTAACCGGGATCAGGGTGAGGATACCTTTACCCTGGCATTGAATAATCTAAGCGCGGCAGGTTTTCCTTATGCTGATCCTGAACACCTTACCGTGCTGCGGGAAAGCTCCAACAAGCAAGTAGTGCAAGAAAACATTGGTGAAGATTACAACGTGGTTGCCCTGCTCGGCGATAACCTCAATGATTTCTCCCGCAGGTACTACGTGACAGATGTAGACCAGAGAAGCGAGCTAATGGAAGAAGACAGCCAGCGCTTTGGTACGCAGTACATACTGTTTCCAAATCCTACTGACGGCCATTGGATTCGCGCTATCTTTGGCGAATCGGAACCGGCGCCCTCTTCAGAGAACAGGCAGATTTTTCAGGAAGCTGCGACACGAGAAACCTGGCAACAATAAAAAGAGCAATCTGGATTTTCAATCTAGTTTCTACGTTTCCCTAATCCTGAAAACTCCTGTAGTTTGGTCTAATCCCTTTCTTCGCTGAGAATCACAATGAGAAAACTAAACCGCAGAGAATTCATAGCTTCCAGCGCCGCCCTCTCCGGCTACCTGTTAAACAATCCGGCAATTGCACAGACTGGTGATCTCACCGGCTTGAGCATCGCCGATGCGAGTCGATTGATTCGTTCCCGCGAGATAACGCCAATCGAGTTGGCACAGGCCTACCTTAGTCGCATCGAGCGTTATGACAGTCAGCTCAATACTTATATAACAATCACAGATTCTGAGGCACTGGCTCAAGCGGAAACATTGCAGCAGGAATTACAGAATGGTGGCTGGCGCGGACCACTGCACGGTATACCCATTGCATTGAAAGACAACATCGATACTGCCGGTATACTGACCACCGGTGGCAGTGCGGTTTATGGCGATCGAATTCCAGAAGAAGACGCTGAAGTGGTGACCCGACTAAAGAATGCCGGTGCAATCATTCTGGGCAAACTTAACTTGCATGAATTTGCCTACGGCGCCACGTCTTCGGTGACGGGATTCGGTTCGGTACGCAATCCCTGGGCCATGGATCGAATTCCCGGTGGCTCATCGGGAGGATCTGGCGCGGCAGTTGCGGCGCAACTTTGTGCCGGCGCTCTTGGCACCGATACCGGTGGCTCCATACGCATTCCTGCGGCGCATTGTGGCATCACCGGTTTGAAGCCGACTTACGGCCTGGCGAGTATTCGCGGCATCATCCCGCTGAGCGTTTCACTGGATCATGTCGGCCCTATGTGCCGATCGGTAGAAGATGCAGCGCTCATGTTACAGCCCATGGTGGGCTATGACCCCCGGGGTATTGCCAGCATACGCGCCGATATCCCTGATTATGCTGGCGCCTTAAATAGACCTACGTCTGAACTTCGCCTGGGTATACCACGCGAATATTATGAAGATCTTGAGTCCGGGATAGGTGAAGCAGCAAACGACGCAATAACTGTATTGCGTGAGCTAACGGCGAGCACCCAGGAAATCCAGTTACCAACTTTGCCAGTAGTTAATCCTGTTTTTGTCGAGGCCTATGCCTATCATGCTGAATTATTAGAGACCAGACGGGAACTGTATGATCCGATCACGCTAACAAGCATTCTCAATGGGCTAAATATTCCAGCTAACGTGTACACAGAAGCACTCTATGAATTGAAACTGGTAAGAAAGGCCGTTGAAAGTGTCTTTGACGAGGTAGACTTGCTGATCACACCAACCTTGGCACGCTTACCCGTAACCATCGAGTCTGCCCTGGATCCAAACTCTCAAGCTACAACCGACTTAATACGCAATCCCATGCCATTCAATATATACGGCATCCCAACTATCTCTATTCCTTGTGGATTCAGTCCGGGCGGTATGCCCATAGGATTACAGATTAGCGGACCGGCGCTGGGAGAAGTTGACGTGCTATCCCTGGCTCATGCTTTCCAGCAGGTGACTGACTGGCATAGAGCCAGACCGACACTGGGTTAACAAATAGGGGCAGATCTATAAAAAGCAGGACGACCGAATCTCAGTTTGGCACAGATTAATTTATTCGCGCGGAAAGAAGAAAACGGGGTCAGAGTAAAAATACAGTTCAATTCACAACTGCATTTTTACTCTGACCCCGTTTACCGCTGGCGGCTTTCCCATTGCTCGGGCACACTGATCGGCACATCGGCAACTGGCAACGGCGCCTGACCCAGGATCTTATCCGCCATTTTTTCTGCCACCATGATTACCGGCGCATTGATGTTGCCGTTGGGCAAGCTTGGAAAAACTGACGCATCCACCACTCGCAGGTTTTGAATACCGAGCACGCGGCAATCCGGGTCCACCACCGATTGCGGATCGTCTGGGCTACCCATGCGACAGGTGCCGGCCGGGTGATAGGCGCTCTCCACGTTTTGCTTAACCCACTGGTCTATTTCCGCGTCGCTTTGCACGGTAGGCCCTGGTTGGATTTCGTCGCCACGGTAGGCATCCATGGCGGATTGCGCCATGATTTCCCGGGTGAGGCGGATACACTGGCGCCAGGCCTGGATGTCTTCTTCCTGTTGGTAGTAATTGAACAAAATGCGGGGTGGCGACTTCGCGTCCGGGCTGACAACTCGCACACTGCCCCTGCTCTTCGGTTTATTGGGGCCAACATGAAGCTGGAAGCCATGGCCCCTGGTTGAAGGGGTACCGTCATAACGCATCGCCGCTGGCAGAAAATGATATTGAATATCCGGTGATTTTAATCCCGGCCTGGAGCGAATAAAGGCACAGGATTCGAAATGATTGGTAGCACCCAGGCCACTCTTGAATAAAAGCCACCTGGCGCCTATCAATCCTTTGCTGAACAAGTTGAGCTTGTTGTTCAGACTTACCGGCTGCTTACAATGAAACTGAAAGTACACTTCCAGGTGATCCTGCAGATTTTCTCCGACACCGTTAAGAATTTTTACGGGCTCAATCTGTGCAGCCTTTAGATTTTCTTCACTGCCAATACCTGAAAGCTGTAACAACCCTGGCGAACCAATTGTGCCGGCCGCCAGGATCACTTCCCTCGTTGCTCGAATTGAAGCAAGCTGCCCTCCTCGTTCGAGTACAACGCCAACAGCCCGACCGTTATCAATTTCAATTTTGTGCACCAGGGCCTTGGTAATTACTTCGAGATTAGAGCGCTGCATTACCGGCCTAAGATAGGCCCGTGAAGTGGATTCCCGCACGCCATTGCCTACGGTCATGTGCATCGGCCCGAAACCTTCCTGGTGTTCGCCGTTATAATCGCTGGTCTCCGGGTAGCCGGCCTCGATACCTGCATCGATAAAGGCACGGTACAGCGGGTTTAACCGCATCTCATTACCGGCGCTGACTTTTAAGGGGCCAGTTCCACCGCGATAAGTGTCCTCGCCCCCTATCCAGGTCTCGGCCCGCTTGAAGTAAGGCAGGCAGTCACGATAGCCCCAACCTTCTGCTCCCAAAGATTCCCATTCTTCAAAATCATGGGCATTGCCACGGACATACACCATGCCATTAATCGAAGAAGTACCACCGAGCCCTTTGCCTCGCGGGCAGGATATGCGCCTGCCGTCGAGACCCGGTTCCGGTTCAGAATGATAACCCCAGTTAAAACGATCCATGGCCATGGGATAAGACAGGGCCGTCGGCATCTGCACCAGGATATGTTTATCGCTGCCCCCTGCTTCGATCAACAAGACCCGATGTTCAGGATTGGCGGAGAGCCTGTTGGCTAAAACGCATCCAGCGGAACCGGCTCCTACAATAATATAATCAAATTCATTCACGGCGATTGTTTGATCCTCTTAGCTTTTCTCTCGCTTTGCACTATCCAATTACTTTCGCCCGATTGCTTTCGCCTGATGCTGTTTAACGCCAATCTATTCATTAGCTGCCTGTACCAGGTGGTGGCGCTGAATGAATATCAAAGTGGCGATGACGACATAAAGCATGATGACCACCAGGCCAATCCATTCGATCTGCAACGGCGTGAACTGGTAGAAAAGAATGAGGCTGTAGAGTAACAACCAGTGCATAGCAATGTATTTCAGTCGACCGAAACGCTCAACGGTTAATTGCAGGTTAGTGGTATACAGCCTGGTGAGAGAATCCAGGGAATTGACGACGAACAGCACGCCCACCAGCAACATGAAGCCGTTCATTAGTCCGGAAATGTTCCCTCCCTGTTCATAAACACCAAAGAGCACAGAGAACCATACGGCGATGGGTATGGAAGGGATAACAAGTAAAGCTAACAGCAATTGCCAGGTGGGTAAACCGCCGACAAACCGTGAAACAAACTGCCCGATCATGATGCTCCAGGCAAACCACCAGAACAGGTAAAAGGCATGGTAATCGGAGAAAGGCAAAACAAAACGATGCAGGTTGCCGAAATAGCCACCCAGTTGCACCAGGTTGGAAGCCAATCCGCTAATACCCAGGCCACCGAACACCCACATAACGAGAATCAGGGAAAAGAATAACCAGGTGGAGGACAGGCTGAGAATTTTTACGTAACGAATATCGGTACTGGAATACACAGCACCCAATAACACCAACCCAACAACGCTAAATTGACTGATGGGTGAGATGTTATCGACGTAATCTGGCAAGTAAGTTAAAAACAGATAGCCGGTAAAGGCGCAGGTGGCAATGATGATGCCGTTGTTAACGAGTTTCACCCAGGGAATTTCAAAAATTTTCAGTCGGGGCTCCACCACACAAAAATAAAACGTGGTGAAAAAATAAAAAATCCAGATGAGAAATCCCCAGAAACCAAATTCAATGGCCAGTGGATTGGTAAATCCATAGGCTGCATCGGCTTCATACACAGGGAATTCCGTCAGGGGAAACATAATGAGCCCAACATCCAATCCTGAGGTAAACAGGATCGCGAAGAAGGCAAAAAAGCGGGTTGGCATCTGGCCAATAAGAATTAAATTCCCCCAGCGCACAACCAGCAACAGGGACATGGCCAGGACAGCAACTACAGCGACAGACAGTACAGCTTGCATAATTAGCGTGCTTGAATTGATTGAGTGGCGCGCAAAACAGAAGCAAGTCTATCAGCTCAACAGTGAATGCTGTATAAGATAGGCTGAATAGACACAGATTAATTTAGCGGGCCAGTGACTGAATTCAACAAGATCGATCAGTATTTGTCTCTCTATTTGTCTCTCTATTTTTCTCTCTAATCTCTTTTATCATAGTGAAACACCATGAACGACAGCCCATCAGGATTTTGGGAATTAGGCAGACAGTTTGTCATTGGCGCCTTGTTAGTCGCCCTGCTCCTGGTGGCGATCAACTCATTAAGAGATGATGAAACGCCAACGCCCAAGGCGATCTTCCTGATTGTCGATGGCATACCTGCCGATGTAATCGAAGCGACAGACACCCCGTTTATCGATGAGATAGCAGGCATCGGGGGCTACGGGCACGCCTATGTGGGCGGTGAAGTTGACGGACCTACCCAGAGCCCGACTGTGTCAGCCGTGGGCTACAACTCCCTGCTCACCGGCACCTGGGCAAACAAACACAATGTGTACACCAACTCCATTGAGAATCCTGATTACCAGTATTGGGATATTTTCAGAATCACCAAGAACCATGATCCGGAATTACAAACCGCATTGTTCTCAACCTGGCTGGATAATCGAACGGGTTTGATAGGTGATGGCTTGCCCGAGGCAGGCGGCAGCAAACTCGACTACTACTACGATGGTTTCGAGCTGGACACGGAACGCTTCCCCCATGACGACGCCAGTAACTACATAAAGGCGATAGATCAGATCGTAAGCGATGAGGCTGAACGCTATGTTCAGGAGATCGGGCCTGACCTGTCCTGGGTTTACCTGCAGTACACCGATGATATAGGACATCGATACGGTGACAGCGAAGAGATGACTGCAGCGGTGACCCTGATGGATGGCAACATCGGTAAAATCTGGCAAGCGGTTAAACACCGACAAGAATCGATGAATGAAGACTGGTTAATCGTAGTTACCACCGATCATGGCCGGGATCGTCTTAGCGGAAAAAGTCACGGCCGACAAAGCGAACGGGAAAGACTGATCTGGATTGTCACTAATAGCCAGGACCTCCAGCCAAGCTTTTATGAAATGCCGGCAATTGTCGATATTCTTCCTTCTATTGCAAATCATATGCAGCTAGAAATTCCCGAAGAGATCCAGGCACAATTGGATGGCGAAGCTTTTATTGATAACTAGGGACAGAGTAGAATTAACCGAAACTGAAGAGTCTTAGTAATGATTAGCTGGCGTGGTGCAATAAATTGAGAAACTTTCTGACTGTAGTGATCGCACTGACTTTGTTACTGCCAATCAAAGTTTACAGCGTCGATAATGTAGTACTGATTACTTTTGACGGACTGCGCTGGCAAGAAGTGTTTGCCGGAATCGATGAAAGTCTGGCCACTCATGCAGAGTATTCTTCGCAAGCAGAACAGTTAATGCAGCAGTTCTGGAAAAGCGACTCAAATGAACGGGCCAAGACACTACTTCCCTTCATGCATAATACTGTTTTTGCCCGGGGGAGCTATGCGGGAAATCGTCTACAAAACTC
This sequence comes from uncultured Pseudohongiella sp., assembly GCA_964616225.1. Classification (GTDB taxonomy): domain Bacteria; phylum Pseudomonadota; class Gammaproteobacteria; order Pseudomonadales; family Pseudohongiellaceae; genus UBA9145. Next base: position 10,517 of record CAZTTE010000015.1, read on the forward strand.
CTGCGCCGCTGTCAGCAACAACTGGTATTTCTCTTATCCCGGTTATTCTGAAATTCTCACTGGCGTGGTAAATCCCTCCATAAACTCTAACAGCAAAATTCCAAACTCCGAGCGTACTTTTCTGGAATTACTGGAAAGTAATTCAATCTATGAAGGCAAGACGGCGGCTTTTGCTTCCTGGGATGTCTTTCCTTTTATCTTCAACGTGGAGCGAAGCGGAATTCATGTCAATGCGTTTTCCATAGAACCGAACCCGGCTGATGAATACGAATCTTTTCTTAACAAGATGCAGACAGAAATTCCCACTCCCTGGTCGACTGTGCGCAATGATTTCTTCACTCATCAGTACGCGCTCTCTTACTTGCGTCGAGAACGCCCTAAAGTACTTTTCATTAGCTATGGCGAAACCGATGATTTTGCCCATGATGGTGAGTATGACCAGTACATTTATGCAGCCCGGAGAACTGACCGCTTTATTGAGGAAATATGGACGACCCTTCAATCAATCGAACAGTATCGCGACAACACGGTGCTTTTTATAACAGTCGATCATGGGCGCGGCGAAGACCCGCTTGCCTCATGGATGCACCATTCGAGTCAAGAGGCGACCCGGCGGCCAAATAGTGGATTAACACAATACGCCGATGGCATTGTAGGCTCTGAAGCCACCTGGCTGGCTGCCATGGGCCCGGGCGTGGCGGAAGCAGGCCTTATACAAACTGGCGATGACTGCCTTAGCTCTGATCGTATTGCCGCGACATTAATGGAGCTATTGGGAGAGGACTCTCGCGACTACAACCCGGCCATGGGAACACCCATTCGCGAGCTACTGGAATAAACAGCGACAGACTATTTTCACGAACAAAAAAAAGGGTGGGAGTAATTCGATAGCGTTACTCCCACCCTTTTTGTTTTTTATTCCCCGGCTTTAATTTCGCTCAGGGTCGTCGTCGTAAGGTGCGCCGGTGCCGGATGAACCCATGAAGAACTTCCGACCATCTTCGAAAGTGATATCACGTCCGTTGGCCCGCGCACTGCGGTCTTTACTCTGGTAGCCATCTACGACGATGTAGGTACCTGGCAAAATGGTATCCCGTGCCAGGCCTCGACGGAGCAAGGTGTTAGGGGTTCCACCTTCCACCATCCAGACTGTGGTACTGCCATCATCGTTAGTCACTTCCAAATGAATCCAGGTATGGGGATTCACCCATTCCACCCGGGTAATTGGACCGCGCAGGAGTACAGGCCGATTAGGATCGAATTCCGCGCTGAAGGCGTGGTGCGCAATAACCTGGGAACCCATGCTTGCCCATAATCCCGCGGCAGCCATCAGTGCAGCGCCAATTTTCAAGATAAGGAATTTAGATTTCATAATTGTGTTCCTCGATTTCTCGTAATCTTATTGGGTGGGGTTAGGGATACCGCCGGGATCTTCACCGCGGTATTCCATCTCCATAACACGGGCACCCTTCATGATGCCTTCCAGCGCATAGTTCGCTTCATGACAGGCATACTCGAATACTTTGTTGTCGGTGCGAGGCCAGGAGTATTCACCGCTGAATGGTGCTTCCCAGACAGTAGGATCTTCGACGGTAAAGCTATAGATAAGCTTTTCAGGATTCTCATAGCGGAAGTATTCGGTAACCTTCATGTTGGCCGAACCACGAGAGAAAGCCGGCGTATCGCGAAAATTGGTAGTCTCCACCACCAGCGTGTCGCCTTCCCACCAACCGATTGAATCCCCTAACCACTTCTTGATATGAGACGGATCGTGCTCGGCATTCATGCGCACAATACGTGCTTCATGCACCATCTCGACATTGATCAGGATGACATCTTCGGTCTGCACGATGCGTTTGTGGTTGTTATAGAGCGCGGGCATCATGGGTGGCCCCGCGGTTGAGCTGAAAGAGAGAATGCAGCGTTCCGCGAATGGACGGTTTTCCGGATTGTCATAAGGACCCGGTGCATCGAGACCAGCGTCTAACCAGTAAGCCGTACCGTCATTGGCGCCACCTTCCCGGCGTGGTGCTTCACCGGCTCCCAATGCTGCACGAAAAGCATCCCGCACTTCATCAGTTACTGGTGGATATCGACCATTCAGCGGATCGGTAATAATAGAAGAACGAAACTCGCCATCGATGCGAACCACATCGGTGCCGTTATCGATCCAGAAGGTGTTGTAACCACCCACGTTTCCGGATGCACCGGTAGAACCATCACCACCCTGGGGAGGTGCACTGCGGTTGGGATCGCTGCCCTGTTGCCGCTCTTCCTTTCTTTCGAAATCAGCGTTGGCAATGGCGAAAGCTTCGTCATTGGTCAGGATAAGGCGATTGCCGAATTCTGTTGGCCGCTGCATGGGTGTCAGTGTCGACACATCATAGGTACCGGAAAAATCTGGTTTGCCATCCCGCGTGCGGGGAATGTCACCGTCTTGCGCTAAGCTAAGCGGCGCAAGTACCAGGCCGGTAATAGCCAACATATTAAGGCAGAGTGTTTTGAATGAACCAGGCATTGCTTTACTCCTCGTTATTTCCTTCTTAATCTCGCGGCAGTGGGTATCTTCGATACTCACCGAATATTAACTCTTCTACAAACTCCACGCAGCGAAAATCCATTAACCGGACATTGGGTTCCATCCGACGGTAAATGGGCATTTTGATGGTGAAGGGTTCAGTCAGGACCAGTGGATCTTCGATAGTGGCCTCGTAATCAATATGGTTAGGGCCCATCAGGGTGTAGCGCTCGGTCACTTTCATCTGATAGCTATGATGGCTGCCGGCACGATCCAACCAGGTCTGGTCAATTAAACCGGTGACCTCGACCACCAGAGTATCCCCTTCCCAGCGACCGGCGGACCAGCCCATCCAGGAATCTACCGGCGCAGGTCCCGGATCTTCCATATAAATGTCACGCACCGCGCCAGCAAACTGATAGGCGATGAAAATATCATTCTCACTCTGAATAATCTGGAATGGATGGGGCATATAAGTCGCACGAGGTACACCTGGCATGTAGCACTTAACTTCCGGATCCCTTGTTACCCAATTGGCGGCATTGTCTTCTTTGACCCGGCGTGCCTGCTCGTTATAGGGAATCTGGCCACCACCGACAATCACGCCCATGGATCCGGGTACTGACAGAACCGCACCGGCCCGCAAGGTTTCCGCAGCAGGTACGGGATTAACCGGGCCCTCCCGCATCATCACCGAATGGCGGGCGATATGGGGCTCGAGATCCCAGTTCGCTTCATTATTAACCTGCCAGATGCCATTAAAATCCGGCTTACCATCCGGCAAGCGGGGGATGTCCTGGGCAGCGGCATTGAAGCTGCAGAGCGCAGCAAGGATGAAAAGGAGTAACTTAGCTTGGTAACTGAGAAAACCGGGATTATTGGGATAACTGGAATTAATGAGAGTTGCCTTCATTCGATACTCCATTTGCAAGGCTGACGGCGGCTGTTGTCGCCTGTTGTTATTGCATTGTTCTAAGCGCTACGGAGTTGTCACCGTAAAGACTTAGTCTAGCGCCCCGGGGAGCTGCTGTATAGAAAGCTTTACCGGCGGAAATGCTCAGTTTGCCGCCCTGTTAGGGCTATGGGAGGCTTTTGGATGGGCCAATTTTTAAGTTTTCGATGAATCTGAGCAACCGACGCAATCAGCCAGACCGAAAAATTCCCTAAAACCAAAAACTGCGGTATTTTCAACCTGATCCCTCTTCCAGTGAGCCCGCAGATGAAGCAGATGAACCCGCATATAAAAAAGAACAATAATCCACAAGGCCGACGATCGGGAATGAGACACTTTGCCTTGCTCGCCGCCGCATTAACCAGTGCACTGACAACAAACCTGTCGGCGCAAGACCAGCCAGATGGATTCACCGCTGACCAGGCATCGCGGGGTGGTGAAGTTTACGAAACTGAATGCGCCAGCTGTCATCGGTCTGACTTTCAGGGCAGTTTTGAAGCAGTGCAGTTAGCCGGGCAGAACTTTTTAATAAATTGGGCCGAGCAGAGCCCAGCAGATTTATTCGATCGCATCAAAGCAACCATGCCTGTCGACCAACCGGGTCGACTCAGTGATCAGGCTTATATCGATGTAGTGGCTTACCTGCTGGCAGCCAATGGTGTGAGCGCAGGCAGTGTTGAATTGAGTGCTACTGCATCGACGTCGATTGAAACATTAATAGAACAAAGAGCAACTGCTTCAGCTGCTACGCCGGATCCCGAGGAAAGAGCGCAACTTCGCCCACAAGGACAATCACAAACAGCAGCGGCTGGATTAAGAGTAGCTGGCACCGTACCAGACTTTATTCCAGTCACCGATGAGATGCTGCGCTCCCCTTCCCCCAATGACTGGATGATGATTCGCGGTAACTACCAGTCCTGGAGTTACAGTGAGCTCGATTCAATTAATAGAGAAAACGTGGATGATCTCGAACTGGTCTGGTCCTGGTCCATGACTGAAGGTGGATGGAATGCACCCTCGCCGCTGGTATACAACGGCATCATCTACCTCACCAATTACGGCAATATCGTGCAGGCACTGGATGCCCGCAGCGGCAACCTGATCTGGGAGCATGAATTCGGTATCGAATCCCAGGGCTATTCTGGCATGAGTCGTAACCTTGCCATCTATGAAGACAAAATCTTTTTCGCCACTTCCGATACCCGCATGGTTGCTCTCGACGCCGCCACAGGTGAGTTGGAGTGGATGACGCGCTTCGGCGACAAAACCCAGGGCCACCAGAGCACCAGCGGTCCGATTGTCGTAAACGGTACCGTTATCCAGGGATTAAATGGTTGTGAACGATTCAGCCATGCCGGTTGTTACATCAGTGGTATGGATGCCGATACCGGTGAAGTCTTATGGACATTTAACACCGTTGCCCAGTCGGACGAACCCGGCGGCGACACCTGGGCGAATCTTCCCGATCATATTCGCGGCGGTGGTGATACCTGGATTACTGGCAGCTACGACCCAGAACTGGATTTAATTTATTACGGTGTAGCACAACCGAAACCCTGGGTAGCAGCAAGTCGCGGCATGACCGTCGATGATGCTGCGCTTTACACCAACTCCACCCTCGCCCTTCGTCCTAACAATGGCTCTCTGGCGTGGTACCACCAGTTTGTTCCCGGCGAGACTCTTGATCTCGATGAGGTATACGAACGGGTACTGGTTGATGTAGGTGGACGCTCTGTCGTATTCAACGCCGGCAAACACGGCATCCTGTGGAAACTCGATCGCACCACCGGCGAGTTTCTTGATTACAAGGAGATGGTTTACCAGGATGTGTTCGATAACATCGACCCGAACACCGGCGCCGTCACCTACCGCCAGGATATTCGCAACCATCGGATCAACGAAGCCATAGACTCCTGCCCCAGTACCGCCGGTGGCAAGAACTGGCACCCCATGAGCTATCACCCCGGTGAAGAAATACTGATCATTCCCATGTTTCAAACCTGCATGCAGATGACCGGCGCAGAGATTGCACTGGTAGAAGGTTCCGGCGGTGTGGGCATACGCTCACGTCCGTTTCTGGAAATGCCAGGTACCAATGGCAACCTGGGCAAACTCGCTGCTTACGATGTGGATACCATGGAAGAAATCTGGAGCATCGAACAGCGTCCCTCTTTTCTAACCGGTGTTCTCTCAACAGCAGGTGGCGTTGCTTTTGTTGGCGATCTCGACCGCAACTTTCGTGCAATAGATGTGAGCAACGGTGACGAACTGTGGCGAACAAGGTTAGGCACTTCAGTGCAGGGCTTTCCGGTTTCGTTTCAGGTTGATGGGGTTCAGTATATTGCGGTGTCTACTGGCTTAGGCGGTGGTAGTCCGCGCTTGGGTCCTAATTCGCTAGCGCCAGAGATTCATTACCCGAGGAGTGGGAATGGGTTGCATGTGTATAGGTTGGGAGATTGATACATACGGTGATAAATAACACCAGAATATTAAATACAGTAGCAAGAACTCAAAAAGGGACAAATTCATTTTTCTGGCGCATTGGGAAGACTTAGGTAAAAATGTTTAAAAATGGATCTGCTCCTTTTATATACCACACCGAGGACACAGCAATTGACAACTCTACTAAAACAACCCGCCCGAATTGGTAGTTTGCTGCTGTGCACCGCGCTGTTGTGCACCGGCGCCCTGGCTCAAAACACTGCACGACCCGATCTGGAAGGGATCTGGACCAATGGGTCACTAACCAATCTCACGCGCTTTAGCGGGTTGGACTCACTGGTGGTATCTGCAGAGGAAGCCCGGCTCATTGCAGACAGCTTGCCAACTGGTGGTGTCGAGGGTGGCTTTGATGACGGTGATGGTGTCAATAACCTGCCAACCGCGGGTTCTGAAGACTTCGGTGCCAGGGCATACAATCAATTCTGGGTCGATCCCGGTTCCAACCTGATGCGGGTCAGGGGCGAGTATCGAACTTCTTATATTATTGATCCGCCCAATGGACAAGTACCGCGCCTGGAAAACCCTACCACCGATTTTCGCCGCACCAGTTACGGCAGCCGCTACGTAACAGGCATCGGCAACTTTGATGGCCCCGAGGCCTTTCCCCTGTCAGAGCGTTGTATTCTTTCTGAGGGCAGAGCCGGCCCGGCCATGCAAAGCGGGCTCTACAACAACACTTATCAGTTCGTTCAAACCGATGATTACGTGATGATAGACATCGAGCAGATGCATGATGCGCGCATTATCCCCATCTATAGCTCGGCCGCAGAAGCCCGCGCCAATCGCCGACCGGCGGTCTTGCAACAATACATGGGAGACTCGGTGGGTTGGTATGAAGATGGCGCGCTGGTGGTGGAGACTGTAAATGTCAATCCGCTGCAGATGCAGCAAAGCTCCACAGCTATTACAGAAAACGGCAAGGTAACCGAACGCTTCGAGCGTTATTCTGACACGGAAATTGTTTACCAGTTCACCGTGGAAGATGCTGACCTATACAGCCAATCCTGGACAGCAGAACTCAGCTTCCATGCCATAGACGGGCAACTCTATGAGTATGCCTGCCACGAAGGCAATTACTCCTTGTCGGGTTCTCTCGCCGGCGCACGCAGACTGGAAGCAGATCAACAATAAAAATAGGGACGAAAGTATTTTTCCCAAATAAAGACTTTTTCTATGCACAGGAGCCGCGTCATGTTCTTACAACAATACAGCAGCACTGTTACATCTTCATCAATAGCTGACCGCCTTATAAAATTTCTATTATTGTTATTGCTGGCACCTGGGTTCGTAATGGCTCAGCCTGCGACAGATACAGATCTGGTTCCACGTTACTCAACACCAACCATCGATGATCTACCCATGATCTTCGAAACAGACGAGTACGACATTCTGGTGGAAGTGGTTGCCAGCGGTTTGGAGAACCCCTGGGGGATGGCATTCCTGCCTGATGGCAATATGCTGATAACAGAGCGTGATGGAAATGTTCGCCTGCTTCGAGACGGCGTATTGGAACCGGATCCACTTCCGGGTACACCGGAAGTGCATACGATGCAGCTTTCCGGGCTTATGGATATTGCCTTACACCCGGACTATGCCAATAACGGTTTGGTCTATCTCACTTATAACAAGCCGCTGGGTGAGCGCGAGGAAACCATTGCCCTGGCAAGAGCTCGCTTTGACGGCAACGGCTTCCAGGACATGCGGGATATTTTTGTCTCAACTCCCAATCATGCTGGGGGTTCACGCATCGTATTCGCACCCGATGGTTCACTGTTCATGACTGTCGGTGGTGCTTATACCGTGGGTCGCACTGCCGAGCGGGCCCAGGATGGTAGCTGGCATTCCGGCAAGGTATTGCATCTGCTTGATGATGGCAGTCCCTTTCCTGGAAATCCTTTTGCCGGGCAAACCGATTATCACGCCGAGATTTACTCAATGGGTCACCGCAATCAACACGGCCTCGCCTTTTACCCGGTGACCGGCGAGTTATGGGCTCACGAACATGCTCCCCAGGGTGGCGATGAGCTGAATATTATCAGGCCGGGAGCAAATTACGGCTGGCCGGTGGTTTCCTATGCAAGGGCTTACAACGGACCCAGAATCGCGCAACAACCATGGCGGGGAGAATATGAACAACCGGTTGTATTCTGGCTGCCATCCATCGCGCCATCCGGCTTGATGTTTTACACCGGTGAAAAATTTCCAGCGTGGAAAAATCATGCCTTTGTCGGCTCCATGCGCGTAGGTCGAATTTTAAGAACAGGTCACCTGGAACGAATAGTCCTGAACGAAAACGGTGAAGAAACTGCCAGGGAATGGATACTGGAAGAACTGGGTGAGCGCATTCGGGATGTCAGGCAGGGACCAGATGATCTTATTTACGTGCTTACAGAAACAGCCGATGGTATGCTCTTACGTCTATCACCAGTTGAGCCTGAGGAAGAAGAAAATTAGGAACAGACTCATTTTTCCAATAGAGAGCTATTCCCATATGCCAAATTTGCGAGTAAAAATTGGCAAACGCTTCACCGCATATGAATTTACAAATCGATTAAAGAAGAACAAACTGGCATTAGTAATTTCCTTGCATTGAGTATTGAACTCCCCAATTTATCGGAGGCCCCATATGTCCCGAATCAAACCACTTTTTCAAACAGGTACCATCGCAACGGCGATCGGATTGTTATTCCCAACCCTGATTTTTGCCCAGGACCATGATGCCCATGGTAGCCACAACCACGCCCACGCCAATGTGGCCGTGGATTGTACGACTCTGGCAACGCCCCCATGGGCTGGACTGCCCGAGGCTGATCGTCAGCAACTTGCTGCGCTGCAGGCAGAGTATTCCGAGCTGGATACACCGGAGAAGGCCCGGGCTGCCGGTTGGATGCCTGTAATAGGCGATATTCCCGGCATGGGTGTGCACTATGTTCATCCCGAACGCATGGCAGATCCATTGGACGTTGATAAGCCGGATAACATCATGTTCACCAACATCGATGGCAAGGACCAGTTGGTTGGTGCGGCCTACACATTCTACGATGTACCGGATACCACCATGCCGGTTCCCTTCGAGAGTGATCTGGCCAAGTGGCACGACCATCCGCAATTCGCTCCGGAAGGCCAGACGCTGCACATGATTCACGTCTGGTTTGTGCCCTCTTCCAATGGCCCGTTTGCCGGGCTTAACTTCAACCTGCCTTTCGAAACAGCAGGTATTACCCCACCCAGTTCCTGCTGGATGGATGAAGAAGCAGATTCCGAGCGAATTCAGATCGTTTCATTCGCCCTGGTTCCACCACGAATGTTTGGCGCGGACTCTCCGCAAGCATCAGCACCACCGCGACCTGATCGTACCGAGTTGATTGCCGCCCTTGAAGCCGCCGCCAACGCTGACGATCGCGATGCCTGGATGGCCACTGCTGATAAGTTTATTGCCGACCTGACTGAGTTTGAGCAGGAAACTGTTGCAGGAATGCTGGGTATCTTGAATCTTAACCAAATGTCTTCGGCTGAGAGGGATGCTGCAGGTATTGCGCAACCACATCGTTCGAATTAGCTTCTATTGAGAAAAGAAACAGGGGTCAGAGTTAAAATACAGCACTGTATTCTTACTCTGACCTCTCCTTTTCTATTTAGTACTACTCAACCACAAACTGCCCCATCATTCCCGCATCTTCATGTTCCAGAATATGGCAGTGATACATGTAAGGCAGCTCGGGATCAGCATAGTCTTCAAACTTCATTAATACCCGCACCCTCTGGCCCGGCCCGACTTTGACCGTATCTTTATAGGCTTGCTCATGGGCTGGCCAGGCTCGGTTATTACTGTCGACGATACGAAACTGTCCATGATGGATGTGGAAGGGATGCATCATCATGGAGTTGTTTTCAATTTCCCAGATCTCGGTGGAACCAACTGGTACTCGTTCATTGATGGTAGCCATATCCATGGCTTCGCCATTAATCCTGTGCATTGATCCCATGCCACCACCCATGCGCCCCCTATTTCCTGGACCTCCACCTCGGCCTCCGCCTCCTCTGTCCCCTCCTCTGTCTCCTCCTCTGCCGCGACCCATCATCATGCCCATACCCATTCCCATGGATAGCGTGAATTGGCGAATGCGATCGGCACTGCCGGGATCGATTTCAGGCAGAGTAGTCAGTCTTGATGGAATGGCAGGCGAGTTTTCCCGGTTAGCTTGCGGTTGAATGGATAATATCTGCAAACGCACCTGGTTCATGGTGTGCATATTGCCCATCATGCCAGTGGTTCGAAATGGTGAGTCCGCCGCCATGGGAATGCTGATTAAATCTACTGGCGCTCCGTCAGAAAAATCGACAACAATCTCGCAGCGCTCACCCGGCGCCAGTTCAATCTGTCGCATGGATACTGGTGATTCCAGGAAACCACCGTCGCAGGCCAGCTGGTGCATCTCTCTGCCATCACTAAAAGTAAGATTATAAGTTCTTGCATTGGAACCATTGAGCAAACGGAAGCGGATTTTGTCTGTTCCAAGTTCGAAGCGTGGATTGATCGTACCGTTAACCATTACGGTATTACCAAAAACACCTAACATGGATTCCATGGGTGTGTTCATGTAACGAAAACTTCCATCCGCATTGAAGTTGCGATCCTGGATAATCAGCGGAATATCATCAACACCGTACTCATTAGGAATCTCAAGTGAGTTGCTGTTTTCGTCTTCGATTAACAACATACCAGCGAGACCTTTATAAACCTGCTCGCCGGTTTTTCCTAACAGGTGGGAGTGATACCAGAATGTGCCAGCTTCCTGGTTAACATGAAAATTTGCATTCCAGGATGCGCCTGGTTCAACCACCTGGTGCGGTCCGCCATCGGCAGCGGCCGGAACATGCAAGCCATGCCAGTGTAAGGTGGTTGATTCATCTAACTGATTATTTACTGCGAGCGTTACTTCATCATCGCGACGTAAACGCAGTGTGGGGCCAAGAAAATCACTGTTAATACCAAAGGTGGAAGTCGAAATACCCGGGAAGAATTCTGTTTCTCCACTGCGAACATCCAATTGATAACGCTGCCGGTTACCACTGCGCTCCCCCATTAACAGTGCTGGAATATTCAGCGGATTGCTATCAAGCGACTGACCCCACAGCGTAGCAGGTAGCAATAGCCCGCTACCCAGAATGCCAGAGGTCTCAAGAAATTGTCTTCGGTGCATGGCGACTCTAAAAATACTAATGGCCAGCTCTCAGTCTAGCGCCAGGGCCTTAGCAAAAGTTTGTTCTGGGTTAAGAAATTGAAGCAAAGAGATACGCAGGGAACTTAATATCTGGATTTTTACTCTAATCCGTATTTCGAGCAAGCTGAATCACTACTAGCTTCTCGACTGGCCGAGATTGCTGAGAACATGAATCCGGATTCGTAGTTATAAATTTGTAGTAATAAATAGAAGAACGAATTTCAGCACTGTATTTTTACTCTGACCCACTTTATGCTTCTGCTTTCTCTTTTCATTGAGGCAAGCAATGGCACATCTCTGGCAACTCAGCGCCGTCGATCAGGCTGCAGGAATTAGCACTGGTAAATTTTCTTCTACCGCAGTTGTTGAATCGGTACTCGATCGCGTCGCGGAGAAAAACTCCGAACTCAATGCCATTGTCGATCCCCTGAACGAACAGGCCCTGGTCGCTGCGGAAAAAGCAGATGCCGCCCTAGCCAATGGCGAGGCATTAGGGCCATTACATGGCGTGCCGGTCACCGTGAAAGTTAATGTCGATACCAAAGGCAGGCCAACCACCAATGGTATGGAAGTATTTAAAGATGTAATCGCGCCAGATAACTCCCCTGTCGTGCAAAACCTCTTAAACGCTGGCGCCATTATTATTGGTCGCACTAACACCCCTGAAATGTCCATGCGTTTGACCACGGACAATCCGTTATATGGCCTAACGCGCAACCCCTGGAACCTGGAGATGTCACCGGGCGGTTCTTCCGGTGGCGCAGCCGCGGCCTGTGCTGCGGGGTTCGGCGCCATTCATCATGGCAATGACATCGCTGGCTCACTGCGCTATCCCGCAACTGCCTGCGGACTGAGCACGGTGAAACCGGGGCTTGGTCGCGTGCCTGCTTATCTTCCCTCGGCAAAGGCGGAACGTGGCATGCTGGCGCAGTTAATGTCGGTACAGGGCGTAATTTGTCGCGAAGTAAGAGATGTGCGTTTGGGCACCGAAGTGTTAATGCAACATGATCCGCGCGATCCCTGGCATGTGCCTATGCCGTTCAAGCATGAAGATACTGGTCTGCCTAAAGTGGGTTTCTGCAAAGAAGCACACGGCTATCCAATTCATAAGGATATTGTTGCCAGCCTGGATAGAGCTGCTTCAATTTTGGAAAGCGCCGGCTATCAAATTGAAGAAATTGAAACGCCACCTATTTCCGAACCTGCAGCAGCCTGGTTACAAGTAACCAACTTCGAGATGAAGAAGACGCTGGAGCCAGTGTTTGCCGAACATGGCAGCAAAATCATCAAGCAGATTTTTAATGACTATTACAAACTGGAAAAAATGGTGGATGCCGAAGGCTATCTTCACGGTATCGCCGAACGCACCCGCATGGTAAGGGAATGGAACCTGTTACTGGCGGAGTATCCCCTGGTACTGACTCCCTATCTTATGCGGCCAGGCTACCCTTACGACTACGACGAAACCTTCGAAGGAGTCAAAGATATTTTTGGCGCTTCTATTTATAGCTACGGCGTGAATTACATCGGCATGCCTGCCGGCTTTGTACCGGTGGACCTGGTGGAAAACCTGCCATCGGGTGTGCAGCTCATTGGCCAGAAATGGCGGGAAGATCTAATCCTCGATGCCATGGAAGCAATCGAAAAGGAAACAGGCGTTATGACTCAAAAGCACTGGGACCGCGAGAATTAGCTAGCAAAAAACACCCAGAAGCCGCGAATTTCCTCAATTCATTGCCTCCAAGCTGATGTACATCAAAATCTGCTTAGACAGGCCCTCTAAACTACACTCGGTTAAGTATTTCCAAAAATCGTTAATCCCTGTTTAACAGCGGCACCAGAGTAGTGCCAAATAAATGAAAACGGAGTCGAGTATGAAAAAGGCTAGTGTACTAGGTCTCTTGTCAGCCATAGCTTTCCTGCCTGCGCAACTTCTTGCCCAGGAAGCAGCTGATCACCCCACTTACGCGAACGAAGTCTCACGAATAATCCAGGATAACTGCCAGAGCTGTCACCAGCCGGGACAGATCGGCCCCATGTCTTTCACTTCCTATGAGGAAGTACGACCCTGGGCTCCGCTTATCGGATTAAAAATAGCGAACCGGGAGATGCCTCCTTATCAGTATGATTCGGATAAGGGTATCCAGGAATTGAAGAACGACTGGCGCATGTCCCAGGAAGACATCGATACGGTTGTGGCCTGGGTGAACGCCGGATCACCGCTGGGTAATCCCGAGAATTTACCACCACCCAGACAATACCCTAACAAAGGAGAATGGCGTCTTGGACCTGAACTGGGACCACCAGACCACGTGATCATGTCCACTCCATGGGATGTACCTGCCAACGGCCAGGACCTGTGGTGGAATCCACGAGTACCAACTGGCATAAGTGAGAATCGTTGTATTAAAGCTATCGAAACGCTGCCATCCGCCCATGGCCATGGTGCTACTCACCATGCCAATTCCATGTTCGTAAGCCAGAACGACGAAGGGGAATGGAATTTCTCAGGGCTGTTATCTGAATTTGCCTTCGGCAAGCTTGGCGAAAAGATTCCAAAAGGCGCCTGTCGAACCATTCCTTCCGATGCCATGGTGAGCTGGAGTATCCACTACTACCCCGATGGTATTGCCCATCCTGATGACCAGGTTTCTGTCGGCATCTGGTTCCACGATGAAGAAGATGAGTTTGTTGAAGATGAAGCCTATCGCCAGGATTTATCGCTGTATGCACTAGATGGCGGCGGTGATTTCCTGATTGAGCCCCATGGCAAATTGATGACCCAGGGTTTCCATTCTTTTGATCACCCGGTTCGTCTCGATAGCTGGCAGCCACACTTACATCTGCGCGGAGTTGCCATGTCCCTGGAGATCTTCGACCCCAGCACTGGACGACGGGAGTTAGTGAGTATGGCGTCTGACTGGAATGCAGGCTGGAACCACAGCCATGTTTACGAAGAAGGCCATCAACCGCTAGTACCGGCTGGCGCCACCATCATTCTTACTGCATGGTATGACAACACGGCAGCCAACCCCCATAACCCGGATCCGGATCAATGGGTTGGCGCGGGTCAACGGACTACCGATGAAATGTCCCATGCCTGGATTGCAGTGACCCACCTTGATGATGAAGGATACGAGAAGCTGTTAGCAGAACGGGAATAGAAATTTTAAGCAAACAAAAAGGGGCAGAGAGAAATCTCTGCCCCTTTTTTATTTAGTTAGAAAATTGCAATTTCCCTAATTGCAGACTAATCTCGATGCCCAAGACGCGATTTACAAGGAGTGTATGATGGCGATTACTATATTCGATACGCACAAGTTTGTGCGCCGACTTGAACAGGCTGGCGTGCCGCTAGAGCAAGCGGAAGTTCAGGCTGAGGTTTTGACTGAGGCATTTAATGTGAATCTGGAAAAACTGGTAACTAAAGATTACTTAGCTGCTCAATTCGCCGAGCAGCAAGCTCACATGGAAAAACGCTTTGCGCAAATTGATAGCAAATTTACTGTGCTGTATTGGATGTTAGCTACCGTAATTGCATCCACCGTCATTCCTTTTCTTCAAGAGATACTGTAAGCAACCTTTCACCATTAGTTACCGGCGCAAATGTCACTAACATTTAAGAGGCATATATAGGCATTCTCACTATAACTACCGAGAAGCCAATTCCTCCAGCTTCTGATTATAGCGATTAGCCAATTCGGTATTACCAATAGCCGCTGCTGCCTGCGCTGCGCCTTTATAGGTATTTCTTCTTTCCGGCGCATAAGGCATGGACTTTTCATAGGCAGCCAATGCTTCTTCCGGTCGGTTAATCTCTAACAGCAAATCACCGAGCTGTTCATGGGCTGGAAGCACTCGGCCCGGGCTAATACTGCTTTTGTCTGTTTGATCTTCGAGCGCGGCGGCTTCACGCATTAAGCTTTCCGCTTGTGCATTTTCTCCCCCCGCATAGGCAAGCCATCCAGCGGCTTGTAATCGAAAAACCTCGGAAGTGTTTCGCCCCCAGATTCTTTCATAGTCCTGCAAAGATGCGCTGATCTTTGCCAGTTCAACAAGTTCCGCTTCGGCCTGCACATATTTTCCAGTCTTAGCCGCACCGAGTACGCGCGCCCAGTAAATAAGCGCCTGGGAATTCCAGATTTGATCGTTCCAGCTTTCACTATTACTCTCGTCGAGCAAGGGAATGTTTGCTGCAGCTTCCCAGTCCTGGCGCTCCATGGCGTAACGCACTGGTATAGCCGTGGCATTGAATGCAACAACACCGTTATTCATGTTCATATTCTTATACGACGCGACACGCTCAACTACTTCCAGCGCCTTGTCGTTTGCACCCTGTTGCAGGTAGGCGTAAACCAGGTAATCCAGTGAGTGCAATTCGTTTTGGGTGCCCTCCCCAAGACCAAGAATTTCCGCCCTTTCTATCGCCGCCTCCACAGACAGCATATTGGCGTGTACCGCCCGATTCCAGAAGCCCAGCAAGGTATAGATGTGGCCAGACATGTGCAGCGCATGGGGCATGGACTGCGCAATCTCGAGATAGCGATCGGCAGCATGTTCGGCGCGATCTGCCAGCTCGGGATAGTCATAACTGTGAATAATGTAGTGGGCTATACCCGGATGATCGGGCATCTCCTCAAATAACGCTTCCAGCAAAGGACCGGTTTGATTCTGGGTGGCGTAGCTTTTATCCGTTGGATCGGCATTACTTAAACGGGCCAGCAAATGAAAGATTTCGGCTTCGCGATCTGTTGAATTCTCTTCAACAACTCGCGTCATGGCTGCTTCATAACGCTGCGCTCTTTCGCCGTGGGAAGAGTTATCTTCGTAATCGAAAAACGATCCAATGGCATCGATATAGAGTCGTTCTCTTGGAGTTAGCTGTTCCGCAAGCTCCCGCGACTTTGCAACGGCAGCCGCGCCCTGGGCAAGCTCATTAGGAGAAGGTGCAGCCCATAACGGATGATACAGGGTCATGGCGATACCCCAATAAGCCATGGCACAAGTTGGCTCCGCATCTGCTACCTGCTCAAACACGCCGCGGGATTCATCGAACTCGAATGAGTGCAACATGGCAACTGCCACGTTAAAAGTCTCGGCAACTTCGGCAGAGCAAGATGTGGCAAAATCTACTTCGCCAATAATATTTTCAACAGATGAGTTTACTTGTGCAAAGCTACTGCCTGTTCCGAGTAACACCGGAGTCATTAGTGGGAGTAATAATTGTCTGAAGTACTTCATGGTGTTCCTCTTTTCTATCTATGCTCTTTCTAACTTCTTTCTAACTTCTTTCTATTCTCTTTGTATTTATTTCCACTATTCAGTTATCACGCTCGATGCGTCGGTATTTTCCATCTACAAATTCTGAAAAGAAATGCTCCAGCATCGGATGCTCCACCGGGTCACTGGAATCATCCAGCTCCAGATGCCGTTCGGCAACATAGGTCGAATGATCACTGCCATGCACAAGCACATGGTACCATGGCTTGTTTTTCGGCGGGCGGGATTTAGCCACCATGTCGTACCAATCATCGGATGCCTGAAAGCGGCTATCCACATCGACGATAACACCGCGGTAACCGAAGCGAAGGTGATTCACCAGATCACCGACGGAAAATTTAACGCGCGATATGCTGACTACATCTCCCATATTAATTCGGCAGTGGTAGCCCTCTCTCCCGTAGTACTTCCGCAAAGGTGCGCGAAGCATTTACCCCCGGAGGAAAGCCTGCATACATTGTTACCTGTGTGATCAACTCCGAAATTTCTTCCGTAGTTAAGCCGTTATCCAAACCACGATTCAGGTGCACTCTAAGTTGGTCAGTTTGGTAATTGGCTAGAGTAACCGCGATTGTTGCGAGACTGCGATCTCTTTCAGACAGTTGTTCACGAGTCCAGGTTTCTCCATAAAGCATGCCAGCGATTAACTCATCGAGATAAGGTGCGCCGGGAAAACGACTATCACTCAAGGGCAAGCCCCTGGCTTCGAATACTTCTGCGGCAACTCTCGAGGCGTTTACACCGGTTGGAAAACCGGAATAAAAAGTTACGTGAGTAATTAACTCGCTTATCTCATCCTGGGTCACGCCGTTATCCAATGCCCGACCCATGTGATAACGAATCTCGCTGGAAGCATAGAGAGCAGTGCCCACTGCAACCGTAATCATGCTGCGATCACGAGGGGAGAGTTCTTCCCGGGTCCAGGTTTCGGCATAGAGAACCTGATTTAACAAATCTCTCAGATAAGGAGCTTGTGGATAGGCACCGGGAAATTCCAGTTCGGGATTTTCCGGTGGCTGCCGTGATGACGCGCCTGGTGGAATTGCTGGCAGCCCACGTTCCTCGAAAACCTGGGCCGCTACCCGCGCAGCATTTACACCAGTTGGGAATCCGGAATACCACAGGGTATGGGCAATAATCTCCACCAGCTCGGCCTGGGTAATGCCGTTATCCAGTGCGCGTCCCATATGCAGACGGAGTTCGTTGGTTGCATAGGTTGCCTGATTCACCGCGACGGTAATCATGCTGCGATCTCGGGCTGACAAACCGGGACGTTCCCAGATATCGCCGTAAACATAGGTATTGCGTATCTGACCCAAATAAGGAGCCGCATCATAGGCACCGGGTGGTGGCGCTGGTTGTTGGGCAGAGATTGCAGAGAACGTTACTGCCAAAGCAACGGTGCAAAAAAATCTAATTGCAGTTTTTAGTTTGGAAAGAATTTCTGGAAAAAGCATGATAAGCCCTCCCTTTGTTATTGTTCTGTTGCTACTGAATTATTTGAGAGTGAAGCATTAAGAGCAAAAGGGCCAGCATAAAAATGCAATATTGCACCTTCCTGCTAACCCAATTCTCCCCGACTCTTGTGCTAAGCAGAGTAACCACCATCAACAGGTAACGACTGCCCGGTAATGTAACCAGCATTTTCCGAAGCAAGAAATACCACTGTATCAAATAGTTCAGCCGGTGCACCGGCTCTTGCTAATGGCACCTGTTGCATCCACTGATCGAGAATTCCTCCGGGTGGCGAATCAATTTCCTGTGACAGTCCAATCGCAATCAAACCCACGGCAACGCAATTAGCACGGATACCGTGCTGACCTTCTTCGCGGGCAATTGCCGTACACAGGTGTTGCACACCTGCTTTTGGAATTGAGGAGAGACCGTCGGTGCTGATGTATTTGTGGATGGCCGCTGTAGTAAGCGCGGTAATCGAACCGCCACCACCATCACGTAGTGCAGGTACACATGCACGCACAACGTGGTAGAAACCTTTAACGTCAGTATCGAGGGTTTTATAAAACACGTCCGGATCTGCATCCATGATTGGCAAGATGTGTAAGAACGGACCTGTTGCAAAAACTACAGAATGAATACGACCGAATTCTTTTTGCGCTTTAACAACGAATTCTTCAGTCTGCCCCAGGTCTAACAGATCAACACAGCCTTCCATCGCTCGCTGGCCATTCGCTTCTACCATCGCAACGTTCTTGTCGGCAGCTTCCTTGTTAGTCAGGTAGGTAAACGCAACGTCTGTACCGCTTTTACTAAGCAAGTCAACTGTTCCGCCTCCGAGTCCGCCGGATCCGCCAAATACAATCGCTGCTCCTTCTGGAAATCTGTAGTTACTCATTTAGAAAACCCCTTTATCACTAATTAGAAATTCAGTTTTAGTTTTTTACTTCAAATGCACTCGCTGACAAATTCAAGCAGCAGCTTGTTATAGGCTGCCGTTTCTTCAATATGAGGCGAGTGCCCACAACCTGCAAACTCATGTGTGCGTGCATTGCTATTCAACTTCGCAACCGAACGCGGAATATCCGGATCCACGACAACATCTTCAGTACCGACGCAAGATAGTATTGGGCAAGTAAGTTCAGCCAGTATGGCACGTTGATCGAGTGGGCCGAGAGCTCCTAATGACGCAATGGCAGGCGGGCAGCTTTCCATGAAAATCTGCCAGAACCAGCGCAAGGTATTCTCACCAAGGGGCTTGGCCGCTATGCCCTGGGTGAGTCCCCAGAGAAATTCCGCACGATCAGCTTCCATGGCCGCCAGGGTTTCCGCCAGGGTTGCTTCATCTCCACCGTGAGGATAGTCGGGCTTTTGCAGGTAAGCCGGGGTTGCGCCACAAGTCAGTACAACACCGGCGCAGCGAGCGCTGAGTTCATGGGCTGCCTGCACAACGACAGCACCACCCAGAGACCAACCATTAAGAACCACCCTGGAAAGATTCAAATGATTTACCAGGGCTGTTACGTCGCCAGCGATTGCTTCAATTGAAAAATCAGAGAAATCCTTATCTGATAATCCACATCCACGATGGTCGAGCAACACCACTCTATGCCCTGCCGCACGAATTGCACTCAAATTAAAGTCCCAGGTTCGCACCCCCATGCCCCAGCCGTGCACGAGCACCACTGCGTTATCGCCCGCACCGTAATCTTCGAAATAAATGCGCCTGCCAGCGTCGCGTTCCAGATAGGCCATGATTAACTCCTGTTACTGAGCAACTTTAGAATCGCCTGCTCATAGTGGGAAAAAACATCGTCCAGGTCCAGTGCGGTGTCATCAACCAACCACTGATAGACGGTGCCGAATATGAATGAGCAGAACTGCACTGCGTACTGCTCGGGATTGATTGTCGGATCGATGTCGCCGTTTTCGATGCCTTCACGGATCCAGCGCGTCGCGTCTTTGCGATAGGCATTGTGATTGGCCGCCAGTCGCGCGCGAATCTCTGAGGCATGACCAAGTGACTCGTACCAGAGAATGTACATCGCGCGCATGGTACTGGATTCGCTACTGATGAAATCCTTAAGTGCAGCTATTGCGGCTTGCACCGCTGCTATGCCGGTTTTGTTTTCAGTGTACTGTTGCAGAAAATTTTTCCAGTCCGAATCGAAACGCAGAAAAAGCTCGCGCAGGAAATTTTCCTTCGAACCAAAACGTGAATTGGCGAGACCACGGCTGTAACCGGCAAGCTCTCCAATCGCCTTCAGTGTAGTACCTTGTGTGCCATGATGACTTATCAACTCGATAGCGGCGTCAAACATGCGTTGATCAGAAAGTGCTGTGCGTTCAGCCTGGGTCATGCGCTCGGTGGCCGTTTGCTCTCGATGATTTTGCAAGCTGGATACTGATCCCAGGTCTTGCTTCTCTATTAACGTAGGTTTCATCTGCTTCAGGGCTCTCCTCTACCAATCGCCGTTAGCGGCATCCTGTGCCTCTAATAGCAATGCTGGCACATCGTATTCAAGACCGCGGCTATAAGCTGTATCCACTTTGCCTTGCTGTTGCAAAATCCATGCTCCTTCAACGATGGCGGCCAGTCGCCAGAATGCAAAGCAGAGGTAAAAGTCGAGCTGACCAATCGCCAAGCTGGTGCGTTCCGACCAGCGTTCAGCCAGTGTTCTTCTGGAAACAATTCCCGCTTCTCGAGTTACAGCCTGCACATGTTGAAAGGCCGGTGGAGAGATGCGGCGCGGACCCCAGAACATAAGAAACAAACCGAGGTCAGATAACGGGTCGCCAAGTGTAGACAGTTCCCAGTCAATAACTGCCGCCAACTCAACTTCCGTAGTACGGCACAGAGTATTATCAAGATGGAAATCGCCGTGAACGATTGAGATTGCCGAAGATTGCGGAATATTGTTGCACAGCCATTCTGCCAATTCGTCTAATAATGGAAGTTCACGTACCGCTTGCTCAGCGCGGATTTTTTGCCAACGATCGATGTTACGCAGTAAAAAATTGTCTGCATTCCCTAATTGATCCAGGCCGACTTGCACCGGCTCAACGGTATGCAGAGTCGCCAGCTCATCTATTAATTGCCTACCCAGTTCGTTAACACTTTCGACTGAATCGGTATAAGCCGATGGCAGTGTTTCGGTGATAGATACACCATCGATGTGCTCCACTAATAGAAATGGTCTGCCTATTATTTGGGAATCGTCGCAGAAGGCTAACACCTCAGGTACTTTTAACTGCCCGCTCAGTGCCGACATTACCCGCGACTCTCTTTCAATGCCGCGATGGGCATTGGGGGAAATGCTATTCGCAGGGGGTGTGCGCAGAACCAGGTCACCATCATCGCAACTAATTAGCAATGTAAGATTTGCATTGCCTCCACTGAGTACTTTGTTAACGCAGGCACCGGAGCGACCGAGAGAATTTTCAATCCAATTCGACAGGCTCTGTTGATCGATTTGTTCGCCTGACATTTATTATCCTGGCAATCCGAAGCTGCTCATCATTCCGCCATCAACTGGAATAAAAGCACCTGTCATATATGTTGCAGCGGCTACTGAGTGAACTACCTCGGCAATTTCCTTTGCCTCGCCGAGACGACCGAGAGGAATCATAGCGCGCATCGAGTCCATGGCTTTTTCTGAAAGACCACTGGTCATGTCAGTAAGCACCAGACCAGGAATGACGAGATTGACGCGAATGCCACGACTGGCGTATTCGATCGCCAACGCCCGAGTAAGTCCTGCCAGACCTGCCTTGGAGCTGGCATAAGCGGCGTCACCGGGAAATCCTCGAAAACCAACGACGGCTCCAATGTTGATGATACTGGCACCTTGCTCGAGATGCGGTTCAGCAGCGCGAATTACTTTCAGCGCGCCACTTAAATTGGTTTGCAGTACCGCATCCCAATCTTCCAGGTCGAGGCGTGAAGCCTTACCACCGCGATGCAGGCCGGCATTGTTAACCACAACATCCAAGCTTCCCCAATTCGCGATTACTTGCTCAATTGCTGTGTGCAGTTGGCTTTCATCGCTGACATCAGCGGCAAGGTTTAATTGCGCTTCACTACTTGTTTTTTCGGGGTTACGAGCCAGAACGGCAACCCGGTCTCCTCCGGCCAGCGCTTGTTCGACGATGGCTCGACCAATGCCTCTTGAGCCACCGGTTACCAACCACACTTTTTTAGAATTTGACAATCGCGCCTCCGGACAAACGCTTGCTTGTGTCTAGCAAGTATATTTCTGTAGACTTCCAAGTCAACGACTCGCCCGGCATGATGGGCTCGTAAGACTTCCAAATAACAATCCATCCAGGAACTAATGCAAGGAAAGTAACGTGAGTTGGAGTTTTGAAACCGACCCTGAATTCCAAAGCCAATTGGATTGGATTGCTGACTTCACCCGAGACGAAATCGAACCGTTGGACCTTGTCTTTCGCGAACCTGGCGATCCCTGGGATCCGGATTCGCCTGCGGCAAAAGCCATGGAGCCCCTCAGGGAAATAGTCAGAGATCGAGGTCTCTGGGCCTGTCACCTCGGACCGGAACTGGGTGGTGGCGGTTACGGTCAGGTCAAATTGGGATTAATGAACGAGATCCTGGGACGTAGCCGTTTCGGTCCCAGCGTCTTTGGTTGCCAGGCACCGGATTCCGGCAACGCCGAAATTCTTGCCCACTTCGGAACCGACGAACAGAAACAGAAATATCTACAGCCATTACTCGATGGCAAGATTGCGTCTTGCTACTCCATGACTGAGCCCCAGGCGGGATCAGATCCCGGCGAGTTCACCTGTATGGCAGAAAAAGACGGTGAGCACTGGGTTATTAATGGTGAAAAATGGTTTGCTTCCCACGCACGCTTCGCTGAATTTCTGATTGTCATGGTGGTTACAGACAAATCAGTGCCGATTCACCAGGGTGCTTCGATGTTGCTGGTGGAGAAAGATACGCCTGGCATGGAGATCATTCGCAACTCCGCAGTAGGCTCACATGCCGAACAGGGTGATGGCGTGCACGCCTACATTAAATTCGATAACTGTAAAGTGCCCCTGGACAATATGCTGGGCGAACCGGGACAGGGATTCATTGTCGCCCAAACCCGTCTCGGTGGCGGTCGCGTGCATCATGCCATGCGCACCGTTGGCGTACTTAACAAAGCCCTGGATATGATGTGTGAGCGGGCGCTGAGTCGTGTAACCAAGGGCGAGCTACTGGCAGACAAACAATTCACCCAGGAAAAAATTGCCGACAGCTATACCCAGGTATTGCAGTACCGGCTGCATGTGCTTTATACCGCCTGGCTGATCGACAAACACAAGGAATACAACCGCGAAGTACGCAAGGAAATAGCTGCAATAAAAGCTGCAACACCCGGCGTCTTAAAAGATGTTGTTTACCGAGCCATGCATTTGCATGGCAGTCTTGGTATGTCTGATGAGACGCCATTGGTAACCATGTGGGCAAACATTCCGGAACTTGGTGTAGTAGATGGGCCTTCGGAGGTGCATAAACTCACCGTAGCGAAAA
The DNA here is from genome assembly GCA_964616225.1 of uncultured Pseudohongiella sp. GTDB lineage: Bacteria > Pseudomonadota > Gammaproteobacteria > Pseudomonadales > Pseudohongiellaceae > UBA9145. Next base: position 33,988 of record CAZTTE010000015.1, read on the forward strand.
CTGTGCTAAGAGATTACGAAGCCGCGCCGGGAATGTTTCCAACTTATCACACGCCGACTCTGCAGGAGGCGGCACTGGCCAAGTACGGTCATTACCTGAACGAGGACTGATAAAAATCTGCCTGTATGTAGTTTTATAACTAAGTTTTATAGCGAGCCCTGTTATAGTCCCGGCAAGAACGGAAGTTTTAATCCATTAATAACAACAAGCGAATGTACACCGAGGTAAGTCACCATGGATCAACAGCAAAAACCTGATTATGACGTCATCAGTGTTGGTGCCGGTTTCGCCGGTCTGGCTTTGATTCATCATTTGCGCGAGGCCGGCCTGAGTATTCGGGTTTTTGATCGCGCCTCGGATATCGGTGGTACCTGGACCTGGAACCGCTACCCCGGTGCCATGACTGACAGTGAAAGCTATTACTACTGCCTGATGTTCTCAAAAGAGCTTTTGCAGGAGTGGTCCTGGACCCAACGTTATCCGGATTGGAAAGAAACGCTTTCCTATATGCACTTCGTCGCCGACCGCTGCGATATGTGGCCACACATTCAGCTCAATACAGAAATCGTCGCGGCGGATTATGAAAAAGACGATGGCGTCTGGAAAGTTACCACCGCCGCTGGTGATTCGTTCACCTGCAAATACTTTATCAGCAGCATGGGCATGATTTCCCATCCGGTCATTCCTGACATCAAGGGCAAGGACACATTCAAAGGACCGATTTTCCACTCCGCTCGCTGGCCCGAAGGGCTCGATTACAAAGGCAAGCGAGTCGGCATAATCGGCGCCGGTGCAACCACGGTGCAGCTGGTACCAGCCATTGCCGAAGACGCTGCCGAGGTCACCGTATTCCATCGTACACCCAATTACATTTTGCCGGCGATGCAGAAACCCATGACGCCGGAATGGGAAAAAGAAATCAAAGACAATTACGACGAAATTGTCGCCATGTGCCGTAACCATGGCTTCGGTATGGCCTTCGGTACTGCCAATGGTCGCATGGCCATGGAAACTTCGCCGGAAGAAAGGGAACGAATCTTCGAAGAGAACTGGACCGGCAGTTTTCGTTGGGTATTCGAAACCTTTGACGATCTTCTGGGTTCGCCGGAAGCAAATCGTTGGGCTTCAGAATTCATCATTCGCAAGATGCGCGAGCGCATCGACGATCCGGAAGTCGCCGATATCCTGGTACCGAAAGCTGACGATTACCCGTTGTTTGCCAAGCGTCCGCCACTGGATCATGACTACCTAGAAGCCTTTAACCGGGATGATGTCCATGTGGTCGACATCAAAAATCGCGAACCTTTAGAAGAGATCACCGAGACTGGCATTCGTACCACAAAGAATCATTACGAGTTTGACATCATCGTACTGGCCACTGGATTTCAGGCCTACACCGGTGCACTGGAAGCCTTTCCAATACGCGGTGAATCCGGTATCAGCCTGAAGGAAAAATGGAAAGACGAGTCGCAGTCCATCATGGGCGTCTGCATCGCCGACTACCCGAACCTGTTTACCATTACCGGCCCGCAGGCACCTTTTGCCAATTTACCCACATCCATCGGTCAGAACGCCATCTGGATCGCCAACTGCATTAAGAAGATGGAGGCAGAGGGTTACGACGTCTTTAAGCCGCGCAAAGAGGCGGAAGAACAGTGGTCAGCCACCGTAGCAGATATTCATGTGCAAACCCTTATGAATAGGGGCGATGAAGTGAACTCCTGGATGATGGGCGCCAATCTCGGTGACAAGAAACCGCGGGTATTAATTTACTTTGGCGGTGCAAATAATTATTACGACGCACTGGATCAATCGGCTACTCAGGGATATCCCGAACTGGAATTTGAAAAGCTCAGCGCCTGAGGAAGAACTATGAAAAACATTATATATAGAAGCAAGAGAATCCTCGGAGCAACTAGCGCTGCTTTGTTTCTGGGTATATTGATAGTTACACCTGGCGCTTATTCCCACGAAGCCAACCTGACACGCTTCGGCCCTGAAACTTATGAACTCGTGCAGGGAAAACCGACTACTTACACCGCTTCATTCAGAGCTATCGATGGACCAGGGAAGTTGGTACTGCAAGATGATGGTATCGAAAGAGCCTGGATCAAGATTAACGGTAATGATGTTGTTCAAGTGCAGGACTTTAGCGGTGACGGTGAGTTCGTTATTGATTTGACGCTTGCCAGGGAAAACACCATCGAGGTAACGGTGCCCGGGCTGTCGGATGGAGAACTCGGCGTGCGCGTGACCCAGGTAACCGAAGCGGATCTCGGGCTTCTGCGCCAGGGCTATTTCGGATTGAACACAACCGACATAGAACGCCAACGGGAACTGTACGATCTCATGGGATTCATCGGTGAGATCTATCCTGCGGGGCCGGAGACGAGTACCACTTTCGCCCAGTCACTGGGATTTCCTGAAGACTATTTGATTTACGTTTCACTCCATAGCCTCCAGGATCCGCCTGAACAACCCTTCGTCGACACGGTAGAGTTCAGGGGTAATTCCTATCGCGAAGAACCCCCTTACGCAAAACTTAATCACCTGGGTATGACCTACGGCACCTATTCAACAACCGACCTTGATGGTGACTATGCCTACTTTCAATCTGAAGGCGTGGAATTTTTGTCGGAGCCAGCAACAGCACCGAATGGTGAACGCTTCGTGTTCATGAAAGATCAGGACGGCACCTTTATAAAGCTGATAGCGACAGACGAAGGTGACGGACCGACACCAGGTCCTGACCTGGTGAAACTTGCCAATACCAATATGAACGTTTCTGATCTTGAGCGATCCCGTGAATTCTACCGCCTGCTCGGATTCACCGAATCGGCACCGGGATCACAGTCAGGTTCTGGCGCATTTGCCGCAGCCCATGGTTTCGATGGGCCAATCGAATTTGAAGGAGTGGACATCAGTCTCGGTGAAGGTACCGATGGCGCAACAATTCAACTGCGCCAATGGAAGACTCCCTTCGATGACGAACCGCCCTACCCGCCGCCGGTTAATCATCTTGGCATCGACCGCATAAATTTCTACGTGGAAGATCTTACCGCGGTCATTGAAACCATGACTGACCTGGGTTATGAACAACTCGGCCCTATCGGTGGAGGTCCCGGTTTCGGAATTGTGTTCTTCTTTGATCCGGATGGGATTAAGGTACAACTTTCAGGCCCGACAACCGAATAACGGAGAAACTGAAAACAATGAAGTCGAAAGTTTCCCCGGTTTTCCTAACTTTCTGTATCTGGCTAATTGCATCGAATGCTGGGCAAACTTTTGCACAGAATGCCGATGGCGAAGCCCTGTACAACGAAACCTGTGCTGCGTGCCACGACCAACCATTTTATAAAGCGCCCAGTCGTCAGTTTCTAACTGCTTTGGGCCCGAGAAATATTCTCAATGTCATGAATGAGGGCGCGATGAGGGAGCAGGCCGTCTCATTGTCAGCGGCAGAGCGCATCGCCGTTGCCGAATATCTCAGTGGCGTAGCTCTGGCGGATGTAATCGATCCAGTCTTACCGACTGCCTGTGATGCCGACCACAGCTTTGATGCGTCATTACCCCCGGTTTCCAGGGGATTTGGCGTCGACCTGGAGAACACCCGCTTTCAACCCGGTGACAGCGGAGGCTTGACCGCCGAGAACATTCACCGGCTGGAAGTGAAATGGTCTTTCGCCTATCCCAATTCGATTCAGGCTCGTTCGGAACCAGTCTATGGTGGCGGCGGTATCTACATGGGCAGCCAGGACGGTACAGTGTGGTCCCTAGATGCAAAAACCGGTTGCCTGCGCTGGATGTTTAATGCGACCGCAGAAGTTCGCACTGGTATAACAATCACTCCATGGTCAACAAAAGACGATGAAGTTGATCCGCTAATATTCTTTGGCGATGTTATTGCCAACGTCTATGCGGTAAGTGCAAGAACCGGCGAATTACGATGGAAAGTTCGAGCCGACGATCATCGTGATGCCACCATGACCGGCACGCCTTCAATTTATGATGGACGATTGTATGTTCCGGTTTCTTCCCTGGAAGTGGTTTCTGCCGGCAACGGTGAATACGAATGCTGTAGTTTTCGCGGCGCCCTTTTGTCACTGGATGCCGCAACCGGGCAACAACACTGGAAATCCTACACCACTGACAGCCCACCGGTTGAGGTGGGTAAAAACTCAAGAGGAACCAACATTCTTGCGCCTTCCGGTGCGCCAATCTGGTCCAGCCCAACCGTTGATAGCGAGCGTAATCAGATTTATGTAGGTACGGGTGAAAATTATTCCTCACCGGCAGACGGTAATTCCGATGCAATCATCGCATTTGATCTGGAAACTGGAGAAAAGGTTTGGGTTGCGCAACAGACTCCGAATGACGCCTGGAACACAGCCTGCTTTACCGGTTTTCCCGGAATTGATAATTCCAACTGCCCCGAGGAAGACGGCCCTGATTACGACTTTGGTTCACACCCGATCCTGGTGACTCTACCTAACGGTAATGACATCGTGGTCGGCGGTCAGAAATCCGGTCATGCCATGGGTATCGATCCTGACTCCGGTGAGACATTGTGGCGAACCGCCGTCGGTCGCGGCGGCATCCAGGGAGGCGTCCACTTTGGTATCGCAGCAGAGGGCGACAGCCTCTATGTTCCTATTAACGATCTTAACTTTCCCGGCGATGAACAACGCTACCAATGGGAGTTGCCGGCAAAACCCGGTGTGTATTCGGTAAATGCAGGCACAGGAGAGATAATCTGGTCAGCACCTGCACCCACTGATGTTTGCGGCAATACGCCGTTTTGTACCCCTGGTATTTCACAGGCAATTACGGCAATTCCCGGTGCCGTCATCGCCGGCCATCTCGATGGGCGTATTCGTATTTATTCCCGCGAAGACGGAAGCGTACTGTGGGAAAAAAATTTATTGGGCAGCTATCAAACTGTATCCGGTGAAGAAGCAACCGGCGGTGCATTTAGTGGCGGCGGTGTATTAATAGCTCACGGGTTGATGTACGTTAACGCGGGATACGGTTACAACTTTCATATTCCAGGCAACGCCCTGGTTGTATTCGGCCTCGCGGATTAGTAGCAGTAAATCTGTCCCTATTGCCGCGAGCCCCCCAGATTTTCAAACATCTTCCATCCTTCAGGAACCTGGATGACCCCGTTGTCTGTCTCATATTGGGAGTAAAGTTGTAGCAATTCCTGAAATTTTTCGGGATTCTGTTCTGCCAGGTTGTTCAGTTCTGCCGGGTCCTTATCCAGGTCATACAGGCCCCAGGTAAAATCTCCGTAGGGATCCTGCAAACGGAGAATTTTCCAATTACCACTGATAAAAGCATTATGACCAAAGAGCTCAAAGCCGTTACCCGATCCTTGCGGATAAATGAAATCCTGCTGATTTTGCAGATAAGGCAAGATTGATCGACCACTCATGGAATGAATTGGCCTGCCAGAAAACTCGGTTCCCGGGTGTTGAGTACCAACTAGATCTAATATTGTAGGCGTTATATCCACTACGCTGGAAAACTCAGACACAATTCTGCCTTGCGGTAATCCGTTTTCATAACTGATGATAAGTGGAACGTTAATGCCACCCTGAGTCACTACTGTTTTATGATAACTATGAGCTGCTGCCCCGACATGAGCCCAGCGCTCTCCGTAGTAAATGTAGCTTCCGTCCTTACCCAGATTCTCATAACTGTTATCAAAGGTTTCCGCAATCCATTCAGTAGCTGTAGGCACTATCGGATAGGTTGTAAAATCGTTTGATTCCGGACCGTTATCTGATAAGAACAGGAATACGGTATTGTCGTATTCATCGACGGATTTCAGGTACTCCACCAGTTTACCGACATTCTGATCCAGACGATCCACCATGGCGGCGTACACTGCCATTTTTCTGGCCTGGTAACGTTTATCTTCTTCACTCACCTGATCCCAGGGGGGAACACGTTCCAGACGTGCTGCCATCTCTGCATTAGTATCGATAAAACCTAAAGATTTGAGCGCATCATGTCGTTGCTGACGAATGACATCCCAGCCGGCCATGTAACGCTCTTCATACTTATCAATTAATTCCGTTGGCGCATGCAAAGGAAAATGAGGTGCGCTAAACGCGAGATAACCGAAAAAAGGTTGACCAGAATCTCTGCCCTGATCAATGTAACTTATCATTTCATCGGTGTAGGCATCGCTGCTGTAAAAATCATCAGGCAACTCCACTGCCTCACCATTGCGGAAATAATCCACAGTGGGTTGGCCACGAGCATAACCGGTGTTATTAAAATGACTTCCAGCTCCCTGCAACAAAATAAAGGTTCGATCGAAGCCGCGATTGCTTGGCATTGAGGCTGCACCCAGGTGCCATTTGCCGGTCATGTAGGTATTAAATCCAGCCTCTTGTAACAGGCTCGCCACGGTGACAACCTGGTTATTTAAATACCCTTCGTAACCCGGTTGATCGCGTTGACTCGAATCGAGGTACTCACCCATCGTTCCATAACCATTCTTATGCTGATCGACACCAGTTAGCAGCATCGCTCTCGAAGGCGAGCACATTGCACTGGTGTGGAAACGAGTAAACAACACCCCGTCTCGTGCGAGTTGATCGAGATGGGGAGTTTCAATTTCACTGCCATAAGCACCAAGGTCTGAAAATGCCAGGTCGTCCGCAAGAATCAGCATGACATTCGGAGTTTCTTCTGTGACGGCAAGCTGCTTAGAAATCGCGGTATTCGATTCCTGATCACTGCATGCGGCCAGTAACACCAGAACAAAACAGAGTAGTGAATTATTTGCGCGCATAGGGAATCCATAATAAATGAGATAGATTGGAAATGCAGCACTGCACTATTAGTTTCGTTCTTTATTCATATCCCCTTTGTTTGTATGACATTAACTGATATAAGCTAAGACCTATCCTGACACCGGGGGGGCATTGGACATAGTATGAAAAAGCGCAAGATTTTCGGGTATTCATTGGTAGGATTGGTCGCCATCGGGGTAGGCCTCTGGGCCACAGGTCTTGGTACAAGATTGATAATGGAGGGAATCAGCGCCGTTGCCGGGCCTCCCGGTGAATTCGATCCTGCCAACATCACCACCCCTGCACCGGACTATAGCTTGATTGAGAACTGGGCAGCCCTCCCAACGATTAGCGATCCTGCCGATCTTTCTCCGGCCGGTGTATCGGTTCCAGAACAGGGAAGCCTGCCCATTGATGTGTTCTATGTGCACCCCACTGGCTACCTGGCTCCTATCAGCTGGATCTCCCCCATGGATCCGAATTCCGGCACGGAAGAAAACGTCGATTGGGTAATGGCAAACCAGGCCAGTGCCTACAACGGTTGTTGCAATGTTTACGCACCCCGTTATCGACAGGCGAATATCTTTGCCTACTTTGGCTCTGAAACAGAACGGGAAGAAATACTGGGTTTTGCCTACCAGGACGTGAAACGTGCATTTGAGTATTACCTGGAAAATTACAATAACGGTAAACCCTTTGTGCTCGCCAGCCACAGCCAGGGCACCCATCACAGCATGCATCTTTTAAGCGATGTTATCGATGGCAGCGATTTACATGAAAGAATGGTAGCGGCTTATCTAATCGGCGCCGTCAATATTCCCCTGTCACCTGAATGGTTCGGCTCGATGGAAAATATAGAACCCTGTTACGGCGAGTCTGACCTGGGATGCGTAATTCACTGGGACACCATTCCCGAAGGTGGCGCGGCAGTAGGCAGGCCAGCTCCTTCTATTTGTACTAACCCGCTTTCCTGGAGTCTGGATGAAGAAGCGGCCAGTGTTGAACAACATGCGGGTGTTGTTATTCCTCAACATTCCTATAACTTGTTTACAACGGGCGCGGAAGATCCTGCACAGGGCAAAGTCTTCGACACATTGGACGCTCCAATCATGGGCTTAACCGGCGCTCAGTGCCGGGATGGCACCTTGTTTGTAGACAGGCTGGACGATCCTTCTTTTGGCGAATCAGGTTTTGCCGGAATGTCTTATCACCTGTTCGATTACAACGTGTTTTACATGAACATCCATGAGAATGCGCGCTTACGGGCGGAGACCTTTCTGGCTGCGGATTAGGAAGCCTGTAACTGCGAGTCCAGAGTAGCCTAATCGGAGATAATCAGGCTGTATTTTTCCGCTGGCAGCTTTTATTCTCTTAATCCTTCAATTGCTGAATGAGTCTCTTGCGGGCTCGTTATCAGATCAAGACGGAGAATAATAATGACCACAAAGACTCCACTTCTCGCTTCTGCACTTTTCACCTCTGTTTCCCTGCTTGTCAGCGCCGTGAGCTATGGCCAGGCACCGGCCAGCGATGGCACCACCGAAAGCATTAATGCGCGGGCCGATTATTTTCGCCTGGATAATGAATACGTCCCGCCTCCTGGCGAAGCGCTGCATCACTACACGGCAGGTTATGCCAAGATTCTCTGTTCTGCCGTGTTTGTCACCGGTCTCGATCCGGTTGACGCCGCAGCCAATGTTGGGGGATTCATCTCACCATTCGACCAGCGTCATCATGTGGTGAATACCTTCGTCGATCGAGTACGGGAAGAAGTGAGCCTGGTCTTGCCCGATGGTGTAGTGCGCACTGCCCGTCGCTATGACAACCAGGGCTGCGTTGCCCATTCATTAGGGGATGACAGTATCGAGTTCACTCCATCAACTATTGAAGCGAATCTGCCGCCTGCTCATTCCACGGACTGGCCAATGGGAGACCTAACTGAAAATGACGCACTTCCCGCCGGTGTAGACATTGAATTAGTACAACGTGCTCTCAATACTGGTTTCGGATCAGAAGATGCACGCACTTTAGGATTGGTGGTTACCTATCGCGGCAAAGTACTCGGTGAACGTTATAGCGATGAAGTAAAAATACACACACCATTGGAAAGCTGGTCCATGACCAAGAGTCTTACTGGCACCTTAATGGGCGTGTTAATTCAACAGGGTGAGTACGATCTCTGGCAGAATGCACCGATTCCGGAATGGCAGGAAGACCCCAATGATCCCCGCCAGGAAATTCGTATCGGTGACATCATGCGTATGTCCAGTGGCATCATGATTAATGCGCCTTCCGATCCTGACTTTGACACCAATACCTACCCCGATCACGTTTACCTCTACACCGGCGGTGTTAATCAATATCAATACGCGGCAACGCGCCCGCAAGAATATCCACCCAACACCATCGGTCGTTATCGCAATACCGATCCGGTATTGGCCAGTTACCTGATTCGCCTGGCAGTGGAAGGTCGCGGTGAGGACTATCACAGCTTTCCGCAACGTAACCTGTTCGACAAACTGGGCATTCGCAATGCCTTAATCGAAACCGACACCCACGGTAATTTTCTCGGCCAGGGGCTTGCCTTCATGTCTGCCCGTGACTGGGCACGACTGGGCAACCTGTATTTACAGGACGGTGTCTGGAATGGTGAAAGATTATTACCTGAGGGCTATGTTGAATATGCAAGTACTACTGCACCGGCCTGGGTAACAGACGGACGCCCCACTTACGGTGGTGCTTTCTTCTGGGTAGACAACGAAGTGGGCGACGATGGCTTACCGCCTTCTTTTTCCATGCGCGGTGCCGGCGGACAATCCACAACTATTATCCCCAGCCATGACCTGGTGATCGTGCGCATTGGAAAATACACCGGCGCCTCGGCAGGTGGTCGTGCGCTACAGGAAATGATGCCGATGTTATTGGATGCGGTGCCGGAAACGCACTAAAAGCAATCTAAATCATCATGAAAGCAACTTGTAAAAATTCGATCGCATCAGTCTGCTTGGTTTGGCTGACATTTTTCACGAGCGCTGCTAACGGGCAAATCGTTCAACCAACAGACGAGGAACTGGAAGACTTGCATGAGCGTATCGAAGCGCACATGGGAGAAGAAAACATTCCAGGTGCGCTGGTTGCATTGGTCTCCCGGGGAGAGATTATTCACGCGGCGACTTACGGGATGGCGAATGTCGAACTCTCGGTGGAGGTAACCCTGGATTCAGTATTTGAGATTGGATCCATCAGCAAACAGTTTGTCACCGCTGCTATCTTGCAAATGATCGAAGAAGACCTTATTGGTCTTGATGACCCAATCCAGAACTTTATCGCAGACATTCCCAGCGAGTGGTTAGGCGTAACAGTACGTCAATTGATGAACCATACATCGGGCATTCCTGATTACGAATTAATTGCGAGTTACGATATTTACGGCGAGCGAGTAACGCCGGAAGAAATCATTCAGATCGCCCATTCACGACCCATGGATTTCGAACCGGGTACGGGATGGTTTTACAGTAATACCGGCTACTATCTTCTGAGTATGATTGCTGAACGCGTAGACGGCGGTCCACTGGGAGAAGTTTTAGAGAGAAGAATTTTCGAACCTGCGGGTATGGTAACTACGGGGTTCGCTGATCCTGAAGCAATCATTGCTAATCGCGCTGCGGGTTATTGGGTTAATCGCAACGAAGAGCTCATCAACCGCAGACCAACCGAGACTTCTTCTACCTTAGGTGCCGGTGGGATATTAACAACACTGAATGATTTGGTACGCTGGGATGATTTATTGTATGGCGAACAGATTCTAAGCGCAGAATCGAAAACAGCTATGTGGTCAGAAACCCAATTACCAGACGGAAGAGTCGAAGGATACGGCTATGGCTGGCAGCTTGGCGAGTACCAGGACATGCGCATGGTCGGTCATGGCGGACAGGTAGCAGGATTCATCGCCCAGTTTCGGCGTTTTATTGATGAAGAACTGACTGTAATCATGTTCACTAATCGATACCAGGTGAATACGGCGCCGATTTGGCTAGACACCTTACACACTTTCATGCCGAGTCTCGGCGAAATCTAGAGCTTGTCTTTTACAAACACTAAATGTCTCTTCGCCTAATCGACTCAAAAACTATTCGTGAACTTTTGCCAATGGGCGCATGCATCGAACTGATGCGCTCCGCCATGATTGCCACTTCTTCCGGCAATGTTGATCTTCCTATGCGTTCTATTGCTCCTGTTCTAGAAAAGACTGGTTCTCTCGCGCAGATGCCCGGTGCCGCCAAAGGACTAAAACACTACGGCATTAAACTTCTCAGTTTGCATGGCTCCAATCCAGCAAAAGGATTGCCTGCTATTCAAGGCATGGTGGTGTTGTTTGAATCCGATACCGGTGTGCCGGCGGCCATACTGGAAGCCGCTGAAATTACCGCGATTCGAACGGCTGCGGCCTCCGGTCTGGCTACTCAGTTGCTGGCCCGACAAGACGCCAGCACCTGTGGCATCTTCGGTAATGGTGTGCAGGCTGCTTCTCATATTGAAGCGATAAAAGCAGTACGGCCTATAGAAAAAGCTGTAGTGTGGGGACGTAACGCGGAAAAGACCGAATCCTTTGCTAAAGAGCAAAACAATTTATTGGATTGCGCAGTCACTGCGACGACTGATCCTGTGGAAGCAGCCCAATGCGATGTTGTGTGCACGGTTACGGCTTCAAAAGAACCAGTGTTGTTAGGAGAATGGTTAAAACCGGGAGCCCATATTAATCTGGTAGGTGCACACTCCCTTAAAACCCGCGAAGCAGATACCGATCTGGTTGCCAACGCGGTTGTTTATGTCGACTCAATGGAATCCACGCTAAAGGAAGGTGGCGATATCATGATTCCGATTCAGGAAGGCGCAATTTCTGAAAGCGATATCAAAGGAGAGCTTGGCCAATTGCTTTCAGAAGACATTGAAGGACGAAAAAGCGAAGAAGAAATTAGCGTTTACAAATCTCACGGCATATTTACCCAGGATTTGTATGCGGCGGACTATGTATTAGCCAAAGCAATCCAATCCAGTATGGGTACTTTTTTCGAAGATTTTTGAACTAGCGTGCTATTGAAAAAGTCTTCGAAAAAGCAGATTCACACCCAACAAAATCATTCCTACCAAACCAGCCAAACTATTAAGTGGCGCAACAAAGAATCCAACCCAGCCATCACCCACTGCAAAAAGGTCCATGTCGAGCACATCCACCATCATACCCAGGGAATTGCGAAGAGGTGATTCGAGTAGAACTTCAATTAAAACGATTAAGACCAGAATCGCTACTCTAAAGATCTGAACGTTACGCTTTCTTTTATTAATACGATCGAAAATTGCGGCAGTGAATTCAGGATCTGCAAAATCCTGCCTGGCCTCATCAAACAATGATTGCAACATGGGATCACGTTCCGATGTCATGTTGCACCTCCATAGTCTGCCAGCAGCTTCTGCAGCTTTTTGCTCCCGCGCCGAATATGAGACTTAACGGTTCCTTCGGCCAATTTGGTGACTGAAACGATTTCATCATGAGTCAGTGCTTCGTGATAAGACAACACGATGCATAAGCGCACAGCCTCAGGCAATGTAGCGAGCGCTGAATCCAGATCGATTGCTGCCGTTTCGTTTGTTTTAGTCGATTCCTGCAATTCATCATCGTATTCAACATCCCACCTGGTGCCGCGTTTGCGCTGGTAATCGATCCATTCCCTGGTAGCGATTGTTCTTATCCACCCGCCAAACTTTTCTGGATCTTTAAGTTGTTTGATGGTGCGCCAACTCTTCATGAAAACTTCCTGAGCCAGGTCATCCGCAAGATGATTGTCGTTACACAAGCGACGCAACAAATTGCGTAACCATGGCTGGAAACGATTCACAATTTCTGTGAATGCCAGGCTGTCACCGCGAGACGCCAGGTTTACTACAAGCGCCTCGGGCGCGAGGGAGTAATGTTCAGGATTTGTCGGCATTACCGTCTTATATTTCGGTTTGCTGACGTCCTAATAGTCTGGAAGCGAGCAACATGCCGCCACCAATACAGCCAAGCAGTGCTGCGATTCCTATCATCACGATCATTGCGGAATCATCGAAGGAGCCAAGAAAAAGTCCGAAGGCCACCATACCCACTCCGGTTGAGAAGGTAATCAATCCACCGACATTCAGATCCCGCGATTGTTTTGCCGCGTCGCTCTTGCCAATCATCCGATCGATGACTTCAAGATCGATATTTTGACCACTTTCTACTACTCGCCGCAGTGTCTCCTGTTGCGATTCCTTGCGTTTCGCGTCGCTCCAGATGGCGGTCACGATAATTGCGGCTATAAACAGCCAAAAGCCCAGTACACCCAAGCCTGTTGCTACTTCTCCCATGGTCTACCTCACGTTTTTTGCCCTATTTACCGTATTGACGGAAAAATTTTGAATTTAGATGCGCCCCGAGAAAAAATATTTTTACGGCTATTTCAGAGTAATCCAGATTAGATCGATGGTGGTGTCTCCGGTATTGCCGGATTCGTGCCCCTCGCTCATTGGCACAGCATCCATCTAGCTGCCGGGCATGCGCATTGTTCAATAATGCGCTGAATAAAATCGTGAGTATTGGGAGCAGAAAGGATTTCATTGAAGCTTCGCTCTGAGCAGTTTTAAGATACTCAGAATAATTTACTGAAATAAGCAAATCAAAGAATGAACTCCTGAACAAGTCCAACTCACTACTATGAGAGTTAGAGTAAAGAATCAATACTGTATTTTTGTGATTAGCCTCTTTATTCTGACCTTAAACAGGAGGAGTTATGAAAAGACGCGAATTCCTGCTGGGCAGCGCTGCCGCCAGTTCAGGATTACTGCTGCCAGCCTGCTCCACCTCTGGCCCCACTGCACAAAACTTACAAAACCAGGATACCGGGCGTTGGCGCCGCAACCTGGCACTTGTAAATTCACGCATACAAACAATGGAAGCGGGAATGCCGGAAGCGGAAGCAGTTCTTATCCGCGCCGGGCGCATTGCCCTGATAGGTAGCAGCGAACAAGTTCTGGATGCTGCCGGATCGACGCCGGTATTTGACGGCGATGGTCGCACGGTAGTGCCGGGATTTGTCGATCCTCATGTGCACTTCGAGATGGCCTGTAATGCGCTTTCCTACCAGGTAGCCTGCCACACTCCTCCGTTCACGACCCTTAGCGAAATTAAACAGGCACTGAGCAATAAAGCTGCCACGACACCTGCCGGAGAATGGATTACCGGTCGCGGTTCATTCGGTATGGCGTCTCGCGTTGCAGAAGGACGCCTGCCTTCGCGCACCGAACTGGACGAGATTACCCAAAACCACCCGCTGGCTCTCTATTCCGGATTTCATGTGGCCATGTTGAACACTCGCGCGCTGATGGAATTGGGTTTGTGGGAGGACGATTCCAATCTACCTCGCGGCGCGATGTTACACCGCGATGGCAGCGACACACCTACCGGTGTTGCCACCGAGATCTGGCCCATGATTCCCGCCTTCTCCGAAGAACAGGTAGTCGCGGCATTAAAAGAACACGCCCATGATCTTTACGTTGCAAAGGGAATTACATCAGTTACTACCTTACCCCTGGCAGGTAGCGACCTGGTAGCGGACCAGGCAGTGCAGGAAAGTGGAGACCTGCCAATTCGATTGCGCGCCTACTATCACGTACCCCACCTCATGTCCCTCGACGATTACATCGGCATGGGACTTTCCCGTGGCTTCGGAACCGACATGTTTCGAATTGGCGGTATCAAGATTTTTGTCGACGGCGCAGGCAGTGATGGACTCGGACGATTCTTTGCGGATTTCAAATTCGAGCAGGAGGAACTCAACGAGTTTGTACTAAAAGCCCACCAGCATGACATTCAATTAATGATGCATGCGGTAACCGATCCCGGCCATGCGCGAATTGAAGCGGCAGTGGAAGCTTCATTAATTCACGTGGGCGGCATGCGTCCTCGAATCGAACATGGTGGCGACGTAGTCGATGATGATCGCATCAGACGATTGGCCCGTCTGGGCATTATTCCAGTTATCACTCCTCCCCAGGAGCGGGCTACGACACCTCGTACTCAAAGTCGGCGTACACCCCGGTATCGCACATTGGTCAATGAGGGTGTCATGCCGGCAGCCTGTTCCGATGCCACCGGAACAATCCCTGTATTCAGTCCATTAGGAGCGATCGCTTCCCTGGTCACTCATGAGAGAGACGGTGGCGGCGCACCGCCGGGAGAAGAACTGAGCTTTGATGATGCCTTGAGAATGCACACGATCTGGGCAGCAAGAAGCGGTTTCGAGGATCATGATCGCGGATCGATTGCCGTTGGTAAATTTGGTGATCTGGCAGTGCTGTCTGAAGACCACAGCAACATGCGTGGCGCCGACTTTTATGATTTACAGGTAGATGCCACCATTCTGGGCGGCGAGCTCGTATTTGAACGTTAAGGACAAAACACTGAGGAAGTGCCTAGAGTACAAATACAGTGGAGTATTTTTTTCCTGGGCACTTTTTGAATTTGGTTTACCAACCGTAGGCGAGCGCCAGCAAGGCATAGGTAGTTTCGATCTGAAACGCCCAGTAAACCAGAGAGAACACAATTACAGTTGCACCCACAGCCATAGCCGCCGACTCGAGGTCGGCCAGATTTGAATCTTTCTGTGTCTCGTCACTCATGAAATTCTCCTGACACTGTAAATCTAAGTAAATCTAACTTTGCGATCTGTTTACCTTTAGCTACCGGCAAAGCCAATCCAACGACCGGTAGCCGCTACGGTCACCCAAACCAATAAAGACGTGACTGCTACCAGCTTCACAACCCAGGGTTTAATCTCATCGAGATCCCTGGCCAATAACGGACGCTTGATAAAAAACACGAACAAAATTCCGGTCATCAGCACCAGCATCTTGTACCAGAACACTGGCAGCCAATAAATCTTGCCGGCAACACCGCAGGCCATGAATACGCCGGTGCTCAACACAACTATCAATCCCACAACAAACACCTTGTGGGATTTATCCATAATCTCCTGCGCTGGCACTTCGGTGAAGGCCCAACCCAGTAGCCTGAAATCCGCAACAAATACGGCACCACCCAGCAAGGCCATTGCCAATAGATGAAAGGCTTCTACTACCGCGAACGCTGCACCCCAGGTCTTGCCGATCACACCGAACCAGGTGGTTTCCATCCAGAGGAAAAACTCGTACAAATCGACCCACATCGCACGGCGCGCACTGGAAAATGCGAAAATCAGGGTAATTAAAACCAGTACTACTGTAGTAATAGTGCGACGATGGGATCCAATAGACATGGTAGCTGTAGTCATTGTTTATTCCTCTTTCCTATTCTTTCCTATTCAATTGAACGCATTTATCGACGCTTGTTTAGAATACCGTTTGCCCATCTACACAGCCTGACAGGAATTGTGAGATGCCCGGATCGGTGTATTCGCAATCAAACCAGTCATAGGCGATTAGTCGACCCGCAATCACGATGAGTATCCAGAAACCCAGGGACAGGGTCGCACCGATCTGCAAATTCTTCGGTGCCTTGAGTTGCGCAGCCCAATCCCCTTTTGCCTCGCGCATGTTCTTGTGGAACAGGAAGGCATTCACCGCGGCGGCGAACAACAAGAGCAGCTTTATGCGAAGCCAGACGCTCTGGGTGTTTCTTACCGGAACCGCGTAGAAAAGGATTATTCCTGTCACCAGCATGACGGCAAAGCCTATCAGCATGGGCATATTGAGGCGGTCGGCTAAAGAGTTGGCAGGGATATTGGGAAAGGCCATCCCCAACATGCGCAGATCGATCAGAAATAACATACCCAGGCACAACATCAGGGTCAGCACATGGGTGGATTCGATCCAGTTGTACATGTAATAGGACTCATGCAGCATGGTGCTGGTTTCAAAGGTATCCAGCCACATGGCAAAGTTGTAGAGCAATTCGTTCACGCCGACCTCCGCAATTCAGGATGCAACACGTACCGGTTTAGCCTTCTTCCGGCTCTCACTTAGGCTATAAACTAGCAACTTTCGACACCAAGACTTTGAGATTGATCAAATTAAGAAAAACTAAGAAGTAGTCAGCAGTGGATAAGGGGGCAAATAGTGAAATGTCCACCCACCTTTGTGCGGTACTTAATGAGCTTTTCTGGACGTGTCCTTGCCAACCAATCGGCTAAACTAGACCTCCAATAGCCATCTAACGATTACCTGTATCCTGTATATAGAGGAATACGGCATACTGATTCTGGTAGCCAATGTCATTGCTTGACCAATGATGTACCTGGCCCTTGCTAATTGGCTGGACCGATTTATTTAGCGGGTAGACCTGGGGCTGCTTAATTTTCTGTTAGCCAGTGTTATCACAGCACTAATCGCGACGGCGACTGTGAGCGGCGAGATATTCAGGGTAGTCAGGAATAATCCGGTGTTGGCTTTACGGTATGAATAAAGGGGTTAGAGAGTAATAGAATCCACACCCCCTACCCCTTTAATTCAATGTTTCACTAAATCATACGCTGGGCATTCCACAAACGGGATTCACAGCATTGCCGTTCATCGCAAAATCATTACGCCTCATTCACTGTAGCACTTTAGGATTTTTAGCCATTACGACATGAGGCAAGACTAACCACACTGGATGCAACTTTATATGCTGCACATAAACCATGTGTTTTTTTACAGTAAAACGCCTGAATTTGGCGCAGGTGCCGGGTAATATAGGGCTTTCAGACAGGTCCTTCGGTGGCAAGTGCCAGGCAAGTCGCGCTGTCCGGGAGATGAATTCCCAGCCGTTGTGATTGCAGAATTGCGGCCACACCAGCGGAACCAGACGGGGTAGTTACGATGCCATTTTCGGCAAGAAATGATACGGCCGTGCCAGCATCGGCATCATTGACCAACACAAACTTGTCAGCATATTGATAGAGTATCCTGAAGGCGAGCAGGGAAGCTTGCTTGCAATCCAGCCTTCCCATTGTTGATACTGGACCTTCAACCGCTGTTAACTCTTCGCATTTGACGCTTTCGAATAAACAGGGCGCTGCACTCGGCTCTACGACGATGATCTGCGGCTGTATCGCCCAGGATTTGCGAATACTGTAGGTAATTGCGGCAGCCAGTCCCCCTACTCCAGCTTGTAAAAACACATGGCTTGGCCATTTATTACTCGCAAGAAAATTTTGCCGCAGTTCTTCTGCCATTACCGTGTAACCCTCCATAACCAGGCTTGGCATATCCGTAAAGCCCGGCCAGGAGCTATCAGACAAAAGAACAATATTGACATCACTTGCTTCACAAAATTCTTGTGCCGCGAGCATACTGTCCTCGTATGTTCGCCCAGATCGTACAACTTCAGTGTTCAGGGCTTCGAGTTTTTCCGAAAAGGACTCAGGAACCGTTTCGCAAAGATAAACACGGCTATTGGCATTTACCAGTTGGGCACCCTTTGCCACTGCCATGCCATGATTGCCAGCACTGGCACAGACAAAAGTAAATTTATTACTCCAGCTCCGCATTTTTTCTTCAAACAACATTGCCGGGTCGAGATCAGCGTTGTTTTCTTGCTGCCATCGATCCTGCAAAAAAGCGATAACCGCATAAATGCCACCCAGGGCCTTGAATGCACCGAGATTAAATCGATTGGTTTCATCTTTAATGAGAGTGCGAATTCCTTCTTCTGTGGAAACTTCTCTAACCGGCGTAGGTGAGTAAGCAGGACATCGGCCGATTAATTCCAGAGGACGTTGCGTGTTTAATTCCGGTACTGCTGACATGATTCAGGTGATTTATTGTTTTCCTGGGATTTCGTTCGCCATACGCAAAACAATTCTATCTTTTTTCTTTCCTGGATAACCAATCAAAATCCACTGATCTACTTATTTCTTCACACTTGTTTTGTTACGCCTTTTACGGTTGTAATGGGTATGCAGAATCACCACAACAGGAAAAGACATGTCGCTGAACATGAATCGTGAAGCATTTATTACCTGTGCAGTCACTGGTGCTGGCGCTACCCAGGATCGATCTCCCCACGTGCCACGCTCACCGGAGCAAATCGCCGCCAGCGCAATCGATGCGGCAAAGGCTGGTGCAGCAGTTGTCCATTGCCATGTGCGTGACCCTGAAACCGGCGAAGCAGCGCGGGATCCCCGATTAAATCGCCAGCTTACGGAATTGATTCGGGCTTCTGACGTTGATGTAGTGCTCAATCTCACTGCCGGCATGGGAGGCGATATTGTTACTGGCCCGCCAGAAGCACCGTTACCTTTGAATGAGTCAGGCACCGACATGGCGAGTGCCGAAGAAAGAATGGAACATATTGCAGACTGTCTTCCGGAAATTTGCACCCTCGATTGCGGCACCATGAATTTTGCCGAAGCCGATTATGTGATGACTAACACGCCGGGTATGTTGCGAGCCATGGGCAAGATGATGACATCCCTCGGAGTGAAACCGGAAATCGAAGCCTTCGATACTGGTCATCTCTGGTTTGCCAAACAGCTGGTTGAGGAAGGCACACTAAGTGACCCTGCACTGGTTCAATTATGTATGGGTGTTCCCTGGGGAGCACCGGATGATCTGAATACTTTTTTGGCCATGGTAAACAATATTCCTTCTTCCTGGACGTGGTCGGCTTTTTCATTAGGCCCCAATCAAATGCCGTTTGTTGCCGCAGCAGTATTGGCGGGCGGCAATGTGCGGATCGGATTGGAAGATAATCTTTACCTGGAAAAAGGTGTGTTAGCGACCAACACTCAATTGGTAGAAAACGCCGTCACAATTATCGAGAGATTGGGTGCGAAAGTGATTGGACCCGAACAAGTGCGTGAACGCCTTGGCCTGGTAAAACGATCACCAAGATAAAAGCTATGAACAAGACGGCGGCGATTATAGGCGGAGGTGTTATTGGAGGTGGCTGGGCTGCTCGCTTCCTGTTAAATGGCTGGGATGTAAAACTCTACGATCCTGATCCTGAAGCTAAACCTAATGTTGCAGATGTATTGGAAAATGCCAGGCGTTCATTACCAGCATTGTATGACCAGGCTTTACCAGAGGAAGGAAAGTTAAAAGTTTGCGAGAGTCTGGAAGAAACCGTCTCACAGGTAGACTGGATCCAGGAATCCGTACCTGAACGCCTGGAGATAAAGCATAAGGTCTACCAGCAAATTCAGTTAACAGCACCCGCCCAGGCAGTACTGGCATCATCTACCTCCGGATTCAAACCATCAGAGTTGGTTGCAGAGAGTGTCAGCCCGGGGCAGATTCTGGTCTGCCATCCATTTAATCCGGTCTACCTTTTGCCTTTAGTTGAAGTTGTGCCTCATGAAGAACAAAGCTCAGACATACTGGAAAAAGCGCAAAAGGTTCTTCAGGCATTAGGCATGAAGCCTCTTTTGGTCCGCAAGGAAATTGAAGCACATATTGCGGACCGACTGCTGGAAGCAGTATGGCGTGAAGCCTTGTGGCTGGTGAAAGATGGAGTTGCCACCACAGAAGAGATTGATGATGCCATCCGTTACGGTTTCGGATTACGTTGGGCTCAGATGGGATTGTTTGAAACTTACCGCATTGCCGGCGGCGAAAAAGGCATGGCTCACTTTATCGAACAATTCGGCCCTTGCCTGGAATGGCCCTGGAGCAAACTAACTGACGTACCTGAACTAAATGATGAGCTAGTAAATCGAATTGCCGAACAATCGGACCAGCAATCTGGTCAATACAATATTCGTGAACTGGAGCGAATAAGAGATAAGAATCTGGTAGCAATAATGCTTGCACTGAAAGAGCAGAATTGGGGAGCAGGCCAGCTACTACACGAGAAAAAGTAAAATCACTTTTTCCCGGTTTTTGCTATAAGACCAATTCAGTTCCCGGGATATCAGTGCCAGGCAACTAGTCATAGCGCTCATGAGCTCTTAATACTTTATGCAAGACGAAGAGACTAACCAGAGTCGTCGCGAGTTTCTCCACCGAATTGGAGAGATCGGAGGCTCCGCTGCTGTTTACCAGGCCATGGTCAGTATGGGCCTGATGCTTAGTGGCGAGGCGAAGGCAGGCTCGACGCAGCAACAATGGAATGAAAGGTCACAACAGTTAGCTAATGTTGAAAAACCTACGGTCGCCATTCTGGGCGCTGGCATCTCAGGTTTGGTGGCAGCCTATGAACTAAAAAAAGCAGGCTTTCCGTTCTATCTAATCGAAGCACGGGACAGACCTGGTGGCCGCAGCCATACTATTCGGTCTGGATCTGTTGTAGACGAAATAGACAGCCAGCAGATTTGTAATTTCGACAACGGAGAAGAGCTTTATTTTAACGCCGGCCCGGCGCGTATTTCACAAACCCATTGTAATCTGCTGAGTTATTGTCGCGAATTAAGCGTGCCTTTGCAGGCATTGGTTAACGAAAACTATGGCGCCTACATTCATAGCTCCTCTGCCTTTGGCGGTGTTCCGGTTCGGCAGCGAGAAGTAGTTGCTGCTGTACGGGGTAATATCGCTGAGCTGCTCTCAAAAGCCGTAAATTCAGGCGCCCTGGATTCTGATATCAGTTTTTCTGAACAAAATGCGGTATTGGATGTGCTGCGGCACTATGGCGATTTAACGCCGAGTAATTTTTTCACTAGCTCGACCCGCAGCGGATTACAGCAAGACAGTAGCGGCTTAACGGCGCCACTGGCAAAGCCTGCCTTGAATCTCGATGACTTTTTCTTCGATAGCGCAGTGCCCTTCAGACCGAATTTCACTGAAAGCATTAATCAATCGGCGACCATGATGCAACCGGTTGGTGGCATGGACCGGATAGCCCAGGCACTGGCAGACGAAGTCGTCGACGAGGCTTATTATGGAATAGAGATTACAACCATTCGCCGTTCCGGTAATCGGGTCTTGATCGAGGGGCGCGCTGACGGATTAGAAGGTGCAGTGGAAGTCGACTATGCAATCATCGCGATTCCGCCGAGCGTACTGCGCAACATCCCAAATGATTTCAGTACGGCAGCAACAAACGCCATCAACAATGTGCAATACGCCAATCCCACCAAGATTGCTTTTCAATCGCCGCGATTCTGGGAAAGTGAAGAAGATATCTACGGCGGCATTTCCTGGACTGATTCGGACATCCTGCAAATCTGGTACCCCTCCGGAGGTTTTGGCGAGGAACAGGGAATCATCCTTGGCAGCTATTTATTCGGTGGATCCAATGCAACTAATTTCGAAAACCTTTCAATTAATGAACGTATCGAGTTGGCGCTGGCGAGCGGCGAAAAAGTGCATCCGCAATACCGGCAAAACCTGCATTCGGGAATTTCCGTTGCCTGGAGCAAGGTGCCCTACTCACTTGGCGGTTGGAGCGTTTCAACCCCCTCTTCTATTTTGCAGGCTCCCGACGGACCGTTCCTGTTTGCCGGCGACCACCTGACTTATTTGCAGGGATGGCAGGAAGGTGCGGTGATATCGAGCTTAAATGCCCTGAACAAGCTATTGGACCTGATGAGCGTCTAATTCGAGTTAATTACTGAATACCCAATTCTCGGTATAGACCAACTCTGCCGCATTGTCGTCGTTGATAGCAAACACGCGAACATCTGCTTCGTTGATGACATCGAAATCTGTAGCTGGAAAATTAACTCCGAATCCGGGCGTTAATCCTATTGCCTGCTCTCTTACTTCTTCTACATCCAGGCGCCGGACACCAGGCGTTAAAACCTGGTGTAGATTGCCATCAAGAAACACGAGAATTTCAGGAACATTGATGTTAGCAATATCAAGAGACCAGCCACTTAAATTCACAATAGAACCCTCCTGGATCAAATCAGCGCGAACAAAGCCTTCTATTTCACTGCTGCCTATTGAAACTTGCTGACCATCTGGAAAAACCAGAAACTCAGCATCGCTGTCACTACTATCAAGAGTGTATTGCAACTGGGTTCTGCCGATTAAGCGGTGAAGGATAATCTCGCCATCAAGTTCTTCAAGAAAAAATACAGCGATCTCATTGTGCCCGGAAACAAATGATTCTTCTGGCACCAGTGCCATAAACCTTTGTGATTGGTCAAATTGAGAATCAAACCCTACTACAGTTCTGATAATTCCATTAATAGCAACCGCTATATGTTCAGAGTTAATACCCGATACTTGACCCCTTATCCTTCCTTTTATATCAGTCAATATGAAACTACTATTCAAATCCACGTTGTTAAAAAAAGCCTCACCCTCAAGAACTACCCGGGAGTCCAGCTCCAGAATTTCAAACTCTGCAACAGCGCGGCCTGTTAACGCTGTATATTCCTGGGTACCGTAGAGCTCAGCCCAATCACCGGAGCGCAAGGTGTTGAGCTTTCTCGAAACGCTTTCGCTGCGCAGAGCTGATTGAGCCTCGGTCTCAAACAATTGAGTTATACCAGCAAGAATAGATTTATTGCTGCGCTCGTCCAGAGTCGAGTCGATTGCAGATTGCCCATCCATTTCCCAATCAATATCGAGATCAAGCGCATCAACAATTGTTGGCAAAATATCGATAGTTTCCACATTACGATCGCTGCTTATACCCTCTTCTTGAAAAGGCAGCTTAACAAACAAGGGAATCCACATAATATCTGCAAGATTTTGCTCGCTTGCTCTTCTGGAAAATGTATCTGGCAAGAATGAAGCGCCGTGATCGGAGGTAATCAGGATTAAGGATTTGTCGAACAATTCTGTTTCCTGCAAGCGATCGAATAGCTCACCAAGAAGGCTGTCGACATAGCCAGCCTGTAGCGCATGTCGCCGGTAGTTGTTATCGATTAGCACCTGGTCATTACCCCAACCCGGGTAAGTACCAAAGTCAGACTCCATACGTACTTCTCCTTCCCGGGCATCCGGCGTAAAGGAATAGACTTTCCCGCTAGGCAGGAATTGCCAGGGCTTGTGGGGCAACATAGCGTGTAAGTAGTAAAAGTTGGGTATGTCGCTGCTTTCTATAGATACAGTGAAATCCTGAAACAGCTTAACCGGTTCCTCGAGTTCATGGCTAAAGTCTTCGAAATCCTGGTATTGCTGCGTCGAAAGTTTTACCGAACGGAAGGAATTCCACGATTGGTCAATAGCTGGCAAGTTAGCTGCCAGGTCAACCGGCAATATTACGTGTCCGTAAACCACAGATACATCAGCCATCAGACCGCGCATCCTGCTACTGACCAATGAAACTCCCTGGTCATCTGGGAAAGGATTAAGTCGAGTACCGTTCTCCACTATGTTTAATTCATGGGTACCTGCCAACAAGGTAAACAAGTTGTTGGGATAATCCGCAAGAGTCGGTAAGCGCTTATCATCGAGAATTGGCTTCTCACCACTTAAAATTGATGGAATTGAAATCAGAGTTGAATCGCTTACCGTCGTGGCATTGCGAAACCAATACGCGCGATCACTTAACCAGGCAAGGTTAGGAAAACGCACCGCGTCAATTTCCAATTGCTCGTCAACTAGAGTCGCCAATGGAAACTCATCCAGCACGATCATGATTACCGAAGGCGCATCGGAAACTGGAATTGTGTTTGCTTCCTCAGCAACCGACTGGTCAAAATCGGGAAACGCAACTCGAGAAATTTGCGGACTTATCAGGAACAGAACTGGAAATACGATGACCAACGGCGCGACAATATTCAGAACAGAATGCACTGTACTCCATCTTTTATAGGCATAGGCCGCGTACCAGCCGACAACAATGGACAGCACGACTAAGAGGAAACCCGGAACAAAGCTAAACGCTTTAAAAAGCTGGCTGGCAAAGAGCGCTGTAAATAGGGCGACCAGCCCGTACTTGAGATTTTGTTGGAAATTTTCTCCATAACCACCCGCCGCCATGACGAGCAGGAGACATATCAGGGGAACTATAAGGCTCAGAATTAATACCAGAAGAAACAAGTCGACAGGCTCAGATCCCCGCGCAACAAAGAACTCGGGATAATTCGCCAGCAGGCTATAAAGCGGCTGAGCGAGTGCAAAGCCGCACAATGCGATTAAATGTAATGCAAATTTTTTCAAAGGGTCAGGAATTGAGTGAGAACTAATTACTGTATCGGTGCAATTTACAATAAACCCAGATTTATTGCTTTCAAAACCACCTGGGTGCGATCCCGCACACCGAGTTTTTCTGGAATTGAGGACACCTGGTTCTTAACCGTGCCCTCTGATTTGTGAGTGGCCGTGGAGATTTCGCGATTGACCCCACACGAAACAAGGTGTCGTGGCTAAGCGGTTGTTCGAAATCCAGGTTGACCATTCCAACGGCGCCACGCCAGATAAGCTCATCACCGAAAACGATCGCCCCAATCATCCCTGGCGCACGTCAGACATAAAAGTTTTATTCCAAACCTAAAGTTTATTTTGGGGGATTAGAAATATTTCGACAAAACTGTTCGATAGGGTTTTTTATACCCTGGTCGATACCTGCTGATCCTTTGCTTCCCTCCTGATATTGCTGTATTTTTTGCTGATCTCCTAATAGAAATGATCGAAGAATAATAAGGAGCCCAAATGAAAAGGTACGCCGCTCTAATCCTCGCTTTTTCTGTTCTGCTAGTTTTGGCAAGCTGCTCAGATAACAGCACCCCCGTCATTACTGAATCGACTCCTGAAGTAGAAAGCCCTGCTCCTGTGGTCGCCAGCTCAGAAACAAGCAGCCTTCGTACCTCAGGCTTCAGCGCCGAGCGCAATGCCTATTTCGGCGACCTCCATGTTCACACCATGTACTCCTTCGATGCCTTTATCTTCGGGACTACATCTTCGCCTGACGACGCTTATGAGTTTGCCAAGGGCGGCATGATTACTCACCCAGCCGGGTTCGATATGCAATTGCAGGTGCCCCTGGATTTTTACGGCGTTACCGATCACGCGACTTATATAGGTGTATTACGGGCCATGGCCGATCCCAATTCACCGGTGTCGCAGCATCCCATTGCCGAAGGCATGGACAGGCTGGGCGGGGCATTGGAAAGAGGCGCCAAATTCCAGGAAATCCTGGCTTTCCTGCTTACGCCGGAGGCTGCAGAGGTAAATGACCCCGCAATTCGGAGATCCGCCTGGGCCGACATTATTGCCGCGGCTAACCGCCATAATGATCCGGGCAATTTCACCGCCTTCATTGGTTACGAATACACAGCCCGAGCACCGGATCGCGGTAATCTCCATCGCAATGTAATATTTCGCGGCGATTCCGCGCCAGATCTACCCTTATCCCGAACCGACACCATGAATCCGGAAGATCTCTGGGATTGGATGGATGCAAACCGCGAGCAGGGATTCGAGAGTCTCGCGATTCCCCATAATTCCAATGGCTCCAACGGCCACATGTTCGCCCTGACTGATATGTCCGGGCGACCTCTGGACGATGCCTATTCCGATCAGCGTATGCGCAATGAACCACTGGTTGAAATTACCCAGGTTAAGGGCACCTCCGATACTCACCCCGCCCTGTCACCCAATGATGAATGGGCCGATTTCGAAATAATGCCCTTGCGCATCGCCACCAATCTCTACAGTGAGCCTGATGGCAGTTACGTTCGGCAGGCATTTTTAAACGGGCTCAAGATGCAGGCCGAAGAAGGATTTAATCCCTTCAAGTTTGGCGTGATTGGTTCCAGTGATAGTCATAACGCCACCTATGCAGGCGAAGAACACGACTACTGGAGCAAGGTCGGATTGAGAGATTCCGACGGCATTCTCCGTGGTTCGGTACCAATGCCGGAACCCACCGCTGATGGCGAACGTTATGTGGACACGTATTTCGACACCTGGAGTGCAGCAGGACTGGCCGGCGTCTGGGCCGAAGAAAATACCCGCGAAAGTATCTACGACGCCTTTCGCCGCAAAGAAACCTTTGGCACTTCCGGTACGCGGATGAAAGTTCGATTTTTCGGCGGCTACGACCTGCCGGATACCGATGACGAGAATATGCTCGCAGACTCCTATGCCGGTGGCGTTCCCATGGGTGGCGATCTAATCGGTGAAGCGGGCCAGGCACCTTCGTTTATCGCCTGGGTAGCCAAAGATCCGAATGGCGCAGCACTGGAAAGATTACAAATCATCAAGGGTTGGGTTGAAGACGGTGAAACCCGGGAAGAAGTCTACGACGTTGCCTGTTCCGGCGGGCCGGTGGATCCGAATACTCATCGTTGCCCGGACAATGGTGCTCGCGTCGACATCAGCGACTGCAGTATTACCGACGGAGTCGGCACTGCGGAGTTGAGAGCAAGCTGGCAGGATCCCGATTTCGACCCGGATCAGCACGCTTTTTATTACGTGCGTGGCTTAGAAAATCCAACCTGTCGCTGGTCTACCTGGGATGCAATTCGAGCGGGCGTCGAACCCCACCCGGACTTGTACCCCACTATTCAGGAGCGCGTCTGGTCATCACCAATCTGGGTTACTCCCGCGCAATAACCGGCATTCAATATGGGGTCAGGTGGCATCTTAAAGCAACCCTTGTTCTGGTTTGCGATCATTGGCGTACTGCTATTTATTGCAGATAGCCGACTCACCGACAATCGAAGCGAAATCGTTATCGACGCGGCTTTACGGGATCGCCTTGGTACGCTGTGGACCACGCAGACCGGCCTCACTGCCTCCGACGCAGAACTGGATGCGCTCACCGATAGCTGGTTGAGAGAAGAAGTCATGTACCGGGAAGCCCTGCGGCTCGGGCTCGACCAGGAAGATTCAATCGTGCGCCGCCGACTGGTGCAGAAACTGGGCTTTATTGCGGAATCCGAAGCATTACCGGAACCCGAAGTTGGCGAACTGGAATCGTTTTATCAGGATAAGCTTCAGGATTACACACTCCCGTTACGCTTCTCTTTCCAGCAAAAATATTTTCAGACAAGCGCCGATGCTGACAATGCGCTCGCACAAATCAAAGCAGGTGAGGCGGCAGGAAACTTTGGTGAAATCTCGATGCTGAACCAGAGTTATGCCTATCGCAGCGCACTGGATCTGAACGCCACCTTTGGTGCAGGATTTGCCGATCGTATCGCCAATTTAAGCACAGGAACCTGGGAGGGGCCGGTACAAAGCGGATTCGGTTTTCACCTGATTCTAATCAGCGCAGTGCACCCGGAACAAGCGACACCGTTGGAAGCCATTTCAGAGCAAGTACTACAGGACTATCAACGGGCTCGACAACTACAAGCGAGAGATTCCTATATCGATAAGCTACTGGATGAATACAGCATCATTGTGGAGACACAATGAGAACTTTTTTACTGCTGCTTTTTTCAGTATTCACATTTGCATCTAATCAATTAATTGCCCATGAAGTAAGGCCGGCTTATTTACAGCTTACCGAACTAAATAGCGAAACAACTAATCAGCAATTCGAGGCGTCATTAAGACAACCTCAAATCGATGGCCGCTACCTTGGTTTACAGTTGCAAACGAACTGTGAATCGACGCCGGTTTCAGCAAGTCTAAGTCAGGGTGCGCTTATTGAAGTCTTTTCCCTGGAGTGCACAGAGGAAGATCTTGATACTATTACTATTGCTGGTCTGGAAAGAACACTCATCGATACCCTGGTGAGTATTCAGTATCTGGACGATGATCCACGAAACTTGCTGATTAACGGTGATGAGCCCAGCATGCAGTTATCCACTGCAACTCCTGGTGCTCCAGTCTACCTGGTAATCGGGATAGAACATCTACTCCTTGGTTTCGATCATGTGCTATTTGTGCTCATATTGCTTTATATCGTGCGCAAACCAATCGACATTCTTATCGTAGTAACCAGTTTTACTGTTGCCCACTCACTTACCCTGGTCTTATCTGCGTTCGATGTTGTTACGCTCTCTTCGGCACCTGTGGAAGCCGTGATTGCAGGCAGTATCGTGCTGCTTGCCTATGAGATTCTCTCGAAACAAGCCTCCATTACCAAACAGTTCCCAGCCATAGTTGCGTTTCTGTTTGGGCTTTTGCATGGACTGGGCTTCGCTGGCGCACTGGCGGAAATTGGCTTACCGGAAAACAGCCAACTGACTGCCTTACTCCTATTTAATATTGGCATCGAGCTTGGGCAGCTTGCCATAATCGCTGCCGCCCTCGCCCTGATTATTATTTTTCGACTGCGCAAACATCCGGTGCTTGCCCAACTCCCTGTCTATGCTGCTGGCGGAATAGCCAGCTTCTGGTTTATCGAGCGCTCCTGGTCGATTCTTGCTTGATAACCTGAATTGAGCCATTCGCTCGAATTTAAAATAGACAGGGCCTTCAAGTCTGATTATCTTTAGACAAAACAAGAGCTCAAGGAAATGAGACGGAATTATGCACAGATTTAAGTTGTTGTTACTGCTGCCCTTTCTACTACAGGCCTGCTCCGAATCCACCATTGAAACCAACACTACTGCAAGCAGTACTGTTGCGCCTCCTGAAATTACTGCCGTTAGTGATGACTTTAACGAGAACAGGAATGCCTACTTTGGCGAGCTGCATGTGCATTCCATGTATTCCTACGATGCGTTCATACTCGGCGGCATCGCATCGCCAGATGAGGCTTACCAATTCGCCAAGGGGAATGCGATTAGCCACGCTGCCGGTTTCGACATGCAACTGGATCAGCCTTTCGATTTTTATGCGGTTACCGATCATGCCTATTTCCTCGGCGTGATGCGGGAGATGGCCCTGGGTGATTCCGAGCTATCACAACATCCGGTAGCCGAAGGTATCGATGAGATTGGCGATGATCCCATTCCCCGTCGTCAGATCTTTTTTAATTTTACCGACTTTGCCAATTCCGGTAATGGCAGTGAAATCATGGATGTCGATGTTGTCACCAATGCCTGGAATGACATTGTGGAAACCGCGAATCGACATAATGATCCTGGCAACTTCACCACATTTGTTGCTTACGAATACACCGGCACCGGACCGAATCGGGAAATGCTGCATCGTAATGTTATTTTTCGTGACGACAATGCGCCAGACTTACCCTTTTCTCGCCTGGATTCAGACGATCCTGCCGATCTCTGGGACTGGATGGATAACAATCGATCTATGGGAATCGAAAGCCTGGCAATCCCGCACAACTCTAATTATTCCGAAGGCCTGATGTTCGATCTGGTGGATTACAACGGTAATCCTTTGGATTCCGCTTATGCCGATCAACGTATGCGTAACGAACCCGTGGTTGAAATAACCCAGGTGAAAGGTACCTCTGAAACCCACCCTGCTCTATCCCCCAATGATGAGTGGGCGGAATTCGGTGTGTTGTATACACGAATTGGTACCGACATCCTGATTCAGCCCGAGGGTGCCTACGTGCGAGATGCGCTCCTTAACGGCATTCGATTACAGGAGGAGCAGGGATTTAACCCCTTCAAGTACGGTATTAGCGGCTCATCCGATACCCATAATGGCACCGCAGTTGGCTCTGAAAATTCTTATTATGGAGTTTCCGGCATACTGGATAGCGATGGCCAGCGGCGCGGTGCAGTACCACTGGACACCCCTAATCCCGACGGCAGCCTCTACTTCGACCGCTATGCCCGGTTTGGTGCCTCCGGAATGACCGGCGTGTGGGCCGAAGAAAATACTCGCGCAGCCATTTACGATGCCTTTCGCCGCAAAGAAACTTTTGGCACTTCGGGCACACGTATGAAGCTTAGATTTTTTGCGGGTCACGACTTACCAGAGTTTGATGATGATGAACTCATTACGCGGGCTTATGAGACTGGCGTAACTATGGGCGGTGACTTGATTGCGGAAAACGGCAGTGTGCCTTCGTTTATTGCCTGGGCGGCTAAAGATCCCAATAGCGCAGCCTTGCAGAGACTGCAAATTATCAAGGGCTGGGTAGACAACGGAGAAATGCATGAACAGGTTTATGATATTGCCTGTTCCGATGGTATTGCAGTCGATGCGATAACGAATCGTTGCGAAGACAATGGCGCTACTGTAAACCTTGATGACTGCAGTATCAGTCCTGATTTGGGCGCGACTGAACTCAGGGCTAAATGGACCGACCCTGATTACAACCCAACCCAAAACGCTTTCTATTATGTCAGGGCATTGGAGAATCCCACTTGCCGCTGGTCTACCTGGGATGCAATTCGCGCCGGCGCCGAACCCCGCCCGGATGTACCGGCAACAATTCAGGAAAGACTCTGGTCATCGCCGATCTGGATCATTCCGGACAATAACTAAAGCAATTCAGCAGAAAAGGATCTGAATAAATCATGGAAAGCTGGCAGCGAGAATTTGTTTCCATGGCTTCGGCCACCAGCGCCCGCAACGGCGCCGGTTTTATGCCTTGCCAGGGCCTGTACTACTCGCCAAAAAACAAACAAGCAACAACGGCTCTTATCGCAACCCATTACAACGTGGATTTTAGTGAGCACTATCTTGCCGAATTCATGGCTGCTCGCGGTTACGGCTTTCTGGGTTGGAACACGCGCTTTCGCGGTAACGAAGCATTCTTCCTGTTAGAGCATGCACTGATCGATATAGGTGCCGGAGTGCGCTGGTTAAAAGAAGAAGCCGGTATCGAGCGCGTTGTCATCCTGGGAAACTCCGGTGGCGGCTCACTCATGGGTGCCTATCAGTCGCAGGCCCAGGGAGTCACCATGATGCCAACACCGGGATTGGAACTGCCCGAAGCATTGAACGATTTAATCCCTGCCGATCTTTATGTTTCCCTCTGCGCCCACGCCGGTCGGCCGGAAGTCCTGACCTCTTGGCTTGATCCTTCGGTTAGGGATGAAACCGACCCCTCCAGCGTCGATCCCGATTTGAACATGTACGATGAGCGCAATGGTCCACCCTATTCCCCTGAATTTGTACAAAAGTATCGTGCCGCACAGGAAGCGAGAAATCATCGTATTACCGACTGGTGCCATAGCGAATTACAGCGACTCGAATCCCTCGCTATGACCGATCGCGCCTTTAATCTTTTTCGAACCTGGGCGGATTTACGCTTAATGGATGGCAATTTAGATCCCTCTGAACGGGAAGTGGGACGTTGTTATGCAGGAGATCCCAAGCAGGCGAATTTCGGACCACGGGGGATTGGCCTTACCAATACCCTGCGCACCTGGTTATCCATGTGGAGTTTGAAAGACTCCCATTGCCGCGGCGCACCGCACCTTAACCGCATTCAATTGCCTGCACTGGTCATCCAGAGTAGCGGAGATACCGGTGTTTTCCCCAGCGATGCTGAAGCAATTTATTCTGCCCTGGGGTCGGAAGATAAAACTTTAGAGATGATCGATGGCGATCATTACCTGGTGGAACCAGGTGACGCCAGAAATAATGTTGCGGATATGATTGCAAGCTGGTTAAAAGACCACGAAGCCTAATGGATAAAGGAGTGTTATGTGACGCCAGCTAATCTAAACAGCCCAAGCACTGCTTATCAGTGGTATGTAATTTTCGTATTGCTGCTGGCCCAGATGTTTTCCTTTCTCGATCGCATGATTATGGGCTTATTAGTAGGCCCGATCAGGGAATCGTTTTCCATCTCCGACACCCAATACAGTTTGTTAGCAGGGCTGGCCTTCTCCCTGTTCTATGCCATTATGGGTTTGCCCCTGGCGCGCATTGCCGACAGCAGGAACCGTCGCAACCTGATCAGTATTGGTATTGCAGTGTGGAGTGTCATGACTGCAGTGTGTGGACTGGCCAAAGGATTCGTCTCGCTGTTCTTTGCCCGCATAGGCGTAGGCATCGGTGAAGCCACACTTGGCCCCGCCGGCTATTCCATGATTACCGACTACTTCCCCCGCTCTTCCCTGGCCCGCGCCCTGTCAGTTTATACCCTGGGTGTGACCTTTGGTTCAGGACTGGCTTACATTCTGGGAGGCGCGGTTGTTGCTTACGTACAAACCCTGGATACCTTGAACCTGCCAATCCTGGGCGAAACGGAAGGCTGGCAACTCACTTTCTTTATCGTCGGTCTGCCTGGCTTACTGGTTGCGGCACTCATGTACTTCACCGTGCGGGAACCTGCCCGGAAGAACACCGAGTCCCATGTCTCCATGCCTGCCATATCCGTAGTCATTGACTACGTATGGGAGCGGCGCGGCGCTTATCTCAGTCACATACTCGGTATTTCTATTTTTGTCATGGTGGTTTATGCGCTGAATCTCTGGGGGCCAACTTACTTTATTCGCACTTTCGATTACGGCACCGCCGAAGCCGGATTAACTTTTGGGATCATCATGCTCGCGGCAGGTAGCGCCGGACTGCTACTGGCCGGATTTGTCGCCGATGCCTGGATGAAAAAGGGGACCAGTGACGCCTATATAAGAGTCATATTACTCAGCATTGTCGGTATGACTCCCTGTGCTATCGCACTTGGTTTTGTAAATACACCGCTTACGGGGATTATCGCCATGTCCCTGGCTGTATTTTTTTCCGCATTCCAGGGAGGAATTGCCGGTGGCACCTTGCAACTGATGACACCAAATCGCATGCGCGCCCAGGTCATGGCAGTGTACTTACTTGCTGCCAATCTAATTGGATTAGGCCTTGGTCCAACAGTAGTCGCAGCAACCACCGATTTTGTCTTCGGCTACGATGCCGCAATCGGCAAATCCATTGCACTTTGTGCCGCCGTGCTTTGCCCTATTGGTGGACTCTTGCTCTGGTCCGGCATGAGCAAGATCAAGAACGAAATTGATTCGAAAGCCGCCGCTTAAAAAATTGATTAACTCAAATAGCCATAGTTCTTCTGCTATTTACTTGCTACATTCGCCGCATGCTAATTGATATACATACTCACGCTTATACCCATCGCTGGTTGGAGATTCTGCAAGAACAGGGCGGCGACTATCATCTAAAAACACGCCCGGACGGACAGAAAGAAATTTTCCGTGGCGATACGCCGGTAGCCATTCCCCAGGCAGGTCATTTCGATTACGACTTGCGCATCAAGGTCATGGATGAAGCTGGCATCGATATTTCAGTAGTGTCACTTACCTGCCCCAATGTGTACTGGGGAAGCGAAGACGTAAGCTGCATGGCGGCACAGGAATCTAATGATTCCATGGCAGAAGCGCAGGCCAAATACCCTGATCGCATTCGCTGGTTTACATCCCTGCCCTGGCAATACCCTGACGAGGCCGTAGAAGAACTGGAGCGTACTGTTGCCAACGGTGCCGCTGGCGTTATGGTGCTCGCTAATATTGATGGTCGTAGTCTTAACGATGATTTCTTTGCGCCGATCTGGCAGGCCATCGATGACAAGGCACTGCCGGTACTATTGCACCCAACGGATCCCCCCGGGGCAAAAGTCATGGGTATGGGCGAGTTTGATCTAAGCTGGTCGGTGGGATTCATGTTCGACACTACCCTCGCCATAACCCGCATGATTTTTTTTGGTTTCTTCGATAAGTATCCGAATCTCAAGATGATCGCATCCCACGGCGGAGCCACCCTACCCTATTTAGTGGGGCGATTCGAAAAAGGTGATGAAGTGGAAATTCCTTCCCGCCGTTTAATGCAAAGAAAACCGACAGATTATTTGCAGCACATTTATTACGACTGTATTACTTATGATCCCCGCGCATTGGAGTACCTGGTTTCAATCGTTGGCAGCAGCCAGGTGATGTTTGGTACAGACTGGCCACACCAGGTGTTCGACATCGAAGGCGCAATTAACAATACGGCGGCACTACCAGAGAATGATTGTGAGGCAATCAGGCACTTGAATGCGAAACGGGTTTTTGGTTTTTAAAAAAGTACAAAAATTTAAGAACGAATAAGAACAACGAGGAGCTTTAACTTGGCCGAACCCGGAGTAAAATTTGCCACCCGCTGGGGATTTATTCTTGCTGCCATGGGTAGCGCGGTCGGCCTTGGCAATATCTGGCGCTTCACATTCATGGCCGGTGAGAACGGTGGCGGCGCCTTCATCTTCTTCTATTTCCTGTTCATTATTTTCCTGGGCATTCCTTGTGTTATCGCCATGATTACAATTGGTCGTCGGGGTGGGCATAGCCCAGCGGGTAGCACCCGGGCCCTGGCCTTAGCGGAAGGGAAAAGCGAAAAGTGGAAATTTCTGGGTTGGGTAGCCATTATTGTTGGCTTTCTCGCTCTGACATTCTTCAGTGTTATCGCAGGCTGGGTACTGGCTTATCTTCCGCAATCCCTCATGGGAACTTTTGTCGGAATTACCGCCGAAGAATCAGTGCAATTATTCGATGACATCCAGGCTTCGCCGCTTGGCATGACTTTCTGGCACGGCATATTCATGGTCTTGACCATGTTGATTGTGGCCCGGGGAGTTCAGAACGGATTAGAGAAGACAGTAAAGGTGATGATGCCGGCGCTGTTTATTATTCTCCTGGTATTGGTGTTGTATGGCGTGCTGGCGGGCGATATCAGCGCAGCACTTCGTTTCATGTTCGTGCCTGATTTCAGCCGGGTGAACAACGATGTTGTATTACTGGCCCTGGGCCAGGCCTTTTTCTCCCTGAGTGTTGGCGGTGGCGGCGTGATGAATTACGGCAGCTACCTGGATAAACAGGCGTCAATCCCGCGCTCTGCCTTCGCCATAGCAGGTGCCAATGTATCGGTAGATATGCTTGCGGGGCTTGCCATATTTCCTATCGTGTTTGCTTTTGCCATGGAGCCTGCATCGGGACCGGGTTTAATCTTCGTCACCTTACCTGTTGCTCTGGGCCAAATGCCCGGCGGGCAGATTATCGGCACCCTGTTTTTGTTATTAGTGTTATTCGCGGCACTGAGTACATCGATTTCAATGTTGGAGTCGGTGGTTTCACGATTGGTAGAACGACCCGGCGCTTCCCGTAAACGCATGACCCTGATTGCTGGCGGCGTAGCCTGGTTTATCGGTTTGGGCTCGGTGTTTTCTCACAACATCTGGTCTGACTTTACTCCGTTGAATTTCATACCCATGTTTGAAGGGTCGACTATTTTTCGCATCATCGATTTCTTCGTGGTTAACAACCTGATTCTCTTCAGCGCGTTTTTTATCACCATTTTTGTTGGCTGGGAGATGTCGAAAGAAGCTACCCGTGAAGAATTAGGCATGGGGGATTCCCTGGGCTATAAAACATGGCTTTTCATCATGCGCTTCCTGGCACCGATGGCGATATTCCTGGTAGCCGTGGTGACAATTCTTAGCTACTAATCGCTAAAACAGGCGAGAAAAACCAATCTGGACTGTATTTTTAGCCAGAGCCTCATTATTCTTCCGTCTTCATAATCAATTCGCTACCACATCCAGTTCTATTAACAACGGTGCATTGGAACTATGCAGTCAACTAATCGTTTGAAATACCTCAGTATTTTTAGCTTGTCTCTACTGCTAATACTCCCCGGGCAAAGCATGGCTCAGATCGCCGAGGATGAAGCGACCGTAACCTACCCTGCCAGCTATTTCGCAGAATACGCCCCGGTCAGTGCCAAGGACATGCTGGATCGAATTCCAGGCGTGGGCTCCACTACAGGTGGCGGCCCCAGCAGTATTGGCGGCTTTCGTGGTGGCGGCGGTGGCGGCGGTGGCCGTGGCTTTGGTAGCGGTAGTGGCTCCAGTGAGGTTCTGATCAATGGCAAGCGTACCGCCGGCAAGAATAACCAGACCAGTGGCGTATTAAGCAGAATTACTGCGGAGCAGGTAGATTATATTCAGATTATTCGGGGCACCTCTGGTGAACTGGATGTACGCGGTAGCGGCCAGGTAATTAATGTTGTTCTATTCGAGGAGTTGGATAATTCCAGTATCTCTTACCAGATAAATGCCGATCGCAATCGGGACAGCGATATAGCACCAGGCGCCAATCTCTCCTATTCCAATCGCATTGGTGGATTCGATTTCGTACTCAGCGCGGTGGCGGAACCCAGGTACAACCATCGCAAGAGTGTGGAGGATAGTGTCTTCGCCGACCTTTCTCCCAATGAGCGTGTTCTCGAAGATTCTATCGTCGAACAAAACAGTTACGATCTTACGGCGAATCTCGGTTACGAATTCGGTGAACGATCCAGCGCCCGTTTTAATGCACTTTATTCACAAAACGACGATCCGACCGAGACCTATCGAAGCACGACGGACCTGAGCACGTCACCCCATGGTTTTTCCTTGCAACGAAATGATATTCCCGGTGAGCAGGATAACTGGGAAGTAGGTGGTGACTACGAAACCTTTTTTGAAAATGGTGACCGCTTTAAGTTTCTCTTTGTTCTAAATCAGAACAACCGAGACAGAACACGGGAACGTTTCGATGTCTTCGATGATGGTTCGGAAGAGAAAAATTTGTTCCTGAAAAACGGTAGCGTTACCGAGGAAGAAATCTATCGTAGTTCCTACACGCGGGATATTTTTACCGGCCAGGATGTTGAGTTTGGGTTGGAAAGAGCGGTAACCACCCTGGATTCCAATCTTTCTCTGGGTGTATTAAATCCAGACGGGATTACCTCACCCGACTTCGGTGGCCTTGTTCCTGTTTCTGTTGCTAATGCCAACTCCACGGTAGAAGAAGTCCGGTATGAGCCTTTTGTAATCCATAACTGGATATTCAATGAACGTACGTCCCTGGAAAGCACACTGGTTTACGAGCAATCGGAAATCACCCAGACCGGTGACGTGTACAACAAGCGTGATTTCGATTTCTGGAAACCGAAAGTTGATTTTCGTTATGACCTGACTCCAAGTATTCAATTACGCGGCACTATTGAGAAAGTCGTTAGCCAACTTCGCTTCAGCGATTTCGTCGCTGACACTGACAACAACGACGAAGATTCCAACGTGGCTGCCGGTAATTCAGAACTACAGCAAGAATGGTGGTGGAGTTATAACTTTAATGCCGAGTATCGTTTACCGAATGATGTGGGCGTAATCGACGGCCAACTTTTTTATCACGATCACCGTGACAAGATCGAACGCATGGATGTGACCGTCGACGAAAACTTCTTGCTATCTGCCAATGGCAATATCGGTGATGGCAAGATGTACGGAATGCGACTGAACAGCAGCATTCGTATGAATATGATCGGCATGCCAAATCTACTGCTGTCTACTCGTTTAACACTGCAAGACTCCGAGATTACCGACCCCTTTACCGGTGAAGACCGCCGCATGCTGCATCACGGGCGTGGTAGTGCCAGTGTCAGCTTTCGTCACGACATTCCACGGTGGAGCCTCAACTGGGGTGCCAGTGTCAGGGAACAATTTGACGGCAATACCAAGATCTATGACATCGATGATTTACTGGACCTCTACGGCGAGCCGAGTCTTTCCCTGTTTGCCGAATGGATCAGCCCCAATGGCACCAGCTGGCGTTGGGATGCCCGGGACGTTGGCAACCCAGAACGCTGCTCAAACAGGACACGCTATGTGGGCCGGCTCTCTGCGGGCATACTGGAAGAAATCGAGCGGCGCTGCACCATGAGCGGCCTGGTAATGTCTTTAAAAATTACCGGCACTTTTTAGTAGCTTCTTTTAATAGTTTCTTTATGCATTCACCATGACCGATTCAGAATTCAACTCTGAACAAGTCACGCTACTTCGCGCCATGATCGACGAAGCACAGCGCATTGTGGTCTTTACCGGCGCAGGTATATCAACCGAATCCGGCATT
Source organism: uncultured Pseudohongiella sp. (assembly GCA_964616225.1). Taxonomy (GTDB): domain Bacteria; phylum Pseudomonadota; class Gammaproteobacteria; order Pseudomonadales; family Pseudohongiellaceae; genus UBA9145. The sequence continues at coordinate 72,383 of CAZTTE010000015.1, forward strand.
CCCGATTTTCGCGGACCAGAAGGCGTCTGGAAGAAAAGACCACCTATCGACTTCCGCGATTTTGTCGCCTCGGAAGAAGTACGGCGCAAATCATGGGAACAACGATTTGCAGATGTTTACAAACTGACCGACGCAGAGCCCAATGCCGGCCATGATGCCATCACCACACTGGTTAAGGCAGGCAAGATCACCCACGTTATTACCCAAAACGTAGACGGCTTACACCAGGCCTCGGGCACGCCAGATAAACTGGTAATAGAACTGCACGGGAATACCAGTTATAGCAAATGCCTGGATTGTGAAAAGCGCTTTGAAAACGATGACATAAAAAAAGCGCTCCTGGAAGATGGAACCATCCCTTACTGTGATGTCTGTGGCGGCATAGTTAAACAGGCAACCATCTCTTTTGGGCAGCAAATGCCCCTGGCGGAGATGCAGCGGGCCGAGCAGGCAACCCTGGCCTGTGATCTTTTTATTGCGATTGGTTCATCCCTGGTTGTCTATCCTGCCGCGGGATTTCCACAAGTCGCCAAACAAAACGGCGCGCGGCTGATCATTATTAATAACGAACCTACCGACCAGGACTACCTGTGCGATCTCGTGTTGAATCAACAAATCGGACCGACATTGTCTGCGGCGGTAAGTTCTTAAGACACAAAAAAGGCCAGGCAATATATACCTGGCCTCTTCTTCGTTCTAATTGAATTTATTGTGCAGGCCTGAACGCCAGCAATACATTACCCGGTACCTGGCTAAACTGGCCGTAACCAGAACCAACGAACACCATACCGGAACCCGCCGAAATGGAATGGCTATCGATTGATCCACCGGATCCTTCAACACCGTTCACCGTTTCGTATTCCTGCACCGTATCGTATTCAAACAATACATCGCCGGAATCGGAATCGAATACGAACAGGCGCCCGTCCAATCCTCCTGCGATTACCGCGCCGTCAACGGACAAAGGTGTGGTCGAAAACCCATAGAGGTTTTCGCAACGGCGGAGTTTGTCACTGCGCTGCTCATTACATTCCGGCTGCACTTCATAGAACCAGCTTGGCTCACCAGTACCCACGAAATAAGTGTAAATACCTGGACGGCTTTGACCGGCTCCACCCGGATCATTGATAGTTAAAAAAGCACGCTCGGTATTAACAGCAATGCCCCAGTGGTTGCCACCTAATGCGGTACCCTCACCTACCCGTTGATTCCAGATCATCTGCCCTGACACTGGGTCGAGGGCCCAGATATCACCGGATTTTTGTCCGGCAATTAACAACTCACGATCACCAGTATCCACCAACACGGCAGGACCACCGAAATCGTAGTCTACTGAGTTGGTATCATCGAGAATGATGCAGTTGGGTCCGCGGGCAGAACAACCGAAATTCCACATGTCGTTGGCCAGGGCCTGAAATACCCACTTCTCTTCACCGGTATCCAGATCCAGGGCGATGATTGCATCACTGGTATTGGTGGTCGGGTGGGAGGTGTTTTCCCCGGTCGTGACATAGATCTGGTTACGCTCTTCATCGATGGTTGGTGTAGTCCAGATCGGCGCACCAGACGGACCTCTTTGTCTTACTCCGATAGAACTCACCTGACCGGTATATTCCGCTGCCGGCATAGTGTGGTATTCCCAGATTTTTTCACCGGTACGAACATTCAATGCAACAACAGCGCCGTGGTTTTCACAACACTCGTAGTTGGGATTGCCGGCGGTAATCACACCGGAACCAGAAACCGGCACAATCACGCGGTCCTCATGTATGACCGGTGTGCCCGTTAACATGCCAAAATTATTTGAAGCCTGGCCATCGGCCACCCACATCGCTTCGCCGGTTTCAGCATTAATCGCATGAATCCTTGCTGGCGTACCCGCCGGCATGTCGCTGAATACCAACATGCCCTGAGCATCGATTACGCCATAAGCCATGGAGGAACGCAGTCGCGTACCGGGATCGTATACCCACTTGGCACAACCGCTTTGCACATCAAATGCAAAGACGCGCCCGGCATCGGTAGCGGAATAAAAAATAGTGTCGCCAATGATGACTGGCGCCGCACGCATTCCCGAAGTAGCTGGAAAGGCAACTGCCCAAGCCAACTCCAGATTGGAAAGATCCGAGGTAGTGAGGCCAGCCTGAGCGGAAGTTAAATGCCGGGGATTATTACCATCGGAATTTGTGTAGCTAAACGATACCGGCTGACTGAGATCGACTTGCCGGTCACCCACTGCACACATGGAAGCGGTAATCCACTCCTCTATTTCTGGCCCATCTTGCTGCGCAAAAATCGCCGGAGAAATTGCCAGTGATAACACCAGGCACAGGATCGAATTGAATAGTGATTGAGAACGAGAGTAGTAAGACATAAAAAACCTGCTCAAAAATAAAATCGGATTATTCGCGAAATTGTAATCTCAACAGAGGGCCAACTATACGGGATCGCAATAACCAGGTGGTAGGCCTAATTAAACTAATTTTTCCTAAACCTAATCTGACCGCCAACTATAGTCATTACATTTTCGCTAGTAAGAATATCCTGCTCGGCGACTGTCATCAGATCACTGTCGAAAATCGTAAAGTCGGCATACTTGCCTACTTCGATCGATCCTCGCAGCTGCTCCTGAAAAGCACCGTGGGCGGGCCAGATCGTTAACATCTTTAATGCAGTTTCCCGGGAAACCGCCAGTTCAGGATGCCAGCCTGGACCCGAACTACCATCCAGGCGTTTCCGGGCAACAGCGGCATAGAATTCGATCCGTGGATCACCTGCTTCCACCGGCGCATCGGAGCCGGCGAGAATCATCAAACCGCGATCTACCAGCTGTTGCCATGGGTAGGCATAACTTAATCGATCCGGACCCAAACGGTCCGGGGCAAAATTCAGATCACCAATGCCGTGGCTAGGTTGCATCGATGGCAATACACCGAGCTCGACAAAACGTTGCTGATCGGAAGGCGGAATAATCTGGGCATGCTCCATGCGCCAACGTAAATCGGTTCGCGCCCATTGGTCCCGCGGCACAGCATTGTAAGCCTCTTCATACCAATCCAATAAGGAGCGCACAGCACGATCACCGATTACGTGTGTTTCAATCTGTACGCCCTGGCGTAATGCTGCATAGAGTATTGGCATTAATTCTTCTTTAGTTGTGCGATTCATAAAACCGTTATGGTCGGCATCTGAATAATTCTCGATAAGCGCGGCACCTCGAGAGCCTAATGTGCCATCGATAAAAACTTTTATACCGCGAACATCGAACATGTTATCGCTGGTGGTTTCTCTACCTCGCTCTAACATGGTGGCAGCTTCCTGAACCGGAATTGCAGCGTAGACGCGGTGCGCCATGTTTCCTTCAGCATGAATTTCTTTCATGAGCTCAACCAGGCGATAAGACATACCGGCGTCTTGAGTCTGGGTCCAACCCAAAGCGGCATTAGCATTTAGCCCCCTGAGCAGATTGTCTTTTAAATAGGCATCGGTCTCAGGCGGAATCAATTCGCGAAAAACATTCATGGCGTTGGCCAACACGTAACCGTTCGGCGTGCCGTCCAGGTCCCGCTCGAAACGACCCCCTTCAGGATCCGGTGTGTCACGAGTAATCCCCGCTAACTCCAGTGCGCGGGAATTTACCAATGCCGATACACCATCGGCGCGGGGCATGAAGAGCGGCTTATTTTCAGTAAAAGGATCAACATCGTATTTGTTAAGAAAACGGCGCTCATCGGTCCACTCCCTTTCTATCCAGCCACGACCCTGCACCCATTCGCTATCGGGAATATTTTCCGCCCAGGCTTCGATTGCCGCCACCGTTTCGGTGAGAGTGGGTATTCCGAACAGGCTCAAGGTCTTGGTGCGCCGTCCAATGCCTTCCAGGTGTTGATGGCTGTCAGTAAAACCAGCGAAAACCGTATTCCCCGCCAGATCCAGGATTTCAGCATCACCACATAAATAGCGCCCGATACCATCGTTATCCCCCACATAGACGATGCGGTCTCCCAGCACCGCCACCGCTTCAGCAGTCCACTGTTCGTCATTGGAGGTATAGACACGGGTGTTGTGGAGCACCAGGCTTGCTTCCTGGCAATCCGCAGTCTGGGCGGATTGACCAAACGCGGCGAAAGATGGAATAGCCAAGAGTATGGCGAGTAGGAAGCTGGCTGTTTTTCTGGTCACGATAATCCCCGATTAAAAGCAAAGGGCTAATATAAAGGGGTCAGAATAAAAATAAAGTAGTTATACTTCTAAATCTCACTCTTTGAATTGCCCGAACCCGCCTATGTTAAAGATATTACTGCCTGGCCTTGTTGTTTTCCTTGTTGCACAAGTCGCTGCTGCACAGGAATTTACTTTTTCCGAGGCTACTATCGATGACATCCAGTCAGCTATCCGCGCTGGTGAATTAAGCTGTCAGGATATTGTGGCCGGTTACATTGCACGCATCGAAACTTATGATCAGTCACGCAACATCAACGCCATTACTCAAATAAATCCCAATGCCTTATTCCTGGCCGCAGAAATCGATCAGGCTTTGGCAAGAGACGAGGCGATGCCAGAATTATTCTGCGCTCCGCTTTTAATCAAAGACAATTTCGACACAGCTGACATGGTAACCACGGGTGGCTCTATTGCACTCGCCGATAATGTGCCTCCGGACGATGCTTTTATGATCCGCAGACTCAAAGAAGCAGGCGCTATCGTATTGGCAAAAACGAATATGGCGGAATGGGCATTCAGCCCACGACAAACAGTGTCATCTTCTTACGGACGTACCGCCAATGCCTACGACACAAATTATGTGCCTGCCGGCTCTTCCGGTGGTACCGCCTCCGGTGTCGCAGCAAGTTTCGGTGTGGCTGGCATGGGTAGTGATACCGGAAACTCCATTCGTGGGCCTTCATCTCACCTGGCTTTATTCGGCATTCGTTCAACCATTGGTTTAACCAGTCGCGATGGCGTTATTCCACTGGCATTTGATCGTGATATCGCAGGACCAATGACCCGTACTGTCGAAGATGGTGTGCGTCTGTTTAATGTTATTGCCGGACACGATCCTGCAGATTCACTTTCCGTTCCCGACCAGCGGGAACAAGATTACCTGGCATTTTTAAATAGCGACGGCATTAATGGCAAACGGCTCGGAGTTTTTCGTTCACTGATCGATCACGAGGATGCCGATGAAGAAATCAAATCAATCTTCTTTCGCGCAGTTGCCGAGTTAGAGGCGGCTGGTGCGACCATAATCGATCCGTTTGTAATCGAAGATTTTGAAGCCATTAGCGATTCCATCGGAGGCTGCCCCCGATTTCGCTATGACATGTGGACTTATTTAAATTCCCTGGATGATCCACCTTTTGTGGATGTGAATGAAGTCTTGGAAGCCGGGGAATTTGCGCCGCAATCGGAACCTTCCTTTAACTATTTCTCCCAAGGCTTACTGGATACTCCGCCGGATGAATGGACGGAACCCTGCCCGACCTGGCCCAATCATCCCCAACGCAACCGGCTACTGGCCAATACTGTGGCTGCAATGGACGCGGCCAATGTCGATGCCATCCTGTTCCCTACCTGGTCCAATCCTCCCGCACAGATCGATAGGGGTCGGGAAGACTATAAGGGTGATAACAATCAGTTACTGGTGCCCGATGCCGGTCTGCCAGCTGTTACTGTACCAATGGGATTTCTCGAGATCGGACTACCTGCGGGATTGCAGTTTGTTGGCCGTCCATTTACCGAAGGGCTTTTGATTGAGATTGCTTACGCCTATGAACAAAGAACCCGGCATCGTCGACCACCAGCTGGCTTTGACGAGTGAAATAGTATCTCAAAATCACAGATCTACATTAGAACAGTAGACCTGGTATTACTCCAGGCATCGTATACAGCAACTATTTTTAGTGCCGTGTAATTTACTAAAAATAACAATTACAATTTACGCAGTTTTTTCAGGGTACCCAGAATAATGGCAATACAACTTAAACGTGCAGGCACTCTCGGTTTACTGATTGTTATGCTCAGCGCCTGCCTTGGCGATAGTAAAACGCTGCCTGCAGATTTTCCTGCTGATATACCGATAATCAGCGGTGAGATTTATTCTGCACGCAGCACTCGCTTTGAAGACGGCAGGGGCTTCGTCGTGGATGTGTTAACGGAAGCATCCTACGAAGAAGTGGTGGAGTTTTATGAAGATGTGGCTGGCCCTTACGTTAATGGTTATATCCGAGTGGAAACTACCAGGAGTAATACCCCTACGCGCTATGTAACTATCGCTGTGCATTTAGGTAGATAGCGAGTTCTTGAGCCTACCCTACTCGCCTCTCAACACCTTCCCAGTACGGCTCTCGCAATTCCCGTTTTAAAACCTTGCCGCTGGCATTGCGCGGCATCTCATCGATAAATTCCACCTGGCGAGGAATCTTGTAACCGGCGAGTCGTTCGCGACAAAAAGCTTCGATCGTTTCAGCATCCACGGATTCACCCTGCTTCAAAACGAGAAGGGCCAATACTGCTTCACCAAATTTTTCATCAGGAATACCAACCACTGCCGCGTCTGCTACTGCGGGATGTTCGAACAGGACACTTTCAATCTCAGCGGGATATATATTTTCCGCGCCGGACACAATCATGTCCTTGATGCGATCCTGGATGTAGATAAAACCTTCTTCGTCCATATAGGCGGCATCACCGGAATGCATCCAGCCTCCTCGCAGGGTTTTTTCGGTAGCTTCCGGTTTATTCCAGTAACCCATCATCACATGGGGACCTTTAACCAGAATCTCCCCCACGGTCCCTCGGGGTACTTCATTATCGTTGTCGTCGGCGATTATGATCTCGGTACCACTTACGGCTCTCCCTGCAGATAGCAATAGATGGGTATCGCCTTCGGCTGCACGTCGATGCACTTCCGGTGTAAGCGTGCTGGCCAGGCAAGTGAGTTCGGTCATGCCAAAGCCCTGGTTAAAATCACAACCAAATTTTTCCATGCCTGCCTGCAGGGTTTCCTGGGCAATGGGACTGGCACCATAGGTAATGCGATTCAGGCAGCTCAAATCCCGTTCTGCCAGATCGGGAACATGCACCAGACAGGCCTGGATCATTGCTGGCACCAGGGTGCTCATGGTTATGCGTTCTTGCTCCAGTTTGTCTACAACATCTACCGGATCAAACTCCGCCAGAATCACCAGGGTGCTTCCCATGTTGACCATGGTCATGACCGTAAGCGCAGCAGCAGCATGATACATAGGTGCAACAATCAAGTTGCGATCCTGCCCAACTCCCAATGTCGCATGGAGTGTAACCATCTGGATATTCTGGTCGACATTACGGTGGCTGATCATGGCACCCTTGGGATGACCGGTAGTACCACTGGTGTACATCTGGTACACCTGTTCGCTTTCTTCGATGGCTACTTCGGGATCGGAATCGTCCTCACCTAACCAATTGGAATAAGCAGTCCATCCTTCGAAATCTTCATCTGTTCCAACACTGATAAATTGCTCAGCGCTATTAAACTCACTCTTGACCGTGTCTAATCCGGGTATGAATTCGGCTTCGCTGAACACCGTTTTGCATGCAGCGTCATTGATGATGTAGAGCATCTCCGGTGGCGCCAGGCGGTAGTTCAAAGGCACCGGAATAACTCCAGCCTTGGAACAACCGTAATACATGATGACCATCTCGATTGAATTCTTCGAGACATAGGCTACACGGTCGCCTTTTGTGAGACCGATTGCCGCCAGGGAATTGGCGAAGCGATTGGCAAGTCTATCTGCCGTGGCGTAATCGATCTTAACGCCATCCATTTCGGCACATGAATGTTGCCCACGCTCACGGGCCAGGTATTCCAGGGGGTGATGTAACAGCATAGTTATTTCTTTTTATTGTTGTTGCTTGCGGCGTTTAGCATATAAGGGGTAGGCCGCATTAGCAAAGGAGATAAAGTGCATTGGTCGATTGAGAAGGTCTATTACTCGCTAGATGGCATAGTCGCCAGGATAGACCCTCAAAGCTTGATTAATCGTGGTCTGCTCCCGGTTTCTACGGTATCTTTATTAAATTCCCGGAAAATAAGAAGAAAGGGAGTTAGTAATGCCAAAATCTCTGCTTGCAGCCCTTCTATTCATCACAGTCTTTCTGCACATCAATGCCATTGACGTGCAAGCCCAGGAATCAGCAAGCCATTCGGATCGATACAGTGAGGTGGCCGACGACCGCGGACTGGGCGTAGTAGTCGGCTACGGCCGCGGCGCTTCTTTCGCGGACATCGACGGCGATGGTGACGACGATCTGTTTGTCGCAGACACCGATGGTCGATTGTTTGGCCCGCCCTTTGGCATGTCCATGATTTACACCAACGACGGTTCCGGAAATTTTGTGCCGGGAGAATTCAATTTAAACCCTGACGATTTTCTCGGCACCTGGTTCGGTTCATTTGCCGATTACGATAACGATGGCGATCCCGATTTAATGGTAGGCAATGGTGGTTACACTACTCAATCAACCCTGGTGTTGCTGGAAAATCGCATTGCCCAGAATCAGGGCTTTGTTAATGTTACGGAACGGGCAGGTTTAGCGGATGAAGCCGCGGGGGGCGCAACTGCTTCCTGGTGGGGTGTTTCCTGGGCCGACTTCGATAACGATGGCTGGCTCGACGTCATGGTTACCCGCCGACAGGGTCGACCTCTACTCTATCGCAATCTTGGTGATGGCAGCTTTAGCGAAGAGGGTGAAGCCATGGGCATACAGGAAGCTCCCCATCGCGACCTGAAAAACCCGGTGTGGATCGATTATGACGAAGATGGCGATCAGGATTTGTACCTGGCGGGAATCGATTGGCATGCCTTTTATCGCAACGATGGCGACAGCTTTACAGAACAAACCGAACAGGTTTTTACTCAGGAATTGGAAGGTCGCAGCGGATTACCTGCGGTCTTCGCCGCAGCCTCGGCAGATTTTGATCAGGACGGGCACGAAGACATTTACCTGGGGCGCTGGGATTCACAGGACTATATTCTGTTTGGCGACGGCGCGGGTAATTTTGAACAATTGGGTACTGAGATCGGTATCGATACCAAAAACCAGTTAGCCCAATCAGAAAATGACAGAAATCCCATGGGGAGTCAGTTGGCTGCCGCCCGTGCTGAAGCGCGCAGTAATGGCCCTGGTGGAGAGACAGACGCGGGGCTGGATCCCTATGAAAATACGATGGGCCTGGGCATCGGGGATTTCTATGACGATGGTTTTCCGGATGTCGTCATCGGCACAGGCAATCCACAGTTTGTGGCGGAAGATGTGTTCTTCTGCAACCTGGGTGGAAGGCGATTTGAAAGATGCACGGACAGATTTATCGAAGCCGATAGCAGCCACAGTATGACCCGCGCACACGGGGCAATTTTTGGCGACGTAAATCGAGACGGCTTTACTGATTTTTATTTCAACCTGGGCGGTCATCCTCCCTATGATTTCAGTCAACAAGCGGAATCGCGGGAAACTAACAAGCTGTTCATGCGGAATACCAACGAAACCGCCAACGCTGCCTGGTTAACACTTACAGGCACCGAAAGCAGCCGCGATGCAATTGGTGCCCGCATTCGTTACGGCGAAGGAGATCAAACTCGTTACCAGACTTTGCGCTCTACCCAGGGCTTCCAGAGCCAGAACAGTATGACCATGTTACTGCCATTGGCAGGCGAAGCATCAGCGCCGGTAATTATTGACTGGCCAAGCGGCAAGACGACAGAACTTACTGTCAACGCAGGAGAACACTACAACATTATCGAAGAATAGAAATCGGATTAAGGCCCTTGCCTGGAAAATGGCGTCGAAAAGATTGACCCTTAATAAATAATTGCTGGGAGAACAGATATGTCTAAAAAAGAAAAACGAACAGTTCCTTTCGAAGCAATAGAAATTTACAACCAGTACATTCATGGTGAAATCAGTCGCCGCAAGTTTCTTAGTGGCGTGAAGAAATTTGCAGTTGCCGGGCTTAGTGCAACGGCTATTGTTGAAGCGCTTATGCCAAACTATGCCCTGGGCCAACAAATCAGGCGCGACGACGAACGCATTAGTGCCAGCTATGAAACTATACCGTCACCTAATGGCCACGGTTACATATCCGGCTACCTGGTACGCCCTTTTAGTGCCGACACCCGCAGCGAAACTTCTGCACAGCTCCCGGGAATCATCGTCGTTCACGAGAATCGCGGACTTAATCCCCATACCGAAGACGTAGCCCGCCGTTTTGCCTTACAAAACTTTATGGCCTTCGCACCGGATGTATTAACCCCTGTAGGTGGCTATCCCGGTGACGATTACCAGGGTGGGCAACTGTTTCGCGAACTCGATCCCGAATTACGATTCGAAGATATTGTCGCCGCAAGTCTTTGGTTAAAAAATCGTGAAGATTGCACTGGTCGAATTGGAATTACCGGTTTCTGTTACGGCGGCAGTATTTCGAACCGCATGGCGGTTCGATTAGGTGATGATCTTGCAGCAGCGGTTCCTTTTTATGGTGGCGGCGCAGCGGCGGCAGATGTTCCAGCTATTCGAGCTGCCGTTATGGTCCAACATGGTGAGCTGGATACTCGATTAGTCGAAGCCTGGCCCGAATACGAAGCGGCACTTCAGGCAAACAATGTCACCCACGAAGGTCATATCTATCCCAATGCCATGCACGGCTTCTTTAATGACGCCACTCCGGAACGCTATAACGATGCTGCTGCGACACTGGCGTGGACACGAACCATCGATTGGTTTAATCGCTACGTGAGAAATAGATAAAGAGGAGTCGAAAATGAAATATGCAAAGTATGGCCTATTTGGATTCGTTGCCCTGGTAGTAGCAACGTTGATTACTCTACGTGTTACCGGATTGGAACCTCGCTACATCGATCCGCGCACACCGGCGTTCGCAGAAAACAATCGCACGGCCGGACCTGGCCTGTGGCTTAGCGGAGAAGTTGTCCATGAAAAAGTAGCAGGCTGGGATTGGGTCAATGAAGTGAGTCACCCGGTGCGTGGCAATTCCATCATGCTGGAAACCCGCACTTGGTACGGCATCCCCCATTCGGTAACTGTCAACGCCAGACCCCGTGGCCCAAACCTCTATTTAAGCGGCAGCGCACAGGGCGACAGGCTGGGCGCAGAGTTTCCTAAGCAAAAAGCCTGGTGGAGGAATATTGAGCGTGATCCGCGCATCCGCTTGAAGATTGATGGCAAGATTTACGAAGGAACCGCAGCGCTGGTCCAGGACTATGACGAAGTCATGGAGTTATTTGGTGCCGACCCAATTACTAAGCGTGTGGATGAAAATGGCAATGAGCAGGTTGTCGGGTTGCGTTACTACTGGCGTGTATTCCAGCGGGAGATTCCGACCTATAGCGCAAACTAAATCAGAAGTTGGAAACTCAAACCTAATCCACTAATACATCAACAATTCCTTCATACAATGCAGACTGTAACCTGGCGTCAGCACCATTGCTTGGTTCCTGTCTCGCGCTATGCAAGGCGATTACAATGCCTTCCTCTTCGTTGATGTAGATTCCCTGACCGAAAATGCCAGCTGCATAATAGGTGCCATCATCATTTAACCACCATTGATAACCGTAGCCTGCATAGCCTGCAGAGGGCGTTGTCGACTCTTCAATCCAGGTCTCGGGAATCACTTGTGTACCATCCGCCAGTTTTCCGTTACCCATGGCAAACAAGCCAATGCGACCATAATCGCGCAGAGTGGCATTTATTCGGGATCCACCAAACTCACCACCGCCCTGCTCGGTTAACACCCAATAAGCATCGGATTCCATGCCATAAGGCTTCCAGATCTTTTCCTCTAAATACGTAGAAAGATTGTTGCCTATTGCCGAGCGCAACAAAGTGCCAATCAGATTGGTTTCTGCCGTGTTGTAGTTAAACCTTTCTCCCGGTGCTGCAGCACGAGGTTTATCGCGAAGATACTCATACAAAGCCCGGGTTTCCCAATTTACACTGGCAACATCGGAGTCAGGATCGGAATAAGTTTCGTCCCATTCCACACCGGAAGACATTTGCAGGAGATTGCGGATGCTGGATTCTTCATAAGAGGATCCACGTAATCGAGGCAGGTAATTGGTTACTTTCTCGTCGACACTTTCAATGTAACCATCTTCCACCGCCGCACCCACCAGCATCGAAGTCACCGATTTTGCAACAGAGAAAGATACCCAACGCGTGTCCTCGGTATTACCAAGCCCGTAACGTTCGTAGGCGATCCTGCCATCTTTTATTACAAGCAGCCCTGCCACGCTCTGTTGTACAAAATACTCATCCAGGGTCATCGTGACATCATCGGAGCGAATTACGACGTCGTCCAGGTTAATCAGATCAACAGGCAAGGAAAGCACCGCATCGCCAGCACTTACGCCTCGGGATGGCAATATCCTATTCATATTGCGAAAACCGGCTACGATCTGGTGCGGAGTCCACTCATACAAATCTTCATAATTACCCAGGTAAGATTCATCATCAGCCGGATCGATTTCCGGCGCAGCCGCATTGAGCGCACTAACCGAGGTCAGGAAAAACGCAACCAGCGACAGTGTTTTTGTAATTAGTGCCAGGAAATTCTTCGTCATTGTATTAACTCCCCGCTTGTTATTATTCAATTATTAGTTCGACTTCCAAACTAGAGATTCTTGATTAGCTTGCCGCCCTTGATCACCGTGCTAACTCTTTCCAGCTCGGTGATATCATTCAGCGGATTGCTGTCGACTGCAATAATGTCTGCCATCTTACCCGCTTCGATGGTGCCGATGTTTTCTAACTGTGACAACAGCGTTGCCGCACCGATTGTCGCCGAATAGATTGCATCCATCTCGGTAATTCCAATCTGAACCATGTAGCGAAACTCTTCGCCATTGAGGCCGTGCGGTGTAACTGCAGAGTCTGTGCCAAAGGCAATATTGACGCCGCCGCGATAAGCCGCGGCTATATTGTCAGCAGCAGCCGCACCTGCTGCATAGGCTTTCTCTTTTATGTCGTCGGTGAAGAATGGATTACCTTCCATGCTTTCCGGTATTTTGATTCCAGGCAATAAGGTAGGTACCAGGTAGGCGCCAGTCTCGTTAAATAAACGAATAGATTCCTGGTCCAGGTAAGTACCGTGATCGATGCTGTCCACCCCTGCCCTGAGAGCTGCATTAATTCCGTCCGCGCCATGGGCATGGGCCGCTACTTTAATGCCAAGCTTATGTGCCGTTGCCACAATCTCACTCAACTCGTCGTCGGTCATTTGCTGCCCGAGGCCGGTTGCGGTATCAGAAAGCACGCCTCCGGTTGCAGTTATCTTTATCCATTGGGCTCCAAACTTTATGGCTTCTCTTGTTGCCGCACGACACGCTATTGGGCCATCGCAAATCGTTTCCGGTGTCCACATCTCCAATAATTCCGGAATGTAACCATCAACATCGCCATGACCTCCGGTTGCCGCTATGGCACTGCCGGCTGCGAAAACTGTTGGACCATCCACCAGACCCTGGTTGATTGCATCGCGCAATGCATAGATGGCTTCTGGTTCACTGCCCAGATCTCTGACGGTAGTGAATCCGGCATCAAGGGTAATGCCAGCATAGTAAACCCCTCGCATCGCCGACATGGATGTAGTCACATAGAGCGCATCGTTTCGTGATGAGGGTGTTATTTCACTCAACATATGCACATGCATATCGATTAATCCGGGCAATACGAATTTGCCAGAAAGATCTACCAGATCCACCTGCCCGGATAGAGAATCGGGATCTACGTAGCCATCAACCACTGAGTCGATTCGATTCCCACGAAGAATAATTGATTGCCGCTGCAAAGCTTGTTCACCGGGAACGGCTAACAAATTTCCCGCATGAATAACTACCGTCCTGCTTTCTTCCGCAGCCCAGGTGGAAAAACTAATCAATAACGAAAATAGAACTGCAGGAAAGCGCTTCACTTTTATCTCCGACTAATTTGTAGAAATCTTATTGCAATCACCTTTTTTTGATGGCTTTAACTATTCATCAGAAGAATAGATTACCCAGATCTTCTCATAACCTTCGGTCTCAAAAATTCCTCGCCATTCCTTTGGCAGAGTAACCGCTTCGCCGGCATGGATAGTCATTACACTTCCATCAAGGGAAGTCAGGGTGACGCTACCGCTGAGAAAATACATAAATTCGTTTACGCCGTAAGGTCGATCGGTGATATCGATTCGAGTTGCCTCAGATCGATACATTCCACTGTAATACTTGCCATCACTACTCACCATGGAAGTAACACTTTCAGTCTTGTGGCCATCGGCGTGGGTTTGAGGTGTCATATCAGGACGCTTGAACATCTCACCTGCCAGATCTTCTTTATCGAGTTTGGCCGGGAGTACAGTCGCACTTTCAGCCGCCAGGGCAAGGGATATTGTGCCTGCACCAAGAATCGCAACGAGGTACTTTGTTATGGAGTTCATATCAGTTCCTTATATGTAGGCTGAATGCAGAAATAGTAGCAGCTAAAAGCAGCACAATACACGATACAATAGCGGCAACTAAAAGCTGCGAAAATCTCAATAATTGATCGAAGTTAAGTCCTCAAGCATTTATTGGCTATAGGCTGCCTGTAAAAAGGACTGCAAGGTGTCACAACTCAACTTCTTCTTTGGCCTGGGTATATTCCTGTTTGGCATGTCCCAGCTGGAATACGGCATTCGCAAACTAAGCGACGTGCGCCTGCGGCATTGGCTGCGTTCCAGCACAGGCTCCAGTCTCGGCAGCGTCTCGGTGGGCGTTGCCACCACGGCTTTGTTACAGAGCAGCTCCATGGTAAGCCTGTTGGTATTGGCCTTTGCCAGCGCAGGGCTGATCCCGTTTATTAACTCCATCAGAATTATTCTCGGCGCCAACCTGGGCACTACCTTTACTGGCTGGATCGTCGCCATATTCGGCTTCAAGTTAGACCTTGAGGCATTGGCACTACCCTTGTTTGGCATCTCTGCCTTCTTCCTTGCTATCTTTTCCCGGAATACACGCCCCTATTTATATTCCCTGGTAGCAATTGGAATTGCCCTGTTGTTATTCGGGCTCAGCATTATGAAAACCAGCATGGAGACCTTGCCGGAGAGCCTGGATGTTTCATTACTGCAAGGCCACCATCCCATAATTTATCTGCTATTTGGTATGGCTATTACATTTCTGGTGCAATCGAGCTCGGCGGTGATGATGATGGCATTAGCAGCATTAAATGCCGAGTTTGTAGCACTGCCAGAAGCGGTTGCACTCATTATCGGAGCTGACCTGGGAACTACCAGCACCGCCGCATTGGGAAGTCTTACCGGCAGCGTCATCAAACGCCAACTTGCCTTCGCTCATTTCAGTTTTAATTTCATCGTTGATATTTCTGCCTTCCTGTTTTTGTTGCCTTTATTACCGCTACTAATGTCATTGTTGTCTATTGAAGACCCGCTGTATTCTCTGGTTGCATTCCATAGCTTGATGAATTTACTTGGTTTACTGCTCTTCATTCCGCTATTACCAATGTTTGCCCAATGGATAGAGCAGATCTTCACCAAAAGTCAGCTGCAACCCAATAGCGCTATTGATCGGGTTCCTCCTGATATCGTAGAGGCGGCGCTGATTGCCCTGAGAGACACCGTAAAACAACTTCTCTTACAGGCCTGCGCCAACAGTTTATTCATATTTAATCAAAAGCCTGCAACTCTGAATGAGATTAATCAGCAAAGAGCAACGGTGATGAATAATGAATTACAGGAAAATTTTGATAAAGGCTATGAAGAGTTAAAGAATCAGGAGAGTGCGGTGCTGGCATATTCACGCAAGGTCCAGAGCCAGCCCCTGGCGGACATAGATGCAATAGAGCTTGAGCGCCTGCAAACAATCGTGCGCCATCTTGTATTTGCCAACAAGAATCTGAAAGACATCCAGCATGATCTGCAGGAATTCAGTTTCAGTTCAAACCAGGGAATGCAAGAGCTCTATTCCCAACACAGCCAATATCAACAGGAAACCTATAACAAAATTATCGAGCTCTTACTCGGAGAACATCCGGCGGAATACATACTGGAAGAACTCACAGATATCCAGGCGAGCAATGACAAGTACACAGAAGAAGCAAACCAGTTCGTAAACAGCCAGGCGGGCACTGATGTTATCGAAGGCACTGCGGTCTCAATCGAATTCAATTCCAATCGTGAAATTCGCCATGCCTTGAAAACAATGATCAAGGCGATCGATATATGGGTGAGAACCACACAGTTTACGAAGCTGGCAGAATCTGAGCTGGATATGGCGATCGACCACTAGTCAAGATTGCCATCCAGTTGATTGAACGCCGCGCCCATTATAGCCATTGCAATCAAACTGCCGAAAGATTGACAGCCTAAGCTAATCTGCTGTTGCTAAAGCTCTACTGGTGCTGCCAGCTTGTTTTTTCTCAAGCACCAGAGCAGGCTGTTCACAGGTGCCTGGATAGGCCGAGGAGAATAAATTATTCAGCCTCTGGTTGATCTCACCGGAATTACTGATTGGATTCTGGGTATTCCATTGAAAACCCTGGCCGGTTTGCACCACATTCAGGGAAAAAAAGCTGTCTTTAGGATTCAATACCAGCCCATAACGAAGATCGGCATATTGATAGATTCTGTTGCCGTCCTGTTCGGTCATGGTTCTGTGTAGCCACCCCATGGCAAACCACTCGAATATTCTCACTTCGCGCAAATCGCTTACTTCATCAAACATTGCACGGGGAGTTTGCTCAGCCATTCCCCAGTCAATAGTGCAGGGCCGCCACATCGAGATATAACCTACCCAATCTGCCGCAGGAGTTCGGGCAACAACTCTCCGGTAGTGCACTTGCAGAAACGTGGGAAAGGACTCCACTTGAAAATCCTGGATTCCGAGATCGACGAGCTGCCTTTCGGCTTCCTGCTTTGCTGCCTGACCGAGATACCAGCCGTAAGATAGATAAGACGAGGTAACAATCAGGAATGACAGACCGATGAAATTCACTTTCGCTTTATGGCGGTAACGCCAGGCCAGGTAAATCCCGACAAATAATGGCACCGTATAAAGCGGATCGATTATTGGCATGGCAAACAGGGCGAATCGCTGGTCGGAAAATGGCAGTAGCAGCTGCGTGCCATAGGGCGTTAAAACATCCAGCAGTGGATGCGACAACAGGGCCAGGAACATGGCCAGCATCCAATACTTTAGTCGCCCTTTATCAATGAGACCGCTGTCACGATGGCATTCGATTTTGTGGAGTAGCAAGCCCAATACAGGCGCCATAACCGGAGCGAAAAAAATTGAATGGGTAATTCCCCGATGTATTTGCAGGTTATGGAAGTAATCGTCTGCAAAAAACACATCGATGTCTGGCATGGCACCGGCTGCAGCGCCGGCAATAACAACCCTAAAACCCAGTTTGTGCTGAGCGCTGGCTTGCGCGACAACCGCGCCTAATGCTGCCTGTGAAAACGGATCCATAAGCCTGAATCGTGATACTTAATGTAGGACGCTAGTGTAGCAGCGAAATTATGTGAAGTGTGCCAGCAAAATTGGGGAGATTAAGCAGAAAAAACTAAACTTAGGGGAAATGCGGCCGCTAAAAAGTTCGAGGGCGGATGCCGCAAGCGACACCCGCCCTACAGGACCTTAAGTAGAGTTATCAGAATCAGGGCGGTGAGGCACATGATTACTGTTAATTCTTCTTTTAACCCTTCCCCGAGCTTTCCAGAATAATCTTTAAAGACGAATCTTTATTGACTGATTCCTTATTTCTCAAGGGCCTCTGGGACTTTCGTCTCAGTTTTTAAGTCTCAGGCTCAGACCCGACAAAGTCTGTTTGGCCACACAGTTTCTTCGGCGATGTTCGAGGCTCTGGAATAAGCACCCTTCACGACGTTCCAACCAGTTAACGAGTTTGTCCAGGCTAATCATTCGCGACGCTTATTCGAATTCTTCTCTTCCTAATCAGAGTCGCCTCTTCTTATTCCGAGTTTCCTTCTCCTATTTGTCAAAGCTATGTTGGGTCGAGCCCTCGATAACTTGCAAATGTTTAGTAGTTCCCGGCTCGTTCCCTGCGCCGTGTCGGTTGTTCATAAATCGACAAGTCGATTCATTCACAGCCTTGAAATTGATTATACATAAAACTTTTTCGTGTGCATTATTTTATGTCAATTTTTTCAAAAAAATTGAAAAATATTTATTATTGAACAATCGATTTAAATAAATAATTCCTTTCATCGATGACACAAACAGTGGCACAGTAACAACTTGTGCATTTTTTATTCAACAACATGTGGATAACTTGTGGAACGTTAGATCAGCAACTTTTGTGTATTAGTTCGATTGCTATCAAGTTTATCTACCAGGGAATTATGTCTCCAAATTTCGAGGCCAATCGGGCCAATTCGACATGAAAATTCCAGCAAATTTCACTGAAACTTTGATCCATCCGTTCGATCTAATAAGTTATGAAGATGTTTTCACCATTCTCCAGCAGAATCCTGTTTGCCATACTGCTCGTCAGCAGCCTGACTGGCACGAGCACTGCCCAGACTCGACTGGAAAGCTATGCAGGAGGTGGGAGTGTGTTATTACACTCACCTGATGGCGAAGTGCTGATCAGCCGGAATCCCGCCCAGCCATTAGTCCCCGCATCCCTGGTGAAGATTCCCCTCGCCCATGTGGCCCTGGCTACGCTGGGAGAGGACTTCCGCTTCGAAACCCATATTTATTTAAACGCTGAAGACGATCTACTAATTCGCGGCATGGGGGACCCGTTTCTCGTGTCAGAGGAGATTGCATTGATAGCAGCAGCCCTGGCGGAACAAGGCATCACGGCTATCAGGCGACTGGTGGTAGACGATTCCGCTTTCGAGTCTAATCTCAGTCTGCCCCTGGAAACTGGCGCCGATGATCCCTATGCCGCTCGCAACAGCGCCCTGGCGGTTAATTTCAATACGGTGAACCTGGCCTGGGATAACAATGGCGTTCTGATTACCGGCGAAGAACAGACGCCACTCACTCCACTGGCGAGAGAACTTGCCCAGCGCCTGTCTCCCGGCGGAACACAACGAATCAATCTTGGCAGCAATCCACGTAACGGATTGCGCCAGGTCCAGGAACTGTTTGGTTATTTTCTGGAAGAAGCAGGCATACAGATTCTTGATCCGGGATTCAACCAGGAAGCCGTATCAGAGAATTGGACACTGTCCTATCGACATCGTAGCTCGCGGACCCTGGAGGAAATACTTTCAGGCATGCTGCGTTTTTCCAATAACTTTATAGCCAATCAACTCTTCCTGACTATTGGCGCTCAAAGTGATGGTTATCCCGCCAGCGCGGAGTCCGCGCGCTTGGTCTTGCAGCGTGAATTGGCGGATCTGTACGGAGCAGGATTCGGCAGCGACCCGCAATCGCTATTAATGCTGGAAGGCTCTGGCCTTGCTCGCGAGCAGCGCATTACGGCGGCAGGGATGATGCAAATACTGGAGCAGTTTAAAGAACATGCCGGCTTAATTTCAGAAGTGAATGGCGTGCTGCGCAAAAGCGGTACGCTTAGCGGCGTTTATAACTTCGCCGGTTATCTTGATGGCCCTGATGGACTTTATCCTTACGTGATTCTGACCAATCAAGGCGCCAATAACCGCGATGAAATTTTGCAAATACTCAGGGATGAAAATTTTTAGGGAAAATGGAGCTTGTTACGCCACATGGACTTGAGTGGCGGACTGTTCGATCTCAGGCTGCTCATCACTGTAAATCTTATACTGCGCCGGATAATAAACCGACACAAGCGCATTCTATGAAAATCCGGGAAAATCCGGGCTTGATAGCGTTCTTGCTAATTTCTACCCGTCAAATTACTCTGTTTTTGTAGTCCTTTAATAGCGAAGTCATGGAATTGGAAATGGCAGACAGGAAAATTGATAAGAATCGCCGCCGAATAGTGACAGGCATTGGCGCCATGGCTGCCAGTAGCCTGTTAGCGCAGCGACTGGCAGCTCAAAATAGTAATGACACAGATATTCTTATTATCGGGGGAGGCATAGCTGGATCATCCACTGCCTTCCATCTGGCAGAGCAGGGCCGGGATGTCATTCTGCTGGAACGCGGTGAAATCGCATCGGAAGCTTCGGGGCAGAACATGGGTGGACTCGGCGGCTCCGGCTGGGGCAATAATCCCAATCTTCTTTCCTATTTAACCGCTGGCAGTGTCGAAATCTTCAAACGCATGCAGATCGATATGGGTTATGACATGGAGTTTCGCCTTTCCGGAACACTGACAGCCATTCATACCGATGAGCAATACGAATATTACCAGGACGATGTTGCCGCCCAACGTAACAACGGTTACGAGATCGAATTACTTTCCGCCAGGGAAGCCCTGGCAATAGAACCCGAGGCAAACGGCTCATTACCGGGATACATGTACAGGCCACAGCGAGGACAGGCAGACCCGGTTAAAACCACTCGCGCATTCGCCCATGCAGCAGAGGTGGCAGGTGCCACTATTAATACCGGACAGAATGTTGTTTCCATAACACCATTAAGTGCCGGAGGATATTCGGTACAAACTGAGTCGGGAGAGTTTCGATGCCAGACCCTGGTTCTCGCAACCGGAGCCTGGTGCGGACCAGTTGGCGAAATGCTGGGCATCAAGATTCCCATTGTTCCCGTGCGGGGACAAATGTGGGCGACAGAAAGTTTACCCATGCGCGTCATGCATACTATTGGTTCCACGATATCCAGTTTTGCCTGGAGCAAGGACAATGGTTCCGATGCGGTTACGCCACCAAACCTGACCCATAAGAACGGCAGACGAACGACACGCCACCTTTATGGAAGACAAAGAAAGAACGGTGAAATTATTTTTGGCGGTGATCGTGAGAGTGTTGGTTATAACACCGCGACAGATTCAACGGGCATTGAAGTAAACCGTGGCCATGCAGCAGAAGTGATTCCCCTGCTGGCAAGCTTGCCTATTGCTCGAAGCTGGGCAGGACTCATGCCCTTCTCCCTCGATGGTTCGCCTATTATCGGCAAGATTCCAATTCGCGAAAGCCTGTTCATTGTAAGCGGGCTGGCGTCTTCGGGATTCGGTCGTGGACCCATGGCAGGCAAACTTGCAGCGGATTACATTCACAGCGGCAATATGACTCACGTACTTGCCGAATCTGACCCGGCGAGGTGTGTAACCGATATATAAGGCAGATACATTTAGCGGTTCTCTGTTAATAAAGTAGAATCACGCATCTCAAAACATTCGAAGAAAATCAGGAACGATCAATGAGAAGCTCAATCAGTAAACTCGTCTACCTACTCTCTCTTGCACTTACATTTGTATCGCAATCACTCTTTGCCCAGGGTGATAGCTACGAGGCACCACTCACCTCTTGGGGTGTTCCCGATGTACAGGGCATCTGGAACTACGAAACCAGGACCGGTTTGGAAAGACCGGATGTATATGAAGGTGCATTGGAAGTCGATGAAGCCACCATGTTGGAGAAAATGGTGTCAACGCCTGACTATATTGCATTCCTGGAATCTACCGGCGCAGAAAGACCAGGCCCAGATAATGTGGGTGGTTATAACGGCTTCTGGATTAGTCCAGGTCTGGCATTGGCGAACATGAATGGCATGTACAGAACTTCTCTTATTGTTGAACCGGAAGACGGAAAAATTCCCTGGATCGAAGGCGGGACTGAAATACGGCAACAACAACAATCAGCATTGGAAATCATGGGCTTTGCCGAGAGTGATGGGCCTGAAGGTCGCACATTGTCTGACCGATGCCTGAAGAGTTTTGCCTCAACTGCTCCTTTTATGAGTAGCCTCTATAACAACACCATGCAGATTGTGCAGTCACCAACTCATGTCATGTTATTGGCGGAGATGGCGCATGATGCGCGCATTGTAAAAATAGACCAGGAGTTTAAGAATCTGCCCTATAAAAAATGGTTAGGCGATTCCGTTGGCTACTATGAAGACGAAACGCTTGTGGTTGTAACCAGGAACTTTAACGACTGGCAGGTGGCAAAAGAACGTTTAATGTCGCCCAACCTGACCCTGACCGAACGTTTTTACCGGGTTGCCGAAGACAAGATTCACTATTCATTCACCATCGAAGATCCAGAGCTTTATACCGAAGCATGGACTGCGGAGATGCCGATGTATCCTGCTGAAGGCCTTTATGAATATGCCTGTCATGAAGGTAATTATTCAATGCCAGCAATACTGGCAGGTGCTCGCAGACAAGAAATGGAAGCTGCTCAGTAAATAGCGATTGCTATATCAATTGAAGCCAGGCGTGAATCTGGTCGAAATACACAAAGCTGGCGTTCAGGGATTCCACTTTCCTTACATCACCACTGGAAGGCATGTCGTATTCTTCCAGACCTTCCAGTGCAAGCACGGTTTGCATGGCTGGCTGCGGATTGCGCTCAGCGGTAAGTTGATCCAGGTGTAATTCCTGTGCACTCCACACCATACCGTCACGCTCAACCGGCGAAGCGCCCTGGTAATCGGTAGAAAGAAATACCGCCGAAGTTCCGGCCATTCTCTGGTAAGCGGTGGCAAGCATCATCCTGCTCTCAAATGAATACCCTGAGTGCTTCAATCTATAGGAAGTATCGTGCAATGGTTTTGCGTTACATCAAGCGGGATTGTAATTTGTTGGAAGTCTGAAATTCTGAAGGCCGCCGGAGCAACTTACATAGAATGAGTTCTATTTGCTGGTATCTAAAACCTGGGCCCAATGACTGGCCCATTCATCGAGCATCGTGTCTCGATCGAGCAAGTCTGCGCTCACCTTCTGAATCTGGTGAATATAAAACAGCCAGCCTCTAATAATGCTAACCAGTAATGCGCCGGTTTGTTGTTGGGAAAGTTTTTGCACCGCCGGCTTATCACTAATCCATGCACCCAGAGCTGCAATCATGTCCTGGTTAAGCTCATGCTCAAACTCTGCGCCAAAATCCAAAAGACGAATTTCTTCGATAAGCCTGGCAAAGGGTTTTTGCCGAACCATTGCTTCTTCATAACGCAGTGCTATGGCCACCAGTTCGGCACGGGTATCCCCAAACGCTCTCAAGCGCTCGGGACTGAAATCCTCTGGTGCTTCCGTAACATAAGTCCTGGCTATCTCCAGCAACAGCGCTTCCTTGCCATCAAAATGACGATAGAAAGCACCGGCCCGGGGCCTAAGTCCCGCTTCGGTTTCGATCCTGGCAATGGAAGTTTTCTGGAAACCCTCCTCGGTGAAGAGCTTGAGGCCGGCCTCCATTAGTCGTTCTGCTGATCTTTGGTTCGACCCATTTTCAGTGGGGCCTGGGTGGGATGCTCATGACCTGCATCATGGGAGCAGTCTGGGGCACGGCATACATACTCCGCGGCCGCAATCTCTGGGTGGTAATTATTGCCCACCCCTGTGGCCACCTGCTATTCGTAACGCAACTCTACTTCGCCACATCAATTTTTGCCTGAGACTTTTGACCTGGCGTAATAAGCGAGCTTATTGATGATTTCCATGGACGGAAATCTGATGTACTTTTAGTCTTACTACTAGTCTATTAACTAGTCTTACTACTTGATCCAGACCAGGCCAAGGCGAAGATATCCCGCATGCTTTACCGAACCTTATTCAAGCTAAAGAGATTGCGAGCTTTATTGTTTCGTCCTTTCAATTGGCTATCGCCCCTGTTCCTCTTAATTGTCTTATTTGTTTCATTTGCTTCCAACTCCCAACAAGTAAATCGGGAAGCCGTTTCCACAAGGGTGTCTGACTCCAATGTACATGGGTTGATGGTTGAAAGAATCAACCGAATACAAAGCAGTATCGAACAACTTCTCTACCAGCAAAATCGTACCCAGTCAGAAATCGAACAGTCCAGACGCAACAGCATTAGAGAAATTGCCACTGCTGCAATCGAGCTACGTGATTCAGTTGAAACACTGGTATTGCTGGAACCTACCCTGAATCTGTCTCCGGAAAACAGCACTGCATTCCTCTCCTTCGCACAACAACTGAGGGTTAATAGTCAGGCATTGGCAGATCTTGCTACCGGCAACCAGGTAGGAAACCTCAGCGAAGTAGTTATGCGATTGCAGGAGAGCTGCAATAGCTGCCACACTCTGTATCGAGAATAATAAATCAACAAGAAGTCAGCGGAGTTCAACCTATGTTTAGAAAAACGTTTATACAAATTACTGGGTTGTTTGTTGCCCTGATGATGATTGCCACTGCCTATGGGCAATCAGGACGTAATCCCTATCGACCTGCTGACGGGCTGCAGGCTGGAAGTGGACCCGGCCGGATCGGTGAGAGCTGGATGCAATTACCCGATGGCAGACCCATGGGTTCTCCCGGAGGCCTGAACATCGATGTTGATGGCGAACATCTCTGGGCCATAGTTCGCTGTGGTGGCGATGCACCGAGAGGTAGTCAGACCTATTGTGACGATTCCGATCTGAATCCCATATTGAAATTCGATCCCCAGGGCAATGTTGTGGATGAATTTGGCAGCCGCATGTTCGCCTGGCCCCATGGCTTGCATGTCGACAGTGAAGGCAATGTCTGGGTAACCGAAGCCGGCACGGGTGAATCCCCTGCCGGGATCCCCTTCGGTCATCAGGTGTTCAAGTTTTCAACCTCAGGTGAATTATTAATGACGCTGGGTGAGGCAGGCGTATCTGGTTCCGATCAATACCATTTTACTGCCCCCAGTGATGTCATTACCGCACCCAATGGCGATATCTTTGTCGCCGATGGCCACAACCAGGATGGCAATAACCGCATCGTTAAATATTCCAGTGACGGAACATACATCACACACTTTGGTGAAACCGGTTATGGCCCAGGACAGATGTTAGGACCTCATGCCCTGGCAATGGCTCCTGACGGACGCTTGTTTGTCGCTGACCGCTGGAACAAACGTATTTCGATTTTTGATCAGGACGGCAACTTTCTGTCCCACTGGACTCAATTTGGCATGCCCAGTGATATCTGGATTTCCGATGATGAAACGATTTATGTTGCCGATTCCGAGTCGGATACCACACAAAATCCTGGTTGGGAAAAAGGAATTCGCATTGGCAATGTGGTTAGCGCCTGGGTGGATTACTTTATTCTGGATACTGGCGATAACCCTCCCATCACTCAGGGTGGAAGTGGTGCAGAATCTATTACAGTAGATCGAAACGGCAGCATTTATGCTGGCGAACCGCGACCACAGGAGTTGCGTAAATATATTCGTATCAGGTAATCAATAGCGAAGTCTTGCTTCCCTGGCCCCTCCGTTACCGATAAATGGAAACTCACGATCTCATCATCATCGGCGCTGGCGCCATGGGCAGCGCCGCTGCCTATCACGCTGCCAGGGCTAGCCTTAAACCCCTGCTGTTAGAACAATTTGAGATCGGCCATAAGAATGGCAGTAGTCACGGCGGTAGTCGTATCACACGTTATGCCAATACCGAGGCGGAAGAATGTCGTGCCATTCCAGCCACCTTCGAAATGTGGCGCGAACTGGAACAGGAAAGCGGCCAACAATTATTAGACATGACCGGTTCACTGTTTGTTGGACCTACAGACGAAGCTTTTCTGGTTGATTCTCGCTCAGCACTTAAGGCAAATGATTTCGAGTATCGGCATCTGGAGTCTAATGAACTCGCCAGTGAGTATCCGCAGTTTAACCTGCCAACTAATTGGGTCGGACTTTACCAGGAGAATGCTGGCAGATTGAATGCAAACGCCTGTGTGCAAGCGATGGTGAATCAGGCTCTCGCCCGAGGTGCCACATTAAAAGAAAATTGTGCAGTTGCAGAAATCAAACCTGCCATTGGCGGCAGCACCCTGTTACTGGCAAACGGCGAGCAGCTTTTAGCCAAACGCTTGATTATTACCGCCGGACCCTGGGCACCTGGATTGCTTGGCCCGCTTTTAAGTGAGACTCCGGAATTCAAAGTAACCCGTCAACAAGTCGCCTATTTTCCGGTGGACCAGGAACAACTGTATCGCCGTGACAAGTTTCCAATATTTGTTTTTGCTGCAAAGCCTAATATATACGGATTCCCGATTCTGGAAATGCCTGGCTATGTGAAGATTGCACTGGAAAACGAAACCCTGACCACTGACCCAAACAGCCCCAGGGAAATTATGGAAGACAATATCCAGGATCTTTGCGCGGCAGTAGCACGCTATTTCAATGGTGTGTCGCCGGAACCAGTTAACATCGAATCCTGTCTCTACACCGAGACGCCTGGCAGAAAGTTTGTTATCGAGCGACATCCTGTCTTTCCGAATATTGCTTACGGCACCGGATTCAGTGGCCGCGGTTTCAAATTCTCAATCGAAGTCGGGCACAGGCTGATCGCAATGCTCAATAATCCAGATTAGCGGAAAGCCTTCTACTAACGTCGATTAAAGATCAGAATCTGGTCTTCCTGATTGGAGTTCGGGAACTGGATTGCGATCGAAAGTTGCTGATAGTTTGGAGAAATAAACTTCGCTCCAATCTGTTGCACTTCACCGTCCAGGTACACTGTTTATTCCACCGTTGTCTCGTTAATTCTATTGTAAGAAATTAACGGTGTCGGCAAGGGATCCAGGCTGGCTATTGGATAACGCTCGCCGCTATAGGTATAAGTCGCGGAAGTGGCACCGATGGACCCGTCCTCATCCTCGGCTACTACCAGGTACATGTAATTACCATCGCCGAGATCGGCATAGCTTCGAGCAATGTTTCCAGGAGCACCCTCGGTACCAAAGTTAGAACGTTCCAGATCGATATCCCAGGTTCCTATAAAAGGATTTTCACTTTGAGCAAAAGCGGTCTGAGAAAAAGAGAGCAGCACTAAATTGGTCAGGAGTATCTTGATCATTTGTTATCCCTCCACATGCGGCACGGCAGTAACTCGAAATAAGCACTGTCCACTCGCCCAAGTTACGCCTATGGAAGAAGCCGATCTTGACCAATGCCAATTTATAAAGGGAATTGAGTCCCATGTAACAAGTTGTAAATAATACAGACTTGCAAGCAGCTGGCGTGAATCAAGCAGAGTTTCTTACAAGCACAGCAACTACATACAGGATTACGCCAAGCACAGCACCAATGCCGGCACCAATTCCCAGGTTCTTTTGACGATACCACCAGATACCGGTAAAGCATAGAGTTGCCAGGGCAACGGATATATAAAGTGATTGCGGATGAAGTTCCTGGCGGGTAATTGCTGGTACCAGCATTGCTACCAGAATACCAACAGCTACTACAATTGTGAGCACAATCCAGCTCTTGTTTTCTTCCGGTGCTGGTTGCGCAACTTGAGGTTCAACCATGTTTGAGCCCTCCATTGTATTTGTTTAATTGTCCTAATTACGTTAGGACAATTAATTCCTCATTGCAAGCTCGGTTTATCCCTGAAAACCGAAATTTCAGCTCGCTCTATCGAGTAATTACCAGTGATTGATCACCCGGCTCATCGTCACCAACAAAAACACTGGGCTCAGCACCATCGAAAGAGCTATTAATAGCATGCACTCTCGACCCGGTGAGATGCATATCTCCATACTCATTGTCGCGCATCAGGTTGTTACCCTTGCTGCCAAGAGGGCCGCCGCCAAAATCGATGATAGCCGAGTATTCGCCGCCACCGCGATTGGTCATTGAGAAACCATACCTGTCGGTGCCGATGATCTCGGTATTCTCCACAAGCAAAGTTGTATGACTGCCGCTGCTTTCCGTGCTTTGCAGGTTAAGGGAAATACCGCCACCACCCTGCCTCGGTGTTCCACCGATGATGCGCACATTACGAATCTCCAGGTGCAGTTGTGAGTTGCTTCCGGCATTAGAAAACTGAATAGGGTCGGTTACAGCATTCTCGATAACACTGTCTTCAATCTTGAATGTGAGTTTGCAAGCGGTGCAAAAATTCGCAGTGTCTTCACGTGGAAATCCAAACATAAAAGATTCGATACCGGTATTCGATTGATTGCCAACTCCCAGGGTATTCTTGTAATGGTAGTTACGCACCAGCATAACTTGCTGGGACTGTCCCATTAGGTAAGGAATAATGCTGTCAGAATTACGATTACCACGGCCGATATTGTCTGCACTGGAATCGAGAATTATGGTTTCTGCCAGACTCGAATGCTGGGTACGCACGAAGTAAGGGCGGCCACCGAGATCATTGAAATGATTATTCTGGAAGCGGTAACTGCCGCGACTGTCACCGGAATGGAATACGCGAATCGCGCCCAGATCCTCGCCATCCCTGAACTCACTGTCTTCAATTCGAATATTGTCCAGCTCACCTTCGCTGGCATCCAAACTCACCGAATAAACCAGGCCGCGCTCATCTTCCACATGCTCTTCGGCATTACCACTAAAACTGGCATGGTGCACATACAATCCTGAATAGTCGACACCCTCGCCTGCAATGGCAGCGTTCTGCATGTTTACAAAATGGATACCGGCGATTTCATTGTCAGTGGATAAGCTGACAATGGCGCCTGCCAACGCATCGCTACTGTTAGCTATGCGAATACGGCTATTCGCTTCCTCCAATAGACGCCCTTCTTCATCGACTCCCAGCAGTTTCTGTCCGGGCTTAAGCTGAATAGCCCCATCCAATACAGCGGAAGGATCCAGGTTAACCAGGTAGATGGTATCGCCAGGGGCGGAACGGGACTCGGCTTCCGCCAGTGTAAGGAATTGTCGACTGCCGTCATCCAGGCTCGCGCTATTGTTTGTTACATAAAAGCTATTTTGAGACTGGGCTGAAAGAAGGCTTGCAGCAAATACCAGGTAGAAGATTCCAGTTAGTAGGAATCGCTTGAGGTGTAATTGATGCATAAGCAGTCCACCATGTTCCAGGAATTAGTTGTCCAGTAAGTGTAACACTCCTTCATCACTCAAGACGCGCATCCCCAGGCGTTGGCTGGAGACGCCCGGATGCAGCACGTAATCAAATTCCAGTTTTGCCTCGGATTCCCGCGCTTCGAAATAGCATTTCTTGATACTGTGGAACGAGTTGAAATCATCGTCCAACTCGATCAAATGGGAAGAAAAGAGAAGCAGGCAATTGGATCTGGATTCATCTTGGGCAAACGGCAGTGATTGCATGAGAAATCGAGAGACTCTGGTATTCCGGCGAACAGGAGAACCACGAAACAGGGATTTAAAATTCGAAAAGTAGGCTACTCGCATAATGTTCAGCCTTTATTCGTTAATCGATATATTATTTTTGTGTTAATTTTTTAACATTAGTAACACGATAGTTAGTATTAAACCAATCAAAATTGCGGCTTCTCAACGTGAATCCTCTAAAGAGACACGATATGCCTCTAATTCTGTATACTGGCCATACCACTAACGGATTTTAACTTTTGATGAACCGACAGCTTATACACATCGGCATTTCCATTTTGCTAATTGCCGCGATATCAACAGTCTTAATACTCCATCCTGATAATAATGAGGATCAAGCTGTTTCTGTCGAAGACATTGCGATTGAAAACACTAATGAATCTGTTGGCTTAGCAACAGACCGAATCATTTATAGAGGTGACCCACCCTACCTGACTGAACAGGCAATCCTGGATGGCAATTTGTACGTCAATCATGTAGATGATTACTTGTTGTTGGGTGGAGAGAATATTGAGCAGGTTCGCTTTAGTGCAGGCACCCAGTCCGGCGAAAGAGCCACGGTGGATTACCGCGAAAATGCGATCTCCTTCGTGATGGAGGAGCAGCCCTACATCGAATTCAGCTACCAGGATAAGGTGTATTCCCTGCAGATCCTGAGCCGCCCTTATTTTTACACCATGGATTTCAGAGAAATCTCATCGAATCCGGATCGATTCACCGAAGGATTTAGGTAATCCCCTGACTTAGTTGCTTCCTCGATAGGATGTAAGTAATTCAGCAAACCAATCCCTAACGATTGTTAATTGGCCATCGCATAAGGCCACATAGGGAGAGGCACTGGCGGCACTGCGAGTTGCGATCTTCTCGATGGACTCTTCGGCGCTCGAATAAATATTTTCATTGTTTCGCATCTTGGATCGTAGATGATTGTTAAACTCAACACTATCCTAAGAGATATCGTTGCGTATAAAGGTGCACTCACTAGTGACCTGAACATTTAGTAGAAAATCGATTTCGTCTACCATTGATGCACCAAACACGAATGAAGGCATCAAAACCATAAACAGGGAGAAGAGATAGCCTTTTGTCAATGTTCTTAAACATCGCCTACCAACAGAGTGCAATATCGTAACGCCGATTGGTATCTTGTCGCTATGAATTTTACTTGTCGGAAACACCTAAGCTGCAAAGCTTAGTCTCGTTAGGGTTATCTATCCAGGTTTATTATCAAGCTTGCATCCGAGGGATAGTTGTACCACTCCAGCGCCTTGTCGCTAATGCCATTTGTCTCACCATTCAAGTATTTCGTGTAATCACTAAATAATGGATAGGCGTCATTGATATTTACCCGTTCCAGAGGCCATTCCCAGGTTACTGGCACCAACAAACCGAAAGGATTGCCGTTTTGATCAATCATACCGTTATCCGGATTGACGTTGGCAAGATCGATATCTTGACGCGTATTTTTAACGCTCAAGTAAGGCCTGAACCAGTTGAGGCTTTCCGCACCCCGCTCATCGTATAAATTGAGTTCGGGATTAGCCAAAGTTATGTCTACCTGTGCAGTAAACTTGGGTTCGACCCATGCGGATCCATTGTTTACGTTCGCAAAGCGTTCCAGGGAAGAAAGTGTATTGTGAAATATTGAAATATCATCTTCTTTATCCAATCCATGTAGAGTATGACTGCCGTTGTTTGGAGTTGTGTACGTGACATGCCTCACCTAACTGGTCCAGTTTTAAAGTTAGTTTACGCAGCTAATCG
>CAZTTE010000016.1:0-87311 GCA_964616225.1 uncultured Pseudohongiella sp.
AGCCGCTTACATCCAATGACACTGGCTGTTAGTAAACAACTCATGCCGGTATACGATAAACCAATGATTTATTATCCCCTGTCTACATTAATGCAGGCGGGTATTCGTGAAGTTCTCATTATCACAACGCCGGAAGATGCAGCAGTCTACCAATCGCTCTTGGGTGATGGTCAAAACTGGGGATTAGAGCTGAGCTATGCCGAGCAACCTAAACCGGAAGGTCTGGCTCAAGCTTTCTTGATTGGTGAAGAATTCATCGGCGACAGCAGAGTCTGTCTAATTCTGGGGGACAACATTTTTTATGGAAACCGAATCGAAGATACCCTCAAAAACGCAGTAGAACAACAAGCAGGGGCCAGTATCTTTGCTTATTATGTTAACGATCCTGAACGTTACGGAGTGGTAGTACTCGATGACAACAATCAAGCAGTGGATTTGGAAGAAAAGCCCGTTCAACCGAAATCCCATTATGCAGTAACCGGGCTTTACATGTATGACAGTGACGTGGTCGAAGTGGCCAAGTCGATCCAGCCGTCAGCAAGGGGTGAACTGGAAATCACCGATGTTAATAAGGTTTATCTGGAAAGGAATGTGTTACGGGTTGAGTTATTCGATCGTGGCACCGCCTGGTTGGACACCGGGACGACTCAATCCCTGCTGGATGCGGCAAACTTTATAAGAGTATTGGAAGAGCGGCAGGGTCTTAAAATAGGTTGTCCCGAGGAGATTGCCTGGCGGCAAGAATTTATCAACGACAAACAACTTCAAGTTCTGGCAGACGAGCTGGACAAGAGCGGTTACGGCGAGTATCTCATTGGGCTGCTGGAAGATCGTTGATCCAATGAAAATCACCATTTATGAATATTGTTAAAACATCGATTCCTGATGTTCTTATTTTCGAACCTATCATCCACGGAGATGACCGAGGCTATTTCATGGAGTCGTTTCGTTTGTCTCATTTTGCAGAAGTAGACCCCTCCATAAACTTTGTTCAGGATAATCAAAGCAAGTCGAAGAAGGGGACGCTGCGAGGACTACATTATCAATTACAGTTCCCACAGGGGAAACTTGTTCGGGTATTAAGTGGTGAAGTATTCGATGTAGTTGTTGATATTCGCAAAGGTTCTGAAAATTTTGGTAAATGGGTAGGGACTGTTTTGTCAGGGGAAAACAAGAAACAGCTATGGGCGCCGGCTGGCTTCGCCCATGGATTTTACGTGCTCTCTGATTTCGCGGAACTCGCTTATAAATGCACCGAGTATTACCATCCGGAAGATGATTACAGCCTGCTCTGGAACGATGAGGATATTGGCATCGACTGGCCAATTATGGAATCTGATCCGCTGCTCTCTGATAAAGATAAGAATGCCAATTCTTTTGCCAACGCGTCCCTCTTTCAGTGACTCAGCAGCAAATTGTACTAACTGGTGCTAAAGGCCAGCTCGGACTGACTTTTCAAGAACTCTGGGAAGACTCTCCGTTACGGGATGAGTATGAGCTGTGCTGCGCTGATATCGAGGAAATGGATATTAGCTCTACCGATGCCATACAGGAATTCCTGGCGAATCGTCCCGTAGCGCTAATCATAAATGGCGCGGCCTATACTGCGGTGGATCGCGCAGAGGAAGAACGAGAGCAGGCGTTTAAGGTCAACCAACAAGCCGCGGTAAATCTCGCACTATGGGCCCGTGAACATCAATGCCGGTTTATTCAAATATCTACCGACTTTGTTTTTTCTGGTAGCAAGGGCTCCCCCTATAAAACCCATGATGAAACCAAACCTATTTCAGTCTATGGGCAGAGTAAAGTGGCAGGAGAGCAGGCGATACTGAGTAGTTACCCTGAGAATTCCATTATCGTAAGAACATCGTGGTTGTATTCGCCCTTTCAGTCGAATTTTGTGAAAACCATGTTAAAACTCATGGCAGAGCGTGAAGAACTCAATGTGGTCAACGATCAGGTCGGCTCGCCAACATCGACTTACTCATTAGTCCGTTTGCTTTTCAAAATAGTGGAATCAGATGAAAAGTGTGGAATCTTCCACTGGAGTGATAAGGGAGGAATTAGTTGGTATGATTTTGCCCTGGAAATTCAACAACAAGGCATGGAAGCGGCAATTCTAGAGACAGCCATTCCCATAAATTCGATCCCTACAGTGCAATACCCGACACCCGCAAGCAGACCGGCTTACAGTGTTCTGGATACTTCGGAAACACAGCTTAAGTTTTCCATCGAAGCAGAGCCCTGGCGAGAGAGTCTCAGGAAAGTAGTTCAGACAATAGCGAATCACTAGATAATGAATCTATTAGTCACAGGCGCAGCAGGTTTTATTGGTTCCAACTTTGTAATTTATTGGGCGCAAGAAAACCCGGATGATGAGATCGTCGTTTTAGACGCACTAACCTATGCTGGAAATCTGTCCAACATTAATGAGTTGATAAGTTCAAACAAACTTGAATTTATTCAGGGGTCGATTGCTGATTCTGAGCTTGTAAGAAAGCTAATAACTGAGAACAAGATAGACACAATCGTCAATTTCGCTGCGGAAAGTCATGTGGATCGATCTATTAGCGGACCGGATGCATTTATAGAAACTAATATTGTAGGTACTCACAACCTGTTAAAAGCTGCAAAAGAAATCTGGCTAGACGAATTATCCCTGTCTCAGCATTTGTTTCATCATGTCTCGACAGATGAAGTTTATGGCACGCTTGCTGCTGATGACCCTGCCTTTAGTGAAACTACGCCTTTTGCGCCTAATTCACCTTACGCTGCGAGTAAGGCCGCTTCAGATCATCTCGTTAGAGCTTATCACCACACTTACGGGCTTAATGTTACTACCAGCAATTGCTCTAATAATTATGGGCCCTACCAGTTCCCCGAAAAACTAATTCCACTGTGTTTATTAAACATACTTAACGGGAAGCCGCTTCCGATATACGGTGACGGTAAGCAGGTGCGTGATTGGCTTTATGTAGACGACCACTGTCGAGGAATAGAGTCGGTCATTAAACAGGGTACTCATGGTGATACATACAATATTGGTGGCAATAATGAAAGGACCAATATCGATGTAGTTACACTGCTCTGTGAGACGATGAATAATCTATTCAGTGCAAGATCCAGCTTAAGCGAGAAGTTTCCTGATTCACCCTGTGCCAAGGGGGGCGATGCCAAACAGCTGATAACTTTTGTAGCAGACAGGCCCGGGCATGACACCCGCTATGCCATCGATGCCAGCAAGATAAGCAATGAGCTTGCCTACCAGCCGCGCGAGGATTTCGCATCTGGCTTAAACAAGACTGTCGATTGGTACCTGGAAAATGAGCAGTGGTGGCAGGCGATTCTCGATGGAAGTTATCGCCAATAAGATATTTCCAGGCTTGATCACCTGACAAAAAAGCACTGCTCATCGCCGTTTGAATGGGTCATCTTTAAATTGTCAATGCCATCACCATCTGCGTCGGCAGCAGCACTAACTCCCACCATCGAATCATCAAACTCCGCTACTCTTCTCACGAAATAGTCCGCAAGCACCGTGATGGTTTCTGTGCCGAAAGCGAATGTCGTGAGCCCGTAGTTTTGTTGCTCAACATCGGACACACCTGAAAATTCACCGAGATAATAGACAAACTCCTCACTGTTAAACGGTGCAGTACTCACATAGCCAGCCACATCGCCAACGAGGTTTATTAGATCTATCTGAAAGGTCTTGTCGGCATTGACAATAGAATTGTCGAGGATAGAAATAGTAACTGTTTTAGACTCAGTCTCTCCTACGTTCCAGTTTAATACCGTCGAGATATTCTGATAGTCTTCATCCGCAATGGCGGTTTGATCTGTGGTTTTTACAGTAACAGAAGAAGCATAATTGGAAGTTCCAGAGCGATTTACGGTCACATCGAAGGTAGAAGCATTTTCCGAAACAGTGTATAGGTGGCGGAGGCAAGATCCAGGGTGGCAGCAAGCAATAGGGAAGGATGTACCACCCCAACTAGCATAAGTAGTAGTTTTGCGCTGCGGATCACTATTCTCAAGGTAATTTTTTCGTAACGTATACCTTAAGGATAGAATAGTATTGAGAATCTTCTAGCTTTTTTGTAAACCGCTTATTGCCAGAACCTTTGGTATAAGTTATTGATAGTAATATTGTTATTTTTCTTGGAAAGCCGAACAGTGTTAATCAAGCATAGATTAATTGGGCTACTTGCAGTTTTTCTCAGCGGCCAGCTACAGGCCTTCGAGATTTCCGGCTCAAAGTGGTTGGGAGCACAGGCGGATTTTTACGTTGATATTGAGGGAATGTCAGCGACCGGTATTGCCTGGAATACCGCGTTTATCGATGCCATGGACGATTGGACCAATGCAACCCTGTTTGATTTTAATGTGGTGAATGAGTTCAAAGATCCCTGCGAAGACGATGGATTTAGCGGAGTGAATTTTACCCCGGATTTATGCGGTGATGAATTCGGTGAGGAAACCCTTGCGGTAACCATTATGAGATTTCGGTTTGAGCAGCTTGGGCCACCCTCAATCAGGGAAGCAGATATCTATATAAAAGATTCCATCATGTATGACATTTATGATGGCAACATTGTTCAGTTTGGTATTCCTTCCGGCAGTATTGATTTCAGGCGAACCGTACTGCATGAGCTGGGTCATGTTATTGGTTTAGATCATGAAAGGTTTGGTAATGCGATCATGCGCGCGGAAATTGGCGATACAGATCGTTTACAAGAAGATGATATTTTGGGTGTCGATTCGCTTTACAGTGGTTTATCTAATTGTGCAATCAAAGAGTTAAGGTTCGGAATCGACAACGATTCGCTCAGTTCCAGTGATTGCACAGTGAATGACATGACGCTCGGAGAAAATGATGACAGTTTTCTAGACCTTTACCAATTCTCTCTTTCCGAAACTACCGAACTAGAGTTTCAAGTGCAATCTAGTGAACTCGAATCAGTGTTACTCATAGCAACTCAAGAGCTCGAGTATCTAGAGATTGATGCAAACATTTCTGGCGACTGTAATGCAGAGCTGGAGACTGAACTCAGCGTAGGGGATTACTTCCTGATAGTTAATACTTTTAATGAACAGGTAAAACCAGCCTGTAATACCACTGGCAGCTATCAACTTGTCGCAAATTACTCCAGCAGTGGAGTCCCTAATCTTGGCGGAGTTACCAGCCTGGAGGGTAACAACACCACTGCAACATTCAGTGGCGGAATTACTGCCAACGGTGGAATAAGCTATGGAAACATTTTTACAGCTGAGGATTCACTTGATATTACGGCAACAATATCGATCGACCCCGCTCACCAAAACAAAATTGGCTATATCGTCGTTGCCGCCATCGTTGATCAGCAAATCTATCTCATGAACAGTCTTGGCGAGTTTATTCATACTTCTGAGAATCCAGGTGAATTAACCAATACCGGTAGCAGGATTCTTGGCAGCACCGAGACTATTTCTATCGCAGAAAACCTGGTTCCTGCCAGCCTCGGCATAGAGGAGATCGTGGTAGATTTTGTGGTGGGTTATGGCACATTCAGTAATCCTGGCGAAGTGTACTATCACCAGAGCCCTATAAACCTCACTGTTCTACCAGAGTAGAATTAGTTCGGGCTGGGAAGCGGTAAGCGCCTGTCTTGACTGGGCTTGCGGGCTGCAACACTGGTCCTATTCATCGGCAATATCTTGCCTATATCCCGCTTCAACCCTGCTATATTTAGGGTATAATCCGCCTGCGATTTTTTGCGGCCACTGAATTCAAATGCTGTGGCTTCGGGCCAGGAAACTAGCCCAATCACAATTTCAAAAAATTAGTCGAGTAATTTCAGGAAAAGGAGCAGATAGAGTGCGAGTTATGAGCACGAGAGCCCGGTTTGTCAGTCAAATTTTAATTACGCTATCGGCACTGTTAATGATTTCCGGCACCAGTGCGCAATCCGTAGCGGACAATATTAGACCGGTTAGCCAAGTATGTGTGGCCGGACAAGCCTGTGTTGGATCCCCCGCTGGTGGGGCCATCGAAGCGCCTGCCGAAGCTGCTGCAGTAGCCCAGGAAAGTACCCAGGCCGAAGAGCCAGCGCCTGCTGAACCCGCAGCCATAGAGACAGCTGCGGCAGAATCAGATTTCGACGTGGCTGGGCAATATCAGATGAGCTGTTTTGCCTGTCATGCCAGTGGAGCCGCCGGGGCGCCTCTGCTAGGAGATGCTGAAGCCTGGAATGCTCGGCTTGAGAAGGGCATGGATGCGGTTATGGCAAATGTCATTAATGGATTAAATGCCATGCCTGCCAGAGGGCTTTGCATGGATTGCACGGATGACAATCTCCAGGCACTTGTCGACTACATGGTTTCTCAATAGAACTTATTTGAAGAGTATTTATCTAAACACAAGCGATTAAATTCAAAGGAGCTAAAAAGTGTTAACTGTAAAGAAGATGATTAGTTCATCATTCATTAAGCCAATCGTTGCAGTAGCAGCATTAGTATTTGCCAGCACAAGTATTGCTGACGGAAGCCAGTCGGTGGAGTTGGCTCAATTAAGTGACGGATTCAATGCAGAACAGAAATACATGGCCTCTTGCTTTGCCTGCCACAGCACAGGTGCTGCCGGTGCGCCAAAAGTGGGTGATGGCATGGCTGCAGAATGGGAGCCAAGATTGGAAAAAGGCATGGATGCTGTAGTGGCGAACGCTATTAATGGCATCAATACTATGCCAGCAAAAGGTCTTTGCTTTGATTGCACCGACGATGATTTAAGAGCACTTGTCGAGTACATGATTGAAAGTAGCCAGTAAAATCTACTTGATTCAAAAAAGTGAGCTGCTTGCAGCTCATTTTTTTTGCCCGTGATTTAGCAAGCCCTCTATTTCTCTTCTACAACTATTCCTATTGCGCTAATAAAAGGAATAGCTATTGTCTTTCGCAACCGTGTATTCACGGGCCCCACTCGGTGTCGATGCCATCGAAGTAACGGTGGAAACCCATTTATCAAATGGGCTACCTTCCTTTGCTATTGTTGGCCTGCCGGAAACGGCGGTTAAAGAAGCCAAGGAACGGGTTCGCAGTGCCATACTCAATGCCGGCCTGGAATTTCCCGTAAAACGCATCACCGTAAATCTCGCGCCCGCCGACCTGCCGAAAACCGGTGGTCGATTCGATCTGGCAATTGCCTTGAGTATTCTCGCTGCTTCAAAACAAATTCCTGCCGAATCGATTCATGACACTGAGGTTATTGGGGAGTTAGCACTGGATGGTTGTCTCAGGGGAATCAGTGCGGTCATTCCTTCTATAGTGGCGGCACAGAAACAGAAGCGACGACTTATAATTCCCTGGGCAAATCGAAGCGAGCATTTATTGGTGGGGTATGAGAATGTTTGCCTGATCAAATCTCTGTCAGAATTTGTTGCCCACGTTGTTGCCAGTCAACCGCTGGGCGATCCGCTTAAAGAAAAACATGAACCGTTCGATCCAAACGGCTATCGAATGGTATTGGCACAGCCTTTTGTTGCCATAAAAGGACAATCCCTGGCGAAGCGGGCGATTCAAATAGCCGCCAGTGGCGGCCATCACATCTTGCTGCTTGGGCCTCCTGGTAGCGGCAAGACCCTGCTTGCCCAAAGCATCCTCAGTCTGTTGCCTGAGCTGGAACCAGACCAGGCCATTGAGGTGGCGGCGATTAGATCCGTGGTAAATCAATCCGTTAACCGGGAGCAGTGGCTAGTCCCGCCCATGCGCTCTCCTCATCACACCACAACCGGCATCGCTCTGGTTGGGGGCGGCAACAAGGCCAGTCCGGGGGAGATTAGTCTTGCTCACCATGGCATCTTGTTT
This sequence comes from uncultured Pseudohongiella sp., assembly GCA_964616225.1. Taxonomy (GTDB): domain Bacteria; phylum Pseudomonadota; class Gammaproteobacteria; order Pseudomonadales; family Pseudohongiellaceae; genus UBA9145. Next base: position 7,843 of record CAZTTE010000016.1, read on the forward strand.
CTCGATGAGCTTACTGAGTTTAAGGCCGGCGTACTGGATTCCTTGCGAGAACCACTGGAGTCAGGTGAGATAAGCGTGAGCCGAGCCAACTATCGGGTTAACTTTCCAGCCAAATTCCAACTGGTCGCTGCAATGAATCCCTGTCCATGTGGACACGCGACTAACCAACATCAAAACTGCAATTGTTCCGATCAACAGATTAAAAGGTATCTCGGCAAACTTTCCGGGCCCTTCCTCGATCGCATTGATATGTTGTTGGAGGTGCCAGCACTGACCCAGGCAGAATTGCTTAATACACCGAAAGAGGCTGTCGATTGGAAATCGATTAAGTTTGCAATCGATACCTGCAGGAAACTGCAGTTAAAGCGTAACGAAGGCAAATTAAATGCGGAACTTTCCGTGCAGGAGATTGATACCCATTGTTCTATTGGAAAATCATTGAAACGACAATTGGCTAAGGTGATGGACAGGCTTCGACTCTCGGCAAGAGCAACTCATAAAGTGTTAAAGGTTGCACGAACTGTTGCGGATTATTCTGGCAGCGAAGAAATCCAGAAAGAACATCTGCTTGAAGCCCTTAACTTCAGAAAACGGGATCTATTGAGCCGGTAACTCTATGCTTCATTTCCTTCGATGCGCTTTTCGAGCTCATCTATCACCGTTTCCAACTCGGTAATTCGAGCCTCGGCCCGCCGCAGGGCCTGGGTCTGGGAATCGAATTCTTCCCTGCTTAGCAAATCAAATTCCTGAAACGCAGCTTTCACAGTTTGTTCGATCTTGGTGCGCAGATCGTCTCTTAATCCATTTGCGGCAGGAATCAGTGCCGACAAACGACGATTCAATTCATTAAGTAGTGAGTTATCTACCATCTCTTAAGCACCTGTATTTTGATCGTTGCATTTTACCACTATTCTCGAACCAGGCTTGCTCTGGCCTATTCTGATCCTTCTTGAGGCATGATTCGAGTATTCGACTTCCTGATTGCACAGTCTTGGTGCGATTCATTGTAAAACGCACTGCTGCTGCTCAGTGGTTGTTTCATTTTGCATTGTTTTTGTTCCGAAAACTGCCTGTTTTCAGGGTCGAGCCCCTATTTTTCTACAAATAGTACAACTGGCACGACCCCTGCATAGTGCTTCTGTTGTAAGAATTGAATCGAGCAGAACTGCTCAACAACGAAGGAGCATGAAGAATGAAGTTAGTCACGGCCATTATCAAGCCATTCAAACTGGACGACGTACGCGAGTCATTATCTGACATTGGCGTTCAGGGTATTACTGTGACCGAAGTAAAGGGTTTTGGCAGACAGAAAGGACATACCGAACTCTATCGAGGAGCGGAGTATGTCGTGGATTTTCTACCGAAAGTAAAACTCGAAGTCGCAATTGCAGAGAGTATGTTGGATCAAACGCTTGAAGCAATAACCAAGGCGGCGAATACAGGCAAGATTGGAGATGGAAAAATCTTCGTTACCGATCTTTCACAAATTATTCGTATCCGCACCGGCGAAACCGGTGAGGAAGCAGTCTAGAAACAAATCATTGAAAAGTGGTCTCTGGAAAAGACCACAACGGAGGTAAAGGTGGAAAACCAAATTTTTGAACTTCAGTATGCAATGGATACGTTCTATTTCCTTATCTGTGGCGCGCTCGTTATGTGGATGGCGGCAGGATTCGCCATGCTTGAAGCTGGGCTGGTAAGAACCAAGAACACCACTGAAATTTTGACCAAGAACGTCGCCCTGTTTGCAATTGCCTGCACCATGTACCTGGTGTGTGGTTACAACTTTATGTACGACGGTGGCTATTTCCTATCCGGTGTTACTACCGTAGCTCAGATGGACGACGCCGCAGTTGCACAGGTATTAGCCGATTCGGCGGAAGCCGGATTCGACGGCGATTCCGTTTATTCTGGAGCATCGGATTTCTTCTTCCAGGTAGTATTCGTAGCGACAGCGATGTCCATCGTATCTGGTGCAGTTGCTGAAAGAATGAAGCTTTGGGCATTCCTCGGATTCGCAGTTGTGATGACAGGATTCATTTATCCGATCGAAGGTGGCTGGACCTGGGGTGGTAAGGAAGTTCCATTCATCGGTGCTCTAAGCTACAGCGATTACGCCGGTTCCGGCATCGTGCATCTGGCGGGAGCTACCGCAGCCTTGTCTGGCGTGTTGTTACTTGGCCCAAGAAAAGGTAAATACAGTGCCACCGGCGCAGTGCAAGCCATTCCGGGTGCCAACTTGCCTCTGGCAACGCTCGGTACTTTCATCCTGTGGATGGGTTGGTTCGGATTCAACGGCGGTTCCACCTTGAAGCTCGGAGGAATCGGAGTAGCCAATGAAGTGGCCAATGTCTTTCTGAACACCAATGCTGCTGCAGCCGGAGGATTGATAGCCGCTCTCATTGTTGCCCGGCTAATGTTTGGAAAAGCAGACTTAACCATGGCACTTAACGGCGCCCTGGCTGGCCTGGTCGCAATTACTGCAGAACCAGCTGATCCTACACCATTGCTTTCCACCATCATCGGCGCTATCGGTGGAACCATCGTGGTATTTAGTATTGTGCTCATGGACAAGATTAAGATCGACGATCCGGTTGGTGCAATTTCAGTGCATGGTACGGTAGGTATATTCGGTATCTTTGCGGTGTTGTTCTCAGACCCTGACGCAACTTTTGTCGGGCAACTGGTGGGTATGCTGGTAATTCTGGTGTGGGTATTTGTCACCAGTTCTATCGTCTGGCTTGCTCTTAAAGCAATTATGGGAATTCGAGTTTCTGAAGAAGAAGAACACGAAGGTGTCGATTTCGCAGAGTGCGGAATGGAAGCCTACCCAGAATTTGTAACTCAATAAATCTCTCCTTCTCCTGATAGTGGGAATTGCGCCATTGCTAACAATGGCGCATTTTTTTGCTTGGAAACAAAAGCATTTATAACTAATTCGAATATCGATCACTCTGGCGCTACAAGCTATTTGAACTACTCTATTAGAGGAAAATCTGAACACAAGTATTCTGAATATTGAAGTATTCACGAGGATACATCATGGCGGTTGCAACGGAGCCAAACGAAAAAAATCTGATTCCATCGATCTTAATCTAACAGGAAGTAAGGACGAAGTAGGCGAATATCAAACGGTGGCGTCGCGTACTCGCTTGCGCAACAAAGTAGAAGAAAACATCGCCGTTTTTCTTGTCGGTGGTGGAACCATTAATCAAATCGATCCGGATGTAACTGCCGATCCCCCAAAAAGCCGAAAAACAACTACGGCAGCCGCGCTATCTGAAGTGTTAGCCAGTTAACACTGGGCCTACAGGAATACTTTCCAGTTCAGTAAATGTGAGGTCTCTCACAAGATATCGAGGTCAAGCCCGGTAAGCTTGGTCTCATGGCAATACCTGAATCAATACTAAATAGTGACTTTCAGTTACGGGTCGAAAGCAGTGATCTGCTCATCGGTATGTATGTGTCGGAATTGGATTGTGCCTGGTCAATAACTCCATTTCCCATGGGTGGCTTTCACGTAAAAACCGTGGGAGACATCCAGGTATTGCAAAAGTATTGCAAGCAGGTAGTAATCGATACCAATAAAGGGCTTAGCCCCCCGGTTAATCGCAAAACCGATCTCACTATTCTGAGCAGTGCCCGTAAAGCGGCTCCACCTGCCAGTGCATTAAAAGTTGAGCGCGATACTTATCCAGTTTCCCAATCTATAAAGCAGCAAATCGACAGTGCGGCCCTGGAATACGAAAGCCTGTTAAATGAATTCCAACATGTTGCAGATGGTGTGCGAACTGGAACAACACTTCGCCTTGCGAAAGTAAGTGAGTCATCGGACAAGATAATCCAATCAGTGCTGGCTAACCCCCATACCCTGATCTGGATTCTCAATACGGAAGCAAAACCCTTAACCGCAACAGCTTATTGCGTCCGAGCCGCAATTTGGTCGGCTATTCTTGCGCGCCAGATTGGCATGCCGGAAAAAGACATAAAAGTATTGTTTCAAGGCACTTTGCTTTGTGACATCGGTATGAATCTTCTACCAGAGCGACTGGTTAACAAACGCGGGCCTTATCGCAAGAAAGAATTTCTCGCTTATCGCAAACATGTCGAGTTTGGATTGGAACTGTTAGGACAGCATCTAGAACTGGATGATCGGGTAAGTAGTATTGTGCGTTGTCACCATGAGCGACATGATGGTCTTGGATTTCCCCGAGGCATTAAAGGAGAACAACTTCCTGCGTTGGCGCGTTTTGCAAACATGGCTTATTGCTTTGAGCGACTGTTATACACGAACTGTGACCAGCGCAAAACATCTCCGGCAAAAGCAATTACCCGTTTGTATAAGCAGCGTATGCTCAAATTTCCGGAACAACTTATCGTGGAATTTATCCATGTGATGGGAATGTATCCGATTGGTAGTGTGGTTGAGCTTTCCAGCGGTGAGCTTGCCATAATACTCGAGCAGAATGAAACAGAAAGGTTGTTCCCTCGAATTGGAGTTATTTCCGATGCGAAACACCAACTACTTGAGAAACCAGTGGTTATTGATTTGAGCGCGGGAAAAGATGACAACGCCAATCGCACGATCAGAAATAGTGCCAATATGCGGAAGTTAAAACTAAACCTGGAAGAATATCGCTTTCAGTTCTTCGGCAAGAAAATAGGTTTAGGTTCCCTGGCGATTCGATTCTGATTGAATCTGGATTCACCACTCCCCAAACTTGCTCTGTAATATTGCGAGTGCGGCAACAGGCGCTGTTTCAGTTCGCAATATTCTTCGACCCAGCTTTACCGACCTGTATCCTTTGCTTTGCGCAAGGTCTAGCTCCTTCTCGGAAAATCCGCCCTCCGGCCCAACTACTATTTCAAATTCCTGAGACTTATCTATCGCAGATAGAGGTAGGCTAGAGTTGGTGTCCAGAATGAGTCTTGTTGCACTGGAATTTTTCTTTAAGAATTTTTCGAGCTGGGTGGGCTGGTGTATTTCGGGAGGCGAATGCGCCCCGCATTGTTCACATGCTGCTATAGTGACCCGACGCCAATGGCGAAGCTTATTATCCTGGCGACTGGATTCTTTAAAGCGCACTTCACAGAATTCGGAAAACAGCGGTGTTATTTCACCAACACCTAACTCCACAGACTTCTGTATACCGTAATCCATGCGGTCGCCTTTGGACATAACCAGCCCCAAATGGATATGCAGATTGTCAGTTAGCGGCGCAGCAACAATGCTATCCAGATAAACACTCAATTCCTTTTTCGAAACAGAGGTAATAGTGCCAAGTACATCGCCTGCTTCGCTATTAAAGAGGATGACCTTATCATTTTCTTTAAGGCGCAAGACCTTTGCCAGGTAGTGAGTTGTGTCAGCATCGAGCGTGATTGAATCGCCGACGTTTAACTTGCTTTCGATGTATACGCGCGAAGTACGCATTGCAAAGAGGCTCTTATCTTTCCGATAGAGCGAGGTTGTTCCAGATCCTGGTCACACTGCCGGCAAGATTCATTGAATAAAAGTGTAGCCCCGGTGCGCCACCATCTAACAGCTTGTCGCAAAGGGCAGTTACAACTTCGACCCCGAATTCTCTCAGGTCTTCCTTATTGTCTCCAAAAGCTTCCAATCGGTTTCCAAGCCAGCGGGGAATTTCGGCAGCACAGCTTTTACTAAAGCGGGAAAGATTTTCATAGTTGGTAATAGGCATAATGCCAGGCACGATCGGAATATCGATGCCCTTGCGTTGACAGTAGTCAACAAAGCGAAAATAGGCATCGGCATTGTAGAAGTACTGTGTAATAGCGGAGTTCGCGCCTGCATCCACTTTTTGTTTAAAGAACTCCACGTCGGTATCGTAACTGGTGGCGTCAGGATGGGTTTCAGGATAACAGGCTACATCGATATGGAAATAATCGCCCGTTTCCTGCCGAATAAAAGTCACCAGTTCGCTGGCATAGCGGTGGTGGATAGCGGCACCAGAAGGTAAATCACCCCGCAGGGCAACCAGACGGTTCACGCCAGCTTCTTTATAGCTAGATAAAAGCGCCTTTACTTCCTCTTCTTCAGTGCCGCCAAAAGAAAGATGAGGTGCAACAGTAGATCCAAGGGCTGAATAGCGCAGCACGATTTGTTGCGTTCCTTTCTTGGTCGAACCACCGGCCCCGTAAGTAACAGAGAAAAAGTCAGGATCAAGCTGAGCCAGTTTTTCATGGACGACATCCAGCCTGGTCTCGCCCTCTGCGGTGCGCGGAGGGTAAAACTCAATACTGAATTTATTGGGCTCGCCAATACTCATAACTCGCTCGACTATTAGTTAGTACTTGTAGCTGTCGTTCTTGAATGGGCCTGCAACGGCTACGTTTATGTACTTGGCCTGATCGAGAGTAAGCTCAGTGAGCACTCCACCAAATCCTTCAACCATTAATGAAGCCACTTCTTCATCCAGATGCTTGGGTAGAACTTCTACGGTAATACTGGATTTTTTGAAGTCTTCCGAAAGGTCGGCAAACTTTCTTTCAAAAAGAAACATCTGCGCCAGAACCTGGTTGGCAAATGAGCCATCCATTACGCGGGAAGGGTGACCCGTGGCATTACCGAGGTTAATCAAGCGGCCTTCGGACAAGAGAATTAAATAATTATCCTGATCGGCAGCGCCTGAGCGATAGATCTTGTGCACCTGGGGCTTAACTTCTTCCCAATCCCAATTGTCACGCATGTAGGCCGTGTCGATTTCATTATCGAAGTGGCCAATGTTGCAGATGATGGCGCCAGACTTAACGGTATCTAGCATATGCTGGTCACAGACGTTGACATTGCCAGTGGCGGTAACAATCAGGTCCAGCTTTCCCAGAAGATCTTTATCGATAGCATCTGCGTTGCCAGTGTTCTTGCCATCTACATAGGGAGATACTACTTCGAAACCATCCATGCAGGCTTGCATGGCACAGATAGGATCGATTTCGGCAATCTTTACAATCATGCCTTCCTGGCGCAGGCTCTGGGCGGAGCCCTTGCCGACATCACCATAACCGACCACCAGGGCATGCTTACCGGCAAGCAGCATGTCAGTGCCGCGTTTTATGCCGTCATTCAAGCTATGACGGCAGCCATACTTGTTATCGTTCTTGGACTTGGTGACGGAATCGTTCACATTGATAGCGGGCACTTTAAGACTGCCTTCTTCCATCATTTCCAACAAGCGATGAACACCGGTCGTAGTTTCTTCCGTAATGCCATGAATATGATCCAGCATGTCGGGATACTTTTCATGAACCATGTCGGTAAGGTCACCACCGTCATCAAGGATCATGTTGGCGTCCCATGGCTCACCATCTTTCAAAATGGTTTGCTCGATACACCACATGCCTTCTTCTTCGGTTTGTCCTTTCCAGGCATAGACAGCGACACCCGCTGCAGCAATACAAGCCGCAGCATGATCCTGGGTGGAAAAAATATTGCAGGATGACCAGCGAACTTCAGCGCCAAGGGCAACCAGTGTTTCTATCAACACCGCAGTTTGAACGGTCATGTGAATACAGCCTAAAATTTTGGCACCGGCGAGAGGTTGCTCGTTTTCATACTTGGCGCGCAATGACATCAGGGCTGGCATCTCAGCTTCGGCAAGTGTGATTTCTTTACGCCCAAATTCGGCAAGGCTTATGTCAGCGACTTTATAGTCTTCAGTTGCCGCTACCGCCTCTTGTACAGATAAATTATTCATAGTTTATTTCCCCGTCCTTAAAGACCAGCATCGCTCTTCAGAGCATCAGCCTTATCAGTTCTTTCCCAGGTAAAGACCTCTTCTTCGCGACCGAAGTGTCCATAGGCCGCAGTTTCACGATAAATTGGTCGCAATAAATCCAGCATCTCGATTAAGCCTCTTGGTCTCAATTCAAAATGATTGCGTACCAACTCGACAATTTTCTCGTCGCTGATTTTTGCAGTACCGAAAGTTTCGATACTGATAGATGTAGGCTCGGCAACGCCGATGGCATAGGACAATTGCAATTCACAACGGTCGGCAATACCTGCAGCGACTAGATTCTTGGCAACATAGCGCGCCAGGTATGCGGCAGAACGGTCAACCTTTGACGGGTCCTTGCCAGAAAAGGCGCCGCCACCGTGGCGTGCCATCCCACCATAAGTGTCAACAATGATCTTGCGCCCGGTCAGCCCGCAGTCTCCATGTGGTCCACCGATAACGAAGCGGCCAGTAGGATTAATAAAGTACTTGGTATTCTCATCAATCCATTCAGCAGGAAGCACAGGTTTAATGATTTCTTCCATTACCGCCTCCCGCAAATCTTCCAGGGAGATTTCATCGCGGTGCTGTGTAGACAATACGACGGCATCAATTCCAACCGGTATACCATTTTCGTAGCGCATAGTTAACTGGCTTTTCGCGTCCGGTTCCAGCCAAGGAAGTTTGCCGCTCTTGCGTACTTCAGATTGCTGCTTCACCAGCAAATGAGAATAGGTGATAGGGGCAGGCATCAGGACATCGGTTTCATTGGAGGCATAGCCAAACATTAATCCCTGGTCACCGGCACCCTGCTCATGGTCGCTGGTTTCGTCGACGCCCATGGCAATGTCAGGAGATTGACTGCCGATGGCGTTTAGTACTGCGCAAGTATTACTGTCGAATCCGCTTTCAGAGTGGTTGTAGCCAATATCATTTACAACATCTCTTACAATGTTCTCTACATCGACATAGCCTTCAGTCGTAATCTCACCTGCAACGATGACCATTCCGGTCTTAACCATTGTTTCGCAAGCGACACGCGACTTCTTATCCTGTTCCAGTAATGCATCCAGAATGGCATCGGATATCTGGTCTGCCATTTTATCGGGATGTCCTTCAGAAACGGATTCAGAAGTAAACAAACTTGTTTCTGCCATTTTTTGTTCCTTTTACAATCTAAATAAAATTAATACTCAAAGTTTTTTAAAAACACGGATTTGAATTTGAAACCCGTTTCTTAATCCTAAATATGAACTCTGCCCCGGGACTAATCCCGCTTTACTAGCCCAATGGTTCAGATCACTTTCATCAAACCCGAGCCACAAATCACCACAGGATTCTCTTACCCAATCCTGGTCGTGGGTGGAAAGATCAACAATCAGTAAGTAGCCATCTGCATTAAGCAAGGCAGCAGAGTCTTTAAATGTTTTTGCTGGAGAGGAAATATGGTGCAAGACCATATCGAAAATAACCAGGTCACTGCTTAGGTCTTGTTTTCTGGCAACAGCAGTGTCGCCCAGAATGAATTGCACACTATTGCATTTCGATTGCTTTATCGCCTCTTTCGATTTGTCCAACATCTCTTTGGAGTTATCAAGGGCAATAAGCCTTTTGAATTTTGCAGCCAGTTCGGTAAGTAGCAGTCCTTCTCCTGGACCGACTTCCAATACCGTCGCATTGTCCGCCAGACCGAGGCTGTCGATTACATCGTGTAGCACTGAGCCATAATCATCATGGGCGACGATCAGGCCCTGTTTCTCCCGAAACTTATCAGCATTCTTGTTAAAGAAACTCAGGGATTGTTGTGCCCGCTCTAATTGAATCTGGCTTATTTTTTTCTCAGCCGATTGGGCAATTGCAAGCTGGTCAACCTGGTCGAATACGCTTTCTTTAATATCGCGATAGGGATCATCGTCAGAGAGAAATGCCCGGCGGTAAAAAATGGAGTTACCTTCCCGGCGAGTCGATACCAGGCTGGCGTTGGCCAGGATTTTCAGGTGGTGGCTCAGGGCCGATTGGCGAATGTCGAGGATTCGACAAAGCTCCAGCACGCCAAAAGATTCACTTTTCAGCAGCCGCAGGATCTGCAATCGCAGGGCATCCCCGAGTGCCTTGTTTAACTCAGTGAGGCTATCCAGGGCATCCACTGGAGCCGTGGTATCGTTGCTTGCGAGTGCTGTTTGCATAGATATGGATTCGATCGGACGGGCGCAACAGTAGCAATATCCAGGGGAAATAGCAATTCTATATCAAAATATTTTGATATAGAAATCAGGTGAGACAGGCTCAGGAATTGGCTCAGAAATATTCCTCAATTTAGCTGTATTACTCAGTGGTATATTGGATTCAGGTGCGGGAAAATAGCCGCCGTCTAACACAGCCACAGTTGAAAGTTTCCTGTTTCAGCCAACCAAGATTGAATAAAATTCTAAACACAATGTGGCAATCTCGAGTCAATGAGGAGAGTAGTTAATGGCGGATAACGCTGTTTCGCGGAAAGAATGTGCCAATGCCATCCGTGCCCTGAGTATGGATGCGGTACAAAAAGCTAAATCCGGACACCCCGGTGCACCTATGGGGATGGCGGATATCGCTGAAGTTTTATGGCGCGATCACCTGGTCCACAATCCTGGCAATCCCAATTGGTTTAATCGCGACCGCTTTATTCTTTCCAATGGCCATGGCTCCATGTTGATTTATTCGTTGCTGCATCTGACCGGCTACGAGCTTTCTATTGAAGAGATTGAAAACTTCCGCCAGCTACACTCAAAGACACCGGGCCATCCAGAATATGGCTATACCCCTGGTGTGGAAACTACTACGGGCCCACTGGGCCAGGGATTGGCAAATGCGGTTGGCATGGCCATCGCCGAGAAAACCCTGGCAGCCCAGTTTAATCGAGACGGCCACGAGATAATTGATCATTACACCTATGTGTTTGCCGGTGATGGTTGCTTAATGGAGGGTATTTCTCACGAAGTGTGCTCTCTGGCTGGCACCTTAAAACTCGGCAAATTAATCGTAATCTACGATGACAATGGCATTTCAATCGACGGCGAAATCGACCAGTGGTTTTCAGATGACACCAGTAAGCGTTTTGAAGCCTATGGTTGGCAGGTACTGGCTGCAGACGGGCATGATCCTGATGCGGTTAGTTCGGCAATCGAGCAGGCCAAAAGCAATCCGGATCAGCCTACATTAATTAGCTGTAAGACGATTATCGGTTTTGGATCACCGAATAAGCAGGGCACGTCAGCGACCCACGGAGCACCACTGGGTGAAGATGAAGTTGCGGCGGTTCGGGAAGCCCTGTCCTGGCCTCATACTCCGTTCGTAGTTCCCGAAGAAATTAAAACTGCCTGGGATTGCACCGAAAAAGGCTTCGCCGCCGAATCGGCCTGGAAAGAAAAACTGGTTGTGTACGAGGAAGAACACCCGGAACTGGCATTGGAACTGGTACGCCGCATTAAAGGCGAACTTCCCGGCTACTTCGCGGAGAAAGCCGATGAATATATTCGGGAATGCCAGCAGACTGAAGACAATATCGCCAGCCGAAAAGCCTCGCAGAATAGTATTGAAGCCTTTGCTGCTTTGTTACCCGAATTGATTGGGGGCAGTGCCGACTTAACCGGATCGAATTTAACTCTCTGGTCCGGTAGCTCTCCAATAACAGAGCAAGCCGATGGCAATTACATTTATTACGGTGTACGGGAATTCGGCATGACTGCTATTGCCTCGGGCATAGCCTTACACGGCGGTTTTATTCCCTATACCGCGACTTTCCTGATTTTCATGGAATACGCTCGCAATGCGGCGCGCATGGCGGCGCTAATGAAACAGCGCAGCATTCTGGTCTATACCCATGATTCCATCGGGCAGGGTGAAGATGGTCCTACCCATCAACCTATCGAACAGCTAACAGCTCTCCGGGTTACCCCAAACATGTCGGTATGGCGGCCTTGTGATAATGTTGAAACTGCCGTGGCCTGGAAAGCCGCATTGGAGCGTGGTGATGGCCCGACAGCACTGGTGTTTTCACGTCAGGGAATTCCTCATCAAGCCAGAACTACGGAACAGCTCGAGGCCATTTCCAAGGGAGCCTATGTGCTGGAGGATTGCGCTGGAGATCCTGAAATAATTCTTATTGCGACTGGCTCTGAAGTGAATATTTGCCGCGAAGCTACGCAGAAATTACAAGCCGACGGTGTTGCCGCTCGCCTGGTTTCGATGCCCAGTGCCGATGCCTTCGATGCCCAGGATGCAGAATATAAGGAGCAGGTATTACCTGCGGCTGTGGGCAAACGCCTGGCGGTAGAAGCCGGTGCTACCGGTTACTGGTCCAGGTATGTAGGCCTGGAAGGCAAGGTCATCGGTATGGATCGATTCGGTGAATCGGCGCCCGGCGGCGTATTAATGGAGCACTTTGGTTTTACTGCAGACAATGTTGTGGCGGTAGCCAAATCATTTGAATAGAAAGCATTCTCGCTAATCCCATTCGGATTTTTTCATGGCATATCGAATTGCTATTAATGGCTATGGCCGAATTGGTCGATGTGTCTTGCGTGCGTTTTATGAATCCACGAATTACGCAGATCTCCGTCTGGTGGCAATAAACGATATAGCCGATTTAACAACGCTTGCCCATTTGACCCGCTATGACAGCACCCATGGGCGATTTCTGGGATCGGTTGGAGAAAGAGACTCTGGGCTCGTCATTAACAAGGATGTAATCAAGATTTTTAATAGCTCAGAATTGGATACGATTCCCTGGGGAGACCTGGAGGTCGAGTTGGTCATGGAGTGTAGCGGTACATTCACTTCCCGGACACTCGCGGAAACACATCTTCAAAAAGGCGCGAAGAAAGTGTTGTTTTCGCAGCCGGCGGAAAGCGATGTGGATGCAACAGTGGTTTACGGCATCAATCACGAAGAACTGGACCCCTCAGCTACTGTCATTTCAAATGCCAGTTGTACCACCAATTGTATTGTTCCGGTCCTGAAAACCCTGGATGACGCATTTGGAATCGATTCCGGCGTGATAACCACCATCCATTCGGCGATGAACGATCAACCGGTAATCGACAGTTACCATAATAATGATCTGCGCCGTACTCGCAGCGCCATGCAATCCATTATTCCAGTAGAGACTGCATTGGCAAAAGGCATTGAGCGAATTCTTCCGCAGTTATCTGGTGTGCTCAAGGCTCAGGCTATTCGAGTGCCAACTGTGAACGTTTCGGCTATGGATTTAACAGTTTCGGTAAACTCTTCCACTGATTTGGAAACGGTAAATCGAATAATGCGAGAAGCCAGTAGCGCCTTATTGCCTAACGTACTCGGGGTAACTGACGAACCATTGGCATCTTGCGATTTTAATCATGACCCAAGATCCGCAATAGTTGATCTCAGCCAGACTCGTGTAGCAGGCTCCCGGCTTATAAAATTACTGGTCTGGTTTGACAATGAATGGGCCTATGCAAACCGGATGCTGGACGTTGCCCAATTTATTTCACGACAAGCAAAAAGCAGTGAGAATATTCCATGAGCTTTCTAAGAATGGAAGAGCAAGACCTGAATAATAAGCGCGTACTTATCCGCGAAGATTTAAATGTGCCAGTAAAAGACGGACAGGTAACTAATGACACGCGAATTAGGGCGGCGCTACCTACCATCAAGTTAGCCCAGGCAAGTGCCAGGCAGGTCATTGTTATGTCTCATCTTGGCCGGCCCAGTGAAGGCTCTGCAATTACCGAGCAGGCGGAGTTTTCATTAGCCCCGGTAGCGCAGCACCTGGCCCGCCTATTGGGTAGCGAAGTAAATCTGGTTACTGACTATCTCGAATCACCAGAGACAATCTCTGAGCTGGAAGGCATTGTTCTTTTAGAGAATGTTCGGGTTAATTCCGGCGAGAAAGCGAATGACGACAATCTGGCCAGACAATACGCGGCACTTTGCGATGTATTTGTAATGGATGCCTTTGGAACCGCCCATCGGGCCCAGGCCAGTACTCACGGAGTGGCAAAACATGCGGCGATTGCCTGTGCCGGACCGCTTCTGGCAAAAGAGCTGGATGCGCTGGAAAGATCTCTAACAAATCCCGCGCGGCCCATGCTGGCTATTGTTGGAGGTGCCAAGGTCTCAACGAAACTGGAAGTGTTGAAAACCCTTTCAAGCAAGGTTGATCAGCTTATCGTTGGGGGCGGTATCGCCAATACTTTCCTGCTGGCGGCGGGATTCGAAGTAGGTAACTCCCTGTGTGAACCAGACCTGGTGGAAACCGCAAAACAAATTATAGAAAGTACCAACATCCCCTTGCCCAGCGATGTGCTTGTCGCCACCGAGTTTTCTGAAGATGCAAAAGCGACGGTAAAAGCTGTGTCGGACATCGAAGCAAACGATATGATTCTGGATGTTGGACCTGAAACGGCGGAAAATCTAAGTCGGCTAATAGCAGACATGAAAACCATAATCTGGAACGGCCCCGTAGGCGTGTTCGAATTTGATCAATTTGCCATGGGCACCCAGAAAATTGCGACGGCCGTAGCAGCAAACGCAGGCTTCTCAATCGCCGGTGGCGGAGAGACTATAGCGGCAATCGACAAGTTCCAGGTAACAGACTCGATTTCGTATATTTCTACCGGAGGCGGGGCCTTTCTCGAATACGTACAGGGGGAGCAATTAGCTGCAGTGGAAATTTTGAAAGAGAAAGGAAAATAGGCAGACATAATTTTTAACTACAGAAGCGTTGCCAAACAAAGCGAGCTTGGAAATAATTAAACCATCTCAACGAATAGATAACACTACATAGGCGAAATCATGGCCCTAATAAGCTTAAGACAATTACTCGATCATGCTGCCGAGAATGATTACGGCGTTCCGGCATTTAACGTCAATAATCTGGAACAAGTTCGTGCCATTATGGAAGGTGCCAATGAAGCGGATAGCCCGGTAATTTTGCAGGCTTCTGCTGGCGCAAGAAAATACGCGGGCTCCAACTTTCTTAAGCATTTAATTCAGGGTGCCATCGAAGAGTTTCCACATATTCCCATAGTCATGCATCAGGACCACGGTGTGTCGCCAGCGGTTTGCCAGCGCTCAATTCAGCTGGGTTTTTCGTCGGTCATGATGGATGGTTCATTGGCTGAAGATGGTAAGACTCCCACGGATTTTGAATACAACGTTCGAGTAACCAAAGAAACAGTAGATATGGCTCATGCCTGTGGCGTTTCTGTAGAAGGAGAAATTGGCTGTCTGGGCTCTCTGGAAACCGGAATGGCGGGAGAGGAAGACGGCATAGGCGCCGAAGGTAAGCTATCCATGTCGCAATTGTTGACTGACCCACAGGAAGCGGAGGATTTTGTTAATGCCACTGGTGTCGACGCCCTGGCAATTGCAGTCGGCACCAGCCACGGCGCCTACAAGTTCAGTCGTCCGCCCACCGGCGATATTCTGGCAATAGATCGTATCAAGGAAATTCACAATAAAATCCCGAATACCCACCTGGTAATGCACGGCTCATCTTCCGTGCCACAGGAATGGCTGGCGGTAATCAACGAGTTTGGCGGTGAGATTCCTGAAACCTATGGTGTTCCGGTTGAAGAAATCCAGGAAGGCATTCGTCATGGCGTACGTAAAGTAAATATCGACACCGACCTGCGCCTTGCATCAACCGGTGCCGTAAGAAAATTTCTTGCGGAAAACAAATCAGAATTTGATCCTCGAAAGTTTTTAATTCCTACCATGACGGCAATGAAAGATATTGTGAAAGCCCGACTGGAAGCATTTGGAACTGCAGGTCAGGCTTCCAGGATTGCTAAAGTTTATAGCTTAGAAGAAATGTACCAGCGTTACGCAAACGCCGCCTGAGAACTTTGACTGGACCGATGCGATGTTTTCCCTAGAAGATACTTTCAAGCTGAGGGAAAGTTTATCGCCGCTTGAATTTGATGGCCCAAATAACCTAAATGAAACATCCCAGTCCTATTGTGAACACTACGGACTGAGCTTCGATCAAAACCTGGCGCTGGAAAGTCATCGCATAGGTACCCTGCGTAGCGGAAAATTCGATCTTGTCTGTCAGTATTTTCCAGTTCCTTTGCAGCAACAAAGGGGAACTGTGTTCCTCGTTCACGGTTACTTTGATCATACCGGCCTCTATGGCCACTTGATCAAGCACTGTCTGCAACAGGGGTTTGCAGTAGTTATTTTCGATCTTCCGGGACATGGCCTGTCCAGTGGTGAAAAAGCGAGTATAAATTCATTCACGCAATACTCGGATGCACTATTAAAAGTAATAGCCGAAGCAGACGCTCAACAGGTCAACAAACCCTGGTACGCAATCGGACAGAGTACTGGTGCCGCTACGATTATCGATGCAGTGATTGAAAAGAAGTTTCCACTGCAGGACTTTGCCCACTCGGTTTTACTTGCGCCACTTGTCTATCCTCATCATTGGGCTCGCACACGCTTGCTGTTTGCAGCCGTTCGCTGGTTTGTCTCATCGACCAAACGGAATTTCGCCACTAATAGCCATGATGAGGAATTCCTGGAATTTTTACGTAACAACGATCCGTTACAGAGCAGGCGCCTTCCCAGGGAATGGGTAATTGCGATGATGGATTACCAGAAGAGGCTGAGAAGATTTACCACGATCGATTACCCGCTAAGCATTATTCAGGGAACAGAGGATGATACTGTTGACTGGGCTCGTAATATTAAACTGCTGGAAACAAAGTTCTCAGGCGCTAAAACTTTCCTGATAAATGGAGGGAGACACCATCTGGTAAATGAATCACGGGAATTTCGAGATGCTGTATTTTCGTTGATAGATCAGGCGATAGCGCAGTAGCTTAGAAGAGAACCCTGCTACGAATAGTTCCGGCAACCTGGTTGAGTCTCTGTAAAGCCAATTCGCTGTATTGCTCATGGATGTCGATCACCACGTATCCGACCTCTTCATTGGTTTGCAAATACTGCGAGCTGATATTAATGCCGGTTTCAGAAAAGATGCTGTTAATCTCAGTGAGCACGCCGGGTACATTCTTGTGAATATGTAATAAGCGATGATTATCCGGGTGCGCTGGCAATGTTACTTCCGGAAAATTTACCGAAGTAAAGCTGGACCCGTTATCGCTATAGCGAACAAGCTTCTCACTGACCTCGATACCGATATTCTCTTGCGCTTCCATAGTGCTGCCACCCACATGTGGAGTGATTATGCAGTTATCGAATTCCCTCAGCGGCGACAGAAATTCTTCATCATTGGATTTCGGTTCCGATGGAAAGACGTCGATTGCGGCACCCGCGATCTTGTTTTGTTTTAACACTTCCGCCAGGGCATCAATATCTACAATCGAACCTCGTGAGGCATTAATTACCACTGCTTCAGGTTTTAGCCAGGACAATTCCCTGGCGCCAATCATATTTCTGGTCTGGGGAGTTTCCGGCACATGCAGGCTGATTACATCGCACTCATTCATTAATGCTTCAAGAGAATCCAGCTGGATGGCATTACCAAGGGGCAACTTGCTAACAACATCGTAAAGGAAAACCTTCATACCCATGGCTTCAGCTAGCACGCTGAGCTGAGAGCCGATGTTGCCATAGCCCACAATGCCAAGTTTCTTACCCCGCGTCTCGAAGGAACCTTTAGCGATTTTTTGCCAAACGCCGCGGTGAAGCAGGGCGTTTTTTTCCGGAATGCCGCGCAACAATAATATGGCTTGTCCTATGACAAGTTCAGCAACACTCCGGGTATTTGAAAAAGGTGCATTGAATACTGGAATCCCCTTCGTCAGCGCAGCCTGAAGATCAACCTGGTTGGTACCAATACAAAAACAACCCACTGCCAGAAGTTTTTCCGCTGCCGCAAAGGCAGATTCCGTGAGTTGAGTGCGAGAGCGAATTCCCAGAAAATGGACGTTGGCAATTTTTTCATGAAGCTCTTCTTCGCTTAAGGAAGTCCTTAGATACTCCACGTTCTCATAGCCGGCTTTCGCCAGAGTCTCCAACGCACTCTGGTGAACACCTTCGAGAAGCAAGAACTTAATCTTACTTTTTTCAAATGAAGTCGGATTCATGAGGTCTTCAGGTTTTGAATGTGCTTGCGCCATCAGAGTCGATGATCGCAAAGGAGGCGCATGGTAACATATTCTGCCTGAGCAACAACTCGCAGTTCAAAACACCGAAGTCTTCCTACCTTTTTGAAGGACACTAAATGGAAAGCAGTACCGCAGAGCTGTTAAAGCAGCTCGTTGAAACAGTCGGCACCGATTGGGTGAAGACTGACACAGACGATCTGCAGCATTACGGTAAAGACTGGACCAGCGTTTTTCAGCCCGATCCAGTGGCCATTGTGTTTCCTTCTTCCATTGAAGAGGTTCAGCAAGTGGTCAGGCTCGCCCGTGAAAACCAGGTAGCATTGGTTCCTTCAGGTGGTCGGACGGGATTGAGTGGGGGTGCTGTCGCCGAGCACCAGGAAATCGTGATCGCCTTCGACCGCATGAACAAGATTCTGGATTTTGACAGTGTAGATCGCCAGGTAGTGTGCCAGCCTGGAGTGATAACAGAGCAGCTGCAACAATTCGCAGAAGAAAACGACCTCTTTTACCCAGTAGATTTTGCCTCTTCCGGCTCCAGCCAGTTAGGCGGTAATGTGGCGACTAACGCCGGTGGTATTAAAGTCATTCGCTATGGCATGACCCGCAACTGGATTGAAGGCATGAAAGTGGTGACTGGAACCGGTGAACTACTCGATTTAAATCGAGGTCTCGCCAAGAACGCAACGGGATACGACTTTCGACATCTGTTTATTGGATCAGAAGGCACCCTGGGATTAATTGTCGAACTAACGCTCGCTCTCTGTTCGCGGCCCCAGGATCCTACCGTCTTATTACTTGGCGTTGAACAAATGACAGATACTATGGAAGTGCTCAAGGCTTTCCAAAACAAGCTCGACGTGACGGCATTCGAGTTCTTCTCCGACAAAGCCATGTCCCATGTGATTGCTGATAAGAGTTTGCAGCGACCTTTTGAAACCGAGTCTGAGTTCTATGCGCTGATTGAATTTGAAAATGTGCCGGAACAAGATTTGGATAAAGCCATGGGGCTGTTCGAACACTGCCTGGAAAAGGGTTGGATAGTCGATGGCACAATCAGTCAGAGTAGCAGCCAGGCACAAAACCTGTGGCGACTCAGGGAAGACATTTCTGAAACTATTTCAAAGTTTTCGCCCTACAAAAATGACATATCTGTAAAAGTATCCCGTGTCCCGGCGTTCCTCGAAGAAGTCGATGCATTGGTCACACAAGCTTATCCGGATTTTGAAATAGTCTGGTTTGGCCATATTGGTGATGGCAATGTGCACCTCAATATACTGAAGCCTGCCGATCTGGATATCGAGAAGTTCTACGAGCGCTGCAGCAAAGTTTCCGAGTGGGTGTTCGATATCGTGCAAAAACACGGAGGGAGTATCTCCGCGGAACACGGCATCGGGATGCTGAAGAAGCCTTTCCTGCACTATTCTCGCAGTGCCGAGGAACTGGAACTGATGAGGGCGATAAAGCGAGTTTTCGACCCCGAAAACATAATGAATCCCGGCAAGCTAATTGATTCCTAAAGCCTGGAAGCGCCTGTTCCTCTGCGCTTGTAGCCTGTAGGAACAATTTCCCCCAACATTTCAATCTCACCAAAATCGTTACAATTTAAAACAATTCTTGTTTCCATCCACCCGGGTAACAGCGTACACTGAGACAGCGGTTGTTATCGATCGTGGAATTGCCTGCGGGTGATTCGAGTTTTTTATTTTTAATAGCATGAGAGTAATATGTCAGAAACTGTAGAGGGTACCGTTAAGTGGTTTAACGACGAGAAAGGATTCGGATTTATAGAACAAGAAGGTGGCAAAGATGTGTTCGTACATTTTAGCGCCATTAACGGTTCTGGAAGAAGAACTCTTCACGAAGGACAAAAAGTGACCATGGAAGTTACCCAAGGTCAAAAAGGTCCCCAAGCGGAGAATGTCACTCCGTTATAAATCGATATTCAGTGGCATTGCCGATCCCTGCCAGAATAATTAATGCTTGAGAAAATTGGTCCGGAAATTAAGTCTTATTGATTAAGGCTGCGTAACAATCTCAGATCATCTCTTTCCAACTTAGCTTATTCTCAAGGTGAACTGAATCACCCGTATTAATTCAAGCTTCTAAAGTCTTGACGCCTGAGTCTGTGCCGAGAAACAGCCGATCGGCTGCGCGCTCGGCAAAAAGCCCATTGGTTACAACGCCAGTGATCTGGTTAATATCGCTCTCGAGTTTTCGAGGATCGAGAATCTCCAGGTTGAATACATCCAGGATGTGGTTACCGTTGTCGGTCACACAATTTTCCCGATAGACGGGATCGCCTCCCAGCTTTACCAACTGCCTTCCGACATAACTACGGGCCATCGGTATTACTTCCACTGGAAGAGGAAATTTTCCCAACACCGGAACCAGTTTCGATTCATCTGCGATACAGACAAACTCTTTTGATGCGGCTGCGATTATTTTCTCTCGAGTTAATGCAGCGCCTCCCCCTTTTATAAGTTGCAGATGCTCGTTGGATTCATCCGCACCGTCTACATAAACTTCTACCTGCCCAACACTATTCAGGTCATAGACTGGGATATTGAATTCTTTTAGTCGTCTGGCGGACTCTTCAGAGCTGGCGACAGTACCTTCCAGTTTTTGATGGATAGCACCTAATTCTTCTATGAAGAAATTGGCCGTCGAACCTGTTCCCACTCCGACTATCGTGTCGTCTTCGAGGATTGATTCAATATACTCGAATGCGGCGCGAGCTACTGCCCGTTTTAAATCATCTTGTGACATTTTAATTCCTGGGTGACATTTCTGTATTAGTCTGGTTTGTTAAAGTGCCCTAGTTGCTGGCCCATTTTTACTGAGCTGTTGGGGCCCAGGCCTTCATCCAATTCCACTGCCCCGGCTGGGAATAGCACTATTGCTGTCGATCCCAGCTTGAACCTTCCTATCTCCGCACCGGTAGCTAACTCGATTGGAGGTTCATGCTTACTATATTCGGTTACTCTGATCTTGCGCGCCCCACTTGTGGGACAGATCTGCCCACCCCATACGGTTTCAATACCGGCAACAATCATAGCGCCAACCAGGATGACACACATAGTTCCAGCTGCGGTATTGAACACGCAAACGGCTCTTTCATTGCGCGCGAACAAGTTTGGCACCGACTCCGTGGTAAGCTGGTTTACAGAAAACAGCCGACCCGGAATATAGGTAGTTTTCAATAACTGCCCTGCCAGTGGCAAGTGGACACGGTGATAATCCCGGGGTGAGAGATAAACCGTGGCATAACAACCGTTGAGGAATTCTTCTGCCAGGGCCTCGTCTCCTCCCAGTAAATCCGCCAGCCTGAAAGCATGGTTCTTGGCTTGCAGTAACTTATCGTCTTCAATTGTTCCCAGGGCGCTAATTGCGCCGTCTGCAGGAATAACTACAACGTCACTGCCAGGTGCAATTGGGCGCGCTCCAGCCTTTAGCTCACGGGTAAAAAAGGTATTGAAGCTTGGATACTCCGCCGGGTCAGCAAGCGCCGCTTCGCTCATGTCTACTTTATAACGGCGTATGAAAGTACGAATAAGAAAATCTTTAAGAAATTCACCCTCAGCAAAAAAACCGATAAAGCGAGATAAAAGATGATGCGGGAGTATGTATTGAACGATTATAAACAGGCGGGACATAACTACACTTCGATCGGGGTGTCCGGGTGATTACCCCATTCTGACCAGGAGCCATCATAGGCTTTAATGTTCAGGCCCAGAAGCTTCCCGGCAAAATATGTCAGGCCGGAACGGTGATGGGTCTGGCAATGAGTAATGATCTGTTTGTCATCGGTAATGCCCAGCTCATTCAATTTTCTCTGCAGCACTTCCAGATCAATAAGCCGCAGGTCATTGTTTCGATCCATTAGCTCGAGCCAGTCCAGGTTAACAGCGCCGGGGATGTGTCCGTTTCGCTCGGCGGTAATTTTTTCTCCGTGGTATTCGTCTCTTCCCCGAGCGTCCCACACGATGACATTGTCGTCATCAATACTGGCCAGCACCTCATCCAAATCAGCTATAAAACTTCGATCTATACTGGTTTCAAAATTCGTTTCTTTGACTTTGCCGACTTCCGTAGTCAGAGGTAAACCAGTATTCGACCAGGCAATTTGTCCGCCGTTGAGAAACGAGTAAGAACTGTGACCGATTACATCGAGAGTCCAGAGAAGACGGCCAGCCCATCCGCCGCCTTCATCGTCATAGGCTACTACGTGAGTATGGGCATTTAACCCAATGCGAGAGAACAAACTGTCCAGCTGTTCTTTTGAAGGCAGCTTTCCAGTCGCCGGTTTAATACCACAAAGCAATTCACCAGGTCTGACCAGCACGGCGCCCGGCAGGTGTCCTGCATCAAAGACTTTTTCTGCTACAACAGCGATGACCAGGATTTGCTCTGAAGGCAGGGCCGCCAGCAATTCGTTCGGTTCAATCACAAGGGGTAACAAGTTTGTCATTCGCTTCGGTGTTTCAATCCTTCCAATAGTTCATTTTACCCAATGCCTGACTGGCGTGAATCGCTTAGTCCATGGAATTCAAAATGCGTTGATAGCTGGCAAAGCGCTCGGGATTAATCTCTCCATTTTCGATCGCTGATTGCACTGCACAGCCAGGTTCGCTTTTATGGCTGCAATCGCGAAACTTACAGTGAGTGGCAGCTTCCTCCAGCTCGCTAAAGCCACTTAACACCTCTGCAGGTGCCATCTGACCGAGACTGAATTCTCGGATTCCGGGTGAGTCGATGAGATCGCAATTTCTCAGGTGAAACAGACGGGCAGTTGTTGTGGTATGAGTTCCCTTGTACTTGGAATGGGAAAGATCTCCCACTTCGGCCAGTTCTTCGAAACCAAGGCGATTTACCAGGGAAGATTTACCGACGCCGGACTGGCCAACCAACACAGTTGTCCTGGCATTGAGCTTCTCTTCTAAAGCGCCTATTCCCGTGCCTTCAAGCGCCGACACCTCGAACACAGGATAGTTTAGCTTCCTGTATATTGACAGTATATTGTCGATATTGTCTGTTTTTTCCTCACTGATAAGATCGATCTTGTTGAGGACAATGATTGGTTCGAGGCCCAACTGAGCTACCGCCACCAGGTAGCGATCTACAAGATTCAAAAAGGCTTCAGGGACAATGGCGAAAACAATCAGCACGTAATCCAGGTTCGCGGCGACGGGTTTAAACTGCCCCTGTGCATCGGGCCTGCCAAAAACGTTGCGCCGATCTGACTGGGCAATGATGATACCCAGGTCATCTGTGTCAGGCTCCCAAAGAACAAAGTCACCGGTTACCAGTGGCGGCAAGTTAGCCCTCTGGTGACAGCGAATAACTGAGCCCGTATCGCCACCGTGTAAAATTTCAACATCGAGTTGCTGACCGTAGTGACTGATTACCCTGCCATTACATCCGGATTGCTGTAAGGAATCACCGACACCAGCCTCACCAAGTTCTTTCTGCTGATTTTCAGCGATTCGATTTTTTTGTTGATCACTGAGTTTTCGTTTGCTCATTCGCTAAGAAGTTGTCTCGGGCTTCACATCGGCGACGATTATTGCATATTCCCTATTAGGAAGCTTTGCTACAATTCTGTGATTCAACAACGAGCTGCAAGCACCATGGATAAAAAACTTAACCTGATCTGGATCGACCTGGAAATGACCGGGCTCGATCCCAATGAAGACCGCATAATTGAAGTGGCTACACTGATTACTGATCCGGAACTGAATGTTCTGGCGGAAGGCCCAAGCATTGCAGTAAAACAAAGCGATGAGCTAATCGCGGGAATGGATGATTGGAATCAGAAACATCATAGTGCAACTGGTCTGATTGACCGGATTAAGAACAGCGGTATATCCGAAAGAGATGCAGAACTGCAGACCATAGAATTTCTTAGTCAGTACTCGGATAAGAATGCATCTCCCATGTGTGGCAATAGCATCTGCCAGGACCGCCGCTTTCTTGCCAACTACATGCCCGAGCTGGAAGACTTTTTTCATTATCGCAATCTCGATGTGAGTTCTGTCAAAGAACTTGTTCGTCGTTGGAAACCTGAAATTCTGGAAGGATTCCTAAAGAAAGGAACTCACGCCGCCATGGATGATATTAAGGATTCAGTGGCAGAGCTGGTTCACTATCGCGAACATTTCATAAACGCCTAAAATTTACCGTTTTAGTTTTTAGGGTTTAAGTTTCATGCTGGGACAGAGCCCATTCAACATGTTCTCTCACCATTGCTGAGGGATTCTCCAAGCCTGTCTTTAATGCATTGATGACATCATCGCTGGTTTCTGCATTTCCCAG
Source organism: uncultured Pseudohongiella sp. (assembly GCA_964616225.1). Lineage (GTDB taxonomy): Bacteria > Pseudomonadota > Gammaproteobacteria > Pseudomonadales > Pseudohongiellaceae > UBA9145. Next base: position 31,991 of record CAZTTE010000016.1, read on the forward strand.
CGCAACAGCAATATTTCTTTGCCAGCATTCGAACCCGATTCTACGAATGGCCGAGCCAGTAGTGTTTCTCAGAAATTCCGCTTCATCCCATGAGAATAAATCAACAAGATCAGCATCATCAAAATTGTGCCGGGGTTTGAAATCGTCTTCTTTAGAAATTTGCGTGAACTTGTTCCAGGGGCAAACCAATTGACAGTCGTCACAACCAAACACGCGATTGCCCATTGCCTGTCTAAACTCTTCCGGGATTGACTCTCTCAATTCAATCGTTAAATAGGATATACAACGGGTCGCATCGAGCAAGTTGGGTTTTACAAATGCCCTGGTAGGACAAACATCGATGCAGGCAGAACAGGTGCCGCAATGATCTGAAACGGATTGATCAACTGGCAAAGGCAGATTGGTAAACAATTCACCGAGAAAGAACCAGGAGCCCGCTTGCTTGTTTATCAGCATGGTGTTTTTGCCAATCCAGCCGAGACCGGATTTTTCGGCCAGGGCTCTTTCCAGTACCGGTGCGCTGTCGACAAATGCACGATAACCAAATTCCCCTGCCTTCTCCTGAATCCTGTCTGCCAGTAGTTGCAACCTTTTGCGAATCAGCTTGTGATAATCCCTGCCGCGAGCATAGCGGGAAATATAGGCCTTATCGCGTTTTTCCAGCGGAGTAAGTGAGTTGGATTTTTCCAGGGCGTAATCCATGCGGACACTAATTACTCGTATCGTACCGTTTACCAGCTCCCCGGGATTGCAGCGCTTCTCGTGGTTACGGGCCATGTAATCCATGGCACCGTGGTAATTGTTTTTGATCCAGGACTTCAAGTGATTTTCGTACTGGGACAAATCGATATCGCTAATAGCAGTTTCCTGAAAGCCAAGTTCACCAGACCAGGATTTGATATCGGTGGCTAATTGTGAGAAATCGATTTTATCCATAGGCGAAGTATAACCCGTAAGAATTCTTGCTTCTTTTATAAGTAATTTTAACGGGCAATAAAAAAGCCGCTAGCGCGGCTTTCTTAATAAGATTGTTTCCAGGCTTTATTGGCTATCGGTTAACCAATCGTTTAAGTCGAGTACATCCTGTGGCGTTAGAATTCCCGCTACTTGCTTCAGAATCAAACTGTCGATGACATAGTCAAAGCGAGCATCGGCATAGAGACGTAATGCGCGATAAAGATTTTCTCGCGCTAGTAAGACTTCAACAATATTACGCGTTCCAACTTCTGCGCCTAACTCTGTAGCATCCAGGGCACTCTGAGCTGATACAATCGATTGTTGCCGTTGGGCAATTACCAACACATCGGTATTAACCCGACGATAGGCGTTGCGAATATTCTGGGTAAGTTGTCGCTTGGTAAATTCTAATGATTCCTGCGCAGCAATCACTTGATACTCAGCTGCTCTGCGGCGGGAACTGGTAGCGCCGCCTGAATAAATTGGAATCGTTAAGTTGAGAGCGATCTGGGATCTATCACTGGCACCGCCACCAATCTGAATACCCTGGTTTACAATCGGCGCCGTTACGATGTGGCCATAGAATCCTGAAACATCGAGTGTAGGAAGATGTTCAGATTTTCTTGCACGCAAAGTTTTGCGAGATGCATCCAGGGTGAATTCTGCAGCAGCAACTGCCAGATTATTGTTGTCAGCCTGGTTTTCCCAATTCAGTAGCGAACCGTCAACTTCGACGATTGGAAAATCTTCCTGCAGTTCATCAACGTTTGGATGAGGTTGGCCCGTTAATGCTTCCAGCGCTTCAAAGCGCGCCTGTAATAAGTCACGCTGCAGGATTGTCGTATTGCGCGCCAGGTCATATGCTGCCTGTGCATCATAAACATCGGTAATCGCCACCAGACCAACCGCTTCTCTTTGTTGCGTTTGCTGCAGTGAAGTCAGTGCTGCTTCTTCTTCCTGCAAATTCGTTTCCAGTAGCTCCTGGGCACGCAGCACATCGAAGTAGGCAATGGATACACGCATTATTAAGTCTTGCTCCTGCGCAGCCAGATTTACAGCGGCGGCGCGATCACTGGACTGGGCGCTCTGGAAGTTATACCAGTTGGAAAGATTGAGCAGGCTCTGATTTAGTCCTATTCCCCAGTTGTGGTTATTAATACCGGGTCGAAAGCTGTGATCATCGGCCACTCGAGTTCTTACCAAATCCCCTGTAATGGGATCGGGGATATTAATGTATCGAGAATCCGTTGGACCGGAAGTCAAGCGGGTAGTTGAGGCTTGAATTCCGAATGAAGGCAATAAGGTAGAACGGCTTTGGATGACTGTTTCCCTGTTTGCCCGATAGTTGGCCTGGGCCTGTTTCAGGGTTGGGTCATTTTCCAACGCCAGGTTCAAAATAGTGACTAAATCATCCCCATAACTGACAGTGGAGCTGAAACTGCTCACTATTAAAATTCCAATAAACTTCGCTATACGTCCCATAGTTCGTACCTTTTCACTAAAAAGATTGTATTGATCAATCGCTAAAACTGATGATCGAAATAGAGTCTTGGCTGGCGGTTTTGAAGCAAGACGGCATTCTACACAGTGTAACCAAAAGTGACAATTTTATCCGACCCTTTGCGATGGTCTGCATTCCTATACCCATTAGACGCCGCAAAACGCCGCAAATTCCCTGTCTGTTACAGGATTTTCTTCATTCCGGCAGCAGTTATCACTTTCGCCACTAATTGGGGCATAATGCCGGGACACATATTCGCCACGTTTTTCGGTCGGCGACCTCTGATAGACAACAAATGCTCCCTGAAAGTGTAGGTTGGAAAACCCTATTTACTAGTCGGCAGCTTGGGTAATTTGAATGAATGCAAATCCTGACCATTTTCTAGAAAAAATCAGCAGCTTGGACACCACCAGCAAGCAACACTTTCCAAATTCTCGCAAAATCTATGTCGAAGGCTCCCGCGCCGATATCCAGGTTCCCATGCGGGAAATAGGTCTCACGGCTACGGAAACCGAAAACGGCATCGAAGAGAATGCCCCTCTGCGTGTATACGATTCTTCGGGCATTTATTCCGATAAAGAAGCGCAAATCAATTTACGAGCCGGTCTTCCTCCTATTCGAGCGAGCTGGATTGAAGAAAGAGCGGACACCGAAATTCTGGAAAGCGTCTCTTCTACTTACGGTCAGGCGAGACAATCAGATCTCAACACCGTCCACCTGCGTTTCGAACATTTGAAAAACCCAAGACGCGCCAGGGCCGGAAGCAACGTCACTCAATTGCACTATGCCCGCCAGGGAATCATTACTCCTGAAATGGAATACATCGCTATTCGTGAAAACATGGCGAGGCAGCAAGCGGATGAACAGGGGACTATAGCAGAACAACACCCGGGAAATTCTTTCAATGCCAATATACCTGAAGACATCACGCCTGAATTTGTGCGTGCCGAAGTGGCTGCCGGTAGAGCGATTATCCCAGCCAATATAAATCATCCAGAGATTGAGCCGATGATTATCGGCCGCAATTTCCTGGTAAAGGTGAATGCAAATATCGGTAACTCTGCTGTTATTTCGTCTATAGAAGAAGAAGTAGAAAAACTCACCTGGTCTGCGCTATGGGGTGCGGATACTGTTATGGATTTATCTACCGGAAAAAACATTCATGAAACCAGGGAGTGGATTATTCGTAATTCCATGGTGCCCATAGGCACAGTGCCTATTTACCAGGCATTGGAGAAAGTCGATGGCGTTGCCGAAGACCTTAGCTGGGATATTTACCGAGACACCTTAATCGAGCAGGCAGAGCAGGGAGTCGATTACTTCACTATTCATGCCGGCGTGTTACTCCGCTATGTGCCAATGACAGCTAAACGAGTTACCGGCATTGTTTCTCGTGGTGGCTCCATTATGGCGAAGTGGTGTCTTGCCCATCACCAGGAAAATTTTCTATACACCCACTTTGAAGAAATATGCGAAATCATGAAAGCCTATGATGTTTCGTTTTCACTGGGCGATGGCTTAAGACCGGGCTCTGTTGCCGATGCTAATGATGCGGCGCAGTTTGGTGAGTTAGAAACACTTGGTCAGTTGACAGAAATAGCCTGGCGTCACGATGTCCAGACCATGATCGAAGGCCCGGGTCATGTGCCAATGCACATGATCAAAGAAAACATGGATAAGCAGCTGGAAGTTTGTAAGGAGGCGCCTTTCTATACGCTTGGACCTCTTACAACGGATATTGCACCGGGTTACGACCACATCACATCCGGCATTGGTGCGGCCATGATTGGTTGGTTTGGCTGTGCCATGTTGTGTTACGTCACACCGAAAGAGCATCTTGGCTTGCCCAATAAACAAGACGTAAAAGATGGGCTCATGGCCTATAAGATTGCGGCCCACGCGGCTGATATCGCCAAGGGTCATCCCGGCGCCCAATTACGGGACAATGCCCTGTCCAAGGCGCGGTTCGAGTTTCGATGGGAAGATCAGTTTAACCTGGGCCTCGATCCAGTCACTGCTCGCAAGTTCCATGACGAGACCCTGCCCAAGCAATCGGGCAAAGTCGCACATTTTTGCTCCATGTGTGGGCCAAAGTTCTGCTCCATGAAAATTTCGCAGGAAGTCAGGGACTATGCAGCAGAGAATGAACTAAATAGTGTCGACGATGCCATTGAAACGGGAATGCAGGAAATGGCAGACGAATACAACCAGTCCGGCCGCAAGCTCTATCACAAAATTTAAATCTGCTTCGTCATAAACTCTTCCATTACCTGTAAACAGGAATGGGAGAGTTTCTTGCTTCTATCTCCTGACCATCCATGCTTTTCATCTGGCGTAGCCGTTGTATCTTTAAACGGCATTTCCAATGTCATGGCCAGACAATCATGCAGAGATGCAGTCTGGCAGGTACTCATTGTCATGTTTGCCTTACCTGGTAGATTAGGCGGATAACCTTTCTCTGTTTGAAAGTCAGGATTCACTTCTGCCAGGCGCTTCTTGTAAAAATCCAGCTCTGCTTGTTTTGATTCATTCCAATTCTTTAAGCCTTCGGTGCCGGCAATAAAACAATAGGGAAGTGCTTCATCGCCATGGACATCGAGAAAAAAATCGACACCGATTGATTTCATTTTTTCTTTAACCAGAGAAACTTCTGGACTGAATTCCATAGTCGGGCTTTCCCATTCGCGATTCAGGTTTCTTCCCGCAGCATTTGTACGCAGATGTCCCCTGCGACTACCATCGGGATTCATGTTCGGAACAAGATAGACATTACAATGGGCAAAAATCTTTTGGGTGAGTGGATCATCCAGGTCACAAAGCTTTTCTATACAACCTTCCATCCACCATTCGGCCATGGTTTCTCCTGGGTGTTGCCTGGCGATTATCCAACAGTTCTTCTTTGCAGTTGCATCGCCACTGGAGAATCGGAGCAGATCAATATCCTGTCCATCGAGTGTCTTTCCCAATAACTCATGAGAGCAGTGGGTATGGCAGAGTGCGGATGCAACTAAATCATGGTGACGCTCCATGGAATAGGGAGCGAAATAAGCAAAGTAAACAGCATCACATTCTGGGCTAAAACAAAATTCAAGAGTCCCTCCTGCCAACTGAGATTCGTGTCTTAGCCATTCTTTTCGATCGTAGGAATAAACGACGCGATAGTTTTTGAATCCATCGGGATATGCCGCATTCTGGGCATTGACTATCTTAAGTGTGCAATTCTGGTTTTTGACTCCACTAAGGCGAAAATAGAACCATTGGTAAAAATCTGAATTGTTGTCTTTTCGTATCTCCAGCTGAATGTTTGATGGGTCTTCGCATTCGACTACAGTGATGTTGCCACCATCGAAATCCTGACTAATCTCCACAATTACTCCTTTCTTTTAAAAATGCTCAGCCAATATGACTTTCATAAACAATTTGCTATCATTGCCGCCCTTTTTTCGGGACCGATGGTTGGGACCTTTGCAGGAACTAGGTAAATAGTAGATTACATGGCACCTCTGACAGACAACCTTAATATAGCGTCTAACGACGCATTGATCACTCCTGAGCAATTGAAAGCCGAGATACCCCTGGCTGGAATAGCCCAAGAGTCTGTTCAACATGCCCGTGATTCGATCTTTTCTATATTGGATAGAGAAGATCCACGCCTGTTTGTTGTAGTTGGCCCCTGTTCTATCCATGACTCCGAGGCAGCCATTGATTATGCGAAACGCCTGAAGGAGTTGGCGGACAAAGTGAGTGACACCCTTTTTGTTGTAATGCGTGTTTACTTCGAGAAACCCCGAACTTCGATTGGCTGGAAAGGATTGATTAACGATCCAAACCTGGATGACTCCTTTAAGATTGAAGAAGGTCTGCGTAAAGGGCGCAAGCTATTGTTGGATATTGTGGAGCTGGGATTGCCAACTTCTACAGAAGCCCTGGATCCTATTTCCCCCCAGTACTTACAAGATCTAATTTCCTGGTCTGCCATTGGCGCTCGTACGACCGAATCCCAGACCCATCGCGAAATGTCATCGGGATTGTCTTCAGCAGTTGGATTCAAGAATGGTACTGACGGTGGATTAACGGTAGCGGTTAATGCCATGCAATCCGTTTCCAGCCCGCATCGATTTCTGGGAATTAATAGTGGCGGCCAGGTATCAGTCGTGACTACCAAAGGCAATCCCTATGCCCATGTAGTATTACGTGGTGGCAGTAATGGGCCGAACTACGATTCCGTACACGTGGCCCAATGCGAAAAAGCCCTGGCGGATGGTGGGGTTAGCAGCAATATCATGATTGACTGCAGTCACGCTAACTCCAGTAAGAACCCCGATGTACAACCATTGGTCTTAAAAGATGTCACCCATCAGATTCTTGAAGGCAATCAATCCATCATAGGCGTCATGCTGGAAAGTTTTATTCATTCGGGCAATCAGCCAATTCCGGAAAACCTGGGAGAACTGAAGTACGGGGTTTCAGTTACCGATGCCTGCATGGATTGGGAAACCACCGAGCAATCTCTTCTCGAGATGGCAGATAAACTAAGAGACGTTCTGCGGAATCGCTAAGCCGACTAAAATCTGCTTCCTGGCTGAGTAAGAAATTCAACTTCTTCTGGAGTAGATTCTCGATTAAGAATCTCGTTTCGATGGGGATATCTACCGAAGCGATCTATTATTTCCTTGTGCTTTAATTCGTAGTTGTAATTGTCTTCCAGTCCAGGATGATCGAATAAGTACATCGCTATCTCATGTATTTCCGCAGACTCACTGTGCATAAAAGGCATATACAAGAACGCTTTCTGCGTTGGATCGAGTTCAACGTCAAATTTTTTGCGAATAGCTTCTTGCGCCAATACCAATGCCAGCGTGTCGTGGGCAAATGCTTCAGCAGTATCACGAAACATGTTTCGGGAAAACTGATCGAGAATAATAATCTCTGCTAGGGAATCTAAAGGGTGATCCCGCCAGGCATAAAGCTCACCCCTGGTAGCTCTGGCATGTAACTCACCGAAGCGGGTTCTGATTAATTCATCAAACTCAAGATCTTTCTTGAAGCGCTGGCTGGGTTCGATCTCATCAAACCAGAATTTAATTACTTCAGGCGCTGACACTCACTCACCAATGGGAAATTCTAATATTCTTTGTATCGACGTCTGATAAGTGAAACTTAAAACAGATAGGCCAGAGGCAACAAAAAAGCCCCGAAGGGCTTTTCCGTTGTGGGTCGTGCATTAAGCTTGGGGATTGGATCAGGCGCTGTTGGCATAGGCGATAGAGAGCGCTTCCTTCTCTCGTCGTCCTAAAGTAATCCACTTTTGTACAAATGGATTATCTAACAAGGCCTGCATATAGGTATTTGCATCACCACAGAGTTCAGCTCGATAAGATTCAAAACTGATTGCAATCGGGGCGAACATGCAGTCGGCTATCGAGAAACGGCCAAAAAGATAGTTGCCGTTTTCACCGAAGCGCCTGCGGCAGCAGCTCCAAATGGCATCGATACGAGCGATTTCTTGTTCAAGCTGGTCAGAAGGAGCCAGCTTGTAAGATGCTTTACAGTTCATTGGCCATTCTCGCTTTAGCGTTTCAAATTCCGAATGGACCTCGGCACTGACTGAACGCGCATTGGCTTTGCGCTTTGGGCTTCCCGGCCAACCTGCTCCTCCGAGCAGGTTTTCCGATATGTATTCGCAGATGGCCAGGGAATCCCACACAGTTATCTCCTTATGAAGTAACACTGGAACTTTCAATGAGGGAGAATAGGGCCCCAGTTTTTCTGCGGTATTGTCCTGGTAAAGCGCAATCTGGATTTCTTCAAAATCTACATCAAACATTTTTAACAATAGCCATGGGCAGAGTGACCAGGACGAATAGTTTTTGTTTCCAATGACTAGTCTGATGTCTTTCATGTTTATCTCCGAATAGTTTTGCTCTATTGGTTATCCGGTGTTTGAGTAAGCATGGTCTTGCTGTTTTCCCTGAGTCGCACAATGACTCTTCGATCAAAAAAGTCTGACTCGAAACTCTGGGCAGGCTGCAACGGGCGAGTTTCTCCATAAGCAACCGTTGTAATGGAAGCATTGTCTATGCCGTTTTCTGTGAAAAAGGCTTTTACTTCATCGCTGCGTTCTCGGGACAGGCTCAGGTTTCTGTTCGCATCACCATTGCGATCGGCATAACCGGTAATTTCCACTTTAGCGCTGCTCATCTGCTTGGCGATGTTTGCCATTCCTTCCAGTTGTTCAACATAGTGAGATTCGATATCGCTAGAGCCCGTTCTGAAATGAACTGAGACTACGGTGTTATCACAACAAGCGTTTACTGGTTCGGTAGCTAAGAACGCTGGTAAAACTTGTGGTGGAGCATTGCGTAAACTATCCAGTTCTGCCCGGGCAACACGATGCTCGCCTTCAACGATTTCCAATTCATCTTTTATCGCTGCAAGCTGAAGCTGGGTTTCAAATAAACTAGCTTGTAGGTCATTAACCTTTCCGCGGGCATTCCAGCCGTCTCCAATCAATGCGCCGATGCCTGCACCGACTACTACACCGGGAGGACCTCCAACAGCACCACCAAGAATTGCGCCACTTAGTACGCCTGTTGATTCTTCTTTGGATGGTGGGTTGTCGTAATTTGCCCGGCTTGTGTCCGCTACTGCGGTGCTCGCAGCGAAGCAAAGAATTACCAAGAATGAGATTTTTTTAAGCATAGCCATTTCCTAAATTTCGAGTGGAACAAAAATCCGTGTTAGTGAGTCCAAATAGGAGAGCTAATCCAATAGCGCCCCCGCTTTTCCTAGTGTGCTAATTAAACACACTGTTTCTTGCTCCACAGGGCGGGGATTGGGGCTATGTGGTGATTAAATATGGCAGAATCATGGCAATTGGCAGAAAGGGAGAACCATCGCTCTTTCTGGGCCGACAAATAGGGTATAGTCGCGCTAAAATGCACGCTAACTTATTGAGACTAAAGCAATTACCGATTTAGACCCGAAGTATTGAAACATGAGTAGAAGAATCGCGATCGTAGAGGATGAGGCAGCACTTCGAGAGAATTATGCCGATGTCCTGCGCAAACAAGGATATGAGGTTCAGACCTATGCCAACCGTAAGGATGCTATGTCTGCCTTCGATATCAGGCTGCCAAATCTAGCCATAATCGATATTGGTTTGGAAAATGAGATCGATGGCGGATTTACCCTTTGCCAATCCTTGCGCTCTATGTCGGATACCTTGCCAATTATTTTCTTAACGGCACGGGATAATGATTTTGATACTGTAAGCGGCCTACGAATGGGGGCAGATGATTACTTGACGAAGGACATCAGTTTGCCCCATCTGACGGCCAGGATTGCAGCGCTGTTTCGTCGATTGGATGTTATCGACCAGCCGCCATCTCCTGAAAATCTGATTGAGCGAGACAAACTTACTCTGGATATAGGGCGTCTAACAGTACAGTGGGATGGGCATGCTGTTCCATTAACGGTAACGGAATTCTGGATGGTACATGCCCTGGCTAAATTTCCCGGACATGTAAAAAGTCGCCAGATATTAATGCAGGAATCGAAAATATTCGTTGATGGCAGCACGATTACTTCTCACGTGAAAAGAATTCGCAAAAAATTTATGCAGGTGGATGAGGATTTCGATTGCATAGAAACTGTTTACGGGATGGGGTACAGATGGAACGTCGATCCCGCCGTAAGCAATTAGAACTCGATCTTGTCGATAGATTGATGCTTTAGAATTACACAATCAGGCAGTTAGTTGTCGTGTTTGTCGATAGGCAAACTTCTAAAAGAGTCAATTAAAATAGTTATTGTGTTGTTTTGGTTTAGCGGGCTCGCAGCACTTCATTTATGAAACTAACATTCAAAAATCCGTTTGGCATTCGCTTCAAGCTGGTATTTCTATCCAGTTTCTTGTTGGTGATTCCTTACCTGGGTTACCAGTACATCCTGGAAATGGAAGGCTACCTTCAGCGTGGTCAGGAACAGACTGTGCTGGGTACGGCCCAGGCTCTGGCAACAGCTCTAAATGAACGGCCAGAGCTGTTTGATGAAGGCAGTTATAGTCCTGCCCGTCGCAGCGAAGATCTTTATGTCTATCCTATTTTTTCTCCACTGGAACTGGATGACGAATCCTTATTGGACTGGCGCGAATATCAACAATACGAGGTTGAATACGATCGGTTAAATTATTTACGCACACCACTGAATCCAGTGCGTTACTACGACAAGGATGGTTCAGTCCATTTCACCAACATGGTTGGAGAGTATAACGGTTCTCTCTATGCCTATTTCAGAGTCCAGGATGATCATCTCATTTATCGTGACCGGGAAGCGTTAAGCGTTAACCGTAGCGATTTCTTGCAGATCACCATGTTGTCCCAGGACGGTTTCGAAATTACCCGTTATGTCATCGCCCCCTACGGACCCGAGCCAATCTATCCATTCAAGGTAGAGAGCGACTATTCAAATCCTGTGTATGAAGGACGTATTACCGGGCAATGGTATGAAGTCGATGGTGGCTATGAAGTGGAATTGCAAATTCCCATGCAGATGTTGGGAGATCGTCTGGGTTTCGCAGTCTTCGATGTCGACGACACCCTGGAGAGGTCTATTAGTACTGTCGTGGCGACCTATAAGGTGGCAGACGCAGAGAGACTCGGGTCGTTGCGGCTGCCTACGCCGGAGATAGACCGAATTGTGGCAGGCATGAACAACAATAATTCCCGCATTCAGGTGGTGGATGGCAGCGGCAGGGTGTTGCTTACCAGCGGTGATATTCAATCGGCATCTGGATTGCAGTTGGCACGGCCGATCGCGGAAGAACCGGTGAACAAGTACTGGCTATATGTGCAGAATCGCATTCTTGATCCGCTCTATTACCAGCTATTAGCAAAGCCCAGCAATGATTTTATCGATGAGCTTTATTCCGACGTATCCCGCGAAGGTGACCACATCAATTCTGCTTTGCGGGGTGTGCCCATGACTCAATTTCGCACCCTGGCAGATACGGAAACTCGCTTGCTCGAGGCGGCCTATCCGATAGTTTCCGCCGGTGAAGTCATGGGGGCAGTGGTTGTCGATCAGAACATGAATGGTATTCGCACCTTCAGAAATCAGGCCCTGGAACAATTGTTTAACACCATTCTCGCCGTAATGCTTATTGTCGCCTTTGGTTTATTCTTCTTCGCTTCGAGAATCTCTAATCGTATTCGAGGCTTACGCAATCAGGCGGAAGGTATCATCGACGAGGTCGGGCGCGTACAAAATACCATTGTGCCTTCACGAAACTCCGATGAAATTGGCGATCTGTCTCGCAGCTTTTCCAGCATCGTAGAGCGATTGAGCCAATACACAAACTACCTGGAAAACATGTCATCAAGACTTTCTCATGAGTTACGCACGCCAGTAACTGTGGTGCGTTCTTCTCTTGAAAATTTGAGCATGCATGAAAACAATGAAGAATCAGCTGTTTACCTGGAGCGAGCAGAAGAAGGGATAAGCCGGCTCAATCTCATCCTGACAAACATGAGCGAGGCGACGCGACTCGAACAGATGCTGCAAACCTCTGAGAAAGAAAAGATTGAGCTGAATGAAGTCGTTCATGGTTGTGTTGAAGGATACAAACTGGCTTACCCTGAACAGAAGTTTGAAACCGACCTTCCGCAATATCCGATTCATATTAGTGGTGTGCCGGAATACATCGCACAGTTACTGGATAAGCTGGTGGCGAATGCAGTTGAATTTTCCTACCCGGATCAACCGATCATGGTCTACTGCAGAACTCTTCGTGACCATGCCGTAGTAAAACTTTCGAACGCAGGCCCATTCCTGCCGGAGGAGATGAAGGAAAGATTGTTTGATTCGATGATCTCAGTGAGACCTCAGGAAAAACAAAGGCAGCCGCATCTGGGAATGGGACTACATATTGCTCGTCTTATTACCGAATTTCACGGCGGCCAAATTCGAGCGGAGAACAGGAAGGACCGCGAAGGAGTAATCATGACCGTAGTCATTCCCTTGTACTACGGTTAGTTAACTAAATTCAGCTATTGCCTTTGCCAGTGTAATACTTGGGTGTGTTTTCTTTAACAACCTGCGAATCGGAAGCCCACGCATGACAGGTGTCAAGGATTACCGGGCGGCGATCAGATTTCTTCTCTGAACTTTTTCCCTTTTTCCTACTCTTATTTCGCAGTGGCCAGATCGTTTGCATGGCAACGGTAGCCATAGGGAACAGTAATTCAGTGAGGTGGGTACACCCCTGTACGCCGCCGACTTTCATGCGAATCGCCTTGCGCCAGCCAGGACCCATCTTGATACCAATAAGTGATTTGTAGTTTGGCGTGATATCGGGACACATTTGAAACGGACTGTTATCAGTGACTGCAACTATGTCATGAATCTCAAAGTCGTCGTCAATGGTTACCCGCAAGAGCATCTCATGTAATGGCTCTCCAGCCTGCATTTCTCCACGCCAATTATTGCTGAATGCGTAGGTCTTGGTATCGGTCATATGGGCTTCAATATCCCATAAACCGTCTTCTCGCTCGTAACCCCTATAATCTATCGCACGAGTATGAACATGCTTTCTTGGGGACGATTCTGGCAAAGGCATAAAACACCTATTTATCAATTTCGATAGTCAAAAACTTAGTGCATGAATTGCAGAGTCGGAAGAATCAACATGCTCTGCAGGGCGCGAATTATAACCCAATTCAGATTAAGTGTGCTCAGCTATTGAGGATCGTGCATAATGAGCACTTGTAAATGGAGGAATACACATGACCGTTGCGACAGCACGACACATATTGGTTAGCACTGAAGAAGAATGTTTAGACTTGAAAAGCCGTATTGAAGGGGGAGAAGATTTCGCCGATATTGCTCGCGCACATTCCAGCTGCCCTTCCAAAGCGCAGGGTGGTGATCTTGGACAATTCGGTCCAGGTATGATGGTGAAAGAATTCGACGAAGTTGTGTTTAGCGCGGATGTGAATAGTTTACAGGGGCCGGTTAAAACCCAATTTGGTTATCACCTGCTGGAAGTAACTAGCCGAGAATAGGATCAGGCTGCATTCAATTTCTTAATGAAAAAATTTGAACCGAAGTATTCAAATGCAGACGTAGAAATTCTGCAAAGAGAAATTTGCTTCGACAGTTTCCTGCGAGTCGACAAATTACAGATCAAACACAAACTATTCAACGGGGGATGGAGTGACATCATTCACCGTGAATTATCAGTAAGAGCAGAAGCTGTTGGTGTGCTGTTATTTGATCCTGGTCGGGACGAAGTCGTGATGGTTCGGCAATTCAGGGTTGGCGCGATGAATGTAAATGCCTCTCCATGGATGCTGGAGCTGGTTGCGGGCATGGTAGACAAGGATGAGTCTTTAGAAGCTGTAGCAATACGGGAAACTAAAGAAGAGTCAGACTGTAATATTATTGAACTGGTTCGCATCTGTGATTACTACAATAGTCCCGGGGCAAGTGACGAAAAAGTGACCCTGTTCTGCGGCAAAATACAGGCCGATAATGCCGGCGGTGTATTTGGACTGGCCGAAGAGCATGAAGATATAGAAGTGGTGTGTCTTTCCTCTAGCGAAGCCATTAATGCGGTTGAGACCGGGCAGGTCAATAACGCGATGTCCATTATCGCCTTGCAATGGTTGGCCCTGAATAAAGAGAAAATAGCTCAGGCCTGGTTGTAGTGCTCGACCCCCAATCAAAAGAAATTGTCAACTAAAAAAGTTGCCTCTGCAGACTCGCAAAAAACCCCCAAATCATTACAATTAAGTAGCTTTACCACTGAAAGTGCTGGGCCACGGGAGAATTTTTGAAACTGCTATAACGAAGAATTTGAAATCACCGACTACACTATAAAGAGGGGCTAGTCTTTGCTGAGCCCGGCATGAATACGAGAATACAGGCAAGGTACTTCAATCAGCGCAGACTTTAGCAGTAAACATAAAAGTAAGCAGAGAGCATGTCTAACTACAGCATAGATTTAATTAAGCAAATGGCGGAATGTGATGCCAATTACATCCGTTTGCTGAAGTTAGTACCACAGTTACAAGCGTATCGAGATAAATCGTTTAGCGAATACGTTGAAACTGACTGTGATTCCACAACTAAGGCTCTGTCGGATAATCGTGAAGAACCAGAAAAAGTTTTGGAAGGCTTGACTACAGAGTTTTGTGTCGCCGATCTCGAAAATTCGAATGAGAAAGTTACGGTTGAAATTAAAATTCTGGAAGCATTTAAGTACACAACAACACTGGAAATTGTGCAAAGGCCTGAATTCAAAAAGTGGATGACTAATCCATCGATGCTAGTACGGGTTTATCACGATGCAAGTACAGCAGAAGTTGTGTCTTATCAGGGCCATCGACACCTTAAGCCCAGGTATTCGCAACCTAATCCAAAAATGTATCATTCTGATGAGAAGATGCAGGTGAATTCATTTTTGGGTGAATGGTTAACACATTGTCTCAAGGTAGGTAGAAGTATAAATACGCCAGAACTCATTTTTACAACATAACAATACCTACTCTGCAGTCATGACTACACTGACTACACAAAATCCAATCAAGTTGGCTCAAATTACCGATACCCATCTGTATGGTACTTCTTCTGGTACTCTCCTCAAAATGAACACCCAGGACAGCATGAATCATGTTGTTAAAATCCTGAAAGAGCAGGAAAAGGAAGTCGATTTTATTCTGGCGACTGGAGATATCGCCCAGGATGCTTCACTGGATGCTTATAAAAATTTCATGAATGCGATAGAAGCTCTTAATGCTCCTTTTCGATGGATTCCAGGCAACCACGATAGCGCTACTGTTATGAAAGAAGCTGCTACTGGAACTGACGCTTGTGAAAAAGCCGTAAGAATTAACAATTGGCAGCTGGTATTTCTGGATACCAGTGTAGAAGGCCAGGTTCATGGCAAATTGAGCCAGGCAGAAATAGACTTTCTGAAAGAAACGCTGGCTGCTGCAGATACTGACGATGCAGTCGAGCATTGCCTGGTATGTTTACATCATAATCCGGTTAAGGGAAATGCAGGATGGATGAAGGACATCGGTCTCCAGAACAGGATTCAATTCTTTGATACTGTTAAGCAGTGTTCCAAAATAAAGTGTATTGTCTACGGACATATACATCAGGACCTGGATTTCGATCACGAAGGTATTCGCTGCCTTTGTACGCCCTCAACCTGTATTCAATTCAAGCCTAATGTAACCAACTTTGCCCTGGATAAAGTAAATCCTGGGTACCGAAATATTCAATTACATGAAGATGGTACTATCGATACTGAAGTCATTCGTGTATCTGGTTATACTTTCGAAGCAGACTTCAGTTCTAGTGGTTATTAATTCATTGTAGTAAGACAGCTTTAGGCTTTTGCATTGTCCGATCCCTTTCTTCTTTACCTTCACGGATTCTTAAGTTCTCCCCTATCACAGAAAGCGCAACAAACTGTCAATTACTGTGAGCAAACTGGACTTGGAGATTTCATAGAAGTTCCAGCTCTTGGTGCTGGGCCAGCAGAAACAATTGACCAATTGAAATCGATTCTCGATGCACAGGATCGCGCTAAAGTAATGCTAATGGGTAGTTCTTTAGGAGGATATTACGCGACCTATCTATCACAGTATTTTGATGCTCCTGCAGTTCTCGTTAACCCGGCAGTCCGTCCATTCGAGCACTGGAAAGAGCATACTGGGGAACACAAGAATTACTACACCGATGACGTCCATGTAGTTACCGAAAAACATATTAATGAGCTTAAAAATTTCTATGTCGATGAGCTCAAAAACCCCGATAATATAATGGTGCTGGTACAAACCGGGGACGAGACCTTAGACTATCGATTGGCTGTGGAAAAGTTTGCTGATTCCCATTGTATTGTGCGTAAAGGGGGAAACCACAGTTATGAGAATTATGTCTCTGAACTACCGATGATCTTTGAGTTTCTACTATCAAGAATTGGCCATTTTGAGCGATAAAATATTATTCAACTGCAGTAATCCGAAACCTTTCTGGTAAAGAATTTTTTAGATGAGCAACACCTACAATGCCGACGCGATTGAAGTACTTACAGGACTCGACCCTGTTAGAAAGCGCCCCGGCATGTATACAGATACAACCCGACCAAATCACCTGATTCAGGAAGTAATTGATAACAGCGTTGACGAAGCACTCGCAGGCTTTGCCAGCACCCTCACATTAACCCTTAACAAAGACGGCTCCGTAGAAGTAACGGACGATGGCAGGGGTATGCCAGTCGACAAACATAAGGGTGAGAAAGTTAGTGGGGTTGAGCTAATTCTGACCAGGCTTCATGCCGGCGGTAAATTTTCCAACAAGAATTACCAGTATTCTGGTGGCTTACATGGAGTAGGCGTATCTGTTGTAAATGCCCTGTCCAAGAATCTCGAAGTCGAGGTAAAGCGCGACAGCAAAGTTTATGGCATGAAATTCAAGAATGGGAACAAAGCATCCCAGCTAAAGGTCATCGGAAAAGTCGGAAAACGTAATACCGGTACCAAAGTCACCTTTATGCCGAATGAGAAGTATTTCGATTCCGTCAAAATTTCTATACCCAAGCTCAAACACGTACTTCGTGCCAAGGCTGTTCTATGTTCAGGCCTGAAAGTCGTTTTTATCGACAACACCGTATCCAAGGCAAAAGCCCAGAGTGAAGAATGGTGTTACGAGGATGGACTAACAGACTACCTGGTCCAGGCTACTTCTGAATACGAGACTCTACCAGAAGAGCCCTTCGTTGGATCCGTACAGGGTAATGACGAAGCGGTTGACTGGGCCATTCACTGGTTGCCCGAAGGTGGAGAGGTTCTGGGCGAAAGCTATGTAAATCTTATCCCCACGCCTTTGGGTGGAACCCATGTTAGTGGGTTGCGAACCGGTCTATTGGAATCTCTGCGAGAGTTTTGCGAGTTCCGCAATATGCTCCCCCGCGGACTGAAATTATCGGCAGACGATGTTTGGGAGAATTGCAGCTATGTCCTGTCTTCCAAACTAGTCGACCCCCAGTTCTCTGGACAAACAAAAGAACGTTTATCATCTCGGCAATGCAGTGTGTTCGTTGCCGGTGTCGTCAAAGATTCCTTCAGCCTCTGGCTTAATCAACATACTGCTGAGGCCGAGGCCATTGCGGAACTATGCATTAACAATGCACATAGCAGGCTTAAAGCCAGTAAGAAGGTCGCGCGCAAAAAAGTAACCTCAGGTCCTGCGCTGCCTGGAAAGTTAGCGGATTGCTCCACCGAAGATGTAATGGCTGGTGAGCTGTTTCTGGTGGAGGGTGATTCGGCCGGTGGTTCAGCCAAGCAGGCCAGGGACCGCGAATTTCAGGCCATCATGCCCCTGCGCGGGAAAATCCTGAATACCTGGGAAGTGGATTCATCGGAAATTCTGGCATCCCAGGCGGTCCATGACATTGCGATAGCATTGGGCGTGGACCCAGCATCACCCAAGCTCGACGGGCTACGCTATGGCAAGATCTGCATTCTGGCCGACGCTGATTCCGATGGCTTACACATTGCCACATTACTGTGTGCCTTGTTTGTTAAACATTTTCGTCAGGTAGTTGAGGCAGGTCACGTCTATGTGGCCATGCCGCCTTTATATCGTATCGATGTTGGTAAAGAAGTTTTCTACGCTGTTGATGAAGATGAAAAAAAAGGCGTACTGGATAGTATTGTTGCCGAGAAGAAGACCGGCAAAGTCAACGTACAGCGCTTCAAAGGTCTGGGAGAAATGAATCCCTTGCAGTTGAGAGAAACTACTATGGCACCCGAAACTCGGCGCCTGGTGCAGCTCACTCTCGAAAATAATCCCACTACAAAGAAAAAGAGCGGCACATTCGAAACCATGGATTTATTGCTTGCTAAAAATCGGGCACCAGACCGCAAGGAATGGCTGGAAACCAGCGGCAATCTGGCTGACTACGCTGACTAAATTACGGGCAGATAATGAATCAAGACATTACAGTTAACGACGACGGCGTTGAACAGATAGCGCTAAAGACTTATACCCAGCAGGCCTATCTCAATTATTCGATGTACGTGATCAATGATCGCGCATTGCCAAGTATCGGTGACGGATTAAAGCCGGTACAACGGCGTATTGTTTATGCCATGTCTGAACTCGGATTAAAGGCGAGCTCCAAATTTAAAAAGTCAGCTCGCACTATTGGCGATGTCATCGGTAAATTTCATCCCCATGGAGACTCTGCCTGTTATGAAGCCATGGTGCTCATGGCGCAATCTTTCACTTATCGCTACCCACTGGTGGACGGACAGGGTAATTGGGGTTCCCAGGATGATCCAAAATCTTTCGCGGCGATGCGTTATACCGAATCCCGCCTGCAAAATTATGCTGACATTCTGCTTGGCGAATTAGGCCAGGGAACGGTCGACTGGAAACCCAATTTTGATGGCACTCTGGAAGAACCGGAGATCCTGCCATCCCGATTGCCTAACGTATTACTCAATGGCGGCAGTGGCATCGCGGTAGGTATGGCCACTGATATTCCTCCTCATAATCTCAATGAAGTTGCCAAAGCCTGCATTCATTTGCTGGACAAACCCAAGGCAACAATCGGGGATATTTGCAAAATCATAAAGGGTCCGGATTTCCCAACCGAAGCTGAACTCATTACCCCTAAAAAAGAGATCACCGAACTGTACAAGACCGGCAGAGGATCTCTGAAAGCACGCGCTACTTATATAAAAGAAAACGGCGAAATCATAATTACGGCACTTCCTTACCAGGTGTCCGGTGCCAAGGTATTGGAACAGATTGCAGCGCAGATGCAGAAAAAGAAACTGCCCATGGTGGTAGATATTCGTGATGAATCGGATCATGAGAATCCAACACGCATAGCAGTCGTTCCCCGTTCTAACCGTGTCGATGCCGACGCAATAATGTCCCATCTGTTTTCAACTACAGATCTTGAAAAAAACTATCGTGTGAATTTCAACATGATAGGAATTAACAAGCGTCCTCAAGTCAAGAACATCGTCACGCTGTTAAAGGAATGGCTGCAATTCAGAACTGCGACAGTTAAACGTCGTTTACAGTTTCGGCTGGATAAGATACTTGATCGATTGCATATCCTGGATGGCCTGCTGATAGCCTTTTTAAATATTGATGAAGTCATCAAGATCATTCGTAAGGAAGACAAACCAAAGCCTGCGCTTATCAAGAAGTTCAAGTTATCTGATCGTCAGGCAGATGCCATACTGGATCTGAGATTACGCCAGCTAGCCAAACTCGAAGAGATTAGGATCAAGGCTGAGCAGAAAGAACTTAGCGCCGAAAGGAAAACCCTGGAGCAATTGCTTAAATCTTCTGCTCGCCTAAAAACTTTCATCAAGAACGAAATTAAAGCTGACGCTGCCGAGTTTGGCGATGAACGGCGAACGCCAATCATTGAAAGAGAAGAAGCAAAAGCATTCAGTGAAACAGAGCTGCTTTCTACAGAACCGGTAACTATTGTACTTTCTGAAAGGGGCTGGATGCGCTCAGCAAAAGGTCACGATGTCGATCCCGCAAGCCTGCAATACAAATCCGGTGACGGATTCAAATTTGCAGCCCGCGGCAAGAGCAATCAGCTGGCAATCTTCCTGGATTCAACCGGCAGGGCCTATTCCCTGGCTGCCCACACACTGCCGTCTGCCCGGGGCCAGGGAGAGCCGGTTTCGGGACGGGTAAATCCACCTTCAGGGGCAACCTTTGAAGGGCTAACCATAGGCGAAGATGAGAAAGATGTCTTACTCGCCAGCGATGCTGGCTACGGCTTCGTGGGCAAGATCAAAGATTTTGTCAGTAATGCGAAGAAAGGTAAGGCTGTACTGAGGTGCCCGAAAGGATCTAAGGTATTAACGGCATTACAGGTCACTGATTACGACAATGACCTGATTGTTTCGGTAACGAATGAAGGGCGAATGCTGATGTTTCCGATATGTGAGCTGCCGCGACTTGCCAAAGGTAAGGGTAATAAGATTATCGGAATTCCATCAGCACGTGTTGCCGAGCGGGTAGAATTTGTTGTCGCCATGGCTGTTCTTACTAGCGAAGATTCGTTAACAGTGTTTGCCGGACGCAGACACCACAATCTTAAGCCGTCGGATCTTGAACACTATCGTGGCGAGCGCGGTCGCAGGGGTAGTAAGTTACCAAGAGGTTTTCAAAACGTAGATCGCATCGAAGTTCTGGTAAAAAACAAGGGCAAAAATTCAGAGAAAGACGCCGAGGAATAGTGCCGGTTTAACTGCTGTAAACAGTGACTAGCTGAATTGCTTGCCTTTCCAGTAACAGTCGATATTCAGACATAGGCTCCAGACCAATAAAAGTCCTGGTTTGCTCATGATCACCAACCTCACTGTATTCATCTGCTTCGATTCTTGAGCCAGCACCTGCATGTTCGAAGGCAGCTTCGCTAATCAATACGGAATTGTCAGGGCATTCCTTGCAAATCTCCCGGACTAAATCCAGAGTCTTACCGGTTAGGTTATCAGTCTCTTGCGTTATGGGTGAGTAAAGCCCGCTAACGGTTTTCCCACTGTGAACTGCTAATTTAAATTTCGAGTCTATCGTCTCATCACCAATGTCGTTAATATCGCCGACTAATTGCAGAAAGAGTTGTGCAGCGCAGATCGCATAGAATGCTTGCTCTTCAGCGAGTTGCCCAGCACTGAAGTTAATAAGTACTTCATCGTCCGCACAGTAGTTCACTGAACCGTTATAGAGTTGGCTCACTTTACCTGCGTAGAAATAGTACTTATTCAGCAACTCAACCATTTTAATATCGCCGACGGTGGAAGCCAGGTATTGAAAGTTGCTCATCCTGATAGCGAGCAGAGTCGAATCCTGCATACCAGCTTGGGTTTTGAATGTCTGTTCGTCCGCTTCCGGTTGACGCGTACCAAAATTGTTTAGAAACGTATTCTGGGCAAGAAATTCAGCGGTTGCATTAAATTGCCTGATGGCGGTACTGATTTCATTATTGCTTGTGGGTTCGGGACAGGTCTCAATCTCGCCTTTGCGAATATTACTTAAGGAGAAGGACAGCAGGTTTGCAGGAAAACTGACGAGATACTGAAAATAGGTAGAGGTCACCGCAACAGCGACCATGAGTAGTAAGGCCGTTGCACCGATGATGAGGACAAGACTGTCTATGGTGCCAGCCTCAATATAGGTTAAATCCAGACGTAAACGCACAAATCCAGCAATTGAATCGGCCAGTGTGATTGGCGCCGAGTACTCAGTTTGCAGGCTTGTTAAGCTAAAGGGTAATGGGATCAGGGATTGGATTTCAGCATCATTACCAGTTGCGCTAGCAATAATTTCATTATCTACATTGACTACGGATACTTCGGCAATGGATGAATCCTGGATCAGATTTCCCAGCACAACGTTCATGCTGATCAAATCGTTAGCCAACATAAGTTCAGTAAGTTGAGCCGCAGTTTGCCTTGCCAGGCTTTGCCCGAGTCCATCCGCTTGCTGACGAAGTAAGTTCTGTGTGTTGTAACTGCTGATCAACCAGAAGACACACATGGACAAAACCAGCAGCAAACAAATTGCGACGCTGAATTTGCGCGAAATCTGTTTACTCGAAGCTTTTTTGACCGGGGCTGGAGAGGCTTCTTCTGAATACCCTTCCTGTTCTTCGTTCTGATCTGCTGCCACTTTTCGAAAAGAATCTAATCCTGTTTGCAGGAAGAATATCAGGAGCGGGCTGCTTACCCAATAGGTTTGTAGAGTTGATATTAGTGAAGCAACAGGGCAATGCTGGAGTTAAAGTTAAAGTCTAGTTTTTGGGATGGTGCCTGGAAGCAATATCCCTGGACAAAATTTACCTGTGCATGCCACAAAATTGGGACCAGGGTCATTTGTTCTATCTTTCCCGCCACCACACGTAATCCGCGGTCATGCACTTTCCTTACGGTGTCAGTCAGTAATTTTCTCCTATTGGCACTTTCGTTAATTCTCTCGAGCAGCGACACATCGAGCTTTACCTGCTTTGCGCTTAACAGGGGTAAGTAGCGGAAAGGATCGGGTGTACAACCAAAATGATTAATGCTCAGCCTGATTCCCAGTTGATTGAGCTGGTCACAGAAATGAGTCATGTGGTGCTGGGATGTGAGCACATCGATCTCACTAATTTGAAACAATAGTTGATTCTGAAGTTCTGGTTTAGCCCCAAAAAGTGTTGTCAGCCATGGGATAAATTCGGCGCTTACCAGTGAGTTCTGGCTTAGATTTATGGTGAAGTATGAGGCTTCATGTTGGCTAGTCTGCAATAGGTGAATAGCTTGCTGAATGACCCATCGGTCGACGCGCTCACCGAAGCCGTTAAGTACAGCAAACTCGAACATGGCTGCGGTAGGCACTGCTGCAAAGACTAAGGGAGGTGCGCAACGAATTTCATAATGCCTGGCATCATCCTCTTTTAGACTCACTATCGGTTGAAAAAAGAGTCGAAAGTTGCCTTCCTTTAAGCCGTTCCTAATTGCATTCAAAACAGTTTCTTTGTCGATAGAGACAGAAAATGGATTGGGATTGTCGAAGTCGCGAAGATGGTAGTACTGGCTGAGATTATGCCGAGCTCTCGCCAGTAGAACGTCAGCCGATTGCGTCAGGTCATCGACTGTTGCTAATCCTACTCCACATTTCAATTCCAATTGCGGTGGTATCGCTGACGACGCAACTTGCTGTAGTTCTATTTTCAGGCTTTCCGTAATTTTGACGGCATTCAGACTACACTCGTTGCTCAGCAAGAGTGCGAATTCATAATGAGGACATCGACAGACCAGTACCTTGGGTGGCAGCGCTCTACTCAGCACTTGTGCAATATCACTTAGCAGAAGATTGGCTTCAGATTTTCCGACCCAGGTCCTAATCTCATAGAAATTTTCCAGTTGTAGCAGTGCCAGTGTGACCGCGACTTGTTCAAAACTCTTGGATTTTAAAACCTGCTCGAGTTTCTGGGTAAAGAAAGACTCATCGAAAAGTCCCGTTAATGTATCTCTCTGCGCTTGGGGGAGTAAATGCTGATTTTTCTCTGAATTGATGACCGACCTCCTTCCCTGGGCTCGGGGCTGGCTTTGTCTGCTAAGGTATTCTGGTTTTTGCCGGCTTTCCGGGCTCCTCCTGCATCAGTTTAGGGACCAGCTAACCAGGCAGGCGTTCCTCCAGTTCTGCCATAAGCCCCAGGCCTTTTTCATGAGATACGGCGTAATGTGCAGTTCCGGCAACCCGGTCCGGCAAATGCAGGTAGTAGGGTAGTACATTCAGGGAAAACAGGCTTCTGGAAAGCTCTCCCAGGATCTTGGAATTGTCGTTAATTTTCGCTAAAAGCACCGAATGATTGAGTAAAATGACGGCATTTGCGTCTATTAATCGAAATTGCTCCATCGCTGCCAGGCTAGGAGGCTTTTCCGCAGGATCGAGATCCAGATCTTGCACTTATTCCTTTGGATCTTTAATAAGATCAGATAATATCTCTTGCCACTTTTTTGGCTTGTCCGAATGAATAAGTGATAAGGCAGTTTGAGTCATTTACGGGTTTTGAATAAGCGGAAAAGTCGACGCATCATAGCAATAAAAAGAGATTCGGACAGCGCTATAGAAAATTCGAATCTGAGCAGGAAATAAACGAGGAAAACATGGCAAGTTACTCCACCAATGAATTTAAGTCCGGTCTGAAAGTTCTAGTCGATAGTGAACCTTGTTCAATTCTGGAAAACGAAGTTGTTAAACCTGGCAAAGGTCAGGCATTTAACCGTGTGAAGTTTCGCAATTTGCTTAATGGACGGGTATGGGAACGAACTTATAAATCCGGTGAATCCATTGAAGCGGCAGATGTCATGGAAACCGATATGGAATATCTGTACAACGACGGCGAGTTCTGGCACTTCATGAAAACCGATGACAGCTATGAACAGGTTGCTGCCGATGCCAATGCTATTACCGAAGCAAAAGACTGGTTAAAGGAGCAGGATATCTATCAGGTTATCCTCTGGAACGATGCTCCTATATCAGTTAATCCACCAAACTTTGTAGAACTGGAAGTAACCGACACCGATCCTGGATTAAAAGGCGATACCGCCCAGGGCGGAACCAAGCCGGCTACCCTCAGTTCAGGTGCAGTCGTTAAGGTTCCC
Organism: uncultured Pseudohongiella sp.; assembly: GCA_964616225.1. Taxonomy (GTDB): domain Bacteria; phylum Pseudomonadota; class Gammaproteobacteria; order Pseudomonadales; family Pseudohongiellaceae; genus UBA9145. The sequence continues at coordinate 56,648 of CAZTTE010000016.1, forward strand.
TTATTTGTAAATATCGGAGATGTTTTACGAGTCGATACCCGTACTGGTGAATACCAGAATCGTGTTAACAAGTAATTCAACTTGAATATAGCCAGAACACTATGGTTAATTGGCAACCAGGTGCATCCCTAGACATTCTCAGAAAAAGAGCCGAATTGCTCGCGCAGCTACGGGAGTTCTTTGCAGAAAAAAACATCCTGGAAGTAGAGACTCCGGTGCTTGCCAATGCGCCGGTTACTGACCTGCATATCCAGTCCCTGTTTTCAGAGATCGATCTCGGGCAAGGACCTCAAACTTATTATCTGCAAACTTCTCCTGAGTTTGCCATGAAAAGATTACTGGCGGCGCACGCCGAATCAATTTATCAGATAGGAAAAGTATTTCGTCACGACCCTGTCAGCAAACAACACAATCCGGAGTTTACTTTACTGGAATGGTATCGCCCTGGTTTTAGCCTTGAGCAACTCATGGGAGAAGTAGCTGAACTTTTATGTACTCTGCTGCAATGCGAAGCAATGCCAAAGTATTCTTACCGTGAATTGTTCGGAAAACATCTCGCCATTAATCCACACAATATCGATTCGCAAGAGCTGGCTGAGCTTGCCAATAGCAAGATAGACATTAGCTCGAAAGATTTAAGCGATACTGATTATCTGCAGCTACTGATGTCTGCTCTCATAGAGCCTGAGCTCCCCGTTTCCTGCTTTGTCTATGACTATCCCAGTGAGCAAGCCTCACTGGCAGCTATCGACCATAACGGTGAGAAAGACCTGGTGGCGAAGCGCTTCGAGGTGTATTACCGCGGAATGGAGCTGGCAAACGGATACTACGAACTGGTTGATGCCGAGGAACAACGGGCCAGGTTTGAAGCTGACAACAAGCAAAGAGCGCAACAGGGGCTGGACGTTTATCCGCTGGATGAAAAATTTCTTGCCGCCATGGAAGCCGGAATACCTGCCTGCGCCGGTGTAGCCCTTGGAATAGATCGACTATTTATGGCCATGCATGGCATAGACGATATCGATCTGGCCCTGAGTTTTTCAACACCCAGGGCATAAGGTTTATTCTGCAGCTTCGGTTAGTGCCCTCGCTTCGTAAAGTTTTCTAAGCTGTTGCGTAACCGGGCCTGGCTTGCCATCGCCGATTGCATGGCCATCAATCGATACTACCGATAATGCCATGGTTGTGGCGCTTGAAATGAAAGCTTCGTCTGCTGCTTTCGCTTCTTCGACAGTAAAGGTTCTCTCCTCCACAGGGATGCCTGCACCACTGGCAATTTCCAGTAGCGTGCGACGGCGAATGCCTGGAAGAATGGAATTCGAAAGCGGGCGCGTAATCAATACGCCATCTTTAACAATGTAGGCAGAAGAAGAAACCCCTTCTGTGACAACACCATCTTCAACCATCCAACCTTCTATCGCATTTTTTGATACGGCATCCTGTTTTGCCAGTACCTGGCCAAGCAAGTTTACTGACTTGATATCCCGTCTCTTCCAGCGTAAATCAGGAGTTGTAACTACTGGTATTCCTGTTTCAATATCCGGGCTGTTAAGCAGGTCCATTACGGAAGTGAAAGCGACAAAGCCTGGATCAGCATCTTCAGGAAATGGAAAATCCCTGTCTGCAGCGCCTCGTGTAACCTGGGAATAAACTATTCCTTCTTGCAAGTTGTTTCTGGCTACCAGCTGATTCATGACTTCCATGTATTCTTCTTTACTGCATGGCCAGGGGATCGAAAGCTCATTGAGCGATCGATCCAGCCGTTCCAGAAAATATTTTTTGTCTACAAGCCTTCCGTTGATTACGGGTACAACTTCGTAAACCCCATCACCAAAGATAAAACCGCGATCGAATATTGAGATTACGGCATCTTCTTCTTTAACGTATTCACCATTTACGAAAACGATTCTGTTTAAACTGTTTTTCATATCTGCTTCTTTCTAACTCTTATCAAATTCAGCTGCGAAATCTGTTAATGCTTGTTCATGTAAACGTTGTACTGTCCATTCATCCATCGGTATTGCTCCGATAGACCGATAGAACTGAATCGACGGTTCGTTCCAGTCCAGAACTGACCATTCGACTCGAGTGCAATTGCGCTCTACCGCCAGCTTGGCAATATAGGACAACATACATTTGCCAAAGCCTTTGCCGCGCATTTCGGGCTTAACGTAAATGTCTTCCAGATAAATCCCGGGGCGCCCGGTAAACGTTGAGAAATTGTGAAAGAAAAGCGCATAACCTACTGGAGTATTTTCGTACTCGCCCACAAAAACTTCGGCGTAAGCTTTTTCTCCGAACAAGGATTCTGCAAGAGTATCGACAGTGGCTACTACCTCATGGGATAGCTTCTCATACTCTGCCAGTTCTTTGATAAAATCCAGTATCAGAGGGCAGTCTTCTACCGTAGTCCCTCGCAGCACGAAATTGTCTATGGATGTTGTTACATTCATGGAAGATTTACACCTATAAAACTTGGTTGAGGCCAAGATCCACGGCAAGTAGCGCCAAACGGCCTACTATTCGCGCATTCCCTTGACTGCTATAATACGCGCCTTTTTTTTGGGCCAAAAAAGCCAGATACAAGACGGCAAATAGAATTCTACTGAGAGCCAGCAATACAGGCTCCGCCACAGCTAAGGAAACATGATGTCAGACCAAAAATCCACAATTATTTACACCGAAACCGATGAAGCTCCGGCGCTTGCTACTTATTCCTTCTTACCAATTATCAAAGCGTTTACTGATGCTTCCGATGTGGATGTCGAGATACGGGATATCTCACTGTCCGGCCGTATCATTGCGAATTTTCCTGAATTTTTGACTGATGAACAGAAACAATCTGATGCGCTGGCAGAACTGGGTGAACTGACCCAGGATCCAATGGCTAATATTATTAAATTGCCAAACATTTCAGCTTCCATTCCCCAGATGAAGGCAGCGATCAAGGAGCTGCAGGATAAGGGTTATGGGTTACCGGATTACCCGGAAGAGCCGGCTAATGACCAGGAAGCTGACATCAAGGCCCGATACGATCGTATAAAAGGCAGTGCCGTAAATCCTGTGTTGAGAGAAGGTAACTCAGATCGAAGAGCGCCAGCCTCTGTTAAATCTTATGCCCGGAAGAATCCTCATTCTATGGGTGCCTGGTCGGCAGATAGCAAATCCCATGTGGCAAGTATGCAAAGTGGAGATTTCTTTAGTAGTGAACAATCCACAACGATTGCAAATGCGACCACTGCCACGATTACTCACACCGACGCTGATGGGAACTCGACCGTCCTGAAGGAAGGCATCGCATTGCAAGCGGGTGAGGTAATCGATGCTTCATGCATGAATGCAAACAAGCTTCGTACTTTTCTTGCTGAGCAAATCGACGACGCTAAAAACCAGGGCGTGTTGTTATCGCTGCACCTGAAAGCCACCATGATGAAAGTATCTGATCCAATTATTTTTGGTCATGCCGTCACTGTTTATTACGAAGACGTGTTTAACAAGTACGCCGATAAATTTGCAGAACTGGGAGTGGACCCAAATAACGGTGTGGGTGATGTTTATTCGAAGATTCAAAGCCTGCCTGATGCCGAACGAGAAGCAATAGAAGCTGACGTTCAAGCCTGTTACGCCAACCGACCAGAAATGGCCATGGTTGATTCCGATCGGGGTATTACCAACTTGCACGTACCAAGCGATGTCATTATCGACGCGTCTATGCCGGCAGCATTAAGAACTTCTGGGCAGATGTGGGGCCCGGACGGCGAACTGCACGACATGAAGGCAATTATTCCTGACCGTTGTTACGCTGGCGTGTACCAGGAAGTCATCGATTTCTGTATAGCTAACGGCGCTTTCGAACCAGCGGCCATGGGCAGTGTTCCCAATGTTGGATTAATGGCGCAGAAAGCTGAAGAGTATGGTTCACACGATAAGACCTTTGAGATTCCTGTTGATGGCACCATGACTGTTAGCGATGCTGACGGTAATACGCTGCTGGAGCACGCAGTAGAAACCGGAGATATCTGGCGCATGTGCCAGGTGAAGGACGCACCGATTCAGGATTGGGTGAAACTGGCAGTTACCCGTGCACGCCTGAGCAACACGCCAGTTGTATTCTGGCTAAATGAAGCGCGGGCACACGACGCTGAATTGATTAAGAAAGTGAATCAGTACTTGCCAGACCATGATACCGATGGCCTGGAAATTCACATCAAAGCGCCTACCGACGCGACCAGGTTTTCCCTTGAGCGAATCAAGGAAGGAAATGACACAATCTCTGCAACTGGCAACGTTCTACGTGACTACTTAACAGACCTGTTTCCAATTCTTGAACTCGGCACAAGTGCAAAGATGTTGTCTATCGTGCCATTAATGAATGGTGGTGGACTCTTTGAAACTGGAGCTGGTGGCTCTGCGCCAAAACACGTACAGCAGTTTGAAAAAGAAAATCACTTGCGCTGGGATTCACTCGGTGAGTTTTTAGCACTGGCTGCATCACTGGAACATTTGGCCACTGCTACTTCAAACCAGCGCGCCCAGGTATTGGCTAATGCTCTGGATGCAGCGACTGGAAAGTTTCTGGATAACAACAAGTCACCCTCCAGAAAGGTAAACGAACTGGATAACCGTGGTTCTCATTTTTATCTGGCAATGTACTGGGCTCAGGCGCTGGCTGAGCAATCCGATGATGCAGAACTTCAGGCACGTTTTGCGCCGGTTGCTGAAGCTATGGCCTCTAATGAAGATAAAATCGTAGAAGAGTTAAACGCCGTTCAGGGTGTGGCTATGGATGTTGGCGGTTATTACAAACCGAATTCGGATCTGGCTGCGGCAGCGATGCGGCCGAGTGCAACGCTTAATGAAATAATCGGAAGCGTTTAATTAATACCATTACATATTGTAGGACTTGGATTTCGATTTCTTCGAAATAACTAGCAAGGTAAAATTTTAGCGTACTAAAATTTTATCTAACTTGCGAAATTGCACGTATCCAGTAGCATGTTTAACAACAATTCCCAGTCCAGTCAGAACAATAACATCTTGTTCTACACTTCTATCCCGTAGAGTTTCTGCGGGTTTCCGCGCATAGTTCGAAAAATTCGAGAGCTGACGCTAATCCCTTAGCGGGGTGGTGTTCGGCTATCTATACTTACTCTTATACTCTTAAAAGGATGATTACCCGATGTTCGCTAAATTTGTAAACAAAAAGCGTGCACTCTTCGCAACTCTTGCAACTGGAGTTCTCTCACTGCTGCCATCTACAGTATTCGCAGCAGAAGAAGCAACCATGCTCGACCTGACAGGGTCAATGTATGGATTGATTGCGATTATTTTCTTTATTGGCGCATACGCGTTGATCATTAGTGAAGAAACTATTCACTTACGCAAATCCAAACCTGCCGTCGTCGCAGCTGGTGTAATCTGGATACTGGTGGCGCTTGCTTACAACGCCGCAGGTGAAACCCATTCCGCAGAAATTCTGGTGCGGCATAACTTGTTAGAGTTCGTTGAGCTCTTTTTGTTCTTGCTCGCAGCCATGACTTTCATAAACACCATGGAAGAGCGGGGTATTTTCAATCTTCTAAGAGTGAAGTTGGTTTCCCAGGGTTATTCGTTTCGGAAGATATTCTGGATTACGGGCCTTATCTCATTTTTTATGTCGCCCATTGCAGATAACTTGACCACCGCTTTATTAATGGCAGCAGTAGTCACAGCTGTTGGTGGAAGTAATATCAAGTTTGTATCTATCGCCTGTATTAATGTTGTGATTGCATCTAACTCCGGTGGTGCATTCTCACCTTTTGGTGACATTACAACCTTGATGGTTTGGCAGGCAGGCCAGGTTGAGTTTCAGGAATTCTTTGTTCTTTTTGTTCCTTCACTGGTTAACTGGTTAGTAACCGGCGCAATTCTAAGTATGGCAATTTCAAATGAAGTTCCAGAAGCTATTAGTGAAGAAGCCCGCGTTAAGTTTGGCGGCTGGGTAGTCGTAGGATTGTTTATCTGTACTATTGCCATGGCCGTGTCTTTCCATAATTTCCTTCACCTTCCACCGGTAATTGGAATGATGACTGGATTGGGCATACTGAAACTCTATGGCTACTACTTGCAGCTTAGAGACTCGAGTTACATGGCAGCTGAGATGTCAGCTGATTTTAGAAAGGGTGAAGCCATCGATGCCGACGAGGCAATCTTTGAAGATTCAATGGGCGAAGATGGTGTGGTGACGAGCAAACAACCTTACGATATCTACCACAACCTGCAACGTGCCGAGTGGGATACCTTGATCTTCTTCTACGGCATTATTCTCTGTGTTGGCGGTTTGGGAGCATTTGGTTATCTCGCTGTCGTATCAGAATTCATGTACGTGGATCTGGGCCCCACCACTGCGAATATTATTGTTGGATTCGCTTCTGCCCTGATAGATAACATTCCAGTAATGTTTGCAGTGCTTGAGATGCAGCCAGAAATGAATCACGGACAATGGTTATTGGTAACGTTTACGGCTGGTGTTGGCGGCTCAATGCTCTCAATTGGTTCGGCGGCTGGGGTGGCAGTAATGGGACAGGCGAGGGGGATATATACTTTCTTCTCTCACCTGAAGTGGTCATGGGCGATCATGATTGGTTACTTCGCAGCCATAGCCACACACTTTTGGGTAAACGCCGGCGCGTTTGCTTAAGATCAAAACAGGCGAGTTAGCTAAACTCTATTGCTGCTGGCGAGTAAACCGCTGGCAGCAATATAAAGCCCACCACTGATTCCGTTCTCAATCCTCGATATATCATGATTGGCGAATAGTTTTCTGGTATGCCCGGCCAGCAACGCCCATAGGGAATCAAACACGATAGCGACCAACCAGAAAACTATAGAAAGCAAGGTAATCCGTTCTACGTAGCTTGCGGAATCGGTCACGAATTGGGGCAGGAATGCTGAGAAAAACAGAATGGTTTTTGGATTGGTCAAGGAAGTGACAAATCCCCTTTGAAACGAACCCACTGCTGTAGATTCTGACCCTTTATTACCGCTTAAAAAGTTTCTGACTGAAGTAATGCCTAAATAGAGAAGGTAGAAAACCCCACACCATTTCAACCAGAATAGTCCCTGGGATAGCAGTGAAAGAAACCAGGCTGTTCCCACAGCAGCGATGACTAACTGGATTGCCTGGGCCACACTCGTGCCAAGAACTGTTTGTATTCCTCGCTTCTTACCGGCCTGAAGGCTGGTAGAAATAATCACGATGACATTGGGGCCAGGAGAAATGACAAAAATACTGGAGATCAAAATAAAACTAACTAAATGACTTATTTCCACAATTTCGTTCCTAAGTGCGGCGGGTAACTACGATACCGAATTGATCGATAGCAACGAGTACATCGTTAATCTCGGTGACGTCCACTGGCGCGGTAGTAGACACATCATGTTCGGCAAAAATAAAAACTTTCAACGCTTCACTTCGTCTTTGGGGAAGACTGGCAGTCTCGGAGTTAAATCCTTGGGGAATAAATATACTGCGTACATCGATGTCATCGCCGGCTTCGGCAATAAACTGGCGTTGATTGGAGTACCACTCGGTTTTTGTAGCAGGGAAGCGATCTACAATTTCCTGTGAGTAAACAAAAATAATATCAACTTGAGTGATAATGATGGCATTGGGATCAAGCCTGGATTCAATATAGATGGAGTTGACTTCGGCCTTGCTGATGTTTGTTAGTATCAACAGGATCAAGATCGCAGTAATGTTTTTAAGGCTTAATGCAGACATTTACTCAACAAAAAGGCCAGTAGGTTTTCCCCTACTGGCCTTTGTTATCCTTCAGTGTAAAGGGGGTTAGTTTAGTTTTCCTCGGTCTCAACCACTCCAGTTTCAGACTTCGGTGAGCCATCGCCATTATTACCGATAGACTCCTGGTATCTCCAACCAGCAAGAATACCTACCAGTCCGTGATTGCCCTCATGACAGGCATATTCGTAAACCGGATCAGGGGATTCACGTAGCGGAAACTTTGCTGACCAGGGAACATCCCAGGAAAGCGGGTCAGTTACTGTAAAGTCATACTCGATAGTATTGGCATCGGTACGGGTAAATCGTTCTACCACTTCGGCTTGATCGGACATTCCACGCAGATTGTAATCGTGGTACCAGTTCTTGGTCTGTACTACCAGGGTATCGCCTTCCCAGTACCCGATTGAATCACCTTCCCACTTAAGCTGCTTGGTGTGATGTTCGCTATCGAGGCGAATGATTCGGGCTGAGTGAACCATCTCATTCAAGATCATTACTGTATCTTTAGTCTGTACCAGCTGCATATTGTTATTGTAGGAACCAGGAATCATTGGAGGCCCACCAACGAATCCAACAATGCAACGGTCGACCGTGGTTCGGCCTTCAGGGCCGGCACTCTCAAACACCATTTGGCCATATGCGGCACGACGCTGGCGTCCAGCTTCATTGGCTTGTGGCATACGACCATTGGGTGGATCGTAGATCAATGAAGTTCTGCGGTCTGCGACGGTATTTTCACCTCGCTCATACCAGAAATTGTTATAGGAAATCACACCTGGTGGATAACCTGCTCCACCTACTGAATCGATAATGAGGTCGCGATTCTGGCGGCGTAATTCGAATTCTTCCCATTCTGCGGCCTGTTCGGGAGTTAGAGTCTCCAAATGCTCCAGCTCTCTGGGGCGATTTAGTGGAGTAATCGTCCTGAATGTATAAGTGCCTTGTAAGTCTGGATGGCCGTATTCAGTGCGGGGAAAATCATCGGATTGACCCAACGCTAAAGGCGCTGCGAGGACAGTGGCCATGGCCAAAGACAGTTTGGTTAGGGCTCTGTTAATCATTGAAACCTCCAAATCTTGTTCTAATGCTGAATTCTGGATGGATATCACTTAATTCTCTGAAATTACGCGTGATCGAGCCCTTTTTCAAGGAGAAATTAGTCACCAATTGTTGCACAAAATCCGATATTTACAGCTTTTTTAGGGGGTTACAGGGCATTCGCTTACGGGCTCTCTCTAATGATTCAACGCATTGCAAAGTTCAGCTCTCATTAATATTGAAACATTTATGGTACTGGTGGCGTCTTAAGCTGGTAGTTATAAAAAATAAGGGCGCCCTTTTCGGGTGATGAGTTGGGAGAAAAACATGAAATTTGCAAAATTGGCTGCGGCCGTAATTCTGGCCTCTTCGCTGACAGGCTGTATAGGCTCCATGATCGGTGTAGCAGTAGATACAACGGCGGAGGTTGTTAAGGCCCCATTTCAGCTAACAGGTGCCGTAATCGGAGTAACTGCAGATACGGCTGGCACCGTAATCGCAGCTCCCTTTCGAATGGTAGATGCAGCTGTAGGTGGCCAACACGGCCATCATGATAGGGACCATCGCCGGGGTCGAGATCATCGTGAGCGCCACGATCATGAACGTGATCATGGGCATGAGCAGGAACATAGCGCGCCCCAATAAAACTGGCGCAAGGGTGGAGAATTCCTCCATCCCAAAAACCTGGCTAAATGCTATTGATAGTTCGGCTATTCATTGGGCTGATCGGGATCTGCAAGGAACCAATTATCTCAGCCCTTTGACAGGCGAACTCTCGCCTATCTATTAATCCTATTAACCGACCACCTACTGATTAATAGTTTCAGACTAACTAAATCTGCTGAAATAGGCATATTTCCAGCGACGCTGCCAAATTGAATTGCTCCAGGAGCTGGTTTATTCTTCAAAGCCAGTAAATCAGTGGCGAATAGCAGATCGTAGTATGGCATCCAAAGCCAAGCGCAAGCGCAGCTCATCGGCAGTTAGTCCTGGAACTAGTGCAGCTTCACCAGCTGTTGCCAATTCAGGATTCAGTCTCGGAAATTTTAAGATTCCCCTTAGCCTTATAGTTGCACTAGCCGTACTATCAATTACGCCACGTGTTCAGGGCAATGAGATTCTCTTCTATTCATTTGCTGGCGCAGTTTTATTTTTAGCAGCCTGGTTCATCTATTTATTAATGCAATGCCAGCGCTCCGGGGAAGAGCGTTCGTTCGAGCTGATGTTGCGGCCGCAACATTACATTCAGGCGATGGTGCAAATAAGCGTCTATTCCTATTGGGGATACTATTGGCGGCCAGTCTACGACCATGCCTGGCTAATCATCGGACAGATTTTGTTTGCCTATGCCTTCGACATGTTATTGGCCTGGTCGCGGCGTCAGAAATACACCTTGGGCTTTGGTCCTTTTCCTATCATCTTGAGCATTAATCTTTTTCTCTGGTTTAGAGATGATTGGTTTTACATGCAGTTTCTAATGATTGCCCTTGGGTTCATGGGTAAAGAGTATGTGCGTTGGCAGAGAGAAGGTCGTAACGTTCATATCTTTAATCCTTCGGCCTTTGCCCTGGGTTTGTTTTCGTTAGTTCTAATACTAACTAATACCACACACTTAACCTGGGGGCAGGAAATTGCATCGACTTTAACTCTCGCGCCCAATATTTATACCTTCCTGTTTCTTATTGGTTTGATCGTGATGTATTTTTTCTCGATTACGCTTGTGGCAGGAATGGCAGCCTTATCCCTGTTTGGTCTAAGTGCTATTTATAATGCAACTACCGGCGTGCCCTATTTTCTCGATTCAGAGATCCCGGCCGCTGTTTTCCTCGGCCTGCACTTACTGATTACCGATCCTTCCACATCGCCCCGCACACCATTGGGCAAAACTCTGTTCGGAATTCTTTACGGGTTTAGTGTGTTTGGTCTCTACACTTTACTGGGTGCACTTGGCGTGCCGACTTTTTATGACAAGTTGTTAGCGGTACCTATTCTTAACCTGAGTGTAATTGCAATCGATAATGCGGTTCGATCAATTCGATCTAAAGAGTTACTCAATGTCTGGAAAGACAACTGGTTTGGTGGAAAAGCAAACCTCGCACATATGAGTGTTTGGGTGATTTTCTTTCTTGCCATGTCTGGATTAGGGAGAACCGATGGTCAGCATACAGGTGACAGCCTTCCATTCTGGCAACAAGCCTGTAGCGATGGTTTGCCAAATGCCTGTGAACGCCTGGTGCAATTGGAAAGTACTTACTGCGTAGATAATTCTGCCTGGGCTTGTAACGAATTGGGTTTGCAGTACCGGCAGGGAACAATTGTTGCTCATGATAACTCTATGGCGAGAGAGTATTTTGCACAGTCCTGTGAATTGAAGTTCAAGGCCGCCTGTTTGAATTTAATCAACGATGATTTGCTGGCGCAAGAAGATCCCCATGAGTTGGATCTGCGATTGTTGCTTAGAGAGGGCGGGCTAAACCTGATGGAAAATCCCATTGATGATTTATACGAGCGAGCCTGTGAACATGATTGGGCCTTCGCTTGCGAAAATATTTAGGAACTGCAGTGAGCCAGGCAAACTCAGAGCCAACAAATAGTAATAACTCCGCTGTAACAACAGTTCCCAGCAGGACAGTTGGGTTTACATTAATGAGTATTATTATCCTGTTCGTGGCCTACTGGATGAATTCACAAAGCAATCCGGATTCCAACGTAGAATCACAAGCAAGTAAAAGCGATGCCGTTACTGGTTTTAACAATCAAGCCTGGTTTCTTCCTGCTGATAGTCAATTGGGCTTCGTGGAAATACCAGCGGGGGAATTCACCATGGGCAGTAATCCTGCCCTGGATCGGATGGCTTATGAAAATGAACGCTGGTCAAACTTGCAACGACAGGGAAGGCTGGAACTCTCTTCTTTTTATATCAGTCGATATGAAGTAACCATCGCCCAGTTTCAACAGTTTGTTGAAGATACGGGAATGGTGATTGATCCATCTGCCTTGCAGGGCGACCCATCTATGCCAGTAAGCGGAATTACATGGCCACAGGCTGTCGCTTACACTCACTGGCTTGATGAAGAACTGAGAAACTCCTCAATCACACCCGACCCCCTGATGCAGCAATTGAATGCGGGTGCAAAACTAAGCCTGCCGACGGAAGCCGAATGGGAAAAAGCAGCCAGAAGCGATGATGGCAGGGTCTTTCCCTGGGGATCACAGCCCACTTCCGAGTTTGCAAATTTCGAAGGAGGGGAAAAGCGCAGAGTTGGATCATTTGATTGCGGCGATTGCGCCTATGGATTGGCAGATATGGCGGGAAACGTCTGGGAAATGACTCGCAGCCCCTTGCAGGATTACCCCTACGATTCGGATGACGATGTAGCAAATCTGGCAGAAGATGCCCTCTTTGTTATGCGGGGAGGCTCTTATGCCGATGGCATTAACAATATTCGCACCGCCGTCAGAGGCGGCGTAGATCCTGGTGTTCGTAACGATACCATAGGCTTTCGAGTCGCCATTTCCCCCCATTAAAAGCAATTCTTGAATCCTGTAAACCGATCTCCCGGCATTGCGTTCTATTAGATAAGCAAACGGATTGTTTGTTTTTAAAAGGACTAACGGAGACGATCATGAAACTATTTACATTATTGACTGCAGCAACGCTTACATTCTTTTTGAGCACGGATTCAGCTTACGCGGCTCCCCATCCTGGTCATCAGCATAAGCGTGTCGTGATTGAGAGAAAAGTTGTTGTCCATAAACCAGCACCGGTTAGTACAGCGATTAGTCGAGTTGTTGGTGCAGTCTTTCATTCCATTCCAGCTAATCACATGCGCGTGGTACATGCAGGAAGGGTCTACTATGTTCATGATGGGATTTACTATGCGAAACGCTCCAATGGTTTTGTTGTAATAAATCCAGTAGCAGGGATTCGCCTGGCATCATTGCCTCGGGGTTACACAACCGTAATTGTTAATGGAGAAACGATGTATCGCTATAGGGACATAAACTATCGAAGGAATAATGGAGTTTACATCGTAGTCTAGGGACGGAGTCAGGGAAGCAGTGCCAAAGGGAATTAGCGCAAGACGATTTAGTCTCCAGATCAAAGGCGCAAAGCAAGAAAAAGGCAGTGAGCTTAAAACTCACTGCCTTTTTTATTTCGATCTCTATTACTGACTAATTAGCCCGATATTTTTCGAACCAGGTCATGATTCGCTCCGAGACGTCCATGAGAAATTTCGGCTCTCTGGGCCCATGTGGAGTGCGGGGATAGACTATCATTTCAGTATCTACACCTAACCACTTTAAGGAATTATAGAACTCCTGTCCCTGACCAAGTGGTACACGCAAATCTTCCTGACCATGAATTACCTGAGTCGGCGTAACAACATTATCGATATGACTAATTGCAGATGAGCGTTCCCACATCTCCAGGTTTTCCCAGAAGTAGTCGCCCATGTGCTCAACCAGGTAATCGCGTATATCAGTAGTTGTAGACATACTTACCAGGTTTGATAATCCGGCACCCATGCTTGCCGCATTAAAACGATCGGTTTGGGTAACGGCGAACGAAGTCATGTAACCGCCATAGCTCCATCCCATCAAGAACTGATTGTCGGCATCGCCGATCCCCATTTCGATAACCAGATCCAGGCCGGCGAGTAAATCCTGTAAATCACCATGACCCCAATCTTCTGCAGTGGCTTCTCTAAATTCATAACCGTAGCCGGTGGAGCCTCGAGGGTTCGGTCTTAAAATGGCGTAATCGTTCTGGGCAAAATACTGGCCCATGTAGATTTCAGGCCGCCCGGTAAAAGTTTCTGCATAAACACCGGATGGGCCGCCATGAACATTAAGTATTACCGGGTAGGCAGTACCTTCCTGGTAGTTCACCGGGTAGGTGAGTAGACCTTCAATCTCCATGCCGTCCGGAGACGTCCAGCTAAGTAATTCAGTTCTGCCCATGGGGGGAACGGCCACTTCGCTGTGAATGTCAGTGAGTTGCCTTCGGTTACTGTCATCGGTGCCCTGTACGAATAAATCCCAGGGCTTGTCTGAGGATTCCCAGCTATAGGTAAAACGATCAGCATTACTGGCCAATGAGACATTGCCGGCAACGCCTGATTCCGGAGTCATTATCCGAATCTGTTCGCCACGCAAGGGCAAGCCGATTATCCCTCGAGAAGTTCCCATGGGCTCGGTCAAATACAATTCATCGCTGTCTTTGGACCAGCCTGCGATGTTGGCATTGCGATTAGGTGTTTCTGCCAGCATTCTGGAATCACCGCCCTCTGCAGGAACGACATAAACATCATTGCGTGAAATGAGCTTAGGCTCCAGACCTGAAGAAGTGTAAGCGATCCACTCACCATCCGGTGACCAGAATGGATTGTCTTCGACACCGTTTCCCGCAACCAGGGTTCTCACTTCACCGAGAATCTGCAGTGGCTCGGAGTCTTCTTCGTCAGCATCAGTATCTGTTTCGATCGAGCTAATACTGCTTGCATCAGGAACAGAAACGACGGAGATATCACCATGGTGATTTGCGTAATTTAAGTCATCGATAGGTTTATGGGAGAACGCAACTTCATTCCCATCCGGATTCCAGTTAAAACTACCGACTACCATTTCCCCTGATGTTATTTGCACCGGTTGAGCAGGGGTCGAGGCCTCACCATCTACTGCAACTGCATGAAGGTGGCGAAAACGTTGTTGTTGATCGACCAGTATGACGTCACGTTTTTCTTCAATTTCCTTTTCGCGTTCTTCACTCAATGGATCCTGCATAGAGAAAACCACACGATCACCTGAAGGCGACCATTTATAGCTTCCTACATTGTTATCAGCTGCAGTGAGTTGTCGGGCTTCACCACCAAATAGTGGCATTATCCAGACTTGTGATTTTTCGTCTTCACCATCACCACGCTTGCTGACAAAACTCAGGTACTGCCCATCGGGAGAGAAAGAGGGAGAAGTTGCTGAGTATTCGCCGCGGGTATACTGGGTATTGCGCGACCCATCTGCAGTTGCGACCCAGATGTGTGTCAGGTATTCAGAGTTATTGCCTTCCATTTTTGGCGTGCTCACCACATAGGCAATAAATTCTCCGTCCGCTGATGTCGCCGTGCCCTGAATGCGGCGAAATTCCATCGACTTTTGCGGCGTCCAGGCCAGGTCAGCTTCTTCCTGTGCCATGGAAAATTCGCTTACTGAAAAAGCGAGAGCAATAGCAACACTTAGTGAAAGCATTGCCGATTTAAACTTTGTATTCATAAGATTGCACTCCTCCTGGGATGAGTTGCTCTAGTTTCTTTCCGGTAAGGCAAAGCTAAGTATCAAGTCACCTCCGCGGCGACCACGAGAGCCTCCGCCTGAAGCAACGGTAATGAATTCTTCTCCATCGATTGAATACACCGCTGGGGAAGCGAAAACACCGGAGCCGGTATTAAACTTCCAATACTCCTCGCCAGTTTCAGCATCGAAGGCGTAGAAGTAACCCGCTTCATTACTTCCGGCACCAACGAACACCAGGCCACCGGCGGTAACAACTGGTCCTGCTTGCCCATAGCCTTCGAAAATCTGGCGCCAGATTAGTTCGCCGGTAGTCGGATCATAAGCTGAGAAATAGCCCTTCGGATCGCGCCCGGAATTAAAAGGTTGGTCGATGGCATTGACGTACAAATAGCCAGTGTCTTTGCCGTAGGCCAGGGGTCCATAATTGGAACCGCCGCCAAAGCCTGGTGAGAAGATCTGGTTTGGCCCGATCGGGGTAAACTGCTCCACAAGATTGTTGGCCTCCATGTGTTGTGCCGGAATATCAGTCGGGAACACCGGTGATACCGGTTCCATGCGTTCGCCATTGGCTTTATGGGGAATAGGTTGGGTAGGCCAGGGTTCCTCGCCTTCAACATCAGTTTCTGTGGAAACAGGCGTTTCGATAATAGGATGAACCGGATCGCCTGTTTCTCGATTCAGGATATAGAGCCAGCTGTTCTTGCTCGCCTGGGCAAGTGCTTTGACCGGCTCGCCATCGACTTCCATATCAAACAATACCGGTTGGTTACCAGAATCGTAATCCCACACGTCGTGGTGCACTTGCTGGTAATACCAGGCCAGTCTGCCTTCATCGAGGGTTAAGGCAATCAGGGAATCGGTAAACAGAT
Source organism: uncultured Pseudohongiella sp. (assembly GCA_964616225.1). Taxonomy (GTDB): domain Bacteria; phylum Pseudomonadota; class Gammaproteobacteria; order Pseudomonadales; family Pseudohongiellaceae; genus UBA9145. Next base: position 72,632 of record CAZTTE010000016.1, read on the forward strand.
TCATACCGTCACGCTTGGTACTATCACCGAAAGGATTTCCCACGGCGAAATACACCATGCCTAACTCGGGATCGATTGAAGGAGTCTCCCAGATGCCACCACCATTACGCTCACCACCAACCCAGGTCGGGCCAGCGATTTCCCAGCCCTGGTCGTTTTCATCCTGGGGAATAGTATTGAAATGCCAGATGACTTCACCGGTTTGATCATCGATAGCCAAAACATAGCCGCCTTCGATGTGGCTCTCACTGCGAGTAGTGCCAATATAGATGACGTCGTTATAAATTTGCGGTGCAGTAGTAAACCAGTAGCCCACCGAGATAGCAGTCTCGATTGATGGGTCTCGTTCATGCAATACATCGAGAATTACCGAAGCCTGTCCACCATCACCAAAAGATTCAATCGGCTCACCAGTTTCTGCATCCAGTGCAAACATAAATGAACCGGCTGCCGTGTAGACCACGCCTTCGTCATAGACCACGCCGCGATGCCTGAAGATATAGCCTTCCCTACGCCCACCACCGAGCAATCGAGTTACGTCATAGGACCATAATAAGTGGCCGTCTCTGGCATCTACCGCATATACGCTGCCGCGGGAGTCGGTTATGTACATCACTTCGTCGACGATTACCGGAGTAGTCTGGTTGCTTACACCATCGATAACACCGTGTTGAAACAACCAGCGGGGCGTTAAAGTTGCGACATTGTCTTTGGTTATTTGATTAGTTGGTGCAAAGCGTGAGCCAAACAGATCGAAGTTGTGTAGCGGCCATTCCAGGTCGGATACTGCAGATAAAGTGGCCTCTTCTGGTTCCACCGCACCACCGGTGGATTCACTACCGGTTGCAACAGTAATGGAAGTCGTTTCGTTGTCAGAACCACATGCAACTAATAGCAATAAGAAGCTTGCGCACAAAATTCGAAGATAGTTGGTGTAAGGGCTTAAACTGGAATTAAATTCTGACATTTATGGCTCCAAAGTTTTGACAATTCTTTTTAGTAATTCTTGTTAAGTATTATTTACTCTCTTCCAACATGTATTCCACGATGGCGCGTAATTGTTCATCGCTGCAATCCGCACACAGGCCTCGGGCCGGCATAAAACCATTAAGACCATTGATGGTATTCTGAACCAGGGTGTCCATACCTTTTTCCAAACGGATTTCCCATTCAATGATATCGCCCACCACCGGCGCGTGAGCCTGTCCTGTGCTATGGCAGGCAAAGCAGGTAGCTTGATAGGCCGCAGCAGCATCAAAATCATCTGACTCGGCAGCCAGGCTCGTCGAAGAAATAAATATACCCAATAAGTAGACCGACAAATACTTCAAGTGCTTTTTCATAAACATTTCTCTAGTACTTTTTTCTGACTATATTGAAAAAATCGACGAACTTTTGCATGTGCTCGCTGTTCTGTGAAATTAGCAGCGAATGGTCTCCACCTTTAATTTCGGCATACACATGCTGCATTCCCAGCTCTTCCATTTTACTGACCCATTCCCGGGTAAGAGTGACTGGTACGGCGGTGTCTTCATCGCCTTGCAGTACGAAAATTGGGATATGCTTTATCTTATTGAGAGTTGCTTCGATATCTGTACTTCTTTCTGGTGCTGGTGCTGCCACTCCCAAGCCGGCGAACAAATCAGGATTCTTCGCTGCAATGTGATAAGTGCCGGCGCCACCCATGGAGTGACCCCACAAATAAATGCGATTGTTATCTACGGTAAATTCGTTACGCACCAGTTGGATGACTTCCATAACATCCTGTTCGCTATAGATTCCATCTTGAGGATCTTCGGTTACCCTGGATCCATACCAGCCACGGCGGATGTATCCCAATGGAGTAACAACGATGTATCCACCTGCTTCAGCCTGGTCGAGAAAGCCGTGATAGCCCATTAACCAGTCATAGGAGCGACCAAGTCCATGCAAGGAAATAATTAAAGGTGCCGGGTCGCCTTCATTATAAGTAGAGGGCAGGAATAGTGCGTAAGGAATCTCTTCTCCGGTCGAAGGGAATGTGTAGCTACGATGCTGAATTCGACCATCGTCTATGTGGCTCTCATCATCGGAAAATTGCCTATCAGCCCAGCTGGGCGAACTAACCGTATTGAGAGCAAAAGCGCCCAGGAAAGCTGCAATTATTGGCGCTTTTATTGTTCTTCTTATTGCTATTAGCATGTTATTCCTCTGACAGTTTTGCAGGCGAGGGAAAGAGAGCATAAACAATTCACGGAACAGACGCAAAGCCACAGGATTCGCAAGGTCCGGGGCTATCCTGGTATTAGCGGAGAGGCTCAGTTAATAGGCTGATCGAATAGTTCGCTCTCCGCCAGGAGGCGAATCATGGCTATTGCGTCGCGATCGAGCTGAACATAGGCGGCTTTCAGGTGTTCGGCGATATCTACTCCCTCATCCGAGCTATCCAGGTCGCGCTTGTAACAGAAGCGTACGAACAGGGAGCCTGCTTCCGGCTCTTCGATGGAAGTAGTGCTCTGTGCATTGATTTGATCGAATTCAGCAATGGTTTTCGTCCAGATCTTTTGTTCAGGGTAAAGAATTACCCGCTCGCAAAAACTAGTGTTGCCCGCCTCGATGGTTCGAAGGAATTCATTGTTCTCAACTTCTTCCGACTTGCATTGCAAGGCGTGATTGAATTTTTCCGGATTACGGGCCCTGAGAACGAGGCCTTGCCAAAGTTGGTTCCTGGTCAGGGCAATTATGGCCCTGTTGCCAAGGTCGTTTACCTGAACGATATGTTCAAACTCTAACAATTGAAACACCAAATGAAGAATTGAGCTGTAAGTTTAACGATAACTGGCAGAAGTCGACAAGAAATCGTTCAGTGTCTAGAATGCTTGCGTCTCAAATCTATGAAAAAGAAATCGGGAAAAGATGAGTAGAAGAAACAAAGCACTGGCAGTCTTATTGGGTCTCGCGGGACTCGTTTCCTTTTGGCTATTTGCCCCGCCAGGAATTTCTTCCGCAGATCAAATACCGGAATCTGACGCTGCCATTACAAGAGGCGAATACTTGTTAACAGCCGGTGGCTGCATTAGCTGCCATCGAGGTCAGAGCGAGGAAACCAGCGAAGCACTGAGCGGCGGCCTGGCATTGGAAACGGATTTCGGAACTTTTTATGCGCCAAACATAACGCCGGATATTGAAACTGGAATAGGGAGCTGGGAAGCCAGTGACTTTATTGCGGCACTTAAACATGGACGCACACCCACGGGAAGTTTTTACTACCCGGCTTTTCCTTATCGTGCTTATTCCGGTATGACCGATGAAGATGTAATGGATATGGCAGCCTACCTGATGTCTTTAGAGCCTGTAAGCAGCGCGGTACCGGAACCGGAAACACCTGGTTGGTTGTTTCGTTGGACTGTGGCCGCTTGGAACCGGCTTGCGGATTTAACGCAACCTGACTTGGAACAATTTGACGATGAGCTGTTGGCGCGGGGAGCCTATCTGGCACGTAGTCTTGGTCATTGTGGTGAATGTCATACCCCACGCAATGGGCTTGGTATTCTTGATTACAGTCGCGAATACGCCGGAGCAGAAATAGGCGATGAAGTGATTGAAGCCATCGATGGGGAAGCTCTGGAGGAGTGGACGACGAACAACTTCGATATTTTCCTGTTATTGGGACTGAAACCAGAAGGTGAGTTTGTCGGTGGTGATATGAACGAAGTAATCGAACACAACACCAGCAAACTTACCGATGAAGACCGCGACGCGCTGGCGGCCTTTTTTACTCGTCACCACTCAGGGGAAGACTAACCGCCTCCACGGAAATAATTATCTTCCCTTTGTGGCTCGCTTGTTTAAATCTTCTTATGGCGAGAGCTGTTTGTTCCAGGGGATACCTGCTGTCGATGGCTGGAATAACTCTGCCGCCTTCCACCAGCCCGGTCAAATGTTCCAGGCCTTTATTGGGCTTTAATCCCAGCACATGAAATTGCCTGTTTTCTTTATTACGTATAAACCTGCTTAAGAAAGCGATCTGGAATATTCGATTCATGTCGCCACCAACGCTTACGTAGGTCCCATCCGGTTTTAAAGCTCTGGCAATTTTCGCAGGAGAACGCGTCGATCTAGTATCGAGGATGACATCGTATTGTCTGCCAAGTTCAGTGAAGTCCTGATTGGTGTAATCGATTACTTCATCGAAACTGAGCAAGGCCATGTGCTCCAGTTTTTCTGTGCTGTCGACGCCGGTAACACGGACGTTTTTGTGCATCTTTGCCAGTTGGATTCCCAGGCAGCCCACACCGCCCCCGGCACCGTTGATCAATAAGGTCTGACCAGCTTTGAAGTCAGCAATGTCCCGTAAAGCCTGTAGTGCTAATAGTCCGGCATGGGGAATTGCGGCGGATTGGTCGAAAGAGAGATTGGTGGGCATATGAGCTATAGCGCTCTCCTTGGTGCAGAGATACTGGGCAAAAGCGCCAAACTTATGTGCACTCAGATCACCATAGACTTTATGCCCTGGCCTGTACTTCAGCACCTTCTTGCCTACAGCTTCTACAACACCCGCCACTTCGGTTCCCATGATCTTGAGTTTGGGCTTAAAGAGTCCCAGGAACACCCGCATGAAGTAGGGCTTGCCTTCGATGATACCCAGCTCCCAGTCATTTACCGACGAAGCATGAACCCGTAGCAGCACTTCATCATCTTTAGGGACGGGTTTCTGTACTTCTTCGTAGCTGAGGTCGTTCTCTGTTCCGTACTTGTGGAGCAGAATTGCATGCATGGTCATGGCGCCAGTCTAGCCTAATTTCCTCGAAAGTTTTATTTACTGGTATTTCAGGTCTACACTCCGAAGCTACTGATGAAACGTTTCAAAAGGAGATTGAAATGAGAGAACTAACACGAAGTGAAATCGAAGAGGTGAGTGGAGGTGTTGGACCAGCTGGAGCATTGATAGGTGGCATAACAGGTGGGGCCATATCTATAGCGAAAGGTGGAGGAGTTGGAGAAGTGATTTCGGGAGTAGCATTTGGTGCAACATCTGGTTTCTTTGGAGGGATAGCAAGTGCTGCATCAGGGGCTGGAAGATATATGTTTGGAGCATATGCAATAGAAACAGGAATTATTGGTGGAATTGCAGGATCCTAAATAGATACATGGACATTTACACAATTAATGCAATTGTCTTACCTTTATTTGCTACCTGGTTTATTCCTGTAGTTATAAGAGATCCAAAGTCAGGAAAGTATAAAGGCTTTAAGAACAGAAAAGTTGCTGTACAAGCAATCATCCTTCTTGTATTCGAAACTCAACTGCTTATTAGTGAATTTGGATTAAGTCTATTAACAATTGGTCAAATTCTTTTTTGCGTCGGATTTACTTTTTGTATGGCATTAGTATTCGTAAGTGTTACTCAACAAAAATTGTTTGGTAACAAATTTAGTATGGAAATCGAAGACTAAATCGCTAAATGAAAAAGGGCGACTAATGTCGCCCTTCTTTATTTCAACTAGCTTTTCTCTTCTTAGTCTGTATCAACACGATAGGTGTCGTGGCAGTTACCACATGAACCGCCGAATGCTCTGAATGCACCCATGGACGCGCCGAAGTCGCCTGTGGCTGCAGCATCGGCAAATGCGTTCGCATTGTCGATCAATGCCTGTGTCTTGGCAGCAATATCATCCTGGTTATCCCAGATACTATCGAGAGCAGTAGTTTCGATGTTATCGAAAGCGCTGGTGTCCATTGCCAGCATTTCGGGAATCATGGTAGCCATGACGGCAATTCTGCGCGCATTGCGTTCGGCAACTTCCGCATCGAAAGGTGCGCCCTGTGCCATGCCGGCGATTGGTCCCAGGTTGTAACGAATCGTCTTGAACAGAGATTTGCGTTGATCCACGGCTGCTGCCGCTTGTTGTTCCGGAGTCATCTCCTGGGCGTAAGATGTAAACATCATGCTGGATACAATCATTGCTATCCCAGAAAGCAGAACCGCTACTTTTCTCATCATTATTTCTCCAATCCTTTATTAAATGTCTCAAACAAGTTTGTGCAGGAAATCGGGGTAGCTCCCAACCAAGCATACCCAGAGGACCAGCCAGTGAGGGAATATATTACAAACGATTGAGTAATGTCCGCAGTTGTGACAGTTTGACACAGTAATCTACTGGGACTGAGCTTGCCCTTCCTGTTTTTGCTGTTGGGGAATCAGGCCAGTACGACCATGCAGGTAGGCGATCAGGTCATAGAAGTTATGGCGCCAGTTTGATGCCTTGACTCTGGTTTGATTGGGATAGTTCAGGCGCACACCAGTTGCATAGAGTTCTTCGACAGTCAGAGAGCGATCAATCAGCGAGGCTTCACTGACGGAAAACGGAAAAACAATCTGATCTCTGACATAGCCTTCGTAGCATTTCTGAATCAGTTCGAACCAGCGTTCGCCAATTTCCTCTGTGGTCTTATCATGCCTGCGGATTATCCAGGTACATAAGGAAGAGAAGAATGAATTGAAATCGACTTTTTCCTCCATCAAAACATCGATGACATGAATACACTCTTCATAAGACAGTGTGCCATTGGAAAAAGGAAACAAAAATTCTTCATAGAGACAACTACGAGAGGGATGGGTCGGTACTTTCCAGAGTGGGTGTTCTTCTACCAGCTGACTGCATAGCTTCACAAACTCGTCGGTAATCTCCCACTTGGGATCCAGATACACGCTGTATTCGTATTCCCCGAGAATTTTTTGCGGCATAGTCTTGGCATATCTTTGCTTGTGACCATACTGTTCTTTGTCGAAAGGATATTCGTCGTCAATATTGATCGAACACCAACCCGGAAATCCTTCGTGATGGTCATCGTGGATCGCGACAAAATCGAAACCATAATTGTCTATTGAGCATACGTTGTGGACATAGCTGTTATCGGGGCCCGTAACGCAAGTATAGAAAACCGTTTTCATTACTTGACCCTTATCACTAGTTGGCAACTTCTTTCCACACGAAAAACCTTGTTGCTAATGTGAAACCAATAATCAGCCATACTGCGATGCCGATAAGACTTGGCATTATCGCTAACAAGGATGCACCTTCGTTGGCAATATCCCGCATTCCAGTGGAAACAAAACTCAGGGGTAGTATGTAGGCAATGGGTTGCACAATTTCCGGCATGGATTCGATAGGATAAAAAACACCGGATAGAAATATTTGCGGAAATATGACGATGTTACCCACTGCCATTACCGCTTGCTGGGTTTTGGCAATACTGCCCAGGCAGAATCCCAGATTGAGAAAGATAAAGGTTCCCAGGATTACAACAAAATAGAAGCTAAGGAAATTGCCAACAATGTTTACATCCAGTACGAAAACCGCAAAAGCCATTAGTACTGTCAGTTGAATCAGCACGATAGACATGCGCGCCAGCACGATTGCAGTAATAAAATCTTTGGGTTGAATGGGCGTTACGAAAAGTCGTTTTAGAATGCCTTTGCGTCGATACTCGACAATATTGAAACCGCTGCCAGCGATACTTAGTTGCATTAAGGTAAATGCCATGAGCCCCGGCAACAGGAAATCGAGATAGCTCTGGGATCTGGCCTGCACGTCTTCGATGGCAAGACTAAACATGGGTTCCGTATCGCGAAACTCACGTTCTATCTCGATCAGGGTTTGTTCCAGGATCGGTACGATGAAGCCAAGTTGCTGTACCTGGGCAGCGTCAACCAGGAGACGAAGCTCAGTACCATCATTGCTGCCACTGAATACTTCAGGTAATACCAGCACCATGGTCTGTTCGCCGGCTTCCAGTTCTTCCCTTAAGCGTTCTTCGAGCCCTACAGTGACATTAAAGATGGGGCTTTCGATTAGCTCTTCTACGAAATCACTCGCCGCAACAGAATCCGATTGATTCACAATACCTATATTAATGGGATCCTGTTCGCCGCTATTCATAAAGCCGAACACGGTCATAAAAATAATCGGAAAGAACAAACTAAAAAATATCGACTGCCTATCCCGCAGGAAAATTTTCAGGAAGTCTTTGGCGAGATGTAGTTGTAAGCTGCTGATCATGACTTTTCCTCGCTCAATCTCTAAGGGCGTGGCCGGTTAATGCGAGAAACACGTCTTCGATGTTTCCATGCAGTGGCGCTTCCGGTGGTTCCGGAGCATGGGTCATGATCAGGTTTTGCGGCGTATCCTGTGCCACGATTTTGCCATGGTCCATGATCGCAATTCTGTGGCATAGGGATTCGGCTTCTTCCATGTTGTGGGTAGTTAGTACGATGGTCATTCCGGCCGCGTTCAGTTCGAGCACAAGGTCCCAGAGATTTCTTTTTGCCTGGGGATCCAGTCCCGTGGTGGGTTCGTCAAGGAACAGTACTCTCGGTTCATTAACCAGGGCACAGGCAATTGAAAACCTTTGCTTTTGACCGCCTGAAAGATTGTCGGGTTTGGCTTTGGCTTTATCGACCAGGTGAACTTTCTCTAATAGCCCTTCGGGATTAATTTCGCGATTATATAAAGCGCCGAACAGGGAAAGCAGTTCAACCAGGGATAGATTATCGAAGTATTCATTGGCCTGGAGTTGTACACCAATGATTTGTTTTACTTTGAAGGGATTAGATTGCACGTCGAGGCCGTCGATAGATGCACTACCATCGTCTATGTCTACCAAACCTTCCAGCATTTCAAGGGTAGTTGTTTTACCCGCTCCGTTCGGCCCGAGAATGCCAAAGATTTCACCTTTCTCGATTTGCAGTGAAACACCGTCAACGGCAAAGAAGGTTTCATTCTTGTTATCTGCTAAGGGATATCGCTTGGCCAGATTCTCAACTTCAATGATTGGCATAGATGATGCCCTTTTCCCTTTCCAATAAAGTCACTCAGTATGATAACTGAAGCGAGTGACTTTAAAAGCACGGCGCTTGCCAGGGAAAAATCTGACCAAACTCAGTAGTCGTAGTAGTAGCGATTTTTTGGTTTAAGTGGTGCCAGGAAGAAATAGAAGATCCAGGCGAACCAGGAAAGACAAATTATCGCCAGCAACCAGGCTATCTTTTCAAAGCCTGTAGTTTTATCGGATGTGGCAATAATCCAGATGGGCAGCAACCAGATTGCGAATACTGCCACCGCACACACAATTGCGAACCCAAGGCTGACCAGGGGGATAACGGCGAGAATCCCCAGGATCACCAGAAAAATTACGATGAGGTTTCCGATTACTTTCATGACATCATGCCTTTGCGTGAGTTATTGTCGTATTTCACTGTATTCTGAATTCTCTATTCTCTATAAAGATTGCGAATACTGTGCCAATTCATAATTTCCTTTAAAGACAATGACTTAACTTGTTCCCGCTTGTGCTGAATTGGGAAAAATCGAGAAATTTAGCGATTTTCACCACTCAGAAACATTAGGAAATAGGTGGGAAACTGGGCAGTTTCAGCTGCATGGGGTAAAACGTTAACCAGGCTCGTCAGTTGCCACCAGTTAGAGTTATCCCCCGGGCGGGATTCGCGGTATCCTGCCCTGGTATCTATCGGAAACACCAATCATGAATATTCGAAAAATACTGCTTCACCTGGTCCCAGCCCTGGCAATTCTTCTTAGTGCGCAGGCAATTGCCGCTGAATCGGAAGAAACTTATTTGCTACTCAATGTTAATACCAAGGGCCCATTAATGGCTCGGGACATTGAATTCACTAACGTGGATACCGGCGAAACCTTAAAAGTAAATGATGTACTCGATATGGGTCGATACACGCAAACCCATTACATTCTATTGCCAATCACACCCGGACTTTATTTCCTGAGCAGGATTTATCCTACCCATAATCGAATCGATGCCTCACCAGCAATCGAAGTGGACGAGCGCAGTGGCATTATCACCATTCAGGAGAATGCGATTAATTACATCGGTGACGTAAATATTGAAACGAAAGACATGGGTCCGCGAGTTTCTTCACTGGTTTCCTATGAGGCAAACTCACGTACGCTTGTACATGCTGTTAACAGTGAGCGGGAATTATTCGAACGGCTGGATACCGTCGTAACAATCGCCGGGCACTACCCGGTTCCTGTAGATAAACAACTCCTGGGATTGTAGCTATAAGCCTCTTTAAGGAAATCTAATTTCCCGGGCTGTGAAAAGGCGCTGCCGCACCTCCCGGCAGCCAGATCGTTAACACGACTGCAGGCTCATCACTTTCCACCGAGTGAATAATTGTGTCGCCGGGTCGACATATGCCAATTTGACCTGGTTCCAAAACAGCGGGTACACCATTTACGTTGTGACCAAACCTTCCACTCAATACGTAGAAGATCTCAATCGCGTCATGGGTATGAGGTTGAGGATCGTAACTCGGATGAAACGTCAGTTCTGCAATTCGTGCCTCTTCCCCACCCAGATTTGCCGCGTCTACCAGGATCTTGAAGTCGATCGGGCCTCCTCCGGCTGTTTCACGCAAAGCTTGTGCTGTTACTGGCTGATAATCGACTTGTGCGTATAGCATGCCAGGCAGCAAACAAGACACTAACAATACGATTCTTGCGATAAATTTATTCATAACAAACCTTCTTGGTTACTAACGAGATCCAGTGTAGCCAGGTCCGTAAATTATTCGTCCCGGTCTGGCGCCGGTATGTTGCCCATCTTCTACTACTAACTCACCGTTAACAAAAACATGTTTCATACCGACTGCATATTGATGGGGATCTTCGAATGTCGCGCGATCGATAATTTCATCGGCATCGAAGATGGCTATGTCAGCGTAGTAGCCTGCTGTAATCAGCCCGCGATCATGAATGCTTAAACGTCTCGCGGTTTGACTACTCATTTTGCGGACCGCTTCTTCGAGGGAAATAATGCCACGCTCTCGCACATACAAACCGAGTACCCGCGCGAATGTGCCGTATTGCCGGGGATGGGGAGCGCCTTCTCCGAATATGCCAACGGGTCCATCGGAACCGATTGCAGTTGCCGGGTGTTGCATAATGCGATCTACATCATCAGGGCCAATAGCATGGTAAACAGCGGTTGCTCCACCACCACGGATAATGTCGAACACAACGTCGGCGGCATTTTCGGGAGTCGGGCCCATTCCTCTTTCAATAGTTAGATCTGCCAGGTTCTTGCCGGCCATATCAGGATCCCAGGAATTGCGGGAAATAAAGACATTCTCCGGATGACCACCGCCACGGTCATAAAGAATCTTGAACACCACTTCGTCTTTTATGGTTTGGCGAGTTTCGTTGCTATTTATTCTTTCCAGCAGGCGATCTCGTCCGCCTTCCTGTGCCCATTGGGGAATAAGGGCAGTAATTCCGGTTTGGGAAGCCGTGTAAGGATATTGATCGATGGTGATATCTATACCTCTAGCACGTGCTTCATCTACCAGGCGCAAACTTTCAACGGAAGCCCCCCAGTTTTCTACGCCGATAACTTTATGATGTGTCATCTGCACGGGGATACTCGCCTCATCGCCAATACGAATGGTTTCTTCTACTGAATCGATAAGTTGCGCAGCTTCTTCCCGCATATGAGAAATATAGATACCGTTGTATTCGGCGGCGACTTTTGAAAGCTCGATAACTTCTTCGGTGGAAGTGAAACTTCCGGGAACGTAAAACAGTCCGGTAGAAATTCCCAGGGCACCCTGCTCCATGGCTTCTCGAACCATGGTTTTCATTTGTTCAAGTTCGGCCGGGCTTGCCTCCCTGTCTTCTGCGCCGATGACCCGGGATCGAATCGTTCCCTGCCCTACAAAAACGCCCCAGTTAGGACTAATTCTGGCTGCCTCGATCGCGGCATAATGTTCATCGATTGGAAAAGGTGAGCTGCCATCGTTACCCTCGGTGAGAGTAGTCACTCCCTGAAGTAATGCGCTTTCTGCATTGCGAACTTCGAAAATTCCTCGCAATGCATGGGTATGGGGATCGATGAACCCTGGAGAAACTATCAGGCCTGTTGCATCGATTTCACGATCTGCTGTGGCATTCGATAGCTTGGCAACTCGTACGATGCGATCGTCGATAATACCAACATCACTTAAGTACCAGGGATTGCCAGAACCGTCGACGATCTTGCCATTGCGAATTATGGTATCGAAATGCTGCGCACTGCTTAGTGACGGCACCAAAAAAACAAGGAAGCACAGTACTTTCATTATCAATTTGTTCATGCCGTGCTCCTCTTGTTTTTAGTTTTGTTGTGTTAATTGACTACCAGATTCGAACTCGGTCTTCAGGTGCCAGGTAAAGCTCATCATCCGCTTGCACATCAAATGCTTCATACCATTCATCAAAGTTTCGAACTACGCCATTAACGCGAAACTTCGAAGGTGAATGGGGATCTGTGGTCAAGCGCTGAATAAGCGCATCATCACGATACTTGCGTTGCCATACCTGGGCCCAGGAGAGAAAGAAGCGTTGATCACCAGTTAAGCCATCGATGATGGGCGCTTCTTCGCCATTTAGTGACATTTGGTAAGCACGATAGGCCAGCGAAAGTCCGCCTACATCACCAATGTTTTCACCGAGCGTGAAATTACCATCAATAAAATAACCTGGAATGGGCTCGAAGCCGCCGTATTGTTCAGCCAGCGCTGTTGTCAGTACTTCGAAATTTGCACGATCTTCATCGGTCCACCAGTTTCGTTGCACGCCGGCAAAGTCTGATTTTGAACCCTGGTCATCGAAACCGTGGCCCATCTCGTGACCTATTACCGCTCCGATGCCACCATAGTTAACTGCAGGATCGGCCATAGGATCGAAGAACGGAGGTTGTAAAATTCCGGCGGGAAAAACGATCTCGTTGAATGATGAATTGTAATAGGCGTTCACAGTCTGAGGCGTCATACCCCATTCTTCTCGGTTTGTTGCTTGACCCAATCTGCCTATTTCATCCTCATAGTTGAACTCGCGAATATTTTGCGCGTTGCCAAATAAATCGCCTCTGCTGATTTCTATAGAAGAAAGGTCTTTCCATTCATCCGGGTAGGCGATCTTCGGTCGGAATGACTGCAGCTTCATATGGGCTTCTTCTTTGGTTTCTGAACCCATCCAGTCGAGCCCATCGATGCTCTGGGCAATTGCAGCCCTCAAGTTTTCTACCAGCTCTTCCATCTGCTGCTTGGCGGACTCTGGGAAATGTCGCTCTACGTACACCTGACCCACAGCCTCACCGAGACTGTTTAAGGAGCCAACTCGAGCTACTCCCCGTTCCCATCGCTCGCGTTGTTCCGGAACTCCATTGAGAACAGTCGAGTAGAAATGAAAACGCTCGTCGTCTATTTCTTCCGATAGAACGGAAGCACTATCTACAATAAAGCGATAGGTCATATAGCTTTTCCAATCTTCAACTGCCTCGGAATTTACCAGTTCGATAATGGGAGGCATGGCGCTGGGATAGGAGACGTTTAAATCTTGCAGGTTGCTAATACCTGCCGCAGCAAAATAACCATCCCAATCGAAACCAGGGAATTCATTCTTGAATTCTTCATAAGTCATTGGGTTATAAGTGAGATCACGATTTCGGCGCTGATCACGCGGCCATAAGTGCTCGGCGATCTGAGTTTCCAGATTCAATATTGCCTCGGCCTTCCCCTGGGTGTCCTCGATGTCAACAAAATCAAGAATCCTGGAAATATGGGCAACGTACTCTTCTCTAACATTGAGGAATTGCTCGGTATCCCGCAAATAGTAGTCACGATCCGGGAGGCCAATGCCGCCAACGGAGAGAACTAACTGATGTCGGTCTGGATCACTGCGATCGGCCCCAACGTAAAAACCGAAGGGTGTCGCGGTGTTATCGATGAGGGCGCGGCCAAATCCCTGCACCAGTTCCTCTCTTGTATCGATTTGATCCAAGGCCGCAAGGCCAGGCAACAACGGGCTAATACCGAGCTCATTGAGTGTGTCGGTATTCATATAGCTCAGGTAATAATCACTGATTTTTTGCTCAATGGAATCCTGGGCAGGTTCAATGTTGGTCAGGTCATTGATGATGGTTCGTACTCGCTGGTCGGAACGATCGCTAAGTACAGTGAATGTTCCATAGTTGCTTCTGGATGCAGGTAACTCAAAAGTGTCTAACCAAAGACCGTTGGCATAGCGAAAGAAGTCATCACTAGGTCGTGTACCTGGATCCTGGTGACTCATGTCTATACCGAAAGAACCAAGTTCTGGTCCTGTTGCAGTTGCTGTTTCTACAGAGCTTTGCACCTGGGCAGGAGTGGCTTCGTCTGTAGAAGAGACCGAAACAGATTGATCTTCTTCAGTACCACAAGCAGTTAACAAACTGGCTAATGAAATGCCCAAGGCGAGTGAAAATTTGTTTGCAGACATAAATCCCCCAAGTGTCCTTCATCAAACGAAACCGGAGTATACCTGATTTGTTTTAGGGGATAAGCGGTGATCAACTCCAGAAAAAGTCCTGCCACAGGCCTTAATTCAACAAAGTGTTGTCAGCGCCTCTCTAGACGGTAAACTCAGTCAATCTAAATGGAGTCCTGATGGGGGCTGGAGTTTTCCAGAATAATAATGAAAGACAGGAATAGAGTTTCTATAAGAATGCTTAAAGTTTATGTACCTATTGCATCTACAGTGTTACTGGCTAGCGCGTGGTCAGCCGCTGCCCAGGAAACCGCAACACCCAATGGGATTGCAGATAACCGACTGGCATCTTTTGCCTTTATCAACGGCAATTTCTA
>CAZTTE010000017.1:0-86072 GCA_964616225.1 uncultured Pseudohongiella sp.
CCTCTCAGACCAGCTAGAGATCGTCGCCTTGGTAGGCCATTACCCCACCAACAAGCTAATCTCACGCAGGCTCATCCAATAGCGTGAAGTCCGAAGATCCTCCACTTTCCCCCGTAGGGCGTATGCGGTATTAATCCGAGTTTCCTCGGGCTATCCCCCACTACTGGGCAGATTCCTACGCGTTACTCACCCGTCCGCCGCTCGACGCCTGGGAGCAAGCTCCCATCGTTTCCGCTCGACTTGCATGTATTAGGCCTGCCGCCAGCGTTCAATCTGAGCCATGATCAAACTCTTCAGTTTGAGTTTTAAAGTGGCCACCACTTTACTGCTACCGGTACTACTTGATCCGATAAAAGCAACGACCACAAAAGTTGTGCTCAAAGTTAAAAACTACTGTGTTGGTTCTTCTCTTAATAGCGATTCCGAAGAATCCCTACTAAGGGGGTGAACCAACGCCTATATATTCAAAATGAATAAACGCAGTTGCTTACTTTGAAAGGGTCTAGTCTTCCTCAATCTCCAAAAGGATCGAGAGGAAACTGACGAGACCTAATTAATTAGATCCCTCACCTTACCAGCAAGCACCCACCTCTATTGCTTGACCTAATTTTTAAAGAACAGAGATAAAAAACCGATGGTTTTTTATACAATTTTGCACTTTCAACAGCGCAAAAAACCCCAGTGCCTAATGACACAGAGGCGGCGTATTATACCCGTGTTTGCCCCATTAGCAAGGGCTATAGAAGGGATTTTGTAATTAATTTTCGAGTTGGAAAATTAGCACAAAATCAGTGAGTTACAAAAGCCAACATCGCTATACAAATTTGGCTAAATGAAACAGCTTCTTGCCTCTTCTGAGAACGAAGAATTTACCCTCGAGGGCATTGTTCCCGGAAAGCTCAAAATCCACTGAATCCACCACCTGGCCGTTCACATTAACGGCGTTATTGCCGATGAATTCCCGCGCCATCTTGTTGGACTTGGCTAATTCAGTCTCCACCAGTACTTCTACGATACCTTTTGCGCCGCCCTGGATTTCAGTACAAGGCAGGCCGTCCAGCTCGAGCTGGGCCAGGTCATCGCTGGTAAGGCTGGATATGTCACCGGAAAAGAGTGCCTCACTGATCCTGACGGCTGCGTTCAAACCTTCTTTCCCATGGAGAAGCTCGGTAACTTCCCGCGCCAATATTCCTTGTGCTTCCGGCCTGGCCTGGGCGGCCTTATCGCTGCGCTCGATCTCCGCGATTTCATCGACGGAGAGAAAGGTGAAAAACTTGAGATATTTGTACACGTCAGCATCGGCGACATTTAGCCAGAACTGGTAAAGGGCGTATGGAGAAGTCATGTGAGCACTTATCCACACTGTTCCCGTTTCCGTTTTGCCAAACTTGGTGCCATCGGACTTTGTGACCAGCGGCGTGGTTACCCCGTAAACCTGGTTTTGATACATGCGGCGGGTTAAGTCGATACCGCCGGTGATGTTGCCCCACTGATCACTGCCACCCACCTGCACTGTGCAGTTGTGGCACTTATTCAATTCAGCGAAGTCGTAAGACTGCAGCAACATATAGCTGAACTCGGTAAAGGAAATGCCTTCCCCTTCCCGCTCGATCCGCTGCTTGACTGATTCTTTCTGAATCATGGCATTCACTGAGAAATGCTTCCCCACGTCCCGGAGAAATCCGAGCACATCGTAGCCCTGGGTCCAATCAAGATTGTTGGCAAGTACTGCAGAGTTCTCACCGCAGTCGAAATCCAGGAACTGGCTGAGTTGTGGTTTTAAGCGTTCTACCCACTCCCCAACCAATTCAGAGGAATTTAGTTGCCGTTCATCGGCCTTGAAACTGGGGTCACCGATAAGACCTGTCGCACCACCAACGAGGGCGATTGGCTTATGGCCCGCCTGCTGAAATCGCTTCAATACTAATAAAGGAACGACACTGCCTACGTGAAGGCTTTCGGCCGTCGGATCGAATCCGCAGTATACGGTGCGGCTGCCACTCGCCAGATGATCACGCAGCTCATCGCCGCCGGCGAGCTGAGAAATAAGCTCACGCTGCTCTAAATCACTGATTATATCGAGGCTGGAAGCGGCCATCTGGCAGTCCTAACTAGGTCACAAAACTAAGAAAATCATGGGAAATGCCGACCCAAGCAAGAGAAATGGCGCATTGACCATGGTAAAAACGCGCAGATTTTACAGCAAAATGGTGCTGAAGTGCTCGAATACTGCGGTTCTCGGGATAAAAACTCCTTTGAAATGGTCAATTGATTGCTGTAGTTTTGCGCATTCGCGTGAAAACTTGAAGTTTGTAGTAGCTTGTTATGGACCCTAAGCAGTTCCTAGTAGAGATAGTTGAGACCATTAAGCAGTTTGTTCTCAAGTACTACCCAAAGGACCATTTGTATATCGCTGGTGCTATGGGAGCGCTATTCCTGTTTCTATTAGTATTACCTGCAGATGATAAGGGGCCAGCTGTCCCTAAGCAGACTACCCGGATTCCTATCCCGATAGCTATCGAGCAGCCTGGCCCAGAAGAAAATACTGAGCTGAACCTTTCCGACTATGTAGTAACAGAAGAAGCGCCTGCAGAAATTGACCTCTGGCAAAACATTGAAGTACGGAGCGGCGATAATTTGACCGCCATCTTTACCAAAGTAGGATTGTCTAATCAGGATCTGTTTCGCGTATTGAACAGCAGTGACGAAGCAAAGATTCTTAATCGTGTTTACCCGGGCTACCAACTGGACTTCCTGATTCCTAAGGAAGGAGAACTGGAACAGCTTCGGGTTCTCAAATCTCCCCTTGAAGGATTTTTATTCACTCGCGAGAACAATGACTACCGGGTTCAGGAAATTTTAAAAGAAGCGCAGATTCACCAGGCCTTTAAGGTTGGGGAAATTTCTGATTCCTTGTTTATGGCCGGTCAACGGGAACAGATTCCAGCAGTCCACATAATGGAGATGGCGAATATCTTCGGTGGCGTAATTGATTTTATTCTTGATCCTCGACTTGGGGACCAGTTCAGTATTCTTTATAACGAAGAGTTTCTCGATGGCCAGTTCATTGGCAATGGTGAAATTCTGACAACTCGTTTTGTAAACCAGGGAAGAGTGTTCACCGCGGTTCGCTATATAAATGAAGAAGGAGAAGTCGGCTACTACTCACCAGATGGTGAAAGTATGCGTAAGGCATTCTTGCGTAACCCTTTGGACGTATTTCGCATTAGTTCAAATTTTAATCCCCGCCGACGTCATCCTATCCTGAATACGATTCGCGCCCACAAGGGAACGGATTATGCGGCACCAACGGGAACACCAATTCGTGCAACCAGTGATGGTCGCGTGACCCGTGCTTCCCGTTATGGATCTTTTGGCAACCTGGTAATTCTCCAACACGCCGGGGGATTCGAAACCAAGTATGCCCACCTATCCCGATTTGCCAATGGCATAAGTCGGGGTGATCGCATCAGACAGGGTGAAATCATAGGCTATGTGGGCTCAACTGGTGGTGCTACCGGACCACATCTGCACTACGAATTCCTGGTAAACGGCGTGCATCAAAATCCCCGCACAATTCTTGATAAACTGCCTACCGCTGTATCGATCGAGCCGGAAGAAATGGATCGATTTCAGGCACAGACAGCTCCATTACTTCGACAATTCGAAGAATTCAATGATTCAAGACTGTTATCATTGAATCAACCAAGCGCTGATTGATTAGAATCCTTTAGCTATGTCTCAGAACGAGCTTTATATTGGGCTGATTTCCGGCACCAGTGTTGACGGTGTTGATTGCGCACTTGTGTCATTCGAAGACAATAAACTCAATTTACTGGCCACCCATTTTGAAGAATCTTCTACGGATTTACGCAAGAGCGTACTTTCACTTTGCGAAGGAACCAGTATTAGTCTTACTTCACTTGGTGAGACTGATGTCGCAATAGGTAAATGGTTTGCCGGTGCAGTCAATGAAATACTAAGCAAAGCAAATCTTGGCGCGAATGAGATTAAAGCCATCGGCAGTCATGGCCAAACAATCTGGCATCAACCTGCCGGTGAGAATGCTTTCTCTTTACAGATCGGCAATCCAAATTTAATTGCACAGTTAACCGGCATTAGCACCGTCACCGATTTTCGCCAGAGAGATATTGCTGCTGGCGGACAAGGAGCGCCGTTGGCACCGCTGTTACATCGAGAAGTGTTTCAGAGCGAGTCAATCGATCGGGCAGTTGTTAATGTGGGAGGCATAGCTAACGTCACCATGTTGCCGGCGAATGGGGCCTGTCTTGCATTCGACACCGGGCCGGGCAATGTTTTAATGGATTACTGGATCGGCAAACAGCAACAGAAACGCTTCGATGAAAATGGGGATTGGGCAGCTTCGGGATCGAGTAACAAGGCCCTGCTAAATTGCCTGTTGAATGATCCCTACTTTCCTTTACAAGCACCCAAGAGCACCGGCAGAGAATTATTCAGCGGCCCATGGTTGGAGCGGAAACTTGGTGAACTGGGTAAGCAAATCGAGGCAAAGGATGTGCAAGCCACCCTGCTTGAATGCACCGTTGATTCAATTTCCGATGCAATAAGAGATTTGTTCTCACCGGAAGAAATTTATGTGTGCGGCGGCGGTGCCCATAACAATGCACTAATGTCGAAACTGAAAACTACTATTCCTTCTGCTTCTGTGTTTACTACGAGTGAACTGGGAATCGATCCGGACTGGGTAGAAGCAATCGCCTTTGCCTGGATGGCAAAACAGACAATAGCAGGAAAGAAGATCGATACGTCACCGTTTACCGGTGCCAAAAAGCCAGTGCTACTGGGCGGAATTTATCCAGCTTAGCAGCAAGCGTTAGTGAGAAGCTAAAGAGAAGCTAGATAGAGAAAGAAGCGCCACAGCCACAGGTCGTGGATGCCATTGGATTATCGACAACGAAACGCGAACCTTCCAAACCTTCGACATAGTCGATCTTCGCTCCGACCAGATACTGATAGCTCAGGGGGTCAACCAAAAGTTCTGCTCCCTTGTTTTCGATTACCGTATCGTCTTCCTGAACATCTTCATCAAAAGCAAAACCGTACTGAAAACCAGAACAACCTCCACCTGTCACGAAGACACGGAGTTTCAGATTGTCATTGCCTTCTTCCGCGATAAGGCTGTGCACCTTGTTCGCGGCATTATCCGTAAAGGCCATGATGACTGGTTCTGCGGTTTGTACAACTGACATAAGCCTTCCAAGTTCTACCCGAAATATTGGGCCAAGTCGCGAAAATTAAAGCGCCCAAATAACCAAGGAAAATACTCGGGTATTATAATCCGAGCACTTCAATTTACCTAGTCGTTTAGTTAAGGGAGCCATTCAAAGGCTCCCTAAGTCTACCTATTCTTTCTCGAGGGATTTGCTGTCGAAAGGAAGTTTTTTCTTGCTGGAAGAAAGGCGTTTCGCAGCTTGCTGATTGGAACTGATGTGCATCAGGTTACCATTCACTTCAGAGCCCATCACCATTTCGATCAAGTTGTAATAGACATTTCCAACGACGACCGCCTTGGCTGCCAATTCGATGTGGGTAGTAGAACGAACATCGCCCTGGACTAAACCATTAATGATGGCGGAAGGCACGCAGATTTCCCCTTCGACCGAACCTTTCTCGGCGACCCTGATGAGCGCGGAAGAATCATCTTCAGCATAGATGTTTCCTTTTACACGCCCTTCAATAATCAACTCACCGTTAAAGTGAATGTCACCAACAATTTCTGTAGACCGAGATATCAAAGTATTGGCCGGGCCATTGAGCGCCCTGGTCTCTTCAGTCTTACCAAACATCTTAATTCTCCTAAACAGTTTTACCGGGAGTTATTCTCCCACTACCCAACTGAAATCCTGATCGAGTGTTTTTTCTATGGGCTCGATTTCCACCGCTGCAATCTGCACGCGTTCCGGTATAAACCCTTCAGGAAGTGCCAGTTCGCCCTCTATGTTTTGAAAATAACGAAAACGTAAACGTATATCTAAATCATCTTGCTCTGCGGAAATGTCTCGGAGAGGGAGAATTACAAGCTCATCACCCTGTCTCCCAACCAGGTTTACATTCACGTGTCCGAGCAAATAGGTATCGCCGTCCGCGTCTCGCTGTCTGACAACTAACTTATAACGATAAATATTGGGGTTGCCGGTTACATCAATATCTAGCTGGCTGATTATCAATCCAGTGTCTTCGATTTCTTCTGACACGACGCCGCGATAATAAACTATGTCCTGTTCCAGTTGGGCAACTCGATCACGCAGCCCTGAAATGGTTTCCTGTACTTCTTCGTTGGCTCGTTGATCCATCACACTGGACCGGTCCAGTATCGCGATTTGCCTATTTAAATCCGAGTTTTCTTCTTTTGCTGATGCGAGTTCCTGTTCCAGTTCAGCACGATCTGCCTGTGCAGATTCCTGGGTCAGCAAAGTCTGGTAATAGCCATAGGCAAAGCCACCCAGGGCACTAACCGCCACGCCAGCCAAAAGTGCAACGGTAAAAAATAAACGGCGGCCCGGTCGATAAGGTACGACCACCATTTTTTCTTGTTTACTGCCTTTAACTACACCAGACATTCAGATTGCTCCACAAATGGTCGATCAGCAGTGTTTCAGGGAAGCAGCGCAATTCCTTGCAATCCGGCTGTTTCCTCCAGGCCGAACATAAGGTTCATGTTCTGAATGGCCTGGCCTGAGGCCCCTTTCACCAGATTATCTTCTACTGACAGGACCAGTACAGTATCCGTCTCAACTAGATAAGTAACTGATATTTCACATCTATTTGAGCCTTTGACGTTCCTGGTAGCGGGATATTCATCACCGGGAAGCACCTCCACAAAGGGCTCATTAGAATACCGGTCCTCAAAAATTGATTGCAACCGTTCTTGTGTGACATTTATCCCATTTTTAACAGGTGCATAAAGAGTGGCCAGGATGCCACGAACCATGGGAGTCAGATGTGGGATAAAGGTAAGTCCTACCTCGGAATCACTGGCATTGTTGAGCCCCTGGCAAATTTCAGGGTGATGCCGGTGGCCAGTTACACCGTATGCTTTTATGGATTCGGTGGCCTCAGTAAGCAAGTAATCCTCTACGGCTTTTCTACCAGCGCCACTTACGCCGGATTTTGCATCGGCAATTAAACGTGAAGCATCCACCAGATCGTTTTCTAATAAGGGAAGAAAGCCAAGTTGGATCGCCGTTGGGTAACATCCCGGCACTGCCACAAAGTCTGCCGACTTTATTTTTTCGCGACTTACTTCGGGGAGGCCGTATACCGCTTTGGAAACTAATTCCGGACAGGCATGTTTAGTGTTATACCAGCGCTCCCATAACTCGATATCCTGAATACGAAAGTCAGCAGATAGATCGATAACTTTGACACCGGCTTCCAGCAGTGTCGGTACGGTATTCATGGCAACAGCATGAGGTGTTGCATAAAAGACGACATCACACGCTTTAAGTTGTTCATCGTCTGCTGTACTAAATGCCAGCTCGATATGATTGCGCAAGTTAGGAAAGTGCTTTGCTACCGGCACACCATCGAGCTCGCGGGACGTTACCACGGAAAGTTCTACATCATCTCGGGGTGCAAGCAGGCGCAGGAGTTCTACACCTGTATAGCCAGTAGCACCAACGATTCCTGCCTTAATCAAAACTCTCTCCCAAAAACCTGGTGAAGAATCGGGGGATGTATCTTAGTCGATATAATGGAGAATGCAATAAAATCGGAGATTTCATCACGTAAAATCAATAGCTTAGATAGTTTTGAGCTAACGCCAAGACATCAATATTGAGCTGTGATAGCTTCTGATTTCCTCGCAAGGAGTAAGCATGCTTTGGGTTAAGGCTTTCCACATAATTTTTGTCGTTTGCTGGTTCAGCGGCCTGTTTTATTTACCCCGCTTGTTCGTCTATCACTCAATGAGTGAGGATCAGATCAGCAAGGACAGATTCGTTATCATGGAAAGAAAACTTTTCTGGGGAATAACGACTCCATCCGCTATTGCCGCGATTGTATTTGGCAGTTGGTTACTGGTTGCCAACTGGTCTTTCTACATGGCCTGGTGGTGGATGCATGTAAAACTTGGATTGGTTGCATTGCTCGTCGCTTATCACTGCTACTGCTGGTGGTACATGATGAAACTCCGTGAAGATTCGAGTTTTAAAACCCATGTGTTCTTTCGCATTTTTAATGAGATGCCGGTGTTCATGTTAGTTGGCGCAGTAATTCTGATCGTCGTAAAACCAACTCTTTAAGAAATCATGTCTGTTAGCAAACCCACAGTGTTGTGTTTTTCCGGACTCGATCCAACCGGCGGGGCCGGGCTGCAAGCGGATATCGAAACTCTCTTTAGTATTGGCTGCCACTGCACTCCCGTTGCCACTGCACTTACGGTGCAGAATACCCAGAATGCAAGTACCATGCAGGCCACTGAAGCCGCGCTGTTAGTTCAGCAGGCGCGAGCTATCCTGGAAGATATTGCCGTGCAATGTTTTAAGATTGGATTACTCGGTAGCGTTGAAAGTGTCGAAGTCATTCATACGATATTGAAAGACTACCCAAACATTCCTGTTGTCCTGGATCCGATTGCTTATGCTGGCGGTGGCTATGAGTTCGGCGGCGATGAAGTACTGGAAGCGATGCGAAATTTGTTGATTCCACTAACTACTGTATTAACTCCAAACACTGATGAAATTATCAAGCTGGCGCCAACTTCAGATTCCCATGATGCCTGTGCTAACGAACTTCTTGATCAGGGCTGCGAAAACATTTTACTAACAGGTACTCATGCGCAGACAATCGGCGTTACTAATAAATGGTTCTCAACCCACCAGGACGTCACTCTCTTTAACTGGCCCCGGCTGGAAGATGTTTATCATGGCTCCGGCTGTACCCTGACAGCAGCGATCGCGGGATATCTCGCGCACAAGCTAAACACGCGCGAAGCTATTCAACAGGCACAACGATTTACCTGGGAAGCTTTAAGCCACGGCTCGCGCATGGGCTTTGGCCAACACATGCCGAATCGCAGTTACTGGAACAAACAGAAGTTGTAAGTTGATTTGCGGATCTAAACAAGAAGCTCTCGAGTAATTATGCTTTCAGGTCTTTATGCCATAACCGATGACACGCTGTTGCCTGAGTCCCGTTTAAAGGACGCAGTTGAGCAAACCCTGCTTGCCGGTTGCAGGCTGGTTCAATATCGCAGCAAGATTGAAGACCGGGCTTTTCGATTGCGGCAAGCACAACAACTGCAAGCTTTGTGTGAACAACACGATGCCCAATTGATTATTAATGACGACGCCGATTTGTGTCGCGAAGTGAATGCCTCAGGTGTCCATCTCGGAAAAGGAGATTCACCTATCAGAAACGCTCGCGAGACTCTTGGGCCGAACAAAATTATTGGAGTCACCTGTCACGATTCAGTTGACGCTGCAGTAGAAGCAGAGCAGGCGAGTGCAAACTATGTTGCCTTCGGGCGGTTTTTTCCTTCGCAAACGAAACCGGGAGCGAGCCCGGCGCCACTGGAGGTTTTGACTGAGGCGAAGAACAGATTAAGAATTCCAATAGTTGCTATTGGCGGAATCAATGCGGAAAATGGCGCGGCATTGATTAATGCAGGAGCCGATATGCTCGCTGTCATAAACGCAATCTTTGCCGATTACAATGTGGCGGAAAGTACTACAAGACTAATTAATCTATTTAACAGCTCTAACAACTAACAAAACGCAATGAACCGAGAAAAATCACAAGCACTATACGAGGCAGCCCTTCAATACATACCCGGCGGAGTTAACTCACCGGTGAGAGCATTCAAGGGAGTTGGTGGTAATCCACTTTTTTTCAAAGGCGGTGAAGGCGCGTACCTGATCGATGTCGATGACAATCGCTATATCGATTATGTGGGTGCCTGGGGACCGCTAATTCTTGGCCATCGTCACGAAAGAGTGATCGCCGCCCTGCAGGAGCAACTGGAAAAAGGAATTGGCTATGGCGCATCAACCGAAGCGGAAATAGAAATCGCCAAAAAGATTTGCAGCATGGTTCATTCAGTTGAACAGGTGCGCCTGGTAACTTCTGGCACCGAAGCCACGATGAGCGCGATTCGATTGGCCCGCGGTTTTACGGGCCGGGACAAGATTGTAAAGTTTGAGGGCTGTTATCACGGCCACGTCGATAGCCTATTGGTTAAAGCAGGATCAGGTGCTCTGACCCTGGGGGAACCGGATTCCTCTGGCGTACCTCAAGCCTATTCCGAATTAACTCACGTGCTTCCCTACAATGATAAAGAAGCGGTGGAAGAATACTTCGCTGCTCATGGCAGTGAAACTGCCTGCGTAATCATAGAGCCCATCGCCGGCAATATGAATTGTGTCCCCCCAATACCTGATTACCTGGATTTGCTAAGAGAGAAATGCACAGAGTCCGGTGCATTACTCATTTTCGATGAAGTAATGACCGGTTTCAGGGTTGCCCCGGGTGGCGTCCAACAAATCACCGGCGTACTACCAGACCTGACCACTCTAGGAAAAGTCATTGGCGGTGGCCTTCCTATCGGTGCATTCGGAGGCAAGAAAGAGATCATGGAAAAGATCGCACCAAGCGGTGCGGTTTACCAGGCAGGCACACTTTCCGGCAGCCCCCTGGCTGTGGCTGCCGGTCTCGCCATGTTGGAAACTATTAGCGAGCCTGATTTCTACAAAGATTTGCAGGCGAAGGCCAAAGCCCTCGTTGACGGACTGAAAGAACGAGCGAGCACAGCAGGCGTTCCTTTCACCACTAACCAGGTCGGTGGCATGTTTGGTTGTTTCTTTAGCACGGAAGAAAAAGTAACTCGCTTTGACCAGGTAATGACCTGCAATGCAGAACACTTTCAAACTTACTTTCACACAATGTTAGAAAACGGCGTCTATCTGGCACCCTCTGCCTACGAAGCAGGATTCGTTTCTGCCGCCCATGACGACGATGAAATAAACAAAACCCTGGATGCCGCTGAAAAAGCATTCGCAGCAATTAGTCAGTAAAGGAAGAAACACAACATGGCAAAGTATGACGTGTATGGAGTTGGAAACGCGTTAGTAGACAAGGAATTCGAAGTACCCGAAGAATTTTTCTCCGAATACAATATTGAGAAGGGATTAATGACTCTTGTTGCCCATGAGCAACAGGAACACTTGCTAAAGATTCTTACTGAAACCCATGGCCTAAGGAAACAATCCGGTGGTGGTTCCGCTGGCAATACCATGTATGCCCTGACGCATTTCGGCGGTCACGCATTCTACGCCTGTAAAGTTGCCAATGATGATACTGGCGATTTCTTTCTGGAACAGCTGGGTCATCACAATATCGATACCAGCGTTAGCGCCCGGGAAGCAGGTACTTCCGGTCGGTGCCTGGTCATGATAAGTCCGGATGCCGAACGCACCATGCACACTTACCTCGGCGTCTCTGAAAGTTTATCCCTGGATAACATGGTGCTCGAAGCAGCCGCTCAATCCCAGTACATCTACATAGAAGGTTACCTGGTGACTTCGCCGACAGCTAAATCTGCAATTCTTGACCTCAAAGCGTTCGCTGAGAAATCCGGTATCAAGACGGCACTAACATTTTCCGACCCCGCCATGCTCGAATACTTTAAAGATGATGTAAATGATGTGCTTGGTGATGGTGTGGATCTTTTGTTCTGCAATGAACACGAATTAAAACTGTGGGCAGGAACGGAAGATTTTGCAGAAGCCTGCACCGTCATGGAACAGAAAGCGAAACAGTTCGCCATAACTCGCGGCGCACTTGGTGCTGAAGTTTTTGATGGAGAAAATTACATTTCGATTGCCGGCAATGAAGTTAAAGCCATTGATACTAATGGCGCAGGTGATATGTTCGCCGGCGCCTTTCTCTATGCAATAACCCAGGGATACGATTTAGAAAAGGCAGGTGAACTCGCAAGCCTGGCCTCTTCCGAAGTAGTTACAGTATTCGGACCGAGACTCGATGCAGAGCGACACGAGTTAATCGCAAAGGAAATTCTTGCTTAAGCGCGCAAGCCGTCTACGAATTTCTTTACACCATCGAACCAGGAAGTGCGACGGGGTGATTGTTTAATCCCCTCTTCTTCGTTGATTGCTTTGAATTCTTCCAGGATTTCTTTCTGACGTTTGCTAAGGTTTACCGGAGTCTCTATAACCACCCGACATAAGAGATCGCCGGGACTTCCACCTCTGATTGGCGTTACGCCTTTATTGCGCAGCCTGAATAGTTTTCCAGTCTGAGTCTCCGCTGGAATTTTTAGTTTTACCCGACCATCGAGAGTTGGCACTTCCAACTCCCCGCCCATAGCGGCATCAGCAAAACTGATTGGAATTTCGCAATGAAGGTCACTGCCATCCCGTTGAAATAACTCATGAGCTTGCACGATGGCTTCTACATATAAATCACCGGGAGGGCCACCATGCACGCCAGCCTGACCTTCACCGGTTAGACGAATACGATCGCCTGTGTCTATACCAGCAGGCACTTTCACAGACAGGGTCTTGGTTTCATCGACACTGCCGCGTCCATGACAGGTATTACAGGGATCTTTTATTTGTTTGCCAGCACCCTGACAGCGTGGACAGGTTTGCTGAACAGAAAAGAATCCCTGCTGCATGCGAACCTGACCGTGGCCATTACAAGTGCTGCAATCAACAGCCTGGGTTCCGGGTTTTGCACCGGAACCGTCGCAGGGTTCACAACTTACCGTCGTGGGGATTCTGATCTTTACGGTCTTACCTTTAACCGCATCTTCGAGATTCAGATCGAGATTGTAACGAAGGTCTGCGCCCTTTCTTATATGACTGCGTGCACCACGCCCGCCACCGAAGATATCACCGAAGATGTCACCGAATATATCGCTGAAGTCAGCATAACCGTGACTGGTTTGCCCTTCTACACCGGCATGACCATACTGGTCATAACGTGTGCGCTTGTCTGAATCAGAAAGCACCTCGAAAGCTTCATTTGCTTCCTTGAATTTGTCTTCCGCTTCTTTGTTATCGGGATTACGGTCAGGGTGATTTTTCATAGCGATCTTTCGGTAAGCCTTCTTAATGTCGGCTTCCGAAGCATCACGGTCTACACCCAATACGTCGTAATAGTCTGTTTTAGACACTTTGCTTACCGTTTCCCTGATTTAATTTTCGATCTCTTTACGCAAAAAAACTAAGTCATGGTGATGACTTAGTTTTTTTGCCAGTTACTGTTAAGTAGAAGAATGTAATTTCAAAAAATTACTTATCTTCTTCTTTTACTTCTTCAAACTCAGCATCGACTGCACCGTCATCCGTGGCCGCACCGGTATCTGCTGTTTCGGGCCCAGGTCCTGCACCTGCATCAGCACCGGCTTCCTGCGCCTGTTCTGCATAAAGCTTTTGTGCCAGAGTAGTAGAGGCATCGGTGAGATCCTTGGTCTTGGCTTCGATCTCCGCCAGGTCATCACCCTGAAGCGCTTCTTCTAATGGAGTGATTGCATTATTGATCGCATCTTTCTCTTCATCAGTGGCCTTATCGCCAGCTTCTTCCAGCGTCTTTTTGGTGGCGTGGACCAGGCCGTCTGCAGTATTGCGAGCAGTGATAATTTCTTCGAACTTCTTATCGTCGGCAGAGTGCGCTTCCGCGTCTTTAATCATCTGATCAATCTCATCATCTGACAGTCCGCTGGACGCCTTGATGACGATTGATTGTTCTTTGCCTGTCGCCTTGTCTTTCGCTGACACGTTCAAGATACCGTTCGCATCAAGATCGAATGCCACCTCAATCTGGGGCATACCTCTTGGCGCAGGTGGAATATCACTTAAATCGAATCGGCCCAGAGACTTGTTCTGTGCGGCTTGCTTACGCTCACCCTGTACAACATGAATAGTCACAGCTGTCTGGTTGTCATCAGCTGTTGAAAAGACTTGTGTCTTCTTGGTGGGGATGGTGGTGTTCTTATCGATTAATGCGCTGGCAACACCGCCCAGGGTTTCAATGCCGAGAGACAATGGCGTTACATCGAGCAATAACACGTCGTTAACATCACCGGAAAGAACCGCCGCCTGAATCGCAGCACCAACGGCAACCGCTTCATCGGGATTCACATCCTTGCGTGATTCCTTGCCAAAGAAGTCAGCAACTTTCTGTTGGACTAATGGCATACGAGTCTGACCACCAACAAGAATGACGTCATCAATCTTCGATACGTCCAGGTCAGCATCCTGAATAGCAATCTTTACGGGCTCAAGAGTTCGGTCTACCAGGTCTTCAACCAATGACTCAAACTTCGCGCGAGTCAGTTTCTGCACCAGGTGTTTTGGACCTGAAGCATCGGCCGTAATGTACGGCAGGTTAACTTCAGTCTGCTGAGCAGATGACAATTCAATCTTGGCTTTTTCTGCTGCTTCTTTTAAGCGTTGCAGAGCAAGCGGATCATTATGCAAATCCATACCGGATTCTTTCTTGAATTCATCTGCAAGATAATCGATTAAACGTAAATCGAAATCCTCACCACCAAGAAAGGTATCACCGTTTGTCGATAACACTTCGAAAGTATGCTCACCATCGGTTTCAGCAATTTCGATAACAGAAATATCAAAGGTACCACCACCCAGGTCATATACGGCAACAGTAGAATCACCGGCTTTCTTGTCCATGCCATAAGCAAGGGCAGCAGCAGTTGGCTCATTGATAATTCGTTTAACATCGAGACCAGCAATCTTGCCAGCATCTTTTGTAGCCTGACGCTGAGAATCATTAAAGTAAGCCGGCACAGTTACCACCGCTTCCTTAATCTCTTCACCGAGAAAATCTTCTGCAGTCTTTTTCATCTTCATCAAGACTTGTGCAGAAATTTGCGGAGGAGACATCTTGTCGCCATTTACTTCGACCCAGGCATCTCCATTGTCGGCTTTATTAATTTTGTAAGGCACCATCTTGATGTCTTTCTGTACGACTTCATCATCGAACTGACGTCCAATTAAACGCTTGATGGCAAAAAGCGTGTTATCCGGATTGGTTACAGCCTGACGCTTCGCCGGCTGCCCAACCAAAGTTTCACCCTCATTGCTGTAAGCAATAATTGAAGGAGTGGTACGATCACCTTCCGCATTTTCAATGACTTTGGCTTCACCACCGTCCATCACTGCGACGCAGGAGTTGGTAGTTCCCAAATCGATACCAATAATCTTACCCATTGTTCATATCTCCGTTGTTTCCTGATCTGAAAGTGTCGATTTCATTGCCTCTTGGCTGCACTTTCGACCTAATCCTCAATATTGGCCCTAATCCATGTATTTCAAGGCATTCGGGCAAATTTCCTTTAAAACTGTGTGGTTAATCAATTAATTCCAAATTTGCAGTTCTGCAGCACCTAAACTTCCTCGTCGATCTTCGGCGTAGGCCCTTTCGACACCATAACCATGGCAGGTCGAATAACCCTTCCATGCAGGGTGTAACCCTTTTGCATCACCGCGATCACCGTATTCGGTTCAACTTCAGGATTGTCCTGGATCGACATCGCCTGATGTAGCTGGGGATCGAATGGTTCGCCCATAGGATCCACTGCTTCGATGTTGAACTTGCTGAAGCAGTCCGTGAAGCTTTTAAGGGTGAGATCGACTCCATCGTAGATCGCTTTTACCGCCTCATCCTCATGCTGGGATGCAGCCGTCAGTGCTCTTTCCAGATTGTCCATTACTGACAATAGCTCAGAGCTGAATTTTTCCTGCCCGTACTTATGGGCTTTCTCGATATCCTGCTCAGTGCGCCTGCGCAGGTTCTGCATTTCTGCCTGCACCCGTAACAGATCATCTTTGGCTCTCGCTGCTGCCTCTTCCGCATCAGCCAGTTTTTCCAGCGCTTGCTCCAGCGATAAGTCCTGAGCATTCAATCCTTCTGCGGATTCATTTTCTCCGGAAGATTCAGCTTCCGATGCCGATTCGTTTTCGACTCCAGGCTCCTGCTTGGCTTCCTGCTCTGCATCAGCAGTGGGTTTACTCATACTGCCCTCTGAGACTCATTCAAAAATATTTAATAATTTCAAAGACTTGCTTTTGGCCCTCGATTCTAGATCGAGAGTATTTTTGTGATGTTCGCAATATGGGGTTGAGGGCCCTGATTTCAAGCGCTCCAGGGGGCTTTTTTCATGGAATTGGCTGCTATCGAGATATTGATCCAATATACTGTGAGCCCATGCTGCATCAGCTTTCCATTCAGAATTACGCCACAGTCGATCAACTGGAAATTGAGTTCCAATCGGGTATGTCGGTTATCACCGGTGAAACCGGTGCCGGAAAATCAATTATTTTAGGCGCCCTTGGCCTGACCCTCGGCGACCGTGCTGACAAAACCGTTGTCAGAAGTGGCGCCACAAAAACAGATATTTGTGCTGAGTTTGAAACCAGCCGCATCGAAGTAGCAAAATCCTGGCTGGAGGAACATGACCTGGAATCCGATGATTCCAGCATCTGTATTTTACGCCGGGTCGTAAATTCAGACGGCCGTTCAAAGGGCTATATAAACGGGTCCGCCGTGACCATGGCTAACCTGAAAGAGCTGGGAGAAATGTTGCTCGACATTCATAGCCAGCACGAACACCAGTCATTGCTGCAACGCAGCACCCATCAAAAATTATTGGACGAGTTCGGTGTCGACAAAAAACTAAGGGAACAACTGAGCTCTACCTTTAAACAATGGCAACAAAACTTTAATGAACTGGATGAACTCAGCAAGCAATCAGAAGAGTACTCGGCCCAAACCCAATTATTGTCTTACCAGCTCTCCGAATTAGATGAACTAAATCTCGGCGAAGACGAGGTCTCATCGCTTGAAGCAGAATTCAAAAAGCTAAACAGCGCCGACGAAACACTCACAGGTGTCGGCACAGCATTATCTCTATGCCAGGAAAACGAAGATCAATCGGTACTGTCCTTAATGCATTCAGCAGTTAACGCATTAAGAGAATTGCCCAACAAAACCGAGCGCATCGATTCAATAATTTCATTACTGGAGTCATCAGAGATCCAGCTAAGCGAAGCGGTATCCGACCTGCGCTCTTTTCAGGATGAATTTGAAGCAAACCCGGAAAGGCTCGAACAGATAAATCGACGCTTGAGTGAACTCCATAGCATTGCCCGCAAACACAAAATTAAACCTGACGAGCTTGAAAAGGTAATCGAGGATCTACGCAAGCAGCTTGGCCGCTTTCAGAACTCTGACGAAGAACTGGAAAAACTCGAAGCCAATGACAAGTTGTTGCGAGAACAGTTTGCAACCATTGCGAAAGAAGTGAGCAAGCAACGGCTAAAGAGTGCAAAGAAATTGGCTAAACAGATTAATGAACAGCTGGAGCTACTGGGCATGCCCCATGCCCGGCTGGAAGTTAGCCTCAGCACAAAAGAGAATGACAATCCGTCTCCCATTGGATTCGAAACAATCGAGTTCCTCGTGAGCACAAACCCGGGCCAGAATGCCAAGCCTTTGATAAAAATTGCATCTGGCGGAGAGCTTTCACGTATCAGCCTGGCAATCCAGGTAATCACCGCGCAAACCTCACAAATTCCAAGCCTGGTTTTTGATGAAGTGGATGTGGGAATCGGCGGTGGAGTAGCAAAAGTTGTGGGAGAATTATTAAGAAAACTTGGTGAGCGCACCCAGATTCTCTGCGTAACCCATCAGGCCCAGGTGGCCGGTCAGGCCAACCATCATTTCTTTGTAAGCAAAAGCAGCGAGAAGAAATCGACGCTCACGCAGATCAAACAGTTAAGTAACGATGCGGTAATCAAGGAAATTGCGAGAATGCTTGGTGGGGATGACTACAGCGATGAGTCTCTCGCCCACGCCGAACAAATGGTAGCCTCACGCTAGCAGTTAGATTCTACTCTTCATCTTGCTGGCATGTGTTGCAGATGCCGTAAAGATACATGCTGTGATCGGTAATCTTAAAGCCGTATTTTTCTGCAATATTTTCTTGCTGTTCTTCGATTATTTCATCAAAGAATTCTTCGACTTTGCCACACTTGTTGCACACTATGTGATCGTGATGATCACCGGGAGTAAGTTCAAATACTGAATGGCCGCCTTCAAAGTGATGGCGCATGACAAGGTCAGCAGCTTCGAATTGGGTTAATACACGATAAACCGTTGCAAGCCCAACATCTTCATCTGCTTCGATGAGTGCCTTATAAACATCTTCTGCACTCAGGTGCTTGTTTTCGGAACTTTCCAGAATCTGAAGAATCTTTACTCTGGGCAAAGTGACTTTTAAGCCGGCTTTACGCAATTCCTGATTTTCGGTGGCCATAGGGCTGTCTCAAGTATAGGGATAAAGGCTAAAATTCAAGATGTATCCAGACGATACGTAATAAATCTTAGTTAAACAGGATCTTCCTGGCTAAATGCATAGTTTTCCTGCCTTTTTAGGTAGGGTATTATGCCCGGACCTCGACGAGGAGGCCAGTAAGACCCAAAAGTCTGAGCAGAAATACTTTAATGACGAAACGAATTCTCAAGCTTGTACTCGCTGGAATAAGCACTACGCTAATAGCCTGCAACAACATCGGCTCCATGGATTTTCCTGGCGTGTACAAAATCTCTATTCCCCAGGGCAATATCATTACCCAGGATATGGTGGATCAACTGCGCCCCGGCATGTCCAAGCGCCAGGTGATTTTCGTCATGGGCACACCTTTAGTGAGGGATCCCTTTCACCAGGATCGCTGGGATTACATCTACAGCTTCCAACCTGGCGGCGGCGTCCGTGGACAGGAGAAAATCACCGTCTATTTTGCCGACGATCAGTTAGTACGTTTCGAAGGTGACTTTGTACCCACGGAAATAGCCGAAGCCAACGCCGAAGTTTCAGATACTTCTCAGAACTAATTCGCTACTTTTCCAACCACAACAATATTGTCGCCTTCATTAACAGGCGGTGTACCAAACAAGATAAGTAAAACACCAGAATCAGGCGCTCGAATGGTCTCGAGTTCATTACCGTGGTAATCCGTGATTACACCCAATCTGGTACCTTCATTTACATAGTCTCCAGTTTTTACCAATGAATCGGCATACCAGATTCCGTTGTGCTCACTGTAAATTCTAGCTCGCTCACTAATGAATAGAGGATTTGTCGGCTGCGCAGGTGCGCCGGCTATCATATCCAATTCGCGCATCACATTTAGCACGCCATCAGTAATAGGGTCGATATAGGAATCATCAATAATGCCCAATTCGCCGGATTCTACATCCATTGCAGCAACACCCCGTTTCACTGCCTGGGCGCTGGTGTAAATAGCATCATTTAAGGAATCATAATCACCCGCAAATTGCACAATTGTTTCCAATCCAAATGCCACAGCAATACGTCGAGACTCAGAAATGACTTCCTCGCCTCCCGCCTCCGCATAGTAAGCACTATAGGATGGTCGCAAACTTTCATTTGCATCACCGGAATGGATATCCAGGAGATAATCCGATCGGTCTATGACTTCAGTCGTTAGCGCGTGGGCTATTCTTTCGGTAATTGTGCCTTGGGGATCACCAGGAAAAGAGCGATTCAGGTTTTTCAAATCATTCGGACCAAAATAGATAGTGCGACCGGTGAATGCTGGCAAGTTTGCAATATGCACAATGACCAAGGTGCCTT
Organism: uncultured Pseudohongiella sp.; assembly: GCA_964616225.1. Lineage (GTDB taxonomy): Bacteria > Pseudomonadota > Gammaproteobacteria > Pseudomonadales > Pseudohongiellaceae > UBA9145. Next base: position 19,685 of record CAZTTE010000017.1, read on the forward strand.
TTAGCTCAATGGGATTAATAAGACCTGCCACTTCCTGCATCGATAGGATTGGTGAATACTCTGAACCGTGAATGCCAGCGATCAATGAAACGGTTGGGCCCGCTTCAGAACCGTTATGCACGGTGATCGGAATCACAGTGCTTACACCATCAGAACCTTCTGGTACCTGAAGAAAGCCGCGATAGCTTTCTCCAGCCTCTAGTTCAACATCTCCAATAACAAAGGAATCGTTCGAGCTTTGCGCAATTGCAATAGTTGAAATGAACAACAGAAGAATCTTACTCACAGCAATAGTTAGCCTTACACTGATTGCCTTGGTAGTGGGTTTGACGACTCGAAATAGAAACATAACTAATCCTTGCGAAATAGAGTAGGAATTCTCAGTTGTTAGCTAGCATGATGCGATGTTTGATAGCATTTTTATCAGTTAGGGATTGAAAGATTGAATGCCAGTCTTTCTAATACTCAAGCAATAACTTTATCTACCCATCATTAAGTGAACTGACACAACTGCTAGACGGCTCTTTACAATTTTCTTAATACCTTAGATGAATTGATTGACTAATAGCACTACCTACTTTATTGATTTCCATAGCAGTCAATCATGCTCTGTCGGACGATGAATGTTCACTACAAGGCAAACTGCGACAAAGCGTAAAATTGCGAATATGAGCAAGAGCAACGATAAATGCCCCAATAATAGTACTGACTTTTTCGCCAAACTCACCCAAGGTTTCTTCCCCAATTATTAGAATTAGGCAAAGTACAAATAAGCCGAGCAATCCAATAGCGAGTATTTCTTTGCGGCGATGCTTTTTACAACCCAAACCTAGTGCGAAGAGACTTGTTGGAATTACCAAGAACAAAATTGCGAAGTGAAACTTTTCATCTTCAAGAAAAGTCGCACCCAAAGCCGGTAGCATAACGATTGCGATTGGCATGGCCAGGCAATGGACGATACAAACCAACGATAAACCTATAGCTGCTTTATCCATGTTCGTGGAAATTTCTTGCATCACTACTCCGTAAGCTGTGTTCGGTTCGCCATGCTGAATCGTTTTACCTGTTTAACTTCCAAGCCGCGCAATTCCAGACAGAGTGAAAGCTGCACAATTGCTGGCGGCTGAAATGCTGAGATAAAGAGAGCTCAAATTGATCTGGCACTACTTGGTGTGGATACTAAAGGGACGCAATGTTATATTATAACTTCTTTCCGTGGCAAGCTGCTTTCTGGCAAATAATACGGGCTCTCGCGGGGTGTATAGGTATGACGACCTGTAATACAAAATCAGTCAAAAACGTCTTTTGCCTGTCCTTGCTCTCATTGGCTGTGGCATATGGGCCTGTTCTCGCTCAGGGACTCGATAGCCATGTTCATGGTGAAGCGGAACTAAACCTTGCATTGGTGGGACAACAGATTCAGATTGAATTTATCAGTCCGGCATTAAATCTACTGGGATTCGAACGTGCACCCGATTCGCCGGAAGAGACCGAGCGACTCAATAGTGTGAGTGCAGATTTGCAGAGCGCTAAGTGGTTAGTCGGCGATGTTTTCAGAAACTGCCAGCTATCAACTGTTACGTTTGAAGCGCCTGAATTTGAAGACGACACCCATGAGCATGACGAAGATCATGATGAAGGAGGCGCCCATGCCGAATTTCATGTTCAATATTTATTCGATTGCCCTTCAGCACCTGCAAAAGAATTTACAGTTTTTGCTTTCGAGCGCTTTAGTGGAATCGAAGAGATTACTGTGCAGTGGATAGTAGAGGGACAGCAAGGTCTGGCTCAACTTACAGCCAACAATCCGATCCTGAGAATGGAATAATAGTAGCCGTGGCCACTTCAAAGTCTTTAGCAAACTCCTCTACATTCGCCTGTGGCAACAATCATTCACTGTGTATTGAAGAAGCGCTGAGTCAAGCAAGGCGAGTTTGCGAAAACGGTGGTGAACGCTTCACAGACTTACGCCGCCAGGTATTTGAACTTGTTTGGGCCGGGCATAAACCAGTAAAAGCTTACGATTTATTATCTGAGTTAGCCTCAAAGCGTAGCGGCGTAGCACCTGCAACTGTCTACAGGACACTGGACTTTCTCCAGGCCCAGGGATTAGTACACAAACTGGAATCGCTCAACGCTTATTTGGGTTGTTCCCATCCTGAAAAAGAACATCAGGGAAGTTTTCTAATTTGTGAAAGCTGCGAAGAAGTTCGTGAACTTCAGGTTGCGACGTTTAGCGAGTCAATCGGATATGTAGAACGGGAACAACAATTTCAGGTCAAACACATGACGGTCGAACTTTTTGGCCTTTGCAACAATTGCCTGAATACAAAGTCCGACTGAGTTTAAGTTCCCGTCCGGGTAATTCTCTAGTAGATAAAAACCTCAACGCCTTCAGCTTCCATACTATAAGCTGAATCTGCCAGATCGTTTCGAACCACTTCACTATTAAGTGCACCCAGAACCGCATGGGGTTCGTAATAATTATCCAGGGGTAATCCTTCTGGATATTTAACATGGATAATTTGATTTGGCGGCGGCGGTGGCAAGTGGATACACGCACCGAAAAAAGGTACCAGGAAAAATTCTGTAATCAGTCTCTGTTCGTTGTAGGCAGTAGGAACAATAAAGCCTGGGATCATGACCCGCTTGTTGAGCATCTCGGGATTAACATCGAAAGATTGCAACGCCTTTCTATAGGCATCTTGCTCCGGATCATCGCCGAGCTGTTCTTCCCATCCATATAAATCGTGCGACATCGGCGGCGCATTGAGAATTGCATCGAGATCAGCCCGGCTCATCAAATCTTCCCACTCGATGCTGAGGAACTCCCCCATGTCTTCGAATTGATTTGTTTCCTGGGCCTGACCGTAAGCGACAGGCGAGGATAGACCAACGGCTAAAGCTGCCAGGTAAAATACTATTCGTAATTTTGCGATCATAATTCTTCCACTCCTGAATCCCGAAGCGCCAGCTATTGTACAGCACAAATAGGTTCGGGCATACGCTTGCCCCCTGGGCCTCCAGGCCCGGTTTTCAGCTCCCTGACGGACTGTAACGCTGCATAAATACGTGCTTGCTGGGCCCTGCGCAAGCCATATGGATCGCCATTTGCATCCGTGCAAGCCTCTTTTTCTGTAGTGCTGCAGCTTCAGTTAGGCAAAGCAAAATGCTAGATTGCACCCTCTTTAGAATAACTCCAACGTAGCAAAGGAAGGACCTTATGAGATCTCTCCCAACCAGACTGGCACTTTGTGTTATAGCCAGCGTTTTGACTATTCCGGCACTCGCCCAGGACTCGGGCATTATCGGCCCCAGTCCCTATGACTACACAACTGAGACCTGGATGCAGCCATTTGCCGAAGAAGGCATGACCTGGGGTGGTACTTCGGGGGTCTATGTGCAGAACAAAGATCGCATCTTCTTCCTGCAACGGGGTGAAACCCGTCTGCCCGATCCTATTCCGGATAGCTATACCCGCTTCCCAGGGTCTATTGGCTGGAATGTCTTACAAGGCCGTGGCCGAGAATGGCAGAACTGCATCTATGTAGTTAACAGCGAAGGAGAATTACTGGAAGTATGGGATCACTGGGATCATCTGTTTAAAGGCACACCAGGCCCGGGTCCCCATCGTCTTCGCATGAGCCCTTATGATCCTCTAAACCGACTGTGGTTAGTCGACGAAACCAATCATATTATTTATGTGTTCTCTAATGACGGTGAACGCCTGGTTATGACCCTGGGAGAAAAAGGCATTCCAGGTAAAGACGAAACCCATTATCGCTTGCCGCAGGATGTTGCATTCTTGCCCAATGGCATGTTCCTGGTAGGTGACGGTCTTGGCGGCAATAATCGCGTCGTGGTTCGCAATGCCGACGGCACTTACCGTTCCGAGTTTGGTGAAGGTGGTGATGAAATCCATCAATTCGCCTCGGTTCATTCACTGGCCCTTGGTCCAGAGCAAACACTTTACGCGCTCGATCGTGACAAGCGCGACGTGAAAGTTTTTCGCCAGACCGCTGAACTCGGCTCAGATGCTTACCCGAGTTATGAGTATGAAGCTACCTGGGAGGGACTCGACCTGCCTCTCGACATTACCGTTAGCGAAGATGCTGCCTGGGTAACCGATATTCGCCCACCCAAGATTGTTAAATTCAATCTGGATGGAACACCAGAATACACCTGGAGGCTACCGGTTGAAGGCCCACATATGTGGATCGAGATGCATTCACTGGCGGCTGATGAAGACGGTAATTTATACGGTACTGACAATCAGGCTGGCAGACCACAGAAAATGGTTCCTCGCTCTGATGCAAATCCGGACCACATGGTTAGCAGGCCCTATTACGAACAGTAAGCAAATAAGCTGATTACCCTGAGAAGGGTATGCGGACAGTAAAAACTACAAATTGAAAATCGGCCAATTAGTTTGGCCGATTTTTCTATTTATAAATGCTAAGTTCCTATTTAATCTCGATTAGAATACACCGAACACTGCTATTCTCTTGCAGGGCCGGCCAGGTAAACAACAGGGTACAAAAAAGTCGTGCTTAATCTCAGAAAATTCTTTCTTCTATTTATTACTCCATTGTTGATTCTCAGCTGTAGTGAATCCAATGAAAGCATTGTCAGCAATGATGTCGCCGGAGAGCCCGTTGATGATCCAGTGGCACTGGCGAGAGCAATTCATGAAAGGGTAATTACTCTCGATACCCATGCCGATATCAACACCCAGAATTTTACCCTGGAAACCAACTATACCCAGAACCTGGACACGCAGGTAAATTTGCCAAAGATGGATGAAGGCGGCCTGGATGTAGCCTGGTTTATTGTGTACACCGGCCAGGGTGAACTGAATCCGGAAGGTTATCGAGCCGCCTATGCCAATGCCATTGATAAATTCGAAGCGATTCATCGGCTGGCGGAAGAAATAGCGCCAGATCAGATAGAGATTGCTCTAAGCTCTGATGATGCAAGGCGCATTGTTGCAAGCGGCAAAAAAGTAGCCATGATCGGCATTGAGAATGCCTATCCGATTGGGCCCGATCTATCCAATATCGAAAAGTTTTATGATCTGGGTGGGCGTTACATGTCACTGGCCCACAATGGTCACAACCAACTATCCGATTCACAAACTGGCGAAGCGGATGGCGTGTTCTGGCATGGTGGTTTGAGCGAGATGGGACGGTTTGCCATAAAAGAAATGAATCGACTGGGTATGATGATCGACATTTCCCATCCTTCCAAAGACTCGATCATGCAAACTATCGAGCTTAGCCGTGCACCCGTTATTGCTTCCCATTCATCGGTACGTGCACTGACCAATCATTCACGGAACCTCGATGATGAAATGCTGCTGGCCCTGAAAGAAAATGGTGGCGTAGTTCAAACTGTAGCATTTGGCTCCTATGTCAATGAATTACGCCGAGCCCATTGGGCTGCCGGCGGCAGTTTTGCTGATTCACCTACTGCCTCTGTTGCAGACTTTGTAGATCACATCGACTATCTCGTAGATCTGATAGGTATTGAGCACGTGGGCATAAGCTCAGACTTTGATGGTGGCGGCGGCATAAGCGGTTGGAACGATGCTTCTGAGACGTTTAACGTAACTCTGGAACTGGTTAATCGTGGCTACACTGAAGCAGAGATTGAAATGATGTGGTCAGGCAACCTGTTGAGAGTACTGGACGAAGTACAGCAGATCGCCCAGGAAATTCAGAACGAAGCCTGATTAAGCCATCCCCATCTAAAGATTGTTGAAACTGAACACCAGTAAGTTGAATTCAAAAGTAGAAGTATTGTTATGAAAGCGCTTGTAATAAATAGCCTGGTTTTTTCGCTACTATGTGGCATCACTTCTGCACAAGAAGTCGACCCATTGTTTCCAATCGATAATGACATTACGGAAAAGTTCGACGCAGTATTCTCTGACCCGAGAGTTCAAGAAGCCTTGCAACACATCGAACGACGGGAAGCGGCCACGGTACGTGAACAATTGGCCATCACAGAAATTCCAGCGCCACCTTTCATGGAGGAAAGACGGGCGGAAGATTACCTGCAACGTATGCAGACCCTCGGATTCGACGATGCTTATCTTGATAGTGAAGGCAACGTAGTTGCCATAAGACCAGGTGCCGGTGATGGCCCCACACTTTTAATCACTGCCCATCTGGACACGGTCTTTCCGGAATCAGTTGATACTAGCGTTCAGGTTCGTGCCGGACGTTACTATGCTCCTGGCATTGGTGATGACACACGCGGACTTGCCGTGCTGCTATCCGTTATCGATGTATTGAACCAGAGTGGCATCGAAACCGTTGGCGATATCATCTTCAGTGGCAATGTTGGCGAAGAAGGTCGAGGTGATCTGCGCGGCGTTAAAGCCCTGTTCCGGGATTTGACCGATGTGGACGGCTTTATCTCGGTGGATGGCGTTCGCTTAACCAGAATTACCGCCGGTGGTACCGGCAGTCGCCGCTTCGAGTTTATTTTTAGGGGTCCTGGCGGCCATTCCTTCGGAGCTTTCGGACTACCTTCAGCCATTCATGCCATGGGCAGGGCAATCGCACATATCTCGGAATTGCGTACACCACAGTTTCCAAAAACTACCTTCACCGTAGGCACCGTAAGCGGAGGAACCTCGGTAAATTCCATTGCAGCGGAAGCCATCTTCGCTATCGATATGCGATCCAATGACGCCGAATCCCTGGCCCGCTTCGAACAGCAAGCCAAACAAGCAGCCTTAACCGCCGTGGCTGAAGAAAACGCCCGCTGGAACAGCGAGTCGATCAGTGTTGAATTCAAACTCATAGGGGATAGACCCGTAGGAAACACTCCCCCGGATAGTCCAATCGTACAGATTGCGGCAGCAGCGTTCGCTCAACTGGGGATTACAATAGATGGGATAGCGATTTCCAGCACCGATTCAAATGTACCCATGTCCATGGGTATCCCCGCCATAACCCTGCCGGGTGGTGGCGAAGGTGGTGGTTCGCATTCACCGGGAGAATGGTTTGAACCCGTTAACTCACACCTGGGACCACAGGCGGTTCTGCTAAACATACTGGCGCTGGTAGGAATCGAAGGAGTTAGTGAACCTGCCTTGCTGGACAATTACTAATTCAATCAGCAGATTGATGTGTAGACTTACAATTTGCTTTTTGAAGATAAGAGCAAGGAGAGAATTAAAAAGAGAATAATAGAAAGAGCACAGTAAAAAGAGGAGCAAAATTATTCATCCTTAAATAAGTTTGCTCCTTCCATTTTTTGTTTGAAATACTTTTAGTTTGAAATACTTCCTATGACTTCTGCTCCAGCAGCGGAAACTTCCTCATCCTGTAACGCTCTCACACCACTGGTTGAAATCGCTCCAATACGTTGACCGTTGCGAAACACCGGTACGCCACCGGCGAATGTGACCCCGCCTTCGATTTCATCAATATCCCCCGCTTCCAGTCTTCTTCCATATTCACCGGAAGTGAGCCCTGTCTCGTTTACCACTAACGCCTTTGCGGTGGCGAAAGAAAATGTCCGCCCACCCGCACCGTCGATACGGCGCAACATGACCGGGTTATTGTTTTGGTCGGTGATCAGAATCGTGACATTCCACCCCTGCTCCCGCGCATAGGCTTCCGCCGCATCCATTGCCCTGGTGGCCAGATCGTAAGTCATTAAACTTTCATCGTCTTGGGCAACGGCCATGGTCGCTGAAAATAGAAGTACAGCTGTAGCTATGCAGCTCAAAAACTTGGTCTTCATTTTTATTACCTCATTACTTCTTTATAGTTAGATGGGTACTGCGAATCTTGTTCTCGATGGATTTATCCAGGCTTCAGTATAAACAGTCTGGCAATTAGATTATTGTAAAGTTATAACTTAAGATCATATACAAACTCGACTGTTGGTACCAAATAAGCGCTCGGTGATTCGCCCTGTATTGAGCAAACGTAAATTCAGAAAGCATTGTTATTTCACCAGCTGTTCTCTTAGCTATTAACAATGAAAACATAAAAAGGTGACGTTCATGTTAAATCGACGCGATTTCCTTCTCTCATCCCTGGCAGCTCCCTTAGTGCTGACAGCCAAAGAATCTCTCGCTCAATCGGCGGCTTCGGGAAAGATGTTACTGGCCATGCATCAAAATACATCCAGTTCGGCCGGGTTCCGTGGTTCACTGGAAGGCTGGGCACGCGCAGGGATTGAATATGTTGAGCTGAACGGCGGCATGCTGGATAGCTTTCTGGAGAACGACACCCTGAATGGCGCTCGAAACCTCCTTGATGACCTCGGTCAAACGCCAGTTTGTGCTGCCGTAGCCCTACCGGATCTCTGGATTCCCGGCCCCCAGCGAGAAGAATCGCTGGAATCCTGGCGCCGGAGTTGCGACCAGTTAGCCGAACTCGGACTCGAAAAAATTTACTCACCTTCCATTACTTTCCGTGAAGTGACAGCTGATGACTTTGCTGCAACTCCTGCAGCCGTTCGTGAAGTCGCTGAAATTTCTGCCGAGTATGGTCTCACCTGCATGATTGAATTTCTGCGGAATTCGAACCACCTGGCGACCCTGGGCTCTGCCTTGAATGTGACCCGCGCTGCCGATCACCCCAACATTCGACCTATGATTGATTTCTTTCATTTCTGGTCCGGGCTCAGCAAGTTGGAAGACCTGGATTTACTGGAACCTGGTGAACTGGTGCATTGTCACTTTCAGGATCTGCTCGACGCACCGAGGGAATTAACCGACAACAGCTATCGTGTTATCCCCGGCGATGGTATTGCTCCGCTGAACACCATAATCACCAAACTCGCCGAGAAAGAGTATACCGGTGCGCTATCCGTGGAATTGTTTCGGGAGGAGTTGGTGAATGGCGATCCGTTTGAGGTAGCCACAGAGATCAAGCGGAAATCCGAAGCAGTGATGAGCACAGCACAGGTTTTGTAGTTTCTCCACCAAAGCGTTGGGAGCTCAGCTTGAGTATGAGAAATCACTGGCGACAGAACAATATGAATTATTGTTGCCCGATTAACATAGCAGCTGTAAAAATTACCTGACTCAATCTATTATCTGAATTATTGATAGCTACGGAGATTTCCATGCCCAGACTAGCCCTCCTCCTGACAATTCTGCTTGTCACCGCTTGCTCTGAGCAGCCGGTTAATCCATCAGATGAAACTAGCTCGAACACTATTTCTGGTACAGCAGCAGCCGTAGCTATCACCAATGTCACCGTAATCGATGCGGTTAACGGTACTCGTGAAAACCAAACCGTAGTATTCGAAGGTGACGAAATAGTTTCAGTTCAAGGGTCAGGCGCCACATTTAATGTGGCTGAAACTATAGATGGCAGTGGCCAGTACTTGATTCCTGGCCTTTGGGATTTTCATGTCCATCTAACCTACGATGAGCGCCTTACTGCCGCAATGCCAGAATTGTTTTTATCCTGGGGGATTACCAGTGTGCGTGATACCGGAGGCCTGATGCATGAAATCCTGCCGGTAGTTGAAGAAATGCGTGCCGATGGTGCAATAGCACCCCGTGTCTTTTTTGCTGGCCCCCTGCTGGATGGGGAATTTGTCGTCTACGATGGCGTGGGCCGCCCCGAGATCGGTGTAGCGGTTCCCACTCCCGCTGCCGCCCGGCAACAAGTTACCGAGATGCACGAGCAGGGTGTGAATTTCATCAAGGTCTATGAAATGGTAACACCGGAAGTTTTTGCAGCGTTGACTGAGATCGCTGAAGAGCTCGATCTGCCGATCGATTCCCATGTACCTCTTTCCATGCGTGCTCGCGACGCTGGCGCGCGGGTCAGTTCCATCGAACATTTGCGCAACATCGAAATGGACTGCGCTGCCAATGCAGAACAATTGCATCAGGCTCGCCTCGGACTTTTACAAAATGATGAGGGTATCGCGGGAGCGCAGCTACGGTCTGCCATGCATACCAATCAGCGCGTTCCGGCAATTGAAAACTACGACGAAGCCGAATGCGATGCAGTAATCGCTGCATTAACAGACACCGTCATGGTGCCAACCCTGCGCTTGAATTCATTCATGCTAATGCCACCCTGGCAAAGAGATGACTGGGAAGAGGCACTGGCTCGCCTTCCGGAAAATGTTGAACAGGACTGGCTAACCCAGACGGAAAGGCGGCGTGTTTCGCCACTGGGCGATCCCAGGTTTGCAAACTGGAGTATGTTCCTGACCAATCGCATGCACGATGCCGGTGTACCCTTCGGCGCTGGTACCGATGTGCCTATAAACCTTTCGGTGCCGGGCTATAGTCTGCACTCGGAACTGGATTACCTGGTAAGGGCCGGAATGACCCCAATGGAAGCATTGGAAGCCGCTACCCTGGTGCCGGCGAAGTTCTTTGGGCTTGAAGAAGAGATGGGCGCAATAGCTCCGGGACAAGTTGCGGATCTGGTATTACTCGAAGCAAACCCCCTGGATGACATCAATAACACCAAGCGCATCGTGCAAGTAGTCAGCAAGGGACGCCTGCTTAACTAACGCTTTTGTGTAAAGCAAGCGCGGCCTGACTTACCGCGCATTCCCCGCCTCCACGCCCAATTTCCAGGGATTTGCCTTTAGTTGTCCTCCCGAAAAACTGCTATTCTCAGCTCCTTGCCTGGCCGTGTAGATTAAACGGCACCGAATGACACGAGGTAACACCATGCGAAAACTTATAGTTATTCTGATTCTAAGCTTAAGCTCCGGCGCGCAAGCCCAGAATTATCAGCCTGACTGGGAGTCTGCCGAGGAAGAATTGCTACGCCACTTTCGCGCGCTGCTGCAATTCGATACCAGTGATCCGCCTGGACGTGAGTTACCTGCTGCAGAATATTTGCGGGATGTCCTGGCTGCCGAAGGCATTCCCGTGGAGATGCTCGCGGTTGATCCAGAACGTCCCAATGTCGTTGCCCGACTCGAAGGCGATGGCAGTGAAGAGCCTTTGCTGATTATGGCCCATACCGATGTGGTCAACGTGGATCCGGAGAAGTGGATCTTTCCACCCTTCAGCGCAACTGTTGATGGCGGCTACGTGTATGGTCGCGGTGCGGTAGACGACAAGGACAACCTGGCAGCAGGCCTGATGGTAATGCTGGAGTTAAAACGCCAGAACGTGCCCCTGGCCCGGGACGTAATCTTCCTCGCCGAATCGGGTGAAGAAGGTGCTGTTGAGTACGGCATCGAGTTTATGGTGAATGAGCACTTCGACAAGATCGAAGCGGAATTCTGTCTCGCTGAAGGTGGCAGCGTAGCGCGAGTGAATCGCGAGCTAATGTATTCTGGGGTGCAAACAGTTGAAAAACTTCCCTATCGAATAGAACTGGTTGCTAGTGGTGTTGCCGGCCATGGTTCGGTTCCTTTGCAAACCAATTCTGTAGTGCGCCTGGCGAATGCAATTTCTGCAATCGGCGCTTGGCGCTCTCCTATTCGCCTGAACGAAACCACTTACACCTACTTCGAACGATTGGCCTCCATATCACCGCCAGACGCAGGTGAGCGATATTTGGCAGTACTGGATGAAGGTCGCGCCAGTGAAGCAGACGAGTACTTCCTCGCCTATGAACCCCGGCACGCCTCCATGCTCCGTTCCTCACTTTCGCCAACTATCTTCGATGCGGGATATCGCATAAATGTGATTCCTTCGGAGTCCCGCGCTTCAGTTGATTTTCGCGCCCTGCCCGATGAGAACATCGAAGACTTTCTCGATAGTCTTCGCGGTGTCATTGGCGACGAATCAATCGAAGTTAGCCTCGGCCAGCGCAATACTCGCCCCGCCGGACAGGCCAGCATCAACACGGTAGCATTCACTACAATCGAGGAACAAACTCAGGAACACTACGGCGTGATTACCCTTCCAACTATGTCCACTGGCGCAACTGATATGGCCTATCTCCGCGCCCGCGGTGTGCAATGCTATGGCATTGGTCCCGCCATCGATCGAGAAGATGCCGGCCTGGGCTTTGGTGCCCACAGTGATCAGGAGCGAATCTTGATAAGTGAGTTAAATCGTTTTCTTCGCTTTAACTGGGATGTGGTAGTCGATCTTGCAGCGCTAAAGTAAAGCGCTGGCATTCAAAGGAGACTCAATGAATATTATGTTGTCTGTTCAAGCTCGCAACTTTTTATCGTTTGTATTAGCGCTAGCACTTTTAGGCCTAGTTAATGTTGCCAGGGCTAATGAAACTTTCTATCGCGTTGACCTGTCAGAGCGTGAAGTTCAGCAAGTCTCTATCGAGGCTCGTTTCAGTGAAGTTAGGGGCGATACTCTAGACTTCCATTTGCCGGTTTGGCGTTCAGGTCTTTACCTGGTGCTGGATTTTGTCGGCACCATGTCCGGTATTGAAGTTACCGACGGTAATGGCGCGTCCCTGCCATTTGAACAAGCAGCCAAGTCTTCCTGGCGAGTGGACCGGTCAGATTCAAGTAGCGATGACGTAATTGTGCGCTACCGCCTCTACGCCGACAGTCTTACGGATCGGACTCGCCACGTTGACGCCGAGCACGCTTTTCTGAATCCTGCTGCCGCTTTTATCTATGCAGACGGATTTCGCGATGAACCCATCGAAGTGGCCATGGAATTGCCCGCTGGCTGGCAGGCAGCCAGCGGCATGGAACAGCCTGAATCCAGTCGCTTTGTAGCGCCAAACTACGACCGACTGGTGGACTCACCCATAGAGGCAGGTAATTTTGACCTGGTAAGCTTCGAGGCTGGCGGCATGACTATCGACTTTCTGATCGATGGAACCTGGGATGGTGATGAAGCCCGGCTGACCGAAGACATCAGTGCGATCGTCGAAGCAACGGTTAAAGTGTTTGAATCTGCAAGCAGTCCATTGCCCACCGACTACTACCTCTTTTTGTTACACAGTGGTCCGGGGCTTGGCGGTGGAACTGAATACTACAATAGCACCGTGGTCCATACGGATCCCCGGTCCTTTTGGGATGAAGATCGATGGAAGGGTTTTCTTGGCCTCATGGCCCATGAGTTCTTCCATACCTGGAACGTTAAACGCTTCCGGCCTGCGGCAATCGATCGCTATGACTATCAAGACCTGAACTATACGGAATTGCTCTGGGTCGCCGAGGGCCTGACCAGTTACTATGACGAATTATTGCCAGTGCGCGCGGGACTGGTTTCTGTTAAAGACTATCGGGAACAACTGGCAAAAACTATCGATGGGGTTCTCGATAATCCCGGCTACGGACAGGACACTCTTGCCCGTGCCAGTTACGAAGCATGGACCAAGGGTTTTCATCGCGGTGCTGACCGTGCAGCAGACAAACCAAACCGAACCGTTTCTTTTTATAGCCAGGGTGGGTTACTTGGTTTAGTTCTGGATCTCGAAATCCGCCGTGCAAGCAACGGTCAACGCAGTTTAGACAATGTCATGTCCGCTCTGTACGACGACTTCCCCCTCGGAGAAGGAGGCTTCACCTACCAGGATTTTCGCGCAAGACTGGCGGCGGTGGGAGGTGGTGATCTCGCTGATCGCCTCGACGGCTGGGTATACGATACAAACCCACTGCCAGTTGCTGAAGTACTTGAATCGATTGGCTGGGAGCTCGGGCGTGAAGACACCTCAGAAGATCCGGTACAGGTTTCACTCGGTGTCGCAGTCAGGGGAAATCCGCCGATTGTGCGATTCGCAGATCTTGATGGGGCAGCCTGGCGCGCTGGCGTCAATGCCGGTGACGAACTGCTGGCTCTTGATGGAGAGCGCATTGGCTCAGGTTTGAATGCACTGTTGCGACGCTATACGCCGGAAGACGAAGTGGAGCTGGCCCTGTTCCGTGACGGAAGTTTGAAAACACTCGCAGTAGACCTGGATCCAGTCCACGCCTCCCATGAAATCGAAGTCAATGAAGAAGCGGATGAAAATACGGCACGCTTACGACAAGACTGGCTGGGCGGCATGAAAGAAGAGGATGAAGAGTCTGACGAGAATGATGTAGAAGAGGAAGACGCCGGGGAATAGCTTGACTCCTTTTTCAGCAGTGACCAGCCGCTTTTTTAGACGGGAAGTCACAGAAATTTCAGGACTATCTAATTACATAACAAACGTTATTGGAATTAATCAATTGTTAATTACTTTTTATCGAGCCAACAGAATACTCGCAGCATTCATTACAAGTATGTTGCTAAGCGCTACGATTGCGGCGCAAGAACCGCGTTACGTCGATCCTGCCAATGATGAAGCGCTACTCCCATTTGACGGTTACGTACTCACCGATCGTGGCGATGCGCAGATCGTACGCTTTCGCAACTGGGATCGCTTTAATCCTGTCAGGGAGATTCGCGCCGGTGAGTACACCCTGGACCTCCCGCCAACTCAGCATGACTGGTCCGATTTCACTTACGAGGTGGAAGGCGAAAGTTTTACCCTGGATGACTACATGCTGCACAACCACACCGGTGGCTTGCTGGTAATCAAGGATGGCAATCTACTGCTGGAACGCTATGCCATGGGTAATAGCGAAGAAACCTTGTGGATCTCGTTTTCGATTTCGAAGTCGGTGACTTCCATGTTGCTGGGTGCTGCAATCCAGGAAGGTTACATCAACAGCGTGGACGATCCTGTGTCCGACTACCTGCCAAGGCTGCGCGGCAGTTCTTACGATGAGGTGCGCATTCGGGATGTGTTGCACATGGCTTCGGGCGTCGAGTGGAATGAAGATTACACTGATCTCGATTCCGACGTGGTGACCTACCCTTCGGACCGGGTCATTGATATCCAGCGTTACCTGGGCACCAAACCACGAGTGGCCCCGGCAGGCGAAGTGTTCAACTACAGCACTGCCGAAACTGATTTAGTGGGTGCCATCGTGCGCGCTGCCATTGGCAACAATCTCGCTACTTATCTGGAAAACAAGATGTGGCATCCCTTCGGCATGGAGTTCGATGCTAATTGGGGCACTCATGGAGATGAAGGCGAACGAGGCGGCTGTTGCATGAATATAAGCCTGAGGGATTATGGCCGGATCGGCCTGTTTGCCTTAAACGAAGGTGTGCTTCCCGATGGCAGACAGGTTCTTCCTGAAGGCTGGATGGCTGAATCTTCCACCCCGTCACCAGGCAATTCCGGCTACGGTTACCTGTGGTGGCTAAACAACGATGCGACTTACCGGGCTCAGGGAATTTTTGGTCAGGGCATTTATGTGAAGCCGGAAAGCAACCTAGTAATCGTGGTATTGAGTGCCTGGCCCGTAGCCGCTGCCGGTGGTTCTATCTACAACGCCCATCGTAATGCGTTCTACGATGCGGTTGATGAAATGCTGCAATAGTTTTTTCTAATCAGTTTTTCTATTAGCTAACAGAGCAGCTTACCCTTTCCTAAATAAAGGGTCAGGTCTCACTGTTATAGCTCTGTTTTAGATTCCTTGCCGAATTCAATCTAAACCTAATCAGCAAGCTTTGTGCCTGTGAGTTGAGCAATTGCCGACAGGGTAATCTGAGCCGCATTTAGCCCAAGACGAAAATCGTCGTCGGTAAATGTTGTCCACACATCTAATGGCGTGTGCCAGGTTGGATTCCAGCCGGCACCGGTATGGGCGCCGCGCTCATTTTCCCGCAGGCTAATAGAAGGAACCGTATTCATAAACACACTGGAATCGGTGTTAGTCATGTGGGGTCCAACTGTAGCGGGATAATCTGTGGTATAGGAATCTGCGGCTGCCTTAAAAAAGAATGCCAGTTCCATGGAATCATCCACCAGGGCAGATACGGATTGAAACTCAATATTGACGTCCGCTTCCCTGCGCTGGTCTCGGCTGACTACGCCATCGGCACCGGGGGCGCCGTGGTCCCACAACATCATGTCGTGTTGAATCATGCCCAACCAGACCGGTTCAGGGTATTCGCCGGATCCGGCAGGGCTTTCTATGCCCTGCAGTTCGCGCCGTTGATCAAAGTAGGCCCGTGCGCCGTTTAACCCGGTTTCTTCGTTATTCCACAAGGCAAAACGAATGCTTACATCGGTCTCTGCTTCGGCAGCACTGAAGATGCGCGCCAGCTCCATGACGATGGCAGTGCCGGAGCCGTTATCATTTACCGCTTCGTTAACGCCGTGTCCATCCATGTGAGCGCTGATGATGTACATTTCATTGGGCCGGCTTTTGCCAACCTTGGTGCAATAAACCTGGGAACGGGGACCGTTAACGGGCTCTTCCCTGTTTAGCTCACGAATACGCTCATCCGGTTGAGCCATCAAATCGCGATTAACTCCTGTTGGTACGCGGTACCCATAAATAGAAGAACCACCGGGTCCACTGCCATTGCGACCGACCCGACCATCGGGTCGCGTATAGACCTCAACCGGCACACTGGCTTGTGATGGACGAACTCGCGGTGGGCGCGGTTCCGGATCGAACACATAGTCTATGCGACCGGTTTCACAACCGTAGGATTCCAGTTGTTCTTCGATCCAATCCACGGCAGCACGATTTCTTGCCGTGCCCTGGCGCCGGTCGCCAAACTGGGTCAGGCCACGAATAGTGTCTTTATAGCTGGAAAGTTCCAGGCGACTTACCAGCTCCCTGATCGTGTCTTCATCTTCGGTCTGGGCATTAATCGAAGTGGCCGCTGCAGACAATGCAACGCCAAGAAAAATGAGCCTTCTAACGGTTTTTCTGGTAAGCATGAATTCATCTCGCTCAGCAAAAAGTCACACCGCAGCATATGCAAGCTTGGCTCCTGAGTCTAGCGGCTTTGCCTGCTCTACAAGCCCTGGAATCTCCGGTATATACTCAAGCAATCTGACTTTATTAGTGTTGATGGCAGTTATACACTTGATTGCTTGTTAATCTGGCCTCGCAGCCAGAATGGTTGGCGTTCCCCTCTGTCAGGAGTGAGAGGCGCTTTATAACTAAAAACCTCAATAATCACAGACCTCAATAATCATAGAAAAGAGGACCCGCATCATGAAGCAGAGCAACTCTCTATTAAAGGCCATATTCTCTACTGGCATTTTCATACTGGGCATTTTGAGTATGGCGACGGCAATGGCAAATGAAGGCAGTATTGCTTTTGTTGGCGCTACCATCATCGATGGAACCGAGGCGGACGCATTGGAAAACGGCACCCTGGTTATTACTGATGGTCGTGTTCGCAGTGTCGGTCCTCGATCAGAAGTAGCAATTCCCGAGGGCGCCGAAGTAATTGATGTATCGGCTAAGTTCATCATGCCGGGACTGATAAATGCCCATGGTCATGTGGGTGCCACGATTGGTCTCAATGGCAACGCCGATTACAGCACCGAAAACTTGTTACGTCAGCTCAGCCTCTATGCCCGCTATGGTATTACTACAATTAACAGCCTGGGAGGCGACCGGGAAGAAGGTTTCGCCCTGAGGAACGAACAACACAGTGCCGACCTTAATCGTGCACGAATATTTGTGGCAGGAAGTGTTGTGGTTGGTGATAGCGAGCAAGCGATCCGTAATGAGGTAAACCGCAATGCCGATATGGGTGCCGATTTCATCAAGGTCAGGATCGATGACAACCTGGGAGCCACCCAGAAAATGCCGCGACCGTTTTTCGAAGCACTGGTTGACCAGGCCCACAGCCGAAGACTGCCGGTAGCGGTACACCTGTTCTATCTCGATGATGCCAAGTTCATGTTACAGGCAGGTGGTGACTTGATCGCGCACAGCATTCGAGATTTGCCCGTAGACGATGAGTTTATCAATTTGGTCAAAGCGGAAGGCGTGTGCTACATACCAACTCTTACTCGCGAAGTATCCACCTTTATTTATGAAAGTGTACCCAGCTTCTGGGGCGATTCTTACTTTCTGCGCGAAGCTAACCCGGAAGTGTTGGAAGAATTGCAAGAACCAGAACGGATGCAACGCATGGCGAGTAGCCGCTCAGCACAGGGTTATAAGGCAGGTCTCGAAGTAGCGATGGCCAATGTTGGCATGCTCGCCCAGGCGGACGTGCCAATTGCGATGGGAACAGACACCGGACCTCCCGCACGCTTTCAGGGTTACTTCGAACACATGGAACTGGACATGATGGTTGAAGCTGGCATGAGTCCTGCGGATGTAATTCGTGCATCAACCGGGGTCGCTGCGGAATGTATCGGCATGAGTGATGTCGGCACACTCGAACCGGGTAACTGGGGTGATTTTTCAATCCTTAGCGAGAACCCGATTGAAGATATTGCCAATACAAAAACCATTGAAAGCGTTTATATCGCTGGCAATCAGGTACCCGGCTCATAACAGGCAGATCTACAATGATTGTAATGCGTGACCGAGGGAGCGGTAATAGGCAAGTGTTGCCGGTATCAGGGTAAGCACCACGGCTGCGACAATCGCGCCGGCCATATACGCCCAGATACCAGGTGTCGACGGAAAGGTGTCGATGACCAGGGCAAAGGATTCACTCAGCCATCCCTGGGTCAGGGTAATGCCTGCTACCACTACCAGGTAACCCAGAATAGCGGCTACTGCTGTCATGGCAAACGCTTCTAATTCTATCAACCATAAGATAAACGAAGGGCGTGCGCCGACGGCTCGATACAAAGCCAGTTCACGCCGCCTTTCCCGCAGGGATGACAGCAGCATGGTGCTCAAGCCTAGTAAAGAGGCGGTTAACACCAGAATCGAAATTACGCTGAGCAGGTTTTCCAGGGTACCAATGATCTGCCACAGCTCTCCCAGTGCAACTGCAGGCAAGATGGCTGTTAGAGGTTCGGAAGGATAGTTGTTGATTGCACGCTGCAATCCAAACACGGCCATTGGCGATTCCAAGCCTAAAAGAAGCGCAGTAATTTGCGTAGGCTGCAACTCTGCCAGAATAGGGTCATCCGCAGTGGGTGCCAGTGCCGCCACTTGAATTCCATTCTGGTAACCAAGATGTATGGCTTCTATTCCTTCCAGGGTTACGTGAATCGTTCGATCAACCGGCGTACCGGTTGGCGCCAAAACGCCAGCAATCGTAAAGGGGAGATTGTCATGGTTAACAAAGCTGGTGCTACCAATACCATGGGCAACGATGATTTCCTGGGCAACTTCATATTGCAAGGCCTGGGCAACTTCACTGCCCACAACTGCATGTAGTGGATGTGAAAACTGTTCGCCTTCACTAAAACGTAGTGGCTCTGAATCACCGTACTGAAAATATTCGAAGTGATCGTTGCTAGTGCCGAGTACGCGGTAACCGCGATGAGAATCCCCCAGTGAAAACGGAATACTCCAGGCGACTTCTGGACGGGCATTAATGTCCTGGTAGCTTTGCCACTGGATATTGTTTGTGGCGTTACCGATTCTAAAAACTGAATATAAAAGCAGATTGATCTGGCTGGTGCGGGCACCTACGAGAAGATCGACACCGGAAACAGTTCTGACAAAACTATTTTCTGCCTGGGCGCGCACATGTTCGACCCCGATAACAATAGCCATACTGATAGTTAATGAAGCAAGGGTCAGCATGACACTACCGCGCCTGCTCCATAGACTGCTAAGCGCTACTTCAAACATCGCTGGTCACCTTGTTGGCTACGCGGTTAATTTCTGTGATTTCGATTTTTGTCTCGAAATAGCTGGCCAGCGAACTGTCATGGCTGGCGAAAATCATGGTGCAATCTGTCATTTCACGGACAGACATTAGCAGGCGCATAAAGAAATCCCTGGCTTCGGTATCGAGAGCGGAAGTGGGTTCATCGGCGAATAGTATCTCGGGCTCGTTGATGAAGGCTCGAGCTATTGCTACCCGTTGCTGCTGACCGACACTTAACTGGTCCGCACGTCTTTCCAGGATTGACCCATCCAGGCGCAGCGATTCCATTAATTTTTTTGCCCTGGATTCTGTGTCTAGTCGGGATTTATTGGCGAAGCGGGAAGCCAGGCGCAAGTTGCCAGATACCGTGAGAAACGGAATCAGGTTAAATTGCTGGAACACAATGCCAATATGCTCGGCACGAAAGCGGTCCCGTTGCCTCGCGCTGAGCGAAGCAATCTCGGTTCCCAGTATCTTTAAACTACCACTCTGTGCCGTCAGGGTGCCTGCCAGCAAACCAAGCAGGGTGGACTTTCCGCTGCCGGAGGCGCCCTGCAGAAACACAGACCCGCCCTGCTCCACCTCGAGGCTGGGCATGTCCAGGGTCGGTTCATCAGACCCTGGCCAGGTATATTTCAGCTCTTTTATGCTAATTGCAGACATATTCGCAACGGCTATTTTTAGGTAAACTTGCCAGTCAGAAATTCAATTAAGGTACCGACGGCCCATGTATGTTCCGGTTCGTAAAATACTATTCTTGATAATTTTGTCCACCAGTATGTTAACCCATGCTGCGGAAGATCAGGATGTCGTACTTGCCATCGAATGGGTCGATCTACTCAGCGACGCAGACCTTGAAGCAATGACGAACCCTCCAGAGATGACTCACGACGGTTACGGCTGGGAAGAGCAATTGTCTAACAATTCAGAAGCGGAAGCTTACATGAATGCGATGCAATCATTCGATGTGAATCCAGATCTGATTAACAGACGCGTTATGATTCCCGGATTTGTTGTTCCTATCGCCTATAACGAAGAGCGTAAAGTAACAGAATTTTTCCTGGTACCTTTTTTTGGCGCCTGTATTCACTTACCGCCGCCACCACCTAATCAAATAATCTACGTGACCTACGAACGTGGAGTCTCGCTAGACCATCTCTACGACGCTCAAGTTGTTCACGGAATGCTGACCAGCGAAACTATGCGCAGCGATCTTGCTGATTCCGCTTACCGTCTTGAAGCGGAAGGTGTTTCCGTATACTCCTATTAACCTTCGTTAGATTATACAGCTATATTCGATAATCGCTGAGGCAATGGCGAGGTTGTTTTCGAATCCGAAAAAGAAGTTTCCAACTAGTCAGAAACCTTTCCAATTACAACGATATTGTCACCTTCATTAACTGGAGGTGTTCCAAACAATATTAAAAGCACTCCTGAAGCTGGCGCGCGCACCGTTTGCAGTTCTGTGCGACACGACCAAACGCTTTTGAGCGTTTATGCAGCTGGCATGAAAAAGAGAAACCACATGCCAAGCTGCTTATTAATCAGTATTTATTAGAATTCGTAGCGCAATCCCATTGTCACACCTCGACCCGCTTCTGGCGCGAAGTTCTTGAGCCATGAAGTATGGTTTCTAATTTCTTCATCTTTCAAATTGTCTCCACGCACAAACAGCTTAAGGTCGCTAGCGCCCACTGCAAAATGGTAGTCAGCATAAACTGAAACTAAAGTGTAACCAGGCGTTTCTAGCTCCAATTCACCCACGTCATCCTGCTCTGTATAGCGCGTGACATGAAAGTGTACGCTCCAGTTTTCGCCAAAATAGCGCAGCTTGGCACCGGCTTTGGCAGGAGCTATACGAGGAATATTACCGCCTCTATCGAATTCAGCATCAACGAAATCACCAAACAGCGAAAGCGCCAGGGAAGAATCACCGTTGTCTACCAGATTGAAGGTAATCTCACCTTCCAGCCCGGTGAAAGTTGCGTCTCGCTGAAAATAAGTAGCCAGATTCGCCCCATCGTGAGTTTCACCGGTGAAGTCGAGATAGATGTAGTCATCTATTTCATTGTGATAAGCACTTAGCTCTCCAGAAACTGTATCACCGTGGCGGCGATAACCAAACTCCAGGTTATTGGATGTTTCTTCATCCAGTAGCGGGTTTCCAATTTCCAACAGTCCAGTGGCCGCGTGTAATACCAGGTCTTCATCATCAGCAAATTGCATGCAGGTAGTTGAAGAGACATTTGAGAACAGCTCTTCAATGCTGGGAGCCCGTTGAGAGCGTGAGGCGCCAAACAAGAGATTTGCCTGCTCACTCACATCATAAAGAAAGCTTCCACTAATGCTGGTGGTGTTTCCGTCGTAATCACAAGCACCGCTGGGATCGATATCGTTTTGATCAAACCTGATGCCAATCTCTGCGGTCCAATTTGCCGCATCGTAACGCTCTACGCCAAAAAGCCCCAGAGAACTAATGTCAGACTCGGGTATAAAGGCTTCCTCTCCGATTGCACTGAATTCTGAATCTTCAAGTTGCAGGCCCCAAACACCGGTCCAATTGCCCATAGGTGCATGGGTTAAAGTGAATCGCCCATCCATGCCTTCATTGGAAAACAAGGTACCAACGTGGCTGTCACCGTCTTCGAAATATTCGACTTCGCTGTGTTCGTAATCTGTTACTCCCAATGAGCCGCGGAATGACTGGATAAAGCCATCGTTGAAATCATAACCAGTACGGAAATCGTAACGGGTCTTTTCCATATCGATACGCACGAACTCGACATCCTCATGTCCTTCTTCGTCATGATGATCTTCGTCTTCGTCGTGATGCTCATCTCCGTGCCCATGGCTGTGAGCACCGGTAGGCAGCCCGTATTCGTTGTTTATCTCGCTAACAGAAAACCCGATAAAGCCATTGTCTGTCACCCAGGAGAATCCAGCTGTAGCTCCATCTGCCTCTGAGCCGGAGTTACCAATAAAACCTCGAGTATTTTCAAATTCTTCATCATGGTCATCGTCGTGCTCATCATGATCTTCGTGATCTTCGTCGTGACCTTCTTCGAGATAATGAGCGATTAACTCTTCGAGTTCTTCCACAGCCATCTCATCAATGGCGAAACCCGGGATATCGACATTCTCACTCTCACGCCGAAATGCATCCAAGTGAAAGGCAAAATTCCCAGAGGAGGCATCCAAACTAACGACCGTGGAATCTTCTTCGTTTACCGAGTTGCGAGATTGCTGTAAAACAAACTGGGTTTCTTCAACCAGGCTATCTGGAATTCGATTATCGATAACGTTTACCACACCCCCGATTGCACCGCTGCCATAAAGCAGTGTTGATGGGCCACGAATAACTTCCAGTCGCTCTGCCATAATTGCTTCCACCCCTTCTGCATGATCGGGGCTTACATTGGAAGCATCAGTTACTGTGGTTCCGTTTTGCAATACTTTTACGCGATTGCCGCTATGGCCCCGAATGACCGGATGACCAACACTGGTACCGAAGGAACTATTGGATATACCAATTTCGTTTCTGAGCGTTTCGCCCAGTGAATTGGCAGCTTGTTCCCGCAGCGCTTCGCCAGCAAGAATTGTGATGGGTAAGGTAGTTTCAGCTTCCGATTCTTCGAACGGCGCCGTGACTACAATTTCTACCAGCTCATCTTCTTCGTGTGTTTGTGCAGTCGCCTGCGTTGATAAAGCAATCGCCGTAGATAAACTAACGGTTGGTAATACAGTTAAGAACTTCTTTGAAGAGACCACTTTTCTCTCCCCTTATAAAAACTAGTTTGATTTACTTCTGAATTCTGTAGAACAAGCACGCAGGCGCCAGAAAAGACACTCACGACTCACAAAATTCCGTTGAGAATTGAGTATTAAACTAGTGGTGGGGCGCGAGAATTAGCGGGTATCGCAGGGCCGAATGATATCTGCTCTGCGTATTGGAGGAAGGTAGTATTGTTTGTTCTTGGATCGAATGTCTGATCGGAAGAAGCTATTGCATCTTCGTTTGTTCCAATATTCAGACAAATTTCACAATCCAGATCCCGTTCTAAATCTCCTTCGTGAGAGTGGGCCAGGCCAGCACCTTCAACGAATAGAAATACTAAACACAGGACTACGCTCATAAAGCGATTACGCGCTTTATGGCTGGAATTTTCCTGGTTTAGTTGGGTACTCACAGCAAACATGACCGCCTTTATAGAATTTGTATTCCCTCTGGTCAAGGAATTTTAAATTTATAGATTACTGGCAAGCTCCTCTATAGCCCCTAAACCTACTACATCCTGAGCCTGCAAGTAGATATCCTGCCGCTTTAAGTCGGGTAAGGCCCGGCTCAGAGCCTGCAAATGAATTTCTTCCTGGGAATGACGCTCATCCAGGAACTCGCCGCTGTTCGCGGGAGCGCGTTTGTTTACAACCAGGCAATCCACAGCAATTGCTGCCTGTTTTAGCTGTTGTTCCAATTCGATGGTTTCCAGCACGGGCAGCCGCTCAGCAGCTAGCACGATGACAAAAGATGTAATTTCCTTATCAGAGATATGTTCCCGTAGCTGTTCAAACTTGCGGCGTCGGCGTAACAGGATGCGGCGAATGTGGCTCTCCCGTTCCTGCTCTTTCATAGTAGCGCCACCGATGGTCTTATCCTCCATGGAAGTATCCTGGCCTAATTCCCTGACGAATTCCTGAAACCGATCGGCTTTCTCCCTTCTTTTTATAAGTCCTTCTGTCCAGGCTGACATCATTTCTGGTAACACCATTAGCCGGGCGGTATGGCCGGAAGGTGCCGTATCGAAGACAATAAGGTCGTACACGTTCTTACCTTCTTCGATCACATCCGCAATGCGCTCCAGTAAAGCGGCTTCAAACATGCCTGGCGCATCACGTGATAATGAAATGTGTTTATCGATTTCCTTATGGAGATTAACCGGCATCAGTTTATAGAGTGATTCTGTAATCTCTTTAAGATGATTTTCTACGGTTTCACCCGGGTCCAGTTCCAGTGCATCAAGGCCAGCGGTAATGCGTACGGGTTTTGATCCGATAGTGCGATCGAAAAGATGGCCGAGGTTATGAGCAGGGTCGGTGGAAACAAGCAATACTTTATCGCCTGCATTGGCACGGGCCATGGCAGTGGCAGAAGAAACAGTAGTCTTACCTACGCCGCCCTTGCCACCAAAGAAAAGAATTTTCTTCGACTGTGCGAGATCTAACAGCACCCGATATGATCCAGGGGTGATCTTTCCATGCCCATGCGCAGATGCCATTCATGGAAACGATCGTAAACTAAAGGAAGCAATTCGAGTGTGTAATAAGAAGCTGGATTGGGAAGACCCATGCTCTCGGCAAAAACTAACATCATGAATAAATCATCTTCATCCCGCTGGGCACGAGCGAAAGAGCGCCGATAAGGAGCAACGTAATAGTCGTGCAGACCCTTTTCCAGTCTCTTAAGAAATGATTCTTTTTCTTTCTTAGTCATGATTCCATTATGCGTGATGATTGGTGATTGATAAAGACAGGCTACAAGTTGATTTATTTCGACGCCTTCTTTTTTGTAGCTTTCTTCTTTTCAGCCTGCTATTTCGAACCCTGCTTTTTCTCTGCCCTTTCAACTCTTGCCGCTTTGGGGTCAATGATCAGTGGACGGTAGATTTCTACCCGGTCCTTTTCTTCCAGCACGTAATCTTTTGGTGATGGCCGGGATTTCCCATCCAGTGGTTTAGAGAAAATTCCAATGACATCTTGTTTGAGATTGATACCGGGAAATTCATCCACAATCCTGGATAGCTCGATGGCCTCAAACGCCGTTGTTCCCCGGGGCACTCTTAAAGAGATAATAAGTTGTTTTTCCGGCGTGCCGTGAGCGACTTCGACATTAATTAGTGATTGATTGTCGTCTGAATCATCCATCGCTCAAACCATTAGCCATAAACCTGTTTCGCGCGGGAAACAAGGGAATCTACGAGACTGTTTGCGGAACCGCTTAACAGTTTTTCCGCGGCGTAATCTACCAGACCAAAATCAAATTCGAATTCCATGTCCAATGATACCTTGCATGCGCCTTCTGTCAGGGATTCAAAAGTCCAGCGGGAGCTGAAATTTCTAAAATTTCCTTCGACCAGCTCCATGTCGATGGAGTGAGGCCGGGTAAGTTTGTTGCAAGTTGTAAATTCCTGCTTGATACCAAACTTACTGAGTATGAGTTTGCCTGTGAGTTCATGCTCATTCTGTGCCAGTACTACAGCTTCGGTACAGCCATCCATATACGCCGGATACTTTTCAATATCGTTGACGAGATCAAACATCTGCTCTGATGAGTATTCCACCAGGGCACTGCGATGTATGGAGGTCATTGCGTGTCTTTTTGCTTAGGCGAAATAGATTTGTGAAACAGTACTGATGAATACTACTAAAAGAACGACAGGAATTACCGTGCCCAGAGAGAAGTTTATATACTTTTCAAGACGGGATCCGTCGTAACCTGGATCTCCTATGACCAGTTCAGATTTAAGCCCACTGACTTTCCAGCGATAGGCACAGAAGATACAAACGGTAAATCCCACAAACGGCAGAATCGTTTCATAGAAAACATCGGACACCAGATCAAAGAACGATTTGCTTACGCCACCGTAACTCGTGAAGTTCGTGAAAAACTCTGAGATCCCCAGGGACATGGTAGCTGGTACTGCAAACACAGTAAGCAATGTTGCTTGCAGAATAACCGCTTTCTTACGGGAGATTCGCAGTTCGTCTATCCAACAGGAGATTGGAATTTCAATAATGGAAACCAGTGATGTTAATGCTGCGAAGAACACCAGGGTAAAGAACACGATGGCAACGACGCTCGCTCCTGTGTAACCCACTGACTCCTGCATCGATAAAAATATTTGTGGCAAGAAACTGAATATCAGCCCGACACTCGACGTAGATAAATCTTCGGTGTTGGTATTGGGATCGAAAGCAAAAATTGCAGGAAGAATTAGCAGGCCCGCAAAGAATGCGATACTGGTATCGGCAATGGCAACCATGCGAGTAGATTGAGCGATGTTATCTTCTCGACTGAAGTAAGAGCCATAGGTAATCAATATCCCCATGCCCAGAGATAATGAAAAGAACGCCTGACTCAAAGCACCGTTCACTACGGATAAATCCATCTGGCTAAAATCCGGTACCAGGTAGTAACGAATTCCGGCAACCGCACCATCAAGAGTAAGGACAAACAGGGTTAATAACACCAGCATCACGGCGAGGGTTGGCATCAATACCCTTGCCAGCCGTTCAATACCGCCTTTAACTCCCCCCAATAAAATGAAGAAAATTAGAACCAGTAATCCCACGAGGTAAGCAAACAATGAAGGGCGAGCTACGATTTCGCCAAACGCCGCTTCGGTGGAAAGCATTTCAAGACCGCCGCTTGCGATTTCTTTTATGTACATTACAAGCCAAACGGTAATTACCGTATAAAACACGGCAATCATGAAGGGAGTAAGAATTGCCAGCATGCCGGCGAGACGCCAACCCCGGTGCCCGTCGGATAACTGTGAAAAAGCACCGACGGGATTACGATTGGTATGACGGCCCATAGAGATTTCAGCCATCATAACGGGGTAACAAATAAAGGCGATAAAAAAGAGGTAAATAATCAGAAAGGCGGCACCGCCGTTTTTGGAAGCCATCACCGGAAATGCTACGAGATTTCCAAGTCCTACGGCCGAACCAGCAGCAGCCAGAATAAAACCTAATTTGGAACTGAACTGACCTCTTTCCCCTGCCATGAAAACCCCTTTAACTTCAATAGATTAGCTTATTATTATTGCCCGGCGTCAGGGGATTCTATCAGCGCCCCGAAATCCATACAACGCTGGCCAGACCGTCCAAATTTTTGCCTCGATGAGCAAATTCCTGGGTTTTACATCTTTAGCTAAACATAAGCGCTATAATCGCCGCCCATGGCCAGATCCAAGAGCAAACAACGCAAACCCAAGGCAGCAAAAGTTCCTGATACAACAATCGTGCAAAACAAGAAGGCACGTCACGATTACTTTATCGAAGACAGTATTGAATCGGGAATCGCTTTGCAGGGATGGGAAGTTAAGAGTCTGCGCAAGAAGAAAGTGCAGCTGGTGGATAGCTATGTCCTGATTAAAGACGGTGAAGCGTTTTTACTGGGATGCAATATCACACCACTCGATACCACCAGCACTCATACGATTGCCGATCCCGGCCGCACGAAAAAATTGCTCTTGCATAAGAAAGAACTGGCTAAACTTTTTTCTGCTACGCAACAGAAAGGACATACCTGCGTCTGCACGAAATTGTATTGGAAGGGACACCTGGTTAAATGCCAGATTGCACTGGCCAAGGGTAAACAGACACATGACAAACGTGCGTCGGTAAAAGAGCGCGAATGGAATATCGACAAGCAACGCATAGTTCGCCACGCGAATCGATAGCAACTTCCCTTAACTAGCTCTCGCTTTATTCTCCGCACAATCGATTTTCGAATTGGCTTACCCGGATCTCAGCACCCACCGATTGACGGGAATCTCCCTGAGTGCTTCAATCTGAAGGCCTAATACCAGAGCTATTCGAATAAGCAAGTAGTATCACTATGCCCCCTGGTGGTAGTCCAAGACTGAAAAAAGAAAGAAGAGCTCGTCTCTTTGGTTATACACGCAGCATACAGGCTTTTAGTGACGTAGCGACCAAGAGCAATCGAATCAATATCATTGCCGAAGGCGATTCCTGGTTTGCCTACCCTCCCGAATGGTTAGTAGGTGGCCCTAATTCAAATATCATGGATCACATTCTCGAGCATTTGTCGAAAAAAGGAGTCGTAAACACCCTGTGCCGACCTTCTAACGGGGATACCGCAGTCAATATGATGAAGGGAACACAGTATAAGGCGCTGAAGAAACTGTTGGAAAAGAAAGGCGAGCATGTCGACCTCTTCCTGTTCTCTGCTGGCGGCAATGATGTAGTTGGCGAAGAAGATCTGATGCCATTACTCAACGAATACAAGCCAGGCTACGATGCGCACAAATGTATCAAGAAAGCCAAACTCAAAGCGAAGCTGGATAGTGTAATTAAGGCCTATGAAAAACTGATTAAGCTTCGCAATAGCCATGCCCCCGATATGCACATCGTGACCCATGAATACGATATTCTTAAGCCTTCGAAAGAAGGCGCCGAGTTCTTGTGGGGCGTTGAAGTGATGGAGTCCTGGATTTACCCCTCTCTTAAAAAGAAAAAAATCCCGGAAACACTTCATGTTAAAATAGTAGAAATTCTGCTCGGTGATTTTAAGAAGCGCATTAACGCCCTGGCCACCAGAACCAGGAATTTTCATGTAGCGAATACCCAGCCGACTTTGCGAGTTGGAAACAAGAAAGACTGGTTGAATGAGATACATCCAACGCCTTCGGGTTTTAAGCGCATTGCCAAAAAGTTTTATAGGGCCATGCGTGGCATTACATTGAGAAGTGGCAAACCCAAATTGCCTGCATTTAATTAAGGATAGATAGCACTATGAGCAAATTAGTCAGCTACACATTTGAGAACAATATTTCCCTTATTGCAATGGATGATGGCAAAGCCAATGTAATGTCTGTGCAGATGCTGAAAGAATTAAACGCTGCACTGGACCAGGCGGAAACTGCAGGTAGTCCTGTGATTCTTGCTGGCAGGGAAAACATGTTTTCCGGAGGATTCGACCTGGGAGTATTTAAAACCGGAGACCAGGAACAGGTTCTGGAGATGCTGACCCTGGGTGCCGAGCTTTCCTATCGCCTGCTCAGCTACCCGCTTCCAATTATCGCTGCCTGTACCGGCCATGCCATTGCCATGGGTACCTTTATTCTGCTGTCCTGTGACTATCGAATCGGAGCAAGCGGTAACTCCAAGTTCGCCGCCAATGAAGTCGCCATCGGATTAACGGTTCCCTACTTCGCCATCGAAGTTGTAAAGAATCGCGTAACCAATAAACACCGCAGCAAGACTGTTGGGCTTGCCCATTTTTACGACGTCGATGAAGCACTGGAAGCAGGATTTCTAGACCAGGTTGCTGAGCCGAACCAGGTTCTCGCGGCGGCAACATTAAAGGCAGAAGAAATTCTCAAGCTGGATATGAATGCCCATAAGAACAGTAAGGCCAGGTTGAGAGAGCCGATGTTGACTGCACTGCGTGAAGCGATTGAGAAAGATGTAGCGGCTTGGAAAGAACGGCAGTTGTAATCGGAGCTATTGCGCTGGCAAATATTTCGTTAAAAAGTTTTTGTGAATACTCACCTGACAATCAGTAGGCTCCGCTTCCCAAAAACTTTTTGCCTCGTCTTTGCTGCGCTCATAAAGCTCCTTGATTTTTAGCGTACAAGTACTTTCCACTAACTCTTGAGAATTTCAGAATCGAGCACCATATAGTCTTTGATTGGTTTAGTGCTCTGAGGTGTAGCTAATCACAGCCATACGAAAAGTGCTTGTTGATTCGTAGATCTCTCATAGCATTTATTCGACAACAGAGTTAAAAGTCTAGCTATGCTATACTGCCTATTCACTCAGGGGGCGTTTCGGATTCGACGCCGGTATCAACACCTGAGGTGCATGTCGAGTGGGTAGTGACACTCGTTAAAAAATTACTGCAATTACTTAGTTGCCAACGACGACAACTACGCTCTAGCTGCTTAATATAGCTGGCTAGCGATTGCCACGGGGATGCCCGTAAACCAGTGATTGCAATCGTCATATAGAACGGGACCGCTGTTAAAAGTGTCTGGCTTTTAACAGTCAAATCTTTCCAGACTCGCCCTAACTCACCCTGCCCGTCGGGTCGATAAGGGCTAACTCAATAGACGACGCTAAACATGTAGATCTTCAGGCCGCGAACTGACGGACGGGGGTTCAAATCCCCCCGCCTCCACCAAACAACTGTTCAATAAGGCTCAATAAATAGCTATATAATCTTATTAATCAGAAGCTTATAGATTATTCGCGTTCAATAACCCTCGATACCATTCGCTTTGTTTCAGAAGTTTTAGTAACATTTTTAGTAACATCAAGATCCTATTTATACGCTGGCGAGTGTTTTACAACACGGAACGGCCACACAGCTCGCTTGGATACCGACCACCAGCCCCGGAAACCCTTTTACTCAACGAGGAACTTCCGAATCAGCGATTAGCTGCGTAAACTAACTTTAAAACTGGACCAGTTAGGTGAGGCATGTCAGCCTCATAATCTGCTTGTATCCGCGTTAATTAATTACTGGAACTACCAGCGACAAAACTACCGAATGCGAAAAGCGCCAATAGTATTTTCATTACGTAATGTATTTTCATAGCCTAGATTTAAATTCAATTAGCCACTCATTCAGAATACCAAGGTATACAAGCCAGTGAAACTTAGTAAATTAAAATGGAAGTATTCACTTAGCAGTTTCCATAAAAAAAGAGGTGCCGAAACACCTCTTGAAAACTCATCACTAAATGTATCAACGAAGGGTCTAAAGGCCTTATAGACAGTTAATTACCCCAATGATTGTCATTACTTTTTACCTTCTTTTTTATTCACTAATAAATATCGGCTAGAGAGGGAGGCTATAGAGGGGTTGGTGGTATATCTTGATGCAATAAGAAAGCTAGGTAGTGGTTAAGTTTTATTCAAACAAGAGCAGCAACAGAAAAGCAGAGTAGGATTATTGTTGTTAGTAGTTTATATGCCATTTGACCAAATGCTATAAATTTTCCAAGCCCCAGATGCATTAGTGAAGAAATAAAGGCTGTTCCCTTCAAAAACAAGCTCATCCTCTTCGTTATATCTCGAGAAATCTAAGTCCAAATAATAGAGGGCATCGCTCATTCGATGAATTGTCACTTCATCTTACGTGCTATAGGCATATCCTTCCTGTATAGGCATGAGTCTAAAAAAATCGACTATGCTTTCCCTTGATTCTATGGTTCTCGTAGGAACTATCATTAACGGTGATTGATAATGACTGGCCATACCTTCAAAATCTCGGGCAACAAAATCATCGAAATATGCATCAAACACATTTCTGATTAATTCTGTATTTTCGTCGTTAGTTTGAGCGGATGAAGACGTGGCAATCATAAGGCAGCTTAAAACGATAAGAGGTCTTAGCTTTGAATTCATTTTTCACTCCAGTAAAATTTTAGCACGAGACTAGTTTCTTCATAT
Organism: uncultured Pseudohongiella sp.; assembly: GCA_964616225.1. Taxonomy (GTDB): domain Bacteria; phylum Pseudomonadota; class Gammaproteobacteria; order Pseudomonadales; family Pseudohongiellaceae; genus UBA9145. The sequence goes on from CAZTTE010000017.1 coordinate 51,393, forward strand.
TCATACTTGCGCGATACTACAAATATTGGCTTCCTGGGATACCAAAGCAGGTGATTTCACGGCATTACACTGGGCGCATGTCACACGCCCACCGAGAGTTGTGTAGTTAGTCATAGTTAAGTTTTATCTAAGTAATGGTAAAAAGGTATTAAGGCTAGGTTAATCTAATTAGTGGCATATTCAAGACACCTAACGAGACCTTTGCTTAAAATCTGGAGAATCAAATGATTACTGATAAAACTTTAAAATTCCTTTTGGCGATTATTGCAGCGAACCTGACTTTTCTCACTATTAAAGACTTGCAGTTATTCCCCATTGCTCACGCTCAATATGTTTCTTCTGATGTTCAGAAAGTCACTCTTTGTGAGCCAAGTGGGTACAATTGCTCCAAGCGTTAGAGAATGCTTTTTTTGACTCAAGTTACAAGGCTATACTCTGTCGTAAAAACATTTTCCAACCATCATTTGTTTCTATGTAGAAATTTTGGGTTGTACCCGATTGGAACATATCGCCATTTGTGTTGTAGCGATAGAAGGTGCTTACAAGCAACCAAGTAGAGTTATTTGCTTTCCTTACTTCAACTTCACTTCCCTTTTACGACTCAAACGCTATATCCATGATGCAAGACTTTGAATCTGGTATTTATAAGAGTTTGTAGTACCCACAGCAATTATAATGCATGGGAAGAACTTGCAAATGCATTTGATTCAAGTCTATCTCTGAAAATTGTCGGTCGCACGAATCGACATGAGAAAAATTGTACGTCGTCAAATATCAAATTACTCTGACCCCTTTGATTCTTCCTTTGATTCTTTGATTTTCAGTCGTGAAGAGCAGAGGTTAGTCAGCTGGTCGTATTTCCCAAAACTTAAGGTCAACATCCTTTGTAACTACGTCTACCTCTAAAATAACGAAGTTAACCGCTCCATTGCTGCATGCATCTGTAAAATAGACATGTGCCTTTGATTGTTCCCTTCTAAAAGTTCCCATATGAGGAGTACTAATCAATGTTCCATCCTCCAAGAACGTACGAGCTTCACCGATGACTTTCCCTCGAGTGCGGTCTTGAGGGTTAGGGAAGTATTCATGCGTAAGAAAGGGCGATCCATAACCTTCAACCTTGCCCTCATAATCAAATGATGTTTTTTCCTCACTAAGAGTCATTCTTGTTACTTTTAACGTTCCTCTGCCATCTGGGTTAGAAAGATCCATAATAGTCTCCTGACTGAATAAGGTTTCTATCCTAACCTATACATTCGATAAATTAAAATCCGACTCAATGGGGTGATCGGGTCGGTAGTAGTCCGGTTATTTACTGCTCAAGCTCTTCTTCGCTTGCTCTCGCTTTGCGATAGGTATCCCTTGCTATTTGTCTAGCTTCTTCATGCTCGCCAGGCAGGTTTGCGCGCTTCGTGTCACCGCTGGCTTCATACTTGATACTCATATCTAAGAAATGCTACTCGTGTTTTTTCCGCCATTAATTTCAATTTTTTTCAAAATCGGTTCAAGCAAGTCTGGGAAGATACTAAAACTATTGCGAACGCGTGAAAGTCCCCCGTCCCCTTATGACTAGGGCCACCCTATGCAGCTTTCAGGGGGGGGTGTAGTTAATTTGTTAGCAGCTGCCAACCTGGACTACGCACAAATTGAGTGTGTTCTAGACATTTTCGGTTATGAATTATTAGGCAGACCACCTTCCTGATTGATCCAAGCGGTAGCCAAGACTCACATATGTTGAATCGAGCAAGCTTTGCCCTCTAAAGTTCAGCGCGGTTCCCTCTCCCATCGCATTCATACAATAACCAAAGGACATCCTTGCCCCCGGATCCGCTAATCCAATAGAGCCACCAAACCCAGGGCACCCAAAGGCTTCTTCTGACATTAATATGGAATCTTGATTCCCTGGTTTACCAGAACGATTATCCATAGTCTTAGTAAAGCCTTCACTGAATCTCATCGGGACCAACAATGCTTTATCTAACTCATATGCGGTGCTGACCGTTGACATTCGCTTCAACTGATCTTGGTCGACGAATCGAGTACCGTTTAATTCTCCCCCGCAGGCAAATGGCGCATATATACCTGCTAGCCCTCGCGCAGTTGCAAGGCCGCCTGCCGCAGGTATTTCCGATTTCAACGCGATTGGTGTTTGAAACCTCTCCATATGTCCGCCATCATTGTTAAATAACTTTGCCTGAATCCCTTCTGCATTGGCTTCCACACTTAAGAAGAAGTCAGCAGCTGGCTCTGTTTGTTCTGGGAAAACCATTGTGGCCACGTTATCCATCTGGTGCTCTTCGAGTCCCATATAAAACTCAAGACCGAGTGGTCCAGAGAACTCTGACCTTAAAAATTCACCAATCGTCTTACCAGTAACGCGACGAAGAATCTCTCCGCACAAAAAACCCTTTGTCAGACCATGATACCCCTGGTCTGTTCCCGGCTCCCACCACAGCTCCGCATCCTCAAGGATTTTGGTTATCAGTGCCCAGTCATAGTATGCATCTGCTGGCACAGGCTCTTTGATCGCTGGTAATCCCGCAGTATGATTTAAGAACATCTTAACTGTTGTCGCTGCTTTGCTTCCGATACCATACTCAGGCCAATAATCGGAAACAGGAGCATCGAGGTCCAAAAGCCCTCTATAAGCCAATATATGCAAACAGATCGATGTCGCTCCTTTGGTCGAAGACCACACCACAGGCATGGTTTCCCTAGCCCAAGGCTTTCTCGATTCTGCATCCGCAACACCACCCCAGAGGTCTACTACCGTCTCACCGTCTAAAGTTACGGATACTCCAGCACCAAGCTCTCCGCGAGAAGAAAAATTTTGGGAAAACTCCTCCATGACACGCTCAAAGCGGGAATCATAATACCCCTGCATGGAAATCAGGCCCTCTGGTGTTTCTAATTCTTGGTAATAATCTTTCATTCGGTCATCCTTAGAGTTTTTGGCATGGATAGGGTTAACAAGGCGATTGCAAAAATTCAATCAATTGACTATCGATAAACGCATCGTCTTCGGGGTTAAAACCGGGAAGCCCTGCCATATGCCCACTTTTTGATTTGATAACTTCAATTTTTCCCTGAGAAATAAAAGGAAGTTCAGCTTCATTGTCTTCAACTCGGAAATACAGATCAGTCTCACAAGGAAGCATCAAAAATGGAATATTTATCGCTCCTAGCGCGGACTCTAGGTTGCCATTAAAAATTGGGTTTGCAGAAACGTCGGCGGACATCCAGGTCAATGTCTGGGCATAAATATCTGCAGGAACCCATGATTGGAACAAGCCCTTTATATTTTCAATAACGTCACTAACATCTTTCACATCCTCATTAAGGTGTAGTCCATGACGATACCAATCCTGGGACATAGCCATCGTAGCCCCAATGCTGGCAAAAACTGTCAGAACCTTTGGATCCCAAGCACCACAGTTCTTCTCCTGCCAACCTTCTGAGGTTTCCATAGCTGACTTATAGGCATGCAGCATCGCCCAATTATGCGGGGAAGTTCTTGCAGTGCCGCAGATTGAACATGCTCTTTTTACGATGTCTGAATGCAGGGCCGCCCAATGGTAAGCCTGTTGACCACTCATAGAAAAACCGACCATCATTTCTACTGAAGTTATGTCAAAGTGGTCCTCAAGTAGCTGCCTCTGAGCCTGAACATTGTCAAATGCGGTGACCAACGGAAAATTAAGCCCCTGATGCGGTTCTTCAGAGTTACTTGGTGAACTCGAGGAGCCATTGGTAAACATATCGGGAATAACAATAAAGTATTTCTCTGGATCCAGAGCTTTACCTGGCCCAATGTAGGGGGCAATTTGGTCGTTTAAGCCCGTGTACCAGGTTGGAAATACTATTACATTATCTCGCGACTCATTAAGCGAGCCATAACTGCGAAACCCTAGAAAAGCATCCTCAAGAATAACCTCAGACTGAAGCCGGAAATCTCCTAACTCGTATTTGCCAACAGTAAATTCAGCCATATCTTTCTCCCACTCTTGGTAAATTTTCAGTTTCTCGTTGTTTGAAGGCTTGGAGCCACGATTTGGAGGAACCCCACTTTCTGCGATTCAGCTCAATTCGATTAAATATCAGTTTTAGTTCCCCACTCATAAACTGAGAGGCCGTTTTCGATACCGCCATCAAGCAGATCCCCAGTCTCATCCAGAACACCCTGATTAGTTCGCCAACTGACATAATTGTCGTGCGCAGAGAGAGTGTCCCACTCCTCGACTAAGGTGTAGGTCGCAGCAGGTTCATCTACATACACGTCTACTTTGATACAACCCTCGAAAGCGCGTGTATCGCCCAAAACAGCTTTAAAGAAGTCCCCAAGTGCGTCGAATTTTCCTGCAGCCGCTTTGAAGTTTTTTACTACTAGAACCGTCATTTTTTCTCCTCATTATTGGTAGAACGACTTGATCAGACAGTCTGATAGCGAGATACGATCAGCTTCGCTGGTTTAAATGTGATTTTGGAGAGCAAACCGCTTTTTGCACCAGCTTTGTATCAGTTCGCGCAAAAGTGAGTTGATATAGTGATTTTTGATATCTCCACTGATCTTTAGAGTTCGTGCTATTGTTTAGGATTAAACAACAACAAGGAAACAAAATCATGTCTCTAGCATCTCAACTTAAACTCGAAGACGAAAGTTTTACTTTTGAGCTAAAAATTACATCTATAACTCAACATGCCGACGGCAGCCAAGTAAATGCGACAGGAACCGTTGGAAGATACGGCAAGGTATGGCTGACATATGACTTTACACCTAACCCCAAGCAAGAGAATATGGGTTCTTTTGTTGGCATAGGTCGAGCAGTAACGGAGGAAGGCGAGTCCAATGAAGGGCAAAGGAGAGGGGTATATGTTGGCGATGGAATTAGAGGCACAGTCTACTCCCTGGATGATGTCACTGATGGAGCGCCTAATTTTTGTATTGAGAAATGGGACCTTGAAAAAGAGACAATTGAATTAACTTTTTCGCGCATTCAAGACTAAAGCAATACACTTCAAGAGGCTGTTCACTTGAATGCGCAGCCTCTTGAGTTTTTCTAATCTCGCATAAATCCTTCTAAAGGCGTGTGAAATGCAGCATTGAATCCACTCAGCATCTCTTTTTGAAATCGGCTCAAGTAATTCTGGGAAGATACTAAAACTATTGCGAACGCGTGAAAGTCCCCCGCCCTCCACCAAATTAAATCTGTATCACCTCGGCTCCCAATAAAAAACCTCAAAATCCCGCAACGGCGCTCCCCCTTCATAAAGAGGATCATCCAGGGTCAATCGAACTGAATCCGCCCAGGCCTGCATCATCTCGAGTCGTTGTTCACCAAAAATCTCGACCGCTTCCATTGCATAGGTCGAATCACCAATTCGCAACCAGCCATCACCCCCTCTTTCTCTCACCCGTTTTGCCCATAAAGCACCATCGGGTTGTGTAGCCGTAATAATTCCATCTTCAGTTGAAGCCCAGGACAGGTAGTTAACAAAAGGAGGAAAGCCTTCCAGCTTCATCATTAGAGGAAAAGGAGGCGGCGGAGTCAGGGTAGTAAAGTCGTCCGGCGCCGGAGCAGCCGTTCCACCTATAATAATGCCCGGCGTACGAGCCAGTCCTTCATTACCCAGGTAGGGCGCCGTGAATACCCAACTGAATAATCCCAGTATCATTGCAACGGCGATTAAGCTGCTAATCATTTCTCTATTGTTCATTATTCTTCCTCTGTGATAGCTAATGGCTAGAATAAGCAGTTAATTGAATTTTTGAAAGCAACAAATCGGTCAATTCCCCGGCTTTATCTTTTTTCTATCTATCGCTCTTGGCCTGGAATGAAGCAGCTTCTCTTTTTGCATGTCGAGGGGGTCATTGCCATCGAGGAATAAACGTATGTGATCGAACTCATCGTTGCCCCAGAATAACTGATCTCCAATTATTATCGTTGGCACACCGAACACACCCTGCTCTATTGCATAACCGGTTTCTCTTGCCAGGGCTTCTTTGACTGATTGTTGAGTAAGTGAGTCTTCGAATCCAGTTGTATCAATGCCCGCAATATCAAGTGATTCGATAAGCACATTCACATCGCCGAGGTCGCACGCATTTGCCCAGCCGGCATCAAAAATAGCGTCAATCACCTTCACTTGCTGACTGCCACTTACTTCTTTTAATGCCAAGCGCAGCGAAGGTAACGGATTATAGGGATGAAATTTTGGCGGGTTGTATTCGAGTTCGTGCATCGCTGCATAGCGCAAACAATATCGGCCTGTTGCTTCTTTCTTGGGAGGAATTTCTGCCGGACCTAACTGGCCCCAATGGTCGAGCAATTTTCCAAAGACTACCGGATGTGCATGCAATTCCAACAGGTAATCTTTGCAGATCGGCCCCAGTTGATGCCAGGCAAAATAGGCAAAGGGTGAGATGAAATCGAAATAGAAGTGTAGCGTGTTGGCAGGCATTCAGGGCAGTCCAAACGGAATCAGTAGAATGATTGAATATTCTACCACTGCCCTGTTGCTCTCCCTAAAACTGCATTAATCAAACCCTGCGTGTTGTAATTGCCGGCTCAGTTCTGGCCGCACCGGAAGAAAGGTCAAGCACCGCGATCTGCCCGATTACTATTAGTGCCAACATTCCAATCGGCGTGTAGTACCAGGCCATGGTCTGCATGTTGAAGCTACTGGTTAACACAATACTGAAACCAATGGTCAACAGCGCACCAAGAAATACACCAATGGCAGGGACCATAAAGTTTTCAGTCATGAAGTAACTGAAAATATCAGTGCGGGTTGCACCAAGTGCTCTGCGAGTGCCGATTTGTTTACGCCTGCGGTTAATGCACCCTGAGAGAACGCTGCTTCAGCACGAGTCATCTCTCGCTGTGCTGCTTTTAATGCGATCATTGCCGCATCCTGATCTTTCTGATTCTCAAGTTGCTGTTGTCGGGTAGTAATCCGTTGCCGTGCAAGCTCCACGTTCAGAGACTAGAGACGAGCCTGTTCCTGCAACAACTGATACTGAATTTCCGGACTAGCGATGCTGGCAAGCACCTGTCCGGCATAAACGGAATCGCCAGACTCTACTTCGAAAGTAATCGTGCCGGTTTGGGTGGCATATAAGGTCGGGCTTACGGCGGCCACCACCCTGCCCTGAACTGAAATGTCCCGCACGAAATTACCCCGGGTGACGCGACCGGTACGCAAACGTTCAGCGGATACGGAATCCTGGGCCACGGCTCAGCGCTGCACCGTGGGAGCCACAAACCAGCCAGCGGCTACCACGAAAATGAGAGCGGCAGACGAGAATAGTATTTTGGTGTTCTTTGACTTCGGTCCCAGCACCGCGTCCTGGGCCGAAGTGTCAGTAATCTTCATGTTTTTGTTCTCAAAATGGCTTTTATTGTCGCCAGGAGGCTGGCCCCCCCAGCAATAATCCTTAGACGACGGCTAATTCTGGATGGTTACAAGGAGTTTTTTGCAGTTTTTGCTAACCAGGTCTGATACCTGGCATTGAAATAAAGCTTTCGGATAAGCGCTTCTTTATACTGGGGCATTTCATTAGGATGAAATTGCGTAGAAGCCAGGTGGATTACGCAGCCTGCTTCTCGGAAAAATATGGCTTTGGTTTTTACAAAGAGCGCTGAGATCTCTCTATTTACGCTGACAGGATCAGACAGGCTTGGCCGATTCATCGCTTCCGCCTCGATTAAACGACCCTTTACTTGCCTATTTCTCGCTTGCCTGTTCGGTCTGATCCCACCTTTTATGGGATGGATTGAAGGGAACTGGAGTAATCCCGCTCTAGAACTCGATATCAGTCGGGACCTGGGCTGGTGGAATCAATTTCTCCTGGCCTTTCCGGCCATGGTTTATATCGCGGGTTCCTATTTTGGTGCCTTTCCAAAAACACTGAGACAGTTAGTTGATGCTGGTGTAATCCTGGCCACAGAAGAAGACTGGAAAGCCATACGCAGAAGTACCAAAAACTATATTAACCATCCTGTCGTTACATTCTTTCCCTATGTCTTTGGGCTACTCTTTGTTTTTGCATCAACGATTTTGTTTTTGTCTACCGATACCTGGATTGATGTGCGTTATTTCGCTGCAGGCTGGCTGGTGCCTTTCTATGTTTTCTTACTCTATTACCTGCTTGCCTTTATTGCCTTGCGCATAGTTGGCGTTTACCTGGTATTACAAAAGTTATTCAGACTAAAAGTTAATATCCAGCCATTTCATCAAGATGGCTGTGGGGGATTGGTAAGTCTTAGCGATCTGTCTTCGAGACTAACTTTTTCAATAATGATTTTTGGCATCATTATGGCTATGGCGATGTATATCAACATCGCCATTTACGCACTGAATCCTTTTGGTGTCTATAACCTGGGAATGTTTGGAATGTATTTAGTCGTCGCCATTTTGTCATTCTTCCTTCCTCTCTATGCAACATCGGCAAGAATGAAAGAAGCCAAACTGCAGATGATATCCCAGATCAATGATCGGACAGAGAAATTAAGCAACGCGGAAAACCTGGCCAGGTCAGATCAGAAAAACCTGGAAGAATATGGCGATGAAGACTTGCGGGCTCTGGAATCTTTAGAACAAACTGTAAGGACGATGCAGGTCTGGCCGTTCACTCCGAGCGCAATCGCGAAGTTTGCAGCGAGTATTGCTATTCCTGTTTTAGTATTGAGTAGTCAGTTGTTTATGGGACTATGAAATTGCTTCAATTAATTTCCTTTCATTACCCTCACATAATCCTTGCATTATCCTGGCATCACTTTTACCAGCTTTGTAACCACCTGGGTTCTGTCAGAATATTCAGGCGCTCATTGATATTGTAAACCCGTGGGTAAACTCCGGTAGCGGTGGCTGTTCCGTCTCTTATTGCAAACAAAGCAACTCTTAAATCGTTTACATCTTCAGTTGTGAGGGTTGGGATTCCCCCTTCTCTGCCACGGTGAGCACCGAAGACCTGAGCTTCGCCTTCCAGAATTTCTAACACCGTATTTGCCCCATCAAGATAGTCACCCATGTCGCTGGTAGGTAGAAAAGCATAGAGAAATCCGGGATAGATGAAGTCTCCAGAAAACAGGGCGCCACTAGCCAGATCCAGCAAGGAAACAGAGTCTTCAGTGTGCCCGGGGGTGTATAACACTTGCAACTCCCTTCCACCTAAATCAATTACACTATTTGGCAGCAACCACTCATTGACTTCCAGGGTAGGCGCATCCACACCCTCGGAAGATCCAAGATGCTCTTCCCAGGTAATTCTCAATCGATTATCAACAGCCCGCTCACGCAGATAAGGCAAATCGATCACGGCAACATGGTTAAAAGTTATGGTATTGCCTATATGATCATAGTGAAAGTGGGAAGGAATAAAGGTGATTGGCAGATCGGTTAAGCTTGAAGTTACTGGCCTGATATCGCGATAACCAGGTCCCGCATCAAATAGTATTCCTCTCTCATTTCCGAGAATAAGATAGCTGTAATTTTGTTGCGCGTATCTCGGTTCACCAATAGCAAAGGTGCGGGAATCAATAGGCTCGATCAGAAAATAGTCGTCATACCAGTAGCTATCCTCATCCTCCGGAACCGCATCCAGGAGTGGCGGCGGCTCACCACTTGCGGTGACTGAAAACATAATGAAGTGGCGCTGCCAGACTCCGAGAGCCACGAAGCTTAGAAGGAGCAACAGTGCGAAAACGAACTTTTTCATGACAGTGATTGTCGTTCAGATGCGGTCAAAAATACAATTGGGCACGTTCAAATTATATTCTCTTACTGCCTAATATGTTGTAATAACAGCAATAAATAATAAGAATTTGGAGCTACTATGCGAATCCCGTCAAAACTTTCAATTGCATCCGCAATACTTCTTATTACCAGCGCCCTGACCAGTATTGGGGCCCTGGCACAGCAACGCCCCGACCTGGAAGGCATCTGGACCAATGCTTCATTAACCGATCTGCAACGTCCCGGCTATGCGGGGGATTCCCTGGTGGTTGATGCAGCCGAAGCGCAAATACTTGCTGCTCGCACGCCTATTGGTGGTATTGAAGGGGGGTTCGATGAAGGAGACGGCGTTAACGACACACCCGAAGCAGGTGCTGACGATTTTGGCGTGAGAGCCTATAACAACTTCTGGGTTGATCCCGGCGCCAACCTGGCCCTGGTGAAAGGCGAGTTTCGTACTTCCTATATAGTCGATCCTCCCAATGGCCAGATTCCCCGACTGCAAAATCCCCAATACGATTTCGAGCGGGCGAGTTTCGGCAATCGCTATTCCACAGGTATTGCCGACTATAGCGGGCCGGAAGCTTTCCCTAATGCAGAACGCTGTTTACTGGGATTCGGCAACAAAGCCGGCCCTGGCATGATGGGAGCGCTTTACAATAATGTCTACCAATTCGTTCAGACTGACGATTATGTGATGATACTCGTAGAAATGGTTCACGATGCGCGCATCATCCCGATATTCGATACACCGGAAGAAGCCCGCGCCAATAAAAGACCGGCAATCCATGAACCCTGGTTTGGTGACTCCGTTGGCTGGTATGAAGGCGATGAACTGGTTATCGAAACAACCAATATTCATCCGCAGCAAATGAGCCAGAGCTCAATCCCGATAACCAAGGAAGGCCGAATTACCGAACGCTTTAGTCGATATGCGGACAATGAAATTTTTTACCAGTTTATTGTGGAAGACAGCAATATCTACTCTCAGACCTGGACGGCAGAATTAAGTTTTTATGCTTCGCCAGTTCCCTGGTATGAATACGCTTGCCATGAAGGTAATTACTCTATGCCTGGCTCCCTGGCAGGCGCCCGCAGACTTGAAATGGTAGAACAAGGCTTAATCGAAGATTAAAGAATCAACACAAAGGTAAAGACCATGAAAACAAAACTCTTACTGGTTGTTGCATTACTTACAATCCCATTTAGTTTCTCACTTGCACAGGATTACGCCGTTCCAAAAACAGAATGGGGACATCCTGATTTACAAGGTGTGTGGAATTTTAATTCCGAAACGCCCTTACAAAGACCGGAAGAATTTGGTGACCGGGAATACCTGACCCCAGAAGAGGTGCAGCAGGCGCGTCTCGATCGCGAACGGGAACGAGCGGAAGCGGATGCCCGCCAGGCCGAGCTCAATGTTAATCCCGATGCGCCCCCGGTAGCCGAAGCACCTGGCGGCTATAACGAATTCTGGTTTGAAGGTGCTGCCATTGGTGAAAACGTTCGCACCTCGCTTATAACTTATCCTGCGAATGGACGCATCCCGCCCCGTGTAGAAGGCACCATGGAACACATGCAAAACCTGGGCCCCGATGTTCCTGGAACGCGACCCGTGCGTGCACTGTTCGGCGGCATATCCAAAGATGGGCCAGAAGATCGCGGCCTTTCTGAGCGTTGCATGATTGGTTTTAATGCAGGACCACCAATGAACGGCGGTGGCTATAACGCCAATGTGCAGATTATCCAGAACCGGAACCACGCGGTAATTCTTACCGAGATGGTGCACGATGCCCGCATCGTTCCATTGGATAGCGATGCCACCCTCGATGAAAACATAACGCTGTGGACCGGTGATTCAAGAGGTTATTTCGATGGCGATACTCTGGTGGTTGAAACCAAGAACTTCAGCAATCTGCTGCCAAGCTTTGGTCGTTTCGGCACCGGTGAAAACAAAGTGTTAACCGAGCGTTTCACTCGTGTTGCCTACGACACCATCGATTACAGCTGGACCCTGGAAGACCCTACTACCTTTACCGACAGGATTGACGCCACCTTACCCATGACAAAAGTTGCCGGCCAGTTATACGAATACGGCTGTCATGAAGGTAACTACGGCATGATTAACTTACTGCGCGGCGAAAGAATGACAGAAATGCGCGCGGGTCAGGCAGGTAGCGGTAACTAAATCTTTTCCAATTCGGACTAGCCACTTTAGTAGTAGGCAGTAGTGGCTAGTTTCGCCCATTCTCAAAAACTTAGGCAATAAACAGCTTCCGCAGATGGTCGTTTAACATACGGCCATCCGGGTCCAGTGATTCTCGCACTTCCACGAAATCGCGATAGCGGGGATAGAGTTGTTCCAGCTCACTAAAACCAAGGCTATGAATCTTGCCCCAGTGGGGACGACCACCATACTTCCAGAAAATCGGTTCGATGCGGTCGAAGTACGGACGGTAGTCCAGGCTGGCGTTGCGGTGGATTGAAATTGTCGCGTGGGCTTCCTCACCGTAAGCCATGCTAAGCCAGGGATCTTCCGGACTGACATAGCGAAACTCCAGTGGGAAATCCACTTCGATTGCTTCGTCGTAAATCGTCTTGAGAATTTCCCGTACGCAATCTGCCCCTACTTCTGCTGGCACTGAGTATTCCATCTCGTTAAATGGATTAACCCGAATATTTGATAACAGATTGTAGGAATAATCGACGGCTTCGGTGACCTCAGCCATGGTTGCCCGGGCATTGTTCGCCGCCAGTTTTTCTGCCGGTGTTGCATCCACTCCCAGAGGCCTTAAATCGGCAAGTGTGGTTTCTTCGGCGGGAATTATAGTCTGGCCAATAGGCTCATCGGATTCATCAATCTGTAAGGCGAGTGAGTAATCGGAATACACCAGTGGAAAAATTTCAAAGTGGCGATGATTGGCAACCCGCTCATCGAATTCATCAAGTAAATCTTCCGTAGGTGCAGTCCATTCCCGCTTCTTGAGTTTGTAAGCGTCACGATTCTGCATGCGTATTTGGGTCACGACACCCAGGGCTCCAACATTCACCCGCGCTGCGTTAAACAGGTCTTCGTCACTCTCATCGATATCCAGCACCTCGCCGTTTGGCGTGATCAGGCGCAAGCCGGTGATGTATCCGGACAAACTCTTGAATCGAATTCCCGTGCCATGGGTTCCGGTAGCCGTTGCACCTGCTACAGTCTGTCGATCGATATCCGGCAGATTCATCATGCCCTGACCGATGTTATAAAGTGGTGCGCCCAGATCGCCCAAGCGTGAACCGGCTCCAAAAGTGGCCTGCATTGTTTCATTATCGTAATCAAGAATACCGTTTAACTGATCGATGATTACCAGGTGTCCATCGGTAGGAATAAGTGGACTGAATGAATGACCGGAACCAACCGGGCGAATAGCGCCAGATGTATTTTTTAATAAATCGACAAGCTGCTCTTCTTCGGCAATGTCGTGGCGCCCACGGGGCTGGAAGCTTAGTCCACCAGACCAATTGCGCCAGGGAGTTTGCTGCGCCACTGCCACACCGTTGATTGCAGTCGCACCAAACAGGGCAGCGCGCAGACTCGATGCAAGAAAAGAGCGACGGCTTAAATTATCCAATTTCTTATTCTTCATAATATGAATGACTACTGATTCGTTCCTGCCATGAATCCGATCATGGCCCTGAAGTCGCTGACTTCGCAAGACATGCAATAACCCAGGGGTGGCATGGAATTGAGCCCCTCCAGCACATTTCTCATAAGCTCGGATTCACCCTTGGCCAACCTGCGCCCCCATTCCTCTGAATCCCCGACTAGAGGCGCACCTGCGACACCACTCACATGGCACAATGCACAGCTTCTGGACCATTTGCCCATCACATCTGCATTTGCACTATCGTTCGCAAAAGGCAGGCCTGGCTGAGTGAGTGAGCTATTACAGGATGTCCCGGCAGCAATAAGCACGAGAACGAACAGGATTCTGGGGGAAAACAACATGTTGTTACTACTATTCTGGATGAGTCGAATGATATTAGCGCGCCGCTGCAAGCTCTCGCAACAAAGCTGCGGTAACAGGTCGCGGACGCAGAGTACGCATTGCAACATCATGAGGTGTTCGGCCCCTGCCATCCACTGCCTCCGGGTCAGCACCCTGGGCGACCAAAAACCTGATCAACTCATTGCCGGAGATATTGGCCGCGCCATGAACAGCTGTCTGTCCACCTCGATCAGTGGCATGAATATCAGCACCAACTTCCAGCGCTAACATGGTCAATGCCTCCAGTAACTTTTCTTCTGCAACAATACGAGAATCTGTTTGCGTCACACCAGCCGCTACCATGAGAGGTGTTACACCCCAGGCCTGGCGAAGTTCCGGATCAGCACCTGCTGCCAGTAAATCCTTCATCATCTGCACATTACCCAGGCGAGCTGCTAACCAGAAAGGTGAAGCGCCATCGTAAGCTTCACGACCAACATAGTCGCCCCGACGAAAAGGCAGGCCCCGAGTAAGTTGCGCGTTGGGATCGGCTCCGGCATCTAACAAGGCTTTAAGCAATAAGGGTTTGTTCATTTCAACGGCGTAATGAGCTGCAGTCATGCCGTACTGGTCCGCCTGACTTACGTCGGCGCCGTACTCCAGCACCAGGATACCCAGCGCTTCATGATCGCTTTCTTCAACAACTAAACGATAGTCACTACCAGTAATGGCATCGAGACTCGCGGCCGCCAGGATAAGAGGGCTGAGCCCGGAAGCGGTTGCACTGTTTACCGATGCTCCTGCTTCTAAAAGTAAAAATGCTATTTCCAGGGCACCAGCTCGGGCGGCAAACATCAATGGTGTAAATTCCCCTAGTGACTGCGCATTAACGTCTGCCCCTGTATTGATTAGCGCACGCACTGCATCGAGTCTTTTCTCAGATGCTGCCCACATCAATGCAGTCTGGCCACTTTCCGTTTCTTTTGCATTCGGATCAGCGCCTCCGGTAAGCAAACTTAAAACTGCCGCAGTAGTTCCACTGCGGGCGCAAGTCATCAATGCAGTTTCACCGCCTGGTTCCTGAGTCTGTGGATTTGCTCCACGAGTTAGCAAGAGATTTGCCATGCCCTCACTGCCATTTCGACAGGCAATGGAGAGAGGCGCGATGCCCAGTTCGTTAGTTGCGTTTACTTCTGCACCTGCTTCTATTAATTGCTCGGCGAGAGCAACTCGATCCCAATGGGCAACCCAGTGTAAAGCCGTTGCCCCATCAAGCTGGGCAGTATTGACATCGGCACCGTCCAGGATAAGGGCTTCAACAGTGCCCGCGTCATTCAACTGTGCTGCGCGAAGCAAGACCTGTTCGTCTGCATAGCTTACTGCCGACGAACACAAACTAATCACTATCAGGTACAAACGAAAATGTCTGGCATGAAAATGCAGCATGTTGTTATCCAGCCAGAACGTTGAGATTACCAGAGCTATCGCCAAAACTGTTCAATGGAATATCGAACTTCTCGAGCATATCCAGGAACAGGTTCGTAATCGGAGTCTCCTGTTCTCGCGGATAGACTAAATGGCGATTTCCTTTGATTGAGCCGGTGCCGCCACCAACAATCAATGTCGGTAAATTGTGGTGATTGTGACCGTTACCGTCACTCATGCCGCTGCCATAGAGAATTGTCGAATTATCCAGTAGAGAACCATCACCATCTGGCGTGTTCTTCATGCGATCCAGGTAATACGCAAACATTTCCGTGTGATAGCCATTCACGCGAATCAGTTTTTCAATTTTCTCTGCATTACCGCCGTGGTGTGACAGCGGGTGATGTGCGTCGGGAACGCCGATTTCCGGATAGGCTCGCTGGCTGGTTTCATGACCAACCATGAAAGTAATTACCCGTGTTAAATCTGCCTGGTAAGAGAGTAGCTGTAAGTCAAACATGATTTTGGCGTGCTCCTGGAAAGTTCCAGGAACGCCGGCAGGTTGTTCGATCACAGGCAGCTCTCTTTCACTCTGGGCTTCCGCCATCTGGATTCTGCGTTCTGCGTTACGAATGGCGTCGAGGTATTCCTCTAGCTTCAGCTGGTCCCTATGACCGAGATCACCTTGCAGCTTCGCGATCTTATCCCCTACGGCATCGAGAATGCTGCTGTCTTCTTCCCGCCGGGCCCGCCAGGCTTCAGGATCGGTACTTTCATTGCCACCAAACAAGCGTTCGAACACAACCCGCGGATTGTTTTCCATAGGAAGCGGTGAAGTCGCGCTGCTCCAACACAGTGTATTGGCATAGGCGCAGGCATAACCTGGATCACAGGCACCAACGTTCTCGCGGGATTCGAGCGATAATTCCAGAGAGGTCAGTTGAGTATGCTGACCTAATTGTTTGGCGATTATCTGATCCATGGAGAGTCCTGCCCTGAGATCCGCTCCTTCGGTTTTCTTTGGATGCACACCAGTGAGATAGGCTCCAGCTGCGCGGGCATGATCCCCTGCACCTTCTCCCGGCCAGGCATCTCCCATCTTATTGGATAGTCCGGTAAGCACTAACATCTGATCTTGAAAGGATTTAAGCGGCGCCATGGAGGAGGGTAATGAAAAATCATTACCTGCTTCAGGCGGGGTCCAGTTATCCATGAACACGCCGTTGGGCACGTAGATAATTCCAAGCCGCTTAACTGGTTTTGCCGCAGTTAATTCCTGTGCAGTTAGCGCGGGCACCATGCTGTCCAGGAGAGGCAAAGCAAGGCTGGCGCCCAGGCCTCGAAGAAAAGTTCGGCGTGGTAAATGCTTTTTGGTGATGATCATAGTGCTTGTGACCTCCTCTTCTGGAACGGCACGCTTTCAACAATGCCGAGCACAATAGACGACCAGCTATAATCGTCTTCTGCTGCTGTTCTTACGATTTCGCGTACAGCAGGTGGGTCATAATCTTCCAGACCTCTTCCTAACGCATAAGTTAACAATTTTTTCGTGAGCGTGGCGACGAATCGTTCTTCGCTACCCAGCAAATAATCTCGTACTCCAGCTGGACCTTCAAAATACGATCCATCAGGAAGAGTGGCCGAGGCATCAATTATTTCTCCACCATCATGACTACGCAGGCCGCCAATTGCATCGAATGGTTCCAGGGCCAGACCGAAGGGGTCCATACGGGAATGGCAACTGGCACATACTGGATTAACGCGATGCGCTTCCAATCTTTCTCGCACCGAGCGAGGACTGGCCGTGTCGCTGTCTTCCAAATCGGGCACATCTGGTGGCGGTGGTGGTGGCGGGGCGCCAAGTAAATTATCCAGCACCCACTTACCACGCAGAGTTGGAGAGGTACGATTGGGATAAGATGTTGCAGCAAGAATACTGCCCTGCCCTAACAAGCCGCCGCGGACCTCGTCGTTGAATGTTACTTTACGGAAGTGGTTACCATAAACTCCAGTCACACCATAATGCTCGGCCAGCCTTTCATTCAAGTAGGTGTAATCAGCGGTTAACAATTCCAGCACATTGCTGTCTTCGCGAATCAGAC
The DNA here is from genome assembly GCA_964616225.1 of uncultured Pseudohongiella sp. GTDB lineage: Bacteria > Pseudomonadota > Gammaproteobacteria > Pseudomonadales > Pseudohongiellaceae > UBA9145. The sequence continues at coordinate 68,629 of CAZTTE010000017.1, forward strand.
TTGCCACGAATAATTCTGTTTCCTGGCGGAATGCTTCACGCAAGTTGTCATCGAATTCAGGAAAGGCATCAGGATCAGGCGTTAGTCCAGGCAGATTTCGCAAATACAGCCACTGCCCGGTAAAATTTTCAATTAGTGCGGACGACTTTGAATCTGCAAGCATTCTTGCAACCTGAGTTCTCAGTACGCCTGGATCACTCAATCTATTTTGCTCAGCCAGTTCTAACAGTTCGTCATCCGGAATAGAGCTCCATAAAAAGAACGACAGTCGCGATGCCAATTCAACATCGCTGATCTGGTAGGCGGTGTCCTCGTCAACATTTAACGGGTCACTTTCAATGCGGAAAAGAAATTCTGGATCTACCAAAATGGCTCGAAGTGCTCGCTGGATGCCACGATCGAATCCACCTTCCTGACGGCCACTGGCATAGAAACCCATTAGGGAAGCAAGATCATCGTCGTTTACCGGTCGGCGATAGGCCTTACGGGCGAGCTCAGCAAGAATCTGGCTAGCGCAGGCCCTGTCTCCTTCATCCGATCCAGGTGGAGAACAGTTGAATAATTTATTGCGGCTGGGAGTATCTACTGGTCGCGTGGCATTGTAAGGCCCATAGACTTCAATACTTCCCAGTGCCATTGGCATATCGCGGTCGCCAGCGAATTCATAGGAAGCGGTGGAGAGTGCTGGCTCCAGGATACCTTCCGGCATCTTCCGCTTTTCTGGAAATGCCACGGTAATGGAGTGATTCCCTGCCTTGATGTCCTGCAATCTCAGCTCAAGGTGATCGTCGGCCGTCTGTTCGTATTCCGAAGCGTACATTACTGCCGCCCAGGGGTTGATGATGCCATCACCTCCCACCGTATATTCCGCAATGCGCTGACGATCAAACCTTAGTTCGATATCGTGGGGCTCAAACAAGCCAATAATTTGATTGGCATGGGTACGCGCTAAACGAATTTTTACGTGGTATTCCCCATCCAGCGGAAAATAGTGCGAGATAGAATTTCCACCCCTGGTACCAAAAGGCTGTTGTTCTGTCGTACGTCCGGATTGAATGAAAGTTGGGCGCATCTCATAGGTCTGAACCGTAGGAAGAATGTTAGGATCGCCCACAGCTAATTGACTGATCTTAGCCGCTGCAATCATGTAACGCTCCAGCAAACTTGGAGAAAGAGTTAATACATCTCCGATGTTGTCGAAACCATAGCCCGAATCGTCTGCCGGTAAATATTCCCGGCCATCAATTTCCAGATCTAAAAGATCTCGAATGGCATTGGTGTACTCGGCACGATTGAGTCGGTGAATTACCGGTCTACCGGGATTCGGATCTGCCGCCGCTGCATCATCCAGAGAAGTTTCTAACCATTGCGCCAATTGATCGTAGGCCTGAGCATCAGGACGGGGCATTCCGGGAGGAGGCATCTCCCTTGCTCGCAGTTTAAGTACCACTTTCTCCCAAACGCCGATTTCATCCAGTTGATGACCGACTTGGTCCAGGGCAATTGTCTGCAGAGTGAAGTTTGCAGTGAGAGTAACGTCGTTATGACAGGCAATGCAGTATTGATCGAGAAGCGCCCGCTGCCAATCGACAGTATTCTGATTACTGCTTTGCGCCACTGCTTGAGTTGACAGTATCAAGCCCAGCGACAAAAGCATGGGAGAAAGCACGGTGATGCGAAGCATTGTGGTTCTCTTCTTAGCCTGTTCTTTTTCTATTTATTCAACTATTTAGTGTAGATAGCTTTGCAGAAAACAGCCTTGCACCCCGGATTATACCCAACAGTACAACCCGAGTCTGCGCTATAACAACTTGTTGCAATTGAGTTGGAGACCCATTGATAGTAGCTTTAGTGCCCCTTGGCATTGGCTTAATTAGAGAAGAACCGGGATTACCTGGTCAGTTCAGGAGTACACGATGAGAAAATACACGCAGATTATCCTAGTTTCAGCCTTTGCTGTGCTGTATCAAACTGCCTTTGCGGCAGAAATTCCCTGGGCCGATAGCCCGGAAGAAGTGGGCATGTCTTCTGATCGCCTGGAGCAGATAAATGAAGTCATGCAACGACACATCGATGCCGGTGACATCCAGGGCGCGGTAACGGTAGTGGCAAGACGCGGCAAGCTGGTTCACTTCGAAGCCCACGGCTTGATGGATGTAGAAGCGAATCGCCCCATGCAGGATGATTCCATCTTCATCATGATGAGTTCCAGCAAACCGGTGCTGGGGGTAGCCGCCATGATGATGATCGAGGAAGGCCTGATTCGCCCTGAAGATCCCGTCTCCATGTACTTACCCGAGTTCGCCGACATGCAGGTTGCGGTACTCAAGGATTCTATCGACGAAAACATCAGTCCTGTGCGAGTAGATCGTGAGAATCCACCGGAGCACAGATTGGTCCCATCCAAGCGAGAAATCACTATTCACGACTTGTTAACCCACACCTCAGGATTGGGAACGGGAGGTCTGGGTAATCTGCAGATGGAACAAGCAGGTTTTCCTATGTCATCCGACCGCACATTGGCCACTGAAATGGCCCGCTATGCCAATGCCCCACTGGATTTCCAGCCCGGTGAGCGCTGGGCATACAGTGGACTCATTGGTCTGGACGTTGTTGCTCGAATTATTGAAGTCGTTTCCGGGCAAAACTATAACGATTTCATCAATGAACGCATCTTTGAACCGCTGGACATGAACAACACCTGGTTCAATGTGCCGGAAGAATATAGCGATCGGCGTGTCGTCATTCAAGATCGAGACATGGCTCCATTTTTTGATCGCACAACCAATTACTTTTCAGCTTCCGCCGGCTTAAACAGCATTGCCGAAGACTATCTGAAGTTTGAACAAATGCTGGTTAACGGTGGCGAACTATTTGGTAATCGACTGCTAAGCCCACGCAGCATTGAAATGATGGGTAGCGATCAAACTGGCGGACTTTATGAAGGCCTTGGTCAACGACAAAACGGTGTGGGTTTTGGCTATACAGTTTCAGTAACAGAAGACTCTATTGCAGCGCGAGCAAGACGCAGTGACGGTGCCTTCGGTTGGGGTGGTGCGTTTGGTACCCGCAGCTGGACCGACCCGGAAGAAGAATTAACCGGCGTAATTTTACTGCAACAACCTCATCGTCGTACTCAATATGACTTTGAGAATGCTGTGCGCCAGGCCATTATCGATTAGTAGGCTGTTACAGGGGAAGGCGGTCGCCTTCTCCTGCAATATTGTAGCCCTGTTCCCGCACCTTGGCGTAAGCGGCTGATTCCTCATCCAGCAAGGGATTACTGTGGTTTAGATGAATAAACCAGACCTTGTTTCTTTCTGACATGGTCAGTTCATCAAACAAAGCCATGGACTCCACCACGAAGGGATGGGGAATATCTGCCATTTCTCTCCCCGGTAATTCTTCCCCATCGTAAAAAGTTGCATCAACCAGGGCATAATCCACGGCGCGAACTTCAGCGACGATGTTGCGCTGCCACAACTCCCACTTATTGATATCAGGAATAAATAAGGCGGAACGATTCGGACCGTTTATGCGGTAGCCAACTGTCTCGGAAAATTCATCCCGGTGCGGCACCAGGTGGGGAGTAATTTCCAACTGATCAAGCAGCACAGGCCGATCCGCCTGGAGATTATTAATGACGATATTTTCAAATGTAATTAACTGACTCCAGGGGCCATTGCTTGAAAGAAACTCCGCCATACGGGGCATTGCATAAACTGGTAGCTCACTTGCATTCATGGCTTCGAAGCCAAAAAACATCAGGCCCGTATAATGACCAATGTGAGCGTGAGTAAGAAACACGCCATTTAGGGTGTACTCATTGTCAGGAGCTTCCTGCTCAAGCAAGTACAATTGTTCCGGCACATGGGGAGTCGCTTCAAATAAGTATTTATTCTGAGCCCCGGGATCTACCACGGCAATCGAAGTAGCGCCGCGTCGCAAACCGGGGTCTTCCCAGCCAGGCATGCAATGTGGTCGATAGCATCCTATTTGTGGATAGCCGGCGTCCTGTACTACGCCCAATACATAAATGTAGGGTGAATCCTGGGCAAAAAGCCCATTGCAGAATAAGAGGAAAAACAGAATTCGTCGCATTGATGTTCTCTAGTTTATTCTCAAGCACTACCTAATTTAGCAATACAAGATTAGCGACTACCACAACGGCGAAGATCATCAGGTTATAGAATCCGTGAGTAAAGGTAACCGCAATAAAGGGGGTGCCGCCCTCTTTCGTTCTCTGGGAAATAGCGAGCAAGGCAAGTGCAATCGACAGGGGAATTCGGGTAAGTGTATTAATAAAGCCCAGGTAGAAAGTACTCTCGGTAATACCATGAGCAGTTGCAAAAATGATAGACGTAGCAAGAAATGCCGGCAACCAGTTATCCGCCTGTCCCTTAATTTCGGTAAGTCGTTTCACAGCTAACAATAAGAGCGTCTGGAATAGAAAAGTTTCGATTGGCGGACCAATAAATATTCCCATTACCCAGGGAGCAGCCTCGAAACTTTCCGATGAGCTGGCATTGGTAATAGTTGTTGGGTCAATTAGAAAAATCAGCCCATAAATAATGGCTGTTGCAAGCAGCGATAGCAGCGTGAGAACAACTACCTGTTTAGAAATAGAATCTGATTTGTTGAGTTTGGCCAGTGCCAGTGAGTACATAATACTTTTTAAACTACAAAAAGTTCTCCCCTACAGAGCAGGCAGCTATACGACTCAAATGGCTGAAGGGTAATCCGGTCTCTGCGTGCCAGTCATTAAACAGATCCTGAACTTTCCTGAGATCTCGTTTCGTACTGGGTCGGTCCGCGATATCGAGCCCGGTGCTTTTAAGTGTTAGCACGACATCTTTTGAGAGTACGAATCCATCTTTGCCAACCCGGCGGAGAAAATACATGGCTGAATTTCCGCCGAGGCGGTTACCATGCTTTTTCAGGTATTCCATCAATCCGATCTGATCGGTGCCGGGCCAGTCAGCCATGAACTTGCCAAAACTGCCGAATTCTCTTGCAATTTCCTGCACAAAGAACACATTTTCCTTTAGCGCTTTTATCTTTTGCCAGTTACGCACCACTCTGCGATCGGAGCAATAAGCTTCCCATTGTTCTGGTGAAAGCAAGCCAAGCTTATAGGGATCGAATTTGAAAAAGGCTTCTTCAAATTCAGGCCATTTTTTCTCAATGACTTTCCAGCTAAAACCAGCCTGGTTGATAACCTTGGTCATCATCGCCAGGTAGCGATCGTTACCGAGGGCCTGTAATTGTTTTTTGGAAGATACCTTTGGCAGGAGTTTCTTGAGAGCTGCAGATCCCTTGCGTTTTTCCGCACGCGCCCGTATCTCTGCAAACTTCATGAATCAGACACTAGAGTTTTTACAGGAATTTATTCTGAGCCGTAATCCAGATCGAAGTCGACGCGCATGACACCCGGTACGGCACGGACTACACCCCCGAGGCTTTGCTGAATTGTTCCAATGTTTCCTGGAGTGCGCATACCGCCACAGTCTTCGCAGACGACAGAGCCTGATATCAGCACCACACCTTCGGTGACTTCCACGTTGAAGCCCCGGGGCAGATCCGCGGCACGGGCCAGTGCCGACTCAACTTGCGCTTTGATATTGGCATCCACTGCCAGATCTGCTTGTGAAACATTACTCGGTACGGGGGCAGAAGACGCACTGGATTCTGGAGATGAAGATTCTCCGCCACAAGCTGCCAGCAGTAGCAAGGACAAAAAAGAGGCCAGAGAAATTTTGCCTATTCTATTCAGTAATGGACTTGTCATTTTTTTGTACTGCCTCGTTAATTATTCTTGTTCACCGTCTGCTCTAATTCGTCTCTGCAAACTCTTCAGCGGATTTGAATCGCACTTCACCGCCGCGAGCTTTGAATGCGGTAAGTAGAGTTTCTACACGAACTCTAAACTCACCCTGGGCCAACCATTCCATGTCCTGCACCTGTATCGTGTTAATGTCTTTCAGCTCTTGCAACACACTGTTGAAGAACGCATCGGGATCGATACTCTCGATGTGTAATGATGGTTCTCCTGCCCACCATTCCGCATCATCTGGCGTACCCGCTTCTTCATTACCCTGTTGAAAACCCGCACTGAAATCCTGAAAATGCATGAACAGTTTTTCACAGGACAATTCAGCGACCCGTTCACTGCCTTCTACTCGTAACAGTAAGAAATCTCGCCGCTTCATTGCTTACAACTAGCCGGCAGCCAGATTCAGTATCGCTCTTTCAATTGCAGTAGTGATCATGGGCAGCTTGTGTGCGTTATTGGAAAGCGGCTGAGCATCTTGAATGCCGATTTCCCCTGCTTCACGTGCAACTGCCCCACCAATCTGCTGACCAGCAAGAAACTCTTCAACCGCCTGTACTCGCCAGGGGATTGGCGCCACACCCGCCAGCACAACTTTCGCGTTCTGTACTTCATTCCCGTCTCTCTGGATCACTGCGGCCACGCCCACTTCGGCGTGGGTCCATGCTTCACGATCCATAATCTTGTGATAGGTGCTTACGGTGTTAGCCGAAACATTGGGAATGCGTACACCGGTCAATAGCTCATTTTCGGCCAGCGAGTTTTCTCGTTCTGGATTGGTAATTGGTAGCACGAAGAAATCTTCCGCAGATACTTCGCGGTCTCCATCTGGACCGGTCACCTGGAATACGGCATCGAAGGCCACCAATGCCGGTGCGACATCGGAAGGATGCACTATATAGGAAGGACCTCCGCCAAAAATCGCGTGCTGGCCATTCTCACCGTTAACGGAGAAACATTCGTTGCCTCCGGCTTTGAAACAGTTAAAACCATTACGGTAATACCAGCACCAGGGTCGCTGGGTCACATTACCCGCCAGGGTGCCAACGTTACGAATCTGGGGAGTGCCTACCGAACCCGCTGCTTGGGCTATTGCTGACAAACCGGAGAGCACCAGGGGATCCTGAGATAATTCAGTGAGCGTCACCAATCCACCAATAGCAACAGCTGCGCCATCGGAGCCGATACTGCGACCGTCTCCCACTGTGCGCAGATTGATGATGACGTCGGCATTATCGGTGCCGTCTTTTATCTGCTGTAAGAGATCAGTACCACCACCGGAGAAAGCCACGGCCTGGCCCTGTTGGCGTGCAGACTGTGCCGCCGATGCCGCTTCAGCAAAACTTGTTGCGTTTACATTAGTCAGTGCTTTCATGACATCGCTCCCAGAATCTTGTCTCGAGTTATGGGCAATGACGTCATGCGCTTGCCTATCGCATTGGCTACTGCGTTTGCTACTGCTGCCGGTGCCAGAATAATGCCTGACTCACCGGCAGTCTTGGCCCCGAAGGGTCCATAACCATCATCCACTTCGATGAAATGAACATCGATGTCCGGGATATCTTTATGGGTAAGATGCCGCGCTCGATAATAACCGGGCGTTAAGGGCTGTCCCGACTGCGGATCGTAGAGAAGATCTTCGTACAAAGCCTGTCCAATTCCCTGAATGGTTGCACCACGAATCTGGTCTCTCGCCGTACTCGGATTAATGATACGGCCGGACTCGTGCACCGTGGTGTACTTCAGAATCTTCGTCGTGCCGATGCGCGTATCCACTTCCACTTCAACAAAGTGGGCACCGAAACATTGTCGCGTCATACCATCGGTAGTTGGTCTTGGTGTGGCCGAGGCTATTAACACATCAGTCCCGCTCGGCATACCCTGGTCGGCAATCTGGCGTTTCAGATCTTCCGCCGCCTCAACTACGGCGATTCCAGTCATGATAGTGGTGCGACTACCGGATTCACCCACCGAGTAAGGACAACGGTCAGTATCACCCCACACGACTTCTACCTGGGATAAAGGAACTTCTAAAGCTTCGGCGGCAATCATGCCCATAGTCGTCTTCGCGCCCGGACCGATATCCGTCACGCCAACATAGAGGGTGTACTCTTCATTGGCATTCACCCTGACAATGGCACTGGAAGTTCCAACACCTGCGCGGAACATCATGAATGAAAAACCAGCACCACGTTTAATGGGTCCTTCATCGGAGCCAGGTATCACTCTTCTGCGGGCCGGCCAATTAAATCTTTCGGCACCGTTGCGAATGACCTCTTCCAATGAATAGTTGGTGAATTGCTGCTCTTCCGTTGGACGGCGCATATTCAAAAGCGTGAATTCAACCGGATCCATACCGATCTGATAGGCCACTTCGTCCATCATGTTTTCCACGCCGTAATGGCCATGGGGCTCGGACGGCGCACGGAAATTTCCTGACGTGGTGCGGTTGGTATAAACCGGATGGATTTCCCTGTAACGATTCGGGCAGCCGTAGGCATCCATACCGCTAATACCGCCGGAATTCTTGCGGTAAGGACCCATGCCAGAATAAGCGCGCATTTGCATGGCGGTTACTTCGCCATCGTCCTTCACGCCTACCCTGTAGTACTGCACTGTTGGCCAGCGACCGTGGACACCCAGCCAATCCTCACGACGTGAATATTCCAGCATGACTGGAACTCCTGCACGGCGAGATAAGGTAGCGGCTATGAGGTCGGCGTCTTGATTCTGGTTTTTATTTCCGAATCCTCCTCCCATGTACTTGGCAATAACCTGCACCTGGTGATCTTCCAGACCAAGATCTCTTGCGGTGTCATGGCGGCAATTCGAGATACCTTGCGAAGGCGAGTATAAAACGAGTTTGTCACCCTGCCAGTGGGCAAGTGAACAACGGGGTTCCATCTGGGCATTATGAATAAAGCCTGTTTCATAACGCTCTTCGAAAATCTGATCGGCTTCTTCGAAACCTGCTTCCACATCGCCAATATCGCTTACCATTGGCGCGAACTCTCCGCGGAAGTCAGGACAGAGATTTCCTTCTGCGTAGACCTGCGGTGCACCCTCTTCCAATGCTTGCTCAGGTTCCAGCACGAAGGGAAGTTGTTCGTATTCCACTTCGATTAATGTCAGCGCTTCTTCTGCAATATGACGATCAGTCGCTGCCACTGCCGCGATGGAATCACCAACAAAACGCACCGGATTATTGAAGATATAGCGACGATGAATAGTGGCGTCTTTGGTTGGATCATTGTATTGACGACCACCGTTTACGGATCCAGCTCCCCACACGACTTGTGCATTCTCATAGGTAATTACCGAACGCACACCGGGCAGCGCTTCGGCGGCACTGGTATCGATACTGACTATGCGTGCATGGGGATGGGGACTACGCAAGACCTTGGCGTAGAGCATGCCCGGTAATTTCCAGTCGCGGGTAAATTTGGCCTGACCGGTAACCCGTTCTATAGCATCGATTCGGGGTGTGTCGTTACCAAGGGTTGCAAGTGGCTCCAGGCCTTCTCGAGTAAATTCGCTCATGCAACACCTCCTTCTTCACCGGCCATCACGACTGCTTCGACGATAGCGTTGTAGTTGGAGCAGCGGCACAGGTTGCCAACCATTGCTTCCTTTACCTCTTCGGCCGTTGGTGAGGGATTGCTGTTAAGCAGTGCAGTTGCCGTCATCAATTGACCGGGAGTGCAAAATCCACATTGGGGTCCGTTGTTGACTACGAAAGCCTGTTGCACCGGGGTGAGATCCCCGTTTTGTGCGAGGCCTTCCACTGTCTGTATGTTGGTACCGTCCGCCCATACCGCTAACTGGCTGCAGGAGTAAACCGGCTCACCGTTCATCAAGACGGTACAGGCGCCACACTCACTGCGATTACAACCGATCTTGGTACCGGTTAAATCCAGCTCGTCGCGAAGCAGTTCTGCCAGGGTCCAGCGCTCATCGACTTCAATACTTTGAGGTATGCCGTTAACCGTGACATTAATAGCAGTGCGTGATCCGGTTGTAGCAGATTGAGCTTGTGCCTTGGGGATACCCAGTGCAGAAATTCCGGCTCCGGCAACCACCGCGGTTCCTGTGCCTTCGAGGAAATCTCGCCTTGATTGTTGTTTGGGGTTGAGCGGGTGGGTGTCAGGATCTACGTATTTCACCACAGGGTCATGGTCAGGCTCTTGATTTGGCCTTTTGCCCTGTTTTCTATCGTCGCGCATGGGGTTACTCCTCATTCGCTGGTGATTGTCATTTTTTAGTGTCAGCTATGGACTATATCCGGCCATGGACAAAGGGCGCAAGCCATTTTCATGGCGAATTGTAACTCCGGCCCAAGTCAGTAACTACGGGGCCTAGACAGCAATCTCCCCGGCTTGAATCGGCTATGAATTTCCATTTAGTTTGGCTCAGCTTATACTGTTTGCCTGGATTCAAAAGCCCATTGAACAATAAGAAGAAAACCATGACTCTGACTTACCGCAGCATCTATAAATTACTTCAAGTCCTGGGACTGCCGCTGTTAGTGACTGGTCCATTCGCCTGGGCAGATTCTGTCCCTGGCGCGAGCGGATCCATAGAAATCACACCCCTGGTTCATTCCAGTGTGCAGCTGGAATATAACGGTTTTGTTGTACAGGTAGATCCATGGGGTCCAGTAGACATCTCCCATGCCAAAACTGCCGATTTGATCCTGGTTACCGATAGCCCCGGGCATCACCTTGATCCAGAAGCGATTGGCATGTTGAGTGATGCCGATACCAGTGTAGTCATAGCAGAAAATGGGCTTGGTCGAGTTCCAGATGGAATCGTTGCTATCAATGGCGAAATATTAAAGGTGGCAGGTGTCACAGTTGAAGCTGTCGCTGCCTACGACATAATCCTGGGACCACCTGAACATCCGAAAGGCGATGCAAATGGTTATGTCTTAAGCCTGGGGGGAAAAAAGTTTTTCTTTGCAGGTGTCACCGAATGTGTTGATGAAGTAAAGGCACTGGAAGGGATCGACGTAGCCTTTATGCCCATGAATATCCCCGTTGGCCGGATGACACCGCAAGCTGCTGCAGACTGCACAAAAATTCTCGGCCCTGATGTCGTCTATACCTATCACTATAATCAGGATTGGGTAAGACGCCTTGCTAACCCGGATTTCGGCGGCTCAACTCTTCCTAGCGGTCTTTCCATCCCTGAAACCCTGGACGCATTCGAGAATGAACTTGCCGGTAGCGGCATCGAGTTTCGTCGAGGAAACTGGTACCCCTAATAGCTGCTACGTTTTGATTGGTCTCGATGCTTGCAGTAAAACAGAATAAGAGCCCAATACTTCTCTACCCTGCCCGCTTGCAAAGCCTTGTGCTGATTGGCTTTGTCTGCGTGTTCTTTTACGCACTCCTGTTTGCCAGCCTGCTTTCCTATGTTCTTTCCCAGGGAGCATCAGCTCCTTTTTATCTACTTGGAATTTTCGTTGCCTACGCATTGATTAACATTGTGTTTGAATATGGCCAGGAGATTATTTCGGAGACCTTCTCGGGTCTAGATGAAGTGCCAGTTTTTTCCATCCATTCGATTCACCATGGCAGATTTTTTCGTCAGTTGCTTATGACTGCATTTTTTGGCAGCTCAATTTTTGGCCTATATCAATATAACTATAACAGTGCAGCACTGGCGTTAACTGCTTTTCTGGTGTTAATCCTACCTGCTTCAGTATCTGTAAATGCGTTGTTCGAAGAGTTCAAGGATGTAATTGATCCAAGAACCCTGATTGCATATATCGCTGTTACCAAGACCAGCTACATCAGTTCATTACTCGGCATCATTTTTCTAATAGGAGTATTTTTGCTAGGTCTGGAATTGGGATTCCTGGCTTTTTCAATCCTGCTACCTTTCTGGTTGTATTTCTGCCTGGTCTTTTTTCGTCACCTTGGGCTCGTAGCCCACGTTCATCGCCATGAATTACTTCCGGAAAAAGATTTTGATGCTGACAAAAAAGAGATCGAGCAGCATTTCTCCGATAATGCTGCGATTCATGGGGCACTGGAAAAAGCTTACTGGGGATTAAAGGAGGGTCGCATAGACGAAGCAATCGATATAGTTGGTCCAATTATTCGTATACATGATTGGGCGCGTTTCGAGTTCGTTTTCGAATTCATCTCAAACTGGCCCACAAAAGTTCCTGCCATTCAATTCGCTAAAGAGTATCTGGCAAGCTTGCATGCAAAGAGAAACTCAATCAGAGCGCTGGAGCTATGTGGGTGGTGCCTGAAGCAAGACTCAGACTTTTGCATAGAAGACTGTCGCATTGTGGACTACCTGCTCGCCGAAAGCGTTTCCAAGGAACAGTTCATCGTACTGGTTAAATTATTGGATAATTTCGCAAGCCGCTTTCCCGAGCATGAGAACAGCCAGCCCTACTTATTCCGGGCGGCGGACATTTGCCGGGATAAACTGCATCATCAGGAAAAATTTCAGGAACTACAGGACAAACTGGCAGGCCTGCAATCGAGCTAGATTTTTGCGTTGCGGAATTTCTTGCGAGGCGCCAATACCAGGTCTAGCTGGTCATGGAGTAAGGTCCTGGCTTTGTTAACGCTCATACCGGCCGCCATATTGGCCGTGAGACCATGCATAAATACGGAAATCAGTTTTACTGCTTCTTTCGTATCAACTGATTTTGCAACCAGCTTCTTTTGTTTCGCTTCATCTACCAGGCTGGCAAGGTGCTTATCGAGCCGCTGTCGAAATTGTTTCAGTATGCGATCAATCTCATCATCAAACGGTGCTACTTCGATTAGTGAATTTACTGCGAGACAACCTTTGCCTTCGGCACATTGATCGATTGTTGTATCAACTGACTTCTTCAATGCTTCGATCGGGTTATCTTCACCATTACGGCTATCTTTTTGTGCCTTGGCAGTTTTAGCGAAGTAGAGTTTAAGGGCTGAAACAAAAAGCTGGTGTTTATCCCCAAAGGTCTGATAGAGGCTTGCTTTGTGAAGACCCGTTGCTTCCGTCAGGTCTGACATGGAAGTTGATTCGTAACCTTTCGCCCAAAAGGCATTCATTGCAGCAGCCAAGGCGACATCGGGTTCAGTTTTTCTGGGTCTTCCTGCCATTTCTTATTTTTATTTGGCTTTAAGGTATTTGGTTGGATTTGCAGTCAGGAACTGGCAATCATAATCATCCAGGCAAAAATTACCAATCAGTATTTGTATTTTTGTTCACTTTTTTAAGCAAAAGAAGCATTTTTGAAAGGATTGTTCCGGGATGCTTAGCTTTAGCTGAAGCTCAGCGTTAAGTATGGCAGCTTTACGCTTTGGTTAAATACGGTTCCCACAGATCGATAGTCACTTCGCTGTTGTCCTTATCATTACCCCACAAAACTTCGCTGCTAAATCTTATTGCATACAAATGCTCTCCCTGCAAATGACCTTGAGCATTAGCATCGGGAAAAACGTGTCCACCATGATGAATGACAATCTCGCCAATGCATCCCTGCACATAGGCTGGTGCTCGAGTATGTCCGTCGGTGAAATTCTTCTTAACAAGAACCTTATCGCCTGGCTGATATTTTGGCGGAATATCCAGTTCCATTTGGGTAGGACCACCGGAACTGAGAATTTTTTCGGCGTCTTGCCTGGAAGGTACGCGCAATTCTCTGGCAATAGGCTCACTCACATTGCCATTACGCAACTCGTCTTCGCTTATCAATCCGTTCTCCAGTAAAAGTTTGCAAAGCCCTTCATACCAGTTTTCGTAATAACTGTTTCTCAAATAGTCAGCCGGGTGTTGCCGCTCCCGTGCGAATCGGGATTGATCGATATTCCATTGGCCCAACATGCCAGTTGCCAGGGTTATCCCAAAAATGCGCCGCTCCCATTCGGAGTGGAATACCGGTTCTTCAGATTCCGGTTCCGGATCGATTGCACCGAGTCCCTGTTTTCCACCCAGATCGTGACCACCCTGCATTAGTTATTTCCTTCGCCTTGAGGATTCGAATCGCCGGGCACGGTGGCCAATTCGACTCCGATCATGGAATTTCGGGTAACCAGTTTTTGCAATTGTTCTTCGCTCCAGTCCTCGGTTCCCTCGGGTCGAATCGGTAATACCAGGTAACGCATTTCCGAAGTCGAATCCCAAACCCGTATGGCTACGTCTTGTGGTAAATGGGTGCCAAACTCAGCCAGGACCGAGCGGGGTTCGCTGACAGCACGGGACCGGTAAGGGGCAGATTTATACCAGGCGGGAGGCAGTCCCAATACAGTCCAGGGATAACAGGAACAGAGCGTGCACACCACGAGGTTGTGTAATTGTGGCGTGTTTTCAACTACCTGCAGATGCTCTCCCTGCCTGCCACTGTAGCCCAGGGATGCTACGGCACTGGTGGCATCTTCCATTAACTGTTGTTTGAATTCCTGATCGACCCAGGCCTTTGCCACCACTTGGGCACCATTGCGAGGTCCCACCCTGTGTTCATAATTGTCGATGATTTCATCGAGAGCAGCCGGATCGACTAATCCCTTTTCTACTAACAGGCTCTCGAGGGCTTTGACTCTGAGCGCAATATCGGCAGGAGGTTCAGTGTGATCGTGATCGTGTGCCATAGCGCCTTATGATAGCCGAAAACCTGGTCTTGGTTTAATGAGGCTCTGTTATAAAGCTTATTTGTGCATCGCGATACTCTGGCTTCATGACTTCCTGCACAAACGCTTCCATTGTCAGAAATAGTGTATCCACTAACAGCATGTTGGTAATCCATCCCGGTAGAGGTGAGCCAGGATTGATATGTGCCTGGTTCTGGATTTCCACTTTGCCATCGGCCCAATCTGCGCAGGCAGGGTCATCTTCAATCAAAGCCACGAGTGCAGACAAGCGCAAATTTTCCATGACAGTGACGGCACGCACTTCGTTGTAAGGCGATCCCTCTACCGCACGGGTATAGACCTGAATACCATTACGATCCCTTTGCAACTGCCAGCCAGTTTCTTCACTGGCGGACAGTGAAACTGGTAGCAGAATACAGATTAAAAAAAACCAGTCCGAGAATTCTCAAGCTTGGTACCTCTTAATTCCTTTAAAAAACAATTAAACAAGACCGCAGAAATTCGCCGAATTTCTGGATCTTGTATAAGACCCGAATTGATCAGAAAAATTCTGGATTGGTGGGTATTGTTTACTGCTTCTATTAAGAGCTAATGCTCACAGCGGAAAAGATAGTCAGTAATAGAGTCATTCGGCGCTTTGCGCTGCGATTTCCATGCGGTGACGACGCTCCATCAGTTTTCCCCAGTTCTCCGTTGAAAACAGATGGGCATAGATAAACGCCAGATAGCCGCTTTTTTGTAAATCTTCCATGACCTCGGTAGAAAGCTCATTAAACTTTTTCGTATTAACTGCGTAGTAACTCGCCAATTTTACCTGCTTCTGTTCGTCATCAGACTTGCCGGGGGTTACTTCCTGGATATCAAGCAGATCTAGCTCTTTTAACTTGGCGGTAAAATCCTGGGTACGCTGACGCTCTCCTTCTACCTGACTGCAAAAATCTACCATCTTCTGGGTTTCATCAGAGATTGCGTCGCCACTAAAGAAAGGAAACTTGGGATTTTCGGTAATCCCCTTCGAGCCTCGATCAATCACCAATGCAAGTTGATCGTTGTCACTCTTGGCAAAAGCTAAAGGGTGTCGCCGCAAGTAGGCCGGAATATAATGGAAAGGTGCCCAGTGTCCGTTGTCGTCAACGAACATATTCTTGTCTTTGAGTATCGATACAACTGCAAAGACCTGGGGATTCTCGAGGTTGGAAAAAATTACCGGATAATTTTTCTGCGCCGAAGCGATCTCAGTTGCCACCAGGGGAACGGTTTGGATCTTACTGGCAAAATCGAATGGCCTTTCCAGTGGTGTAATGCCGAGAGAACCATGATCTTCTTTGGTAAGAATTTCTGGCTTCTCATAGAGAAACATACTTCCTTCTGGAATTGGCTGAGTAGTATGACCACCTTCCAGTCTTGGTTCATCTGTCATAAATCTTCCCTTACCGTTCTATTACTGTTCTGAGAAAACCCGTAATCTTAGCGCTTTATTGAATAATAAATCAGCATTTTTAGCTTATTTGTATATATTCACATGCATGAGACATAGGCTTAACTAGTATCATTAGGAACCCTGTGTTGTCATTCGACTAAAATTCACTTTCCACGCTGCAATGCCATGACCACAAATACCCCATTAATGATTGCCGTCGCTCCCAATGGCGCAAGAAAAACCAAGGCTGATCATGCAGAACTGCCCATAAGCGCTAATGAGCTTGGTGCAACTGCGGCTGCCTGTTTAGAAAAGGGGGCTTGCATGATCCACCTCCATGTAAGAGATGAGCAACATCGGCACAGCCTCGACCCGGAACTGTATAAAGAGGCCATTGCCGCGATTCGAAAAGAAACTGGGAACGAGCTGATCGTGCAAATAACCACCGAAGCAGTTGGCATCTACGAACCAGAAGAACAAGTAGAAATTGTAAAGCGAGTTAAACCAGAGGCGGTATCGATTGCGCTCAGGGAAATATATCCAGACCAATCCAGGCGGCCGCTTGCAGGTGACTTTTTTAATTGGATGCAGCAGGAGCGAGTAAATCCTCAATACATCCTCTACGATGAGCAGGACATTCAGCGATTTGCCAGCTTAGTAAGGGAGGGATTCATCCCGGGGGAGCGACTAACTGTGCTATTGGTGCTGGGCAGGTATACCCAGAATCAACAATCTTCGGTTGAGGATTTGCCTCCACTGGTAAAAGAACTGCCTGAAGCCTGGTTATGGTGGTTGTGTGCATTTGGGCAGACAGAATTGTCTTGCATGGATGCAGCGATTCGATCGGGAGGTCATTGCCGGGTAGGCTTTGAAAACAACCTGCTTACGCCCGAGGGAGATCCGGCTCCTGACAATGCTTATCCGGTTCGAAAAGTTGCCGAATTGGCAAAACAACAATCCCGCCCCCTAGCCAGTGCCAACCTGGCGCGTGAACTTATGGGATTCAGCTGATTTCTGGTTAACTGAAAGCGGGAAAACCCCAATTTTCAGGGTAAAAATAAGTAACTTGATCTTAAAATCCTCTTATTTCTCGCCAAGTCTCGGGGTTTTGCCCCAAGTTTGCTTAAGCTACTGAATTTATTAAGAATTCCTGGATTTTCAGGGTCCAAAGCTGCTTCTTCTGTAATATATTGTAACAATTGCTGTGATATTTTATTACAACCTCAATAAAAACAACCCTTTATGTAAGGTTAATTCGTAACAGATTGAAACGCTCCCAATTTCTATTTATTACTAAATTAATCAGGTACTTATCTGCTAGCTCCAAATCCTAGATCTTTCTCAATTCTTCCTCAATTATTACTAGATGTTACTAAGTGATGTTGTTAGGATGCCGGCCCAGCTAAGCGCAGAATTTATAGCATCTCTTTAACTGACAAACGCCTGTTAAAAAGGCGTCAAACTTAAAAAGATTCTCACTCCGGAGACTTCGTCCAGAAGGCTCCATTAGTGCCATTCTGTTACAGCAAAAAAACTAAATAAGTACTATTCATTAGAGGGGTAAAACGGAATGACAAAGACCGTTCCATTTACT
>CAZTTE010000018.1:0-3485 GCA_964616225.1 uncultured Pseudohongiella sp.
GACTCAGAACATCAAGCTGATAACCATCTCCGTAAGTCTCTCCAACACTCTTGTAAGACCATCCACCAAGTTGATCAATAACATCAGCTGGAGCTTGGACAGCTCTTAACCGATCTCTAAAAGCATGTCTTAGTCCATGAATTACCACATGTGTTTTACAAATGCTTTTTATCCATTTATTTAGTGCAGCACTCGCAGAGTTTCTATTACAACCCGCTTCATTGGTATAACGAGAAAAACAAAAATAAGAATTATTATTTTTTAACCTTGTAGCTGCCCACAGTGAAACCCCTACCAAAGGTATTTTTCTTTTACTATTTGCTGTTTTTAAACTCCTATGCGGATGAGCTACTAAATTTATATAAGGAATTTCTGAATCAACAACTAAATCATCATTAACTAAACCAACACCTTCAGACAGTCGCATCCCTGAGTTTATCAACAAGGCTACTAACCAGCGTAGGTCATCATCTATTTGATAGCACTCTTTTGTTAATTTATTTATGTTATTCAAACTAATTGGGTATCTAGGCTTTGTTCCCTCAGAATTAGGGAGATAAATACCAATAAATGGATTCTTAATTCCCAAACCATTTTCATTGATACAAAGATTTATTACTGACTTAATTGTGCTAAATATTCTTTTGATCGTAGACGAAGATAGATTTCTTTCTTTCAACCAGTCTCTCAACTTAGCAGCATCAGCAGTACTGTATAAATCCAAAGGCCGTATACCAAGACACTCAATCAGATAGCCAATATTCCGATTGGTTAAGGCATAGAAATACTTGTCTCTCCCCTCTCCTTTTAATCTCAGGTATTCATCTAAAGCTGTCTTAATATCAGGAAGATCAGACTGAGAGTAAAGTCCAACATCTGTCAGTAGATGAGCTGCAGGAAGTTGGTATTTCTTAACACGGAGGTTCAGCCAGTATTCTTCAAGTCTAGATGTGAGAATAAGCGAAGCCTTCTCAGCAATAGCTGGAGATCTGGTTCTCAACGACTGGACTATACGAGGTTTTGAATAATGATTTCGCAGGTCTGAAGGGACTCTGCGAGAGTAATAGAAGACGTCGCCTTTTCTAAAAGTAAAAGTTCGACTCCCTAATTTGGTCAACTGTTTGGTCACCACTTGCTCCAAAGACTCTGAAGTTTTCGAAGTCTTTCAAGTGGTTAGCTTTAGAAGATGGCACGCCCGGAGAGATTCGAACTCCCGACCAACTGGTTCGAAGCCAGTTACTCTATCCAGCTGAGCTACGGGCGCGTGATTCTGTGATTCTTTTCTATGTATTCTGCAGCTTCTCTAATCCTGGGCTTACGCCTGTTACTCTAGTCCGGCCCAACATCACAGATGTTGGTCGTTCAACCTTCGTTGGAAGCTCTCGCTTCCAAATCACTCGGTCTCACCCAGCTGAGCTACGGGCGCATAACTTAGAATTACTGATTTGCTCGCGGACCGTGGATTATAGCGGCTACGCCCCTTCCAGTCACTGCATAGAATCTACAATCTGCCGTTACACCCTTTCCCTAAGCGATGACAGAACGTACCATCTCAAACCCGCATTATGTATCCGATAGCCGTGAATAAATCGATCCTATTAGTTCTAACTGCCTTAATTGTCACTCAGTTAGCAAACGCCCAATCCAATCTCGCTTTAGACGAAGCCGTGTTGAGCGCCATGGCTCGAGAGAATATTCCGGGTTTATCGCTGGCTGTCATTTCTGAGGGTGATCTCCTAACGAGATCTTACGGTGAGCGCAGAGTTGGTTCTGGATTAGAAGTAAACAACGAAACCATTTTCGAAGCGGCGTCCTTGACCAAGCCTGTTTTTGCCTTGGTCGTTTTGTATCTGGAAAGAGACGGGCTAATTGAATTGGATCGCCCTCTGCACGAGTACATCGATACTTCCGATAGATACGGCCCTGACTTTTTCGAATCAGATGACTATCGATCGATTACTGCGAGGATGGTGTTAAGCCATACTTCGGGTTTACCCAATGGTCCCCCTACTCCCGGCGCGATTCATTTTGAGCCGGGAACACGCTTCGCCTATTCTGGTACTGGCTTTCGATATCTGTATGCCGCGGTTCAACAAATTACCGGTCAGGCTCTTACTCCACTCGTTGAAGAGTATGTATTCGGCCCGCTCGAAATGACTGACTCCAGTTTTATCTGGCAGGGCCGATTCCAAGCGAACGCAACCTGGGGGCATGATAAAAACGGTTTGGAAGATCGCGAGATTCTCCATCTCGAGAGTGAATTTCCGGAAGGCGGATTAGTCACCAACATCAACGACTATGGGAAATTCATTAAGTTCTTTATGGATGAATACAATAGTGGCAATGCACTGATTCGAAGCATGCTGGAGCCAACAACCGAAGCCAGGGATTATGGTGTCGATGGTTCCATGTTCTGGTCATTAGGCTGGGGAATAGAAGATGCCGGATTAGGAAATCGATTCTGGCACACCGGCAGCAACGGGTCGTTCAAGAGCTTTGCCCTCTTCGATCCAGAAATACGAAATGCCATGATTCTGTTTATGAACGCAGAAAACGGGCTCGAAATTATTCCGGGATTGCTCGAGCAAACTATCGGCTCCACTCTGCTCTCGGACGATTATCAACGCACCATCTCTGAGTCCATGGCATTCAGGCCGCTCAATAACTAAATATTTTTTGCTGGCCATCGTTAACCTCTCTAGATAATCTTGCATCTAACACTCATATTGCCCGGGGGAAACAAATATGACTGATATGACTGCTGGTAGTGCGCCATCGGTTTCTGGCGATGCATTTTCTACCGCACCCATGCCCACAATTAGACGAGCACTGGAAGTAGCTGGATGGCTGGCGGTTGCGTTATTAATTTTTACCGGCCTCACCGCCATATTCGGACGCGCGGCATTCATGAGCGAGGCCATGTCGAATCCCGACATGGAGATGAATATCTTCGATATTCGTTATTACACCAATGCCCTCGCTACTTTTCTCCATCTCGGCCCTGGCTTTCTGGTGTTTAGCCTGGGACCGCTTCAATTCATGCGCAACATCCGCAAGAAGCACATCGGTTTTCATCGCTGGAGTGGCCGGGTGTATATTCTTTGTGGCGCTATCGGTGCTTTTTCCGGCATTGCCATCGGTGTATTCGATCCCTTCCTCGGTTTAACCGATCAAGGATTTAACGAAGCCATGGCCACGGCATTCTTCGGAGCCTGGGTACTGTTCACCCTGATAATGGCCTATACCCGAATTCGCCAGAAGCAATTCGGCGCACATCGCGAGTGGATGATTCGGTCCTTCGCAGCAATGCTCGCCATCGCAACCGAACGCCTGATGCTCACCGCATTTCAGGCGACAACCAATATCGAGTTCGTGCAGCTATTCGGCACTACCTTCTGGATGGCCGGTGTGACCAACATTTTTGTTGCAGAAGTGTGGATTAATCTTACCCGAACTCCGGGAAATGGGGCTCGACACTGGAAAGA
>CAZTTE010000018.1:3585-70759 GCA_964616225.1 uncultured Pseudohongiella sp.
AACTGTTGGGCATCGTGTCGGGGGGCGCCTAGCCCACTATCATCAACTTCGTTATAAACCAGGTACAAGCCCGCATTCGCAGACTGCAACCAGGCAAAACGCAAGTTGGTTGAAAGCACATCGTCACGTTTGTTGTATTGCACTAAGGATTGAATAGACATTCGTGGCGTAAACGAGTAAGTAAGTCGCAAACGTGCCAGGTCTACCTCAAAGTCACCGCCAGGAACTGGCAGATCGATATCGCTGTGCAACCAGGATAATTCAGTACTGAATTTGTCACCGGAACGGTAGCGTACGGTCGGCTCTACATTAACCCGGTCTCCACCGAAGAATCCGCCGATGTTGCTACGAATATTAACGCTGAGCGGCGCACCCTGGTTAGTCCAGAATACTAACTGTGCTTCTTCGTGCTCATACTCACCAGCCGGTACCACAACGCCTTCTACAATCTCGAACGGCTCTCTTACACCTTCCTGGGTAAAGTTCATACCGGTGTGAATTTCCATACCGGTATCGAATTCCCAGTGATTATCTACGTGGAGGTAGCCGGTTTCCTGAAAACCATCGAAACCCCAGTAGCCGCGATAATTGATATGGGGTCGCAGTTCGTGGAGACCCCAGAGATTATTTGGGCGGATTGTGCGCCTGATGCCCGCAGTGTATTTACGGAAGCCGCGGCGCTGCAAGAAACCTACCTCAGGGTTAAAGTTCTCACCTACCTGGGAATAACCCAGGCTTAGATTCCAATCTGGAGATACATAGTTGGCGTCGATGCCGCCAGCGCCGTCTCTACCGGAAATACCTGGCGTATCGGTTCTTGCCGCCCAACCGGTAATCAGGGTCTCATCACCAATACCCCAGCGACCATCTACTGCAAAGGTACGGTTGTAATCGTCACTCTTGTTATTAAAAACCGATCCGTCACCGTCCCGTTCCACATACATAAATCCAACGGAAGAACGGTTGGGAAGATCCTGACTAACTCGCGCCACGGTAAAATCATTTTCCGGCGCAATGCCGTTTATTCCTTCCGTGCGCATACCGATTAAGCCTACATTGGTGTTGTCGCCTACCTTACCCGTTAAACGCATGCCGCCTTCGATAGGTAGTTGCGCGCCCCCTGCACCTACGCCGATACGACGACTAAAGAACAATTCCACTTCCCTTGGATTACCCACGGCAAACTGGCCGGAGTTTTCCAGGAAGAAAGGACGCTTTTCCGGGAAAAACAGGCTGAATCGATCCAGGTTTACCTGCAAGTCATCGGCTTCTACCTGGGCAAAATCAGTGTTGTAAGTAACATCGAGAGTAAGTGATGGTGTTACGGAATACTTAACATCGAAACCGTACTCTTCATTGTTTTCCGTGCCGGAAACAATCGCTCCGCCCCGGGAAGATGAACTTAGCGCGTAAGGCGTGAACTGCAGGAAGCGCTGGCTCGGCGCCTGAATTCCTTCCAGGTAACCCGCCTCGGAAACTCGATTTAAATTGTATTGACGATCCAGCGGTGCCCAGTAAGTCACCTCATTATTTCGACGAATGTTGCGCTGGAAATTGATACCCCAGGTCTGCACATCATCATTACCGTAACGTAATGAAGAGAACGGAATTTCCATTTCTGCAGTCCAGCCAATTTCAGATATTTGCGTACTGACTTCCCAGGTAGTATCCCAGTTAACGTTAATCCCGCCGTTAGATCCACGGAATCCAGAAGATGCCCCTTCGTTTACTACCTGGGCATCGTATTCCAGGCCGGCAGGCGTTGTGCCAAAAATAAATCCGTTTTGTCGGTCCAGCAGACCGTCGATGATTACCTGAAAACTGTCAGTGTCGTCCAGGGATGAATCTCTGCGCGCATCGGTAAAAATAATGTCTTCAGGATTGCTGTCATAGGCAACCATGCCTATATAGAGTGATTCGTCGGTATAACCAAGAAACACTTCCGTTTTCTGGCTAGCTGGCTGTCCTTCCTCAGGGCGCACCTGGGAGAAACCACCGGTTGGCGTAACACCAGACCAGGCATTGTCACCCAACACCTCTCCGTCGATAGTCGGCGAGCTGCTCAACTCATAGGCGGTAGTAGTAGGCGTTACTTCCTGGGTAAAAAGTTCCTGTGCGCTCACGCTAAAAGGGATAAGCAGTGAGGCTAACAGTAAAATCCGTACTGATTGCTGAAGAGAAATGGGCTGCTTGATCATCTCAAATCCAATAGAAATTAATTCGGTCCGTGCTAAACAAAAGCCGCGTACAGTAGTAGAAACATAGACCAATATCAACCACTTACGACCGTACTAAGGGCTTCAGTTGTAATAGTTTGTTACTGCGGAAAGAGCGAATGAAAAAGAGGCAGGAAATTGCGGCCAAAAATTTCTTTTCGGCCGCAATAATCGGGTTTATTTAACTGCTATACCCTGCATTTCGAAGCGAGCATCGAACAATAAGGCGCCAGAGCCAATGAATGCCCGGGCTGGATAGTTACCCGTGAAGTAGGTGCGATAAACGCTATTGAAAGCGTCGTAGTGGGAAACGTCTGAACAATAAATGGTGACGCTTACCAGGTCATCCATGGTCATACCCGCTTCTTCCAGCGTCGCTTTGAACTGTTCCATGATCAGCCGCGCCTCCTCTTCTGGAGTGTCGGGTACCTGGCCGTTTTCGAGCCCCAGCATACCTGAGAGATACAGCGAGTCATCCACCATGACCGCGCCACTGAAGGGCAGCCCGTCACCTGATGCGTGACTCGGATTGATAAATTCCTTGCCCTGTGCGCTCACCATTGCCGGCGCACATAACAAAAGAACGATTAAGAAATGTTTTACACGATTAAGAGCGATCACTCTTTAGCCTCCTTTGATTAAGATCTAACTGGATTCTCACTCAAATTGAAACTGAAAGAAACTTCTGGGAGAAATTCTTGCCCACAGGGGATCAATCCCGGGGAAATTATACTTGATGAAAGTACTGTATTTATGTACAGTTTTTTGGCGAACTTTCACGGCTAAGGACTTTATCCCAATCCATTGCTAGGATAGCTGCCCTGCAGTTGAACTGAACGACTAAATAGGAACAACAAGAATGACGGAACGCTGTTGGTGGCCGGGAAAGGATCCGGAATATATTGCTTATCACGATAAGGAATGGGGAGTGCCGATTCGCGACGATCAATTACTGTTTGAATTCATCTGCCTGGAAGGCCAGCAGGCAGGATTAAGCTGGATTACCGTGCTGAAGAAACGGGATCACTACAGAAAATGCTTCAAAAATTTCGATGTGCAAAAAGTTGCGCGCTTAACTGATGGCACCATTGAAAAATTACTACTGGACCCGGGCTTGATTCGTAACCGCCTGAAGCTTTATTCGATTCGAACCAATGCCAAAGCCTTTCTTGCTGTACAAAAAGAATTTGGCAGCTTTGAAAAATACATCTGGTCTTTTGTCGACGGTAAACCAAAGGACGGCAAGAGAAAATCTTCAAAACAAGTTCCGGCTACGACTCCTGAAAGCGATGCCATGTCGAAAGACCTTAAGAAGCGCGGCTTTAAATTTGTTGGCAGTACGATTTGTTATGCCTTTATGCAGGCAGCTGGATTAGTCAATGACCACACACGTAACTGCTTTCGGTACCAGCAACTAATAAACTCATAAAAGTCTAACGAGATTTAAACGATCATCTCACCTGGAGGGGAATAACATGATTGGATATGTGACACTTGGAACAAACGACATGGAAAGAGGCGCCGGCTTCTATGATGCCTTGCTGGCTGAAATAGGTGCAAAGCGCTTTATGGAGATGGAAACCTTTATAGCCTGGGCGAACGATCCAAACGCCGCCGGTTTGTCTATTTCCAAACCATTCGATGGCAACGCTGCCACAGTTGGTAATGGCGTTATGGTTGCCCTTATCGTCGATTCGACTGATAAAGTGGATTCGGTTTACGCGAAAGCCATGGAACTTGGAGCGAAAGACGAAGGCGCTCCCGGTCCGCGGGGTGACAGCGGCTTCTATGCCGGTTACTTCAGGGATCTCGATGGCAATAAACTGAATGTATTCTGCATGACTCAGCCTGGTGGCGAGTAATTGCCACTAGAATGAAAAAGGGCGCTTATGCGCCCTTTTTTATGATTGTGTAAAACTAAATAGTTAGTCTTCGTTAAATTGATACAGGCAAACAACAAGCAGGACACCAATGATGATTGGCAGTGAAGCAATCATTACATTAAGCCCCATCGTAGTCTGTGCTTCCTGTGCAAAAACCATCGAAGCTATTAACAGTAAAGATAGAACAGGGACGGCTCTGTTGAGCAAACTTTGCATGGAGTACTCCAAAAGCATTGCGCTTAACTCGGGTTTAAAAACTAAAGTGTTGCTTCTCGAAAGCTCCCTACAGTCACTCGAGCATTAGCAGCTCGAGCGGCCGGCGACTTCCTTCGAAACAACTGTTTTTCCAATGGGTGCCAGTGAAATTCCTGCCAGTTTTAGATGTTGAATTCCAAAGGGAATACCAATAATGCTTATAAATGCCAGGATGCCTATAAGCCACCATCCCAGGCCCATCAATATTCCGCCAAAGATAAATCAGATTACATTGCCAATAGCTCTCATTCTTCATTGCCCTCCCTAGCCGTTAAATAGACTAGAGGATAGGTAAACGAGAATTTGGTCCATCATAGATTAGAAATCTTTCGACCCAGATCGTAATTGCGATCTGTCACGATACTCTCCAGGACTACGATTCTTTCTTTTAGCTCTGCGACTTCCTTTTCCAATTCGTCCGTTGAATTTTCATCCATTTCTTTTTTTAACTCACCAATCTGCGCGCTGGTGTTTCTCTTGTATTTGAAATACTCGGTAATAAAAACAATCAAACTGACTGGCACCATAACGGCCATCATTATTGAGAACAACTGTAAAGCTGCATTCATGATTTAGTCCTCTCATTTTTGCGCAGGTTTCGCTAAATGCTAACCATCGTGTTAGTAGTTGCAATAATCGGTCCAGCTTTAAAAACCTTTAATATCAAAGGCTTGCAAATAGTAAAACTGGCTAAGTTGGTAATAATCGCAAGCATTTAGCCTATTTCACAGTACTCAATATTGGCCAATCATGCAATTTGGGACATAAAAAACCCGACCCCTGAACACAGGGGTCGGGTTTAGGACCGGTAAGAAGCGTAGTTGTATTTTTTTAATTCTGGAAATATTGCACTAACGCCTGCGCACTATTCCATTTATTTTCCCTGAACTACTTCGTTGCGTAACACACCAACGTTTTCAATCTCGACTTCATAAACATCACCAGGAACCATGGCACGGGTACTTCCCATGGTGCCGGACCAGATCATGTCTCCCGGCTCAAGCGTGAAGTATTGAGAGATATAGCTCACCATTTGTTCCATGTTGAAAATTAAATCGTTGCTGTTTTGTGTTTGCACAACTTCACCATTGTGACGACCAGTGATTTGCAGATTCTTGTGGTCAGCGCCTTTCACCAGGTAAGGACCTACCGCATTGAAACCGCGTGAACCTTTTGCTCTTACCCACTGGATGTCACCACCCTGCCAGGCACGTTCACTTACATCGTTACCTGCAGTCACGCCGAATATGTATTCATGGGCATCTTCAACGGCAACATTTTCAGCACGCTTGCCAATAATCACTGCCATTTCCGCTTCGTAGTGAAGGTTCTGCGATTCAGCAGGTCTTACGATTGGATCTTCCGGTCCCACAATGGAGCTGGGAGGAACGATAAACAAGCCGGGATATTCTGCTGGTTCACCGGTGATATGACTGCGGAAGTTAAATGCCGTCATGAATACCAGCCTTGGTTCGACCGGGGCTTCTAAGCTTACATCCGCCTCCGGATGGGTCAGCCCGGTATGCTCCATGGTTTCATAGGGAGCACCTGCTAATTGCCAGACCGTATCGCCATGGATCATGCCCCAATAAATCTCGCCGTCATTCATTGAATAACGCACAAATTTTTCCAGTTCCTGGGCGCTGGCAATACTGCCACCGAGGGCGATCAAAGCTGCGCTAAGGAGCGTAATTAGTCGCTTCATTCCTAACCTCCTGCTGAAGTCTTTTCTGTAATTTTGTTGCTTTGTTAGTAACTTGGAGAACCGATGCTACGCCCCTTGCCAGGGCGGGTCAACCGGGATTGGCCTGGCTGAATAGCCTACTCGTGGCCCTCTTCCCGCTGCAGCTGGGCGTAAGCGATGGAGTTCATTTCTTGGGCACGATTACCAAAAACCACTTTGTGCAGGGTGTCGGCAATCTCCGCCTGGAAATCGTCTGCATGTAAATAAGCAGCAACATTGCCATCGGTAGGATCCAGAGCAATCTGCTTCAAGTCCATTCGATGATCTTCGGTAATGATAATGACCGGCGTAAAGGCTCGCATGGGGCTGCGTCTTTCTTCACTACGAATAGTAAACAGAAACTGGTCACGAGGTTTCTTATAGCTATTCCAACCCGTAATTACACAAGACAGGCGATTCGTTAATAAGCCAAAGCCCCGGTTGTATTGCTGCATGGCTTCCATGGCATTGGTTTCATTGTAAGTATTAATCGTAGTGTATAAACCCGTTAACCCAATAAGGTGTGCGCACTCATCAACGAGTGCGTTGTTTAAATCATAGAGCAATACAACGGGCTTAAAACTCATAACACTTAACTCGAACGAAACATGATATTCGCGGAAATATCTTCCCGTGTTGTGCGGGTATTGTTTGCGGGAATGTCCGGATCCTCGTACCCGAAGCTTATCCCGACCAGGATCTTAGTGCCATCCTGAATATCGAAGGCTTCCCGCACCAGGTCCGGATAATTGCGCATGGTGCCCATAGGACAGCTGTGAATACCGAAGCTGACCATGGTCAGCATCAGGGTCTGTGCCCACATACCTACATCCAGCGCGACAGTAGTGCCAAAGGCCGGATCCATTCCTATGAATGCAATGTATGGCGCATCGAAGAATTCAAAGTTTCGCAGAGAAGCCCGCATCCGCCCTTCTCTGTCGTCACGAGCAATATCCATGGAAGAATACAGGGCTACCGCACAATCTACCTGGCGCTTCCGGTACTCATTTTCGAAAGTGCTGCGATAGGGATAATCAGGATTGGCTTCAACGCCTGAAGTAACCTTCTCCACCATTTGCTGCTTTAGCCGTTCTTTTAATTCGCCGGATGCAACGTAAACCTTCCAGGGTTGTACATTGCAGTTTGATGGAGATTTTTGTGCGATCTCGAATACGCGATTAAGCACATCCTGAGGAATCTCCTTATCCAAAAATCCCCTGACCGACCGGCGCTGATTTATCGCATCGATCAGACTCATATCCGGATCAGTCACTACTGATTCCGCTGCGTCCGTTTCTGTGTTCATGTTGTTCATTCAATCTATTTCCAAAAAAATATCTAACTTATTTATACCAATTTTGAGATTTATAAGCGTCGTGAGTACCGCCAAATCGAGGCGAAATTGGAATTGTAAGCGGAGCGTACACCGCAGTACGTGAGCATTACAATTTCGATTTCAACGAAGAGTTAGCAAGCGCAACAGCTTATCAACTCAAAATCCGGCCACCATCTATTTCGACAGTAGTGCCGGTTACAAATCCATTATTCATGGCAAAAATCAACCCCTCCGCTACCTCTTCTGCCGTACCTGCGCGCTTAATAAGATGCCCCTGTGTTGCCGCAAGCAGGCGCTCCTCTTTCTCATCCCCGAAATGATCAAACATTGCCGTGGAAATAGTGCCAGGTGACACAGCATTTACCCGAATAGGCGCCAACTCAACTGCCAGGCAACGCACCATGTTTTCCACCGACCCGCCAACACAGCTTAAGGCCGACATGCTGGGCGCAATCTTGCGTGCTGGAGACCCACTCACCAGGGTTATCGCACCATCTTCTGCTACATAGGAATGTCCTTCTCGTACCACTTTCGCATAACCCCAGAGTTTTCCATAAGCGGCTTTGAACTGTTCTTCAGTCTGCTCAACGAAAGGTTTTAAGGTTCGCTCTCCGCCAATAGCTGCAGAAACAAGATGATCGATCGTGCCAGCCTCTTTGAAAATATCATGCAGCTGACTTGCCTCGTGGGTATCTGCCTGTCGCACTTCGAATTTTCCACTGCTTGCCGCTTTGGCTTTCTCAATATGAGCCTCACTACGTCCGGCAGCCCAGACATTTGCACCCATTTCCGCCGCTGCAATCGCGGTGGCCAATCCAATACCGGCTGTTCCACCGATGATTACAACGTTCTTGCCTTCCAGATTGTTTTGCATTTTTACCAACTCCTAAAAAATTCTTCCCGGACTCAGGATGCCATAAGGATCCATGGTGTGCTTAAGCGATTTCATCAGTTCGATTTCCGGATCGCTCTTACTGTAATTGAGAAATTGTTTTTTCATGATACCGATGCCATGTTCGGCCGATATCGATCCATTTAATTCCTGAATCAGGCTGTACACAATCTCATCGATTGCCAGATGAGCGTCACGCGTATCATCTCCAACGTTGACGATAATATGCACATTGCCATCACCGATGTGCCCGAACAGGCCAATCGTAGTATCTGTCCATATTGCGCGAATGCGCTTCTCGACCTCTTCGCCGAAGTATCCCATATCACTGATGTTAAGCGACACATCGTAGGCATGCATATAACCCGCACCGATCACTTCCGCCGCACCGTCTCTCACGGCCCAGATGTTCTTGATCTTGGTATCGGAATCCGCCACTACCACATCATCGATTAATCCCTGCTCTGTCGCCTGGTTTAATGCATCCAGGAACAGCTCGAAATCTCTTTCGGTGTTCGAACCCATGCTTTCTATTAATACATAAAAGCCATGGGTACCTGGTAAAGGAACGTTAACACTTGGCACGTATTCGTCGATTAGCTGGTAAGTATTATTCCAGAGTACTTCGAAAGCGCTCAGGTTGGATCCCAGGCTGGATTGTGCATGGACTAAAAAGTTCGCAACCTCATCAAAGCTTTTTAAGCCACACAAGGCGACCGCCTGACTATTGGGTTTTGGTGACAACTTCAATACCGCCCTGGTAATAATACCGAGAGTACCCTCGCTACCAATGAATAACTGCTTCAGGTCGTAACCGGTATTGTTCTTCCGCAGCTTGTGCAGACCATCGATAATCGTTCCGTCGGCCAGTACTGCCTCCACTCCGATAACCATGTCGCGAATCATGCCATAGCGAATCACCCGGTTTCCCCCGGCGTTGGTCGCCAGATTTCCACCAATGGTGCAGCTACCCCTGGCTCCCAGGTCCAGGGGAAACAACAAATTGTTTTCTTCAGCGGTTTCCTGAATGGTTTGCAACTCCACACCCGCCTGAACTGTCATGGTGGAGGTAAATTTGTCCACTTCCACCACTTTCTTCATGCGCTCGAAACTGAGCACTATTTCATCATCGAGAGGTGCGGCACCCGATACCAGGCCGGTCATACCACCCTGAGGAGTGACAGGCTGCCTGGCATCGTTACAGGCTTTTAAAATCTGTGAAATTTGTTCGGTGTTTTGTGGTCGTAATAACAGAGGAGGTCTGATAGAACGGGATCCCATCATGTCCTTGTAGTTTTTCGTGTCAATATCTTCGCCATCACGATACCCACTCGGGCCGACAATATTTTTGAGCTGATCGATTAATTCTAAGCCTTCAATAATGGCCATTCTATGATCTCAGACAAATGCCGAAAAACACCGGATGGTACCATACTAGCTTCCCGTTTATGGTATGAATCGTTGCGCCACAAAGCACCTGCAAGCGTAACTAAAACTGGTAAACTAACGTCTGGTTTCTTAACTATTCTTTAACCCGGAGACAATCATGAATCGCCTACTTATCCTTTCTTTCATTGTCCTTTTTGTCAGTGCTTGTAACAGCTGGGTTCAGGTAACTAATGAAGGCGGAGCAGTGCGCCTGGGAACCAGCAGCGAAGTTGCTAACTGTCAGCGTCTGGGGCGGGCCCAGGCCCAAACACTCAGCCGGGTGGCAGTCGTGGAACGCGGTGGTGAACGACTGCAGGAAGAACTAACCCGCCTGGCTCGTAATGAAGCCGGTGATATGGGTGCTAATGTCATCGTGCCCGAGTCGGTAATTGATGAAGGCAGGCAGAGCTTTGGCGTTTACCGCTGCCCATAACTATCAAGAGACCTCTCCAAACTCTCCGAATTTAGCGGCTCTCCGCCAGTTTAGGTAGCGCATTGTAAAATTCCTGTTGATTTAGATTAGATATTTAGATAATTATCTAAATATCTAATCTATACAGAGGCTAACTAACTCCCATGCAAGCAGTCCTGGAAGCCATTTCCGATCCGACCCGGCGCAAGATTCTGGATTTGCTCAAATGCGGCGAAAAATCTGCCGGCGAACTGGGGGATCATTTCAATATCAGCGGTCCTTCCATGTCTCATCATTTGAGCAAGCTCAAGGCGGCGGAGTTAGTGGTAAGCAATAGACAGGGTCAGAGCATTTACTACGCAATCAATACCAGCGTGTTCGAAGATGCAGCCCGCTTCCTGTTTACATTCTTTCAGGGTAATGAGGAATCAAGACCATGAATTTACTCACAGTTAATCGCTTAAGTCTCATTGCACTATTGGTATTAGTGACCTTGACGCTATTCCTCTACGGCCAATTGCCAAATGAATTTACTACAGGCTTTACAGAGATCGGTGAAGAACCAGACGTCTTATCAAAGTCTATCGCCGCATTGCTTATTCCAGGCGGTTTTGTGCTGATGCTGATTCTCTGCAACATCATCATCGCACTGTCACCGGAAAAATTCGCCTTGCTGCAAAGCAAGCGCGCCATGGATTCCGATGCCAGCTGAGTACGAAACCATGGACACAATTGGTCCGCCTCTTAATACTTAAGCGGCCGATCGAAGATTTCCTTATCGAACTCCCCTTCCCAATTGGCGACTGCCGTTGACACTGACAGATCACCACCGACATTCACACTGGTGCGCAACATATCCAATGGTCGGTCGAAAGCCAGAATGAAGCCTACCACCGCAGCGTTCTGTTCCGGCGTCATGCCAATTGTGTCCATAACCGCGGCGATGAGAAACAAAGATGCGCCAGGAACGGCTGCCGTACCAATAGATACCAGGGTGGTAGAACCGGCTATCAGTAAATAGTCGGCGAAACTCAGGTCGATTCCAAAGGCCTGGGCTGCGAACACCGATACGATACCGACATAGAGCGCAGTACCGTCCATATTGATGGTTGCACCCAGCGGCAATACGGTAGAGGCGACAACAGGTTTAATGCCGAGGTTTTCTTCAGCACAGGAAATGGAAATCGGTAAGGTGGCGGAACTGGATGAAGTCGAGAATGCCATTAGCATGGCATCCCGGGCGCCACGAAAATAATTCATTGGCGACAAGTTTAATACGACACGCATGACGATAATGCCATGCATGAAAATCATGTGAGCCGCACAACCGATAAGCACAGCAATTACCAGAGTAATCACATCAAGCAATGCGCTAATACCGGCGTTTCCTGCCAATTGAGCAATTAAGGCAAAAGCACCAAAAGGGGCAACTTCCATAATCCAGTGAGTGATGCGCAACATCGCTTCCGCAGCCGCCGCCATGAAGTCAGCGACCGGCTTTCCGGTTTCACCGATTGTTAGCAGGCTCACACCAATCAATAAGGCAAAGAAAATGATGGCAAGAATATTACCTTCTGCCAGTGCCGCAATTGGATTTTCCGGCACGATGTCCATCAGGCGTTCGCCGAGAGGAACTGTTTCCTGCACAGCTGTTGGAGCTACAGCAGAGAGATCGACACCAACACCGGGTTGCAAGATCGCGGCCAGGCTAAGACCCAGGGTAATCGCTACCAGGGTGGTAATCAGGTAGAGAGCAAGGGTTCTGACACCAAGCGACCCAAGCTTACTCGGGTCACCCATGGAAATGACTCCTGAAACCAGGGTCACGAACACCAGCGGTACCACCACCATTCGAATCAGGCGAATAAATAAATCACCGATCCAGGCAATAGAAGAAACTCCCTCGCCAAAGATGACCCCGACGATTACACCCAGAATCATGGCGCCAAGAATTCTTTTCCACAGTGCTATCTCAAACCACATACCCATACAGCTGTTCCAACCCGTTTTTATGACCTGCTCTCAGGTGAAGTACAAAGCGGAGCATTCCGAATTGTCTGCATTTGCACTTGCTAGGAGACTATAGAAATTCATACCATACTTCCAGTTTTAGCGGCGAGCGCGTGGATCTTATTAATGGCACAGTGGATTGAAGGGACAGTTGTCGAGAATATTCATTGGACCGAAAACCTGTTCACGTTAAAGATTGATGCCGATGTTGATGATTTTACCGCCGGACAATTTACCAGCCTGGCACTGGATATCGACGGAGAAAGAATTGCTCGCCCTTATTCCTATTTAAGCTCTCCTCAGGACCGACCCCTGGAATTTTTCTTCTACACCGCAACCGGCGGTGTACTTTCCAACGCACTGGTGAAATTAGATGCCGGCGATAAAGTTTTTGTTAAGCAACAATCCAATGGCTTTTTCGTATTAAGAGAAGTTCCTGAATGTGAAGAAATGTGGATGCTAGGTACCGGAACCGGCATCGCTCCATTCTTTTCCATTCTAAATACCGATGAGCCCTGGCAACGATTAAAAAAGATCGTTTTAGTCCATGCGGTGAGAACACTGGCCGACCTGCGCTACCAGGAAATGGTGAATAGCCTGAAAGAAAAATACGGTGATCGTTTTCTGTTTCAGGCTTTCGTAAGCAGAGAAGTAGTAGAAGAAACTATTAATGGTCGTATACCGGGAACGATCGAAGACGGCTCCCTTGAAGAGAGAGTTGGACTGCAACTCGACCCGGACAAATCCCATATCATGTTGTGCGGTAACCCCGATATGGTTAAGGACTCGGTAGAAATTTTGAAAGCCAGGGGCTTTGCGAAAAACCGCCGTCGCACACCGGGGCACATCACCGTCGAAAACTACTGGTAGCCATTAAACGCTGGCAGCACCGTTTTCCCTGTTAGCAGTAACGCTTTCTTCCTCGCCAGGATCGCTCCCATTCTCATCATCTTCCTTAATATTGCCGAGCTTGCGCCAGAGCAGGAATAGTTCTATAGCAATTGCGACCATGAAAGCGATGATTATCCAGTCGAACATCGTAAATAGTCCGTCCGGCAAATCCGGATAGGTCGCTCGAAATTCCGTGGAATCAACCAATAAGGTAGTAATACATCCGATCAGTAGCACCACTTCCGTACCCATGCGCAGATACAGTCTCGATTTATTCCAGACCTGATTAAAAATCTGATAGAAGTACTGCGGTATTAACAAGACGATTTGAATCTTTAACCAATACACGAATGTATGGAATGGATTTCCTGTACTACCAAAAAGTACAGACAAGGAATGATTCATATTCACCAGGTTTAGAATGACTAACCAGGTCATCGACGCACAAACAGCAAAGATCGCACCCCAGGCACTGGCAACGGATTGATCCGCTGGAACCCAATCTCCGGGAGCCCAGGAATCCAGATAAGCATTCTTTTCCATGATTCGTTCGGTAATTACACAGGCTGCAGTAATAATTCCGATGATGTAAATGTAAGTATTAACGAACATCCACACGCGTGAGACATCACCAATACCCACTGAGTAAACCAGATCGATGCCTAGCAGAACGAAGATTATGACAGTCGATATACCCAGAGCGGAAAGCACAGCGATTTTGTAATAGGGATAAAAGTCTGGTCCGATCAAACTTTTACCAGATCCCTGGTACCTGGCAGCTACTCGCACCGGGTGTCCGTAGTCACTTAACAGTGCAACTATTTCTTCTTCACTTAAGGACTGACCAGAAGCTGACTCCATGTCGGCAATCTTTTCTTCGAAGTTTGCCCGCAACTCATCGCCAATATCTTCGCGAGTGTTTCGCGGCAAATAGGATTTGACCTCGCGAACATATTTCTCAAGTGGACTCGCATCTTTAAATAAATTCATTAGACTACCTCCGATATTTTGAGAATCGATTGGTTTAACTGTTTCCAATCAGATTTGAGGACGTCCAGCATTTCTTCACCTTTGGCGGACGTTTGGTAGTAACGTCTCTTCCGGCCCTCTTCATTACTCCAGCGACTATTTAACAAGCCATAAGATTCAAGCCGCCGCACCAGGGGATACAAAGTACCCTCTTCTATATCGATACTTACTTGTTGTAATGCTTTGCGCAGCGAGTAGCCGTACTGCTCCTGCTTAAGAGCCGTTAACACTGCGAGGATGAGTACTCCCCGGCGCAGCTCCAGACGCATTGCTTCAAGTTTTTCGCTCATATTCCCGTTCCAGGATGATCCCAAATGGCTACTGTGTATCGCACAGTATTAATACTGTATACCACACAGTAAATGATCGCAAGCTTTTTATGCCTACGCTTTATTTATACAAATATCAGTATGTTAACTTTCGGTTTGGGGGGAGAGGACCGTCGGCGATAGCAAATTCGAAGCTAGCTCAAGTAGCGACGAAGAACACCAGGCTGTGCTTGGTGCCTGGGTGAAGCAAGTTGATTGCAATGCGTTGGCATTGAAACTTGCGCAACGGGAGCGATTAATCAGCGAGCTGGGCAGGATCTTCCGCTGTATCCCGATATTGTTTACTGATACTGAGCCGGGATTCTTCGAGCCTGGGTCAATCGTTCAAAGCGCGCTCCGACATCGATAAGAATCTGCTCTTGAAAAGATGGCGCTATCAACGTCAACCCCACAGGTCTGCCGTCTTCTTCATAGCCCATAGGGATAGTTAAGGCAGGAAAATTGGCAAGGGCCGCAATCCCTGCCTGAAAATTATTTATGCTTAGCAGCACATCGATATTGTTTTCTGTGAAGAGACTATCAAGTTGCGCCCTCGCCGAATCCTGTAGTTGCGCTCGCAGTTCTTCGATTTCTGTGTCGTTGTAATTCAGCTCACTCATACGATCTACTTCCGCCTGACCATAGGGCGCGCGTAACTCCAAGTCTTCCTCATTAAATGCTTTTAAACTGTCAATTGAATCAATTAACACTTCACCCTCTGCATGCAGATCAAGATAAAGCGCCAGGTCTCTCACCATTTCCACACCAAGAAACTCACCAAATCGAGTTTGGCGCTCCGCGCTAAAGCTAATATCAACTACTGCCGCTTCATTCTGGGAGAACAGGCTTAACGCATTCTGGTAAAACTCGTTATCTGCATATTGTTCCAGGGCACCAAGGCGTTTACCTGCCAGGCTTTCCTCGCGATAAATAAGCTGCATGTCTGCACTGATTAAAGGCATGGCCATATCGGCTTCGTCATAACCCGCCATGGCATTAAACAGAATCACTACGTCCTCGACCGAACGGGTCATGGGTCCCGTAGTATCGAGAGTCGCCGAGATAGGCACTACGCCACTTCTGCTGATAGAGCCAGTTGTTGGCTTTAAACCTACCAGTGAATTGGCACTGGAAGGCGACAGTATGGAACCTGAAGTCTCGGAGCCTATTGCGACCGTTGCATAATTGGCCGCAGTTGAAGCACCGCTGCCGGAACTGGAGCCACCGGTACCGAATTGGAAACGGCCGTAGGGATTCAGCGTCTGCCCGCCCATGGCGCTATAACCAGAAGGACAGTCATCGCAGAAAAAGTAGGCCCACTCACTCAGGTTGGCTTTACCAAGAATAATGGCACCTCTTTCCAATAACCTGTCAGTGATAAATGCATTGCCGGTGTTATTGTCTTGCAATGCAATTGCGCCTGCGGTCGTAGCCATACCCGCGACATTAATATTGTCTTTTAGCAGAACCGGAATTCCGAACATGGAATCGTTAGGGATAGTAGTTCCTGGCCGGCGAATTTCATCCAGGCGACGGGCGCGATTAATCGCATCGGGATTGAGCGCGATCACACCGTTAATGTAGCGAGAATTATCCGATTCGATCTCTCGAATACGGTATATATAGAAGCTAACAAGTTGTTCGTAAGTCAGTCTGTCATCCTTAACTGCTTGCTGAATCTCACTAATAGATCGATCGAGAATTAATGGCTTTAGATTCAGGTAATCCTGTTCGGAAAAGTTTGCCAACTCATTTGAAAATGGTTCCCATAAAGTGTTCTTATCCAGCACTTTCGAATTCAGTAACTGAAAGTGCATGCGCTCGTTTTCGTGTTGAGCGAGTAATGCAAGATCTTCGCTCTCGTCATAGCGCTCCCATTGCGCGAAGCCGCTAGACGTGAAAACTAAAGTTAGAAAGAAAACCGAAATAACTATAGTAAATCTATTACTCATGGCGTAAAGCTTCTACTGGGTGAGCTATGGTTTGCGTAGCAAAAGCAAAGCATCGCTTTGCTAATAGCGAACGACTGACCAGGGGTGAGAACAAGCGTTTTCGAAGCGCCAGCTTTGAGCGCAGTTCGAACAACACCAATCTGTGATTGGTGGCTGGAACGGTCCGGGCTGGAATCCCATCTGAAAATATCGCCGAAAGAGCACCAGGGACGTCTAGCACTTAGCTTCTTACTCATGCCTTAGTGCCTCAACCGGATCCATATCCGCCGCCCGCATACTCGGATAAATTCCGAATATCACTCCAATCAACGCAGAAATTGAGAAAGCAAGAATTGGCGCGACAGGGGTCACTATGGTCGTCATGCCCCAGAAGGTGGAAATAATGAAAGGAATAATAATACCCAGGAGCACACCGATCATTCCCCCTACCCCGGAAAGAATAACGGCTTCGATCAGGAACTGGGCAATAATGTCTTTCTTCTTTGCTCCCAGGGCCCGGCGAATACCGATCTCCCTGGTGCGTTCGGTTACGCTGGCCAACATGATGTTCATGATGCCGATACCACCTACCAGTAGTGATATACCGGCAATAGCGCCTGCCACAATCTGATCTCTTAACGCGCTGGCTTCCGCCTGTCTTAGCAGTGCCAACGGAATTTCTATGGCGTAGTCCACGTCGCGATGACGTCGCGCCAGTATCTGTTCAATAATCTCCCCGACTTCGATAACAGTTTCCTGGTTATCAATCTGGATAATCGCCTCATGGAGTTCCACTGTTTCCGATTCCATACCGCCAGCAGTTTGGCGCGTGGTTGTTTCGCCGAAACGGCTGCGGGAAGCAGTAAAAGGAATAAAGATTCGACTGGGGGCGGAATTGGAGGAGCCTGCCTGGTTCTGACCCAGGTTGGAGAATCCTTCCGACTCCATAACGCCAACAATATTGTAGTAATCACTATCGATCTTTATAGATTGCCCGAGTGGGTTATCGATTGGAAAAAGCACATTGGCTACTTCATCACTCAACACCACGACGTTAGCGTGATCACGAACTTCCGATTCGCTGAAAAATCTGCCACTTCTCAAATTGTAGTTACGGGACGAAGGGTAATCGACAGAGGTACCCACGACGTCGGTATTCATTGATAAGCCAAGATTCCACACGTTCTTTTTTACGATGCGGGAAGCAATCACATTGCTAACACCAGGAATAGTGTCGCGAATAGTTTCTATGTCTGCGTGGGTTAATCCGTAGACAACTGCTTGCGGCGGTCCGAAACCTCGCCGGCTACTCTCTTCCACTTCGGCCGGCTTCACACTCTTAAGCAAGATGTTGGTGGCACCTAAATCACGAAACTGTTGCTGCGCTTCGAAACTGGCTCCTTCACTTACCGCCAGCATGGCGATTACCGCAGCAACACCGATTACGATACCCAAAACTGTCAGCATCGAACGCAAGCCGTGGGAGAAAATGCTCTTGATCCCAACCTGGGTAATTTTCTTCAGGCGAGTTAGCGTAAACTGCGAGCGCGCATTGGATCGCGTCAGCGCAATGGCGGGATTGTTGTCTACCCCATCAAGGGTGAAGTCGCTCATCGCTCTCTACTCGTCCATCTAACAGTTTAATCTCACGCTTGGAGCGCTCGGCCAACTCATCGGAGTGGGTCACCATAATCAAGGTCTTGCCCTGGCTATGGAGCTCGTCGAACAAATTAAGAATTTCCGCACCGGAGGTGGAATCGAGATTACCCGTAGGTTCGTCAGCAAGAATGATTAAGGGATCGACAGCCAGTGCGCGGGCGATGGCCACCCGCTGTTGCTGACCACCGGAAAGCTCGAAAGGCTTGTGGTCAACGCGATCTTCCAGCCCGACACGGGCCGCAAGTCCCAAGGCGATTTCATGACTCTCTGCTTCAGAATAACCCTGGTAAAACAGAGGCATTTCGATGTTTTCCAGCACGTCTAACTGCTGAATCAAATTATAGGATTGGAAAATAAATCCCAGGCGCGCGCCGCGAATGGTCGAGAGCTCATCGTCTACCATCTGCGACGTGTCTTCGTTTCCGAGAAAATAATTGCCCGAGGTAGGTTGATCGAGGCAACCCAGTATATTCATCAGGGTAGACTTACCACAGCCCGAAGGCCCCATGATGGATATGTAGTCGCCGGAATAGAAATCGAGAGAAATCCCGTGTAGCACCTCTACCGATAAGGAACCCATGTAATAGGTTTTCGTGATGTCTTGCAGTCTGGCAACCAGCGAACCATTACCCAGTCCAGGTGGGCTCGCGGCACCAGTTTCAGAGTTTGATTCAAGAATAGTCATGATGACCAGAGCGTTTTGAACTAAACGCTAAGCACCAATTTCGGTAATGCTCTGCTGCGGAGGCAACAGGAGCACTTCTTCACCTTCGCGCAGGCCAGAAGTGATTTCGATGAATGATTCAGAGAAAGTACCGGTTTCCACCACGCGCCTTTCAGGTCGACCTCCATTATCCACGTAGACTACACGTTGATCGTCCCAATAAGTCACTGCCTGTACCGGCACATAAACAACATCAACGAGTTGATCCACCAGGATTTCCACTTCGGAACTCATGCCGGGTCGTAACCAGTCATGAACACCATCGATCTTGATCGTGGTTGGATAAACTTTCAAATCCGGATTCATGAAAGCATTGGCAGAGTCAGCTACAACGGCCACTTTAGTAACCACACCACTAAGATCCACATCTGGAAAGGCGTCAATTGACACTTTTACTGTCTGCCCTACTGCCACTCTCTGTACAGCAGATTCATGAATATTCGTTTTAACCGCCATCTCGCGCATATCAGGAATAGTTAGAATGGCCTGACGCTCTCTTACAGTAGCACCTTCCTGGATTGCTTCCTGGGAACTGCTGCCGCGATAGCGCATCTGGTTCTGATCTGCAGCACCATAAACAACCAATCCGGGACGCTCGGCCACAATCGTCGCCAGGGAAAGTTGCTCCTCAACATCGGCAAGCTTTACTCGCTCCAGGTTGTACTTGCGCTCGGCGGAACTGAAGCGCGCTTCTTCCTGGGCCTGCTCGGCTATGTTTTCTTTTAGCTGTCGCTGATAGGCCATGATGGCGTTTTCATAGTCAGACAGCTTTTCTTCTGCGTCTTTGGGAAAGGAGTATTGAATATAAAGACTCAATGCCGTTTCTTTTTCTGCTTCTTTGTTCCGCGCCTTGCTGAGGTTTAATTCTTCGGCTTCCAACTCAGTAGGCGTAATAAATCCCCTGGCTTCCAAACGGCGCTGACCTTCGATTCGGTCCTGCGCCAACAGGTATTCTTCCTGGGAAACCTGTAATTCATCCTGCAGACGACGCAATTCCTGCTTGGCTTCACCGTCTTCCAACGCCTCCATGTCTGCATACTGGGAGAAATCCAGCTGATCACGAATGTCCATGTAGCTTTCATCCATAAGCAAGGTTACTTCGTTGCTTAATGGCTCTACTTCAATAGGTTCCAGTCTTAACTCCGGCTCGGCTTCAGCAATTACCGGCCCGTCACTCACTTCTCCGCGGCCTTGTCCGCCAAAACCACCACGGCCACCGCCAAATCCACCTGGTCGACCGCCGCCAGGGAAACCACCCTGGGCAAACTGTTGCATGCGTTCCAGCATTTCCGGCGGTAATTCACCACCATTGTCGGCCATCATCTGCTCGATGCGTTCCCGCATAGGAGCCGGCATGGAATCCAGGTTAGTGGGATCGAATGCAGGACGGGGCATACGCTCTTCGGCAATTTCTTCGATAGAAGTTTCCCTGGAGGGAAGACTGGCTGATAAGGAAGCAAGGTCTTCGGCTTCGGCCCGCGCCAGGCGTTCTTCAATTTCTAACTGCGCAATAATGTCGCTGACTAAATTGCCACCCAGGAATTTTTCAAACTCCAAACGGGCAAAACGCATTTCCTGACGGGCATCATTCAATGCCGTCATGTTTTCATTCAGTTGAATTTCGTATTCGGCGCGTCTTTCGATATAAGTTGCTTCGGCAGTTTCAACGGCAATTTCCTGGTTGAGCTGCTCGTCAATTAACGCCGCTTTGTCCAATTCCACCAGCACCAGGCCATTCTCCACATCTTCCGGGGTTACCTGGTAACCCTCTTCCACGATGTTTAATATCTTGACGCCTTCGCGACCTTTAATGCGGGAACGGATTTCCTGGGATTGCAATGCTTCCAGGGAACCACCTTCAAGCACAGTTATATCCAGATCACCGCGACGGGCCTGGAAGGTAATACTGGATTCGATGTCGGCATCACCGCCGCCAAGAGTGAACAGCAAGGCGAGCACGAAAACACCGGCTGCGCCGATGGCGTATTGGGTGGATTTTTTAGCGGCGAGAAATTTCTCTTTTAGAAGGACTACATATTCTTTAATAGAATCCGGAGTCTTGTCCTTCAAGACCTGCACTATTTTCGATTCACTCAGGCTCATCTATGCCTTCCTCCCACTGCCCCGTGTCGTCCACGTACAGCAATCCTACATCACGCCAGAATTCCAGCTTGGCTATATTGTGTTCTACGATGGAACTCACCAATTCCGTGCGGGCAGCCGTCAAGTCATTCTGTGAATCTACAGTATCCTGGATGTCACCTAAACCTAACTCAGCCCGCAATTGAGCCTCTTCGACTCGGCGCTCGTTAATTTCCACACTAGTTACTGATATATCGTAACTTTTGCGCGCTTCATTCATTCTGCGCCAGGTGTCCAATACTTCTAATTTTACGCCATCCAGGGCCAGCAAATAATCCCGGGAAGAGGCCTCGTAATCGAGTAGGGCCCGGCGATAATTGTTGCGCTCAAACCTGGTATCCAGGGGCAGATCGAAATCCAGTCCCGCCGTATACAGCGCATTCTCAAAGTCCAGTTCGCCGATATTGCCGTTGTTACCATCCGGTATGGACGCCACCAGGGAAAAATCCACCGTTGGATTCAATGCATTGGCAGCGACTTCGATGCGCCGTGCACTGTCCTGCACCTGGTCCAACCAGGTGTATAAATCCAGGCGGGTCTGGATCGCCATTTCCGTAGCCTGTTCCAGGCTGATATCGGGGCTGTCCATGCCGGTTTCCGTAATCAGGTTCATTTCATTATCGTCGAGGATAATATTGTCCTCTGCGGTCAGTCCGATAAGTATCTTGAAATTATCCAGACTGCGCTTGTAGCGAGTAATGGAAGAAGTCCAGCGCAGGTCTGCTTGTAGCGAGGATTGTTCCAGGCGACCAACTTCTAGCAGAGTCGTTAGCCCTTCGGCCTGAAAAGCCTGCTCACGTTCCAGTGACAAATTCGTCGCATTGAGACCGGCGAAATTATTACGGGCTGTCTCCCGGTTTAACAAAACAGAGTAGTAGTCAGATGCAACCCTGACGGCAAAGGATTTGCGAAAGCGGGTGAAGTTACGCAAGCGATAGAGTAAGTCTCGCTCTGCCTGCATCAACGCTTCCGTTTCAATGTCGACACCAAAGTTTCGGATTAAGGGTTGGGTAAAAGAACCGATAAGCGCGCCGGTGCCAAACTCGCTGACGTCACCGCTAAGAAAGCGCGTAAAGTTGCTGGTCAGGTTTAAGGCTACTGCACCACCGCTTTTTAAAATGTAGCTGGCACCCAAACTGGTATTGGAAAAAGTTGATTCTTCGGTGCTTACATCATCCATGCCGGTGAGAGTTTGCATATCCTGCACAAATTGATCACGGTTATCCCATTGGTAGTCACTGCCGCCGGCCGCAGAAAAAACTGGCGTATAGCGGTAGCGATCGAACGTTAAGGCGAGTGCTTCAAGGTAAAGCAGCTCTTTCTGTGTCTGGTAGTCCTTGCTGTGAGTGAAAGCGAGATCCAGCGCATCATTCAAACCGAGAATATTCGCTCCGATTTCACTGTCAGCCTCATTATCGAGGAAATCGAAAGACTCGTTATTTACCTCAAAACCCGCTAAATCGAATTCCTGCATCTCATCGACAATGACTGCAGTCGTCATTCCAGGTACCAGATCGGACTTCTCGCTAATAGCCCCATAGCTTTCTTCGTCGGCACTACCCTTGTAGCTGGCCGCAGAACAACCCAGCATTACAGAAGTAATACTGAATAAAATCAATGTCTTACGGATAGAGCCCTCAAGCACCACGGTGTTTCCCTACTAAAACGGAGTAAGTACCGGATTATACGCAGGATTTCTGCATTTCCGTCTACTGAATACGACGAAATATGCACGGTGTTACTCCCCCGCTAATGGGGATAACAATATGATTTTTGTCCCTTTTTCCTTACTATAGTTGTTATTCGACTCGGACCTGACCATGCAGCATAAATCCGCACTAATGGTGGCTACTCCAATTGTGATACTGGCTTCAGTATCCCTGTTCCAGTACCTGCAAAACCAAAACCTTCAGTTACAGCTGCAACAACAGAGCACACTGCGCACGCAATTGCTGGAACAAACGGAAGCTCACACCGTTGAGCGCCTGTCCCTGCAGAATCGAATTCAATCCCTGGAAAACAATTTAACCGGCGCAACGGCTCAGATCAGTAATCTGTCTGCCGAATTACAGGCGGCAAGAGAAAACAGCTCAGTAGATATCACCGAGATAAGAGAAGAAATCGAAGCAGAAGATGAACTTCGACGTCAACAGCAACTGGAACGCATGCGAACTCCTGAAGTACAACGTGCCATGGTTAGGGCCGGCGTATTGGA
The DNA here is from genome assembly GCA_964616225.1 of uncultured Pseudohongiella sp. Lineage (GTDB taxonomy): Bacteria > Pseudomonadota > Gammaproteobacteria > Pseudomonadales > Pseudohongiellaceae > UBA9145. The sequence continues at coordinate 26,640 of CAZTTE010000018.1, forward strand.
TATGTATACAGAATTTCTGGACGAGCAAATTGAAAACAGCGACAGGCGCAAGCTGATTCAGGAATTACTGGTAGAGATTAGCCTGGAACATGATCAGATCTTTAACCAGTTAAGCCAGGAAGAACAGCTTACCTACTACAATGAACCAGACGCTCGAAATCAATTCATGTTAGACAATTTGTCTCCACACCTCAGCGCAGACGAGGCAATTGCTTTTTCCCAATACCTGGCAAACACCGAGGAAAGAGTTTTCAGGAAACACACTGCAGCAACAGTCCTGACTTCAGCCCCGGGCCTTTCCGATGCCTCGCGAGAAATCGTAGTGACAAGCCTCTACTTCGAAATAATGGAAAATGCCGAGAACACCGGCCGACCAGCACCTACTGAATATATTGAATTAAGCCATTGGGAAGAAGGCGCGATGGAGCGATCTCGAAATGCGCTGCGGGAACAACTATCCCCTGATGATTTCGATGAAGCGAACAAATATTTTGAACAACAAATTAACCGCCTGAGTATGTCGCGAGAGATCTGGCGCGCCCAGCGTGCAAGCAACCAATAATCAGGACAGGGAACAAGACAATGATCTGGACAATATCTGGATAGCAGCCCCTATTCTTTTTGTGCAAAACAAATAACTATACAGTCACAACAAAATTGACTAACACCTGGACACAAATCCTTATGAGCTTAGATATGAAAGCGGCCATCATCGTAACCGTATCTGTAATTATTGGCGGACTTTCTTACGCCACAATTTCTTTGCAGTCTGCAAATTCTCGATTAGAGGAACAGTTGCAAACGGCAATGAGTTACCAGCAACAACTACAGGAGCAAACAGAATCAAACACCCGGCAACGGCTTGAGCTTGAATCCCGGTTGGCAGACCTGGAAGCGGAACTTCTGGAAGCTTCTTCCCAGCTAAGCAGCCTGGGCGCTGCCCTGGTGGATGCTGAAAGCAGGGAGAACCCTGAATATGAAGCATTGTTAGAGCAAGCTCGCAGGGAAATTGCAGCCGAAACGAGACCACAACGGCAGCGATCCGGCCCAGGCAGAATGTTTGGCGATGCCAACAGAACCCGGAGAATGGCCGAGGATCGCGTGGCCGGACAGTTTGTCGATTTCCTGGAAGGCCTCGGCATTAGTTCTTCCCAAACAGACAACCTCTATGAGGCCCTGGTGGAATTCAATGATGGCCGTTACCAGATGCTGGGCGAGTTAATGGCCGGCAACCTGACCAGTGATCAGGCCGCCGCGATATTCGGTCCCGGCGCCCTGGCGGAGAACCTGGCTGGCATGCTTTCCTCGGAACAGGCAGCCGAACTGGAGGCCTATAACATCGGCGTGAACCGGGAAGCGGCGCGGACGGTCTATTCTGAAGTAATGGACAACAGCGGCAATGCCATAAGCGGCGAATCCCAGGATCTGGTCATGGATGTGCTCATGGATGAAATATTCTCAGAACAGAATAACTACGGCGCTATCGTTTCCGCTGATGGCAGCATGACGACTGCCTATAACGACAAGATCGCGGCATTTGATCGCGCCAGGGACAGGCTGGAAAACGACCTTTCCAGCGATCAGCTCATGCAGTTCGATAGTTTCGTCGATCATGAGACCGGCGGCGTTGACCTGGTGCTGGAAGCCAATGATGACGGGGCCGGCAACGTCCAGGTCATGAATATGAAGGCCAGCACCGAGAACCTGCCGAACTAGGCTTAATTCAAGCCAGGTAGTGATCTGATTAGGCAGCAGGACCATATAATCGTAGAATACTTGGCCGCACCATAATCAGGAGTTCCGCAATGAAAATCCGTGTCGTTTCAATGGAATGGTTCCGTACCTGTTTCGCCTTACTCGTGCTGCTTGGCCTGGCCGCCTGTAGCGAAGCACCAGAAGTCAGCTCAACAGAAACTGCGCAGCCAGAACCTACGGTTAGTGTTGGCTATACCCGCATCAACGAAATCAATGAAGACGATCCACTGGATGCCCACATCTATGAACTGGACAACGGCTTACGGGTCTACCTCACGGAAAATCATGAAGAACCGCGCTTCTATGCTGAGATCGCAGTACGCGCCGGCAGCAAACACGATCCAGCGGATGGCACCGGCCTCGCCCATTACCTGGAGCATTTACTCTTTAAGGGAAATCGCAATCTAGGAACCCTGGATTACGCTGCGGAAGAACCATTACTCAATGAAATAGTCGATCTCTATGAGCAGCACCACGATGAGACAGATGAAACAGTTCGTGCGGAAATTTACAGCGAAATAAATCGCGTCGCACAACAAGCCGCCGAGTATGCTGTTCCCAACGAGATCGACAAACTCTATAACAGCATGGGTGGCTCCGGACTCAACGCCCATACCTGGTATGAAGAAACAGTTTATAAAGTAGGTCTGCCTTCCAACCGTCTACAGCAGTGGGCAGAAATTGAATCTGATCGTTTCGTCAATCCTGTGTTCAGATTGTTCCACACCGAACTGGAAACGGTTTACGAAGAAAAGAATCGCACACTGGATAACGCAGGACGCATTATCGGCACCGCAATCGATGAATTGCTTTACAAGATTCATCCCTATGGACAACAACCCACCATCGGTACGGTTGACCATTTAAAGAACCCTTCCCTGGTTTACATTCAGGATTATTTCGACACTTATTACGTGCCCAACAATATGGGCATTTTCATCAGTGGCGACATCGATATCGAAGAAACCATTGCCCTGATCAGCGACAAGTTTGGCCATTGGGAAAGCAAGCCAGTAGCGGAAGTTGGCCCCTGGGATGAACCCGCCTTGCAGGGCGCGGAACGCAGAACCGTGCAGTATCCCGGCGAAGAGCAGGTATCCATTGCCTTTCGCACGGCAGAAAACGGCCACGAAGATAAGGAAGCACTCATCCTGGTGGACATGATTCTTGACAACCGTACTGCAGGATTAATAAACCTGAACCTGAATCAACAACAGCTGGTATCAAATGCCGGCTCTTCCCCTTTGTTCCTGAATGATTATGGCTCTCAGAATCTCTATGGCGTGCCCAAGCAGGACCAGACCCTGGAAGAAATAGAAGAATTACTACTGGCACAGATAGACAACGTCAAGTCAGGCAACTTCGAGGAATGGATCATTCCCGCCATCATTAATGACTTCAAGAAGAACGAGAAAGCCAGCCTGGAATTTAATACCGCAAGAGTTGGCATTATGCGCCAGTCATTCATCGAAGGTTCGGAGTGGGATTACCACATCGCCGAACTCGATCGCATGGAACAACTCACTAAAGCGGACGTCGTTGCCGTTGCCAACAAATATTTTGGTGATGATTATGTATCGGTTTATCGCGTCGACGATCAACACGTAGTTCCCCCGGTGGAGAAACCGCAGATCGATCCAGTCAGCATCGATCCAACTCGCCAGTCCGAATTTGCCGCGAACATTCTGGCGATGGAATACGACAAGATCGAACCCTCATTCGTACAGGCTGATACAGATTATCGCGTCATCGAATTCGCCGACGGTGTGGAATTGTATTACGCCCCGAATCCACTGAATGATTTGTTTAGCTTTTCAATCGGCGTGGAAGTTGGCACCGAAGAAAACGAGAAGCTTGGCTTGTCTGCCTCACTCATGGATGTTGCCGGCACGCAAAACATGACTAACGAAGAGCTGCAGAAAGAATGGTACCGCATGGGATCGGAATTTCGTTTTGGCTCCGGTGAAAACTCTTCAGCGTTTTCTGTTTCCGGCCTTGATGAACAATTCGAAAATTCTATCGCGTTAATGATGGAACTGGTTAAGACGCCGGCTACCGACGCACAAACCCTGGAACAACTGAAAGGGATTTTGCTGAAGACCCGGGAAGACCGAAAGAGTTCACCACCAGCTATCGCACAAGCACTTTACCTGTACAACCGTTACGGTGAAGAGTCTCCATTACTGGAAGCACTCACTTCCCAGGAGATTATGGACACCGAGCTGGAAGAGCTGATGTCATTACCGGCGGATCTGCTCAACTACAAACACACTATTGCCTACACCGGCTCCATGCCACTGGAAGACCTGGTCGAAGTATTGCGCCGACATCACACTATAGAAGGCGAACTGCAAGACACGCCCGACTTCAGGTTCAGAACTGCAAGAGAGATCGACGATACTGAGCTAATGGTTGTGGACCAGCAGACCGCCCAGGCCCAGGTGCGCATCGAATTCCCCGATGGCGCTTACGATCCCGATGATGCAGTCATGTCTTCTATTTATACCAATTACTTTGGCAGCGGCATGTCCAGTGTCGTCTTCCAGGAGTTGCGGGAAGCCCGCGCCCTGGCCTACTCGGCCCAGGCACGCTACTCCCAGGGCAGCAGGCTTGATGCGGAAAACCTGATGCTCGGTGCAATCGGTACCCAGACCGATAAGACCGTGGAAGCCCTGGATGCCTTTATCGATCTGATCGATAACATGCCTTCCTCCTCCGAGCGCTTCGAAGAGGCGGTTAATTCACAGTTAAACCGTTACCGCACTTCGAAACTGAATTTCAGGGAAGTGATCGGCGCGGTAAGAAGCTGGGAACGCCTTGGGTTCGAAACAGACCCGCGACGAGAGCGCTATCAGCAACTGCAAGATGCCAGCCTCGAAGAGTTGCAGGCATTCCAGGAAGAACATGTAAAAGACCGGCCAAAACTCATTTCCATCGTCGGTGATCTTTCCATCATCGATACCGAGGAACTTGAACAGTTTGGCACGGTCGAAGAAGTTCAGGTCGAACAATTGTTTGTCGATTAGTAAAAAATAGAAGTGCCGCTATTCGCGGCACTTCTACTATAATCAGTCCACGAACTTCTCAGCAACTTATTCCAATTTATTCAAATGAGCGCAGCCAACAGTGCACTCGCATTATCCGTAAACGGACTTAATAAAAGTTACGGATCATTCGCAGTTTTAAAAAACTTAAATCTCTCGATTCAGCAAGAATCGATCCTCGGACTGGTTGGCCTCAACGGTTCCGGCAAGACCACCACTATCGAATGCATTCTTGGCCTGCAGGAATACAACAGCGGCTCCATCTCCCTGCTCGATTACTCACCGCAAGCCTTGCACCAGGCCCGGGGGAAAATTGTCGGTATCTTCGATACCCCCAGCCTGCATCCGAACCTCACCGTACGCCAATGCCTGGAGCACGCGCTGCTGCTAAGCGAAAACACAGTGCGGACACCGGCGCGGGTCGAAAAATTACTGGGGATCGAAAAGTTCTCCAACTTCAAGATTCGTCACCTGTCCCTCGGCAACAAGCGCCGTGCTTCCCTGGCCCAGGCCATGTTAGGCAATCCCGATTTAATCCTGTTGGACGAACCCTTTAATGGCCTCGATGCCGGCGGCGTCGATGACGTACTGGCACTGATAAAACAACTTAATAAAGAAGAAGGAACCACCTTTCTTCTCTCCAGCCATCAGCTGCCTTACCTGGAAAGCATTTGCAGTCACATAGCCATTCTTCATGACGGCGCCATTGCCGCCAGCAATACCATCGAGAACTTGCTGGCAGATACAAAGCACAGTTTATTACTGAGCACTGAAGAAAGAGAAAATGCCCTGGCCTATTTACACGATAGAAATGATGTTGCCATAAGCAATGAAGAGGCCAACGGTTACATCCAACTGGAGACCACGGAATTAAATTCTGCCGAATTAAATAGCCAGTTGGTCGCCAACAACATTCCTGTTAGCGAGTTAATCCTGCAGAAAGCGTCGCTGGGAAATTTGTTTCGATCGATCACCAGTGAGGAACAGTCATGAACGGCTTCCTCACTGCATTAAAATCAGAATTGTTTATCGCCCTGCGCACGTTTTCCAGCAAGCTAATTTTGCTGGCACCTGCATTAATCGTTGCCCTGCAGAACTTGCTGCTCTGGGTGACTGAAACCGGCCAGGCCGCGCGAGATTCTTTATTAGGCAATCCCAGTTTCGATGAATTAGTAAGCGCCAATGCTTACGGCTATTTCGTCGACAGCATGAGTACCGGACTAACCATGTTAGGCCTGTTACTGGTGGCCCAGGCTGCCTACAGTTTCAGTTACGAACGGGATACTGGCATGGTACGGCACCTGCTGATTCGCCGCGTCGGTCGGCCCGCCCTGATGCTGGCGAAACTTGCGCACCTGCACCTGCTTGCCCTGGCCTCAATCATCGTGTTATTGATCGCCGCTTATTTCTTCAGTGGTTTGTTCTGGGAATTCGGACCCATTGTGGAAGATGGCTTCGAGCTGATTAGTGAAGAAGAAATCCTGTTTGAGATTCAAACCGGTTTACAGCTGGCCATTGCGCCAATTCCCGCCGCCATCGCTTTCGGCCTGTTAATTTCAGTACTCAGTCAGTCCGCCACCCAAGCCGTAAGCAGCGCGCTTGGCATTACCCTGGCTATCGACATCTTTAAGGGCATGCTGGGGGATTATGCCAATTTTCTTTATGCTCGTTTTCAGCCATCCCTGATCGATGCGTCTTATTTACAAGATGTGAGTCGTATCGTACGCGGTTATTCCGATGTGCTCGTGGATGAAGAAGTATTGCAAATGAATCTGTGGGTGCCAATTCCGGCGTTAATACTCTTTGTTGCTGTAACACTCGTCCTGATCCAGCGTAAAAAGATATAGGGGTTTGGTATATTAAGCTGATGTTTAGAATTGCCGGAACAAAGCAAATACTGACACTACTGGCCAGCATGCAACTTGCTGCCTGTGTGAGTTATGAACCATCGATCCTGACACCTTCGATTACGCTTTCGGCTGAAGATGTCAGCCTCACCGAAGCCAGCAACGACGACCTGAAAGTCGACTTCGGTCTCGATCTTGGAATCAACGAAAGCGATTCCCTGCTCAATGTCGAAATACTACCCGGAGTGCGGGTGCGCAATGTGGTGGCCAACGGCCCGGCTGCTTCTGCCGGAATTCAGATTGGGGATGTCGTTCTCGCTGTCGACGACCTGGATACCAACCACCCCGATGCAATCGAAGCTCTGCAACAATCATCCGATAACACAAATTTCGAATTCAGGGTGCAACGCAACACCACCGTGTTTGGCACAACAGTTGTAGGCAGAACCATAGACAACGCTAGCGGGCCTGAAGAACTTTACCGTATCGATCCCATCGCCACCCGCGCCGGCTATAGCACTGAAATGCTGACTATCGATGAAGAATCCGTTGCTGCAGCGAGAGTCGTCGAGCTGTTTCCCTCCAGTCCACTAGCTGCAGCGGGCATAGGCCCTGGCGATATCATCCTCAGGCTGAACGGCCGTAATCTTAATTCCGCACAGGACCTGGTGAGCCGGATAAATCGGGAGCATGAACTGGGAGAAGATGTGCAGCTGACCATTTATAATGGGGGCAGCGTGACCGAAACCCCGGTTCAGCTGTGGGATCCAGGCAGGCGAATCAGTCGTATTAATGTAGGACCACTGCTGCAATACGAATCCTCCCTGAATCCATCCAGCGAGAATTTTTCAATCCTGGATTTTTGGGTATTCGCCGTCTACAGCTATGCCCGTACAGAAGGCGAAAGGTCACACAGTATTTTTGGTCTATTCAATATAACCAGTGATTACGGTGAGTTAACCGAACTGGATAATTAAGAAAACCAGATGAAAACAGTCCCGGCAAAATTTACACTGGCACTCCTGGTCCTATGCTTGAGTTGGACAGGTTTTTCCCTCGCACAGAATAACTATGTCACCTTCGAACTGGATCGGGAAAACAACTGGGATACCCTGACCACCGAAGATGTTAATGGCGACGGTGCCAAAGACATCATCTTTGCCCACTACGATCCTGCCATCGGTCGCGAGTTGCACATTCATCATCAACAGGGTGATGGAAATTTTTCCTCCACACCCCAACGGGTGGAAATTAAAACTGAAATCATTGCCGTGGGCTTTGCGGATTTACGCAACGACCCCGGTAAGGAACTGGTCTTGCTGGCCAACAATGGCGTATTCAGTCTTTCTACGGCCATCGAAGGCTACACCGGCAACTTAAAACTCCTGTTTGAATGGGATCTGGTTGCCGCCATTCCCGGTCAGGAGAGCATGGAATTCATCAGCCTTATCGAAGACATCAATGGCGATGGCGAAATCGATTTTCTTCTGCCAGGGGAGGATCACTTTGGCTTTTTCATTGGTAAGGGGAATGAACAGTTCGAACAGATCTCCAGCATTCGCACCATTAATGAAAACCTCACAAGCGCACAAAGAAACAACCAGGAAGCAGGCTTGAACGCCAGTATTGGCATAAATGCTGATGAAGGCGTAGTGGTTTCTCTCCGCGCCGAAACCCCCACACCGTTTTCCGGCTTTGTCGAAAAATGGGAACCCAAATCCACGAACTCCCGCGCCCTATTGCGCACCGAAAACTGGATGCCTACCGCGTTGCTGGCGGAACTGAATGGCGATGGATTAAAAGACCTAGTTTATCTGAACGTTGGCGACGATGGTCTGGGCCAGCTCAATATCCATTACCAGAGTCGAGACACTGGCTTCGCCGAGCAGGCTGACTGGCAGGACTCCATCGATACCCGCGGCGACATGCGCCTGCTTGATATGAATATGGATGGACTGGTCGATCTATTACGTCTTACTGGCGACGGTAACGAATGGGACGCCCGTTTCTACCTGAACTCCGGCGGCAGCTTTGATTTTCAGCAGCCCAATCAGATCATGCGCTTCGCCGGTTACGACGTGAGACTGGAATTTGTAGACCTGGCCTCGACGGAAAAACCCATACTCAATGTTAGCTACTACACTATTCCCGTCGTGGATGCGATTCGTAATGCCAGCATTAATCGCACCCAGTTACTCTACAGCGCAGAAGACACAGAGGCGGGTCAATTATTTGCCCGACGACCTAATTCCAGGCTGGAAGAAAGTTTCTCCGCCGATAATGTCCGGGGTTTATCGGAACAAATGTCGTTGCGCTACGATGTGGACGGTGACGGTACCAACGATGCGCTGTATGTAACGGACAACGGCACCCTGGCAGCAAAGAAAATCGATGGGCAATTACGCATCGCCGACGATCCTTTCTGGGAATACATTTCTCCCCGTACGGTATTCGAATTTGAAGTACTGGCTTTGAATGACGATGCCATGCCGGATTTGTTGTTACGCCATGGCACTACCACTTCCCTGTTGGTGGCCCGACCATGAAAGCAGCAAAGCGTTTCTTTCTTCTTTTATATACCTGTCTTACAAGCAGTTTGTGTCTATCCAATACCGCTGGCTATACCCAGATGCCGTTTTCGATTCCAGCCGAAAGCGAACAATTGCTGGTTGCGGACCTCAATGGCGATGGGCTGAATGAAATTATTACGGTGATCGATGAAAGCCTGCGCATTTTTTTTCAAAGAGAAGATGGATTCGATTTTGAAACGGGTTTTAAAGAAATCGATTTCTCGGGTCAGGCGGTAGGCTGGGACCTGAGTACAAACTACGATGCCGGCGATCGTGCTTCCATTATTGCCCTGGTGAATGGCCGCGAAGCCTTGGTCTGGCATGTCGAAGGTGAAAACATCCAGGAACCGGAATTGATCAAGGCTAATCTACCGGGATTCCTGAGCAAGGGTTTAAACCGACTCTTCTTTTCGCGGGACATTAACGGCGATGAGCGGGAAGACCTGATCGTGCCCGGTGCCGGCAACCTCCACGTGTTCATTGCAACTGACAATGGCGACTATCAGTCCGGCCTCAGTATTAAATCTGAAAACAGGATGCGCACTGCGCTGCAGCCCAATGCACTGGAGCGACGTACCGGTCAGGCTGTACGCATTCCTTTCATGGAGCTGAGAGATGTAAACGGCGATGGATTCGATGATTTGATTTCCCGCACCGACGAACGACTCGATGTTTTTCTCGCCGATGCATTGGGCGATGCCTACTTCCAGAACACCTCTTCCTATTCCATCGATATCGCAGCAATCGAAGAGAGACTGGGAGAGTTTGATATCGACCGCCTGGATTTCTCCAATCTGACCGGGGTATTGGCCCTTACCCATGAAGAAGTGCTGGACGATGTGGACGGCGATGGTATCGAAGACCTGTTACTGCGGGAAGGTGGCAAGGTTTCCCTGTTCGGTGGCACCGAAGTAGGCATGAACCTGGAGCAACCACGGCAGGTCTTGCGATCCGGTGGCAATGTTCTCAGTACTTTTCTCTATGACGAAGACGACGATGGCTTGAAAGATTTGTGGCTATGGCGGGTCGAACCCATTTCCGTTGGTGATATCTTTGTCTGGTTGGCGCTTTCCGGCAGTGTTGCTATCGAAGCCTTTGTTTATCCAAACGATGGTGAAAGATTTGCCAGGAGACCGGCGCGCAAACTTACCGTGGATCTGCGCTTCCCTTCGGTAATCCGTCTCGCTACTACCTTTGAGGAACTCGCTTCCGAAGCCCGGGAAAACCAGGGCGACGGAGTTGTTCCAACCAGCGTCGGCAACCTCGATGACGCTATCGATCAGGAAGACCTACTGGTGTTAGTCAATAACCAGGTAGAACTCTTTCTAAACAGCATCGAACCCGATGATGACTCCGAAGATTTTCTCGGCGCTTTGCAATACAGCCGCGAAAGAGACGACTACGAAATCAATATTCGGGAAATAATCGACAACATCTCCATCGGTGGAAATCCCCACCTGGAATTAGTGGATGAACGGAGTCCAGACCTCACTATCGACCTCGACACTAACGTGGAAAACGGCGACATAGTTCCGGTACGGCTAAACGCCGATTCTCTCGATGACGTGATTGTATTCACCCAACACGACAGTAGTCAGGTTCGGGGAATACTGTTACTCTCAAATTAAGTTTCATTTCCAGAGGCGCCGCCATGAGCGCTTTCACCATGCAAAAAGCAGTCTGGACATCCTTCGGGATTTCCCTTGTGCTGGTAAACCTAATAGCCGAGGTCGGAGAGTATTACACGGGTATTCACGTTCACATGTTATTACGCATTGCCCTGATCGTTGGTGTAACCATCGGTACTTCCGTACTGGCGGGAGCAACTATTCTGGTTTCGAAGATGGACGAAGAAGTGCCTCTTTCCGGTCATGTTAAAGACACCCTCGGTGCCGACAGGAAAAAAGCAGAGTAACTTTCGATTAATTCCGATCAGTTCCGATTTGTTTCAATAGCTCCAAACAAGCAAGCTCATGAAAATAGCCCTGATAGTTTCAAGCGCTACCGCAGTTCTGGCAAGCTTAACTGCTCTCTATTTTTATTCTCAGGATTCCGCTAACACTGCCCGCCTGGCCGACTACGATGATTACGTGCAGCAACTCTTGTCCCAGGCAGAAAGCAACAGCATGGAAAGACTGCAACAGGAAAGAGAAATTTCGGAACTACGCAGTGAGTTAAACACATTAAACAGCCAGCTCACTGCCGTTTCCGCTCAGCTAGAAGTCGTCGAGCAACAGGCTGATCCCGACTACGCTCAATTAGAACGCGAAATTAGACGTCAAGTAAGAGCCGAATATGAATTAGACGAAAACAATCAACAGCTCAACCAGCGCGTCGATTTGATACAGCAAATTGCCAGCTTGCAACCCATGGAATTAAGCCAGGTGATGGCAATTCAAGGACAGTTTGGTTCATTCTTACAGGCTCTCGATGTTAACGAAGAACGTATGGAAATAATCATCGGCGCTTTAAGCAATGAAATAGATAAGCAGAATCGAGCGCGCCAGGAAATTATGCAGGCTGCGCAGAATCAGGAAATTGATAGAAGAGAAATGCGCACCCAACTACGGGAAGTAATGAATCCCGATACGATGCTTGAATCCCTGGCTTATGATTTAAGCGATGACGAACTGGAACTTCTGCGAGAAACCCGCGCCGCACGGCGCAACCAGTCGGCCTATGGCACTTTTTCCTTCGGCGGCGGCGATGCGGTATTTATCTATGAAGGAGACGACCAGCAAGGTGCTACGTTAACGGCACCAGCCCTCCCCATCGCCCCTCCTCCGCGTAATCAGAATAACTAGTCTCGCTATTCTGGCCGCCTGCCTCAGGCCTGCCTCCGAAAGCCGATTTATTGTGCTTTCCAATGAAATATGCTTTCATCGAAAGCCGCTCAAGCACTGATTTAGCGGGCCTTAGAGTTAAAAAACAGCGCAATAATAAGAAGCGTTTTCCCGGCAGAGAAGACATCAATAATCGCGACGGAATCTGAATGAAGAAATTAGTTGTAGGCCTGATTCTCGCGATCTTTCTTTCATCCTGCAGTGATGAACTTTCCCGCGCCCGACCCTATGTGTTAACCACCGCGACAACCGGCGGAACTTTCTATCCTGTGGGTGTTGCTATCGCCACCTTGGCCCACGCTCAGCTTGCCGATTCCGAAGGAATTTCACTCACGGCAATCAGTTCTGCCGGTTCCATGGAAAACCTTAAACTACTGCGGGATAACCAGGCACAGTTTGCTATTCTGCAAGGGCCTTTCGGCGCCTGGTCATGGACCGGTGAAGGCCCGGTCAGCAGACCGCAATCTCATATCCGCAGCGTCAGCGCTCTCTGGAAAAACGTCGAACACTTCGTGTTACTCACGGAACTTACCGACAGCAAGTTTATGAATGACCTGAACAATATAGATGGCGAACGCTACGTGCTGGGTGCAAGAAATTCAGGAGCAGAACAAACCGGAAGATTTATCCTGAACACCCTGGGCATAGCTTACGAAGAAAAATTTAACCTGGCCTACATGGGTTACGGTCCTACTTCTAACGCAATCCAGGATGGCAACATCGTGGGTATGAATATTCCTGCCGGCGCCCCGGTTAGCGCAATTACTCGCGCCTATGCCTTCATGGGCGAGCGCATGACTATCCTCAACTGGACCCAGGATTCGCTGGACAAACTCAACGACCGCTATCCACTGTGGGATTGGTATGACTTCCCACCGGGCACCTATCCTGGCCAGACCGAACACATTCGCACCATTGCCTCACCCAATGTTCTGGTGACTCACGTGGATATTCCTGACGAAGTGGTTTACAACATCACAAAGGTTATATGGGAAAACCTGGCAACACTGCAAGAGATTCATGGCGCAACCAATGACATGCGCCCTGAGATTGCCATCGATGGTTTGGGAGCTCCATTACATGCAGGGGCATTACGTTATTACCGTGAAGTAGGTCTGGAAATACCTGACCGGCTGCTTATCAATGAACAAGAAATTAGTAATTCAGGCGATGGGGATTAGTCAGTAGTTTATGAAATCGACTTATTTAAAATGGGCTGCCTTCCTGTTCGCAGTCTTCCACATTTATTGCAATGTCTTCGCCAGTATTTCAGAACTCTGGTTATCCGCCATTCACTTCGGCGGTTTCGTCGCGATATGCGCCTTAATGGCGAATGAGCAGGATGATGTTGAACGCGGTTCACTTCCATACATCATAAACATCGGTCTGGCTGCAATCGCAGTAGCCACTTCCTCCTATTTAATTCTGTTTGAAAACGCACTCTATGCACGGGAAACGGAATACATTCTCAGCGATTACATATTTTCCCTAGTCGCCGTCGGCCTGGCCATCGAATTCACCCGCAGGACAACCGGCTGGTTCATGCCTGTCCTAATCCTGGTAAGCCTGTCCTATATCTTGTTTCTGGGTCGCTATATCTCCGGGGTATTCGCCTTTCCCGGACTCAGCATGGAAACCGTGCTTTACCGCAGCTTCTTTACCAGCGAAGGCATGTTTGGCCTGACCGCACAGATTTCTTCCACCTTCGTGTTCATGTTCATTATCTTCGGCTCCTTCCTGTTAAAGTCTGGCGCCGGAGACTTCATCGTAAAAATAGCCCAGAGCATGACTCGACGCTTAACCGGTGGTGCCGGTTTCGTTTCCGTCGTGGGTTCCGGTCTCATGGGCTCCATCTCTGGCTCCGCCGTTGCCAATACCGTTTCCATCGGTGTGATCACCATACCCATGATGAAAAAATCCGGTTTCTCTCCCCGCTTTGCTGCCGGCGTGGAAGCCGCCTCTTCCACAGGTGGTGCATTAATGCCACCGGTAATGGGCGCAGGCGCTTTCGTATTAGCCAGTTATACCCAGATCTCCTACCTGACGGTAATTGCTGCATCGGCATTACCGGCCCTGCTCTATTTCCTGACGGTTTCCTATTTCGTGCGCATCGAAGCAAAGCGCATGGGATTAAAGCCCATCGAAGATGAGGATGCCGAAAAAATTTCCGATGTCCTGATACAAGGCTGGCATTTCATCATTCCTTTAACGGTGCTGGTTGGCTTCCTGGTGTCCGGACGCACGCCAACCACTTCAGCTGCCTTCGCCATCATTAGCGTCATTGCCGCATCCTGGTTATCGCCAACGCCAATGAAGCTGCCGGATATTTTCGACGCCGTGGTGGGTGGCGTTAAGACCATGGTGTCAACGGCACTGTTACTGGTATCGGTGGGAATAATTATTAACGTGGTAACTACAACTGGCGTCGGAAATGCCTTCTCGCTAATGATTGTGGAGTGGGCCCAGGGTAATTTGCTGATCACCCTGGTACTGGTCGCCCTGGCTTCCCTGGTACTGGGCATGGGCTTGCCGGTAACCGCTTCCTATATTGTCCTGGCAACCCTGTCAGCGCCTTTAATTTTTGATTTGATCAGCCAGTCTGCCTTACTCGAAGCATTACAGGCTGGTGACTTGCCCAGCAACGTGGCAGCAACCATTGGTTTGTTCGGTGGCGATCCCGTGGTGGCGCTGCAGGAAATGCCACTGGAAATGAAACAACTTATTCGCCAGGAAATGCTGCAACCGGAATTACTCACCGGCATGTTATTAAGTGCCCACCTGATTATTTTCTGGTTATCCCAGGATAGCAATGTCACACCTCCTGTTTGCCTCGCTTCATTCGCTGCAGCAGGCATTGCCGGTACCCGCCCAATGGCCACAGGATTAACCAGCTGGAAGATTGCAAAAGGCCTGTACCTGGTACCGGTATTATTTGCCTATTCGCCGCTAATCTCCGGCACCTGGCCGGAACGGATCGGAGTATTCTTCTGGTCCTGCCTCGGTCTGTACGCCATGGCGGGATTACTGCAGTGGCATCTTGAGACAAAGATTAACGCCATTATTGCAGCCGCATTAGTAGTGAGCGCCGCATTATTAATGTGGACGCCATTCCCTATTTACTATCACATTGCCGGTGCTGCCATCTTGTTCGGCATCGTCATTTTTCAAAAGCGCAGCGGAACAATCGCCCCGGCGCCCAGCACCTGAAATCATTTAAAACCTGAGAGAGCCATGACTATAAAAGCAAGACAAGTTCACCTGCTAAGCCGACCTGACGGCATGCCAAACCATGACCATTTTGAAATTGTAGAAGTCGATTTACCTGCTCCCGGTGACGGCCAGGTACTGGTTAAAAACCTGTACATGTCAGTCGATCCCTATATGCGCGGCCGCATGCGCGCCCAGGGTGTGTATGCCGAACCCTATCAACTCAATCAGCCCATGTACGGTGGTGCCGTCGGTGAAGTACTGGAATCAAACGCTGAAGGACTTGCCGCGGGCGATATCGTTTTAAATGGCGCTGCCTGGCAGGATCACTTTGTAGCCGATGCCTCTACGCTAAACAAATTTACGCCATTCGATCCCGAACGCTTATCACTGTACCTGGGTACCCTGGGTATGCCTGGCATGACTGCCTATGTTGGTCTGCTGCGTTTCGGCGAACCCAAGCCCGGTGAAACAGTTTTTGTCTCTGCCGCATCCGGTGCCGTAGGCGCGAACGTGTGCCAGATCGCAAAGAATCTTGGATGTCGTGTTGTCGGTTCTGTCGGCAGCGATGACAAGGCGCAGTGGTTGCTGGACGAATGTGGTGTCGATGAAGTTATAAACTACAAAAGCTGCGGCGATTTAACCGCAGCATTAGCCAAAGCCGCGCCCGATGGTGTGGACGTGTATTTCGAAAATGTCGGCGGCGAACATTTACAGGCCGCACTGAATGTTATGAATCATTTCGGCCGCATTGCCGCCTGCGGCATGATTGCAACTTATAACAATGCCGAACCTGCGCCAGGTCCGAACAACCTGATGTTAATCGTCGGTAAGAAAGTTCGCATTAACGGCTTCATCGTGTTCGATCACGATGATATGCGCGCACAATTTTTGTCCGACATGGAAAGCTGGATTGCGGAAGGAAAAATCAAAACCAGGGAGACCGTGGTTGAAGGCCTGGACAATGCCGTTGACGCCTTTCTTGCCCTGTTTAGCGGCGATAACTTCGGCAAAATGATCGTTAAACTTTGACTTAAAAAGCGAGCCCACATACTACTAGCTAGAATTTTTGGGAATTCAGAACATCCTTACAATCTTTTGAATTCACTTAGAAAAATAGATTATCGCAGTGTGTTTAGTGTGATATGTGGGCCAAAGTCAATACCAAGAATTATTTTTTTCAGTTTCTCTTTTCCTTAAGCAATGGCAATCTAACATTGCTTAAGGAATGAGAATGTCATGTTAATACCTTCTCTGCTGCTTATATGTGGATTCATCATGCTCAGCGCCAGAGCCGAGATCATGGTAAGTGCCAGCAGTCGTTTGGCGATCCGCGTTGGAATCTCCCCGCTTATCGTCGGCCTCACCATCATGGCCTTCGGTACCAGCGCACCGGAACTCGCGGTAAGCATTAATTCAGCCACCGTCGGGTTCAGCGAATTGGCACTGGGCAACGTGATCGGGTCAAACATCGCCAACATCGGACTGGTGTTAGGTATTAGCGCATTAATCTGTCCTATTCGCATCGAAAAGCAACTAGTCCGTAGTGAAATCCCAATAGTAATCATCGCCTCTATAGTAATGGGCTTCCTGTTACTCGATGGCGAGTTAAATCTTACCGATGGTGCAATCCTCTCCATTGGCTTACTCATCTTTCTCTATGCAGGTTTCAGGCAGGTAAATAAAGAATTCGAAGGGGAAGAACTCGATCTGCATCCATCCCGTGCCGCCCAGGAAGCCGGGCAATCTTCCATGAATCTTATTTTAATCGTTGGCGGGCTGATTCTATTGGTTTTCGGTAGCCAGGTGTTTGTCGATAACGCCGTTACCCTGGCGCGGGTAATTGGTGTTTCCGAAGCCTTAATTGGTCTCACGTTGATAGCTATCGGAACCAGTATTCCGGAGCTCGCCACATCGGTGATTGCAGCCGTTCGTCGTCAGCCAGATATCGCCCTGGGAAATATTATTGGCTCTAATGTCTTTAATATTCTCTGTGTGCTGGGCATTACCGCGCTCATTAGCCCGATACTGAGTGGACAGATCACCACGACCGACTTCGCCGTCATGATCCTGTTTTCATCCATTCTTTTACCCCTGGCCTGGACCGATCTGACCCTGAGCCGCACGGAAGGCTTGTTTTTACTGGCCGGCTATTTGGTTTACTTGGTATTCGTAAGCCAACAGGCTTAAACTGTTTGCGCCAAAATTCGATACAGTATAAATAGCTTGTGTTTTTGTTTAACCAGGAGTTAAAACATGGAAACAGCGATTGTATGTTGCGTCTTATTGGCGATTTTGTATTTCGCCTTAAGTCTCACTGTTTCTTTAACCCGCGCCAAACAGGAACGTGGCTTCGGTTACGATCAGGATTCCAGCGCGTGGCTTTCAAAAGTTGTTCGCGCCCATGGCAACGCATCAGAATACATCCCCCTATTTATTTTGCTTATTTTTGTTGCCGGTAACGAAGGGGCTGCACCCTGGGGAAACTGGGCGTACATCGCGGCAACTGCGTCGCGCTATCTCCATGCGGCTGGCATGCTTAGCTCTTCTGACCTCAACAAACCAAATCCACTGCGGTTTATCGGTTCACTTGGCACCTATCTAAGCGGTTTTGCACTCTGCGTGCTAATTGCCATGACGCTTTTATAGTTAGGGAAATTAAAAGCCAAAAACACAGCCAGCAAAACCAGGGAACCGGGAAGGATTAACGCAGGTCTTCGACGGCCTGGTTTTGAGATAAATAATTGTTACCGGAAAGGGATTTAAAGAAATGCGTGGTAGCGAGTTTACCCATGATGGGATCTTTCACCTCTGACAGATGGAGCCTTATCCCTGATTCAATAAGAGTCTCATTAATCTTCTCCAATGTTTCCAGGGCACTCATGTCGATCTTGTTCACTGCAGTACACATGAGAATGACATGCTCCAGTTGCGGCCTTTCCGCTATGAGATTAAAGATCAACTCTTCGAGGTAACGGGTATTGGCAAAATAGAGACTTTCATCGATGCGAATAGAGAGCTGGTTATCGAAGGTTTCTACCGTATGCCGGTCTACACTGCGAAAATGTTCTGTGCCCTTAACCCGACCGATGACAGCCACATGGGGTTGGGAAGTCTTATAGAGATGAATCAGAATAGATGCCAGCACACCAGCACCAATACCTACTTCGACTCCCACCGTAAGGGTTAAGACCAGCGTGATAAACACCGCGGCGAAGTCGGCTTTAGAATACTTCCAGGACTTTCGCAGTACGGAAAAATCAATAAGCCCGTAAATCGCCACGATGATAATCGCCGCCAGGGTTACCCGGGGCAGCCAGAACAAAGCCGGCGTAAAAAATAGCGCGACGATAGTGATTAGAACGGCAGTGAATAATCCTGCCGCCGGAGTCGCCGCCCCGGCATCGAAATTCACCACCGAACGGGAAAAGCCGCCGCTGATGGGAAATCCGCCACTAAAGGAAGACGCCAGGTTAGCCGTTCCCAGCCCCACCAATTCCTGATCCAGGTCCACTCTCTCCCTTTTTCTGGCAGCCAGGGTCTGGGCAACGGAAATAGATTCCACAAAACCGATGATTGAAATCAGCAAGGCCGACCCGGCCAGGGCCCTTAACAAATCCAGTGACATGTCTGGCAAGCCGAAATCCGGTAAGCCCTGGGGCACTTCCCCCAGCAATTGCACCCCGTATTGATCCAGGCGCAAGCTGTAAGCCAGCACGCCGGTGATTAACGCAATCAATAAAGGCCCGGCCCTTGAAAAAGTAGTGGCTACGCGCCTGTCTACCCCCAGCTTCAGGCAAAAGGATTTAATGGCGGTCTTGCCGAAGACAATAAAAATTATCGACCCCACACCCAGGGCCAGAGTGACTAAATTGGTTTCGGGCATTTCTCTTACAAGAGAAATAATAAGCGCCACAAAATTTTGCCCATTGGCAGACACACCCAACACGTGCTGCATCTGACTCAAACCAATAATCAATGCTGACGCAGTTACGAAGGCGCTGATTACCGGATGGGATAAAAAGTTCGCCATGAATCCCAGGCGCAACAAGCCGAGTAATAATAGAAACACGCCGGACAAAAAGGTCAGGGCCAGTGCTGCGGTCATTAACTGGTCTGCTGGCAAAGAAAGTTTGGCCAGTGCCGCCGCCGTCATTAAGGAGATTACCGCCACCGGCGCAACCGAGAGACTATTGCTGGTTCCGAAGATGGCGTACACCGATAAGCCCACGATGCTGGCATACAAACCAGTCTCGGCAGGCAATCCTGCCAGCAGAGCATAGGCCAGCGCCTGCGGAATCAACATGATTGCTACGATAAGTGCAGCAACCGTGTCATCGGCAAACTTCGGCTTGGTATAGTGTGAACCCCAAGCAAGAATTGGGAAGTAGCGTTTTAGTGAAAATCCGTTCTTCAAAGCGTGACTCTTATGTAGTGTTCACTCCCGGCTTTTTCCGCCTGACCAGGCCATAACATTTCTGGCATCCAAAAATGCACAGGTCCAGTGTCAGCGTGATAAAAATTGCGAGTGCTATCCCCCATTGTATTGCGACGGAATTCAAAGGCACAGTGTAAGAGTATTGTTCCAGTGCTTCATCCAGGAATTCCTGATCTGCAGCAAACATAACATGCATGGCCACTGCCAGCCCATTATTCTGCAAGGCATTTCTTTCATTGAGAATGCGCGTATAACGATTCGCAATCAGGCGAATACTTTCTGCATCACTCTCGAAGACCTCGTCATTGCTGTCGGCATAATAAGCGATTAGGACCTGCAAGTCCCCATCGAACAGGCGATCGGCGGTAGCCTGAAAACCACTGATATTGATACTCACTTCCCGAAAATGGGCATCGATCCGCTGGCTGTACTGATCCACGAAGCTGGGTACCTGAATACCCAGCAGGATACCCACGGCAAACACCGCTAAGCGAAAATAGGCCCGAAAAATGGAGGTGAAAAACATAGAAAAACTATAGGAAGATCAGGGATAAAGGACTGCTAGCCAGTTCAAACTTTGACACTTGAATGGGCTATTAAGTTCAGCTCCAAATACAGCAAGCCGGATCTATTGCAATGCACGAGCTACCCCTGTTCGAGTAAGTTTCGCAAATCGATAATGGCCGCATTGGCCCGGGAAATGTAGTTCGCCATGGTGAGTGAGTGATTGGCGAATATGCCGAAGCCGGAACCATTTAAGATTACCGGGAAGAACACCGTGCGCTGACTCGCCTCCAGATCCCGGATAATCTGATCGAGACTGGCCATGGCATTCTTGTCTTCCAGTACTGCCTCGAAATCCGTTCTCACTGCCAGCAGAAAATGCATCAAAGCCCAGGCTGCACCTCGCGCTTCGTAAAACACGTCATCGATCTGCAACCACGGAGTACGGATGGACATCTCTGTCTGCGCAGGAGTCGATTGTGCCGCACCGGTCTCTCCTGCCATGTCAGTATTAATCCGTTCCTGACCGACGCTGGCACTCAGGCGCTGGGATAAACTGCCCAGGCGCGACTCAACGTTTAATAACCAGTCAGAAAGATTATCCGCCCGGGCAAAAAACTGCGCGTCGGCATTCAGGGGATCGGCAATCCTGCCCAGGTAGGAATAAAGAGACTCAACCGCTTCGTTGTATTCCACTTCCGTTGGCGGAAACAACCAGCTGTCATTGTCAAAATGAAATTGCGGTTCACTGATAATCAGATCGGGATCTTCTGTGGATTGTGACTGAGATCGACTAAAACTTTCCCTAAAGGCTCGGGATAAATCCCGCACCTGTACCAGCGCACCAAATTCCCAGTTAGGAATATTGTCCAGGTACATGCCTGGCGGCATCACATCATTGCTTAAGTAACCACCGGGTTTTTGCAAAAGCGTTTCTGATACACGAATCAGCACAGCAGTGGTTGCCGCGCCCACTACATATTGGTTTCCGGATACTGCCAGCTTTTCTGCAGTGTTTTGTGCAATAGGGAATTCGGCAGGCTCACGACTCCAGTACATTCCCACCACCACGATAAATATGAGGATAATTCCGAGTAATGAAAAAATAATCTTGCGCAGGGTCGCGCCGTCTTCGCTTGGTTTAAAGACAGCAAGGAAATTACGAAATTTTTCTATGAGGGATTCCCAAAACTTCATCGTTTGCTCCTCAATTATCAGGCATCCGCAGCCTGATACTGGTTTGCCCCGCGAGCTCGATGTTTCCTCGCAGACGATAACCCCCCAGTGCATCCCGCATCTCCAGGAACATCCAACGCGCGAGCTCATCGTTGGGCGCGGTTATCAATACGAAGGCATCGTGTTCCCGCGCTCGTATGGCGATATCAGCCAACTGCATCTGGGCGCCTTCGCTGCGGCGATTGAATTCCCCGTTGTCGAGATTGAAAAACAGGTCTTCAGAATTACGTTCTGATTCCAGCGCGATCCAGGCTTCCAGCAAGGCCGGATCTTTGTCATTTATATTGCGGGCATTTTCCAGCAGGGCTTCGGCGTTGGCGAACAGTCCACGTCGACTCGCTTCTGCTGACAATTCCACATAACGTTCGACGATCATGTTCAAACCATCGATGGCAATTTCATTGCCGGGATCCATGGCCAACACCCGTTGAAAGCGTTGATGAGCATTGTCATCGATGGGCGTCATCAGGCGATCATCATCCAGCGCCTGTAATCCTTCGAACAAGGTATCGGCGATCAACCTTTCCCGTTCCGTTTGCGCACCGGGAATAACAACCGGCGGCTCACTGGCGGGACGAATATCCGGCATAACGACTTCCTGGCTTCCTTCAATTTCCTCCACCGGCTGCTGAGTCTCACAGGCAGCAAGCAGTAGAGGCAGGGAAATCAATATAAGCCGTACTTTATTCACAATGACTTATCCCAAAAGCTCGGTAAATGGAATGAATTCGAGAACGTCGCCCGGGGCAACTGCGGTATAAGGTGGAATTATCGCAAGTCCCTGGGCACTGCTCAAGGAAGCACCCACGCCAGAGCTTTGATTCTCAAAGGGTTTTAGCACCACCTCTGCATTATTGCGGTGCAGGCTGGCGCGAATGTATTGCTGCCGTTCGCCAGATTCTTGCGCATCAAAATCTGCCACCACAGGAAATCCCCGGGGCTGGGCTGCTTCACTTCCAAGCATTTTTAATAAACAGGGTTTTACCAGCAAGAGAAAAGTCACGAAGGCAGATACCGGATTACCGGGCAAGCCAAAAAACTGTGTCGAGCCGACTTTACCGCTGGCGAATGGTTTGCCGGGCTTAATCGCTAACTTCCATAAATCTAAATGACCGTTTGCTTCCACCGCGGCTTTCACATGGTCTTCTTCACCTACCGAAACGCCCCCGGTGCTGATTATGCAATCCACATTCTGGGCAGCATTTAACAACACGCTCTTTGTTTCTTCGAAATCATCGACAACAACACCCAGCTCTTCCACTTCACAATCCAGTTCTTTTAATAAGGCTGCCAGGGAATAGTAATTGGAGTTGTAAATCTGTCCGGGCTTGAGTTCGTTGCCAGGTGTCACCAGTTCATCGCCGGTTGTCATCACCGCAACTTTGAGTTTTCGTCTTACCGTTAATTCAGTTACACCGGTGGATGCGGCCAGACCAATATCTTGCGGCAACAATCGATGCCCTGCCTGCAACAAAGTGGCTCCCGCTTTTATGTCTTCACCTGCTTGTCGCAAATTTTCACCGCTCACCACGTTCTGCAAAATTTTAACCGAGTCGTTTTCAGCTTCACAGTTTTCCTGCATAACTACCGCGTCGGCCCCATCCGGTACAGGCGCACCGGTAAAAATCCGCGCAGCTTCTCCAGCTGATAAAGGTGAACCAAAATCACCCGCCGCAATACGCTGGCTAACTTTAAGTGTTGTTGCTTCCGAGCCCAGGTCAACACTGCGCACGGCATATCCGTCCATCGCGCTATTGGTTAAGGGCGGAACATTCACGGTGGAAACCAGGTCCTCGGCTAACACGCGCCCGGTGCAATCCATAATAGAAGCCGTTTCACTTTCATCTATAGACGTCAGGGAACCGAGTAATGTTTCAAATGCTTGCTTTACAGGAGTCAGAGCCATAAATAGTGGGTGCCTTCAGGCCGCATCAGATTCGGTGGATTCATTTTCCGGCGCAGAACTATCGGTTCGGTAAACACCTTCATACAGGGATTTGATCACTTCCTGTAAATCACCGTGCCAGGATTTTTGTTTTATCCCGAATGTGTCGAAGATTTTCTTGCTGGATAGAGAGGAGTTAAAAATTTCCGGGGCATGTACGTCCTGCTCAAGGATATTGGTTGAATCAAGCAGTTGATAAATTCCTTCATCGTGATTCGCCGCATACTTGATCACCTGCTCAACAAACTCGCTTTCCCGTTTCGTTTCCAGACCAGAATAGTGGTAAGTGCCCCACACGTTTGCTGCGCAATCTACTTGTTGAATAACCGCCAGTATTGCCTGGGCGATGTGGCCGGTATAAGTAGGCGATAAGCGTCGTCTGGTAACTGGCAACCTGCCGCCATCTCTTTTGGTCGCCCTGATCCAGGATTTAATCAATCCTTTCTTCTTTTTACCGAACAACCAGCCGGAACGAATCACGATGTGATTATTGTGTTGTCGTACCGCGCGCTCACCTTGCAGCGAAGCCAGGCCATAAACTCCCTGGGGATTGGTTTCGTCGTTTTCGTTATAGCCCAGTTTCTTGGTGCCATCGAACACATAGGCATTGGATAAATGCAGGATGGGAATATTGAGGTGGTCACATACCTCGGCAAGCACAGCCGGCAAGCGGGCGTTAATCTGGTAACAGCGATCTTCTGTAGTCTCGGCACGGCGCAAGGCGCTGTGATTGGTGGAGATAAAGTCCGCCAGGTTTATCAGCTGGGTGGGCTCGGCATCGGTAACCAGTTTGGCGATCCCAACGGCATCGCCGGGATCAAAATGATAATCCGGAGGCGCCTGAAAGCGAATCCTGCGCTTCCGCAGAATCTCAATCAAATCCTTGGCCGCAGGGCTGTTTCCACCGACAATAAAGAGCTTCAAATCAACTACTTACCCGGTTTCGGGCACCATTTAACAACAGAACCCTTAAACTTCGGGCAAAGACGGCGGGAAGTCAAGTGTGACGGGGGGTTGCGTGAATTTTCAAATTGAATTCGAAAACGGATCAATAGGTCCGGTCCAATCTCGAGGAGCGTTATGAGCGCCTCGCTGACGAGGCAAATCTTGACGCAAAGTGGGAGCTTACATGTTAGTAAGTGACCGGTTTAAGGAGAGATTTAACGAAGACAGCGTGGCGCGCAATAGCTCCGTTAAAACGGAATGTCGTCGTCAAAATTATCAAAATTAGTCGGCTGCGCCGCTTGCTTATTCTGCGCTGCCGCCTGTGGCTGCTGTGAGCCACCACCCCCACCTTGGTCACCACCCTGTGCAGGCTGATTACCGAAATCCTGATTCGCACCTTGCGAACCTCTGGAGTCCAGCATCTGCATCTCATTGGCAACAATCTCGGTGGTATATCGCTTAACCCCATCCTGATCCCAGGAACGCGTCTGCAATCTACCTTCTATATATAATTTTGATCCTTTCTTGACGTACTGCTCGACAATTTCAGCGAGTCGATTAAAAAACACCACACGATGCCACTCGGTTCGTTCCTGTTGTTCGCCGGAATTTTTGTCCCGCCAGCTATCACTGGTGGCGATGGAAACATTTGCGACAGCATTGCCATTGGGCATATACCTGACTTCTGGTTCATTCCCCACATTACCCACCAGAATTGCTTTGTTTACACCTCGACTTGCCACGGACTTTCCCCTTTTCGGATCAAAATAGAATTGAGCCACAAGTCTATACCATTGCTGGGAGAATTAGGAATTTTTGGTGAAATTAGAATTTAGTATGTGGATATGAGCAGCAGTGCAAGAGCAAACCTTTGAATAATTAATCTGAAAAAGGTTCTCCAATTTTCAAGGCAGCACCAAACTGGAGAAGCTGGCAGCAGGTACACGTTTTAAGCGACTAGCGCCAGGGATGGGCGCGGGACCAGGCCAGGGAAGGCCGACGGAGCGTGAAACGTGTACCTGCTGCCAGCTTTATCACCGTCATAATTCCAATATTTTTTTGCAGATATACCCGCCCTTTGCTCGCTCATCAAAAATTAAAGATAATGGTTCGTTTCGCCGAGCAATTTCAGGCTTATCATGGATCAGATTCTTGTACGGGGTGCCCGCACCCACAACCTTAAAAACATCAACCTCACCATCCCCCGCGACAAACTGGTGGTGATCACTGGATTATCCGGTTCCGGTAAGTCTTCCCTCGCATTCGATACGCTTTATGCAGAAGGTCAGCGCCGCTACGTAGAGTCACTCTCTACCTATGCGCGCCAGTTTCTTTCCATGATGGAGAAACCGGATATCGATCATATCGAAGGCCTGTCCCCGGCAATTTCCATCGAACAGAAATCCACCTCTCACAATCCCCGCTCAACAGTGGGAACCATTACCGAGATATACGATTACCTCAGGCTGCTGTTTGCACGGGTTGGCGAACCCCACTGCCCCGATCACAACATCAAGCTGGAAGCGCAAACCGTCAGCCAGATGGTGGACAAGGTTATGGCGCTGCCCAAGGACAGCCGCATCATGGTGCTTGCGCCCATTGTGCGGGATCGTAAGGGTGAACATGTCCATATCTTTAATGAGTTAAAGACCAGCGGCTTTATTCGGGCGCGGGTGGACGGCATAGTTTGCGAAATCGATTACCCGCCAGAGCTGGAGAAAAACAAGAAACACTCCATCGACGTGGTTATCGATCGCCTGAAGATAAAAGAAGGACTGGAACAACGGCTGGCAGAAAGTTTTGAGACTGCAATCCATCTGGCAGACGGCCTGGCGGTCGTTGCCCTCATGGACAAAGATGACAAGGAAGAAGAGCTGGTTTTCTCCTCCCTCTTCGCCTGCCCCAAATGCGGCCACAGTATCTCCGAACTGGAACCGAAACTGTTTTCATTCAATAGCCCTGCCGGCGCCTGCGCCAGCTGCGATGGACTGGGCCTGAAACAGTTCTTCGACGAATCCCGCATCATTACCGACGAATCCCTTTCCCTGGCGGAAGGCGCGATTCGTGGCTGGGACAGGCGCAACATCTTCTACTTCCAGATGCTTAGCTCCCTGGCCGACCATTATGGCTTCGGCGTCGATGTGCCGCTTAACAAACTGAGTAAAAAACACCGCAACATCGTCTTGCGCGGCAGCGGCAAGGAAGTCATCGATTTTAAATACGTAAACGACAAGGGCAGCACCTACACCCGTAGCTGGCCCTTCGAAGGCATTCTGCCCAATATGGAACGGCGCTATCGGGAAACGGAATCCAATATGGTGCGGGAAGAGCTGGCAAAGTACCTCGCGTCCCAACCCTGTCCCGATTGCGAAGGTACACGACTGCGTCGCGATGCCCGCTTCGTCTTAATCAAAGGGTCGAATCTGCCCCAGATTACTGAAATGACGGTGACCGCCGCGGCAGACTACATCAAGAAACTGAAACTCACCGGCAAGCGCGCCAAGATCGCCGAGAAAGTCTTAAAAGAATTACAGGACCGACTGAAATTCCTGGAAGATGTTGGTTTGAACTACCTGACCCTGAGCCGTTCGGCCGATACCCTGTCCGGCGGCGAAGCACAGCGTATTCGTCTGGCCAGCCAGATCGGCGCCGGTTTGGTGGGCGTCATGTACATCCTCGACGAACCTTCCATCGGATTACATCAGCGGGACAACAACCGCCTGCTAAATACCCTGTTTCACTTACGGGATTTGGGTAACACCGTCATCGTGGTGGAGCACGACGAAGAAGCCATTCGCAGCGCCGATCATATTATCGATATCGGTCCCGGGGCCGGCGTTCATGGCGGTACCATCGTCGCCGAAGGCCCGATCAAGAATATCGAGAAAGCCAAAGAGTCACTTACCGGAAGATTTCTCAGCGGCAAGGAAGAGATAGAGATTCCAAAAAGTCGTACACCCTACAACGATTTGAAGGTGCTTGAACTCAAGGGAGCTACTGGCAATAACTTACAGAATATCGATTTAACAATTCCACTTGGATTGTTTAGCTGTATTACCGGCGTCTCCGGTTCCGGCAAGTCCACACTGATTAACAGCACGCTCTATCCCATTACTGCCACCAAGCTCAACAAGGCATCGACTTTAAATCCTGCAGCGTATGAAAGTATCGAAGGGCTGGAGCATCTGGATAAATGCGTCGATATTGACCAGAGCCCCATCGGTAGAACACCACGTTCTAACCCTGCTACATACACCGGCATTTTCACACCGGTCAGAGAACTCTTTGCCGGTACCCAGGAAGCACGTTCCCGTGGATACAAACCCGGGCGTTTCAGTTTCAATGTAAAAGGTGGTCGCTGCGAAGCCTGTCAGGGTGATGGCGTGGTTAAAGTGGAGATGCACTTCTTGCCGGATGTGTATGTTTCCTGTGATGTGTGCAAGGGCAAACGCTATAACCGCGAAACACTGGAAGTGAAGTACAAGGGTTTAAACATTAACGAAGTGTTGGAACTTACCGTGGAAGATGCGCGGGAATTCTTCGATGCCATTCCAGCCATCGCGCGCAAACTGCAAACGCTCATGGACGTTGGTCTTTCTTATATAAGACTGGGCCAGGCAGCTACGACATTATCCGGTGGTGAAGCCCAACGGGTAAAACTTTCCCGCGAACTTTCCAAACGGGACACCGGCAAGACACTTTATATACTCGACGAACCCACCACCGGTTTGCATTTCCAGGATATTCGTCAGCTGCTGGCGGTACTGCATCATCTCAGGGATCACGGTAATACCATCGTGGTCATCGAACACAACCTCGATGTGATTAAAACCGCTGACTGGATTGTGGACCTGGGCCCGGAAGGCGGCAGCGGTGGCGGCAAGATCATCGCCGAAGGCACGCCGGAAGAAGTCGCCAAAAAGAAGGGCTCTTACACGGGGCAGTATATTAAGAAAGTTCTCGCCTAACGATAAGCCGGAAACATGCGCCTGAACTGGGCCATGCCCGCTTCCCAATCGGCCTGGCCATCGTAGGCAGGAATATCTTCTACATTCACCTGGAATACTCCGCCTCTTTCATTACCAATCAAGAGCGTGGAGTTGTCTACCCAGCTAATGGCTTCGGCAATACCTGTACTTAACATCGAAAGATTGGTGCGACGGGCTTCACCTGATAACCATTTGCCATCATCTTCAGGATTTGGAAACAACCAGATTTCAGTATAACCAAGTACAGCTAACCACTCCCCGTCAGGTGAAAGGTCTGCAGCAGTGGCAAAGAATACATCGCCGTGGCTATCCACTTTTTCCAACACATTGATGCGATCAGTTTGCCAATCAGTCAGTCGATACAGATTTGTGCCGTTGTCTAATTGGAATATAGTCTCGCCGCGGTGTTTTGTCAGAACGTATATAACACCATCAACAACAAATATAGATTCGCTATCGAAGTGCCATTGCTCCGGCGGATAACTGTCCTGGTCGGGATAACTGACCGGAATAAACTGCAGCGGTCGCGCACGATAAATTGCCCGGGGATTGGGTTCGGTTAACACATAGATACCGAGATCCCGCCGCGC
The DNA here is from genome assembly GCA_964616225.1 of uncultured Pseudohongiella sp. Classification (GTDB taxonomy): domain Bacteria; phylum Pseudomonadota; class Gammaproteobacteria; order Pseudomonadales; family Pseudohongiellaceae; genus UBA9145. Next base: position 55,553 of record CAZTTE010000018.1, read on the forward strand.
GTTGCCGTTATTGCCCATATCGGCGATATACACATTGCCGTCGGCAACGGTTATGTCTTCCCAATCAATATTGGCGGCTAATTCAATGCGTAGGCCGGGATAAGGTTCTTTTCCTCGTTCCGCATCTTCGCCGTGATACTGGTTACGTAGAAATGGTGGAATGAGCACCTTGCCCTCACCATCGATGGCATAGAGACGAGGTGCGTCGCCGCTGTCGTTGTGTACCCAGTAAGCATCATCGTATTGGGATTTGGCGATGCCGCTGAGTTCGGAGATTTCGGAAAACTCGATATCGAACAACTTCACCGCCGGGCTATTGGATTGTGCAATAGCAACACCCACTCCAACGAGTAATAGAAGCAGCACCAGCACTCCCAAATTGAATGGGTGTGTAATGGTTCTCGTTTTGTTAGTAGTTTCTGCCATCTAGATAAAATCGTAATCAATCAAATCAGTCATTGGAGCAGCTATCTTTCATCAAAATGGCAGTCTCTACAAGCAAAATGCCTGTTATTGAGCACCCCGGGGCTTATGCGCGCTTCACTTACTATTGCATCTTTCCTGCGTGACGACTCGAGAAACCCGTCAGACCGGATTTATTTTTCCCAATAAATCCGGTCTAATACGCAGCTCTCTAGCTTTTAGAACCCATATTTTTTGAATTTTGGCGGCATTAGTTATGCGTAAATTTTTACTTACCCTACCTCTTCTGTTTTTAAGCAGCTCCCTGGCCGACGAAGGCATGTGGCAACCCCATCAATTGCCTGCCTTGAATGACAGGCTGATGGAACTGGGACTGGAAATCGATCCCGAGAATCTTTCCAGCCTGGACAAATTTCCCATGAACGCGGTAGTCAGCCTCGGCGGCTGCAGCGCATCATTTGTTTCACCAAGCGGATTGGTAGTAACCAACCATCACTGTGTCTATGGCTCCATCCAGTACAACAGCTCGCCAGATAACAATTTGCTGGTAGATGGTTTTCTAGCTCGCAGCATGGAAGATGAAATTCGCGCCGCACCAGGCTCACGTATTTACGTCACCGAAGTGGTGACAGATGTCACAGATAGAGCCAAGGCAGGTGTAACTGACGATATGTCGGGCATCGATCGCTACCAGGCTATCGAGAATAATCGCAAAGCCATCATCGCCGAATGCGAATCAACCGGCATGCATCGCTGTGGTGTTTCTTCATTTCACCAGGGACTGGAGTATTTCCTGATCAAGCGCCTCGAGATTCGCGACGTGCGCCTGGTTTATGTGCCGGCTACAAGTATTGGTAAATACGGCGGCGATATCGACAACTGGCAATGGCCACGTCACACCGGTGACTTCGGTTTTTACCGTGCCTATGTCGATCAGAACGGTATGCCGGCGGATTACAGTGAAGACAACGTGCCTTACCAGTCCAACAGTTTTCTCGAAATCAGCCGCAGCGGTGTTGAGAATGGTGACTTCGTCATGGGTGTGGGTTATCCCGGCAGCACTAACCGTTACCGCACCGTGAGTGAAATCGAAAACCAGTTTAATTGGTTCTATCCCAATGCCAGACAGATGCGGGAAGACATCGTCAGCATCATCAACGAGAACACCGAAGCAGGCAGCCAGGCACGACTGGCTTATGAAAACACCCTGGCAAGCCTCAACAACTACGCCAAGAACTACCAGTCCATGGTGGAGAGTTACCAGAACAGTGATTTCATCGACCGCCAGCGTTCCTTCGAATCCGATTTAAACGAATGGATTAACAGCGACGACGAGCGCAGCGATCGCTACTCCCGTTCCGTACTTCGACTCGATGCCTTAATCGAAGAAAACCAGGAATCAAAAGAACGTAACCTGGTACGCAGCTACATGAGCTACGCCACCCTGCCCAACACCGCCCAGCGCCTCTATCGTCTCGCCATCGAAAGACAGAAACCCGATGCCGAGCGCGAGCCGGGTTACCAGGAAAGAGACATGCGTCGCTTTACCCAGTCCATGCAATCCATCAGCCGTCGCTATGATGAAACCGTGGACAAGACCATCCTGAGTTACATGCTTGCTCACTATGCGAATTTACCGGAGCAGCATCGCTCGCAATCCCTCGATGCTTTCTACCAGATCGGTAGCAGCTTTAATCAGGGCCAGGTTAATCGCATCATCGAAGACAGCTATTCCCGTTCCAGCCTTGCCGACGAAGCTACTCGCCTGGCCTGGATTGAAAGTTCTGTCGAAGAGTTTCAGGCCAGCGACGATCCTTTTATTCAGTATGCGGTGGCCTCCCACGATGAGCGCATGGCACTGGAACTTGCCGGCAAGGAATTAAGCGGACAGTTTCAACAATCCCGCCCGCAGTACATGGAAGCGGTAATTGCCTACAACCGCAGTCTGGGACAACCGATTTACGCCGACGCCAACAGTTCACTCCGTGTCACCTTTGGCAAGGTCCAGGGCAACGAGCCACGAGACGGCCTGGTAAATCTTCCATTCACAACCCTGGAAGGCATTCTGGGCAAAGACACCGGACTGGATCCCTTCAATGCTCCACAGAAGCAACTGGATCTGATTCGCGACGGTCAGTACGGCACCTACGAACTGGATTCAATCGGTTCGGTACCGGTTAACTTTCTTGCAGGCCTGGATATCACCGGTGGCAACTCCGGTACTGCCGCCATGAACAGCAAGGCACAGTTAGTTGGTTTGTTGTTCGACGGCGTTTACGAAAGCATCATCGGTGACTGGGATTTCGACCCGGCCAAGAACCGCGCCATCGCCGTGGACTCCCGCTACATGTTGTGGGTAATGGAGTACATGGATAACGCCACCAACTTGCTGGAAGAGATGACCGTTGTCGACTAATTGCAATGGCAACTCGACAACACATCCACGAAGAAGTCTTTAACACCAGCGCAGAAAATCTTTTCACCCTGCTTTATACGCCCAGTGCGATAAGGCAGTGGTGGTCTGCGGATCGTGCCATCGTGGTTCCAGAAGTGGGTGGCCTGTGGGCAGCGGTTTGGGGAAGCGACGAGGACAATCCCGACTACATAACTATTGCCACCATCGATGTGTTCGAACCACCACAGCGCTTATTGTTAAGAGACTATCGCTACAAGTCCAAAGACGGCGAACTGCCTTTCGAAGCCAACTTCAGCAATGAGTTTATCATCACACCCCATGACGATGGCGCCACACTCAAAGTGATTCACGACGGTTTTCCAGCCGGGCCGGAAGGTGATGAATTCCTAGAAGGCTGCAAGCTGGGATGGACCAACACCTTTCAGGGCATAAGAGACTTTCTTAGCTCTACATAGCTTGCAAAGCTGAAGCAATCCCGATTCAGGCCGCTACTCAAAACTAACGCAAAGCAATCTTTGCTACACTTTGCTCACGAGCCAGTGTTAGTTGTGTTGCCTGATTATGGTTGAATCAGATCTCTATCTTCCTTTAAAAAAGTTTTTGGAAAAACGGGACTACGAAGTCAAAGGCGAAGTAGAAGACTGCGACGTCGTTGCCATAAAACGAAGCGATGAAAACGCGGCAGCAGAACTAAACCCGGAAAATCCTCCTGTCATTGTCGAACTCAAACTCTCACTTAATCTCGATGTTCTCCTGCAAGCAGTGGATCGAATCAAACTCAGCCCCATCGTTTACATCGGCGTGCCCTCCTCCTGCGCTGCACTAAAACGCAAAAAGAAAAAGCGCGTGGTAAAACTATTAAAGATGCTGGGCCTGGGTTTAATTGCCATTAATCCAAAACGCAACACCGCAGAGATTATTGTCAGCCCGACTAAATATACGCCGAAACAATCCAAACCGAGACAGCAATGGCTAATCGATGAATTTTTTTCAAGAACTGGCGATCCAAACCTGGGAGGCGCTTCCACCAAAACCGGAAGAATGACTGCCTACAAACAACAGGCCATCGAGATTGCCCACTACTTGAAGAAACACGGCGCCACTAAAGCAAGTGATGTTGCCAAGACCTTAGACATCCCGAGATCGCGCAATATTCTTTACGATAACCACTATGGTTGGTTCGAAGGATTGGGCAAAGGCATCTACCAGTTAACCCGGCTGGGCAGCCAATCCCTGGAAGCGTTCCAGGACTGAAATCACTCAAATTTCTGGTTGCCTTGCAGGTCTTGTTACTGTATAAATATACAGTATGAATCAGGACTCTTCCTCCTCACATCTGCTGCCGTTCTTCACGCCACAGCCCCCGTCTGGCCTGAGCTGCCCGGCGGACAGCTATGCCAATGTGACGGTAGATCTGGATCGATACCTGGAGGCAAATCGACCTTCCACATTCTTCGTGCGGGTGTCCGGAAAGTCCATGGTTAATGCAGGAATTATGGATCAGGCTATCCTGGTTGCCAGTCGCGACAGACCACCCAAACACGACGATATTGTCATCGCCGATATCGATGGCGAACTAAGCTGCAAGATTCTCGATACACGGGCACAAGTGCTGCGCACGGCGAACACTTATCATCGACCGGTGTCGGTTAATGAGCACGATCAAGTGACCGTGTTAGGCGTCGTAACTCACGCCATCAATCCATTAAGTACGATCCAAATTTAATCTCGAGCAAACATATTGAAGGCGGATTTTTAGTTAATTAGCCAGCAATGGAAAGTGGCTATTTATATATGTGTAGTAGGAAAGCAACAATTAATTTAGCTCATTAATTAAGCAACACTCTCTAACCGTTCTGCCAACCAGACTTTAATAATTGATTGACGAGTAACTCCCAACCGCGCTGCTTCTCTATCTAGAGAATCAATCATCCAGGTAGGAAAGTCGACATTTACCCGGCGCTGTTCCTGATTAGGTCTCTTTATCTTTGATAAATCGAGAGAATCAGAAATATCTTTGCCAGCATTAAAATCAGTATCAAATTTCTTAGCTTTCATATATTGCTACCTCTTCCTGCCGAGATCGGCGTACAGAGATGATTCGAATATTGTCTTTTCGATAGGTAATTACGGCAGACCAATGCTTCCTGTCGATTACACCAACAACCAGGAATCTCGGTTCATCCTCAGTTTTGGCTGGCACTTCAATAAGATTGGGATCCAGCCACATTAGCCGGGCATCGACAAAATCGATACCGTGTTTATCCAGGTTTGCCTTGCTCTTTCGCTTATCGAACTCAAACTCAATCACGGTATATAAAATATACCTATTTTATACCTAAATCAATAACACTCGTAAGAATAAAATCGGCTAGAAAGCCTTGAAAACCGGGTACTCCACCGGATTATCCGCCTCCAGTTCCGACCCGAGATACTCATCGAAGAGATTCCAGAAGACGAGCCCGTCGTCGGACTGGGGCTCGAGCAGGTAGAAAATCAAATTAGCGAGCCGGTGGTTGAGAGAGACAATGTAATCCCCCCGGGAGAATGAACGGGTAGCGGATTGAAACGCACCGTCTAACACGGTGTTGGTATGGCCATTTAATGGAAACCTTGTGCTGTCCATGTCTTCCACCACAAACACTTCCCCATTAAAAGTCGAATCTGCCTCTAATATATCCACTTCGATGCCGTGCTCTTCCAGTTTGTTGGCAAGCCCAATAAAGGCGGAACTGAAGATATAAGAAGAAGGCACGGTAGAAATCAGCGTCGGCGCAAAGGCGTTGTAGTTAAGCACGCCTTCCGTAACCATTAACTCGGCACTGCGCACGTATTCGATGGAGCCGCCTTCATTTTCATAGGGAATGTATTTGTAATGAAGTAAATCCAATGGCTCGGGCAGCGGCACCATCTCGAAGCGCACACCCTTCTCCTGACCGGTCGACGAATTTCGTGCCGCAACATCGGCGCCGAAGTTAATCTGTTTTATCTCTTCACCATGGACATAGGTGTATTCAAGAATTTCTTCCACAAAAGCATTGGCCGCATGGACCCGCTTGTAAAAACGATCGTGTGAAAATGTCTCGCTCAAAATCGCCATACGATTTCTAAGCGCCATGTTGTTAGTCAAGTAACGCGGCGCATGATTGTAGGTTCGTAATTCTTTCGGTGGCCAATCGCGATAATCAAAACCGCCGTACCAGCTAAACTCTAAATTGAACTTCTCCCTTACCGACTCCTGTATGGCCGGCAACATGACTCCTGCGGTGTAATCAGAAGGCAGCGGTTCACCTGCCGTGTGATAACTGGGGGCATAAGTCAGGGAATAACCATGCCAGGTGCCGTTAGTGGTATGCAGATCCACCAGCAAATCCGGATCCCAGCGATTTATCAGCCGCTCATACAAAGCCCGGGTTTCCCGGGCCTCTACAATCATGCCATCGCGATTCAGGTCATAACCATTTGCAGCACGAATACCGGTAACTGGCGGACTCAGCTCCTGGTTCGGCCGCGAGTTATGACTCATGGTGTCATTGCCATCGGCGTTATACACCGGCACAAAAATCAGAATCTGGTTTTCCAACAAATGCTGTTTGTTACCAAACAAAATATCCCGCATGACAATCAGCGAAGCTTCTTTACCCTCCACTTCACCGCCATGAATATTCGCCTGGATATAAACCACCAACTTGCCAGACTGAAACGCTTCTTCAGGAGTTGTGACAGGAGGATCAGCCAGTACGACTAAAGGAACATCGCGCCCCTGCTCTGTTAACAACAAGCGTTCCCGATGCATCAAATCCGTTTCCGCATCCAGGGCATCCAACACCGAAACCACTTCCGCCAGCGTTGAAGTACGCTCGTAGTTCGACAACTCAGCAACCGTCATCATCGCTTCAGTAATTACAACATCGTTCTCCGCCGCAACCATTGCACCGTAAAAACACAAAGAAACGAAAACTAACTTAACCCGAGACATGCAAAAGAAACCCTTTTCTAATTTGACTAGCGGTGCAAAGTAAAACAGCTTCTCTTCTCAATCAACAATGAACACAGTAAAGCGAAAGAGACAGCCACGAACATCCTCTGCGGCTGCTTGCGACCATCCTGGTTTCCCTCGTTACACATTGAGCCAACTGCGTTGTCTCCCTGCTTCACTCGGCGCTGCGCTTTTATGCCGCTTCCGGATTGTTCCCGTCTGTCTCCACCAAATCCCTGCCAAACTGCAAGCCAAGCAAAATTGAAAAACAAACAAGCAAACAAGCAGACTCCAACCCCAACTTACGTCAGTAGGAGCTGACGCAGGAAGCTCCCCTTTCCTCCCTCCCCCTGGAATTCACGCCCTTAGCTCCGCCCCGTCACCAGGATTGCAGTAAGGACGTTCCGCAAGCGGCATAAAAGCGCAGCACTGAACGATGATTTGAGACCGCTCCGCTGGCTCAAATCTGAGTGAAGGAACCCAGGATGGGTGCAAGCAGCCGCCCAAGGAATGTCCTTGCTGTAATCCCCATTAACTAAGTGCTTCTTACAAAGAAATATCCACCAGCTGCGCCGACTCAAACGAACAACTTGTTACATAGTGTAATTTTTCCAACCCAATCCGCTGAAACCCCCGAAACACGGGCCATACAGAGAACAGCAACCCCCCAATTCTATTGCTTTCCCCCACCAAAAATAATACTCTCAAAAGTGGCTATATGCGCATGAAAAGCTCGCAACTTTCCATGCCACTTTTTACCTAAAGAACCGCGCTCATTAGCACAATCCAATGAACGCATTACTAAAACAAAAAACGGAGCTAAGTCAGTGAATTCCAAACTAACTCGCAGACGTTTTATCAAGGGGGTAATTTTCTCCGGCGCCGCCGCTACATCCGGCGCAGGACTCTACCTCGCCCAGGCCCAATCCGGGGGCGGCTCGGCAGAGCGCTTGATAAATCTAAACATTAATGGGCGTACGCGGCCTGTTGATGTGATGCCGTCGGAAACACTCGCTTACACCTTGCGCTACAAGCTCGATTTAACCGGTACCAAGATCGGTTGTAATCGTGGTGAGTGTGGCGCCTGCACGGTGTTAATCGATGGCGTACCAAACTATTCCTGCTCGGTACTGACACACAATGTGAAAGATAAAGCGGTGATTTCTATCGAAGGAGTCAAAGCGGCAGACGGCACATTGCATGCGGTACAGCAGGCATTCGTAGCAGAGAACTCGCCACAGTGCGGTTTCTGCACACCGGGTCAGGTGATGTCAGCAGTAGCATTACTGAACGACAACCCTAACCCCACACGAGAAGAAGTCCGCGCCGGCCTGTCAGGTAACCTGTGCCGCTGCGGGGCCTATGAACATTACATCAATGGCGTGTTACGCGCCTCGGGGCAATTAGCATGAGCATGCATATAGGACGCGATTTTGTGCCACCTGACGTACCTGGAAAGGTAACAGGTGAGATTAAATATGCGGAAGACTATAAAGCTGAAGGCATGGTCTTTGCTCGTCTCTTAACGAGCCCACTACCCAGTGGCCGCGTAGTAAACATTGATGCATCAGCAGCACTGAGAATGGATGGCGTGGTTGGCATCTTTACCGCCGACGATCTTCCGCCTACTCCCCCTCCGGGAAATCCAGCTCTGGCTTCTGAATACGTCACCTATGTTGGGCAACCCATTTTGGCCGTTGCCGCAACAACCGAAGAGGTTGCAGAGTCTGCAATCGACGCCATTCGAATCGACTTCGAAACCGAAAACTTCGTCACCGATCCCCTGGAAAGCTTGAGCCCGGGTGGAGCCAACGCCTATCCGCAAGGAAACGTACTGGTACGTAGCGTTGAAGTGGGCGAAGACGGGGTTCGAACACCCCGAGTGGAAATCCAGGACATCAAATGGCCACAGTCTGCCGTTGATGCCATGCGCGCCGGTAGCTCACCAGACGGTGGTGAATTCACTACCAACTGGGAATTCGGTGACATGGACGCAGCCTTTGCCGAAGCCGATGAAATCATCGAACAACCCTTCGTCACCATCGGTTATCCGCACCACTCACTGGAAGCAAGAACCTGTATGGCCTATTGGGAAAATGGCAAATGCTATTTCCACGGCTCATCACAATCACAATCAGCCAACAACGCTGGCCTTGCCCGTATGCTGAACATCGATCTTGCGGATCTGGTGTTTATCAACGAAGCAACCGGCGGTGGTTTCGGCTCCAAGATCGGCCCTTATCCCTTCATGGCCATTTCCGGTAACTTCTCACGGGTACTGAACCGTCCGGTTCAATTACGTATTACCCGTGAACAGGAGTTCTACATCGGATCGGCTCGAAGCGGTATTCAGGGCTGGATTAAAATAGGTTGCAGAAACGACGGTAAAGTCACCGCAGTGGACCTGGCCATCGTAAACGATGCCGGTGCCATCGGCGGCGGTAGCGGTAACTCTTCCGCCCAGCACGTCACCGTTTGTTTGCAGCCCGATGCCATGCGTTATCGCGGCATTTCTGTTTATACCAACACCACTCCGCGCGGTGCCCAGCGTGGACCGGGTCAGAATGAAATGGCCCCGATCCTGGCACCGATTACCGACAAACTCGCCCAGGCCATTGGCATGGACCGGGTTCGATTCCGTCAGATCAATGCACTACGCAGTGACGGATACCAGGGCGGCAGCCAGGGTCCGGTGACCAGCTCCTTCATTTCTGAAGCGCTGGCGCAAGGCACCCGTGCCTTTAACTGGGCAGAGCGTGAGCAATTGCCTCGCGATCTCGGTAATGGCAAGAAGCGTGGTATTGGCCTCGGTATCGGTTATCACGGTGCCGGTGGTCGTGGTTACGACGGCCTGTTAAGAATCACGCCTGATGGCATCCTGCAGATTCACTCCGGTGTCGGTAACCTGGGAACATACTCTTATGCTTCCAACGCCCGAACTGCCGCTGAAGTCATGCAGATTCCATGGGAACGTACCGTTATTCATCGTGGTCGATCCGATCGCCATCTCCCCCACAGTTCTGGTCAAGGTGGTTCTAACACCGTCTTCACCCACGCACGAACTAACTGGGTAGCGGGCCAGGATCTGATTACCAAGATGAAAGAAATCGCGGCAATGGATCTCGGCGGTGAAGCTGACGATTATGAAATCGGTGGCGAGCGCGTGTTCCGCAGCGACGATAACTCGGTCGGCCTCACCTATGCCCAGACAGCACAACGTGCCATGGAGCTGGGTGGTAAGTACGACGGCAGCGAGTATCCAGACGATATCAATCCGCTCACTGAACTGGCCGTACAGGGCGTTCAGGGAACTGGCCTGGTAGGTGTCGCCAAGGACAACATTCCTGGTCAGGGTCAACCGCCAGGTAACATCGTTGGCTTTGTCGAGATCGAGCTGGATACCGATACCGGCAAGATGGATATCATCGATTACACAGCCGTAGCCGATTGTGGCACCGTGCAGCATCCGAAGAACTTCGACAATGCCATGCGCGGCGGTATGGTCTGGGGTGTTGGCCTGGCCAACCTCGAGCGCCATGTCTATGACCCGCAAAACGGTCTGCCGGCTAACACTGGTCTTTACCAGTCGAAACCGCCTACCAATATGGATGTGCCAGTAGACACTATCCAGGAAGCGGTCAACATTCCTGATCCTCAAAACCCAACCGGGGGACGGGGTATCGGTGAACCGACTCAGGGTGCCATGTCAGCCGCCCTGGCCAGCGCCATAACCGATGCATTGGATGGTCACCTGTTTAATACAGCGCCAACCACGTCGGATATGATCGTTGACCACCTGGCGGGCAATGACTACACCACCAAATCACTTAAAACCAATACATTCTGAGGTAACGAACCATGCCATCACATGACGTAATGCCAAATATGGAACTGTATCAACCGATACAGGTCGAAGATGCGCTTGAGATTGCTAACCGTTACGCCGAACGAGGTTGGTTAGTAGGTGGCGGGCAAGACACTTACGGCTGGTTGAAAGACCGCGCCAAGAGTGTCGATGCACTCATCGACTTAAGTGCCATTGAAGAACTGCGTGGAATCCGCGAAACCGCGGACGGTGTCGAAATCGGCGCCCTCACTACCCTGACTGAAATCGTTAACAGTGACGTGCTTAACAGCAACTTCTCACTCTTAACCGAAGCAGCTTCAGTGGTGGCGAGCCCACAAATCCGCAACATCGGTACCCTCGGTGGTAACGTGTCGCAGGATGTACGCTGCTGGTATTACCGCCGCGGCCTGTCCTGCTACCGTGCCGGCGGTAACCTCTGTTACGCGGACACCCCACAAGGTATGAATCGCGAGCATGCATTGTTCGAAGGCAGCCGCTGCGTTGCAGCCGGCGCTTCCGACACCGCATCAGCCCTGGTTGCACTGGAAGCTTCCATGGTGATTCGTAACTCAAGTGGGGAGACTGTTGTTTCGGCCGAAGATTTCTTCGTCGGCCCTGCCAACGACATCGTCAACACCACTATTCTCCGCCCCGGTGACATTCTTACTGCCGTAAGAATTCCAAACACCTGGGCCAGTGCAACTTTCTATTGGGAGAAAGTGGCAGACAGAAACGTGTGGGATTTCTCACTGGTGAATATTGCAGCGGCTTTCAAAGTGGAAGGCGGCAATATCGCTGATTCGAGAATCGTTGCCGGTGCGGTGCAAACCACACCACGACGCCTCACCAATGTGGAAAGTGCCGTTCAGGGCCAGCCAAAGAATCAACAGACTGGCGAGTCTGTGATGCAATTGGCTTCTGAAGGCGCACGTACGCTGGCACACAATGGATTTAAGGTGCCATTACTGCAAAACCTGGTTAAGCGGGCGATAAGCGCGTAAGCATCGTTTGTAAGACCAAGAGCATATAGCCAGCTCCGGGAAAACCCCAGTCTCCGAAAGGAGGCTGGGGTTTTTTCATTAGAAACACATTAATGCGCAAAAGCCGTAACAGTCTAAAAGAACGGAATAATTGAATTAGCGTTCTTTTAAAAACGGTTCTCACTAATTACACCTTGACAGATCGTTCTAAATCGAACTCACTCTGCGCTAGATCTGGATAGATCGGTATTAGCTCTGGATAGAGCACAGGTTAGAGTGACTGAAACAGTCAGGCTGGGGATTCAACAAAGCAGTTCTCTGCTCAATTCAAATAGTCCTCGCTTATTTTCAGAACACTCGTATTTAAAACTCTATTATTTACGAGGTATTTATCATGAGACAAGAAAGTCTTATCGTAAAGCTTTCTGCGCCTTGCGTACGTGAAAAGCCAGTTGTAAACAACGTATTCGGTGAGTTAGACGCTAAAAATTTTGCAAAGTTAGTCGACGCAGCAGATCTCAAAGCAAATCCAAGAGATTGCAAGATTGGTGGCATTACCGACGATATCATCGATTCACTTCTAGAAAACCCAGTTCTTTTCGAACACAAACAAAGGGCCTTTTGATTGCGAGCAAATCCTGTGAAGCGCTTGATCGGGATAGATTCAAACTTGAGTTTACAGAGCCAGACATAGAAGGAGTACTGGATGGCGGCCATAACATGCTAGCAACTGCGATTTTTATGGTCGCGACAGCTGCAAAAAGCCTTAATGAGTCTCCTCCGAAAATCAAAACTTGGGACGATCTTATTCCTGAATGGGATAAATATAGGGAAGTTATTGAAAGCATTATTGAAGAATTTAGATTCTATATGCCGGTTGAAATCAAGTACGCCAAAGATAATGCTGAAGGCGTTGATCTATTCTCAACTTCGATTCTTGATATTTCCCAGGCCAGAAACAACAATCGAGAATTAGCACTTGAAGCAAAATCAAATAAGGCTGGCCACTACGAATACCTCCAGAAAGCATTAGATCCCAATATAAGTAAGGACGTGGAGTGGAGAACAAATAGCGGAGGAAGGCTAAGAGTGCGAGAGATTGTCGCGCTAGCAACAATCCCTCTATCTAAAGTGCAAGCTGATATTCCTGAACTAAGAAAAATCTCGCCTGTAATGATCTATAGGAACAAAGGATTTTGTCTCAAAATATTTGAATCCTTGATGAACAATGATCAAGTTGCGAAGCAAGTGGGACCAATCAGACAGCTACATCACGATGAAATTAAATCAGCACTAAATTTAATGAGTGAGATTCCCGAGCTAGTCGATTGGATTTACTCAGAATTCCCTGCAGCTTATAACAACGTGTCTTCTAGATTCGCGGGTATCAGTTCTGTTCGTGTCTATCACCCAGGCAAGAAAGACTACGATAGCAAGAAACATATTCGCACTAGGCCCAAGACACGCTTCTATCAACATGAAGTCAAATACGACTATCCTGATGGATTCATTACGCCCCTAATTTGGGGGCTTTCAGAGCTTATTGAGTCCGACGGCAAGAAACTCTCGTGGAAAGTAAATCTAAAAGGGTTTTTCGAAGAACACTTCGAGCAACTAATGACTGTGTATTACGGAATGATCCAAATGGCGAGCTACGACCCTCAAGGTGTAGGCAAAAATGCTGCGTCTTACAGTCTTATAGCTCAACTAATTCGATCAAACCTTGAACACTAATTTACTTTTTAAGTTGGGTGGGGAGGCTCCCCACCCACCAGGAGATTATCATGAAGACATTTGAAAATAGTGAGCTAGTCACTCTCGCTGAACAACTAGCAAAATCAGATTCAGAAAAAGATGTTATTAAAGTGCTTCAGCGTTACGACCTTTGGAATGAAGACGATTTATGGAGAGATTACGGAGACATTGAAAACAATTATTCGAGTATTGGCAATCAAATGGAGAGTGCCGATACTGCTTTAACTGAAAAACTAATTAACAGCTGTGATTCACTCCTAATGCTGTCATGTCTCGAGGCAGGAATTGAGCCTGAATCTAATGAGGCTCCTAAATCAATCAGTAAGGCAATTGAAACATTCTTCGATGTGAAAGAAGGTGTGATTTCATACCTTTCTGAAACGGAAAGATCAGAGCTTTCTGAAAATATCGGGCTAGTTGCTACTGGAGGTAAAACGAATCCTTGTTACACAATTTTTGATAGAGGATTAGGCCAGTCACCTTCCCAGTTCCCAACAACTTTTTTATCACTTAATGCTTCAAATAAGGTTCGTATTCCATTCGTACAAGGAAAATTTAATATGGGATCCACTGGTGCGCTCCCATTCTGTGGAGATCGAAACATTCAGCTTATTTTAAGCAAGAAAAATCCTCCGATCGCCGGTGATATTGATGATAGGAATCTTTGGGGAATTACTGTCGTCAGCCGTGCTTCTTTTCCAAAATAGACTACACGCTCTATCTTAAGCAACTGCACGAGTACTGTGTTCAATACGGAGTGAGAATACACAGTTATGTCTTAATGACCAATCACGTCCATCTCTTACTTACACCAAATCATGAGTCTGCGATTAGCCAGCTTATGCAATCCCTGGGTCGGTATTATGTAAGGTATATAAATAGTACTTACAAGCGAACTGGCACACTATGGGAAGGTCGATACAAAGATTCGCTGGTAGATTCTGAGAGTTATTTATTAGTTGTGAGTCGATACATTGAACTCAATCCCGTTCGAGCCGGGATGGTGAGTCATTCGGCAGAGTATCCCTGGTCAAGTTATAGAACCAATGCCTTGGGAAGATATTCCAGGATGCTTAGTCCCCACCCTGTCTACCTTGCCCTGGGCAGCGATGAGAATTCACGTCAAAAGAGCTATCGTGCGCTATTTAGTGAAGAACTGCCGCTTTTGACGCTTAAGGAAATTCGCGAAGCTGCGAATAAATCCTGGGTATTGGGAGACGGAAAATTCAAAAAGCAAATCGAAGATCAATTAGGCTACCCGTTACCGCCATTTCCTCGCGGCGGAAACCACAGATCACAACCCGGTCGAAACAGCGATTAGCTGCGTAAACTAACTTTAAAACTGGACCAGTTAGGTGAGGCATGTCAGATCGCAACTGGAATTCTTCGGACTGTATAGTTGGATCGACGAAGTCTTCTACTCACCATTCGAGTCTGACGATGAAAAGGCTGATGCCTATGATCGTCTTGACCTGCGAGCTACTTACACCTCCGGCAGTGGCAATTGGATCATAACTGCCTTCGTCAACAACATCTTTGACGATGTCGGCAATCTACAGATTCTTCGTGCCGGTGAGGCTGAGTTCTTCCGTCATAGTTCAGGAAATACCGTGCCACGTCTTTATGGCATGGAATTCACCTATCAGTACTAGAAGTTAAAGGAAAACTAAAGGGTCAGGGTAAAATACAGTACTGTATTTTTACTCTGACCCCTTTTTCTTGTACCAAAGGGGTCAGAGTAATTTGATCGATAGCAGATCCGCCCCAAGTTCAATCAGTACGGAAGCTCATAGGATGACTTAAAGCG
>CAZTTE010000019.1:0-63568 GCA_964616225.1 uncultured Pseudohongiella sp.
TCGAACCCCTGTTGCCGGGATGAAAACCCGGTGTCCTAGGCCTCTAGACGAAGGGGACAGAGTGCTACCGAGGCAGCAGAATCAAGAAGCGGGGGATTCTAAGAAGCTTGGGGATTGCAGTCAAGAACAATCCTTTTAAATTCCATAAGTTATTATTTCAATTTCAATAAGCACTTTTATTATTGCGACAGAAGAATTCTTTCGCCGGTGCAGCAAAGTCATTCAGGGAGCAGGAAATGACGCCCTTAGCACTCATTGGAATAATCATGGCTGCCACGCTTTTGGGAGCTTTTGGTTTGTTGAGCAGAAACCCGGAACAGCGGGAAAAAGCGAAGGCGCTAAGACTTGCGAAGTACAAAAAGCAAATTCGCAAGCTGGATAACATGATTTTCGGCCTACCTCCTAATTACTTGCCAAAAACACTTAAAGTCCTGATTTACGGCAGCATTATCGACAGCCTGAAGCATCTTGGCGAGTTAACCGGCAACAAGAGCATGGATGAACAAATCGCGAGGGTAAAGCAAACCCCGGATAACTTAATCAAATTAGAAAAACCAGCCGAACCTGGTGCTATCGAAATTGGCTACTCGGAATTCAAAGAATGCAAATATCTGCTGAAGGATCTCTACACGCTAATTTTGGACTTCCACAACGAAGAGAATCTCGACAAAAAATCGGCTGCGAGTCATTTGGGAATTGTGATGAAGCTCATGTTAGAGGTCACCCTCGACACCTATAATGAAGCCGCATTGCAAGCACTCAATGGCAATAATAAGGATTTGGCCCTACACTATTTTCCACGGCGCTGAATCGCATAAAGCAAGATACAGGTAATTCAGTTTGTCAGGTATTTTCTACGCTAGGTAGATCAATTACAGCAAGAGATTGCAAAAAAGCTTTACTAGCCAGGCAATCCCGCATGCCCTTCCCGATGCTGGAGTTCTCGCTAAATGGGAAGCATTGGAAGAAGAACAGAACGCCTGTCGTAAAAATCGGTATTAACGACATGCAGTCCAAGATAACTCTGGAAGAGCTATAGAACAGAATGGTCGCGTTGATCTCAATATTACTCGCTATATCAATGCTTGCTCTGACCGTTTACGGTTTGCATAAATACCAGAACATGGAGTTTGGCCTTAGCGCCGAGAGATCGATCCCTCTGCCACCCCTGGATAATATAGACGGTGACGGTGACAGTAGAAAGCAGCCGATTTCCATCGAATTAGAAGCTGCCGACTCCATTAGCGAAGCGCCAAGCAAGCAACAAGCTGACAATTGGGTGACGGAAGTATCAAAGCTAAAGTCCAAGGGAAATTTGGAAGGAGCGCTGGCAATATGCCATCGCGCACTTCCTCTCTGGAGCGCCTACAACCAGACATGCATTATCCTCAGATCTCAACTCAAACAGCTGGAAGCAGAAGATCCTCGCTTTGATTCAATCCTGAAAGAGTTATACCGAACGGCCGGTGTGGCTGAACTACTCCACGAAAAATCCCCCAGCTCGAATCATCTATCGCTTACCCAGTTAAAACAGCTAAGTCTCGAAGCAATTAACGAACTAAATCTTGATTACACTGAACTGGGATATGCAAATCTGCGCCTGATTCGTAAAAGTGATGTCAAGCTAATGCTCTCCCAATGGGGCAGGCCCGCTCACCACACCCTGCCTCGAACACTCCACCAGGATTGGTGGGGTGAGTTTACTCGGAACAATCTGGCCTAGAGGCCCCCTCTAATCTCAAAAACTAATATTACGCCCTGCGATCATAGCTTTTTGAATCTTGACCACTACTTGGCTCTATGACATCCTGAAGTGCTGCCGATATATACCTACTTTATCGCGGTAACTAATTGAAGAATATTAGTTTTTAAGGAAGATCGCGCCAGAATAAGACACTTGAGCCGATAATAATTTGCGAAGAATATAAGGAAAGGCCCGCTCAATTTAGAAGGCCTCATGACAAACAGCCTGCCACTGGCTGGCTACCGGGGATAACAAGGAATAACTATGAGCAAAGACCATTCTGAATCCACAGATAATGTCAGCATCGACCAGAAGCTGATAGAAGAAGGTACGGCTCAACTCACCAGCGAAATTGAAGTTTTAGAAGCCTGGTTAAGAGAACTGGATGCTTCAGACGAGAACGATGCAGAAGTACTGGCAGCCCGCAAATCGTACAATGATATGCTGCGTAGCCGTAAAGAAATGCTAACCACTCTAAGCCAGCAGGCAAAACTTCAGGCAGTTGCGGCTGAGTAGTCGATCAACTGCAAGCGGTCTGCCCAGCCCCAATACCACAATGAAATCCCAATGCTGTTAAAAGAACAGGCATCAATCATGCTCTCGCTACAGGCGAGCATGAACGCGAAAGTCGATCCCAATTGGGTTGAGTCCCGTTATCCCTATCTGCGAGCTGTTGTTGTCGAAGGCGCAGAAGCCATTGAGCACCATGGCTGGAAGTGGTGGAAGAAGCAGGAGAAAGATCTGCCTCAGCTGCAGATGGAGCTTATTGATATCTGGCATTTCATCATGTCAGAAATACTCTTGAGAAATAGCGCCGAGCATGAGTCTTCCTTAGATGTGTTAATGGAGATGCTAAGCACGGCCAATGCTCAAAATCTTATCGACTTTGACGACCAGCAATACCTTATTGCCGAACTGGATTTAATAACAAAGTTCGAACTACTCATCGCGCTATCCGTATCGAAGCGCATAGAACTCGCCCTCTTCTCGTCCATCATGAATGACTGCGAACTGAATTGGGCAAGCCTTTATTGCCAATACGTCGGCAAAAACGTGCTGAATATGTTTCGCCAGGATAAGGGTTATAAAGAAGGCACTTACCAGAAAATCTGGAATGGTCGGGAAGACAATGAATACCTCGTGGAAATAATCGACTCCCTGGATTCAAGCCGGCTGGAATTCAAGGATGAAGTATACGCGGCCCTCGAAGCGTCCTATCCCACCACATAATTACTGGTAGTATGCATTTTCCTTTACCGAGTGATCGGTAATATCTCTCACCTCTTTTAACTGAGGAATCTGAGACATCAGGGTCTTCTCCACACCGTCTTTCAGTGTGACATCAACCATACCGCAGCCCTGGCAACCGCCACCAAAGCGCAGTACCGCCACGCTTTCTTCGAATATCTCTTCCAGGCTTACGTGACCACCGTGTGCAGCCAGACCAGGATTTATTTCGTTATAGAGTATGTAGTTAACACGATCTTCCAACGGGCTATCTTCTGTCAGTTTAGGCATGCGCGAGTTAGGCGCTTTAATGGTTAACTGCCCACCCATAGAGTCCTTCTGGAAGTCGACTACCGCATCCTCAAGAAACGGTATACTATGCTGGTCAATAAAGGCCTTGAATCCTTTATATTGTGTCACTTCGTCGTCGGCTTTTTCTTCTCCTGGCCGACAAAATGAAATGCAGGTTTCAGCTCTCGGAGTACCTGCATCCAGTATGAAAACTCGAACTGCAATGCCTTCAACATTTTGCTTTTCCAGCAATTCTGTCAGGTATTCTTGGGCGGACTCCGTGATACTAACCATAGGTACCTCTAGATAGTGAAACCGATAGGCTAATTCTACTAGATTAGGCACGCAATGAGAATACTTGAGTGAAATACTCAGTTATTTAGAACTACCATGAATAGTGGCATCTGGTAGAATTGCGAACTTTTTTCAGGGGCCATACCAGGACAAGCATGAATCATTCAGACACCGAAATAGCACTACACAAAGCATTACAGGACCGCATTCTGATCCTGGATGGTGCCATGGGTACGATGATTCAATCCCTTAAGCTAAGCGATGCTGAATTTCGTGGCGAGCGATTCAAGGATTTTCCCCATGACCTGTCAGGTAACAATGATCTGTTGTGCCTCACCCAACCGGAGAAGCTAAGCGCCATTCATCGGCAGTACCTGGATGCGGGCGCCGATATCATCGAAACGAATACATTTTCTTCCACTGCGGTTTCTCAGGCTGACTATCAATTACAAGACCTGAGTTACGAGCTAAATCTGGAGTCGGCGCGCATAGCCCGCCAGGTGTGCGATGAGGTCACCAGCCTGACACCTGATAAACCCCGCTTCGCAGCCGGCTCTATCGGGCCAACGACCCGTTCTGCTTCAATCTCCCCCGATGTTAACGATCCCAGTTTTCGAAATATCAATTTCGATGAACTGGTAGCAGATTACGCCAACTGTGCCAGAGCATTGATCGAAGGCGGCGTGGATCTCTTATTAGTAGAAACCCAGATCGACACCCTCAATGCCAAAGCAGCGGTGTTTGCCATAGAAGAAGTATTCTCCGAACTTGGCTTGCGCCTGCCACTCATCATTTCAGGGACTATTCCCGATGCCAGCGGGCGTACCCTGTCTGGTCAGACTGTGGAAGCCTTCTGTAATTCATTGGCCCACGCCAAACCCATCGCCCTGGGATTGAATTGTGCACTCGGAGCTGAACAACTGAGACCTCATATGGATACCATTTCATCCTATATGGATTGTTATGTCAGTTGTCATCCCAATGCCGGACTGCCCAATGAATTTGGAGAATACGAACAAACCCCTGCCGAGATGGCAGCAATTGTTGGTGAGTTCGCCGAAAAAGGACTGCTGAACATTATCGGTGGTTGTTGTGGAACCACGCCGGAACATATCACTGCTATTGCAGAGGCAGTGGCAAATCATGCCCCCAGAAAACCAGCGCAAAGGAGTCCCGCTTGCAGACTTAGCGGTCTCGAAGCATTTAACATCACGGAGCAATCACTTTTCGTTAATGTTGGCGAGAGAACCAACGTTACCGGTTCGGCAAAATTTGCCCGACTCATTCGCGAAGAGAATTTCGATGAAGCACTGGAAGTTGCTCGCCAACAGGTAGAAGCGGGAGCACAAATCATCGATATTAATATGGATGAAGGCATGCTGGATTCCGAAGCGGCGATGGAGAAGTTTTTAAAGCTTGTGGCGTCGGAACCAGAAATCAGCAAAGTGCCACTAATGATCGATTCCTCCAAATGGGAAATTATTGAAACTGGCCTGAAGTGTTGCCAGGGTAAAGCCATTGTCAATTCCATCAGTCTCAAGGAAGGTGAACAGGATTTTCTCGACAAGGCAAATCTCTGCCTGCGCTATGGTGCAGCCGTCATCATTATGGCGTTTGATGAAACAGGTCAGGCTGACAGCCTTGAACGCAAGAATGAAATTTGTAGTCGCTCCTATCACTTGCTGCGAGATAAATTGGATTTTCCAGCAGAGGATATTATTTTTGATCCGAACGTCTTTGCCGTGGCAACCGGAATAGAAGAGCATAACAATTATGCTGTGGACTTTATTGAAAGCTGCAAATTCATAAAATCAAAATTACCGGGCGCGCAAATCTCTGGTGGAATTAGTAATGTTTCTTTTTCGTTTAGAGGAAACAACACAGTACGCGAAGCGATTCACTCCGTGTTTCTCTACCACGCAATCAAAGCCGGGTTGACCATGGGTATCGTTAATGCCGGACAGCTCGCTGTTTACGATGAAATTCCCAAAGATTTAAAGACCGCGGTGGAAGATGTCATCCTGAATCGATCTCCGGAAGCTACAGAGACATTAATGGAGCTGGCCCAATCCGTGAGCGGTTCCAGTCAGCAAGCAAAGACTGAAGACCTGGCCTGGAGAGAAAAGCCTGTTGGAGAACGCCTGGCCTATGCGCTGGTAAAAGGCATTTCGAAATTCATTGAAGAAGACACAGAAGAAGCCAGGCAGCAAGTGGAAAGACCAATCCAGGTGATCGAGGGCCCACTCATGCGCGGCATGGATGAGGTCGGCGACCTTTTTGGTAGCGGCAAGATGTTCCTCCCCCAGGTAGTAAAAAGCGCCCGAGTAATGAAACAGGCGGTCGCCTACCTGCTGCCTTTTATAGAAGCAGAGAAATCCGGAGATGCAATTAGCAGTAAAGGCAAAGTACTGCTGGCGACGGTTAAAGGTGATGTCCACGATATCGGCAAAAATATTGTTGGAGTTGTGCTCGGCTGCAATAACTATGAAGTAATCGATCTGGGTGTAATGGTTCCCTGCGAACAAATACTCGATACCGCCAGAAAAGAAAATGTCAACATTGTGGGTTTGAGCGGCCTGATCACTCCTTCCCTCGATGAAATGGTGCACGTGGCAAGCGAAATGCAGCGCCTGGAATTTGACGTGCCTTTGCTTATCGGTGGCGCTACCACTTCCAAAGCCCATACAGCCGTCAAGATCGAACAACAATACGAGAACGACAGCGTAATTTACGTCCCCGATGCTTCCCGCAGTGTTTCAGTTGTAAGTACCTTGCTTAACGAAACGCAGAAAGCAAGTTATTGTGCGGAGGTAAGAGATGAATACGTCACTATCCGTGAACGAACTGCGAATCGATCCAGTAAACGTCAATTACTGGATTATACCGATGCTAACAAACTGGATTTAAAACTGGATTGGAACAACTTTGACTCGAGCACACCATCTTTTACCGGCACCAGGGTTTTTGAAGATTACCCACTGGAAAAACTGGTTCCTTATATAGACTGGACACCTTTTTTCGTAACCTGGCAGCTTGCCGGAAAATATCCAGCCATATTATCAGACGACAAGGTTGGCGAGGCTGCTACAGATTTATTTTCCGACGCGAAAAATTTGTTGCAACACATAATCGATGAAAAATTGTTAAGAGCAAAGGCTGCAATCGGATTCTGGCCTGCAACACGCAAAGGAAGTAACGATATTGAAGTTTTGACCGGCAATGGTGCTGACAACTCAACTGCTACGCTGCATTTCCTGCGCCAACAAATCGCCAAAGATAATAATCAGGCAAACTTGAGCCTTGCCGACTTTGTGGCTCCAGCAAATGAAAACTACAAAGATTATATCGGCGGTTTTGTAGTCACCACGGGAATTGGAGCTGACGAGTTGGCCGCGTCTTACGAAAAAGAAAACAACGACTACTATGCAATCCTGGTTAAAGCACTTGCAGACAGATTAGCCGAAGCATTTGCCGAACATATGCATGAGTGCGTCAGAAAAGATTACTGGGGCTATGCACCCGGCGAATCTTTCAGCAATGAAGACTTAATACGAGAGCGGTACCAGGGGATTCGCCCCGCACCTGGTTACCCTGCCTGCCCGGACCACTCCGAGAAAACCACCCTCTTTGAGCTGTTAAACGCCGAAGAAAATATCGGAGTAAAGCTGACTGAGAGTTTTGCCATGGCTCCAGCAGCCACTGTAAGCGGCCTGTATTTCTCTCATCCGGAAGCGCGATATTTTTCAGTTGGGAAGATTTCACCGGAACAGGTGGAAGACCTGGCAGCGAGAAAAGGCGTAGCACTGGACGAAATGAGCAGACTACTTGCGCCAAACCTTTAAGGCCCTGATCGAGCGCCTCATCTGTGATTTTATGTAACGGAGTAACTGCTAAAACTGGTGCCTTTGATTACAATGTGTGGCCCCAGGATAGCGTAGTAAACACTTAATGTATCAATACGACGAGTACGACCATCAAATGTTAGCGGACCGGGTTTCCCAGTTTCGCGATCAGACCGACCGTTACCTGGACGGATCGTTAAGCGAGGCGGAATTTCTTCCCCTGCGCCTACAGAATGGTCTTTACATTCAACGCCTGGCCCCGATGCTGAGAGTGGCTGTTCCTTATGGATTACTTTCTTCAACACAGTTGCGCAAGCTCGCCTTTATTGCCAGGCATTATGATAAAGGTTATGGGCACTTAACTACGCGTCAAAATATTCAATTCAATTGGCCTGCCCTGGAAGACACCCCGGATATTCTTGCCCACCTGGCAGAAGTTGAGATGCATGCAATTCAAACCAGTGGAAATTGCATACGTAACACCACTACCGATCAATTTGCCGGTGTAGCAGTTGATGAACTGGAAGATAGCCGACCCTACTGTGAAATCATTCGCCAGTGGTCAAGCTTCCACCCCGAATTCGCGTTCCTGCCCCGAAAATTCAAAATTGCGGTTTGCGGCACCAAAATAGATCAGGCCGCAACACAGGTTCACGATATAGGCGTTTACTTGATCCGAAATGACGATGGTGACATTGGGTTTCAAATTCTCGCAGGGGGTGGATTAGGGCGAACCCCCGTTATCGGGCAAGTCGTATTCGATTTTGTCGAGAAGAAGCATCTACTCACGGCTCTGGAAGCAATTCTTCGTGTCTATAACCGATATGGTAGGCGGGACAACAAGTACAAAGCTCGTATTAAAATTCTGGTGAAAGAGACTGGTATCGAAGAGTTTCGTAATCAGGTCCATGCCGAATGGGAGAGAATAAAAGACGGGCCACAGACTCTAACGGACGCAGAATTCAACCGCTGCGAATCCTTTTTCGTCGATCCACCTTACCAGGAAAAAGAAAATGAGCCGGTTGAACTAACAGAGGCATTACGAAGCAATGTGTTGTTCAGCAGTTGGCATGAGCAAAACGTTAAACAACACAAGAAACCAGGTTATGCAATTGTTACAGCCTGTTTGAAAGAAACTGGTATTGCCCCCGGAGATGTAACAGATTATCAACTCGATTACATCGCAGACCTTGCAGATGAATACAGCTTTGGCGAAGTGCGGGTAACCCATCATCAAAACATCGTCTTTGCAGACGTTGAACAATCCAAGCTTTATTCTTTCTGCCTTAAACTCAAAGAACAATCCCTGGCCGCCATGAACCTGGGATTGCTAACAGATATGATCTGCTGCCCTGGGGGAGATTTTTGTGCCCTGGCAAATGCAAAATCAATTCCTATAGCCGAATCTATTCAGCGGGAATTTAATGATATCGAAGAGTTGAAAGCCACTGGCGAATTGCGTATTAATATTTCTGGCTGTATGAATGCTTGCGGGCATCATCATGTTGGCAATATCGGTATTCTCGGCGTCGACAAAAAAGGTGAAGAGTTTTACCAGATCTCCCTCGGCGGTTCCTCAAGAAATGAAACAAGCCTGGGCAAAATAATGGGTCCTTCATTTGCCCAGGATGAAATTCCGGAGGTAGTCAGAAAAATAGTTGCTGTCTATCACGCCAACAAGGAAGCCGACGAAGATTTTCTCGATACTTATAAACGTATCGGTATGGATCCCTTCAAGGAAATGGTTTATGCCAAAGCTGATTAAAAATGGCGAACTGGTGCAGGATAACTGGACCGTGTTGCGAGAGGCTACTGGACCAGAAGTCTTGAAAGCTGTTCCGGGTAAAAACTTTATTGTGCCCCTGAATTTCTGGCAACTTTATCGTGATGAACTGGAAGACTACATGGGACAAATTACCATTTGGTTGGACTGTAACGAAAACGTGAATGACATTGGGCCTGATTTAAAGCAGCTTCCGCTCATAGCACTTAATTTTCCGGTCTTTTCCGATGGGCGATCCTATACCAATGCGCGCGAGTTAAGAGAACATCTTGCTTATGAAGGCGAAGTTCGGGCGATTGGGGATGTATTGAGAGACCAATTATTCTATATGTCACGCTGTGGTTTCGATGCATTCGAAATTCGCCATGACCAGGATGCAGACGCTTGTCTTGCTGCATTTAATGACTTTCACAATGCTTACCAGGGCTCGATAGAAGAACCTAATCCCTTGTTCCGCCGTCGCTAGTTGTCTATAGTCAAGTCGAACTGATTCGACTTTAAGGTCAATGGAGACAGACTCTCTCCTATTTAGCTTCTTCTTAATCTTTAGTGGTGCGGCACTTTTATCCACTGTTGCACTATTTTTACGCCAGCCTTTATTAGTCGCCTACATCGTCATCGGCGTGATTCTCGGCCCTTTCGGGCTCGAACTCATCTCCGACGCTTCCCTGCTCGCTGATATCGCAGAATTTGGCATCATTTTTCTACTGTTCCTGCTGGGCTTAGACATGCAACCCAGCAAACTATTTGCAACTTTAAAGAATACTTTCCTGATTACCCTCGCCAGCTCACTGACGTTCCTGTTCCTTGGTTACAGCACTGGCATTTTGTTCGCATTTTCTCAAACGGAAAGCCTTGTTATGGGTTTTGCCATGATTTTTTCCAGCACCATTATCGGGATCAAATTGTTGCCGACCACAGTACTGCATCAGAAGCATATGGGGGAATTGATGGTTGGCATTCTTTTACTTCAGGACTTTATTGCTATCTTTATCCTGGCCTTTCTTGATTCCGGTAACATCGAACAGGCCAGTGCACTCCGCGTACTAATAGCGTTTCCTGTTCTACTGCTTATAGCCTACTTGAGTACGCGCTTCGTGTTGGTAAAACTTATTGGCAAGTTTGACCACTTCAGGGAATATATTTTCCTGCTGGCCATAGGGTGGTGTCTTGGATTGTCAGAACTGGCTGCAGCCATGGGATTATCGACTGAAATCGGCGCCTTCGTAGCCGGCGTGGCACTGGCAACCAGCCCCATAGCTTTATTTATTGCTTATAGCCTTAAACCCTTACGGGATTTTTTCCTGATATTGTTTTTCTTCTCCCTGGGAGCTCAATTCAACATCGGCCTGTTATCAGAAATTATCGCTCCCGCCTTGTTGTTAGCAGTTCTCGCTTTAACGCTAAAGCCCATCGTATTTCATTATCTGTTACGACGATTTAGCGAGCGCAATCGACTGGCCTGGGACGCGGGGTTACGACTCGGCCAGATCAGTGAGTTTTCATTACTGATTGCTTTTGTTGCTGCCCAATCCGGAATGATTGGAGAGTTGGCATCCCTGGTAATCCAGGGTGCTGCGATTATTACTTTCCTGATTTCTTCCTATTTGGTGGTGTCGTTCTGCCCAACACCTATCGCCATTTCACCGAAGCTACGGCGTGACTAAGCATTAAGATTTAGCAAGTACCTGCCCTGCGCCTGCCCTGTTAAGACCTGCTCCAGGCTGGCCTGCAACTGATCCAGGCCAATCTCACTGACAATCTTCTCAAGGTTTTCTAGCTTCCAATCGCTTCCCAGTAATTCCCATACCCTGGTTTTCGTTTCGAGGGGCAATTCCACAGAATCTACCCCGAGCAGGTTCACCCCACGCAAAATAAACGGCAATACGGAAGCCTGAAACATCGGTGATTGCACCAGTCCACAGGCTGCAACGCTGCCACCATATTCCACTGATTTGATTACATTAAACAATGTGTCACCACCGACAACATCGATGGCCCCGGCCCACTGCTCTTTTAATAATGGGCGGGGGCTGGATTCGGAAAGTTCATTCCTGTCGATTATGTCAGCTGCGCCCATCTCTTGCAGAAAAGACTTCGCTTCAGCTTTACCGGTACTGGCAATTACTTCAAAACCCAATTTCGCCAACAAAGCCACGGCAATGACTCCAACGCCGCCAGTAGCGCCAGTAACCAGAACTTGCCCATTGTCCTTGTCTAGTCCGTTCGCCAATAACTTCTCGACACAGAGCGCCGCTGTAAAGCCAGCAGTTCCCAGCACCATACTCTGTCTAAGACTGAGACCATCCGGCAGAGGCACCACCCAGTTAGTCGGTACCCGAATAAACTGACCAAAACCTCCGGCAGTATTCATTCCCAGGTCATAGCCAATCACAATGACCTCGTCCCCTTTCTTAAATTTGTCCGAACCGGATTCGGCAACTCTTCCCGCAGCATCGATTCCCGGCGTGTGAGGATACTGCCTGGTAACTCCCTTATTGCCGCTGGCGGAAAGCGCATCTTTATAGTTAAGCGATGAATATTCGACGCTTATCAAGACATCGCCTTCAGGTAGATCGGAAACATTACGCTCAACTATTTCGGAGCTGAACTGTTTTTCTCCAACTTCGCTTACCAGCAAAGCCTTGAATAATTGCTCGGACATTTACTTGTTATACCTGCTTGTGTATTGAAAACTGAAACTATTGGAATTTATTGATAGATGTCGTCGGTTGGCCTGTCAAACCAGCGGCTTAATACTTTAAATGAAGATTCTTCCAGCACTCTGCCTAACTTATCCTGTATGGTTTTTTTGAATTCATATTCCACCTCAAAGACTTCGGCATCATTACAGGCTTCAACCAGGCATTCATCGCTGGTCTTGATTTCATCTACCATGTATTTTTCTTTCGCCTGCATGCCTACCCAGGTTTCTCCGGTAGAAATCTTGTCTATCTCGATACTGGGGCGATGATCCTTGACCCAGCTCTTGAATATATCATGTATATTTTCAACGTCTTCCTGGACTTTATCTCTTCCTTTCTGGGTAATTTCGCCGAAGACCGATAAAGTGCGTTTGTATTCACCCGCACTAATCTGTTCATAATCGACGTCGTGCTTTTTCAATACTCGATGAAAGTTTGGGAGTTGAACCAGCACACCTATAGAACCGATTATTGCAAATGGCGCTGCCACCAGTTTATCTGCCAGGCAGGCCATCATATAACCACCACTGGCAGCGACCTTGTCTACACAAATTGTTAATGGAATTTTTCCGTTCTTGATGCGCAGTAGTTGAGATGACGCAAGACCATAAGCATGTACCATTCCGCCAGGGCTCTCAAGGCGCAGGATGACTTCGTCTTTATCTTCTGCCATTGATAGCACGGCAGTTATTTCTTCCCTGAGTGACGCGACGGCATCGGCAGCAATGTTTCCTTTGAAATTTAAAACATAGACTCGCTTCTTACGCTCATCATCGGCGCCATCTTCTTCTTTCTGCTCCTGTTTCAACTTCGCTTTCTTGTCTTTTTGGTCTGCTTTTGCCTGTTTCTTCTCTTCTTTATAGACCAACTTAAGATGGTCTTTATCGAGAACAGTATCTCTCATAGCATCTCGTATCTCATCGAGATGATCGTTTAGCCGCGTTACTTTTAGAGAGCCTTTCTTGCCTGCTTTTTTCTGCTTTGATCCCACAGCAGCTATAGCCCCCACGACGATTACAATAGCAACTACAATTGTCGCGGCCCTGGCCAAAAACATGCCGTATTCAATTAGATATTCCATTATTTCTCCTACTTAACAGACTAAAGCGGTCAGGGGCTGCATTTTCCAGCAAATTTCACAGATTTCAAATTTCACCCCGTCTAAACTGTTCTACGTAAATCTGGATTAATTCTCCAGCAACGCTGATTTCCGCCGATGGAACCGTGGGTAAATCATCTACATCAAAGAAGGCAGCTTCTTCGATTTCCCCGGGCTCGGGCACTATCTCACCGGATTTATAGTCCGCATGAAAGCCCAACATTAGCTGGGAGGGAAATGGCCACGATTGGCTCTTGATATAGCGGATATTTTCAACATCTACTCCTGACTCCTCTTTTACTTCCCTCAGGACTGTATCTTCTGCCGACTCACCTACTTCAATAAACCCGGCCAGGCAGCTGAAGAAGCCAGAACGAAATCTAGCACTACGAGCCAAGAGAATCTCACGACCTTTAGTGACCAGCACGATGGCACAGGGATTAATACGTGGGAAATAGTGTTCATTACAATTAGCACAACCTAAGGCCTTCTGCTCTTCATACTGTGAGGTTCGACTTCCACATACGCCGCAATAGCGATGTGTTCGATACCAGGAGAGGATCTGGCTGGCTTTTCCTGCCAATGAAAAGTCGGAGTCGCTTTCATTAAACAGAAGGCTACGCAGGCTTCTCGATTCAGCCGCAACATTATCGCTTATATCTTCTGTGGTGTGGGCGATGACGAATTGCTCGCCATCATGATCCATTAGCAGGAACTCAGAATCATCGGGCAATAGATCTATTATTTGCTGTTGCTGCCAGAGAAAATTGTCGCCCTGTACCACTACCCTGCTTTCACAGAATAATAGCAGTCTGTCGCTTGCAGCCAGCTGCTCTCGTGGCAGGAAAAAACTCCGGGTGGTCATAGAGAATTAAGTTACTTTATCTGCTGGTCCGGTACTAGCAAAAACCAGCTATTCCGAAACAAAACAGAATGCTTGAAATAATCAGAAAGCCTAGGCCTAGACCTCCGCTTCCAATTTCAGCCAGAGGCAACCGTCAGCGCTCTGCTTTTCGATCTCTTCCAGCCGCTCCCGGTGTTGTTTCAGTTCATCAGTATTGGCATCCAGTACGGGAATACGCGGCCTATTAGGGTCGAGTTTTCGTTTTCTGCGTTTGGCATTAGAGGCTTGAGTTGATTCTTCTTTCAGTGACAGGCTTGATTGGCCGCTGGTCATTGCCAGGTAGACATCAGCCAAAATCTCGGAGTCCAGAAGTGCGCCGTGCAGGGTCCGCTGGGTATTGTCTACCTCATAGCGTTTACATAAGGCATCCAGACTATTGCGCTGACCAGGATGTTTTTCCCTGGCGAACACCAATGTATCCAGCACGGTACAAAATTGTGCGAGGTTTTGATTGGATGATTTAGTCTGGTCAAGCTCGTAATCGAGAAAGCCCACATCGAACGGGGCATTATGAATGATCAGCTCGGCGCCATTAACGAAATCAATAAACTCCTGCTCTACCTGACGAAAACGTGGCTTGTCTGCAAGAAATTCTGAGGTAATTCCATGGACTTCAATCGCAGCCTCATCAATCTCGCGATCCGGGTTTAAGTACACTTGGAAATGGTTGCCGGTTAACTTGCGGTTTTCAATTTCGACACAACCTATTTCGATAATGCGATGACCTTGCTGTGGGTCCAGTCCAGTGGTTTCAGTGTCTAATACAATTTGGCGCATAAGTTTTGCTCTGCTTCTTTCCTATAACTCGTCGATTCCCTGGTTGGCTAACTGGTCGGCGATTTCGTTTTCCGGATGACCGCTGTGACCCTTAACCCAGTCCCATTCTATTTCATGTTGCACTACCAACTCATCAAGCTTTTTCCAAAGCTCTACATTGAGCACCGGCTTCTTGTTCGAAGTTCGCCAATTCCTCTTTTTCCAGTTGGGCATCCACTCTGTAATGCCAGATAGAACATATTTTGAATCAGTCGTAATTTTGATACGGCAGGATTTGTTTAAGGCCTCGAGCCCTTTAATGACAGCCGTGAGCTCCATGCGGTTATTGGTAGTCATTTCCTCACCACCATGCAGGGTTTTTTCTGCATCGCCGTAACGTAGCAACACGCCCCAACCGCCTTTACCCGGATTGCCTCGGCAAGCGCCATCCGTATACATTTCGACTAACTGGGACACGAATTACCCTTTCATTAATGAATCTTGGCCCGAACATTTTCGACCGCTGGAATCACGGTAGCAGGAGTACGCAATGGCCTCCACCTGGGAGCAATTGGAGTAATCGGTGCAACTTGTTTCACGCAAAGAATAAAATAGGCGCCCCCTAATGGGCTGCGAATTTTTTGACCTGCATTTTCAAATTTCTGCGCTTGTTTTAACAACCTGGAGTATTTCATCGGCAAGAAATGCAGCCCGTAATCAACAGAATCGATTTGCAAGTTTAAAAGTTTTAACCAGTCACTCAGGCGGCGCTTGGAAATAAATCGACCTCGCCAGGGAATATTGATCTTGCGCTTAAACAGTCGCCACACTCCCCAATAACTCAAGGGATTAAAGCCAACTATCAGCATTTGTCCGCCGGGTCTTAATACCCTGGTAACTTCTCTTAATAGGCGATGGCTGTCATCAGCGAAATCCAGCGCATGATGGACAACGACAACATCGATACTATCGGTCGCCAATGGTAATTCTTCAATATCCGCAACTGCTTGCTTGGCACCAGGTTGCCAACGTGGCGCAAAAATAATCTTGTGACCAACCGGGCTGTTTTCGATCAGGGAAACTTCCTCGTTTGGACCCACCTGCAGGATGTGGTAACCAAATAAACGCTCAATAATTGGTGAGGTCATAGCCTTTTCGGCTTCCAGCACAGCTATTCCCTGGGGGGTTTGATACCACTGGCTTACCAGGGCAGAAAGCAAGTCTGAATCGGGTAGCCCCCTGAGCAGGCGGCGGCGTGTTTCGTGCTTGGAAAATAGATTCATAGCAGACTACGATTAAGCTAATAGGGCAAATGATATCTGGCTTTGGCAACAGTCTCCATTAAGCAGCTCTTTTTCTCCGCTTGTAATCGTCTATTATCCCTTTATCATGTCGTTTCTGCAGATAATTCAGCGGTAATTTTGTGAGCAATATATCTATCAATATCAATAGGATACATCCGATACTTGCTTTTTCAGATAACTATATCTGGGCCCTGGTGGATGCCGCTCAAAGCAAAGCTTGCGTGGTGGATCCTGGAGACGCTTCGCCAGTAATCGAGTACCTGGAATCCCACGATTTGGAATTGACCGATATCCTGATTACTCATCATCACCCAGACCACACCGGCGGTTTGAAAGCTCTGATAACAAAATATTCACCTACCGTTTATGGACCAGAACCAAGCGGCATTCAAGGGATAAGCAACTACCTCCATGAAGGTGATAGCTTGAACCTGTTCGGTCATCAGTATTCTATTCTCGAAGTACCAGGTCACACACTCGACCATATCGCTTACTACTGCGATGAGACCGATCCGCCTATCTTGTTTTGCGGAGATACCCTGTTCGCAGCAGGTTGCGGTCGACTATTCGAAGGTACGCCGGCCATGATGCATGAGTCGCTCGATAAACTGGGTTCTTTAAATAAACACACCAGTGTTTACTGCACTCACGAATACACCATGGCTAACTTGGGTTTTGCCAGGGCAGCAGATCCAGACAATTCAATTCTTATTAACAGAATTAAAGAAGAACAAACCAAGCGTGACCAGGGGATACCTACGTTACCATCCAATGTCCAACTCGAGCTGGATACCAACCCTTTTCTTCGCTGTAACCAGCCAGCCCTGAAAAAAAGTGCCAGTAGCAGGGTCGGCCAGAATGTCGAAAATGAAATTGAAGTTTTCGCAGCAATAAGGAACTGGAAGGATAACTTCTAGGTTTTCCTTGTCTAAGCATGCCTATGTCGTTGTTAAGAAGAAACCCCATCGTGCGTAATTCTATTCTTGTCGTTTCTTTGCTGTTTTTGGCTGCGTGCCGAACCAATGTACCGCCTGCAAGCGAATCAGTCAGCTCCATTCCACAAGCGGAGCTGGAAGAAGCAGTAGTAATTCAACAGGCTATAGATTCACCTGTGCTGGAAATCGAAAAAGAAGATGTCATCGAAAGCTTTGACAACCTCTGGGATCGCTTGCAGGCAAGGTTTCAGTTAATCGAGCATTATGATCATCCGGCCGTCGAACAACAGCTTACAAATTATGCAAATAATCAGGCCTATTTCGACCGTATTGCAGAGCGCGCCCAGCCTTTCCTCTTCTGGATTGTGGGCGAGATAGAACGGCGCGAACTCCCCATGGAATTAGCATTGATTCCGATTGTAGAAAGTACGTTTAACCCGAATGCTTATTCCCCCGAACATGCAGTCGGGCTCTGGCAATTTATTGGCCCGACTGCACGCAGTTTTGGCCTGCAACAGGATTGGTGGTACGACGGAAGACGTGACCCGCGTGCGTCGACTATTGCCGCTCTGAATTATCTCGAACAGTTGTATACGGAATTTAATGAGGATTGGTTACTGGCCCTCGCCGCTTATAATACCGGCCAGGGTAACGTAAACAGGGCTATTCGACGGGCTGGATTAGACATTGAATCCGCAGATTTCTGGTCACTCCCCCTCGCTAATGAAACACGCTTCCATGTTCCAAAAATTCTGGCGCTGGCAAAGCTGGTTAATGATAGCTCAACTTTTGGAGTAGAACTGGCGCCTATTGCAAACGAAGAGCCCTTGGTATTGGTAGAAGTCGATTCCCAAATCGATTTAACCCAGGCTGCCAGGTTGGCCCAGCTGGGCTACGCTGAGCTAAGACGCCTTAATCCTGGTTATCTACAATGGGCCACTCATCCCGATAATCCCCAAGTAATTGCGGTGCCGATCAAGAATGCTGAACTCTTGCAAACTGGAATTTCCCAGCTTGGCCCCGACCAATTTGTCACCTGGGATCGTTATGAAATACAGCCAGGAGATACCCTGGGCGGCATAGCCAGGAAATTAGGTACCAGGGTCGATGTCTTACAGACTGTAAACGAAATAAACGGCTCGCGAATAATCGCCGGTGACTCATTATTGGTACCAAGGACCACAGATTTGTCCTTGTTAGCCAATTTTAGCCGTGGCGCACAAAGAGGCAGACGTATACTGCCAACTCCTAATATATACATAGTTCGCAATGGCGATAATCTTTGGAGTATTGCCAGGAAATTTGACTTGAGATCCGTTGAAATCGCCGAGTGGAATAGCATAAGTCTGGAATCTACGTTGCAGCCTGGTCAGGAACTTAACCTCGAATTTGCCTTATCCGAAGAGGAATCAACTTCAGCAATTTCGGCTACAGATGGCGCACAAGAGTATCGAGTGCGACGAGGTGACTCTATGCATGTGATAGCAAACAGATTTAGAATCAACTTGACCGATTTGTTGATCTGGAATGAAATGCGGGCCAATGACCTGATCTATCCAGGGCAGCTAATTCGAATAATCCCACCAGATAATAATTTAAACTAAAAAATGACTGATACTACACTTAACCCGGTTCGAGACGATTCGTTCTTCGGCCACCCTGCTGGACTATCAACCCTCTTTTTCACAGAAATGTGGGAACGCATGAGCTATTACGGTATGCGCGCCCTGCTGGTGCTGTTTATGACCTTGAGTATCCAGGAAGGCGGTTTGGGAATTACTGTCGCTTCGGCTACTGCTGTCTACGGCCTATACACCGGCGCGGTTTACTTCATGGGATTACCAGGAGGCTGGATAGCGGACCGCTTAATTGGCAGCCAGCAAGCGGTGTGGTATGGCGGCATTATCATCATGTGCGGCCACATATTGCTGGCCATCCCTAGCGATAGCACCTTCTTTATCGGATTGATTTTTGTCGTTATGGGTACGGGTTTATTAAAACCCAATATTGGCGCCCTGGTAGGTCAACTCTATAGCAGGGATGACAATCGTCGGGATGCAGGCTATGCCCTCTACTACATGGGCATAAACATCGGCTCCATCATCGGCTATATCGTGTGTGGTTGGCTACAGGTAAATATGGGGTACCACT
Source organism: uncultured Pseudohongiella sp. (assembly GCA_964616225.1). Lineage (GTDB taxonomy): Bacteria > Pseudomonadota > Gammaproteobacteria > Pseudomonadales > Pseudohongiellaceae > UBA9145. The sequence goes on from CAZTTE010000019.1 coordinate 19,036, forward strand.
GGGCGTTTGGTGCAGCAGCCATAGGCATGGGGGCCGGCTTAATCCAATTTCGCCTTACCCTTTATAAATTAGAAGGCGAAGGCATGGAGCCAACCCAACCGCTCACGAGCCCAGGAAGAAAAAATAGCCAGTTTGCAATTATAGGATTCGTCGCGGCACTTGCTGTACTGGCAGTGCTTATCTTGACCGGCGCTGTTGTAATTAATCCAGTTACCCTTGCGCAATACACTGCAATAACAATAACCGCTGTTTTCCTCGCTTATTATGCTGGCATGTATGCCTTTGCAGAATTGAGCATTAATGAGAAAAAATCATTAGGCGCATTGTTTTTAGTGTGTGTTGCTTCTACTTTTTTCTGGGCAGGTTTTGAACAGGCAGGTTCTTCGCTGAACCTGTTCGGACGAGATTATACCGATCGTATTATTGGTAGCTTTGAGATCCCTCCAGCCTGGTTTCAATCAGCAAATTCCTTTTTCATTGTGATTCTTTCTCCTTTCTTTGCGGCGCTATGGATAAACCTCGGTAAACGCCTGGTGAGCCCAAATTATGGATTCAAGTGTGCGCTGGGCTTAATCATCATGGCCACTGGATTTATCGTCATGTTCTTTGCCGCCCAGGTAGCCGCATCCGGGCTTCCTGCTGCACCTTACTGGTTAATCGCAACCTATTTTCTTCATACTGTTGGCGAACTCTGCTTAAGCCCTGTAGCCCTTAGCGCAGTCAGCAAACTTTCTCCACGAAGGTTTGCCGGACAAATGATGGGGGTGTTCACGCTTACTTATTCCATTGGCAACGTCGTGGCTGGATTGGTAGCAGGCAACTTCGATCCCGAAAATATTCAGCAAATGCCAAATCTTTATCTCTATATCGCATTTTTCACCATTGCCGCGGGTATTGTGATTGGGATGTTTGCGGTCAAGACCCGGCATTGGGAATCGTTGATAAAAGAAGAAGGTTAAAATCAATTTAACAAGGAACAAGTGTTATGGGTTTTCTTGCAGGAAAACGTATATTAGTTTTAGGTGTCGCCAGCAAATTATCTATCGCTTCCGGTATCGCAGCAGCAATGCATCGAGAAGGCGCTGAGCTTGCATTCACTTACCAAAATGAAAAATTAAAGGGTCGTGTTGAAGGATTCGCCGAATCCTGGGGATCAACCCTCGTCTTCCCCTGCGATGTAACCGAAGATCAACAGATTGCCGATTTGTTTTCTCGCTTAAGTGAAAACTGGGACGGACTGGACGGAATTATTCATTGCCTGGCATTCGCTCCGGCACATGAACTGGACGGAAACTATGTTGACGTTACCACCCGCGAAGGGTTTCTCACCGCCCATGAAATCAGCTCTTACAGTTTCGTTGCCCTGGCACAACAAGGGCGGGAGTTGATGCAGGGTAGAAATGGCTCACTGCTTACCCTGAGCTACCTTGGGGCTTTGCGCAGCCTGCCTAACTACAATGTCATGGGATTAGCAAAGGCGAGCCTGGAGGCTAATGTACGCTATATGGCATCAAGTCTGGGACCTGAAGGAACCAGGGTAAATGGAATTTCTGCCGGACCGATCAAAACCCTGGCGGCAGCCGGCATTAAGAGTTTCCGCAAGATGCTGGAACATAATGCCAGGCAAACCCCCCTGCGCAGAAATGTAAGCATCGATGAGGTCGGAAATGCAGCTGCATTCCTCAGCTCTGATCTGGCATCCGGTATTAGCGGTGAAATCCTCTACGTGGATGGAGGGTTCAATACAACTGCAATGGGATCCCTGAACGATTTAGAGTCTGACTAGCCGGCCAGACTCTAAAATCCATCGTCCTCGAGATTGGCCTGAATATCCGAATTTTCCCGCAGGGTATTCATGTAGGCCTGGAACTCGCTATTCCCCAGATCTGAAGAAGCTGACGCGACAAAGTTTTGCCGTTCTTCATCGGAAAAAGAAGCTACGCTTCCTTCGTGAACCTCATTCAGCTCAACTAAAACAAATGTGCCATTTGGAAGCGTCAAGCTGGCTCTTTCAGGACTATCTTCTGGCCGCGGCAATGCGAATGCCTCGTTGATAATTTGACTGTTCACAGTAAATGCATTTCGGTCAATCTCAGCTTCTTCAATCCACTCGAGCTCGTTCTCAGCGAGTAGTTCTTCGAGACCTTCACCCGACTCTGCCGCAGCGATTAACTGTTCACCAATCTGCTGAACCGCTTCTCTTTCCATCTCGGTCCGCAAAATAACGGCGATTTCAGCTTGCACCTCTTCCATTGGCAGAACAGCTGCCTCATTGAAATCCTGAACTCTGACTACAACTGACTGAGATTCGTTCAACTCCAAGACATCGCTATTATTGCTGTCGATCAAAACTTCGTCAGAAAATGCCGCATCGACGACGTTTTGATTGCTGAAAATATTCGACCCACCTGTTCGTCCGAATGCTTCACTAACAAGAATGCCCAAACCAAGTTCTTCAGAAATCGTTTGCAAATCGCCAGTTTCAAAAGCAAGATTCGAAAGATCCTGCAAACGCTCCGCATAGATCAATTCAACTTCGGAGCTCTTCAAATCCCGTTCGATTCGCTCCCGCACTTCTTCAAAAGAAGCAAAAACATTTTCCGCATCCTCGGTAAGCTTAACCAGGTGCACACCAAACTCGGTAACGACCGGGTCGGAGACTTCATCCAGGCTCAAGAGCTCAAGCGCTTCTTCAATCTCCGGAGGAAAGGCATTACCATCGGTATATCCAATATCTCCACCCTCTTCTGCCGAAACAACATCACTGGATATTTCCAGTGCCAGGGCAGCAAAGTCTTCGCCGTCCACGAGCCGCTGCTGAGTTGAATTAGCAAGTTCTAATGCTTCTTCTTCAGTTAAATCGAATCCAACTTCGAATAGAATATGTGCCGCCCGCTTCTCAGATGAGCCTTCAAACTCGGAGCGTTCTGCTTCGTATTGAGCGAGCAACTCATCTTCATCTACATCGAGCTCTTGAGAGATTACGTCCTTATCCAGAATTACATACTGAGCGACAATGCTTTCATCTTCGGTGAATTCATCCGGGTTTGCTTCGTAATAGTCGGCAATCTCCTCATCACTGATGGCTGTTCCAAGGGTACGGGTTCCAAGTGTGACTGACAGGTAACGAAAATCCCTGGTTTGAGCTGTTAATTGAGCAAATTTGTCCAATTCTGATTCGGTGAGGAAGTTTGAACCAGTAAACGCGCTGGCCACTTGCGAGAGCAGCATGCTTTGCGCCAGGGACTGTCGATACATGGGGACATTCATTCCCTGGGCTGTCATAGTACGTACAGCAAGCTCAGAATCGAATACGCCATTTATTTGAAAGCTTGGTGTTTCCAATATATTACGGTCGATACGGGCGCTGGAAACTGCCATAGAAGAATCCAGCGCATGCTGGCGTAACATGGTTTCATCAATAATCTGATTTAAAGCAATTGATTCAAGTAGCCCCTGATCGATTCCCTCGATACCGCCGCCAATGGAGTTAAGGAGGTTTTGCGTGCTCTGATCTAACTGGATTTGAGTTATTTCTTCGCCATTTACTTCGGCTACTGGAGGCGACTGTATGAAGCCACCAATAATTGATTCGACTCCGAACAAGGCAAATACCGCCACAATCAATCCAATAATAATTTTGGCGACTACGCCCTGTGAGTTATCTCTAATGTCCTGCAACATAGTTCTATACCAGCTTATTTATCGCGCAATTTCGAGTTGCTACTTGATACCGTTATAAACGTAAAAAGGCGCATCATAGATGCGCCCTTAATTACTGCCCCAAATAAAAAGCAAAATCTTATTCTTTTGTACTTTTTCAATGGGTCAACCAGCCGGACTCGTTAGCTTGTCTTTAGCCGCCAAGTCTAGCTGATTGCTCAATACTACAAACTAGTCTTTGTGTACTGACTATTTAAACCGAGTAAAACTCAGTTTATGTATTCACTGAATCCTTAAGTGCTTTACCAGCTTTAAAGCTAGGCACGCGTGCCGCTTTAATTTCGATTGGAGCACCTGTTTGGGGATTACGACCAGTACGCGCTGCTCTATTCTTAGTAGCAAACGTACCAAAACCTACAAGTACAACCGGATCATCTTTCTTTAATGATTCCGTAATCGCATCAATCATTGCATCAATAGCACGACCGGCAGCAGCTTTTGGAAGGTCCGCACTAGCAGCAACAGCATCTATTAGTTCTGATTTATTCACGTTATCCCCTTTTTTAAAATAGAAGTTGTTTGTATCAAGGGTTGTTAAAAATTGTACCAAAGATAGTCAGAAAAAATCTTAAAAACTGTTTCGCTGAATTACGACTTTTGATTCAGCTAGTGATAAAAAATTCACGAAAGTTTAAGAAATATTTTGACCCCTGAATTGGTTCAATTTTTTACCCGAAAGTGGCTCTTTCGCCCCGTAAGTCCAAATCTTTATACCAAGCGCCAGAAAGCTCTGTCAACCGGAAACACGCGTATTTAGTGGGTATTTATGTGTTTTTCATCACTACCCGGATCAATATCTTCCTGCTTGGCTTCTTTCTTTCGTTTCGCCTTTTTCTCACCTTTCAAAGGTGTAGGTTGATATTGTAATGCGTGCTCTAAAACTTCATCGATCCAACGCACAGGAATCACTTCCAGATCGGCTTTAATATTGTCCGGAATTTCTGTTAAGTCTCTCTCATTGTCGGCAGGAATGGTGACTGTTTTAATATTTCCACGATGAGCAGCCAGCAATTTTTCCTTTAATCCGCCAATTCGGAGTACCTGGCCGCGCAGGGTAATTTCACCGGTCATGGCCACAGCAGCTTTTACCGGAATGTTAGTAAGCACAGAAACCAATGCTGTACACATTCCAACACCAGCACTGGGACCGTCCTTCGGCGTGGCTCCTTCAGGGACGTGAATATGTAAATCGAATTTTTCATGAAAGTTTGGATCAAGACCCAGGGCTTGAGCCCGACTTCTAACCACGGTGAATGCTGCCTGAATAGATTCCTGCATTACATCACCAAGGGATCCAGTCTTGATGGTCTTACCCTTACCTTCGACTGCGATAGCTTCAATGGTTAATAATTCACCACCAACCTGGGTCCAGGCCAGACCATTAACCTGGCCAATTTTGTTTTCTTCTTCCGCCTTGCCGTAATCAAATTTCTGCACGCCGGAATATTTTTCCAACATGTCGGCAGTAAGTTGAACCGCAGCATGCTCTTCTTTGTCTTTGGATAAAGAGCTTTCTTTCACTACTTTTCGACAGATTTTAGCGATTTCCCGTTCTAATCCACGGACGCCAGCTTCACGGGTGTAATAACGGATCAAGTCCCTGATTGGCTCTTTCGGTATCGCCAGCTCCTCTTCCTTAAGGCCGTTATTTTTCATCTGCTTGGGAATCAAATAGCGTTCTGCAATATTTACCTTTTCGTCTTCCGTATAACCAGGAATTCGAATGACTTCCATTCGATCGAGAAGCGGTTCAGGAATGTTCATGCTGTTTGAAGTACATACGAACATGACTTCGGACAGATCGTAATCAACTTCCAGATAATGGTCGTTAAAGCTGTTGTTTTGCTCGGGATCCAGTACTTCCAGCAATGCCGATGCAGGATCACCGCGGTGGTCCATACCCATCTTGTCGATTTCATCCAACAAAAATAGCGGGTTACGCACTCCCACTTTTGAAAGCTTTTGCAATAATTTGCCCGGCAAGGAGCCGATATAGGTGCGACGGTGACCACGAATCTCTGCCTCGTCCCTTACACCGCCCAGTGCCATACGGATAAATTTGCGATTGGTGGCGCGGGCAATCGATTCCCCCAGGGAGGTCTTACCAACGCCGGGAGGGCCTACAAGGCACAGAATTGGTCCCTTGAGCTTCTTGACCCGCTTCTGTACCGCCAGATATTCAAGAATTCGTTCTTTAACTTCCTTCAGGCCATAGTGATCGCTTTCCAGGATATCTTCCGCTTTGCTTAAATCCAGACGTACCTTGGAGCGCTTCTTCCAGGGGATGTTAATCATCCAGTCGAGGTAGGTGCGGACAACCGAGGCTTCCGATGACATTGGCGACATCAGTTTCAGCTTGTTCAGTTCCGATAATGCTTTCTCTTTCGCATCCTTGGGCATGCCGGCATCATCGATTTTCTGCTTCAGCTCTTCCGCTTCATTGGGCACATCTTCCAGCTCGCCCATTTCCTTCTGAATCGCTTTCATCTGCTCATTCAGATAGTACTCGCGCTGGCTTTTCTCCATTTGTTTCTTAACGCGTCCACGAATGCGTTTTTCAACCTGAAACAAATCGATCTCGGATTCAATCAGGGCCATCAGGTGTTCGATTCGTGACTGCAAACCTGCAAGTTCCAGCAGGTTCTGCTTCTCTTGCAGTTGCAAGGACATATGGGAAGCAATGGTGTCTACCAGTCGACCAGGTTCATCGATGCTGGAGATGGAAGTCATTACCTCGGGAGGTATTTTCTTGCTGAGCTGAACATACTGATCGAATTGAGAAAGCAGCGACCTGATAAGTAATGAGGATTCTTTTTCCGGGATTTCTTCTGCTGCTAGTAAATTTGTCTCAGCCTTAAAATGATCAGACTCAAACATAACATTCTTGATTTTGGCGCGATCCAATCCTTCAACCAGCACTTTAACAGTGCCGTCAGGTAAACGAATCAATTGCAGTATTGTTGCTACGGTACCGATGGAAAATAAGTCGTCTACGCCTGGCTCATCTTCCGAAGCATTCTTTTGTGCCACCAGCAAAACCTGCTTGTCACTGGCCATTGCTATTTCGAGGGCTTTTATGGACTTCGGTCGACCGACAAACAAGGGTTGTACTATCTGGGGGTAAACCACTACATCCCGTAATGGCAAAAGTGGAAAGGTGGTATTGCTTACTACGTCAGCGGACATGCTTTAGTCACTCTCGATTGCATTAAACCAGTACTAATATAAATAGTGCCCAGCCAGCAAAAATCAAGGCTTAAAGCGAAAAAATGAGACTATTCGTCAACAGCGGATTTGCTCTGCTGTTCAATATTCTCGTACATAAGTAATGGTTCTGATTCACCTTCGATCACGGCAGCATCGATTATGACTTTGCTGACGCTTTCCAGTGAAGGTATTTTGTACATCGTGTCCAGCAGCACCGCTTCCATTATGGACCTGAGTCCGCGGGCCCCGGTTTTACGTTCCTGAGCCTTTTTGGCGATTGCGCGCAAGGCGTCATCACGGAATTGAATTTCCACCTCTTCCATTTCGAAGAGCTTGGAATACTGTTTAGTCAGTGAATTTTTCGGTTCACGAATAATTCTTACCAGGGCATCGAGATCAAGTTCGTCGAGAGTTGCGATCATCGGCAAGCGGCCAACAAATTCCGGAATCAGGCCATACTTGACCAGATCTTCGGGCTCTACATCCCGCAGGGTTTCGCCAACTTTCTGATCATCGTCCTGGGAACGAACCTCGGCGGTAAATCCAATCCCGCTCTTATCGGAACGATCACGAATAATCTTGTCGAGGCCGGCAAAGGCGCCACCACAGATAAACAGGATATTGGCTGTATCCACCTGGAGAAATTCTTGCTGCGGGTGTTTACGCCCACCCTGTGGGGGAACCGAAGCGATTGTGCCTTCGATCAACTTCAATAAGGCCTGCTGCACCCCTTCGCCAGAGACATCCCTGGTAATGGAAGGGTTATCAGATTTGCGGGAAATCTTATCGATCTCATCAATGTAAACGATACCGATCTGGGCCTTCTCAACATCGTAATCGCATTTCTGCAGTAATTTCTGGATGATGTTTTCGACGTCTTCACCAACATAACCGGCTTCGGTCAGGGTTGTGGCGTCAGCAATGGTGAACGGGACATCCAGCAAACGCGCCAGGGTTTCCGCCAGCAATGTCTTACCGGTACCGGTTGGCCCCACCATGAGGATATTGCTCTTGCTCAGCTCAACATCGCTATTAGAGGCCTTGTCATAATTCAGGCGCTTGTAGTGGTTGTATACCGCCACTGAAAGCACTTTCTTGGCGCTTTCCTGGCCAATCACGTATTCATCGAGGGTATTCTTGATTTCTTCAGGGATTGGTAGCTTGCGAGTAGTGGTTTCTGACTCTTTTTCCTGAATCTCTTCACGGATAATGTCATTACAAAGATCCACACACTCATCGCACACGAACACAGACGGCCCGGCGATAAGTTTGCGCACCTCGTGCTGACTTTTCCCGCAAAACGAGCAATACAGCAATTTGCCGTTATCGTCGCCTTTGTTGTATCGATCGTCTGACATCTTTCTAAGCTAGTTCTTCAGGTTTTCTCTGTATCTTCCAATTAGCGCTGAGCTTTATCGCTCCGGCGGAGCTAATTCCTTCCGAGGCCGCAATTTCTCTACCCTGCAGCCGTTTAAAATGAAGGTATTAGCCAGTAAATGCAAGGGAAACCTAAGCAATTAGTTGGTTTCCGACTCCCCACTCACCTTATTATCTACTCTTCGCTCAATTACTTTATCCACGAGGCCATATTCCTGGGCCTCTTCGGCACTCATAAAATTGTCTCGTTCGGTGTCCCTGGCAATAGTTTCTTCAGTCTGGCCGGTATGTTCTGAAAGTAAAATATTAAGTTGTTTTCGTAACTTAATGATTTCATTAGCCTGAATCTCGATATCTGAGGCCTGGCCCTGGGCTCCCCCACTGGGCTGGTGAATCATCATTCTGGCGTGGGGCAAGGCCAGTCGCTTGCCCTTGGCGCCCCCTGCCAGAAGCATGGCCCCCATGCTGGCTGCCTGACCAATACACATGGTGCTTACGTCCGGCTGTATGAACTGCATAGTGTCATAAATCGACAAGCCCGCAGTTACCGAGCCCCCAGGGGAGTTGATATATAAATGGATGTCTTTATCGGGGTTTTCCGACTCGAGGAACAGGAGTTGGGCCACAATTAGATTGGCCATGTGGTCCTCCACCACCCCTGTCATAAATATCACGCGATCTTTCAGTAAGCGCGAGTAAATGTCATAGGACCGTTCACCCCGGGCAGTCTGCTCAACAACTATGGGTACTAATGCTGCACTGGGTGATTGGGAATTAGGCATATACGGGTATTCCTTTATAAAATGCGTTGTGAGTGCCTATTGAACACACACTCTTCAAGTGTAGACCGCATCGCGACAGTATCAGGCAAAATTAAGCCTTTTCTGCTGGATTAACTCTGTTCTTCCGTCGCTTCGGCTTCTCCTTCACGGGGCTCAGGTTTAATGACTTCCTGATAAGTAACCTGTTTATCGGTAACTGCCGCTTCTTCAATAATGTAGTCAAAAACCTGATCTTCAATGACGGCTGACTCTATTGTGGCCAATTGTTCCTTGTTTCCGTAATACCAGTTAATGACATCATCGGGAGATTCATAGGTAGCAGCGAGTTCTTCAACCTGTTCTCTCACTTTGGCCGGATCCGCCTGGACATTCTGTTCCTTAATGACCTCGCCCAGAACCAGGCCAAGCACGACTCTTCTACTTGCTTGCTCCTTGAACAGATCATCCGGAAGCATGGAAGGATCGGCTCCCTGGCCTCCACCCATCTGCTGCATCGCCTGGACTTTCAGCTGTTCAATTTCGGCACCTAATAATGCAGCCGGAACGCCAACATCGACGAGATCTATCAAAGCATCCATGACTTTATTCTTGGTCTTGTTGCGGCTGGCAGTTTTCATCTCGCGCTGCATGTTGTTGGAAACTTCCTCGCGAAACGCTTCTTCGCCGCCTTCTTCTACGCCGAAGCTCTTATAAAACTCTTCATCAACTTCCGGTAAGGCTTGCTCGCTTACGGAGTTGAGTGTGATATCAAATTCAACGGATTGACCGGCGAGCTCCTCACTGTGATATTCCTCTGGAAAGGTCAATGGAATCGTGAATTCTTCTCCTGCCTTTTTGCCAACAATGCCCGCTTCAAAACCGGGAATCATCCGTTCAGACCCCAACACCAGATTAGCACCCTGAGCCGCTCCACCTTCGAATTCTTCGCCATCTTTCTTGCCTAGATAATCGATGTTCACCATGTCTTTATCGGCCGCTTCCCGTTCGACAACTTCCCAGCTTTGCCGTTGCTCCCGCAGGGTTTCGATCATCTCATCGATGTCTTTGTCTGTTACTTCAGCACCCAGACGATCAATTTCAATTTTCGAAAAATCAGGCAGGGCTATCTCTGGATAAACTTCAAACGTTGCAACAAATTCCAGGTCATTGCCCTCTTCGATATTTGTTGGTTCAATCTGTGGTTGGCCTGCAGGTTTTAAACTTTCCTGATTCAACGCATCATAGTAAGTACGACTCATCAACTCATTAACGACTTCTGCCCGCACACCTTTGCCAAACTTGCTCTTCACAACTTTGAAAGGCACTTTGCCCTTACGGAATCCTTTTAACTGAATAGTTTTAGTCGCTTCCTGTAAGCGCTCATTAACGGCAGTATCCACCTGTTCACTGGGAACAGCGATGGTCATTTTTCGTTCTAACCCTTCAGTAGTTTCAACTGAAACCTGCATGTATTACCTCTTTAACTCATGAACTAAATTCACGATGTTTCCAAATTCGTAGTAGCTGAGTGAATTTTAAAGACAAAACGACTCGTAGCGTTGGGCGATTTGTCAAATTTTAGATCCTTATTATTAGCTAATTCAATAAGTTATCTAAAACCAGCCTGGCCCGCGAAGTGCGCGATTTTCCCATATAGATAGCCCGACTGCAATCAGCATGGTCCGCTGAAATCGAAGCTTTATTCGGCTCCCGATGCTGTTCTTGCCAGCTCTTGATAGGAGCATTTGAAAGTCGCCTGGATTGCATTATTAATTGAGCCGGAGAGGCAGCTTCACCTACACTTCCATTTCTTTAATTCATGTAACAAACCAAGTCATGAGTTCCAGCAATTCGAATTTGCATGCAGTCATCCTGGCCGGAGGTAAGGGCTCCCGAATGGGAGACCAGGATAAGCCCCTGATTGAGCTCAAAAACAAGCCGCTGATTGAATGGGGATTGCAACGAATCAAAGACCAGGTAGGTACCGTAGTCATTAGTGTCAATCACAATGCCGAGAAATATGAGCACCTGAAACTGGATTTGGTGAGTGACGAATATGAAGAATATTCAGGCCCGCTGGTGGGAATTGTTAGCGCAATGGAATGGATTAATGCACAAGAAAAGCCACCTATTGCGATCTTATGCATCCCCGCCGATGTGCCATTCTTTCCCGAGGACCTGGTCGCTAAACTCTGGGGTGAATTTTCTCAGAATCCTTGCGATGTAGTCTGGTGCGAATGTGATAAGCAAGTACAGCCGCTCTTCTCTATCTGGTCGCTGTCCTGCAAAGACAAATTAAAAGAGGCCATCAGCAAAGGCCTGTTTGGCCCAAAACTGGCAATGCCCTACCTGTCTAACAGACTAATTACAATAGAACCTGAATCTGCACTCGATTTCATTAATATTAATGATCGTGAAACGCTTGAATCTGTACAAGAAATGATCAAATCCGGCTAATTCTATTAATTTTTTTAGCCGCAGAAATTCCGCAGAAAATTTTTTGATTATTAAGAAACCTTTCTATCTGATTGTTTAAACAAATAAATCCAAGAGTCCGCGAATTTTAAAAAATAGCCGTATATTTATGATTAGACGAAAAAAATTGACGTGGTTAATAGTTGTACAATTTTTTTAATATTTATCCCGTGGCATACATTTTGCGCCCTTCAAAAAATAGAAGCCTAGGTTTATTGTGCGCATACTCGTTAGCTTAAGGTTGCCTGCCGGCATCAGTCGGGGCTAATTACATTAGCAGTAACCTTAAGCTAGCGGAGACCAACGATATCGACGCTCTCTGAGAGAGTGATATGAAAAGCAATAAAAACGATGTCCGAACCTCGGCAACAAGACCATTTAAACGCCGCTACTCCTACCCGTAGTGATCGTGTATATAGCCAACAAAATCTCTGGTATTTCAGGACCCGCGAAGGAGACGAAGTAGGTCCGTTTCGCTACCGTTCAGAAGCAGAAACCAATTTGGACCGGTTCATGCAACAGCTTAAAGAAAAGCTGCAACAACGCTGATAACTCTTCCATACTTAGCTTAAACAGGCTTTAGTTAGCTGGCTGGCTATTCCCGCTATATTTGTGGGGCGTACTACCCCTATCTCCGAGGCTGAGTTACTATCGCAATAGCTCGCCGCACTGACACAACCCTGACATGCACTCATTCGCCAATAATCAACGCACTATAACCATTGCTTATGGCCCTGGTTATGCCAACGCGGCAGTCTGGAATGACCTGCAATCCAAGCTGATTATTCCTACTGAGATCGTGTCAGTTACAGCTGCGCAGCGTTATAACCCAGCGCTGGTATTACTCGACCAACACTTATTGCGGGAAAGGGACCACAAACAGTGGGCCGAACAATTTCCCGAAGCCATTTTCCTCGCCACCGAGTCGATGGATGTCGATGTGGATCTAATTCTCACCAATAATTTGCCCTAATCGCTTTACTGTTACTCCTTTTCCTCGAAATCGAGAGAGACTGAGTTTATACAATAACGCAATCCAGATTCCGGCGGCCCGTCCGGAAAAACGTGCCCCAGGTGCGAGTCGCATTTGCTACAGATCACCTCGGTTCTTGTCATGCCCAGCGAGTTATCAGGGATTTCTATAACGCAGTTGGAATTCGCTGGCTGATAAAAGCTGGGCCAGCCAGAACCTGAATCGTATTTTGTGTTTGAGGAAAATAAAGGCTCACCGCAAGCCCCGCAGGTGTACATGCCAGAACTCTTATGATCGTTGTACTTGCCCGAGAATGCCCTTTCCGTGCCCTTTTCCCTTAGAACGTGAAAGCTTACCGCGTCCAGTTCCTGACGCCACTCTTCTTCCGATTTACTTAGCTTCCCAGAAGGATTTTTTTTATCTGTCATGCCCATTCCTTACCGATAATATAAATTCTAGGTATGTTCTGTAACTTCCTGTATAATAAAGAAGTTTTTATACCAATGGCTTTCTGGCATAAATATTTTAACCAAATTAGATTTTTAGTTACATCGAAGCGCAATCGGCCGACTACACTGAAATGGCAAAAATCGAACCAATTACAGAGATGTCCATGGACAGCATCGAGCAATCGGACAAGCTGAGCAATGTCTGCTATGACATTCGCGGCCCCGTGCTGGAAGAAGCCAAACGGCTGGAAGAAGAAGGTCACCAGATTCTCAAACTGAATATCGGGAATCCCGCACCCTTCGGCTTTAATGCGCCTGACGAAATTCTCTACGATGTTATCCAAAACCTCGCTGCTGCCCAGGGATATAGCGATTCCAAGGGCCTTTATTCAGCCCGGAAAGCCATTATGCAGGAGTGCCAGCGTCTCAATGTTGACCATGTGGATATCGATGACATCTACCTGGGCAACGGAGTCAGCGAATTAATCACCATGTCGATGCAGGCATTGATTAATGACGGAGACGAAGTCCTGATACCGGCTCCTGATTACCCGCTATGGACCGCGTCTGTCAGCCTCGCAGGAGGTAATCCGGTTCATTATGTCTGCGATGAAAGCGCTGACTGGTTTCCATCGATTACGGATATCGAATCGAAAATCAATTCCCGGACTCGGGCAATTGTCATCATCAACCCGAACAACCCAACCGGAACTGTTTACAGTCGCGAGATTCTGATGGATCTGGTTGAGCTGGCGCGCAAGCACAAGCTCATCATCTTCGCCGATGAAATTTACAGCAAGATCGTTTACGACGATGCGGAATTCATCCCCATCGCTTCATTGAGCGACGATGTGTTTACAGTTAGTTTTAACGGGCTTTCCAAATCGTATCGACTGGCAGGTTTTAGATCAGGCTGGATGGTACTAAGCGGCCCCAAGCATCTCGCCACGAGCTACATCGAAGGCCTGGAAATTCTCACCAATATGCGTCTGTGCGCTAATGTACCAGCACAATTTGCGGTACAAACTGCCCTGGGAGGCTATCAAAGCATTAAAGAACTGATTCTTCCCGGTGGCCGATTGAAACAGCAGAGAGATGCAACATGGGAATTACTCAATGAAATTCCCGGTGTTAGCTGCGTCAAACCCATGGGCGCAATCTATTTGTTTCCACGCCTTGATCCAGAAGTCTACAAGATAGATGACGATGTTAAACTGATACTGGATATTCTCGAGCAGGAAAAGATTCTCTTGGTACAGGGCAGTGCTTTTAATATAAAAGACAGGCAGCATTTTCGAATCGTCTTCCTACCACGGGAAGATGAATTGCAAAAAGCCGTGAAACAGATTGGTGCCGTTTTAAGCCAGCACCGCGCCTAAGGCTATGAGCCTTCCTGGGCACCGAGTTGCTTCAGTACTGCCCTTTCAAACCCATCACTAATTTCATTCGACAGGAAAAAAGATTTGTATTCCCGCCTACTCAGTAACTGTTTGCGCGCCTGATCGAAAAAAGTTTCTCCGTTCCCTTTGGCAACGGCTTGCTTGAACTCAGTATTAAGTTCGGCGATGGAGAAGCCCTGTTGTAACAGGCTGCTCAAGAGACCTATCTGATTCGATTGTATACTCACCGGACGGGGAGAATCCTCAGCTTGAAGATTCTCTTCGATCTCCAGCTCAAAAAATTCGGCTAATGCTTTTTTTAAACAATTAACCGCTTCGAACTTCGACTCTTGTGAGTATCCGGCGATATGTGGCGTGGCAATGTTTGCCCTGGCAACCAATTCTTTCGACACGAATGGTTCATTTTCCCAGACATCGAAAACCAGTTGCAGGCTTTCATTCCTCATTGCCACTTCCAATACATCGCGCTCATTAACAACACCTCCCCTGCAGGCATTGATCAACAAGACACGCTCTTTCATTTGCTGGAGAAAGTTTGCGTCGATGAGATTGCGGGTTGGATATTTCCCGTTGTCAGTTAGGGGCGTATGTACGGATATGATATCGCATTGAGTTAATTCTTCCAGGCCTGAAAAATCGATACCTGTATTATTCAATTCCTGCAATGGTGGGTCATTAAGTATTACATTAGCACCGAGGGCTCGAAGCTTTTCGGTTAGCTTTTTACCAATAGCGCCATAACCGATAACCCCAATACTCAAGTCGCTGAAAGATTGCGGCTGCAAGTAATCAAGTTCATTTAACGCTGCAAAACAATAATCAACTACCGCATTGGCATTACTGCCTTTTGCGTCACAAAAATAAATACCCTGATTCTGGAGATACTGGATATCGACATGATCTGTACCACTGGTGGCCGTACCGACAAACTTCAGTGGCGAGTTTGCCAATAATTCTTCATTAACTTGGCTTACCGATCTCACCAGGAGTGCGTCCGCCTCAGCGAGATCGTGGTGACTAAGTTCCCGCCCGGGAACTAGCACTAGCTCACCTAAATTGCCAAATAACTCGGCTATGCGATAAAGATCTGCATCCGCTACTATTTTCATGGCCAGCTTGGTCTATTCCGGATTCAGGCTATTAGCAAGATTTAGCAAGCGCTTCCTGTCAGATTCACGAAAGCGACATTGATCCAGGAAACTGGCAAACTTTTCCAGATCTGGCGTAGCTAATGTCAGATTGTTAGTAGACACCAGACCGAACTGTTCTTCAGTATCACCAATCTCACACACTATTGTCGCCAGCTCTTTGCACAATTCAGCCAGCGCTTTGTTTTCTTCCAGCGCCTTCGCCAGACCCTTTGCCCCTCTTACGCTTAATTCCGGAATTTTCTCGAGGTTTGCGTAGATTTCATCGATATCCCGGTACTGCTGTAAGAGCGCCTTTGCCTTTACCGGACCCACGCCTGGCACCCCGGAAATGCAATCTACTGAATCGCCGATTAATCCCAGGTAATCAGGAAACTGGCTGGGATGAACACCAAACTCGTCGACAATGTCGTCAACATAGCGCCTTCTATTGCCATTGTAGTCCCAGAGACAATCATGTTCGGATTCCAGTACCTGCGCAAGATCCTTGTCTTTGGACACGATAGTTACCTGCGTTGATGGATTAACTGCCCGCACCGATCTGGCGAGAGTGCCGATTATGTCGTCGGCTTCATAGACTTTACTGGCAAAGGAACTGAGGCCCAGGATTTCGCAAACTTTCCCGCAGCCTTTTAATTGCATCTCGAGATTTTCGTCAGGTAATTCCCGGTTGGATTTGTAGTCAGGACATAGCTCATGGCGAAAACCACAGAACAGACTCTCATCATGGGCAACGGCCAGATACTCCGGCTTCGTTCGACGCAGGAATTGCAACAGGAATTGAGTGAACCCGAACAGGGCGCTTAACTCTTCTCCTTTCTCGTCGTAACACTCCACGAATGGAGAGAAGTGGGCCTGGAAGATATAGATAGATGCATCGACCAGATAGACTTGCGGCTTTTCAGTAAGCATACGGGAATCTATTCTTGCTTCTTCTTTATGTGGTACACATAGAGATCACCGTCCTGCTGCTGCGACACCAGATCATGCCCCAGATACATGCAAAATTTCGGGACATCCCTGGTAGTAGACGGATCCGAAGCCAGCAATCGCAGAACCCGTCCCGCTTCGATATCCCTGATTTTATTATGCAACAGCATTACCGGCTCGGGACAATAGAGACCCGTGGCATCCAGTTCGATTGCCGCCACCGTCCCGTCGCTTTCATTTAGTTCATTTGGGTCTTTGGACATGGTGCCATATAACTAATTGGTAGTTGTGTGCTGCAGACCGCAGGAGGATACTACCTATCGATCAGCTAGTCGAACAGAGGCCGCCAGATGCCTGTTTGGCTTCAAACAAACTGATATCAGGGTAGTGACACCAGTAGCAAGATTAACTGCGAAGCCAAACAGGGTTTTCATTGTGTAGATGCCAACGTATTCGATCGTGAATCCTTGCAGTTCACGGTCAGGTTACCGCGTAATGTCAATCCATCCCTCGCCCTGCGAGTGCAAAATATCATCACGCCCAACCCATTCTCTCGCGCTAAAAATGCCGATGCCCTGAACCCCTATGATTTATTTCTACTGAATCTGGATACTTTCACCCTGAAGCGGGTAATTGAATCCCTCGCAGTCGTCGGACAGGAACTGGCTGAAGAAGTGCTTGGCACTCATGAAGGTGATGAAGAATTCCTGGTACAGTCCAAGAATGTAATTGTTAAATGGCTACTCTATGCCAAGGAACAGAAAGCGATAAAAAATTTCGTTTCTGTTTAACTCCTAGTCAGCTTTCACCAGGTTGCAGCTTTGGCTGTCGGCATCAAAAAATAGCTTAACCTCGCCTGCAAGCAGCTGCCGCCTAACCTGTTCTACTTTTTCCTCCATGGAATACTCCCTTGCGCCGTACTCGGTACCTTCTCGCGAGATAAACTCTTCGATGACCCCTCGCAGTGCCTCTTCAGAAAGTTCGGTATAGGGAATTTCCAATTCTAAAACCTTTTTAATTCAGCCTTAGTGCTATTAATTATGTGTCTTCTGCCCCTAAAAAATACCAGCTATTAGTCAGGAATGCAGGATCGACTATTATTAATGCTAACGGAACTTACGAATAGTCTAGATTAGTAGTCATGTTAAGCAGCAATACCAGGAAAATTTTCTACACTGCCATGGTTTTAATGCTTTCAGGCTGCGGCCCTCTCACAGAAATCGCTACCATGTCTGATGCGGATTTGCGTGGAGAATTAGCGCAATGCCATGCTATACCCAATCCTTTAAACTCGAAGGCTGTTGCCTGCCAGAATTTTACTCGGGAATGTGAAAAGCGGGTAAAGAAAGAGGGAAAATACCGGGATTGTTAGATTAACTCTACCATTTCAAGCCGTGGATCACCGGGCTGCTTCTTGCGTAACTCTTTAAAAGGGAACTGACTCGTATCAGCGAGTTGAGAGAGGGAGACGTTGGCAATGCTGCGAAAAATAGATTCCATCCTGCCCGGATTACTCTTATCCCATTCCTGCAACATAGATTTGATCGCCTGTCTTTGCAGATTATCCTGACTACCGCAAAGATTGCAGGGAATGATTGGAAAATCCATAAGCTCTGCAAATCGAGTTATTTCACTCTCCTTGCAATATGCCAGCGGCCTGATTACCACATTGCGCTTATCATCGCTAAGTAATTTAGGCGGCATGGCTTTAAGCTTGCCGCCATAAAACATATTCAGGAACAGCGTTTCCACGATATCGTCGCGATGATGCCCCAGGGCAATCTTGTCAGCACCTATTGACTCGGCGTAGTTGTACAAGATTCCTCGCCTGAGGCGCGAACACAGCCCGCAATAGGTTTTTCCTTCTGCAACCTTGTCGGTCACGATTGAGTAAGTATCTTGTTCCAAAATCTTGTACTCGACTTCGATTGAGTCGAGGTACTCCGGCAACACATACTCAGGAAAACCCGGTTGTTTCTGGTCCAGGTTTACCGCGTGAATCTTGAATTCGATGGGCGCATGTTTTTGTAAGTTTCTCAGGATCTCCAATAGCGTATAGGAATCCTTTCCACCAGACAGACAAACCATTACCAGGTCGCCATCTTCAATCATGTTAAAATCAGCAATCGCATGACCAACTTCTCGTCGCAGGTTTTTCCTGCTGCGATTTAATTTCAACTGATCCACTTGCTTCGCCATAAGAATTAGCTAACTAAACTACACCCGCTCGAAGACTGTCGCGATACCTTGCCCCAAACCAATACACATAGTCGCAAGACCAAGAGTAACGTCCTGTGCTTCCATGTTGTTAAGCAAGGTTGTAGCAATACGCGTTCCGGAACAACCAAGAGGATGACCTAGCGCTATGGCCCCACCCCTCAAATTCACCTTGTCTTCCACCACATCCATGAGATTTAAATCCTTTATTACCGGCAGAGATTGTGCCGCAAAGGCTTCATTAAGCTCGACACACTCAATGTCATCGATAGACAGGCCTGCCTTCTTTAATGCCTTCTGGCTGGCAGGGACAGGACCATAACCCATGATAGAAGGATCGACACCGGCATAAGCCATGGACTTCACTCGGGCACGAATTCGGAGATTCATCGACTGCGCTTTTTCCGCCGACATCATCAACATTGCTGAAGCGCCATCTGAGATTTGTGATGATGTTCCCGCAGTTACGGTACCATGGGCAGGATCAAAAACTGGTCGGAGTTGTGCCAGACCTTCCATGTTGGTATCAGGTCGAATCGTTTCGTCATGCTGGATCAGGGATTTGAAGCCATCGGCATTATGACCTTCGACCGGGACGATCTCGTTTTCGAACCCACCACCGCTTCTGGCCTGCTCGGCACGACTATGGGAGCGCACCGCGAATTCATCCTGCGCCTCCCTGCCAATGCCGTGCATTTTTGATAGAACTTCAGCAGTAACCCCCATCATCCAGGATGCTTTTGCAATATGCTTGGAGGCACGTGGATTAGGATCGATACCATGGGTCATTCCAACGTGCCCCATGTGCTCAACGCCACCGACTAAAAACTGATCGCCATTATCGCTCTGGATAGCCGTCGCCGCTGTATGTAAGGCTGACATAGATGAACCACAGAGACGGTTTACAGTTTGCGCACAAGTCGAGTGAGGCAAGACTGACATCAAGGCTGCATTACGGGCGACATTCCATCCTTGCTCCAGGGTTTGATTAACACATCCCCAGATAACATCTTCTGTTTCAGCAGGAGTCACCTCTGGATTGCGCTCAAACAAGGCATTAATTAAATGAGCGGACAGTTCTTCTGCACGAACATTTCTAAAAGCTCCCCCTTTGGAACGGGCCATGGGAGTTCTGATTCCATCTACGATTACTGCGTCTCTCGCATTTAAAGTCATTTTCACTCTCCCTAAGCGTAATAGGATTCGCCAGCGGCGCCCTTTTCTTTCATTTTTTCTGTAGGTATATAAAGTTCGCCTAGCTCTGCATACTTCTCGGCAATCTGGCAGAAGTTTGCGACACCCAGGCTATCGACATAGCGCAATGCCCCTCCACGGAAAGGAGGATAGCCCAGGCCCAACACCAGGCCCATGTCCGCTTCGATCGCCGTGGCAACAATACTGTCTTCCAGGCAACGAGCAGTTTCGATACACATGGCTACCATCATACGCTCGACAATTTCCTCATCGTTAAAATCTCGTGAACTGGGTTGTACAGATGCCACTAATGCATCGATGTCTGGATTTGGTAATTTTCTCGGTTTTCCTTTTTTGTCTGGCTCGTATAGATAAAAGCCTTTACCAGTTTTCTGCCCAAGGTCTTTCTGCTGGTAGAGCTTGTCGATGGCACTTTCAAAATCAAGATTCATGCGGGGAAAACCGGCCGCCATCACATCCTGACAATGCACGGCGGTATCAACCCCTATTACATCGAGCAGGTAAGCAGGACCCATAGGCCAGCCAAACTTCTCCATCGCTTTATCGATCTGACGAAAGTCTGCACCATCATGGATTAAGCGCGAGAAGGCGCCAAAGTAAGGAAACAATATGCGATTCACAAGAAAACCAGGACAGTTGTTTACCACGATAGGTGTTTTCCCCATCTTCTTGGCATAAGCAACCGTTGTAGCCACTGTCGACTCACTGGTTTTCTCGCCTCTAATAACTTCAACCAGGGGCATGACAGGCACAGGGTTAAAAAAGTGCATGCCACAGAAATTTTCTGGCCGTTTTAATGCCGTGGCCAACTCATCGATGGAAATGGTTGAGGTATTGGAAGCAATGATGGTGTTCTCATCTACCAGTGATTCCAGTTCAGCCAATACCGACTGCTTGATGCTGGTGTTTTCGACAATGGCTTCCACAATAATGTCTGCTTCTGCGAAATCATCATAGTCCAGGGTTGGTGTGATATCAGATAAAATCGAAACCATTTTATTGGCATCGATTCGACCGCGCGCCATTTGCTTGCCTAATAATTTTTTGGCTTCATTCATGCCAAGGTCGATGCCTTCCTGGGCAATATCTTTCATCAAGATGGGCGTACCTTTAAGGGCGGATTGGTAAGCGATACCCCCTCCCATGATGCCTGCTCCCAGCACTCCAGCTGAATTTACTTCCCGGGCCTTGGCCAGTTGCTTCTTCGCTGCACCAGCCAGGAACTGATCATTAAGAAACATCTGGACCAGGTTTGCAGCAACCTCAGTCTTGGCCAGCTTCACAAATCCCTTGTGCTCGATTTCGAGAGCTGCTGCCCGGTTTGAGAGAGCCGCATCCTGCATCACCTGGACCGCGGTAATTGGTGCTGGATAATTGCGGCCAGCCTTGGCTGCAACCATGGCTTTCGCTGTTTCGAATGCGACGTTTAGTTCGATGGGGGTTAATGTAAGCGGAGCGTTTTTGGCTGCCCTGACTTTCTTGTAATCAATCCTGCCGTCATTACACTGGGCGATGAGATCTTCGCAAGCTGCGATCAGCTTTTCTTCTTCAACAATCGCATCTAATGCACCCTCGCTAAGAGCCTGCTCGGCTTTAATGTGGGACCCGCTACTAATCCATTGATTCGCATTATCAGCACCAATGATCCGAGGCGTGCGCACTGTACCGCCAAAACCTGGAAGAATGCCGAGATTTACTTCAGGAAAGCCAACAACAGTCTTTGCAGTGCCGACTCGATAATCGGTTGCCACCGCCAGCTCAAAACCACCGCCAAGAGCGATTCCATTAATGGCACTTACCGTTGGAAACGGAAGGTCCTCTATATCGCTAAAAATCTTATTTCCTTCCCGTAACCAACCCAGAATCGCCTCTTCGGAATCAGAAAACATGGCAGTAAATTCTGTTATATCAGCACCAACAATAAATGCCGGTTTTGCGCTGGAAAAGATGACTCCGGTGACGTCGGCTTCTGCCAGTGCAGCAACCGCTTCCTGCAGTTCACGTAAAGTCAGTTGGTTAAACTTGTTTACCGAAGAATCTTCTAAATCGAAAACAAGCCTGGCCGCACCCGATGGCAACACGTCCACACTAAGTGCTTTGCCTGAATAAATCATGTTTTTACTCCGTTTGAGCTAGCTCTAGTCCTGGTTCAATTTGGGGAGCGCATTATACCTTTGGCTTATGCAATTACGAAATTGCCAGCCGGGGACCTCTCCGATGCCTATTTGCGGTATGATTCTCCTAATCAATAGCGAGCGACTCGAATGCGGTATTTGCTGTTCATTCTTCTATTTATAGGGCTGCTAACAGGCCTGCCTGGTCCCACAATGGCTGCGGAGAGCCATGGGGTCATTCTGCTCTATCATCACGTAGCTACGGACACACCACCTTCGACCAGTATCTCGCCAGATGATTTTCGTGCTCATCTCGACTACCTCCGGGACAATAATTTCAATGTCTTGCCCCTGGATGAAATGATTGAGGGACTAAAGAACGGCGTGGCCTTACCGGACAAAGCTGTCGTAATTAGCTTCGATGACGGCTATAGCTCCATTTATGACACTGCCTTTCCCATGCTGCAGGAATATGGTTTCCCCTTTACCTTGTTTCTCAGCACCGGACCTACCGATCAAGGTCAATCCAACTACCTGACCTGGGGCCAGATCCGTGAATTGTCGGACGCGGGAGTCATAATCGCCAACCACATGGTTGAACACCCCTATATGCTTGACAGACTTGATAATGAAAGTGATTCAGAGTGGCTAACACGCCGAGAAATGGAGTTATTGCAGGCAGAGCAAAGAATCCTGGATGAAACCGGGCAAACCCACCGCTACCTTGCTTACCCCTATGGTGAGTTTAATCCCGAGATTAAAGAATTGTTGGCGAAGCACGGTTTCGTGGGATTTGCGCAGAACTCAGGAGCAATTAATAACAACTCAGACTTTCTCTCCCTGCCCCGTTATCCATTGGCATCGATTTATGCAAATCTCGACACTGCCCGCACCAAGCTGGACACCAAGGCGTTTAATGTAAAGCTTATTGAGCCTGCCTCGCCGGTCACAAGTGTTCGCAATCCTCCTGTTACCCTGAAATTCAATCCCGGAAATTACAATCTCTCCCAGATCGGTTGCTTTGCCAATAGTCAGCCAATCCCAATGGAGTGGACAGACCGGGAAAATGGAATCCTGGAAATTACACCAACGGATGAGTATCGCGGCCGACGCTGGCGCTACATATGTACTGCACCCGTACCTGGGGAAAGACGCTTTTACTGGTATTCAGTGCAGTGGATCAAGCCAGACTAAAAATCTAGACATCTAATCTTCTATCACGCTTTCTCAAGTCGTTCTGCAAAATTATGTTTTGCACTTCGTCTACGTAGTTATCACCACGCTCAGAATAACGACCAAGGCCAATTGCCAACGACATTGGATCAAAAGGCAGATCTCTTTCGCGCATACGGTAACGCAAATCACGAAGATAAGAATAGGAAGGATGGCTGTTTATGTTGAGAAAATAAGCTTCGACCGAACCGGCGATATTGTCGAAGGATTTAACTTCGTGGTTTGCATCGGAACGACGTCTTGAAGGTACAATGCCGCAGCCTTCTTCGAAACACCACTGACCAAATATATTATTTCCCTGTAACGCGAAGCGGGAAGTGCCCCAGGCAGATTCATTGGCGGCCTGCGCCAGGGCCAGCGAAACGGGAAGCACATCGACGCGAAGCATTAACTCGTCAACTACTTCTTTTTCAGAATACTTTTCTGTTTCGATGCGGTACTTCGCCGCAAGCTCAAACACCCACTCCCGTTCCCTATCGCTAAAACCTACACCACTATGGGTAATATCAACATAACGAGTCAATTCATCGCGGGTTGACTGAATGGTTTCATTCTCAGCGACAACATAATCTTCGAGAAAATCGAAGAACTGTTGTTTCTTTACAGAAATCTCCTGAATCGAAGCAAAGTCTGGAAATACCGCGATGGGCTCGTATTCGAGTATGTCCACCGGAGGCGGTCTTTGTGGGCTGGCTATATTCTGAACAGTGACTATTAGCCCCACCATCGCAATAGCTACAGAGGCAGCAATAGATAACTCAATTTTTCGAGTGTCGTCCTGGTTCAGCAACTGAAGCCAAAACGATTTCTCATCTGATGACGAACTCATAGTCAATCTGGCTGAACTACCCATTTTTTTCTGCATTAGCCCTCAAAATGCGTTAGAGGACTTAGGCAGACTGCTTGATAAACAAAGTTAAATTCAAACCTCATCTACCTGAATTTTAAGCACTATTAAATTGCAGGTATTTTCTCCAAGCCCTTGAGAAATATAGGTAATTTATCTTTTATCGACCGGTTTGAGAATATCACAATAGCGATTTATTACTTAGGGGATTCGTCGATTTTGACCAGCTTTTCCCAGAAAAGCACAAATTGAGAAGTTAGTTCCTTAGGCCTGCTTAAAAAACGTACAGAATTATAAATTGCTAATTCGCCTTACTACCGCCGCGGCAGTCTGGAGAGTCAGGCCTGGATTCCTGGCGCGCCTGCCACTCTTCAGGGGTGTACAGGTGCAGTGCCAGTGCATGGACGTTTCCTGCCAATTCTTCTGCACATATTTTGTACAGATTTTGATGTCGCTTAACCAGGGACATTCCTTCAAAATCTGCAGCTACTACCGTTAACTTAAAATGAGATTCAATAGCTGGACCACCGTGCATATGGCTTTCATTTTCAACCAGGAAGTATTGAGGATTTAGTGAGGACTTAATTTTCGATTCAATTGTTTCTTGAATGCTCATGCTCTGCTCAATTTTCATTACCGTTAGAATAATGCTCTTCAATTATACGCACATTAATATACGGAAGGATTATTAAGATGCCTATTTCCTGGTTTCCAGGGCATATGAATAAAGCGAAGAAGGAGCTTGGCAAATTAGTTAAGAGTTCAGATCTTGTAATCGAACTGCTGGATGCGCGCGCCCCTAATGCGAGCCGCAATCCTTTATTGGAAACTCTTGGTTCTTCTCTTCCCCGTATTTTCATTCTTAATAAAACCGACTTAGTGGACGTCGAAACAACGACAGCCTGGCAAGACTATTTTGAACAGAACACCAGGACGCGCTGCCTGGTCAATTCAATGCACAATCCCCTCAGTTCGGAAAAATTATTGAATTCCATTGCGGATCTGGTGAGTAAGAATTCCAATCCTGAAGACGCGCTGCAATTAATCATTGCGGGAATTCCCAACGTTGGCAAGTCCACGTTTCTTAACAGTTTATGTGGCAGGAAAGTAGCCAAGACCGGCAATGAGCCCGCCGTCACTAAAGGACAGCAGCGAATTAAGCTCGACACTAATATCTATTTGGTAGACACACCTGGGTTACTGTGGCCAAAGCTGGAGGATCAGGAAGCAGCCTACAGGCTCGCCGCCTTAGGCACCATCAGAAACACCGCCATCGATCTGGAAGATATTGCCTGGCACACGGCCGAGGTGTTTCTGGAGGAACGGCTGGACGCCCTGCAGTCACGCTATTCTTTTACTGGCAAGCCCTCGGTAGAAGCGCTCTATGAAATAATCGGTAGCGCTACAGGAGCCATCGGGAAAGGCGGCAGCCTCAGCTACCACAAAATCTCTGAAACATTACTAAATGACTTACGCTCAGGTAAACTAGGCGTCTTTAGCCTGGAATCGCCGCCTAAGATTTAGATGCTTTTTTCCTGGCAACTTAATCCAGCAAAGGTATTTCATTTAGTATGACAGAAGTGAGCAACGCCGGTTCGACTCAGAATTCCTCTGTTTATAAACCTGATCAATTCCACCCCGCCTTCGAATGGCTACAAAGCGAACATATTCCTTCAATTAATATCGTCATGGAGAAATATGTGCACCGCGAAACCGGCGCATTGCATTACCACCTCGCCAGCGATAATACCGAGAACGTTTTTCTCGTAGCTTTCAGAACTGTGCCAATGGACTCCACAGGAGTTGCTCATATTCTGGAACACACTGCGCTGTGTGGCAGTGAGCGCTTTCCGGTAAGAGATCCTTTTTTTATGATGATCAGGCGCTCGCTGAACACTTTCATGAACGCATTCACCAGCAGCGACTGGACCGCCTACCCCTTTGCCTCAAAAAATAAAAAAGATTTTAACAATCTGTTAAGCGTCTATCTCGATGCCGCATTTTTCTCGCGCCTCGATGAATTGGATTTCTTACAAGAAGGCCACCGACTCGAATTTGAGGAAATGGAGAACGCAAACTCGGAATTACAATTCAAAGGCGTCGTCTTTAACGAAATGAAAGGTGCCATGAGCTCCACAAACAGTGTGCTCTGGCAAACCATGAGCAAGCACCTCTATCCGACAACCACTTATCACTATAATAGCGGCGGCGAACCAGAAGACATCCCCAATCTGAGTTACGAGCAGCTCAAATCGTTTTACTCGAGCCACTACCACCCCAGTAATAGCGTGTTCATGACTTTCGGAGACATTACTGCCCAGGCACATCAGCAAAAATTTGAAGACCTGGCACTATCCAAGTTTAAAAAGCTGGACGAGAAGATAGAGGTTGGTGATGAGCAGCGCTACGAAGCCCCACTACGGTTCGAAGAAAGTTATACCGCCGATTCCAACGATCCCGATAAAGCTCATGTTGTTATGGGCTGGCTATTAGGTCAAAGCACAAACTTAAGCGAAGTATTTAAAGCACAGTTACTTTCCAGCGTTTTACTGGAAAACAGTGCCAGCCCGCTATTAAGGGTTTTGGAAACGACTGATCTGGGTTCAGCGCCATCACCCATGTGCGGCCTGGAAGACTCAAGCCGCGAGATGAGTTTTATGGCTGGACTGGAAGGCTGTAACAATCAAGCTACTGCGGAAATCGAAACTCTCATCACGGACACATTAAAAGCTGTCGCCAGAGACGGCGTTCCGAAAGAGCAAGTGGAAGCCGCCCTCCATCAGCTCGAATTAAACCAGAGGGAAATTTCTGGAGACAGTTATCCCTACGGTTTACAACTCATTCTTATGGGGCTATCCACTGCCCTGCATCGTGGCGACCCAATTAGCCTGCTCAACATAGATCCGGTGCTGGAGGAACTAAGGAAAGCAATAAAGGACGATGGGTTTATACCTTCCCTGATTAATGAATTATTACTGAACAACCCTCATCGCATTACTTTAACTCTCATACCCGATGGGGATCTTGCAAATAAAAAAGTCGCCGCTGAAAAAGCCAGGCTTGCACAAATAAAAGCCAGCTTAAGTTCTGAGCAAATTGTAGAAATTACCGAGCGATCGAAGGCACTCGCCGAAAGACAGATGCAGGAAGATGACCCTGGCGTACTTCCAAAAGTGGATCTGAAAGACGTTCCCGAGTCCATCGAAGAACCCGGTTTTGTTCGACACAAACTGGACAACTCGAAACTTGATTGCAGTTATTATGCGCAGGGAACTAACGGCTTAAGTTATCAGCAAGTGGTCTTCGAACTACCGCAACTCGAACAGGATTTGCTCGATGTGTTGCCACTGTATACAAGTTGTTTACCTGAGCTTGGCGTCGGGGACAAGGATTATGCCGACGTTCAGGTTTGGCAATCTCAAATTAGTGGCGGTATTAATTGTTTTAGCAGTATTCGCAGTGAAGTTGGCAACGAACAATCGGTGAACGCTTATATCGCCTACTCCTCGAAGTCCCTGAATGCAAATCATAAAGCGCTTACAGAACTTCTTCATGCCACGCTTTCCCAGGCACGATTTGATGAAACTCAGCGCCTGGCCGAACTCATCGATCAAATTTGCGCAAGAAAAGAAGCCAGCATAACTGGACAGGGTCATAGCCTTGCAATGGGATTAGCATCCAGCAAGATGAGTCCTACCGCAAAGCTGTCGCACAACTCTGGTGGTCTGGCGGGAATCAGACATCTTAAATCCATAAGGGAAAGACTGGACGATTCCGCCACCAGCGCAGGCCTCCTGGAGAAGTTTAAGGCCATACATCAAATCGTTTTAAACTCCAGCAAGCAATTTCTTTCTATAGGTGAAGAGTCCGTGGAAAAGAAATTGCTGGAAGACATCGATGCGGCTTGGCAGGCATCAACCATTAACCCGGATAGCAATCGTATTGTCTTGCCAGAAATCAGGGAAAAAGTTACGGAGGCATGGATTACGGCTACCCAGGTCAATTTTTGTGCGAAAGCCTTTCCTACTGTTCCTTCAGGACATGAAGACAACCCCACCCTGCATGTACTCGCGGGCTACCTGCGAAATGGATTTTTACACCGCGCCATAAGAGAACAAGGTGGTGCCTACGGTGGTGGCGCCAGCCAGGATGCAAACTCAGCGTCATTTCGCTTCTTTTCCTATCGCGATCCGCGACTGGAAGAGACCCTGGCAGACTTCGATGCATCGATTCGGTGGCTATTGAATGACAGTCATGGAGAGCAGCAGTTAGAGGAAGCTATCCTCGGCGTAATTGCCGCAATGGACAAACCTTCGTCCCCTGCTGGAGAGGCGAAACAGGCCTTTTATAACCGCCTGTTCGACCGTAGCCTCGAACACCGAATGGCGTTTCGAAGGAGGGTGCTGAACACCACCCTGGCTGATTTACGCCGGGTCGCCGAGCTGTATTTTGGGCCCGATGCGGCCAGTATTGGAGTAATTACCAATAAAGAATCCGCAGCGATCGTCAACGGTCTTGGCCTGAGCATAGAAAATATGTAGCAATAACAAAAGCTTAGCTGGAAGATTCTTGAGCTTCAGAAAGCGTAAAAAAATGCAGCTTTTTTTGAACTTTCGGGAACTTTAGCCCTCCACCCCAGTCTGAATAAGTGTAGGTAGATGTCATACAAAATTGTGGGTTTTGTTTCATTTATCTCTCCCTTGATAGTATATTAAGCCCAGCACCAATCGGTATTGGGCTTTTTTTCTGCGCGTGAATTCTCCTTTTTCTCCCCAATTTTTCTAATCGTTGTAATTAATGTCTTCCGTGTCCGCTAAGCAAGAAGCAACACGAGTAACCTTGATTGGTATGTGGCTGGATCTTCTATTGGGGATCGGCAAGATAGTCGGCGGGGTCATTACTCAATCCTTTGCATTGATTAGCGATGGCATTCACTCCTTAACAGATGCCGTTACCGATATTTTTGTCTTGATCGTCGCCAGAATCGCCAATACTTCAGCGGATGAAGAACACCAATACGGTCACGGTCGATTTGAAACCCTTGGCACGATTGTCATGGGTATCATTTTTTTTATTACCGCCGGCATTCTGCTCTATGACAGCTATCAACGCCTGCGTTTCCCAACCGAAATTCCGGTCCCCGCTCTCGCTGGCATCGGTGTCGCCCTGGTTTCGATTGCCGGCAAGGAGTGGATATACCACTACACCATGGGAGTGGCGAAGCGACTCAATTCCAGCCTGCTAAAAGCTAACGCCTGGCATAGCCGGTCTGATGCCATTTCATCTATTGCGGTACTGATTGGAATAATTGCAGCCCAACAGGGTTATGCGTGGATGGATACCGTGGCGGGAATATTCGTCGCCCTGATCATCGCCAGGATTGCCTGGGAGCTTTGTAGCGACAGCCTGAAAGAATTGGTGGATACCTCCATTCCTGAAAAGCGCCGCAAGCAAATCGAAGAACGCATTTTGTCTATAAACGGCATAATGGGCGTTAGCAGCATTCGCAGCCGCCAATCCGGTGGAAAAATTTTTCTGGAAGTACGTCTATTAGTCAGCCCGCGAATATCGGTATCAGAAGGTCATCGCCTGGGTGAACAGGTTTCCAAGACGCTATGCGGATTCTTTAGTGATGTCTCAGACGTAGTTGTCCATATCGATCCCGAGTTACACGAGCATGATGCTCTACCTGGCCACCACCACGCACATTTGCCCGATCGCGAGGACTTACTGGAAATTATCCATCGACAATGGCAGGAACTGGCAATTGATGCAGAAATCGACACCATCAGGCTTCACTATTTGGAAGAAGCAGTCGAAATAGAAATAACAGTCGAGGACAAATCCTTCGATACAAAGCTATTACAAACTTTCCAGGCAAAGCTGGAGCAATTTCCTTATATAGCAAGTCTTCGTATTTACAACAAATTATTCGAATCCCAGGCCAACTCCAGCCTCTCATAAACTACTTACAATTGCGGCCCATTTACATATACTAGGGCCGCACCTGAGAGACCGGATAAGGCCTGCAGTATGGACAGAAGTAAGGCATTTAGATGAAGCCTACCAACATAGCCGATCCAGATTATTTCCATAAAGTGGTGGACTGCCAGTGGGCCTGCCCCGCGCATACACCCGTGCCCGAGTACATCAGGCTAATCGCTGAAAAGCGTTATTCCGACGCCTACATGATCAACTGGCAATCCAATGTTTTTCCAGGAATCCTGGGACGCACCTGCGATCGCCCCTGCGAACCTGCCTGCCGCCGTGGTCGTATAGAGAATGAAGAGCAACCCGTTGCGATTTGTCGACTGAAGCGAGTGGCTGCCGATTACAAATCCGATATCAAGGACAGGCTTCCCCAGGTTCCAAAAAAGAAGAATGGCAAGCATATTGCGCTGGTTGGTGGCGGCCCTGCTTCGCTTACTGTGGCACGAGACCTGTTACCCCTTGGTTATGAAATCACCCTGTTCGAACGGGACGAACTAAGCGGTGGCGCAATGCGCACCCAGATCCCGCGCTTTCGCCTTCCAGGAGAAGTGCTGGAGGAAGAGCTTCACTACATCCTTGATATGGGTGTGAACTGCCGTTTTGGTGAAGAAATCACCAGCATGAAGGCATTGCTTGATGAAGACTATGACGCAATCTTCGTTGGTACCGGCGCTCCTTTAGGCAAGCATCTCGATTTACCCGGCTACCAGCAAGCCAAAGAAAACATTCACACGGGAATTGAATGGCTGGCGAGTGTTGCATTCGAGCACATCGACAGTATCGGTAAGAAAGTAATCGTACTCGGTGGTGGTAATACTGCCATGGACTGTTGTCGAACCTCAAAACGCCTGGGCGGTGAAGATGTAACCGTAGTCGTGCGTAGCGGGTTCGACGAAATGAAAGCTTCACCCTGGGAAATTGAAGATGCAATGAATGAAGACATTCCCGTTGTTAACTTTCATGTTCCAAAGGAATACATCCTCGAGGATGGCAAACTGGCAGCGATGGCATTTGAAAAAGTCAGAAAAGAATACGATGAAAACGGAAGACGCCTGCTAATACCTACCGGTGAAGATCCGGTGGTAATTCCCTGCGATGATGTGTTGTGCGCAATCGGACAGGATAATAGTTTCCCCTGGATAGAAAGAGATCTCGGCATTGAGTTCGACAAATGGGAATTGCCAGTTCTTAACAAAACGACTTTTCAGTCCACCCATGAACGGGTTTTCTTCGGCGGTGATGCAGCACTGGGGCCGGATAATATTATTACCGCTGTCGCTCATGGGCACGATGCAGCACTATCAATTCACCTGTTGTGTAGTAAGGAAGATATAGACGATCGCCCTAATCCATTAACCACACTCGATAGCCAGAAAATGGGCATACATCAATGGTCATACGAAAATGACATTAGTAATGATGTCCGCTACATCGTACCCCACGCTGCCAAAGAACAAACTCTCAATGACTTGAACATGGAAGTGGAATTGGGATTCGATGAGGAACTGGCGTTCGGTGAAACCATGCGCTGCCTCAACTGCGATATCCAAACTGTATTCACCGACCAGCTGTGTATCGAATGTGATGCCTGCGTCGATATCTGCCCCACTGATTGCATCACCTTTACTGGTAAAGCAGAGGAACCGGAATTACGGGAGAATCTTCTCGCTCCCGCGACAAATTTAGCCCAGGACATCTACGTATCAGACCTGTTAACTACCGGACGCATAATGGCGAAAAATGAAGATCTTTGCCTGCACTGTGGCTTATGCGCGGAACGTTGCCCCACCAGCGCCTGGGACATGAGAAAGTATTTGTTTAATACGGCTAAGGCGGAAAACGCGTGCCAGAGTTAGTGCATTCAACCAAGGTAAAGGCCCTTCCCAAGGTTAATGACTTTGTGGTCAAGTTTGCCAATGTAAATGGTTCTGGTTCAGCCAGCGCAAACAATATGTTTGCCAAAGCTGTGTTTCGTATGGGCATCCCGGTTAGCCCCCATAACATCTTCCCTTCCAATATTCAGGGATTACCCACCTGGTATGAAGTCCGCATCTCCGAAGATTCCTACCTGGGACGTCGGGAGGGCGTTGACCTGATGGTGGCGATGAATGAACAAACCATAAAAGATGACATCGAATCAGTAGTCCCCGGCGGGTTTGTTCTGTTTGATTCTTCCAAATCACTGAACAAAGAACTCATCAGGGATGATGTCAACTATTTACCCATACCGTTAAAAGATATTTGCCTGCGGGAATTCGACAAGCCTGCACAAAGACAACTATTCAAGAATATTGTTTATGTTGGCGCGCTGGCGGCGTTTTTAAACATCGATTTTAAAGTGCTAACAGGTATGGTTAGCGATCAGTTTCGCGGCAAGGAAAAACTTATACTGCCCAATATTCATGCCCTGGAATTGGGGCATCAATATGCCAGTGAAAACTTTGAATGCCCACTGCCCTTGCAACTAAGAGCTTCCGACAAGAACAAAAACAAGATTCTTATGGATGGGAATACAGCCGTAGGGTTGGGCTGTGTTTACGGTGGCGCCACTATCGCTTCCTGGTACCCTCTGACACCTTCCACTTCTGTGGTCGATTCTTTTGGCAAGTACTGCAAGCGCTTGCGTATCGATCCTGGCTCGGGAAAAAACAAGTACTCCATAATCCAGGCCGAAGACGAGTTGGCCGCTATCGGCATTGCCATCGGCGCAGGCTGGAATGGCTCCCGGGCATTTACCGCTTCTTCAGGCCCCGGCGTTTCACTCATGCAGGAATTTCTTGGCCTTGCCTATTTCTCCGAAGTACCGGTTGTACTTTTTAATATCCAACGAGTAGGCCCGTCTACTGGTATGCCCACTCGTACCCAGCAAGGAGATTTATTGAGTTGCGCCTACGCATCGCATGGTGACACCAAACAGGTTTTGTTATTCCCCTCGACACCGAAAGAATGTTTCGAGTATGCAGCAAATTCTTTCGATATCGCTGATCGCCTGCAGACCCCGGTCATCGTTATGAGCGATCTGGAACTGGGAATGAATGAGCAGATTTGTGATCAGTTGGTTTGGGACGATTCGAGAGCCTACGACCGGGGCAAAGTACTGTCTGAAGAGGAACTGGAAGAGATTGAGAAATTCGGACGATATCAAGACTTAGACGGCGATGGCATTCCCTATCGCACCTACCCTGGCACTCATCCTCATAAGGGCAGTTACTTCACCCGTGGCAGCTCCCATGATGCGAATGCTGCCTATACCGAAGATGGCGATGTCTACGCTGAAGTCATGGATCGTATCGCGCTTAAATTTGAAACGGCACTGCAATATCTGCCAGAACCCGAGATTTCCGATGCTGCCAAGAACCGCCTCGGTATGATTTATCTTGGTACTACTACGAGTGCAATTCAGGAAGTACTGGATAGCCTTTCGAAGAAAGGCATTGCCCTGGATACATTGCGATTAAAAGCCTTTCCATTTCACGAAAGCGTTAAAGAATTTATTAACAATCATGATCTGGTATACGTCATTGAACAGAATCGTGATGCCCAACTGAAAAGTCTGTTAAAAATTGAATGCAATGCCAATGAAGAACAAATGCATTCAATCCTGAGCTATAACGGTGTCCTGATTACGGCCCAGTATATCGAGCGCGAAATTTTGGACTCCATGCCCGCGCTTGAAAACACCAAAGATGTTCCAGCCTGAGCGGATGACCTAGAGAAATGAGTTATATCAGTAAACCAAAGTTTCAACATCCCGATCTCGAAGAAAACGAAATCGGATTAACCCGAAGAGACTACGAAGGTACCCTAACGACTCTTTGTGGTGGATGCGGTCACGACTCTATAAGCGCTGCCATTATCCAGGCGGCCGCGGAAATGAACCTGGAACCCCACAAGGTAGCCAAAATCTCGGGGATAGGCTGCTCATCGAAGATTCCATCTTACTTTCTGAGCAAAGCCCATGGCTTTAACTCGGTCCATGGACGCATGCCATCTGTCGCTACCGGCGCGAACCTGGCCAATAAAGAACTTTATTATGTAGGAATCTCTGGAGACGGTGACAGCGCTTCTATCGGACTGGGGCAATTCTGCCATATCGTGCGTCGCCGCATTAACATGCTCTATATTGTCGCCAATAATGGCACTTACGGCTTAACCAAGGGGCAATTATCGGCAACGGCAGACTTGGGTTCAAAAACGAAATCCGGCGAAGAAAGTCTTTATGACAACATCGACATGGCGACTCTCGCCATCGAATTGGGCGCCAGTTTCGTGGCCCGCTCGTTTTCCGGCGACAAGCATCAATTGATTCCTTTACTGCAGGCAGGCTTGACTCACAAGGGCTTTGCTTTTATCGACGTCATCTCACCCTGTGTCACGTTTAACAACACTGACTTTTCCACCCACGGTTACAAAAACACATGGGAAAACTACATCGCTCTAAGCCAGGTTGATTTTGTACCCATGCGTAAAGAAATCACGACTTCCTATGACGCCGGCAAAGAAAAAGAAATTACATTGCATGACGGATCGGTAATTCATCTTCACAAGACTGGCACTAATTACGATCCTTACGATAAGGAAAACGCCCTGCACCACATTAATGAACATAAAAAGCAGGGCAAAATCGCTACAGGACTGCTTTATATAAACCAGTCCACTTCTGATTTGCATGAGCTGCAGGACACGGTAGACAAACCTTTTAATCGCCTCAACAATCACGATTTATGTCCTGGGAATGAAGTGTTAAAGGATATTAACGAAACATTCCGCTAGATTTTCATTTACGAAGCGTTTTGATTAACTCGTAGGCTGCTTTTATATCCTGGGTTTTCTGGTTAGCAATATCGACCATCTCTTCTGGCAAACCTTTGGCCACCAATTTATCCGGATGATGTTGATTCATCTGCTTTCTATAGGCCTTCTTTATTTCAGCATCACTAGCAGATGCACTAATGCCTAACAATTCGTAGGCTGCAGCTAATTTTTCTTCACTCGATATTTGTTCAGTGAAATGTGCCTGCCCGGTCATGCGCGCCAGCAACTCATTGAACTGATTCTGGGTATAGCCTAAATCCCCGGCAATCTCTTCAAGCACCTGTTGCTCTCGGGAATCGAGGCGACCATCGGCTAATGCTGTGGCCACCACAATCTCCAGAAACATCTGCACCAAATTGCGGCGGCGAAAGCTTTCTCGCTTAAACTGAACCAGAACCTCATGCACCGGAAAATGGGGTTTCTTACCTTCGTTAAAAAGATTGATGGCGACGGTGCGCTGCTGCGGATTAAGATGCATTTGTCGCATGACCTGCTCGGCCATGGCGATTTCATCTTTGGTTACTCGGCCATCGGACTTGGCGATATAGCCCATTAGCGCAAAAGTCGTAGTGAAGAATACGGATTGAACTCGCTCGGTAGCGCCAAGCCCTAATGATTCATCGAGACTAATTCCTTCTAATCCGCCGTCAAAGTAATTGCCCAGGGCTGCGCCGAGTATTGCACCCAATGGCCCACCCATCATGAACCCGAAGGTTCCGCCGACTACTTCCCCCACCAACTCATATTTAAGGACTACAAAACTGTGCTTCGAATGGACTTAGAAATGGAGTCAGAAGTTTACTAGGAAAGGAGACGCTGAAACCAATTTTTCTCCAGATCACGCTGGCATGAACTTAACTGGGAAGAAAATCTCTCGGAGTTTTGCTGAACTCGATTAGCGGCATCAATTAACCAGTCTTTATTACGATAACTGCCGCGCTGATAACCCCCATTACCTTCGTGATAGGCAAAATAAAGATTGCGCGCGTCATAGGTGCCAATGCCGCTTAAACGAGTAGAGTTGGCGTTATACCAGGCTACAAAATCGATAGCGTCATCGAAATCGGAGCGGGAAGCTCCGCCGTTACCTGACCTGCTCTGGTATTCATCCCAGGTGCTATCGAGTGCCTGGGCATATCCGAAGGCTGAGGATGGCCGTGGGCCCGGTAAAACCCATAGTACCCTGCTTCGCTCGGGACGAGCGCGTGCCCTGAAACTGGATTCCTGGTAGATGAATGCCATGTTTACAGGGATTGGTATTCCCCAACGATCTTCTGACGCTTTTGCTGCACGATACCAGCCTGGCCGATCTTCGAAGATAGAGCATACATTGCTAATGTTATTCGGCTGAGAAGCCACACAGGAAGCCACAATCGCGCCTGCTAGTACCATGGACAGGCTTCTGAGATAGGGGTTGCCCTTTCTGGCGCCCCGATCAATCGTTTTATTGAATTTCATTGACTCTCCGTATTAATAACTATCGACCGAAATCGACTAAATACCAGAGAGCTCGACCCTACTTACTTAGATCATCAAGAAAGGCTAAAAATTCCCCTTCATCAATAACTTTTACCCCTAATTCCTCCGCTTTTGTCAGCTTTGACCCGGCTCCGGGGCCTGCCACCACGCAATCCGTATTCTTTGAGACGCTACCCGCGACTTTTGCACCCAGGCCTACCAGCTGTGCTTTCGCTTCATTACGGGGCATCACTTCGAGGGTGCCGGTGAGGACAAAGGTCTGGCCTTCCAGAGGCTTCTCGGCAGCACTTACATCCACAACCGGCCAGTGGATACCGGATTTCCTCAACTTGTTAATCAAGGCCAAGTTGTCCTTGTTGTCGAAGAAAATGGAAACGTGCTGCGCGACAATTGGTCCGATATCAGCAACCTCTTCCAAATCTTCCGGCCTTGCATCTGCAATCGGGTCGATATCGCCAAAATGATTTACCAGCGCCAATGCAGTCGCATCCCCTACTTCCCTAATACCCAGGGCAAAAAGAAACCTTGGCAGAGTTGTGTCTTTACTTTTTTCGATGGCATCGATGAGGTTCTGTGCCGACTTGGTTCCCATTCGCTCCAGCTTAGCGAGTTGCTCAACTGTTAACTCATAGATATCTGCAACGCTTTCTAGTAATCCTTCATCTACCAGTTGATCCACTAACTTGCTACCCAGACCCTCTATGTCCATAGCAGTTCGGGAAGCAAAATGTTTAATAGATTCCTTTAGCTGCGCAGGACAGATTATTCCGGCACTGCAACGAAATAATACTTCGCCATCTTTCTCAACAGGGGAACCACAGGCAGGACATTTAGCTGGTAGTTTGACAGCCTTTGCTTTCTTGTTCTTCTCGGGGTGTAAAACCTTTACGACTTTCGGAATAACATCCCCTGCTCGGCGCACTATAACTGTATCGCCGATGCGTAATCCAAGTCGTTCTATCTCATCCATGTTATGCAAGGTCGTATTGCTAACAGTAACCCCGCCAACGAATACAGGATCGAGCCTGGCAACCGGTGTGATAGTGCCAGTTCTCCCAACTTGGAACTCTACATCGAGAACCCTGGTAGACTTCTCTTCGGCCGGAAATTTATAGGCCATTGCCCATCGAGGACTCTTGGCATTCTGCCCCAATGATTGCTGGGTATCTAAATCATCTACTTTTATTACCGCGCCATCGATTTCATAGATGAGCTTGTCACGTTTTTCTAATAAGGACACGCAGTAATCGAGGCACGCATCAATACCGTGGGCCGTTTGCCGATCAGGATTGACGGGCAATCCCAGTTCGGCCAGCTCATTGAATATTTCGCTGAGATGGCTTGGCAACTTTACTCCCTGAACTGTTCCCACGCTGTAGCAAAACATTTCCAATGGGATCTTCGCGGTGGCTTTCGAATCGAGTTGACGCACGGCTCCGGCTGCCGTGTTACGGGGATTAACAAAGACCTTGCTGCCTTCTTTTTCCGCTCTTTCGTTCAGTTTTTCAAATCCGGGCTTGCTTAGAAATATTTCCCCCCGCACTTCCAAACGGGAAGACTTGCCAGGGCCTTTTAGTTTTAGCGGAATAGACTGGATGGTTTTAACGTTGTGGGTGATATCTTCTCCGGTGACACCATCCCCCCGCGTCGCCGCACGTGTTAATGCCCCACCTTCGTAAAGCAAGCTAACAGCGACACCATCGACCTTGGGTTCGCAGCTGTAACTTAACTCCTCATTTGAATCCAGGCGCTTCTGAATTCGACTTTCAAAATCCCGCAAATCTTGTTCGCCAAAAACTTTATCCAGGGACAACATGGCGATTTCATGAGTTACCTGCGTAAACTGACTGAGAGGCGCACTACCAATTCGCTGGGTTGGAGAGTCGGGTGTGGCGAGATCGTATTCCAGTTCCAGTTCTTCGAGGCGTAACAAGAGCGCATCATAGTCCGCATCTGGAATCTCCGGGGCATCCAGAGAGTGATACAAGCTGTTATGGTGCTCTATTTGTTTGCGTAAGGAAGCTACTTCCCGTTTGATCTTCGCAGGGACTGTCATGACGAAAAGTGTATTAGGTTTTTAGTCGCGGCTGCCAGCAGTTTTTAGCTGTCTTAGCTCGAAATCACGGATACGCTGACGATAATGCTCAATAGTTTGTGCCGTCATGACGTTACGATGATCATCTTTTAACTCACCATCGAGAGCACCCCGTACCTGCTGCGCTACATCGAGCATCTGCTGAAAGGCCTGCAGGTTGTTAATCTGGGTTGGCAGTGCGAGGAACAGACTTATCCCGATTGTGGAAAAGTTCTCCATGTCATTCAGATCAAATGTGCCCGGATTTAGTATATTGGCAACACTAAATATAACCGGGCCTTTGTTGTCATTATTCAGGCGATGATGAAAAATATTCATTTCACCAAACTTCAACCCGGAAGTTACCAGGGCTTGTAGCAAGTCATTGCCGTGAAATGCTCTTCCTTCCCGAGCCGTCACGTTTACAACCAGTACTTCAGATTGCTGGATAGTATCCGGATCGGATGCTTCCAATTCAGCGTGGCGCTCTTCTACTTGTTCTCTATTGGCTGTTTCTCTTGTTTCAAATCCCGGAATATCTTCTATGGGTTGCTGCGATATTTCCGCTTCGAATTCAGGACTATCAAATTTTTCTTCGTCCTCTAACTCATTAAACTCACCGGGCCCACAAGAATCCTCATCATTGGGCTCCTCATTATTGGATTCTTCGTTTTTCTCTCCACGCCCAAAAACTGACAATAAGGACTTGAGTCCACGTTTTGCTTTAGGTGATTCTTCAAGCTCTTCAGCATCAATATCATCATCAAATAATTCAGGTTGTTGCGCTTCACTCTTTGCAGGCTCGTTATAACCAATGCGCTCACCTGCCGTCATTGAAAACTCTTCCAGGGAATCTTCAAATGACGCGCCTAATGAAGGCTCTTGTCGCTGTACTTCATCGACTTCTTCATCCAGCTCTTCATCATCAAAATCATAGCCATCGATGTCGTCGAATTCAGATTCTTCCTCGGCTTGAGATGCAGACTGCCTTCCCTTGAATGCGGCTATAATTTCTTCATCGGAAGCAAACTCTTCATCAAGCTCTTCTTCCTGTTCAGACTTGTCATCCCACTCTTCTTCGTCTTCGAAAGATGATCCTCCAAAATTTTCTTCATGAAATCCCTCCGGGATCTCGTCTTCCTCTTCTTCCTCATCGCCCCATTCATCATCGGGATAGTCAGGCATCACCGAAGACATACCGTCTTCTCGATACATAGCCGGGCGTGAATCCTCGTCATCGAATTCATCTTCGCCATAATCTTCTTCGCTATCCGCGCTCTCCTGGCGCTCTTCTCCATAATCAAACAGAACGGAATCTGGATCTTCGTATTCTTCTGATTTGTCGCCAATCTCTGGGTGCTGATCCCTGTCACTGGCTGGCACTTCCAAATCTTCCCGTTCTGCTTTCCGTTCCACATCCTGTTCCATTTCCTGCTCCACTTGCTCTTCACCAGACTCTTCGTTGAGCACGACGGGGTCCATCAGCACAGGAATTGACTCTTCTTCCTGTTGTTCGGTGCCCAAGCCCAGAGATGCTGCGCGGGCATTAGCCGCTTCGATGGCGCTGTTTTGGAAATTCACCACGGCCAATGAGCGCTCGACTACACGGGCTCCGCCGCCCGGTAGCTCTGCGAGCTCGAGTGCGTCCAGATCAACGTCTTGAGGGATGTTTTTATCGATAGCCAGTTTGATCTGGCCACGGCGAGCCTGCAAAGCCACATACAGCCCCCGTAATATCACGGCAACTATGGCCAGACCTAATAAGAAAATTACCAGCTCACGCGGACTCATATTCGATCAACGAATTGAATAGAAAAATTCCCGAAAATTTTTAATATTATCTTACAGTTACTGGATTTTCTTTAGGACTGGAAAGGATCAAATAGCAATTAATTTTGAGCTTTACATGGCAGCCAATTCTGCAGCTTCATCGATGTCTACCGCGACGATTCTGGAGACCCCTGCTTCGTGCATGGTGACACCCAACAGCTGGTTAGCCATTTCCATGGTGATCTTGTTGTGAGTAATGAAAATAAACTGCACATTTTCCGCCATTTCCTTCACCAGGTTGGCATAACGGCCTACGTTGGCGTCATCCAATGGCGCGTCCACCTCGTCCAGCATACAGAAAGGCGATGGATTCAGGTGGAAGATTGAGAATACCAGGGCAATTGCCGTCATCGCTTTCTCACCACCGGAAAGCAAATGAATAGTGCTATTCCGCTTACCAGGAGGGCGCGCCATGATAGCAACCCCGGTATCCAGTAAATCTTCACCGGTCATATCCAGGTAGGCATGGCCACCGCCAAATACCCTGGGAAACAGGCTTTGTAGTCCAGAATTAATCTTGTCGAAGGTTTCTTTAAACCGCGTACGGGTCTCTTTATCAATCTTGCGAATAGCGTTCTGTAGGGTGTTGAGCGCCTTCTCCAGGTCATCGTTCTGGCGATCAAGATAGACTTTTCTCTCACTCTGCTGTTCGTACTCGTCAATTGCAGCCAGGTTGATCGGTCCCAGTCGCTGAATGCGATTAGAGAGTTTTTCCAGTTCCTGCTCACATTGTTGCTCTTTCAGATCTTCCGGCAGGTTTACCAGCACCTGCTCCAGCTCAAACTTGGCTTCTTTCAGTTGCTCCAGAACGCCATCGCGCTTAACCGAAGCCCCCTCACTCTTGAGGCGGGCCTGCATAAGCTCTTCGCGCAGCTTGTTCTGGCCTTCCTGCAGCTCATTCCGTTGCTGCTCCAAGCTACGAATAGTGTGCTCATTTTCATCTACGCGGCTCTTGGCAACACCTAATTCCTTCTCCACCTCGAGTCGTTGACCCAATAGCTGCTCAAGCTCTGAACGCATCTCATCCAGTGGTTGGTCAGATTCTTCTATCTGGGTGCTAAGGGATTCGATTCTTTCTTTGGAGCGCTGCACCTGGCTCGCCATCCTGTCCATGGTTTCACGTGTAGATTGCAAGGATGCTTGTATAGATTGCTGTTTTAATGCAAGCTCATGGGCTAAGTCTTTGTCATTTCGGGCTTTTTCCCTTGTAGCTTCAAGCGCTTTCTGGGTTTTCTCCCGCGCTTCTTCCAGGGCTTCCCGGCCCTCTACATCTTCAGCCATACTATCCAGCGCCTTCTGCAATCTAGCCCGGGCTTCTGCCGTATTTTCTTCCTCCTGGGCCAGTTGTTTTGCCAAGTCTTCCAGTTCTACCCGAATTCGCGCTTTCCTGGCCGCAGCCTCCTCTTCCTTAGCCTGTTTTGCACTTATTTCCGATTTAACCTCACCCAATTGCTTGGTTTTCTCCGACAAGTCGGTCTGCAGCTGGTCTCTTTCCTGCTCCTTACTTTCCAATTCTGACCGAAGTTGAGTTCTCTTCTTAGACAAACTCTGAGCTTGATCATTTAACATTTTGATTTTGTGGAATAAATTAGCAATTAGTCCGCGTCGCTCTACGATGGAATCCTGGCTGGTTTTATTCTTGATCTGGACCCAGTTATTCCCTAGCCAGATACCGTCTCTGGTGATGATGGAATCGTTTTTACCCAGGCCTGCACGCTGCTGCAGAGCTTCCTGCAGGTCTTTAGCGATATAAATGTTCTCGAGCAAATCACCGATTTCCCAATCACTGCTCACCTTGGATCGGAGAGTGCTTAACTGAGAGTCTGCCGGGTTTGCGGGGGATCGATTGGAGACATCCAGTAATGCCAGTTTTCCTTTGGGCAGGTCTGATAGCAGCTGCTCGACTCGATCTAACCCCTCAACACAAATTGCCTGAAGAGATTCACCCAATACAGCTTCCACCGCTTTTTCCCAGCCGGGCTCGATACGTAGGCTTTCTGCCAGTCGAATCTGCTTATTCAGGCCTTTTGACTGCAACCAGCTATTAATTTCCTGGTTATCTTGGCCCAGAGCCGCTTGTTGCAGCGCTTCTAATGAAGCCTGCCTGCCTTTGCTGGTTTGTAATTCGCTTCTGACCGAATCGAGCTCTTCCGTGCACGAATTTAATTCCGTTCGGAACTCTTCGATTGAAGACAATAGAGAATCTGATTTAGTCCGTAACTCGCTAATACCCGCTTCGAAATCCTCGGCCGCTTGTTGTTGAGATTCATATTCTGTGTCCGCCGGGGCCTGTTCTAATTGCTGTAACTCCTCTTCCAGGCTTCGTTTTCGTTGCAAGCCTCGATCTACGATAGTTTCCAGTTGCTGGATACGGGATTGTTCTACTTCAGCGGTTTGTCTGGGCTCTTCTGCACGCTGATTAAACTCATCCCATTCCTGCTGCCATTGTTGCAGGGCCTCTTCGGCTTCTGCCAGGAGCCGGGAAGATTCCACTTCCATTGCTCTGGCGGACTCCAGTTCCGGGGTGACAGTCTTTAATTCCCCATCGAGTTGCGTGATTTTGCGCAGATCGATATCCAGTTCTTCCTGGGTTTGTGTCCAACCTTCCTGGGTTTCACTCAAATCCAGTTTGAGCTGGTCTACCCGCTCCATGTGGTGCTCAATCGATTGCTCGATACGGGCAATATCATTACCGAGACTGTAAAAACGCGCCTGGACTTCACCCAGCGCATCGGTCAAGTCTGCGTTATCAGCCAGATGCTGTTCGATCTTGACATCGATTCCACGCTGATCGGCCGCCCTGGACTCGATGTTGATTTCGAGAGAATTGATAGATTCCTGGTTTGCCTTAATTTGCTCATCCAGGCTGCGCCAACGAAGCGCATTGAGATTAGCGGCAGTCTCGCGCTCCTGCTGTTTAAGCTCACCGTATTTTTCCGCTGCTACTGATTGGCGCTTTAAATGGGAAAGCTGGCGCTCGAGCTCTTCCCGGATATCCGCGAGTCGCTCCAGGTTTTCTTTTGTGCGCTTGATACGCCGCTCAGTCTCCTTTCTTCTTTCTTTATATTTGGAAATTCCAGCAGCTTCTTCGATATAAACCCGTAGTTCTTCCGGCTTGGACTCGATGAGTCTCGACACCATGCCCTGCTCGATAATGGAATAGCTTCTTGCACCAAGACCGGTTCCAAGGAAAATATCGGTAATGTCTTTGCGTCGACAG
This sequence comes from uncultured Pseudohongiella sp., assembly GCA_964616225.1. Taxonomy (GTDB): domain Bacteria; phylum Pseudomonadota; class Gammaproteobacteria; order Pseudomonadales; family Pseudohongiellaceae; genus UBA9145. Next base: position 62,514 of record CAZTTE010000019.1, read on the forward strand.
ACAGTTCCGTTAAGGGAATAAGTCGATTGCGACTCGCGATCGACCTTACGCTTTATCGAAACTTCGCTGAAGTTTGCGTATTCACCTTTAAGCTTGCGATCGTGATTATCGAATACCAGCTCTACACTGGCCTGGCCCACCGGTTTGCGCGCGCTGGAGCCATTAAAGATGACGTCAGTCATGTGCTCGCCACGAAGATTCTTGGCCGAGCTTTCTCCCATTACCCAACGCACCGCATCGATTACGTTCGACTTGCCACAACCATTAGGACCAACGACGGCACCTAAATTCGAGGGGAAATTAATTGTTGTCGGATCTACGAAAGATTTAAAACCAGCTAACTTAATACACTTCAGGCGCATGCTGGCCTCGGACTAAGTTGGTGGATTTTCGATGAGGGACGGGTACTGCGTCTAAGCACTGAGACTGATAATTCCAAGAAAAAACTAAAGCTTGAATTCAGCATTTGAATGGCGCGGAATTCTATCTGATTAAAAGGATTAATAACACTTTAAATCGGCCAATGTGGCTAAAAAAATAGCGCTGAAGGCCAATAAAACTCTACTTCCCAGGAAATTCACTTGTCACTTAAATTTGATAGACAATCCACATATTTTCCAGCAACTTGTGAGCCCTTTTAAAAGCAGAATCGAATTTGTTTGATCAAAACATGAACAGAAAGTTTCAAAAAAGAGTTAACAGTAGCCGCCAGGATGGCTGGTCATGACCTGATGGCATTAGTCATGTCCGTTGCCGCGGGGGTTCAACTTAGGTCCCTGGGAAGTTTAGTTTACATAGGACCTCTCGTGCTCGGCGCTTTGGCGATTCCATTTACGATCTTTGCAACAGTCGGTGCAATAAATGCTGTCAATATGGTCGATGGAATTGATGGTTTATCAGGCGGGCTTGTAATTGTGGCGCTAAGCTTTATTGCCCTGTTTGCCTATATAAAGGGCGATATTATCAAGATGAGCTTTATCGCAATGCCAGCCCTTTTAATTATTGACATGCCTCACCTAACTGGTCCAGTTTTAAAGTTAGTTTACGCAGCTAAT
>CAZTTE010000020.1:0-56784 GCA_964616225.1 uncultured Pseudohongiella sp.
ATGGGATTGCAGATAACCGACTGGCATCTTTTGCCTTTATCAACGGCAATTTCTACCAGGCGGATGGAAGCTACGTTCAGGGAGCTAGCCTGCTTGTAAGTGAAGGCCGAATAGTAGAGCTGAGTTCCGATAATGAAGCCCCGGATGGCTACTTCGAAATAGACCTGGAAGGTAAGTTTGTCTATCCAGGTTTTGTCGATGTGTATACGGATTATGGTATGGAAGAACTGGAGCGTATCGATGATAACGGTGCAGCGGAAAACCTGTTTCCCAGTGAAAGAGCGCTCAATGTTAACGACGCAATAAGATCGAATTTTCGCGCCAGTACTGATTTCTCGCCAGTAGAAGAAGAACGCAATAAATTCCGCGAACTCGGATTCTCCAGCGTAATAAGTTTACGCCCCGACGGAATCGCGCGGGGTACGTCAGCACTAATTACCCTTGGCAATAAAAATGCCAATGAAGCCATCATCGTTCCCGATGTCGCAGCCCACTATTCTCTCGATAAAGGCACCTCCTCCCAGAACATGCCTTCGTCATTAATGGGATCTTTCGCGCTCATTCGACAAACATTCCTGGATGCCCAATGGTTCGGGCAGCAAGAGCCGCGACCTTTCACAGATGACACTCTCGAAGCCTGGAATGAAACCCAGTCGCTGCCACAGATTATGGAAGTGGATAATTGGCAGGAAGCACTGACTGTTGATCGGGTGGGAGATGAGTTTGATACTCAATACATCCTCAAAACCAGTGGTGATAGTTTTCGGCGGGCTGATCTGATCAAGGCCACGAACGCCAGCCTGATAATTCCTGTTGATTTCCCCGCTGCGCCTGAAATCGAAAATCCACTGTTAGCCGATGATGTTTCCTTCGAAGATTTGAAGCACTGGGAATTGGCGCCATTCAATCCTCGTATTCTTGAAGAGAATGAAATCGAGTTTGCCATCACTTCTTCCGGAGCCAGTGATGAATTCTGGGCGAACTTACGCAAAGCCGTTGCAAATGGTCTGTCTGAGCGTGCGGCCATCAACGCCATTACTTCTTCCGCAGCTGAGCTAGTTGGTCTGGAAGGATTGCTCGGTCAACTTACGCCAAATGCCCTGGCAAACTTTGTTATTACTTCTGGCCCCTTGTTCGCGGAAGAATCTCAGATACTCGAAAACTGGATCGAAGGTGAGCGCTTCGTTCTGGCGGAAAACTATGATGACAGGGCGGGGACCTATTCTTTAGCGATTGCTGACCAGGAATACTCAATCGAAATGACTTTTGCAGACGGCTCTCCCTCAGCAGAACTGATACTGGAGGGTGACGATTCAAGAAGCGTGAATCTCGACCTGAGTGAAGACCTGATCACTTTTAATTTCGCTGTCGATGAAGAAGGAAATCGCGTTCGCCTCAGTGGTTGGCCTATCGAAGACTCTAACGATACAGGTTGGCAAGGCAATGGCCGTGCCCCCTCTGGTGAAAGAGTTAACTGGCGAATGGTACGTAGTGGTGGCTTGGCATCGGCAGTATCAGAAAGTGAAGATGCTGCTGAAATTCCAGACTTGCCCGGCCAGATAATTTATCCCTTTACTGCCTATGGCAGAACACAGCAACCCACCCAAGAGGACATGTTAATCCGGGGAGCAACGGTCTGGACTAACGAAGACATTGGAAATTTGGTTACAAATGTTTTAGTCCGGGATGGAAGAATCGCCGAAGTTGGAGAAAATTTGTCGGCTAACGGAGTCACGGTAATCGATGGTAGCGGCAAGCATTTAACACCGGGAATCATCGATGAACATTCTCATATCGCACTGTTTAACATAAATGAAACGGAAACCAACTCCAGCATGGTTCGAATGAAAGATGTTGTTAACTCCGAGAACATCAACATCTATCGTAATCTTGCAGGTGGTGTTGTTGCGGCACAGTTGTTACATGGTTCGGCGAATCCAATTGGTGGGCAGTCAGCCACTATAAAGATGCGCTGGGGTGCCTCTCCACAGGATTTACTAATCGAAGATGCCGACGAATTTATCAAATTCGCACTTGGGGAAAATGTAAAACGTTCGCGTAATCCTTTTTCCTTTCGCTATCCCCAGACGCGTATGGGAGTCGAGCAGGTTTTCGTCGATGCGTTTTCTCAAGCCCAGGAATATGAAGCGACCTGGGAAGACTACAATAGTTTATCGGCAGCCCAGCGTCGAAACACCCCGGCTCCCCGGCGGGACCTGGTAGATGAAGCGATGTTAGAAGTGCTTAACGGTGAGAGATTCGTTACCGCTCACTCTTACGTGCAATCTGAAATCAATATGCTTATGCATGTGGCGGACAGCTTTGATTTCAATATCAATACCTTTACTCACATCCTGGAAGGATACAAGGTTGCGGACAAGATGGCGCAGCATGGCGCCGGCGGTTCTACTTTTTCCGATTGGTGGGGATACAAATGGGAAGTGCGCTACGCCATACCTTACAACGCGGCATTGATGCTACAAGCCGGGGTTGTGGTTGCGCTCAATTCCGATGACGCCGAGTTATCCCGTCGCCTTAACCAGGAAGCTGCCAAGGCAGTTAAATATGGGGAAGTGAGTGAGATCGATGCGTTAAAGATGGTCACTCTGAATCCTGCAATCCTCTTACACCTGGACGGCCGCATGGGAAGTATCCGGGAAGGTAAAGACGCGGACCTGGTTTTGTGGAGTGATCATCCTCTCTCAATTTACGCGGTAGCAGAGACGACCTGGATCGAAGGAATTTCTTACTACGATCGCGAGAGCGATATGGAATTAAGGCAACAGATACAAAACGAACGAGCTCGCATAATTGCGGCGATCAGTAATGAATCGGGTAACGACTAGGGAGAACTGACATGAAGAAGATTATTCGTACCATGCTGTTGTCAGTTTCTTTCCTGTTACTGACTCTTGAATTAAACGTTAATGCAATCGTACCAACTCCGGCTGCGGACCAGAGCGAACCTATCGCAATAACCGGCGCAATTATTCATGTGGGCGATGGAAGCGTTATCGGTGATGGCGTTATTACGTTTAATGAAGGCATTATTACTGCCGTCGGCTCTTCTTCGGATGGAATCGATACCGAGGGTCATCGCATTATAAATTTGGAAGGGCAACACGTTTATCCTGGATTCGTTCTACCTAATACAATTCTCGGCCTGCAGGAAGTCGGTTCGATTCGTGCAACCCAGGATGTTGTCGAGGAAGGTGATATAAATGCGAGCGTGCGATCTGCTATTGCCTACAATACAGATTCCGAGCTGATTCCGACTCAGCGTTTTAATGGCATCCTGACCGCCCAGGTCACGCCTCAGGGCGGACTGATTTCTGGTTCTTCCTCGGTTTTTAAACTTGATGGATGGAATTGGGAAGACGCATTGTTAATTGAAGATGTAGGCATCCACATGCACTGGCCTTCCTTGCGCGTGCGCCGTCGCAGTCCAGATACTGGTTTGTTTGAAACCATCGACAACGAAGACTATGAAGGCCAGACCCAGTTACTCCATTCCCTGTTTCAGGCTGCCCAAACTTATGACGGTGAGCCACTCAACTTAAATCTTGCTGCAATGCAACCAGTACTTAATGGAAATGCAAAACTGTTCCTGCATGTAGATCAGGCAAGAGAAATCATTAGCGCAGTTCGTTTTGCCCGCAGTTATAACGTGGACAACATCGTTTTAGTCGGTGCCGCCGAAGCGGCAGAAATCCTGGATTTCCTGCTCGCCCAGGATATACCCGTTATCTATGAGCAGATTCACGAACTGCCTCAGCAGGAATGGCACGATGTAGACGCACCCTTTAAGACTCCTTTCCTGTTACACCAGGCCGGCTTAAAAATAGGTATTGGTGGAGGCGCCACATCCATAGATCGACAACGTAACCTGCCATTCTTTGCGGGTACCGCAGCTGCCTATGGTCTGGACCGTGAAACTGCCTTGACCCTGGTTACCTTAAACAGCGCTGAAATACTGGGCGTCGCTGACAGAGTTGGCAGCCTTGAAGTAGGAAAAGATGCGACCTTGTTTATTTCTCAGGGCGATGCCCTGGATATGCGCACCAGCCAGGTGTTAGGCGCATTTATTCAGGGAAGAGACATTGACCTGTATGGAACTCAACAGGAATTGTATGAGCGCTTTCGTGACAAGTATGAAAACCAGGTAGAGTTTTAGCCTTAGATGACTCCAGCACAAGGAAACGGCATTAATACAAAATGGATAGGGTTGATTGCGGTTCTATTTGGTTTGTTGCTGCTCGCAAGTCACGGTAACGAACTGCTCAAACAATTAGTGGTAACGCCGGGTTCTGCCGCGGAACAAGGCGTTCCCGCAGACTGTCGCGAGGATGAATTAGAAGAAGAAAACTTGAGCTTGCTGGAATGTGAATTACTGGTAAGCAATGTACAAATCATCCTGGCCTCTTCTCCCGACTGGTTTCGACCAGCGATGTTATTGTTTTCCACCCTGGGATCGCTATTTGCTGTATTTTCGATTTACCTGGGAATGTCTGTAGTTGCCCAATCAAAGCTTGGCTCGATTTCCCTTAAAGCTTGTTTTGGCGGATTGCTTGCAATTGATTTGTTAATTTTTGTTGCCGCGAGCAACACTGGGCCGTTATTGCGCGCTCAGTACTTGTGGCCAACACTATTGTGGTTTTTTGTTCATGCAACTTTATTGGCCGCTGTGATTACAAGCCTCAGTGATAAGCAAGAGGTTGCAGAGTGATGTCCAGGCAACTGCCGCGTTCTAAAGTACTTATGCATTGGCTAATAGCCGCTTCGGTGTTTTTTCTTTTTATTTCCAGTTGGTGGATGTTGTCGCTTCCTCTGCCTTCAGACATTTTCACCTATCGGCAACTACCTTTTCAGTTACACAAGAATGTTGGGATTACTGTATTCATAATTATTATCGCTATGATAGCGATACGGATATTTCAAAAGGACAAACTAATTCAAGAACAAAAATCTCGGCTGGAAAAATTGGCGGAACTTGATCACGTCCTTACTTATTTCCTGATAGCCGCTTGTTGTATTAGCGGCTATCTTTCTTCCTCTTATAGCGGTTGGGAAACTACTTTCTGGTGGTTAGTGGATTTGCCAGCATGGTCCGAAGAAAATGATGACTTGAATATTTTCTTTTCTGATATCCACCTCTGGACTTGTTGGGCCTTGCTTGCCGTTATCGCACTGCATGTCGGCGCAGCGCTTTACCATGTTTTCAAGAATGATGACGTCGTCGACAAGATGTTTCGTCTCTAGCTTTACCGAATTATTTCTGGACTAAATCTCAATGAACGAATACCCGACTTTTGTTACGCACCTGGAATGCAGTTATACCGGGAAACATTATCCTGCTGATGAACTACACGGTTTGTCTGAAGCCGGGAAGCCCTTGCTTGTGCGTTATGACCTTGAGGCCCTTTCTGGAGCGATTAAAAAAGAAGATCTCCTTAACCGAGCCCCAGAATTCTGGCGCTACCGCGAATTTTTGCCGGTGCGGAAAGCCGAAAACGTTGTACGTCTCGGGGAGCTTATGACACCAATTCTCCCTGCCACCAAACTGCAGCAAGAATTAAACAGCGGCGAAATACTCATAAAAGATGAAGGGCGTTTGCCTACCGGTTCGTTCAAAGCGCGCGGACTTGCACTTGCGGTGGCAATGGCGAAAGAACTGGGAGTAAAGTGCATGGCGATGCCTACCAATGGAAACGCTGGCGCTGCCCTGGCTGCCTATTGTTCCAGGGCAGGAATCGAAACCTATGTTTTCTGCCCGGAAGACACACCCAGAGTAAACATCGAAGAGATTGCTTTTCAGGGTGCCAAGACATTTCTTGCGAACGGTTATATCAACGACTGCGGAAAAATTGTCGGTGAAGGCAAGGAAGCGATGGGTTGGTTTGATACGTCGACTTTAAAGGAGCCCTATAGGATTGAAGGCAAAAAGACCATGGGGCTGGAGCTTGCCGAGCAAATGGGGTGGACTGTTCCGGATGTCATTCTCTATCCGACTGGCGGTGGGACCGGACTGATCGGCATGTGGAAGGCTTTTGATGAACTGGAGGCTATCGGTTGGATCGGGGCCAAGAGGCCACGCATGGTTGCCGTGCAGGCAGAAGGCTGTGCGCCTATTGTAAAAGCCTTTGAAGAAGGCCAGCGCCATGCCGAACCCTGGCAGGATGCAGCTACCATTGCGGCAGGAATCAGAGTCCCGGCAGCGGTTGGTGATTTTTTGATACTTGATGCTGTACGAGAGAGTGACGGTTTTGCGGTTGCGGTCAGCGACGAAGCAATTAATGAGGCTCATCAGGAATGCGCGAAGGAGGAAGGAATTCTGTTATGCCCGGAGGGGGCGGCAACCCTGGCGGCGCTAAAACAGGAGTTAGCCAGCGGCCGAATTAAGTCTGATGAGCAAGTGATGTTATTCAATTGCGCTACCGGATTGAAGTATCCAATGCAGTCGCAACATCACACTATCGATCTCACTCAAATGATCGATTACGATTTTATAAAAGACGCCTAACGCAAGACTCGCCGCAACTCTTCCCGATGGTGTGTGGAAATAGTTTCCATGTCGGCAACTCGCCGGCACACCCTGACGGGGATATGGCTACCTACCGGTCGTTCATTGCGACATACAATATGTTCACTAGGATCGACGGTGGCATTGTATTGCTCTACTTCAGCATCTGTGGGCATTCTATTGGTACTCCCTTCTCCAGGCGCAGCACAGGCAGTTTCGAGCAATATTGCAGCTCCACCCAGGAATACCATTCTTGAATATTTATTGAGTAGTTTCATTTTGAGAAATGCTAAATGGATTAATGGTAGGTGAAAAGCGGTAATCCATTTCTATGTTTTCCATACTTACTGGAACCCCATTTTCAAACTTCGGCCTGAACTGTAACAAGCTTATTTCATTTCTGGCCAGATCTTTTACAAACGTATTGTCAGGTGTTGCACTTATAACCTGTAAATCAGAGAGTGCGACCACCATGCGTGCCGCTGATTCTGTCGCGCGTAAACTACTACTTAGGGAATCAAGGCTAAATCTCACCAGCGCATTGTACTCAGGCTCTGCCAGAATCAGATTATTCTGCTGAGAAGCTGGTGTGGCTGTGGCGATGTAGTTTGGGGACCATGCGACAAACTCCAAACGTTCTTCTGAGTCGCTGGGAGTGAAATCGGTAAGCAAGGTTTCAGCAGGAAGGACTGTAGTGTTCGCGAAAAATTGATTTACTGCTTCCTGCGCGACACCATAACTTTCAAATGAGTTATTCGCTTGCGTGTAGAAATCCAGCGCGCGGGACTTGTTGCCGAACAACATTTCCCAATCACCAAGATAGACCAGGATTAGTCCTTCGGTTTCCGGGCTGGTTTGTCCGCTCGACTGATGAATTTGCTGAATACGTTCCAGGAGATCTTTGCCAATGGAGTAACTAATACGCAATGATTCATTCTTTCGTAGCGACCATCCACTGATTATCTTGTCGTCGTCAGACTTGTATTCGTAACTGGTCATCCCTCTGCGTTTGGTTACCGAAGTCTGGTAGTAATGAGCCAGGACGATATTGTAAAGCCAGGGAGTCAAACGCAGACTATTCTCGCCTAGAACAGTTTCAATAGCATTTACAGCATTCCAGTTTACATTTTTTGCCGCGATGAGATAGCGAACACTGCGGGGATTATGGACGTCTGCGGAGGCCGCGAGTAACAAGCGCCTCATTCCTTCAAGGCCAGAAAGATACCGGGTGAGGTTCTTCCGATGGCTCTGCTGATTTAGCCACTCGTAATACTCAAGTTGCGTATCGACAGCTTCCCAATTTTTCTGGGCGATGAGACTTTCGATCATTAATTCCAGCGCGGGAATTTGTTCCCCGCTATAGAGCCCGTTATTTACTTTCGCGATTTGAATCGCTTCCGAGAATCGTCTTTCTGCAGCCAATATTTCATTTTTCAGCAAAGCCAGCTTGCCCTCTTCTACCAGTTGTTCCGACTGAGTATGAGTAAAATTATTAGGCCAGCGCCAATCTTTCCCAGCGCTGTCTTGTTGAGCGAAACCCAGTGAAGCAGGCACACACAGGAATAGTGTAATAAGTGTCTTAATGCTGCTGAAACTGGATCTGTGCATGGTCTGGTGCCTGACTGGCAGGGTTTCTCAGGATACTCAGAAATAGAGACCTGTACAATTACCTTAAAATTACTTTAGCAGTTCAAAATCAAGAATGTAGGGAACAACTTCTTTGTAATCGAAGATAACAAAGGAACCCGAAGTGCTGCCAGCGTGCCTTAGTTTCTCCATACGGCGGCGCCCATCGATCATACGGTAAGGTAGATCACAAGGATTTGGTATATCCCTTACCAGCATGCCCGGGAATCTGGCTCAATTTACTAATTTGTAAAATTTTACTTTTGTTCAGCAAGGCTGCATGCTATTTCGCATCCGACTGAATCAATTTAGTGTTTGAAACAAAAGAGAGAACTATCGCAATGGATGGAGAAGAATTTGAAGGTATCGATTTATATACCTGGGCAACACCGAATGGACGCAAAGTTTCGATCATGTTGGAAGAAGTGGGATTACCCTATCGAGTATTTCCTGTCGATATTACCAAGGGTGATCAGCTCGACCCGGAATTTGTAAGCTTTAGCCCCAATAACAAGATTCCCGCCATTGTCGATCATGAAACTGGTGCAAAGATGATGGAGTCCGGTGCAATCCTCATGTACCTGGCAAACAAGACAGGAAAGTTGATGGCAGCTATGGGAGAGCAGTACTGGAAACAAATGGAGTGGTTAATGTTCCAGATGGGGCATATTGGCCCAATGCTCGGACAGACCCACCATTTCGTAAAGTTCAATCCAGGCAAAGCGCCTTACGCGGAAGAAAGATACAGCAAAGAAAATGCTCGCCTCTATCAAGTTCTCGAAAATCGATTAAAAGACAGAAACTTTATCGTTGATGATTATTCGATTGTAGATATCGCCACCTGGCCGTGGATATCTCGCTACGAATTTCAGCAAATGGATCTGAACGACTATCCGCGACTCAAAGACTGGTATCTAAGAATCGCGGATCGACCAGCGGTACAAAAAGGCTATGCCGTTCCCCAGGACTTGCTCGTACCGATTCCTGACTAATCTAATCCGCCAGGCTGTCGTATATCAGATCGATAGCCACCTGGCGCATATTAGCGGCACCTGGACGTCGTTGGCCCTGTGCTTGAATCATGCCCAGCCAGAACATGTCCTGACTTGGATCGATCCAGAACCAGGTACCTGCTGCACCGCTCCAATAGTAAGTGCCCGGACCTTGCGCGGTGCCAGCCAGCTCAGGATCATAAATCACGGCGAAATCCACACCGAAACCGATGCCGGGTCTACCAGGTCGATCAGGTCCACCGTTGAGATCCAGTTCATCCCGCAGGCTGTTCGTGCGCATTATGCGAACAGATTCTGGCGTTAAGATGCGAGCACCATCCAGTTCACCTTCATTGACTAACATTTGCAGAAAGCGTGCATAGTCATGAGTCGATGAAACCAGCCCCCCACCACCGGATTCCAGTCGCTCGGGATCGAGATAACTTGGTCGGTCAGTTCGATGGGGGCGCTGTACCAGGCGATTACGTTCTTCATCCCAGTTATGAACTTCTGCAAAACGATATTCGTCTTCGTCCCTGACAAAAAATCGAGTATCACTCATGCCCAGCGGTTCAAAAATTCGCTCATTCAAAAAGTCCCCATACTTCTGACCGGAAAGTTCTTGTACGATATAACCCTGCAGATCGACTGCCACAGAATAGTAGTATTGTTCACCGGGTTGGGAGAGCAGTGGAATGCCCGCTACCTTATCAACCAGTTCATCGAGATTGGCTGACGCCAAAACAGCCTGATCCCTGAAGGCGTTATTAACCGGATCCCTGCCGCCAAGCCCATAACCGAAGCCTGCTGAGTGGTTTAACAGCTCCCGCATCGTCGGTTGTCGCTCCAGGGGAACGAGTCCGATATTGCCCTCATCGTCGTAACTTTTTAAAACTTCAAGATTTGCAAACTCCGGAATGTGCTTACTGACTGGATCATCAAATTCCCACAGTCCTTCTTCGTGAAGCATCATTAGTGCAACCCCGGTAACGGGTTTGGTCATGGAGTAAATACGGAAAAGCGTGTCTTTTGCCATAGGTGCTTGATCATTGACACGAGCGAGCCCTGCCGTTTCGAATGTTGCTACTTCGCCATCTTTAGCCAGCATCCAAATCATGCCAGCAACATCCTGGTCGGCAACGATTTGCTCCATCGCTGCATCCAAATTGGCAATACCTTGTTGAGTGAACCCTGCAGCAGTTGCTCCAGCTTCTGTCTGGGGCCACGAGGTGTCGGCCAGGGCGCTGCTGTTTAGAAAGAGAATTGCGGTAATTAAAGAGAGGGCAACTTTTTTAAGCTGCACTGGGGAAATGAAATTCATTAGTCTTCTCCGCGCTTTTTTATTCTGTTCTTGTTTTGTGAATTACCCAGTCAATTGCTGGATTCAAATCTTAAATAGCTAATTGAATTTTACTAATCGATAGTATCCTGAGCCGTCAATTTATAGCTACTGACAAAGTGTAACTTATTGAAAGAACGCAGTAGTTTGGCTCAGGAAGTCCGGACGTAGTTCAGAGGCAGTGCGGTAGTGAATTTGATTTGCTCCATGGCGAAACTGGAAGAAACATCGGCGAGCCCGGTGGACTGCACGAGCTTTTTATAGAACTTGTCGAAGGCGGGAATATCTGGAACCACAACTCGCAGCAGGTAATCAGACTCCCCGGCCATGCGATAGAACTCAACTACCTCATCAAATTTCGATACTTCGGCTGAAAATTCCGATAGCCACTCCAAATTGTGTTGGTTTGTCTTCACTGCTACAAAAACATCAATTCCGAGGTTGAGTTTCTGCCGGTTCAGCAATACAACCCGATTCTCAATTATCCCCTCCTGTTCCATGCGCTGTATTCGTCGCCAACAGGGTGTCGTGGAAAGGCCCACGGCCTCGGCGATTTCAGCGGTAGAGAGTTCGCCATTCTGCTGCAATAGGCTCAGTATTCTGCTATCTATCTTGTCCATAGAAAAAAATTCTATAAAAATGCTTTTTTTAGTAAAAGATTGTCAATAGTTTGTGAATTCTTAGAATATTCGCAAAAAAATTTTAAGGCAAGTTTGCTATGCTGAACAGCATTGAATTCAGGGTGTTTCATTGGAATTGAATCACTCGAGAGGGGGGAACGTGAGTAAGGCGTCGACGCGAGATTCTTTAACTGGGTCATTTACCAGCCATTTAAAGAGTGTCGACGAAACTTACTTTCAGCACATGGGACATGCACTTTCATTTACCTGTGCACTTTTTCTGGGTGCGTTTGTATGCCTGGTCCATGCCTTCTTTCCTTTTCTCTTTGAGAAAAGTGGCAGCAACATCATCCATCGTCTCCATGATCGCATGGTGGTTAACAGGATGAATTTGAGTTCTCGAAATCATGGGACTTCATTGAAGTCTATGCACGAACCGAGTGAAGAGTTAGGACTGTAGTATCAGCTTGGTATTGGGCTTCTGGCTTGATCCTGTATCTTGGGGTTGCTGAATAGTCTGCTCTTCGCTCTTCTATTTACAACACTACGCAGTGTCGCATTTCTCCTACTATTTCTGCCGTGCCTCTTATTGGTGCACCGCTTTGGTGCGCCCTTAATCCTGCACCAATTTGTTGCGGAATATTCACGCTATTTTTGACCTGATTCCCGCAAGCCCAGTAAATACGGTGCCTTCAGAATTCTGGCAAGCTCTTTGCTATTACAGTGCTTTATTAAATCGATTTTTATTCGGCAAGCCTGACTTGCTACATCGCTTATTTACTTGGAGGAAGAAATGAAAAAATTAACTCACCTTGCTGCTGGTCTGGTCCTGGCATCGTCTGGATTGCTCGCCACCTCAGCACACGCGGAGTTGTCTTACAACATCGGTTGGGCGTCTGAATACTACTATCGCGGAATTCTGCAAAAAGAATCCTCTGGTTCTGCGGGAATCGATTGGGAAGATGAAAGTGGATTTTACATTGGTAGCTGGGCTGCTGATGTGGGTGATGGCTTAGAGGTCGATGGCTATTTTGGCTACAACTACGAATTCGATGGTGGTTTCACTGTAGGAGTTGGCTTTACTGGTTATTACTACACCGGTGAATTCGATGACACCTACGAAGAAGTTAACTTCAACCTTGGTTATGGTCCGCTTAGTCTTGGTTATTCTGTCGGCGAATGGGGAGGCTTTGGTGCTGAAGAAGATTATGACTTCCTGGAACTAACCTACACGGCAGAGAATGGTATTTATGGAACCTACGGTACATTCGGTGACGATTTTGATGGTGACTACATTGAAATCGGTTGGGGTACTACCATCTCCGAAATTGATATCGGTGTCGCCGCAATATTCAGCAGCGACGAGCTTTCGGACCAACTGGATTCCGCCGGGCGTCCAGATGAGAGTGAAGCCTTTGTTTTCACTATAGGTAAATCCTTCTAGCACTTCCCCGTTTTGCTGGAATCTATAGCCTGGAAAGGGCTCCGTAAGGAGCCCTTTTTTATTGGAGAATTGGATTCTCTCGCAGTCTACTAGTTGATTCCTCGCTAAAAAGGCACTACCGTGAACTCAAGCTCAAGGTAGAGATCTTAGGGGATCGGCTATGAAGAAAGTTTATATTCTATTAATACTGTGTAGTGCCTTTATTACTGCGCCACTACTCGCTCAAAGCAATTACGTTGCACCGAGAACGGAATGGGGACACCCTGATTTGCAAGGTGTGTGGAATTTTTCCTCCAACGTGCCAATGCAGCGCCCGGCCCGATTTGGGGACAGGGAATTCATGACAGATGACGAAGTAGAGCAACTTCGTGCCCAACTCGCAGCCGCCGATGCTGCTTCGGATCAGGCAGTTCCTGGCATTGAAAGCGAATCCAATCCCGGTGGCTATAACGACTTCTGGGTAGAAAGTGCCGGCATAACCGATCAGATCAGAACTTCGCATATCGTTTATCCCACCAGTGGACAATTTCCTGCTTTAGTGGAAGGCATTAGACCCATCGCTGGTGGCCTTGGGCCCGATGTTCAGGGAGAGCGACCAGTACGATTCGTTGTGGGCGGTATCAGTAAAGATGGACCAGAAGATCGCGGACTATCAGAACGCTGCATTGTTGGTTTTAACGCCGATCCTCCGTTTCAGCCAAGCCTCTACAACAATAATTTGCAGATCGTGCAGAACAAAGATCACGCCGTGATTCTAATGGAAATGATTCATGATGCGCGCATCGTGCCTATCGTTGATCGACCACAACTGGATGACAATATCCGCCAGTGGTCTGGTGATTCTCGAGGCTATTGGGATGGCGATACCCTCGTTGTCGAGACGACCAATTTCACCGGATTCACCCAGAGCTACGCGGGTATGGGTACTGCTGAGAATAAAAAGTTAACGGAGCGCTTCACCCGTATCGATCCATTCACAGTGAATTACGAATGGACGATCGATGATCCTTCTACTTTTACCGATCGGGTTACTGCCATTATTCCAATGACTAAAGTTGGTGGGCAGCTTTATGAATACGCCTGCCATGAAGGTAACTATGGCATGGTGAACATTCTTCGTGGTGCCAGAGTAGAAGAAAGACTCGCAGAAGAGTCAGGTAATTAGTACTCACCTCTATGAAAAAACCGGAGCAATGCTCCGGTTTTTTTTGGTTTGAAATTTAATCCTGTCAACCACAGGAGCCAGGGCAGGCACTATGTGTTCTTGATGCACCTATTTAACCGACTGCGTAAACAAGTATTCGCCCTCGTTTTCACAGCCTGCTGTCGCCTGGTTAATCGTCCAAACCCCCCGAAAGCGAAACTTTTCACAGCTCTTTACTCAACTACTTGTTGACAATCTGCTCTCGTGAAAATACTGTATATATGTACAGTATACTAGACCATTATCATGGCCCCAAAGCCCCTCGCGAAAACTGAGCTCGAACCCTCGACTCTGCCTGCCTATGCAGAACTGCACTGCATTTCCAATTTCAGTTTTTTGCGGGGTGCTTCCTTTCCCGAGGAGTTGGTGGAGCGGGCCGATGAGCTTGGCTACGAGGCCCTGGCTATAACCGACGAGTGTTCACTCAGTGGTGTGGTGCGCGCTCACATGGCAGCCAGGGGGCGGAACATCAAACTCATTATTGGCAGCGAGTTTGTCATGGATAAAGGCTGCCATTTGATTTTGCTGGCCTGCAATCGCAAGGCTTATGGCCACCTCAGTCACTTGATTAGTTGTGCCAGGCGAGAGGCAGAGAAAGGAAGCTATTTCATAAATCACCAGATGTTGGAAGAAAACTTACCGGAAGATTGCCTGGCCTTATGGCTGCCCGATTTACTTCAGGAACCTGAACAACTCGCCTGTCAGGCGGTCTGGTTAAAGCGACAGTTTCCGGACAGACTCTGGATTGCTGTGGAGTTATTACTGCGTGGTGATGATCGGCAGAAGCTAAAACAGTTACAGGATTTAGGCGCCCAGTTCGATGTTGCACTTTGTGCTGCCGGTGGCGTCTACATGCATGAAGCGGGTCGCCGCATCATGCAGGACACGGTAACGGCTATTCGTTTAATCAGACCTATCGAAGAGCTGGGGCTGGATGCCGAGAGCAATGGACAGCGCCATCTACGCACCCGGGAACAACTCAGCAAATTATTTCCTCCCGCACTCATGGCGGCCACTGTTGAGATCGCTAAGCGCTGCCATTTCGAATTGGATGAACTCCGTTACGAGTACCCACAGGAATTGGTTCCCCCGGATTACACCCCCCATGGCTGGTTAAGAGAATTAACCGAAGCCGGTATTCGACAGCGCTGGCCCAAAGGACCGACTCCGAAAGTACGCAACATCATCGAGCATGAACTGGCGCTCATCAAAGAACTTAATTACGAACATTACTTTTTAACCGTACATGACATAGTTGCTTATGCCCGCAGTCAACACATTCTTTGTCAGGGCAGAGGCTCGGCGGCGAACTCCGCCGTGTGTTATTGCCTGGGCATTACCGAAGTGGATCCGGCCCGGGTCGAAGTCCTGTTCGAACGCTTTATTTCCAAGGAACGTAATGAACCGCCGGACATCGATGTGGATTTCGAAAACGCCCGGCGAGAAGAGGTGATTCAATATATTTACAACAAGTATGGTCGCAGCCGTGCTGCCATTGCTGCCACGGTTATTACCTACCGCTCGCGCAGTGCAATTCGTGATGTTGGCAAGGCTCTCGGTCTTGGTGAAGAACTGTTAGACCATATAGCCAAATCGATTTATTGGTGGGGATCAAACCTGAAAGAACAACTGGCTGATGCGGATATTGACTATACCGATAGGAAAATCCAGCAGCTGGTGTTTCTCGCCCAATCCCTGATCGGGTTTCCCCGCCACCTGTCTCAACATGTGGGTGGTTTCATCATTAGCCAGGGCCTCCTCTCTCACCTGGTCCCCATCGAAAATGCCTCCATGGAAGATCGTACCGTTATTCAATGGGAGAAAGATGATCTGGAATCACTGGGCCTGTTAAAGATCGATGTGTTGGCCCTGGGCATGCTCACCGCCGTACGCAAATGCCTGGACATGATCGGCGACTACAGCCGTGAGCCTCTGACCATACAAAATATTCCACCAGAAGATCCCGGGGTTTATGACATGATGGGAGAGGCTGACACCGTAGGAGTATTCCAGATCGAATCGCGGGCGCAGATGAGTATGTTACCGCGCTTGCGACCACGCAATTACTATGACCTCGTTATTCAGATCGCAATAGTGAGACCTGGCCCCATTCAGGGTGACATGGTACACCCCTATTTGAACCGGCGTAATGGAAAAGAGCCGGTGTCTTATCCCAGTGAAGCGGTTAGAGATGCATTGGACCGCACCCTCGGTGTGCCTATATTTCAGGAGCAGGTGATGCAACTGGCCATGGTAGCTGCAGGCTTTTCTGGTGGGGAAGCCGACCAACTCAGGCGCGCCATGGCAGCCTGGAAACGTAAAGGAGGATTAGAACCTTACAGGGAGAAGTTGGTTAAAGGTATGTTGGAAAGAGGCTATGAACTGGAATTCGCCGAAAAATTGTTTAAGCAAATAAAAGGATTTGGTGATTACGGTTTTCCCGAATCCCATTCCGCCAGCTTTGCCTTGATTGCCTACGTGTCTTCCTGGCTCAAGCTCTATCACCCCGCCGCCTTTTGTTGTTCTCTTTTGAATAGCCAGCCTATGGGTTTTTACCCACCGGCTCAATTGATTAACGATGCACGGCAGCATGCCGTGCCTATTCTACCGGTTGATATCAATAAGAGTTTCTTTGACTGCACATTGGAATTCGACGCGAGTTTTGAAAGACTAAATTCTCCTTGCGAACAGACCATGGAGCCGGCACTGCGTATTGGCTTCCGGATGGTGAAGGGATTGTCCAATGTTGGTGCCCAGGCCATTACCGAAGCGAGGCAGGCAGGCAAGTTTACGACCATCCGGGAGCTGGTATTTCGCAGCGGCATTAACAAGAAAGACCTGGAGTCATTAGCTGCCGCCGATGCCCTGCGGAATTTGAGCGGAGATCGCCACCGTGCTTTCTGGCAGGCATCGGGAGTAGATAAAACCGCGGGAGACGGTGACGGCTATTCCTACAGCTTTTTTACTGATCAGAATTTCGCCAACGCGGACTTTGGTATCGATGTGTTATTGCCGGTGGCCAGTGAAGGCCAGAATATTGTCGGCGATTATGGTTCTACTGGTTTTACCCTGCGGCGTCACCCCCTCGCCCTCTTCCGTGAACATTTGAATATGTACCGGGTTTCGCCAGCCAGTGAGTTGCCAGCTATCGAGAATGAAGCACAGGCCAAAGTCACCGGTCTGGTTACCTGTCGACAACGACCCATGACAGCAGCAGGTGTCACATTTTTAACCCTGGAAGATGAGAGTGGATTTATTAACGTGGTGGTCTGGCCAAAACTGGGAGAGCGCTATCGGCCGGTTGTACGTCAGGCGATGTTAATGGGTGTGGTGGGACACATACAAAAAAGCGAAGGCGTGATTCACCTGATCGCCAGGGAATTAGTCGACCTCAGTCATTGGCTGGGATCGATGGAGCTGTCTTCCAGAAATTTTACTTAGTTCAGGGAGTGTAATCCAAACATATTACCCTCGGTGCCTTTGGCGTGAGCCACAAAACCTGATTCGCCTATAGACACCTTATCTCTCAGTAACTCGCCTCCGGCATCGGCTATGCGACTCGCTTCGACGGCGCAGTCATCGCATTCGAAGTAAACCAGTGTACTGGATTAGTGACTATGTGCTCCCTCCTCTATTTTTGCAATTTTATTGTTAATCGATTCTTTTGAATTAAGCAAAATAGCCGTGCAAATACCAGTTCTTCTCGCCGCTGCGTTCCCGATAAATCCACAGACGACTGCCGTTCTGTTCCAGGGCTACATAGTAATCCCGGCGCACATCGGTGCCAGACCACCAGTAGGATTCGATACGTTCGGGGCCACTAATTATAGTAATAGGCTTGCGGTGGTAGAGCTTCCCGCTTTTAAGAATGAGCTGCTCCGGCTCCTGTAACAGCAGGAAAGGACGAGGGCTTAGGGGGACAGATTTCTGGTCCTGCACTGCTCTACTCGCATCCTTCATTTCTTCATAAGCAAACTGTTGGGTAGCATATTCCGGGCAATGTTCTGCAACGGTGTTAATGCTATTTACGAAGTGCCCTCCCAGCCTGGCTTTCAATTGCTCCATGAACTGGTTCAGATTGTTGTCATGGTATTGACGCGTGTTCGGTTTATCTTCTGCCAACAATGATTCGCTATAACTCATGAAAGCATCGAACTTCCTGACTTCCATCTCCATGGTAACTACTGGTGCTGGAATCATGAGCTTAGTGAAGTGGGTTTCCAGCAACATTAATAAATGATTAGTGCAACGGCTCGCCTGGCGCAGGCTCATGTTTATATCGGTGTTATTACGCTTCTCGTGCTTGAGTGAAAAAACTAAATGACTCGTGCTTAAGTCCCGGCGGCGCAGAAATTCACAAAGCTGACCTAGCATTTCATCGGCTACCGGTAACAGGCGATCCAGGCTTTCTACTTCATAAGGCAAGTCATAGGCGGTGGAGAAAGCGGGCGGTGGCAGGTAGTTGTGAGTAGGTTCCGGGGCTTCCCCTAATGCTTTCTTAAGCAAGTTCATGAACTCGCTACCGAATCGTTTGCGTAAACCATCTGTAGGAAGGCGCCATATGTCCCTCAAATGGCGTACACCCATATTGTAAAGGCGACGGTTTTGTTCTTTGCCTAAATGTAAAACTTCAGTTGATAGTTGTCCCAATGCCGAACGCAGGTTGTCTTTCTGATAGATCAAGCCATTGTGTCCTGATCGAGCTAACAACAAACTGCCAGTAACCGTGGGGCAGGCCGCATACAGGAAAAACTCCGGCAGCGATAATTGTTCAAGTGCTTTCCTCAGTGGTTCATTAACTTTGTTATGAATAGCATCGATACCGCCAAAGTATTTCAGGCTGCTGCGAATTTCACAGATCAGCGCCTGGGGATGGAAACTCACAGTGGAACTAATGCTTTCCAACACAGCAGCCAGTTCTTTGAGACGTTCCTGTTGTTGCAACTCGCTGAGCTCTGCTAGCTGGGGAAAATAAACTGCATACCAGAGACTGTCTGGCTTCTTCGCTTGAGCCTGATCGAGGTCTTGCCTGGATTTCGAGGCGGGTTGTCCGGGCAGAGGCAGTTCAATAACTTCGGCTTTGGCACCGAGCGGGGACGGAAGAGGGAGTTGTGCTGTGCTTTCTGGGTCTTCCAAGCCGGCCCCCGGGGTTACGAATAGGTGTTATGTGATGAGTGGTGCTGAAAAAGCTTGAGCCGGGTACTGAGAGGCCGGAAATTACCGCGGGCCTTGATAACGGTGACACCTGTCGTGCTAAAACCGGTAGTATTGGAAGATAAACCCTTTATTTTAAGGCGTAAACGTGATGGTGAGTACTTACTATCACGATGCTTGAAAAGGACGCCAAGAGTGCTTCCACTCTCCGCTGCTAACTGCAAACGGCGCAGGACTTTGCCGGGAAGCCAGGTTTGCCAGGCCAAAACCAGGCCACAATTTTTGGTTTGCAGGGCTTTTTCCATGCTCCACAAAGCGTCTTTGCAGGAAGTATCCAGATTAACTACGAGAACCTGGTCGGTATTTATGCCAGCCTGGGTTAAGGCTGGCCCATAGAGTAAATGGGGCGGGGAGATCCACAGAATCCATTGCCCTCGCTCAATTAGCGAGCGCATCAGGGGAATCAATAACTGCAATTCCCCCATGCCCCAATGGGGGCTGATTATTTCCATCAGGCCATTTTGTGGCCAGCCTCGTCCCGGCAAGATTTCATCCAATTGCGGGTAACCAGTACTCTGGCCATGAACGCCCTGGCCGGCCATGTCGCAACCGCGCCACAGATTGGCATTGCGCTGGAGTAACTCCTCGATGCTGGGAGCTGGAAGATCGTCCTGCTCGATATCATCTATATGGCTGTAAGCCCTATCTAGCAAGGACCCTGGGGCCTTCGTCGAATTTTCCGAATAAGTTTTCATTGTTATTTTTGGGATTTATGGAGAATAGATACTGTATATTTATACAGTATTATAAAGAACTGATTTTGGAAAGCAACACGGCGCTCAAGCCAATATCGCACAGGACTGCTGATTCCTTTGTTACAGCGCTTGCAGCCGTCCCGGCTTCCCTCTTTCGCTCGGGAGCCCTGGAATACGGTCTCCCTCGGTCAATCGGTGCTGCGCTTTTATGCTGAATCAAAGGAATCAGCAGTCCTGCGCTACTGCTAATCGAGTTACAAAAGCGAGATTTTCAGGGAAGCAGCGGAGTTTATTGGATTGGGGATAAGCAGTGTTTTTCGTGACTAGCGCCCAGGGAAGGTGGCGCGGGAAGGCCAGGGATGGCCTACCGGAACGAAAAGCACTGCTTATCCTCAATCCCATGCAATAACCGACCACATTAATTGCACATTAACTATATTCAGTAGTCGTTTGTTTTTTAGGGAAAATTAGGCCTAAAGCTTTAAAAAATCGGGCCGTTAAGGCACTTGTACGTTGAAACAGCAATGGAGCGGGACATGAGTAAGAAGCCGGACATGGTTATGGTAGTGGTCACCCTGTTTGTGGTGAGTGTCTTAGCCAGCAGCGTCGCTCAGAGCGCCTTAATGTAAGCAAGAGAAGAACTATGGAACCTTTATTGGTTTGGGTTCCCGGATAACGACAAAGGAAAGCTTTGCCACGGATAGGCAGTGAAGTAGCTCAGTATTCCGCCCTATGCAGTATCGGGGCGGTATATTTTTTCTGCGGTGATCACCGTATCCAATCTCACATCCCAACTCGCAGTCGGAAAGGCATCAGTTAGCTGGCATTCGTGTGCCAGTCCAACGAGTAAAGGGCGACTGCGTCGATTAAAGATCTTGAAACTGAAAGTACGATCGTAAAATCCTTTACCCATTCCCAGGCGAAAACAATTTTCATCGAAACCCACCAAGGGAACAAAAACCACATCGAAGTTAGTAGGAGAAAATTCTTCATCAGTAGCCGGTGGTTCGCCAATACCCCATGCGTTTTCAGTTAATTCGGTATTTTTATCAAAGGGGGCAAAGGACATCTGATCAGGATTGTCATCAGAAAGCGTCGGTAAGTAACAGGATTTTCCCTCAGCCAAAGCCTTATCTAGTAACAGCCTGGGGTCAATCTCACCGTCTACGCCCTGATAAAATGCAATATGAGAGGCGGTGGCGAAGAAGTCCTGATCCGCAACCAGGTCATGTAATCCCTGTGCGGCTGCTTCTTGTTGATCCGAGCTTAAATCTCGGCGGGCTTGTCGCAGCGAGCCTCTTAATGCCTGGCGTTCTTCATCATTCATAGAGTGAGATATAACTGAGGTTGCGCGATAAGAGTCAAGTCCCCCGGAACACCGCTATCAAACTTGCCCTGAACCCAAAGGTTCAGGTGGTGGCTCCCGCGATGCATAAGGCTTTCCGACTTGCGGACGTGCACACCAACATCTGACGAGTTGCCTCCGGTTTTTACGATATCGGCTCAAGAACACTTTTGATTGGCAAATGTTCTAGGGAACTCTGTATTTAGTATATATCGCGTTCTGGAACTAGGAAAGCTGATCTAAAACAAGAACATGAGAAGGCACAGACACGCAGTGACACACTGCTGCGTCACCAAACCCTGTAGTGTAAGAATTATTCTCAGCAGATTACGGGTAGCGAGGAGAATTCAAGCAAGCAAAGAAAAATTTACTCGAACTCCGGAAGTCTAATCGTACGAGAAGCGTTAGTGAGGAAGCTGAGACGAGGCAAAACCCGGCGAAAGTAGGGAGCTTATCGTTCTATAAGTGACCGACTTGAAGCGGGTTTTAACGAAGTATCAGCAACGACACTAGTTTCGAAACAAGAACTAGATTTCGAGTTGGCGTGAGGTGGCAAGCACTGAATCGATCTTGTCTTCCAGACCTTTAACCTGTTGTGCAGTAACGTGGCGCGTCTCATTAATTAAACGATTCTTTCGCAGCATATCGTGAGTAATGTTCAATGCTGCCATTACTGCAATTTTTTCTGCGCCATGAATATTGCCGCGGCCTTTAATCTTGCGCATATTTTCATCGAGATAACGCGCAGATTTCAATAAGGCTTCCTGATCGGAGGGTGGACAGTTTACCTGATACTCTTTGTCCAGGATTTTAACTTGTATTGCAGAAGGTGAGTCACTCATGATTCAGTCCGGAATGTTAAGAGTTGTCCATGGCTTTTAATCTAACCAGGATGGATTCCAATTTGGTTTTTGCTTCTTGATTGCGCTCCAAAAGGTCTTTGCGCTCAGCTTGCCAACTGCTTTCGTTGGCTTTAAGTGCTTGATTTTCACGCTTCATTTCTGCGCAGAGATCGATTAGATCATCGACTTTCGCATTCAGGGAATCAAATCTGTCTTCGCTAATTTCGGCCATTTTAGTCTTGATTTTTCGCTATCTAAAATCCAATAGCCGCAATGGACTATTGGCATAAGTTTAGGATTTACATTAAAAGTGTCGTAACTATAGAGCCGCGTGGAAAATCGGTCAATAATGGAATTAGAAAAATTGGGGCTTGGTTCCTGAATCAGTCCCTTATATGCTTGATCGCTTGCTTTTTAAGTCTCATAAAAGCAAAGACTTACAGGCATGCGAGCATAAAGATTGAGTTTTAATAGTAGGGCAGTATGGGAATCAGTAAACGGGAATTTAGTAAGCGAAGAAAGGAATTAATGGGTCATATGGAATCCAATAGCATTGCACTATTGGGCTCTGCACCGCCGCGAGTGCGAAACAACGATGCTGAATACCCCTATCGCCAGAATAGCGATTTCTACTACTTAACCGGCTTCTCTGAACCCCATGCCCTGCTGGCTTTAATTCCTGGAAGGCGGCAAGGAGAAGTTGTTCTTTTTTGCCAGGAAAAGAACAAAGATAAAGAGCTATGGAAT
This sequence comes from uncultured Pseudohongiella sp., assembly GCA_964616225.1. Classification (GTDB taxonomy): domain Bacteria; phylum Pseudomonadota; class Gammaproteobacteria; order Pseudomonadales; family Pseudohongiellaceae; genus UBA9145. Next base: position 22,589 of record CAZTTE010000020.1, read on the forward strand.
GGCTATATCCTGGGGCCAGATGCGGCCATCGAAGAATTGGGATTGGATGATGCTTATCCTATCGATGATATCGATGACATTATTCCCGGACTGATTGAAGGTCGCGACCGTGTTTATTATTCGATGGGCAAGGATGATGGTTTTGATAACCGAGTAATGGATTGGGTGAAGGTAATTCGTAATAAGGCCAAGATCGGCCCCCATCCACCCAGTGAATTTCTAGTTCTGGACCATTTACTGCATGAACAAAGGTTGCATAAAAGTCCTGCGGAAATAAAGCTCATGGAAAAAGCGGCCAGGATTTCTGCGGAAGGGCATAAGGCTGCGATGACGCGATGTAGCCCCGGAGTAATGGAGTATGAACTGGAGGCTGAGCTGCTCTATGCATTCACCAGAAACGGAAGCCGGTCGCCAGCTTATGTATCCATAGTAGGGGCAGGGCATAATGCCTGTATATTACATTACGATACCAATAATGCTGAGGTTAAAAAGGGAGACCTGGTACTTATCGATGCTGGTTGTGAGTATGAACATTATGCATCTGATATTACTCGAACTTTTCCTGCCAGTGGCAAGTATAGCGATGAACAAAAAGCTATTTATGAAATCGTTCTAAAGGCGCAAGAGGCAGCCATAAAGGCTGTGAAGCCTGGCGCACCCTGGGATGCACCCCATAATGCGTCGGTGAAAGTGATTACTCAGGGCCTGGTAAAGCTGGGGCTGCTGAAAGGGCGGCCAGCACAGCTCATTAAGAGCGAAGCCTATAAAGATTTTTACATGCATCGTGTGGGTCATTGGTTAGGCATGGATGTACACGATGTTGGAGACTATAAGATAGACGACCACTGGCGGCTTCTGGAGCCCGGCATGGTTACTACAATTGAGCCAGGTATCTACATCTCACCCACAAACACCAAAGTGCCCAAGAAATGGCGTGGAATAGGTATTCGTATTGAAGACGATGTATTGGTGACTAAAAGCGGCCACAAAATTCTAAGCACTGGCATTCCCAAGACGGTTCAGGAAATTGAATCGTTTATGGCCGCTGCTTCCTGAGCAAGACCATGAATATTCAAACGCCTGCGAATAGTTACGACATTGTAGTCGTCGGCGGCGGCATGGTGGGAGCGAGCTTTGCTCAGGCAATGAGTCAAACGCTAAAAGACAGTTGCCCTTCAGTATTAGTGGTTGAAGCGTCTGAACCAACCACCGCAAAAGAACTGCAGCCAAGCTTCGATGCCCGTTCGACGGCTCTTTCCTATGGATCCAGGAAAATCTATGAATCCATGGGGTTGTGGGACCAGTTGAAATCCTTTGTAAGCCCTATCCACGAGATTCAGGTTTCGGATAAAGGGCACTTGGGATCTGCGCTTCTCAGCAGAGAAGAACAGCAAGTCGAAGCGCTTGGTTATGTTGTTGAAAATGCCAGTTTAGGTGTCGTTCTAAACGAGCACATGCAAACTTCTCCCGCAATTGAGTTTCTCGCACCAGCAAAAATTTCAAGCATATCTCCAACTCCCGATGGTATGGAACTATCTGTATCAAAAGGAGAAGAGAGCTATGGGGTTGCCGCCAGTTTAGTAGTGCTGGCTGATGGTGGACGTTCGCCGATCTGCCAGCAACTTGGAATAGAACAGGCAAACGAAAGCTATAAGCAGCACGCAATAATTAGCAATGTTTCTTTCGAACAAGCTCATCACAATATTGCTTTCGAGCGATTTACGGAAACTGGCCCGCTGGCAGTTCTGCCCTTAGGAAAATTTGCCGATGAGAATCGCTGTTCCCTGGTCTGGACCGTCGAGGATAAGAACAGTACGGAAATCATGGAATTAGATGACGAGCAATTTGTGAAAGCCTTGCAAGCAAGTTTTGGTAATCGCCTTGGCAGTATTACTGGAATTGGAGAAAAATTTTGTTATCCCCTGAGCTTGTCAGTTGCGAAAGAACAGATCAGGCCAGGCATCGTTCTACTGGGCAATGTTGCCCACACTTTGCATCCAGTGGCCGGTCAGGGTTTGAATCTGGCATTGCGAGATATTAGCGCACTGGTTTCTGTACTGAAGCAGGCAGTAGTGAGTCAGGAACCACTGGGAAGTATGAAAACGCTACAATTATATGTAGACAAACAGGATTTCGATCAACAGAAAGCTATTCTGTTTACCGATAGCCTGACCAAATTGTTTTCCAGCAACAAGGGAACAAACGTCGCTACCAGAAAACTGGGATTATTATCTCTGGAAATAATTCCGGCGGTTAGAAAAACCTTTGCCGAACAGGCGATGGGGTTAGTAGCGCGTTGATTAGCGAGTCAGCTCCCTAATTCTCTCGATTCTTGCCCGGTTGGCACCTAAGTCACTGTAGCCCAGCCGCGAAGCTGATCGTACATGAGTAATGCCGGCATTCTGGTCATGCAGAAACTCAACGTCATCTACATAACCCATTATGCGACTGGAAAATTCTGCATACAGATAGTTATCCGAAGCACTGACAATATTGGCTTCGTCGAGACCTAGCAGAACCTGTTCAATCTGATCCAGATCGGCAGACAGTGGTTCGATTCCATGCTCTTCGTCATTTTCAAAACTTGAAACGCAGTTTGGTGATTCCGGACAGGGCGTAAGTCTGCCTTCGCTTACACCGATATTTTGGGGTGGTTCGCCAGCGCAGGCGGAGAGAAAAGGGATAAGCGTGAGCAATAATTTTTTCATGATTACACCTAGTAAATGAGGTATAGGTCTCTAATAACGCTTAATAAATAGTTCTGGATTAAGCAACCACACTCATACCTAGCCATTCAGCGATCAGGGCTGGCTTTTCTTCACCTTCGATTTCCACAGTCACGTTGTGTTTAAGCAGGTAATGTTTGGGTTTCTTCTCTTCGGCGCTTACCAGTTCGAAACGGGCTCTTATCTTACTGTCTACTTTAACTGGATTAATGAAACGAACTTTATCCAGGCCATAGTTTATGCCCATTACTGAATTGTCTAGCTTTAATCCTCCACCCATTTGGCTCAGCTTGCTTAGAAGAGACAGAGTGAGAAATCCATGGGCAATAGTTGCGCCAAATGGCGTTTGGGCGGCACGTTCCTCATCCACATGAATGTACTGGAAATCGCCAGTCGCTTCCGCAAAATTATTTATGCGTTCCTGATCAACTTCAAACCAGTCGGTAATCCCAACTTCTTTGCCGATGAAATCGTTTAACTGATCTGTGCTAACAATGTTGCTCATATTTTCCAATCTCCAGCCTGCGCTGCTGTCTAGCATTCAAGTGAGCGCAGCAGTCTATCAACACAAGCTACCGGGAAACAACAGGTAGTTAGAGACTTTGCTTAATGCTGCTTATAATGGCAATCCATGAATACAGGGAATGAGCAGCACTTCGATATCGTCATAGTGGGTGGAGGCATGGTGGGCTCCACTATGGCCTGCCTGCTGCGTGATCTCCCTTGCCAGCTTGCGTTGGTTGATCGAATGGATTTTGCCAATCAGCAATCGAGTATTGATAAGGATAGTGAAAAATTCGATCCCAGAGTAAGTGCACTTACTGCTGCCAGCAAGAAGCTGTTCACTGAACTTGGTATTTGGGCAGAAGTTGAAGAGCGGCGATGTTGCAATTATCACGACATGCAGGTGTGGGATGCCGATGGAACCGGAAGTATCAGTTTTGCTGCCGCTGAATTGAATCAGCCTGAATTGGGCACCATAGTTGAGAATTCGTTACTGAGTTCCGCACTCTATCGCCAGATTTCCGAACAGGAAAATCTGAGCATTCTGGCTCCGGTACAAATAGAATCACTCATGGAAGAAGATGGAAGCACTCGGCTTACAACGGATAGCGGGGATACTATTCTTGCCAAACTTGTCATTGCTGCTGACGGGGCAAACTCGAAAATTCGAGAGCTTTGCGCCATCAGGACCAGGGAATGGGATTATAACCACCATGCAATAGTGACGACGGTTAGAACGGAGCTACCTCATCGACAAACAGCCTTGCAGCGCTTTATCGAAACTGGCCCTCTGGCGTTTTTGCCACTAGCAAAATCCGCAGATGATCAGGAACAAACTCATTGTTCAATCGTCTGGTCAGCTATACCCGAACGGGCAGAGGAGTTACTGGCACTGAACGATGAGGAGTTCTGTGCCGAGTTGACCCAATGCATCGAGAATCGGCTGGGAAATATCGAATGGTGTGATAAACGCTTTTCCTTTCCGCTGCGCCAGCGCCATGCAGTGGATTATGTTAAAGACAATGTCGTGTTGATTGGCGATGCTGCCCACAGTATTCATCCGCTGGCTGGTCAGGGAGTTAACCTGGGGTTTCTGGATGCAGCAGCGTTAGCTACTGAGCTTGCTCATGGTTTATCTGTCGGCAGAGATCTGGCGGATGCCACGGTGCTCGGGCGCTACCAACGCAAACGCATTGGGCACAACCTGGGCATGATGTGGTTAATGGAAGGCTTCAAACACCTGTTTGCAGAACAGGCATTAGCTATCCGCTGGCTCAGAAATATAGGAATGAGCGGCGTGGATAATGTTTCCGTGATTAAAAATCAACTGGCACGCAGGGCAATGGGCCTGGATTGGTAGGCTAGTGATGACTGTCAGCGTGCTGGGTATTCAGTATGGCGTTGACTGTCATTGTGAGGTGATTACGAATGAGTCCTTCCACCTGCTCGTGGCTAACCAGGGAACAGGCTTCAGGCCAGTCCTGATAGGCCACCGCTGCTTTTATTGATCCAGACTTCTTTAGTGCCACAATTCCATGCAGCTGAGACCATATAAGCAATGTGGTATTCACAACATTTTCTTCGCTGCAGGGCACCTTGTATTTATCGTAGATGTCCAGCACCAGCTTGCGGGTTTTAACCAGGGTACGGCAGGAGATCTCTACCATCTCAGGAGTAGACCACTCCATGGGAAGAATTGAGCTGAACAAAAAGTGAAATCGTGAAGGGTATTCCTGGGAGAAGTGGTAATAGGCCAGGCAGATTTCCAAAAGATCCTGTTCTGGATCGTGAGACTTACTGGAACGTCCCTCAAAAAACTTATTAAACTCGTCGTAGAGGCGAATCTTGATTGCCAGCATCAGGGCATTTTTGTCTGAGAAATGGTTGTATACCGCAGATGGCGTCACGCCTACTTCCTTGGCAAGCCGGCGTAATGAAAGCAATTCCACCTCATTCGACTCAATGAGTTTTATCGCTACATCGATTAGCGCCTCCTTCACGTTTCCGTGATGGTAGCGTTGAGGTTTATCTTCTTCGCCTAGCATAATCTATATGTCCACCAAGTATTTTTCTTATATCGTATTCAACTCAAAGTTGAAAGTTGTATCTGAGCTGAAACTGAAGAACATCACTATTCCGGTACTCATAGAAGATGGAGTCCTCATCGCTGTCATAGGCAACCCAAAGCAGGCCTAAGTCCAGGTTATCTGAGTAGTTGTATTCCATGGAGAGGCGGGCGACCTCGCCTTCACTGTCTGTTAGGCTATTCCATACCCCCAGCACCTGCAGTCTTTCATTTAACGCTGTCCAATAGGCACGCAGCCCGAAGCTGCTCACGTTTTCATCCCAGAACAGAAAATCATCGTGATCACGGGTCTGAATATTGTTCAATTCAAAGGTTAACAGCAGGTTGCGAAATCCGTTGTATTCGACTCCGGCGACGCTTAATACTTGATCCTTCTGTGCCCATCCGTTTAGATTGGAAAGATAACGATCGAGTGAAGGTCGAAGGCGCTTGTCTTTGTGCAGGCCAAGTTCGCCAAACAATAGCCAATTTCCCTCTACCCAGTTTGCCGCTACGCCAAGTGCTCGCATTCGATTCTGGGTGTACGAGATCTGGGGATTGGTAGACCTGAGGGCGATAAGTTCATCGGCTGTCAGTTCATTGTCGTTAAACTCCGCGACGACAATTTGTACATCTCCCTGGGAGTAACGCGTGGATGCGCGGAAAAAAACTTCATGCTCGGTATCCGCTTCAACTTCATCAACCCCAAGCCCCATGATTCGATCTATGATAAATGGATCGAAATCGTCCCCTTCGGGAGATATGTTATTAGCGCCTGCTCCATAGGTGAGCACTGCATCGAACACCCAATCCCAGGCAGAATAAGTGACCAGTGCGGCAGGAACTTGATTTCTTAAATCTTCCAGATCTTGCTGAGCCACGCGATACAGTTCTTCGGTATTTATAAGATCGGTAACCCGTAAATACTCGGCCATACCCCAGGCGATGATTTGGTTACCGACCTTGAAATACAAACCATTACCGTAATCCCGCTCGATGTAGAAATCTTTCAATTGAAACCGATTTCGAAGTTCACGCCTTTCATCCGATGAGAATGTTATGTCATCTTCGATCCGGTAAACCTGATCATGGTAAGTCTGTGCGCTTAGCCGAAAATTGGTATTTTCATTAAGCCTTGCATCGAATTGAGCAAAGAGAGAAGTTTCTATTTTGGTAAAATCACTTCCCTGGCGTGCGAAGTTAAGCCCCGGGCTTTCCAGACTTTTGGCTACCTCCTGGGTTAACCAGCCGATTAAGGAGTAGGGTTCATTGTTCGGATTCGAATCGACATCGACAGGATTAAAAAATTATTCTGTTGAGCAATTAATAGCTGCGGAAAGACTGATGCTAATAGAGAAAAACAAACAACGATAGACCGGAGTTTTAATAGAGAGAAACGTGCAACGATCATGATTGGGTAATTAATTTAATCCCCGCTGCATGTTTTCAGTAGTGAATAGGTCATCTGAGACATCGATATTGTACTCTACTCGCGCGGCGATGCGCGTATGTTTAAAGTCTTCTGTGATTAAGGTTCCCAACGCCAATTGTTCATCTATAAGTATTTCTTTTACCCTTGCTATTTCTTCTGGGCTATTGGCGAGCTCAGAAATGTCTTCGATTAAATAGTCTGTATTTAAATCATCACCATCGGCATGTATGTACTGGTAAGTAGTAAGTGAACGAAGTTGGGTTATGTATTGATGAAACTCTAGGAAATCTGACAATCGCAGAAGCGCGTCCAAAGCATCTTCGGTGAATACATCTTCAGCATCGCCGGTCGCTTCGACACCTACAATCAGATATTCGTTGTCGCCAAATAAATCCAGGAGTCGATCGTATTGGAGGAGGGTTGGATCTCCTTCAATAAAGTAACGCTCAGTAGAATTGTCGAAAGGGATAGTACCGCCGGTAAAAACGACCAGGGGAAGCAAGGCAATTGTTATGGCAATAATGGCGGCGCGCTTGGCTAAGACAAAATTTGCCCAGGCGTTAATTAGTGCGGTCAATCTGACTCACCTTTCTTGTGAGGAATCTAAGTACGATTCCAGTTGGGATACCTGAAGAACTGATTTTATTGTTACTTCGCTGAATATCAGTGGTCTTTCTCTGGCAACAGATTAAGCCAAATAAATGGTGGGAATTCACTAATTTCAGGGGCTAGTGTAATCCTGCATATTAACCGCGTAAAGTTAATAGTGTTCACATTTGTTTTGATCATTCAGAAAGGGAAAAATTCCTTATTTTAGAATTTCTTATGAAGATTTCTTAAAGTCAGTCGATACTACCTGTTGCGAACTTTGACCCCCCTAAAATCGGGCATTTCAGCAGATTCGCGGATAAAAGTTCGGTAGTTTGGCAGTATGGAGCGGTGTGGTATGGCTAAGGAAACAAAATTCCCATTCGATCTGGACCTCAGTACTCTGGATACGGGAAGCATTACAAATATCCTCAATGACATTGAGCAACACATGCCTTTAATGGAAGACGAAGGGGATAGGACACAACTTCTGCAAGTAAAAGAGTTTTTCGAAGACGAGCTTAAAGCGGCTAATCGTCTGCACTAACCTGTTACCACCTACAGCACCAGCTTCTCTAGCACCAATTCGGTCGATAAAGCACGCCATTCTGTCGAATTGTGTGTACTCGGCCAATTAGCTTGGTTTATTCTGCAATGCCGTTTTTCAACGAACACACAGCGCTCCTGCTTAGTCCTATTGTCAGGATCGTTAATATCCTTCACCAAAAAGGTTAGAACTATGAAAACTATTCTTTCACTAATGGCATTTTGCCTGGTTTGCTCAACCGCATCTGCTCAACTCAACACGGCTACACTTGAGCGAGCAATGGCAAATCCAGATAGACCTGCGGCAGAAAAAGAACGAGATGCATCTCGAAGAGCACCACAAGTGCTTGGATTCGCTGGATTGGAATCAGGCATGACCGTACTCGATATAATCGCTGCCGGTGGTTGGTACACGGAGGTTCTCTCTTATGCTGTAGGCGATAGCGGCAGAGTCATAATGCAAAATGGTGAGAATGCGGCTGATCGCTATGGCGATGCCATCGCAGACAAAGAAAGTCGCCTTGGGAATGTGGAGGCACATCTTGGGGCTATATCTGATGTAGCCGCAGGCTCCGTCGACTTCGCAATCACTGCGCTAAATTTTCATGATGTGCACAATTCAAATCCACAAGCTGCACAGGGATTACTCGGACAGATTGCAGCCGCGCTAAAACCTGGTGGCACTTTTCTTGTGATTGATCACGAAGGCACATCAGGTGCGGATAACGTTTCTCTGCACCGAATCGCATTCGATGAGGCAGTAAGTACGATTGTTAATAGCGGTCATTTTGCTTTAGTTGCTTCCAGCGATTTGTTAGACAATGACGCTGACGATCACACGCTGGGTCCATTCGATCCGAGTCTCGGCAGAAACACCGATCGTATCGTTTTGAAGTTCGTTAAGATTTAGTTTTTACTAACGAATGAATAGTAAAAAAGCCCGGCCTGAAAAGGCCGGGCTTTTTATTGTGTTAGAATCTGCCGCTGCATTTTCAGCGTAATACAGTAATCAAAGCCTTCCAATCTTAATTCATCAGCACGTATTCTAACCTTGGCCAGTCAAGAACCAACGCATCCGGTACGCAAATTCCTCTCGGTATTTCAATACAGCAAAGTTGCTCTTGAAATCGTCTGGAGTACGAGTGCTGCTTTAACTATTGTCATGGCCATATCAACCCTGGTTGCTGGCGTGTTGCCTGCAGCAATCGCTTCGGTGGGTGGGTTGTTTGTGGACGCTGTCGCATCAGCTTTTCAACAAACAGGCGAGATTGCTGAACAGGCCCGCAGCGATGTGTTGTTCTACGTATTTGTTGAGCTGGGCCTGGTGGTCGTAATGACCGGGGCTCAAAGGCTGAATACCGTTTGCCAATCCATATTAAGAGTTCTGTTAGGCAACAAAATCAATGTCATGATTTTGGAGAAAGCCCTGACCCTGGAACTCGCTCATTTTGAAGACGCCGAATATTATGACAAACTGGTAAGGGCCCGTCGGGAAGCATCGAGTCGTCCCTTGTCACTGGTGATAAAAACTTTCGATCTGCTTCGTGATGTTATTGCATTGATCACGATAGGCATTTTTCTTTTCCAGTTTTCAGTTTGGGCGGTGGCATTGCTAGCTGTGGCAGGTGTACCGGCTTTCATCGCCGAAGCCAAGTTTTCAGGCGAGGCTTTTCGTATTCATCGCCGTCGTTCAGCAGAGCGGCGCATGCAAATCTACCTGGAAATGGTTCTCACCCGGGAGGACGGCGTTAAAGAAGTAAAACTGCTACAACTGGGTAAACTATTTCTGCAGCGCTATATCGATATTTTCAAGAACATATATAAAGAAGATAGAAACCTGGTATTGCGCCGTGGATTCTGGGGCTATGTGCTTGGGCTCTTTGCCAGTGCTGCATTCTATTTTGCCTATGGCTGGGTGGGATTCGCAGCCATCGCCGGAGCAATAACTATTGGACAGATGACGATGTATATTGCCCAGTTTCGTTTGGGACAAAACGCAGTGACCAACAGTCTTACTGCCGTAAATGGAATGTATGAAGACAATCTCTACTTGTCGAATCTAACCGAATACCTGGAACACAAAGTACCGGAACAGACAGGAGATAAGGAAGTCGGCCCAAATCCAGAAGATGGAATTCGTTTTGAAAATGTGACGTTTAACTATCCAGGTTCTGAAATTCCTGCACTAAATAATGTATCGCTTCACATTAAGCCAGGAGAATCACTGGCTATCGTAGGTGAAAACGGGAGTGGTAAAACTACGCTAATAAAATTGTTAACACGATTGTATACCCCGGCCTCAGGAAAAATATTCCTGGAAGGTCTGGAATTGAAAGAATGGGATATTGAAACCCTGCGCAGAAAGATCGGTGTGATTTTTCAGGACTTTGCACGCTATCAGTTAATCGTTGGAGAAAACATCGGCATCGGCGATGTCGAAGAAATAGAAGAGGATCCACTAATCGAAGAAGCCGCCAGGAAAGGCATGGCCGATGTATTTGTCAAAGACTTACCCCGGTCTTACAAAACTCAATTGGGGACCTGGTTTAAAGATGGAAAAGAGCTGTCTGGTGGCCAATGGCAGAAAATTGCACTGTCCCGCGCCTTTATGCGCAGCAAAGCTGACATTCTGATTCTCGATGAACCGACTGCAGCTATCGATGCGAGAGCAGAAGCTGAAATTTTCAGTCATTTTCGCGATCTTACTGCTAACAAGATCTCCATTATTATTTCCCATCGCTTTTCAACAGTGCGAATGGCCGATCATATAATCGTATTGGAACATGGAAAAATTCAGGAAGAGGGAAGCCATCTGGAATTACTTGCCAACGAAGGCCAGTATGCGACTCTGTTCAATTTGCAGGCACAGGGATATCAGTAGATTGTTAAGCTCATAGATGGAAAATCTATTTCTCTATTTTATTGTTGGGTTACTTGCCTGTTTTATTGGCACTATTCCATTCGGCCCAATCAATCTTAGCGTTGTAAAAACTACGGTAGATTACGATCAGCAGCGTGGTACTGAAGTTGCGTTTGCTGCGTCAATTATCGAAATCTTCGAAGCGCTGGTGGCCATCTGTTTTGGTCTGGTTATTAGCAGCTATCTCGAATCCAATACAGCTATCAAACTATTCATAGCAGCGGCATTTATTTGCCTGGCGGTATTTGTGTTTTCCAGAAAGACTGATCCGGCATTGCAAGATGCCAGCAGCAGTGAACAGTCGTTTTTCAAGAAAGGCCTGCTAGTTGCCAGCCTGAATCCTCAAGCAATTCCATTCTGGATTTTCGCCCTGGCAGCAATCAGTCAATACTTTGAGTTCCAGTACATCGGAATATATCTGGCTGTGTTTCTTGTTGGAGTATTTGTTGGCAAATTTCTCGCGCTTTATGGATTTGTTATCGCCAGTGGCTATCTGAAATCCCACCTTAAAGAGAGTAGCCAACTGGTTAACAAAATATTGGCTGGGATTCTGCTTTTCATAGGCATCACACAGGGATGGAATGCACTAAGGGTTCTGGCCGCTTAAGACAAACTAACTCTCCTGAAAAACGGTCTTTCACGGGCCAAAATTCCCTTTAGGGGCTAATGAATAAGCGTTTTATCCTGCTATACCAATAAGGGATATTTTTTAAAAAAATTAGCTACGCGCTCAAGGGGGTAAGACATTGAAACTGGCAAGCAACAGATTTGGAAAGGCTATCCAATTCTTTCTTCTTTTCTTGTCTGGAATTGTTTCAAATTCTACTTATGGGCAGGCCGCTCTGGAGCTCTCCGTACCGCAACCATATAACTTCCATCTAATACCACTTTCCGCCCGAATTGCAGATTTCACTATACTTTGATCCCCAGCTTGACTAGAGTTGAGTCAGTTTTCGAACAGTTTGAAGTCCTGTAGAAATGAATTCACAAGAACCGCAATCCGATGATTCCGTAATCACACCCAGGCGGCGTAGTAACCCAATTCACAAACCTACTATTAAAAAAATCTATCGGGCTCGAACCCGACTGATTGTGTGCCTGTGCACTCTTCCTGTTTATATTCTGACTGTATGGATACTGTTGAGTAACAGGCAGCCCATAGACTTATTTATGTTCTTCTACTTTGCTCTCTGCGCCGGCTTTTGGTTGGATATGGCCTGGCGCAAATGTCCGGCTTGTGACAAACAGTTCTATGTTAAGTCAATCTGGTTGAATCTAATGACACACAAATGTGTGCATTGCAGTCTCGATATGACCGCAGCAGAACCGCCAACAGAAGATAAGATTGATTTCTAGTTACCTGGCGCAGAGTTAGTGCTTTGCACGCACCATCCTGAACAACTCCAGAATCTTCGGCGGCTGACCCGTTCTCAATACGCCCAGTTTGAACACTTTTCCAGAACCCCATAGCACCAGCAAGATACTCACGATCAGAAGCATTGTTGTGCCTACGACATCGATCATGGGTGGATCCGCTGCCGCACGATTCAGCATGAGGTAGGGCGTAAACAATGGAAACCAGGAGAGTGCCCGCACAATGGTATTGTTCGGGTCCAGTACGACGAAAGCCATCATTGCAATAGGTACGATCTGAATCAGAATCATCGGCATGATAAGAGCCTGGGCTTCTTTTAGGGTGCTGCACAAGCTACCAATAGCAAGAAATACTCCTGAATAGAGCGCATATCCTGCAAAGTAGTAAAAGACAAACCAGGGAATTAACTCTGAGCTCAGGACGACTTCAAGAATTTCAGAGATGAGTTCTGTTTGGGTGCTGTCGTAGCTGACTATGAAAATATAAAAAGACAATAGCCAGACAGCGATGGTAGTCAGGCCGGCGAGGCCTATACCAATAAGTTTACCCATCATAAGTTCATCGGCGGTTACTGATGCCAACAATACTTCAATGATGCGATTAGACTTTTCCTCAATGGTGTTTGAAAGCAGGTATTGAACGTTTTGCATTAGTGAAACAAACATCAGGTAGACAAATGCAATCGGTGCAAACTGGCGAAAGGTATCAGCCATGCTTACAGCTTCTTCACCTTCATCAGCCGCCGGGTCTAATTGATTCAGGGGCATGCGGGTACGCTGCACATTGCGAACAGAGTCTGTATTGACTCCAAGCTGAATATATTCACGCTCTCGAATCTCTGTATTAATACTCGCGCCGATAGCATCCGGCAAACGTGAATCCGTTAAATTACGGGCCCAGTATTGAATGCCTGTCATATTATCCGGTGCCGTAGGCATGGTTCCTGGCCTGGAAATATCCTGGTCTACATCTTCCGGAATGAGGATTAATGCAAACAGATTGCCCGCTCCTCCATTGGCTGTGATCTGGCGATCTCCGGTCAGATAAGGGCGAAGCTGGCTAATAATTTCCTCAGGGGAGGCATTCTCATTTACTTCTGCCGGCAGCTCCGCATGAATAAACTGCGGTTCCGGTTGTTCATAGGGCGGCGCGTCCTCTTCCAGGTAAGGGCTGGCCATAGTTAATGCGAAGTTTAAGCCACCGCTGTCCAACCACTCATCCAGTGCGGCAACTTCATCAGCGTCTACATCATCGATAAGCTGATTGACCGAGTTTGAAGGATTTGCCGCAGTTAAATCCAGGTCGATATCGGTTCGGTAATCCAAAAGATAATTAACAAAATCCTGCAATACCCTGCGTTGGTGCTCTCGTTCGATAGCAATATCAACAGCTTCTTCGTATTGACCAGACTGGTCGATCAACAGGTAGTAGCGGGTAGGAGTCGCATTTGAAAGTGCTGTTTGCAGAAAATACATGCCAATAAATATGACAGGAAAAATAAGAATGGTTACCCAGAAACCCTTGGTCTTAACATTCTCCTGGTATTCGCGGTAAGCGATAAGCTGAATCATTTTAAACATTGTTATCTGAACTCCGCTTCTTTTGCTTCGTCGCCTACCAGGTGTACAAATACATCGTGCAAACTTGGTTCGTTAAACTCGAAACGATTCAGGTTAATGTTTTGTTCAAAGCAGGTTTTCAGTATTTCCTGGGGATTAACCTGTTCGGCGATTTGAACCTGCCATTGCTTGGCGGAAACTTCATTGTCATCGGTATCGAAAGGCTCAATATCATTGACGCCGTCTATGTTCTTTAGAGCGTCGATATTATCGTTAGTCTCCAGGATGACTCGCCGGGGGATAGTGGCCTTGGCTTCGCCAATTGTGCCGTCGAATATTTTCCTACCTTTGGCTATGAGTAAAATGTGATCGCAAAGGCGTTCGGCGTGCTGCATAACATGGGTTGAAAAAATTACCGTTTGCCCGTTGTCTGAAAGATCATTTATCAAGTCTTCCAATACAGTCTGATTGACTGGGTCCAGGCCGGAGAATGGCTCATCAAGAATTACCAGTTCCGGATTGTGAGCCACCGCTGATAGCACCTGCACTTTTTGCCCCATACCTTTTGAAAGCGCTTCGACTTTGGCTTCGGCAAAATCTTTCAAGCCATATTTTTCTAACAACTCCCAGGCACGATTCTTGGCCTCTTGCTTGTTCATTCCTTTCAGCATGGCGAAATACTGGATAATCGCCCACACCTTCATCTTCTTATATAAACCCTTTTCTTCCGGCAGGTAGCCAATGCGATTACGTACGTCCAGTGCGGAAGGATGGCCGAGAACAGAAAGTTCGCCACTGCTGGGTTTGATGATTTCCAGAATCATGCGAATAGTTGTAGTCTTACCGGCACCGTTTGGGCCAAGAAAACCGTAGATAGACCCCTTCGGAATAGAGATGCTGACCTTATCTACCGCTTTGAAATCGCCGTAAGTTTTTTCGACGTTGGTGAGGCTAAGTACCGATTCCTGCATTAATCCCTGCCTGAAGCTGCATGCCTTAAGAAGTATCTCAGAAACTAATGTGGGCTAATAGCGATAAAACAAGTAAATTCCTGCGGCTTTTATTCCTGAGAGCATCTGATACTCTTCGTTTACCGAAAAGGAGAGAGCAATGTCATCAGCTTATAACGATGCATTCGAGCAAGCCCATCAACTGTCTCTTTCAGATCCTGAAAAATTCTGGGGAGCTGCAGCCGAAGATATTCACTGGACTAAAAAGCCGGGCATAGTTCTTGATACCAGTGAGAGCCCTCACGGAAAGTGGTTTGTCGATGGTGAATTAAACACCTGTTACAACGCTCTGGATCGTCATGTCGAAGCTGGTCGCGGCGATCAGGATGCACTTATCTATGACAGTCCTGTTACCGGCACGATTACAAAGTATTCTTTTTCAGAATTACTCGACCAGGCATCCAGGTTCGCCGGCGTTTTAAGATCCCTGGGTGTGGAAAAGGGTGACCGGGTCATTATTTATATGCCCATGATTCCGGAAACCGTAATCGCCATGTTGGCCTGCGCCCGTATCGGTGCAATTCACGGGGTTGTATTCGGTGGTTTTGCATCTAATGAATTAGCGGTTCGTATAGACGATGCAGAACCAAAGGTCGTAGTAACAGCGAGCTGCGGTATCGAAGTCAATCGCATTATTCCCTATATGCCACTATTGAATGGTGCCATCGATATAGCGGTGCACAAACCGTCGAGCGTTGTCGTGTTTGCCAGACCTGAAGCTGAAGCTGAACTAATTGAGGGCAGAGACCTGGACTGGGATACGGCCATGGCAAGTGCAGAGCCCGCGGATTGTGTCTCACTAAAGGCGACCGATCCACTCTACATTCTCTACACTTCTGGCACGACAGGAATCCCCAAGGGCGTTGTCAGAGACAACGGTGGTCATGCCGTTGCACTTAACTGGACCATGAAGTCCATCTACAACGTAGAAGCCGGAGATGTGTACTGGGCGGCATCCGATGTAGGTTGGGTAGTTGGTCATTCCTATATAGTCTATGGGCCACTACTAAAAGGATGTACGACGATTCTGTTTGAAGGCAAACCTGTCGGTACTCCAGATGCCGGTGTGTTCTGGAGAGTGATTGCAGAACATAAAGTGAAATCCTTTTTCACTGCGCCAACTGCTTTTCGAGCAATCAAGAAAGAAGATCCCGATGCTGAATTACTCAAGCAATATGATTTGAGTGATTTCGAAATTCTGTTCCTGGCGGGAGAGCGAACCGATCCGGATACCTTAAATTGGGCGGAAGAAAAATTAAGCAGGCCAGTTATCGATCACTGGTGGCAAACAGAAACCGGTTGGTCCATTGCAGCAAACTGTATGGGCCTTGGCATGCTTCCAGTTAAAGCCGGCTCTCCAACCAAGCCGGCTCCAGGTTGGCAGCTGGAAGTGCTTGATGAAAATAATAATCCTTTGCCCAGCGGGGAAGTAGGCGCGCTTTGCGGCAAACTGCCAATGCCTCCAGGATCCATGCTGACCTTATGGAATGCCCCGGATCGTTTTGTTGAAAGTTACTTCGCTGAGTTTCCAGGCTATTACAAGACAGCCGATGCCGGTTTCATCGATGAAGACGGCTATGTCTTCGTCATGAGTAGAACCGACGACATTATTAATGTAGCAGGACACAGACTTTCTACCGGTGGCATGGAAGAGGTGTTAACCGGTCATCCCGATGTTGCGGAATGTGCGGTTATTGGGGTCGCCGATCAGTTAAAAGGACAATTGCCCGTTGGCTTTCTGGTATTAAAAGCCGGGGTGTTAAAAGAATCAGAAGATATTGTTGCCGAATGTGTGCAACTGGTACGAGAGCAAATAGGACCGGTTGCTGCTTTTAAAAAAGCGGCAGTCGTTGCCAGACTACCTAAAACCCGGTCGGGAAAAATTTTGCGCGGCACTATGCAGAAGATTGCCGATAACGAAGAATTTCGAATGCCAGCGACAATTGATGACCCTGTGATTCTGGATGAAATCGATGAAGCTTTGCAATCGATTGGTTTATCTAAAGCGAGAAAAAATTAGTTTTCCAGATAGGTATCGATTGCGTTAGCCACCAGACGACCTTCGTCGATAGCTCGCACAACCAATGATTGCCCTCTGCGGCAATCGCCTGCAGCAAAAATCTTTTCGTAAGAAGTTAAAAACTTACCGTAGTCTGCCTTGTAGTTGGAACGCTGGTCCAGTTCCAGACTTAGCGGTTCACTAACGTAGTGTTCCGGGCCAAGAAAACCCATGGAGAGCAGAATTAAATCTGCTTCCCAGAATTGCACGGTACCGGGCACTTCCTGGAAATTTGAATCCACTTCAACCGTATTAATGCCCAACAAATTGCCGTCATCATCCCGCACAAATTCCTTACCAGAGATTGAATAGACGCGAGGGTCTTTACCGTCTCGTGCTGCGGCTTCTTCGTGGCCGTAATCTACTCTGAAGATGAGCGGCCAGGTTGGCCACGGATTATTGTCGGTTCGATCTACCGGAGGCTTGGGCATGATTTCAAAGTTGACGAGGGATTTACAGCCATGACGCAGGGAAGTACCAATACAGTCGGTACCGGTATCGCCACCCCCGATTACGATGACGTTTTTATCTTTTGCGCTAATGTAATTTCCGTCCTCGAGATTCGAATCCAATAAGCTCTTGGTGTTCTTTAACAGAAACTCCATGGCGAAATGAACACCATCGCCTTCCCGCCCTGGGAT
The DNA here is from genome assembly GCA_964616225.1 of uncultured Pseudohongiella sp. GTDB lineage: Bacteria > Pseudomonadota > Gammaproteobacteria > Pseudomonadales > Pseudohongiellaceae > UBA9145. The sequence continues at coordinate 40,014 of CAZTTE010000020.1, forward strand.
CTGCAAGTCTCGTGCTGTAGTGGCGCCAGTTGCCAATAAGACCGCGTCGAAATCATTTACCAATTGTTCGACGGCGATGCCATTCTCACCACTTCCGCCTACATCTGCATTAACCACAAAGTTAACCCCTTCTTCCTGCAGAATGTTCACACGGCGATCGACAATGTCCTTGTCTAATTTCATATTGGGAATGCCATACATCAAGAGACCACCGATGCGATCGTCACGCTCGTAAACAGTTACTTCATGGCCTTTCAGATTTAGTTCAGCCGCTGCAGCTAATCCAGTCGGGCCTGAGCCTACGACAGCCACCGTCTTGCCAGTGCGGAAATGGGGCGGGTTGGCAACAATCCAGCCTTCTTCGAAGCCTTTGTCGGCAATTGCACATTCGATGTTCTTGATCGTTACTGCTGGTTCGTGAATACCTAATACGCAGGCACCTTCGCAAGGAGCCGGACAAACACGCCCGGTAAATTCAGGAAAATTATTGGTTTTGTGTAAACGATCCAGCGCTTCTTTCCAGCGCTTGTTATAAACCAGGTCGTTCCATTCTGGAATCAGGTTATAAACAGGGCAGCCATCGTCGGACTGACAAAAGGGTACGCCACAATCCATACAGCGAGCGCCCTGGGTCGCGAGGTGTTCTTCCTGGTGGTCGGTATATATTTCCTTGAAGTCGATCAGGCGCTCCATCGCATCGCGATAGGGCTCTGTCTTTCGATCAAATTCTTTAAATCCTGTGGGCTTGCCCATCTAATTTTCTACACTCTTCTCAATATTGACGGTCAAACCATTAAGCTGCAGCAGCTCTTTCTGCCAACACGCGTTTGTAATCTGTTGGCATAACTTTCACAAACTGACCAAGGGAGGATTCCCAATTATCTAAAACTTTTTTCGCCACCGGTGATTCGGTGTAATCCAGGTGATTCTGAATGAGAGACTTCAATTGCAAGATATCGTTGGCTGAGGAAACAGATTCCAATTCAAAAGTTTCCATATTGCATTGATTCTGGAAGTCTCCATCCGGGTCCCAGACGAAAGCAATGCCACCACTCATACCGGCACCGAAGTTTCTACCGGTCTTACCCAGAATCACTACGCAGCCACCGGTCATGTACTCACAACCGTGATCACCAATGCCTTCGATTACGGCGCTGGCACCGCTGTTACGTACCGCGAATCGTTCTGCAGCGATGCCTCGAATATAGGCTTCACCGCCGGTGGCACCATAAAGTATGACATTGCCAGCAATAATGTTTTCTTCTGCCTTAAAGCTGCTCTGCTTTGGTGGATAAATAATTATCTTGCCGCCGGAAAGACCTTTGCCCACGTAGTCATTGGCATCGCCTTCAACAGTAAGAGTTACACCTTTGGCTAACCAGGCGCCCAATGACTGACCGGCTGAACCGGTAAACTTAATATTGATCGTGTCATCCGGAAGCATTTCTTCCTTAAAGCGTTTGGCCACTTCATTGGAGAGCATGGTTCCTACAACACGATTTATATTAATAATCTCATGCTCTATAAAAACTTTCTCGCCAGTTTCTAATGCCGGCTTTGCGAGTCTAATAAGTTCATTATCCAGTGCTTTGTCGAGACCGTGATCCTGGGCCTGATTGCAATAGAATCCGGTGTTTTCAAACACAACCTTTGCTGGCTCCAGAATCGCACTTAGATCAAGACCACTGGCCTTCCAGTGTTCAATGGCTTCATTGGTATCGAGCAGATCAACCCGGCCGATCATTTCGTTAACCGTACGTAGTCCAAGTTGGGCCATGATGCCGCGCAATTCTTCCGCAACCATAAACAAGTAGTTCACTACGTGTTCCGGCTTACCTTTAAACTTTTTACGTAAATCAGGATCTTGTGTGGCGATTCCAACCGGGCAGGTATTCATATGACACTTGCGCATCATGATGCAGCCAAGAGTAATTAAGGGTGCCGTAGCAAATCCGTATTCTTCTGCGCCTAACAAAGCCGCTACGGCAATGTCTCTTCCAGTTTTTAACTGGCCATCGGTTTGCAGTACCACCCGCGAACGCAGATTATTCATTACCAGGGTCTGGTGAGTTTCAGCGATACCCAGTTCCCAGGGAAGCCCGGCATGCTTAATCGAGGTAAGGGGAGAAGCGCCCGTTCCGCCATCGTGTCCGGCAATAACCAGGTGATCTGTTTTGGCTTTGGTAACTCCAGCGGCAATTGTGCCTACCCCGATTTCAGATACCAGCTTCACGCTAATGCGTGCCTCACGATTGGCGTTCTTCAGATCATGAATTAGCTGCGCTATATCTTCGATGGAATAAATATCGTGATGTGGCGGTGGACTGATTAATCCTACACCTGGTGTGGAGTGACGAATGCGTGCAATTTGTTCATCCACTTTTCTTCCGGGAAGTTCACCGCCTTCTCCAGGCTTAGCTCCCTGGGCAATCTTGATTTGAAGTTCATCGGCATTGGTCAGGTACCAGGTAGTAACACCGAAGCGACCGGAGGCTACCTGTTTAATGGCAGAACGCTTGGAATCACCGTTTGGTAGTGGATCGAAGCGAACAGGGTCTTCACCACCTTCACCGGTATTGGATTTACCACCGAGACGATTCATCGCTATCGCCAGCGATTCATGACTTTCTTCGGAGATGGAACCGAAGCTCATGGCACCGGTTGCGAAGCGCTTTACGATCTCGCTGGCAGGTTCGACTTCATCGATTGCAATTGCTTCGTTTACGTTGGTGCGGAATTTCAATAAACCGCGAAAGGCGCAACGGCGTGTCGACTCTTCATTGGCGTGTTTAGCGAAGGCTTCATAGGCTTCGACGCTATTGTTTCTTGCTGCAACCTGCAGATTAAATATTGTATTGGGATTCCACATATGGGTATCCCCACCGGTGCGCCAATGGAAATCACCGGGATTGTTCAATACAGGAATCAAGTCGCTTTCTTTTGCCGGGTATCCGATGGCATGGCGGCGATGGGATTCTTCGATTAACACATCGAAGTTAACGCCCTGAACGCGACTGGCTGTACCAACAAAACACTTATCGATAATTTCATCCGCCAGTCCGACCGCTTCGAAAATCTGCGCACCTTTATAAGATTGCAAAGTGGAGATGCCCATCTTTGCCATCACTTTTAACATGCCTTTGGCGACACCTTTCTTATAAGCAGTAACCAGAGTGTCTTCATCTGGATACTTATCGCCCAGTAAGCCTTCCTGATTCGCCTGCCACAGTGCTTCGAAAGCAAGATAAGGATTAATGGCATCAGCACCATAGCCTGTTAACAAACAATGATGATGAACTTCTCGTGCTTCGCCAGTTTCGAGAATAATACCGATCTGCGTGCGTTGTTCATTCTTGACTAAATGATGATGAACAGCGCCACAGGCAACCAGGGCACTTAAGGGAATATGTGCTTTCGAGGTATGGCGATCGGAAAGAATAATAAATGAAAAACCATTTTCTATTGCAACCGTAGCCTCTTCGCAAATTCTTTCAATGGCATTGCGAAAACCGTTCTCTTCGCTAGCATCATAGGTAATGTTGATCACCTGGGATCGCATTCCCTGGTAATCGATATGCTTGATATCTGTGAGCTGCTGGTTGGAAAGAATTGGGTGATCAAGACTCAGTCGATGAGCCTGTTCTGCGGTGGACTCTAACAGGTTACCTTCAGGTCCAATAAAACAACGCAGGCTCATGACAACTTCTTCACGAATCGAATCGATAGCAGGATTGGTAACCTGGGCAAACAGTTGCTTGAAGTAGTCGTAAATCATCCGCGGCTTGTCTGATAAACAAGCGAGGGCAGAATCGTTGCCCATTGAGCCAAGAGGGTCCCGTGCTTCAGTTACCAGCGGAATAAGCATGAACTGCATGGTTTCGGTGGTATAACCAAAAGCCTGCATACGATGCAAAGTGTCTTCAGCATCCAGTGAGTGAGCAGCATTGCTCGACGCGATATCTTGCAGCTTAACTTTTTGTTGCTCTAACCAATCACCGTATGGGCGTTTGCTGCAAATGATTTGCTTTACTTCTTCATCGGGAATCAAACGACCCTGATCGAAATCGAGTAAAAACATCTTGCCCGGTTGTAAGCGGCCTTTGGTTTTTACATTTGCCGGGTCGACCTGTAATACACCTACTTCTGATGCCATGATGCATTTATCATCATGGGTAATGTAATAGCGACTTGGTCGCAAGCCGTTGCGGTCCAGCACTGCACCGATGTATTGACCATCGGAAAACACGATGGATGCAGGTCCATCCCAGGGCTCCATCAAGGCGGAGTGATATTCGTAAAAATCTTTTTTCTCCTGGGCCATGTTGACATCGGATTGCCAGGCTTCAGGAATCATCATCATGGTTGCTTCAGCAAGTGAGCGACCAGATAAAAGTAAAAATTCTAAAACAGCGTCGAAACTTCCCGAGTCAGATAAGTCATCATCGATGACAGGAAAAATTGCATCGAGCTTATCGCCGAATACATCGGTTGCTACTTTGCCCTGGCGAGCTACCATGAAATTCACATTTCCCCGCAGCGTATTTATTTCTCCGTTATGGCTCATGAATCGGTTCGGTTGCGCACGATCCCAGGAAGGAAAAGTATTGGTGCTAAATCTTGAATGCACCATGGCCAGATGGGTTTCGAAAGCTGGATCGGTTAGGTCTTTATAGAAAGGGAATAACTGACCCGGAGTCAGCATACCTTTGTACACGATGACTTTGGTTGAAAGGCTGCAAGCGTAAACCTGCTTCCTCTCGCTGAGTGATTCGTCATTGCGCAGTAAATGAGTAAAGCGTTTGCGAATGACATAATTCACTCGCTCGAATTGATCGTGTTCCAGGCCATTGGCAGCAGCGATGAACAACTGTGCAATAAAAGGTTGCGCCATTCTAGCTGCCGGGCCGACGTCAGCACCGTCTGCATCTACTGGAACTTCCCGCCAACCGACTAATTGCTGACCCTCTTCTGCAACAATTTTGTTAATCGCTTCCTGACAGCGGGCTCTTTCTTCTTCTATTTGCGGCAGGAAGATATTGCCTACAGCATAATGACCGGGAGTAATGTCGGTATCGAATTGCGCTTTGGCAATCTTCTGGAAGAAACTATGGGGAAGTGCCATTAAGATTCCGGCGCCATCACCGGTATTGGCTTCGAATCCACAACCACCGCGGTGATCCATGCGGGAGTTAATGTGGTAAGCATCCAGCATGATCTGATGGCTGGGTTGACCTTTGATGTTGGCGACGAAGCCGACTCCGCAGGAGTCTTTTTCCATGGCTGGGTCATAAAGCCCGGTCTTTTCAGGAAAACCGAACTTCAACGGCAGTTTTTTCATGTCGCTCATAAAATTAAAGATCTCGTTTGATTCGCTATCCAGTTCTTATTGGCCTGTTACGCTCAAAATCCCGGATTTTTATCCGTTATCTCCCATCCCGTCGATGGCACTGCCTCTCGGGTTGGTCGGCGTAACGCTGCTGAATTTTGCCTGATAGGACTTGGCGAATTACTTCTTTCCCCGTCCGTTTTTTGAGCTTTGTTGAGCTCATGGGAAAGGGCCGCTCAAAATAGCATTACGGCAGAATATGTCAAGGTTTACGCGGGTTTCCGCAGATTCTTCGGCGGACTAAGTGGCTGATTTTTGGTTGCTTATGAATCTTCTACAGCTGCAAATTCTGAAAACAACTTGTCATCTTATTAGGCTAAATTAGTTAAAAATCATTCTTAATGTTGGTCAAAAATTGATCAATTCTGTTCTTCCTCCACCACTATTCCGGTTTCGGATTGCGGCTAAATTTGAGGATGAGTCCCTGGCATGTTCAGACAACTATCCGTATTGGTTTCGAGCAAAAATAAGGGTTTTCTTGTGTACCTGTGAATGCGCTGAAACGGCCAAAATACGAGTCATTGCCGGAAGTGGCTTGCTTGATTCTGGAGTGGAGCTGATTTACTCTAAGCCGCTGTATATACTGCAAAAAATTGAGCTTTGTTGCGAACAATTCTCATTTAGATTTGCAGCATCTTACGAGTAAGCAGAACACTAATAACAAGAATTAATTTTCTCTAGAAACCTGCAACAGATTTTTTTTCTTAAAGCCTACTAAGGAGGCGACAAACCCGTGAACCCAAAACTAACGAGAAGACGCTTCATCAAGGGGGTCATTGCCTCTGGTGCAGCTGCGACTACTACCGCTGCGTGGTATTCCGCAACTGGCCAGGAAAGACCTTCCGGATTTGTTGAGCGTTTAGTTCGAATCAATGTAAACGGCCAGGTCCGCAACGTTGATGTTGAGCCTCAGGAAACTTTGGCCTCGACCCTGCGTTACAAGCTTGGCTTAACTGGAACCAAACTCGGATGTAACCGAGGTGAGTGTGGTGCCTGTACAGTTTTAGTGAACGATGTTCCTACTTACGCTTGTTCAGTACTGACTCATTCTTTTAAAAACGATCGCATCGAGACTGTAGAAGGTCTGGAAAGTGCGAACGGTAATTTACATCCAGTACAACAGGCGTTCGTCGAAGAACTCGCACCACAATGTGGTTACTGCACACCGGGACAGATTATGTCCGCGGTTGGATTGCTTCGCGAAAATCCGAACCCATCCCGAGATGAAGCACGGCATGCCTTAGCCGGCAATATCTGTCGTTGCGGATCTTATGACTCTTACCTCGATGGCGTCATGCGCGCTGTTGAATTAACAGGATAATTATCATGGCATATATGCATATTGGAAAAGATTTTACTCCACCAGATGTGCCAGGTAAGGTCACTGGTCGGATTAAGTATGCAGAAGACTACACCCGCGAAGGGATGGTTTATGCAAGACTACTAACAAGCCCAATTCCCCACGCACGCGTTCTGGACATTGATGCTTCCGAAGCTCTGGCTATGGAAGGGGTACACGGGATTCTCACCGCAGACGATGTATATCCAGACGGTGAACCGCAAAGCACAGGATTAAAAATTCTCACCAACGAGCCAACCCTGGTAGGTGAGCCGATTCTTGCGCTGGCAGCAGACAGTGAAAAAATTGCTGAGACTGCGATTGCAGCAATCTCGGTTACTTTTGAAAGACTACCTTTTGTACTAGATCCACTGGACAGTTTGCTTCCGGATGGGGCCGATGCTTACAACGGCGGTAATACTTTTGTTTTCCGCCAGGGATTCGCCCAGGAGAAGTGGACAGCTGACCAGGTAGCGAGCATGCGTGCTGGCAACGAGCCAAGCGCTGAGCCACAACAGACTGTTGAATACGGTGATCTGGAAGCTTCGTTTGCTGAATCAACTTACGTTTATGAAGGTTCATTCACTAACGCCGGTTATCCCCACATGTCCATGGAGCCTAGATCGGCTCTGGCCTATTGGGAAGATGGCAAGCTATACCTTCACGGTGGATCCCAGAGTCTGACAGCTTTTGCTGACGGTATTGCAGGTATTATCGGCGTACCAAAAGCAGACCTGGTATTCATTAACGAAGCAACCGGTGGTGGTTTTGGCCAGCGTGCACGAGCGGGTTCAGTGCCTGTTTACGGTGTTCCGGCCAAGCTTTCACAAAAGATTAATCGCCCGGTAATGATGCGTGTCACCCGTGAAGAAGAATTCACCATCGGTGGTGCTCGTCAGGGTCTTACTGGTTGGATCAAGGTTGGTTTCAAGCCTGATGGTGTTATGGCCGCCTGTGATCTGTGGATCGTTTCCGATAACGGCGGTAAAGGTGGTGGTGCAGACGCATACTCCGCCGCTGACTGTATCAGTGTGCTTTACCAGGCCGACGCAGTTCGCTTCCGCGGTACTGCAATCGGAACCAATACTGCTCACCGCGGTGCGCAGCGTGGTCCAGGTCAAAACCAGATTGCTCCAATTATTTCTCCAATCCTGGACGTTGCAGCGGACGAACTCGGCATTAGCCGTTTCGATATTCGCAAGATCAACACACCAATGAATGGTGATGTTGGTGGTCCTCAACGTACGCCTTTTACTTCTGCTTACATGCCAGAAGCTTTGGAAATGGCGCGCGAACAGTTTGGATGGGATGAACGTCAAGCACGTCGTCGTCAAACCAATGGCAGCAAAGTGATCGGACTTGGCATCGGCCAGGGCTATCACAATGCGGGTCGTTCAGGTATGGACGGAATTGTGATGATGGGCGCAGACGGTCGACTCAAAGTTCATAACGGTGTTGGTAACTTAGGTACCTATTCTTATGCTGCTGTTTCACGGGCTGCAGCTGAAGTACTTAAGATGCCTTGGGACCGCGTGGACATTGTTACCGGTCGTACTGACAGACATCTTCCAATTACTTCGCCTCAAGACGGCAGTAACTCAATCTTTACTAACACCCGAACCTTTTATGGTGCGGCGCAGGATATGTTAGCGAAGATGAAAGAAATCGCAGCGAACGATCTTGGCGGTGCCGCTGAGGATTACGACATTTCCAATGAGCGTGTTCACCAGATTGCAGACGATTCTGTTGGCATGACATTCGGAGAAGTCGCTGCCCGCGGAATAGAGCTAGGTGGCAAATACACCGGTGAAGCTGAACTTCCTGAAGAGCTGGCTGAGTGGACTCAGATTGCAGCCGATCGATTGGCTGGAACTGGTTTCATGGGAATCTTCCATGATCCTCGACACGAAGGTAATCCTCCGGGATTTACAGTGTCTTGTTGTGAGATCGAACTTGATAAGGAAACCGGCAAGGTTGAAATTCTCGACATGATCCAGATCGCTGAAGCTGGAACCATCATGCATCCGAAAGGCATGGATAACCAATTAGTTGGTGGTGCGGTTTGGGGTATCGGGCTCTCGGCATTAGAGCAGCACTTATACGATCCTCAGAACGGCATTCCAGCCAGTACCGGTTATTGGCAGAGCAAGGTTCCAACCTATCTTGATTGCCCATTGAAGATAGATACTGGCTGGGTGGATCTACCCGATCCGGAAAATCCGGTTGGTGCTCGCGGTGTTGGTGAGCCGGCACAGGGCTCTGTTTCCGCAGCATTAACAGCTGCGATTACGGATGCTTTGGATGGACACATCTTCGGTGCTTCTCCGATAACCACCAGCATGATTCTTAACCACATAGCAGGATCTTCGGAAGAAGCCGTAGAACTTGCTCAAAACAATTACAGAGGTTGATATGGTAGCCACATCACATGACGTAATGCCTGATATTGAGCTTTATCAGCCAGCTGATGAAGCAACAGCGCTGGACTTGGCATCCAGATTAGGTAACGAGGGTTGGCTACTTGGTGGTGGTCAGGACACTTATGGCTGGTTGAAAGACCGCAATAAGACTCCTTCCGCCATGATTGAGCTAACCCAGATTGATGCCTGGAAAGGCATCACGGAAACAGCTGATGGAATTGAAATCGGTGCGGTCACGACATTGACTGAAATCGCTAAAGATCCATTGGTGCAATCCCGCTATGGCCTGTTGGCGAAAGCTGCGAACATCGTAGCCAGCCCGCAAATCCGAAACGTCGGTACTTTAGGTGGAAACCTGGTTCAGGATACTCGCTGCTGGTACTACCGTCGCGGACTGGACTGCTATCGTGCAGGCGGCAACATTTGCTACGCAGATTCTCCAGAAGGGCTGAACCGCGAACACGCACTGTTTGGTGCGAGTCGTTGTGTTGCAGTTACTCCTTCTGACACTGCCCCGGCATTGGTTGCCCTGGACGCCACAATGGTTGTTTCCAGCTCCAGTGGTCAGCGTGAAATTCCTGCACAGGATTTCTTCGTTGGTCCGGACAGAGACATTCTGAACATGACTGTGCTTAACGAAGGTGAAATTCTTACTGCGGTAAGAATTCCAAACACCTGGGCCAATGCAGATTTCTATTGGGAGAAAGTCGCCGATAGAAACGTGTGGGATTTTGCCCTGGTTAACATAGCTGCTGTGTTTAGAACTTCAGGTGACACTATCGAAGATTCGCGCATTGTATGCGGCGCCGTTGAATGTGTACCACGTCGTTTGGAAGACGTTGAAAGTGCGATTCGCGGTCAGTCACGTTCAGACGCTACAGGAAATTCTGTAGCCGAAATGGCGACAGCAGAGGCACGACCTTTGAACTACAACAACTTCAAAGTGCCTTTAATGCAAAACCTGGTTAAAAGAGCGATCCGAGGCTAAGCCTCGGATCTTCTCCGTTAGCTGAGAAAACTAATTAGAATAAGAGGGTAGTACAGTGGGAGAAATAGTCCGCTATAAAAGAGACGTCTGGGGCGAAGAAGTAATCCTGGGTGTATCTTGGGATTTACTCTATGTCGTTTTCATGGCCATTGTCATTTTATTGATTGCGCACGCAATCGTAATGGCAGCCCTGGCCAAGAAAAATTTAGATAGACCAACGGGTGACGGTCGTCGTGTGGTAAGACACGAATCAATTGATCGGTGGTTTCACTGGTTAATGGCGGCAAGTATTCTGGTGCTTATTTTCACGGGTATAGCACCGATTCTTGGGTTGCGCATTGCCTGGTTAAACATTCACTGGATCAGTGGTCTGATTCTTACGTTCCTGGTGATCGCGCACATTATTCGCGCTTCTTTCTGGCAGGACTTCAAGTCGATGTTGTTAATGCCAAAGGATTTTGGCGAGCCGTTTGATTCGGCCCGCAAGCCTGGCAAATACTACTTCGAACAGAAAGGTATGCATTGGGCAGTGACTGTTGTGGTATTGGCAGTAATCGTCACTGGTGTTCTCATGTTTATGCAGATCGATACACCTTTCTGGGATCGTACGAATAGCATGCCGGAAAGTCAGCTTGGCCTGGTGTTCTTGTTGCACGGTTTATCAACCCTGGCGTTAGTAGCCCTGGCAGCAACCCATATTTACTTTGCTTTGCGACCTGAGAAGATTTTCTATACACGCTCAATGATTTCTGGCTGGATGTCAGAAGATGAGCTAGCTGCTAACCACGACCCTGCGAAGTGGTCGCCTAAAGAAGCAGACTAGTTCATTAAAAATCTTTCAGGATGTAGTGCAAAATGGATGTAGAACAGAGTATTGAAACAATTGAGGCTGGATATGAGTTCCTGCTTGCTTATGCAGCGCAGGGACGACCTCCATCGCAGGAGAAAGACGGTCCTGGACCTCATGCCAGACCCACGATAGAAGGCATGGCCTCTGCAATGAAACACCTTGCTGAGGCCTTCGCTGACAGCAAAGACGAATTCGAACGACTCATTGCTGAGGACTGCAGAAAGGCCGGTGCTGCACTGGCCTTTATGCTGGCTCAGGAGAAAATTGGTTCGGAAGTAGTCGACAACCTCAACGCATCGATTCATTTGCGTGCCGTACTCACTAATCTCTTCCTCTACAGCGAAGCGCTGCGGCCTTTGGCTACGGAAGAAGAGAGTGGCGTAATGGCTTACGACGCAATGAAGAAAAGCTGATTGAGCAGAAAAGTTTTCCACTCGATATCTTGTTGATTAAGTTCGGACTTTCTTAATCGGACAGCAATACCTGTTTATAGCGTCGACAGAGCCGCGACGCTCCGCGTTTCCCCATCTCTTCAAAGAAACCTTGTTGAAAGACACAAGTCTTTTTGAATCGATTGGCGCTGCTCTTTGATAGTCGACGCCATAATCAGCCATTACTGCCCTGGAAACTGCGCTAGCCGGAAAAATTCAGTCGCTTGTGGTAAGTAAATTCTCACATAGTGGGTCTCTTGAGAGCGAAGGCATTCTGCTCACCCCTTGGTGGGGGTAGGGTAAAGTGGAAAAGTAGCACCTTCTCTATTTTTGCAGCCTCCTATCTAAAAAACTTGGACTTCAGCAAAATTGCCACCGGCGCTGATAAACAGGAATAGATACCTAATACAGAGACAGTAAAAGAGCAGCGCCGAACGTAGCAAACAAACTTGCGCTTTACAGCAAGGTTGCTTTGTGAAGAGAGGGTAACGCGGAGCGTCGCAGCTCTGTCGAAGTACTAGGTATCTGTTCCTGTTAATTACAGAACCTTCCCAATCGAATTATCAAGTATCTGTTCCTGTCAATTTCGGATTCATCCTTTATACTGCGCACGACATTCAATAGTGCAATAGCCATGAACTACCCATCACGCCTAAAACTCGCCAATCTGCCAACCCCGCTCACTAAACTGGAGAAGTTCAATGTGGAGGGCTGCGATGCTCAGATATGGGTGAAGCGCGACGAACTTACCGGAACGGAAGTGTCCGGTAACAAGATTCGCAAACTGGAATTCACCATCGCTCATGCCCTGGATGAAGGCTGCGATACTCTGATTACCTGCGGAGGCGTGCAATCGAATCATTGCCGGGCGACGGCAATTTTAGGAGCGCGCCTGGGTCTTAAAGTTCATCTGATTTTGCGCGGGGAAAAACCAGAGCATCCAGAAGGAAACTTATTGATGGATTATCTGGTTGGCGCCAAGATTTCGTATCTGCCACAGAGTAAATGGCGCAGCCACGTGGACCTGGCCCATTCTCTTCAAGAACAGTATCAGCAGGCCGGCTCCAAAGCTCATTTCATTCCTACCGGCGCCACCGATGAAATTGGATTGTGGGGATACATAGCCGCCAGCGAAGAACTAAAAGAGGATTTTGCATCCCTTGAGTTGGAACCCGACTATATCGTGACGGCGACGGGGTCAGGAGGCACCCAGGGTGGTCTGGTAGTTGGAGCCAAGTTATTTGATTTGCCGGGTAAGGTCGTCGCCTTTAACGTCTGCGACGATGCAAAGTATTTTGAAGACAAAATCACGGAAGATGTGACTCTCTGGAAACAGAGTTACAAAACGGAGTTTGACGATAAGGATTTGGACATTCACACCATAGAGGGATATGTGGGACCAGGTTATGGTGTTGCCGATCAGGAAGTGTTTGAAACAATCGCCGAACTGGCGCGAACTGAAGGTCTATTCCTGGACCCAGTCTATACAGGTAAAGCCTTTCATGGCATGGTAACCGAGATTCAGAAAGGCGAAAAAGGGCAGTTGCCGGGGGCTCGGAATGTAGTTTTCGTGCATACCGGAGGGCTGTTTGGCGTCTTTCCTCAACAAGAAAATTTTCGATTCGCATAAGCAATCGATTCTCATCAACAGGTTGGATCAATGAGAACTCTAAACAAGCAGAGATTTATTTCCTCAAGCACTTTTATATTGTTGCTAATGTCTTCAGTGGGATTTGCGCAGCCTGACGGAGTCGCAGGTGCATCCGCAGACGCTGAAACAGATGGAGTAGCAGGAGCGTCCGGATATGTTGAACCTAATGGAGCTGAAATCTTTGACACCGACTATGAGCCGGAGCTCTTAACAGGCACCTATCAATTAATTACAGACAGTCTTCGTTCCGGTGAAGGTTATTTCTCCGCTGACGGTGAGCAATTCATCTTCCAGAGTGAAGTACCTGGCGATAACCCTTTCTACCAAATCTATCTTCGCGACCTGGCAAGCGGTGAGACACATCGCGTTTCTCCAGGCACCGGCCTTACGACTTGCTCCTGGGTCCATCCGACTCTCGATCGGGTAATGTTTTCTTCCACTCATGAAGATCCGGAAGCCCTGGCCAAGCAAGCCGAAGAGATTCGCATTCGCGAGAGTGGTATTGAGCGACCCTATGGCTGGGATTACGACCAGCATTACGAGATTTATCAGGCCAATGCAGATGGAACAGCTATTGTGAACTTGACGAATTCTGTGGGATACGATGCTGAAGGCTCATACTCAAATGATGGCTCCAGGATTTTATTCGCTTCCAATCGCAATGCTTATAACCGCAGCCTGAGCCAGGCGGAACAGAAACTCTTCGATGAAGATTCAGCCTATTTTATGGATTTGTACATCATGGATGCCGACGGCTCCAATGTGCAACAGCTCACTCATTCTCCCGGTTACGATGGGGGCCCTTTCTTTAGTCCGGATAATACCCAGGTGGTATGGCGCCGCTTTAATCCCGATGGCATGAGTGCCGAGATCTGGACCATGGATATCGACGGCAGCAATCAGCGTCAGCTAACGGCCGACGCCATGGTGGCATGGGGCCCTTATTTTCATCCCAGCGGTGACTACATCATCTATTCCAGCAATATTCTGGGTCACGCCAATTTCGAGCTTTTCATGATCGATCCGGAAGGGGCAAATCCGCCAGTCAGGGTAACCAATACCGAGGGCACTGACATACTCCCGGTGTTTTCTCCTGACGGCAATAGTCTCGCCTGGAGTACTACGCGTACCCCGGACGGCACGTCCCAGATTCATATGGCAAACTGGAATCATCAACGCGCCCTGGAACTGCTGGGACTGGACTAGTTTCGTATAAAGAGAAGGCAGATTTGCCACTATGAAGCGCACAAAGTTTTTCTTTCTTCTCTTTATGGGGCTGCTAATTGGGCTGCCTTCAATTGCTGCAGGGCAACAGCCTGTTCAATTAGCTGAACCCCAGGAACCGGATCCTCCGATTCACCATAGCCTCAAGGTGCTGCTCGATCCTATAGGCCGGCAGATAACTGTCGAGGACACGATTACTTTTCCGGAGCAATTGCAGCAAGCAGAAATTAGCTTTGCGCTGAATAGCAATCTGGCGATTTCAAATTTCTCTGGTGATCTGCAACAGCTAAGTAATAACGCGCCAGAAACCAATGTCGGAATTAACGCCACCGGTGGGCTGGCTGCGGCCACCAACGACTATTCCCTGAGCCTGCCAAATAACAACAATGGTCAGGCCTTGCTTATTTACAGTGGTTCTATCTATGACCTGGCTGAACAATCCAGCCCGGAATACGCACAAAGTTTTTCTGAAACTTCCGGCATTATTGGTGAGCAGGGTGTTTACCTGAATTACGGTAGTGCCTGGTTTCCAATCTTTGGCGAACAGTTAGTGACTTTCGATATGGAAGTGCAGTTCGCCGACACGGCTTCCACGTGGAAATCAGTGAGTCAGGGCGAGCGCTTTGGTGACAATGGCTGGCAAAGCGGTGATCCCATGGAAGAAATTTATCTCATCGCCGCAAACTTCACTGAATATTCGGCACTAGCTGATGGCGTTGAAGTACTGGCCTATCTGCGCACTCCAGACTCGAATCTTGCCACCAGGTATATGGATGCAACTGAGCGCTACTTGAAACTTTATGAGCCGTTATTGGGCGAATACCCCTTTAACAAGTTTGCGCTGGTGGAGAATTTCTGGGAAACCGGTTATGGCATGCCATCCTTTACTTTGCTGGGAGAACAGGTCATCCGCTTGCCTTTTATCCTCGAATCTTCCTACCCCCATGAAATTCTGCATAACTGGTGGGGCAACGGCGTTTATCCTGATTACGGTACTGGAAACTGGAGTGAAGGACTGACTGCTTATCTTGCAGATCACCTGTTTCGTGAAATGGATGGGGCAGGAGCGCAATACCGTAAAGATATGCTATCCCGCTACAAGAACTATGTAGAAGAAGGAACAGACTTTCCCCTGGCGCGATTTACTTCCCGCAATTCGGCAGCAACCCAGGCAGTGGGTTATGGCAAGACGCTTATGCTCTGGCACATGCTGCGGGTGGAATTGGGAGATGAGTTATTCCTCGAGGGGCTGCGAAAACTGTATGCAGATTACCTGTATCAACGTGCTTCCTACGCTGATATAGAACGGCTGTTTACTGAACTCAGCGGACTGGATCTTTCACTTTTCTTTAACCAATGGGTGAATCGGATAGGTGCGCCTCAACTTTCATTGTCAGTTGAGGAAGCGACCGGCAACCGTGCCCGCATCATGTTTGCCCAGACTCAATTCGGTGATCCTTACATCCTTAAAGTGCCCGTTGCTCTTTATTATGAGGGCGAAGCTGAGCCACAAATTTTCGATATCGCTCTGTCACAGAAACTGGAAGGCTTTTTCGCCGAAGACTTCGAAGGTCTGCAGGGTGTTCTGGTAGATCCTTACTTCGACGTATTCCGGCAACTGGATAGAGAGGAAACGCCGCCCACTATTGGTGAGCTGTTCGGCGCCAGCCAGATAAGCTTTGTACTGCCTGCATCCGATCGCCAGCATTGGGCGCAAATGGCCGAAGCTTTTGGCCAGGGGGTTGATGCAGACGTTTTGTATGCCGATCAGATCGATACTATCCCTGAAGATCGTTCCCTGTGGATACTGGGTAAGAACAACCCATTCCTGGATCAGGTCTTCGGGGCTACTGAACTTTATGGAGTCTCATCTACGCCAAATGGCATGCAGATAGGGGAAAACGAAATTGAGTATCAGAATCGCAGCACGGTACTCATCGGCCGCCATCCGGCAAATCCGGAGCTCGCTATTGGTTGGATACACGTGGAAGACATGGTTGCCATGCCAGGCATGATCGAGAAGCTGCCGCACTATGGCAGGTATTCCAGTTTGAGTTTTACCGGCAGCGAGCCAACCATCGACATAAGAGGTGTTTGGACGAGCCCGAATTCCCCCATGCAATGGAAGAAAGCAGATTTGGTGGCAGACATAAACTGGGATGTGCTTCCAGAGATTCCTCCACTAACAACGTTGCCGCCTAAATATCTTCCTGAACAACTCTTGCGCCATGCTACGCAGCTTACTGGCACTGACATGGAAGGCAGAGCATTGGGCAGCAAAGGAATCGATAAGGCAGCACTTTATATTGCCGATCAATTCCGGGCCGCGGGCCTGCAGCCGGTAGATGGAACCTATATTCAACGCTGGCAAGATGCGGTACCGGGTTTTCGTGATCTGGAAATGGCCAATGTGATTGGAATTATTCCAGGTGTTGATCGAAGTGTTAGCGCAAAGCCGATTGTAATAGGTGCCCACTATGAC
>CAZTTE010000021.1:0-50812 GCA_964616225.1 uncultured Pseudohongiella sp.
ATTAGCTGCGTAAACTAACTTTAAAACTGGACCAGTTAGGTGAGGCATGTCAATAGAGGTCTTAACACAAAGCACAGCAAAATGGGTTTCGCGACCAGCGTCATAGTGGGCCTATGGGTGCTGTGCTATATTCGAAAACACAAAACAGAGCGCTCTTGGGCTGCATTGTGCCATAGCGAGAGGTAATGGTCATTTAATGGAAGATTCCGGTGCAGCAGATTCAGGCTCGGTAGCAGGGCAATCAAAAAACCAGTTGGTGGAAGGTTGTCGGCATTGCCTGGCCCAATGCGATCAATTATTGGAATTGCTCGATACGGAATCCTACGCAGCTCAAACCGAAACCACTTCATCTGTTGGCGCACATGTCCGCCATATTCTGGATCGCTACCAATGTTTCTTTGCCGGAACCCAATCCGGAATTATCGACTACGATGCGCGTAAACGGGACAAGTCTATAGAATCCAATCTTGAAGCGGCGAGCTTTGCCCTCACTTCCTTAATGAGGCGCATTGAATCAATCGACCTGGGCAAATTTCTCGGAACGCAGGTACAGGTAAGGGAGTCTGTCCATCCTGAAAGCCCCCTGGCTGAAATTCCAAGCACCTTCGATCGCGAATTAATGGGGCTTATCAGTCATTCAACACACCATCTGGCGATTATTGCCCTGATTGCCAAAGCCCTGGGCTACGAATTACCCGAAGATTTTGGGAAGGCAGCTTCCACAATCCTCTACGAACGCAGCTAAGCTCCTGAAATAAAAAGATAAGTTTGATAAGTCAGCAAGATTACCCCTCACAGCAATACTTGACTATTTTACTTAGGTATTTGATAATTTCTGCCTCGAATAACACTCGAAACAGGCAGATTCATGCGTCTAACTACCAAAGGCCGATATGCGGTAACAGCAATGCTGGACCTCGCACTGCATAAGAACCAGGGGCCTGTCAGTCTAGCGGATATTTCTCAGCGGCAAGCCATCTCACTTTCCTACCTGGAGCAATTGTTTTCCAAGTTACGAAAAAGCTCACTGGTTAGCAGTGTACGTGGACCCGGCGGTGGGTATGAGCTCGAGCGTCAATCGGAATCCATTTTTATCGCCGAAATAGTCGATGCGGTTAATGAATCCGTAGATACTACCAAGTGTAAAGGCTCCGGCGACTGCCAGGGTGGAGGAATTTGTTTAACGCATTACCTCTGGCAAGATCTAAGCGAGCAGATTCATACGTTTTTAGAAGGTATTAGCCTGGCAGATTTAGTCGCCAAGAGTGAAATTAAGCGCATAGCAGAAAACCAGGATCGCAAACACCAGCTCATGACTGACATGCAGGATCAAGAGCTAAGAGTACCGGCAAGCAGCCTATAAAGAATTAAGGCGGAGAACAGAATGCAATTTCCAATCTATCTAGACTATTCATCCACAACTCCTGTAGACCCTCGCGTCTCGGAAAAAATGATGGAGTGTTTAACCCTCGAAGGTAACTACGGTAACCCTGCGAGTCGCTCCCATATACTGGGTTGGAAAGCCGAAGAGGCGGTTGAAACGGCACGTCGACAGGTTGCTGATTTAATAAACGCCGATCCGCGAGAAATTGTCTGGACATCAGGTGCTACTGAATCAGATAACCTAGCGATTAAAGGTGTTGCCCACTTTTACAGCAAGAAGGGCAAGCACATCATTACATCCAAGATTGAACATAAGGCAGTTTTGGATAGCTGCCGTCAACTGGAACGGGAAGGTTACGAAGTGACCTACCTGGATCCAGACGAGAACGGATTAATTTCCCCGGAAACAGTTGAAGCTGCCATTAGGGAAGACACTATCCTGGTTTCTCTCATGCATGTGAACAACGAAATTGGTGTGGTTAACGATATCGAAGCCATCGGTAAAATGACCCGGGAAAAGAAAGTGCTTTTTCATGTTGATGCTGCCCAGAGCGCTGGCAAACTGGATATCGATCTCGAAACCATGCAGGTGGATTTGATGTCACTTACCGCCCATAAGATTTACGGACCGAAAGGTATCGGCGTCCTTTATGTCCGGCGTAAGCCTCGAGTGCGTATTGAGCCGCAGATTCATGGCGGCGGTCATGAGCGGGGCATGCGTTCAGGAACCCTGGCAACCCATCAAATTGTTGGCATGGGAGAGGCTTTTCGCATCGCGAAGGAAGAAATGCATGAAGAGCATGAGCGTATTCTTGCTTTGCGTAATCGCTTGCTTGATGGTCTAAATGATATGGAAGAAGTTTATGTTAATGGGGATATCGAACATCGCGTTGCCGGTAATCTGAATATCTCTTTTAACTTCGTCGAAGGTGAATCCCTGATGATGGCCTTGAGAGATCTTGCCGTTTCTTCAGGTTCGGCCTGTACATCTGCAAGTTTAGAGCCTTCATACGTATTAAGAGCATTGGGCCTGAATGATGAATTGGCCCACAGCTCCCTGCGCTTAACCGTAGGTCGCTTTACCACCGAAGAAGAGATCGATTATGCGATAGAAAAAATTCGCGAAGCAGTCGAAAAACTGCGAAAGCTTTCTCCTCTTTGGGATATGTACAAAGACGGAGTCGATTTAGACCAGGTGCAATGGGCTGCACACTAACAAACTAATTTTAAGATCGCTGCACAACCCCCGGGGGTTAATGAGGAAACGATGGCATATTCAGACAAAGTGTTAGATCACTACGAAAACCCCAGAAACGTTGGCAAGATGGATGACGATGACAAAAATGTTGGCACTGGAATGGTAGGAGCTCCTGCCTGTGGCGACGTGATGCGACTGCAGATTAAGGTCGATGACAAAGGAGTTATCGAAGACGCCAAGTTTAAAACTTATGGCTGCGGCTCAGCCATTGCATCCAGCTCTTTGTTAACGGAATGGGTGAAAGGTCGCTCTTTAGACGAAGCGACTGAAATAAAGAACAAGGATATTGCCGATGAGCTCGGACTACCGCCGGTGAAAATCCACTGTTCGGTGTTGGCCGAGGATGCAATTAAAGCAGCGATTGCTGATGTGAAATCAAAGCGAGGCGAAGAGTCGGAATAAGCGAAGAACTTCAACTTTATGTCAATCTCCATAACAGAAAATGCAGCAAAGCATGTCGCGGACCAACTGGAAACCCGCGGTCATGGATTAGGTATTCGTGTCGGGGTAACCACTACCGGTTGTTCTGGAATGGCCTATGTATTGGAGTTTGTCGATAAGCTTGAAGTTGGAGATCAGGTTTTCGAAGACCAGGGAATAAAAATCATCGTCGATCCAAAAAGCCTGGTTTATATAGATGGCACCGAAATGGATTTTGTGAAGCAGGGTGTCAATGAAGGTTTTGAATTCAAAAACCCTAACGCCAAAGGTGAATGTGGTTGCGGGGAGAGCTTTAGCGTATAGGCAGTAGGACCTGGCTGGCTCGCGGCAGCGCTCTCCATAGTTAATATTTAATCCAGCCCATCAAGTCGTGCAGCAACTCAAGCAGAATTTCTTTTCTTTATTCGAGCTTTCCGAATCATTCGATTTGGATGTTGAAAAGCTCACGGCCAAATACCGGGAAATGCAAACTGAAGTGCATCCTGATAAATTCGCCACCGCTGAAGAACAGGAAAAATTGCGCGCCGTACAAATGACCAGCTATCTTAACGAAGCATTTTCGACATTGAAGTCGCCCCTCAAGCGTGCAGCATACATTTTATCCCTGCAAGGTTTGGATGTTGAATCTGTTAATCAAGCAGAGCTGGGAATGGACTTATTGATGGAGCAAATGCAATTAAGAGAATCCCTGGACGAGCTGCCAAAAGACGATTCAGCTTTGCCTCAATTAGACAAGCTTAAAAAAGATGTGACAGACAGATTGACAGCAAAGCGAGCAAACTTTGCGCACGAAGTAGAACGGGGTGAACTGGGCGCCGCCAAGAAAATTTTCCATGAACTGCAGTTTCTTGAAAAGCTACTGGCGGAAATTGCATCTGCTGAAGAGCAAAGACTGGGATACTAAGCCTGAATCATGGCATTACTGCAAATATCAGAACCCGGCGGAAAACCCGCCACTCCGGCACATCGAATCGCGGTAGGCATCGATCTCGGCACGACTAACTCCCTGGTTTCTGCCAGCTGTGGTACCGGCGTCGAAGTTTTACCGGATGATTCCGGCAATTATCTGTTGCCATCGGTGGTGGCCTACGCTGCTGATGCAGAGCCGGTTGTAGGAGCTGTCGCCAAGGCGCAATCCACGGAAGATCCTGAAAATACCATTAGCTCCGTGAAGCGACTGTTAGGCAGAGCATTGTCAGAAGTGGGGCAAACGCCGCAGTTTAAACAGTACCAGTTCGACACAGAGCGAGGAGATGGTTCTCCTGCCATTGTTACTGCGGCCGGTGTAAAAGACCCGATTCAGGTTTCTGCAGATATACTGCAGGCACTGGTATCACAGGCTGAGCATAACTTGAAAGCCGACCTGGAAGGCGCGGTAATAACAGTGCCAGCCTATTTTAATGATGCGCAGCGGCAACAAACCAAGGATGCAGCCAGGCTTATTGGCTTAAATGTATTGCGATTGTTGAATGAACCTACGGCGGCAGCGGTTGCTTATGGTTTGGATTCTAAAGAGCAGGAGACCGTAGTAGTTTTTGACCTCGGAGGTGGTACCTTCGATGTTTCTCTATTAAGGCTCCAAAGCGGCGTCTTCGAAGTTCTTGCAACCGGTGGAGATACAGCTCTTGGTGGTGACGACTTTGATCATGCCATTGTCGATTGGATAAAAACGCAGGCTAAAGCTGGAGAACTCTCCCTGGTAGAAGAGGCGAAGCTTCTTCGTTACGCCGCTTCCGCTAAACATCAGTTAAGTGAAAGCGATGAGGTGAGCCTCGAATTCAACGACTGGTCCGGTAAGTTAACCAGCGAAGTATTTGCCGAAGTATCCAAAGAGTTTGTTAATCGAACTATTTTGGCATGCCGTCGCGTATTACGTGATGCGCAGTTAGAAGTCGATGAAATAGATAACATCGTCATGGTAGGTGGTTCAACACGCATGCCTGTTATTCGGGCCGCGGTGGAGCAATTTTTTGGCAAACCACCACTGACAGATATCGATCCGGATAAAGTCGTTGCTATCGGAGCCGGAATTCAGGCTGACGTTTTAATTGGTAATAAATCCGCAGATGACTTCTTGTTGTTAGATGTTACGCCGCTGTCTCTGGGTATTGAAACCATGGGTGAGTTAGTGGAAAAAATCATTCCACGCAATACCACCATACCTGTCGCCAAGGCACAGGAGTTTACAACCTTTAAAGATGGTCAAACGGCGATGGCCCTGCATGTCGTGCAAGGTGAAAGAGAGCTGGTAAGTGATTGTCGTTCCCTCGCTCGATTCGAACTCCGGGATATTCCTCCCATGGTCGCGGGCGCGGCTAAAATTAGGGTTACTTTTCAGGTCGATGCCGATGGCCTCTTAAGTGTTCTGGCCGAAGAACTTAGTACCGGCACGAAAGCTGAAATACAGGTTAAGCCGAGTTATGGATTAAATGCGGATGCGATTGAAGAAATGCTGAAGACTTCCCATGAAAATGCGAAAGCGGATATGGAAGTAAGAGCACTGCGCGAGGCACAAATTGAAGCCAGGCAATTAATAGACGCGATCAATTCTGCGAAAGAGATCGATGGTCAATTGCTGGAACCGTCAGAAGTAACACAAATAGACGATGCAATTGCGAACCTTGTAAACCTGATGGAAGCAGGTACAAGTGTCCAAATTCATGAATCAACTGAAGAACTGAATCGAATTAGTAGCCTGTTTGCTGCGCGGCGGATGGACCTGCATATTGGCGCAGCCTTAAAAGGCGAATCAATCGATAAAGTGGAACAATAGTTAAACGGGAAGATTAGAATTCCATGCCGAAACTAACATTTTTACCACACGAAGTTATTTGCCCCGAAGGTGCCGAAATTGAGGCTGCATCTGGTGAATCGATATTAAATGCTGCACTGGCTAACGGCATTAGTATTGAGCATGCCTGTGAAAAATCATGCGCCTGCACAACCTGTCACGTTGTCGTCAGGGAAGGTTTTTATTCCCTGGAAGAAGCCGAAGAAAATGAAGAAGACTACCTGGACAAGGCCTGGGGTCTGGAGCCGGAATCCAGGTTAAGTTGCCAGGCTAAGATTGCCGATGAGGATCTTCTGATTGAAATCCCTAAATACACAATTAACATGGTTTCCGAGGACCACTAAGGAGGACAGCCTATGAAATGGACAGATGTCTACGATATAGCCATGGCGCTGGCTGACCAGTACCCGGATACAGATCCCCAGTACGTAAATTTTGTCGATCTCCATCGCTGGGTTTGCGAACTGGAAGATTTCGATGATGATCCCAATCGCAGTGGTGAGAAGATTCTGGAAGCAATTCAGACAGCCTGGATCGAAGAAGCCGCAGACTAGCCACCCGTCAAGCATAAGCCCCTGAATTATGGGGTGTTTTTTAAGATTTTTAATCGTACAAAAGCGCGAGATACTCACGTATAATGCGCGCACTTTTTGAATACTGAATTAGGAGTGAAGATGGCGATCGAACGTACTCTTTCTATTATTAAGCCGGATGCCGTTGGCAAGAATGTCATTGGTGAGATTATTGGCCGGTTTGAGAAAGCTGGGCTGAAAATCGTAGCGGCGAAAATGCTGCAATTGAATGATGAATCGGCCGGTGGATTTTATGCCGAACACCAGGGTAAAGGATTCTATGATGATCTTATTGAGTTCATGACCTCTGGCCCGGTTGTTGTTCAGGTGTTGGAAGGGGAAAACGCAGTTGCCCTGAATCGTGAATTAATGGGTGCAACCAATCCAGCAGAAGCAGAATCCGGAACCATACGAGCCGATTTCGCCAATTCCATCGATGCCAACGCTGTTCACGGTTCCGATTCAACGACTTCCGCAGCGAGAGAAGTCAGCTATTTCTTTAATGACGACGAAATCTGTTCCTGAGATTTCTGAATAGGTTTAATTTCCCATGGTCTCGGCAGAAAAACCAAATTTGCTTGGCCTTAGCAGAGCAAAACTGAAAGCCCTGTTTGCAGACCTGGGGGAGAAACCATTTCGTGCCGACCAGGTGATGAAATGGATTCACCAGCGAGGTGTTACCGATATCGATTCGATGACTGATATCAGTAAAAGCCTCCGTCAATTACTTAAAGAGCAAACTGAAATTCGTCTTCCGGAGATTGTGGAAGACTACGCTTCTGCAGATGGCAGCCACAAATGGATCGTGGAAGTTGCCAGCGGTAGCAAAGTTGAAATGGTATTTATTCCCGAATCCGGTCGCGGCACCCTGTGCGTGTCTTCCCAGGCTGGATGCTCCCTGGATTGCAGTTTTTGTGCTACTGGAAAACAGGGATTCAACAGCAATTTAACTGTTGCGGAGATCGTTGGCCAACTCTGGTGGGCCAATGCAAAGCTTGGCGCCTATGACGGAGATATGGAGCGACCAGTTAGCAATGTTGTAATGATGGGAATGGGGGAACCCTTGATGAACTTCGAGAATGTCATGGATGCGGTCGATATCATGAAGGACGATTGCGCTTTCGGTTTATCGAAGCGGAAAGTCACTATAAGTACGTCAGGAGTTGTGCCTGCTATCGATAAGATGAAGGACTACACCGATGCGTCACTGGCGATATCACTGCATGCTCCTAATGATGAGCTGCGCAGTCAGATAATGCCGATTAACAAAAAATATCCGATCGCTGAATTGATGCGCTCGGTAAAAGAATACATGGCAAGCCTGCCCGATCGTCGGGTACCGGTTATCGAATACACCCTGATTAAGGGTGTGAATGATCATCGGCAGCATGCAAGAGATCTGGCGACTCTGCTTGAGTCTCTACCGTGCAAGATAAATCTTATTCCCTTCAATCCCTTTTCACTAAGCGATTATGAGCGTCCCAGTGGTTCATCGGTGACGAATTTCCGGCAGATCTTGCAGGAAGCCGGTTATACCGTAACGGTAAGAACTACCCGTGCGGACGATATCGGCGCAGCCTGCGGGCAACTGGTGGGCGACGTCGCGGACCAGACCTATCGCAGTGAAAGGCACAAAAAACGGGCAAAATCCCAATCAGGAAAAGTCTTCGACAAGACTGATAATCTGGCCGTAATGGCCGACAGAGTATAGAGTAAACGGGATGCTTAAACTGAGCTGGAGCGAATCTTGTCTAGAATGAGAAAATTTGCTTATATTTCAATGATATGCGCCATCGCTCTTTTGTCCTCCTGTGTGACCACAACTACGGGAGGATTCAACGTAGAACCGTCTGAAGAGCAGGCCCTGGAGTCATTTATCCAGCTGGCGGTGGCCTATTACGACGAGAATGACCTCACCAATGCCCGCCGGCATGTCAATAATGCCCTCGAGCTTGATAGCCGCAATGCAGATGCGCTCAATGTTCTAGCGCTAATATTTCAACAGGAAGGGGATTTGGATCTGGCGGATCAGAACTTTCGCCGTGCAATCAACTATGATCGCGATAATTCCCGGGTAAGAAATAATTATGCGGCCTTGCTGTTCAGCCAGGATCGTTACGATGATGCTTACGAACAACTGGAAAGAGTTACCCAGGATACCGCCTATGAAGGCAGAGCTATTGCCTTTGAAAACCTGAGCCGTAGCGCCTTGCGCCTGGGGCGAATAAGCGATGCAGAATTTGCCTTTCGCCGGGCACTGCAATTGAATCCGGATCTCTATATTTCTTCAGTAGAGCTGGCCGTGCTTCTGTATGAACGAGAAGACTGGGCCGGAGCACGTCAGATATATCAACAGTATTTAACTACAGCAGATTTCTATAGTATCCCCCACACTCCGCGAGCTCTCCTGGCTGGCATACAGATAGAAGGCAGATTTCAAAATGCTGAGTTAGTCGATAACTTTGCGCTGATATTGACTACACTGTATCAGGACTCCCCGGAATACGAGACTTACCAAAGGATAGGCAATGCAAACTGAGCAACTCGAAGAGGAGTTTGCTGACGACGAAGTTGACGAACACATACCGTCTCCCGGAGAAGCCCTCCGGGAAGAGCGCTTGCGCCAGAATCTTTGTGAAAAGGATGTGGCGGATAAACTGCATATCACTGTTCACTATCTGAAAGCAGTAGAAATCAATTGTTATGAAAAGCTACCTGGCGCCATATTCGTTAAAGGTTATATAAAGAGTTATGCCGAGCTTTTAAAACTCGATTCCGATCGATTGCTGGAACTCTACGAAGAGTACACAAATCGAAAGCTGGAAAAAGAGAAAGAAAAAACCCTGATACAGGTTAAACGACGCCGGGGCAGGAATCGTCCCTGGGTTATCGTTTCTGTTATCGGATTTATTGGTGGTTTTACGGGCTTGTGGGCCTATAACAATTTCATGCCTGCCGATGAGCCGACTGTCGTGGCTCCAGCGATATCAGTTCCGCAGCCTGCTGTAGAATCCAATCCACCTGTAGAACAGGATATTCCCTCTCAATCTCCAATCAACGAACAAGCAACCATAGCTTCCCCGGTGCTAGAGAGCACTGTGGATAGTTCCGACAATCAGGAGACAAGCAGTGATGCGGTAGAGAGTGCCAATTCTGATTTTGTTGCTGCCTTATCTGCATTAGCCAATGATGCGGGAGAAGATGAAACGACACCCGATACGCAAGAAACTGAAGTGATTGACCAGGTCGAACCATTAGACCAAGTGATAGAAATTTCTGCGGCCGGTTCCGATGTATTGCGTATTGCGTTCACTGGTGAGAGCTGGGTCGAAGTCAACGATGAAAGTCAGAATCGAATTTATCGGGATATTCGGGGAGCTGGTGATACTCTAGAGATTACTGGTAATGCTCCTTTTTATATCTTGCTTGGGGATGCTCCATTTACCAACCTCACCTTTAATGGTACTGAAATAGACGTATCCGATGATATTCGCATCGACAATTCTGCGCGCCTCACTGTAGGATTGTAATTCCATGAAATCCAGTACACTTATCAATCGTCGTAAGACGCGGCAGATTATGGTCGGCGATGTTGCCGTAGGTGGTGATGCGCCTATTTCTGTTCAGTCGATGACCAATACCGAAACAACCGATACGGAAGCGACCCTGGAACAGATTGGTCGATTGGTAACTGCCGGTGTTGATATCGTGCGCGTGTCGGTACCGACTATGGGCGCCGCCGAAGCTTTTAAGCAAATTCGTAGCCAGGTGCAGGTGCCCCTGGTTGCAGACATTCACTTCGATTATCGAATAGCCCTGAAGGTGCTGGAATATGGCGTGGATTGCCTGCGCATTAACCCTGGCAATATCGGTAGTGAGGAGAGAATCCGGGCGGTAATCGATTCGGCCAAAGATAAAGGCATTCCACTCAGGATAGGCGTTAATGCCGGGTCACTTGGTAAAGCCTTGTTGCGCAAGTACAAGGAACCCAATGCTGAGGCCATGATCGAATCTGCGCTGACCCAGATAGATATTCTCGACAAACTGGATTTTCCAGACTTCAAAATAAGTCTTAAAGCGTCAGAAATATTCATGACCCTTCAGGCATATCGAGGACTGGCCACCCAGATCGATCAACCTTTCCATTTAGGTATTACCGAAGCGGGTGGTTTGCGTTCCGGCACGGTGAAATCCGCCATCGGATTGGGATCACTGCTAATGGAAGGAATTGGCGATACCATTCGTATATCATTAGCCGCCGATCCGGTTGAAGAAGTTAAAGTAGGGTTCGATATATTAAAGAGCCTTGGCTTAAGGCATAAAGGGGTAAATCTTGTTGCCTGTCCAAGTTGTTCACGTCAAAACTTCGATGTGATTTCAGTAGTTAACGAGCTTGAATCGCGCCTGGAAGATATAACTACACCGATTGACGTTGCGGTGATTGGTTGTATTGTTAACGGACCAGGTGAAGCTAAGGTGGCGGAAATAGGATTAACAGGAGCCAGCCCTAACAATTTAGCTTACGTGGAAGGCGTCCCGGATCATAAAGTCAATAATGCCGATCTGGTTGATGAGTTGGAATCAATGGTCAGGCAGCGAGTCGCACTGAAGCAGGCGACCGAAAAAGACATCATCGCTTCGAGTTAAAAATGGCAAAACTACAAGCGATCCGAGGGATGAATGACATCCTTCCAGAAAACTCCTTAAGCTGGCAATTCCTCGAAGCCACATTTCAGCGCGTCGTTAAACGCTTCGGCTATCAGGAAATTCGATTTCCTATTCTGGAACAAACCCAGTTATTTAAACGTTCGATCGGTGAAGTTACCGATATTGTCGAAAAAGAAATGTACAGTTTCGACGATCGCAATGGTGACAATTTAAGCCTGCGACCAGAAGGTACGGCCGGGTGTGTAAGAGCGGCCGATCAACATGGCTTGCTGTATAACCAGCAGCAACGCCTCTGGTACCAGGGCCCGATGTTTCGACACGAAAGGCCACAAAAAGGTCGGTATCGACAGTTTCATCAGTTCGGAGTTGAAGCCTTTGGGATGCCAGGACCTGATATCGATGTGGAAGTGCTGCAAGTCGCTGCGACGCTGTGGCAGGAACTGGATCTCGCTGAATATCTTCAGTTAGAAATAAACAATATTGGCAGTGCCGATGATCGGAAAAATTATGGGGCGGCACTGTCTGATTTCCTGCAATCGAAAGAAGATCAATTAGACGATGATGCGCGTAATCGTATGCACAGCAATCCGATGCGTGTGCTGGATAGTAAAAATCCGGATGTACAGGCTGCGTTAACAGATGCTCCTTCATTGGATGATTTTGTTAATGAGGAAAGCAAAATCCATTACGAAGAATTGAAAGCACTTTTATCTGCAAGTGGTATTGGGTTTATTGAAAACTCGAAACTCGTTCGGGGTTTGGACTATTACAATAATTGTGTCTACGAATGGACTACGGACACCCTCGGTGCCCAGGGAGCTGTTTGTGGTGGTGGCCGTTATGATGGCCTGGTTGCACAATTAGGTGGGCGACAAACGCTTGCCTGTGGTTTTGCAATCGGTATCGAGCGCCTGGTGTTAATGCTCGATTCCCTGGAAAAAATCCCTGCCGATGCTTTGCAGGCGATCGATGTTTATGTGACCTGTGTTGGTGACGGGGTAACCGAGCAGACGCTTGCCCTGGCTCAGGCGATTCGAGCAAGTTGTCCGGATCTCGGAGTCATTAGTCACTGTGGCGGAGGAAAATTTAATAGTCAGATGAAGCGTGCTTTTAACAGCGGTGCCAAATTGGCAGTAATTCTCGAGCGGGATAATGACAGCGCAACGGATCTGCAGAATGCCAGGATTCGACGTCTCGATGACTCAGCCGATGCCGAGACCCATGAAATAGCCGCAATTCCGGCAAAAGTTGCTGAAATTCTCGAAAATTCAGCAAGCTAAGGCCTCTTCTTGGCCCCCTGGAGGGTGCCTCAAAGTGAACAAAGCTGTAAAATTGCGGTCCAAATATCTCGGGCCCGGGTGGGATTCCGAGCATAAATTATTCGATTGATGAGAACAGACTAGGAGTAGGTCGTGGCGTTAAACGCGGCAGAAGAAGAAACTATTGAGTCCCTCAAGAAATGGTGGGATGAAAACGGCAAACAATTGGTGCTAATCGTAATTGCCGTATTGGCTGGCTATACCTCCTGGTTGCTGTGGACCAACAGCCAGTCGTCGGCGGTCGAATCTGCATCTGATTTATATGAGGAGATCCTGGCTTTGGCAATTCCCGAGCCTGGTCTTGTTGTTTCAGAAGATGAAGGCGCAAATATAATCCTTCTTTCGGAGCGCCTGGTCGCGGATCACAGCGGATCAATTTATGCGCAGTATGGGGCACTGTTTGCAGCGCAGCAACATGTCGCCGCCAATGACCTGGCAGCAGCCGAAGCGTCCTTGCAATGGATTTTAGACAATCCAATAAGCGGCTTATTTACAGCAGAGGACGAAGGCCTGATGCTTTCGGCGAGTTTGCGTTTGGGTAGGGTTGTTCTTGCGCAGGGCGAAGCCGAGCGAGCGCTAAGCATTGTGAATAATCTGGATCCGAAAGGCTACGAAGCAGGATTTGCAGAATTAAGAGGCGATATTTACGTGGCAATGGATAGGCCACTGGACGCACGGGATTCTTATGTTGCTGCTCAACAAGCGGGATCTAATAGTGATTCATTACAGATGAAGCTAGACGAACTGCCTGACGAAAGCTAGTAAGGATAGCTGCTCATGAAATTCATTCCCCACCAAATTTCAATTCCAGTAAAAAGCTTGCAGAGGTTTTTAATACTGGGGTTTTGTTTATTGTCGATGGGTTGTTCGAATTTCAGTTGGAACCCCTTTGGGGGTGACGATGACCCGAATCAGCCTGTTGAGCTGCTGGATATTGAGGAAGAGGTTGAACTGCGCAGGGAGTGGTCAGTCAATGTCGGTAACGGACAGGGTGATAACTACACTGAAATTACACCGGCTGTAGATGGTGGTTTCGTGTTTGCAGCCAGCGAAGATGGCGATGTAGCCGCAGTTAATTCTTTAAGTGGCGATGTTGTCTGGCGTGAAGAGCTGGAGGTTAATATCACCGGTGGAGTCGGCGCCGGCGACGGCATCGTCATGATTGGTACACAGGATGCAGAAATCGTCGTGCTTGATCAGGCCGAAGGAGGAGTTATCTGGCGTTCCCGCGTATCCAGTGAAGTATTATCTCAACCACAGACGAATGGTGATGTGGTAGTTGCGCAAACGGTAGATGGAAAGTTAGTTGCCCTGGATCGGGAGGATGGGACCCAACGCTGGACTTACGAGACTACTTTGCCGGCTTTGACACTACGTGGAACTTCTTCCCCGATAATCACACCGGACAATACTGTAATAGCAGGATTCAGCAATGGAGTGTTGGTCTCTGTTGCAGCAGAGGACGGAGTCTGGAGCTGGGAAGAAAGAGTCGCAGTGCCGGATGGGCAGTATGAGGTGGAGCGTGTAATCGACATAGATGGCGATCTGCTTCTCGACGGGGCAAGAATTCTGGCATCAAGTTATCAGGGCAACATAATGGCCTTTGATACCTTGACCGGGCGAATTGTCTGGGGCACAGAAGCATCGAGTTATCATGGTGTGGACCAGGGGTTCGGCAATATCTATTACAGTGATGACAAGAGTCATTTAATTGCCTTGCGGGACAACTCGAATGATGTCGTCTGGCAAAACGAAAACCTGGAATATCGATCAATTACCGCACCCAAGACAATAACTAACTATGTTGCCGTCGGCGATTTTGAAGGTTATCTACACCTGGTTTCCCAAATTGATGGGCGCATAGTTGGGCGATCCCGGATAGATAACGATGGCATCAGGGCAAACATTATTACCGATGCTGGCAGGCTCATCGTATTCGGTAACAGCGGGACGCTTACTGCGTTAAGCTTGCAATAACCCTCCATAGCATCAGGCAGATCCGTCATGAGGCCAGTCATAGCCCTAGTTGGTCGACCCAACGTAGGGAAATCAACCCTCTTTAATCGCTTAACCCGTAGTCGTGACGCCATTGTTGCGAACATGCCTGGCTTGACCCGGGATCGCCAGTACGGAGAGGGTAGTTTCAACGACAAGTCATTTATTGTTATCGATACCGGAGGCATTACCGGCTACGAAGAAGGTATCGATTTCGAAATGGCCTCTCAATCCTTGCAAGCTATAGATGAAGCCTCTATCTGTCTTTTTCTGGTAGATGCGAAAGATGGAGTTACCCCTGATGATGAAAAAATCGTCGACTACCTGCGTAAGAATAATAAAAACAGTTATCTCGTAGTTAACAAAGTAGATGGACTTGATCCCGATCAGGCCTGCGCTGAATTTTACAGTCTTGGCATGAGCGATGTGTTCGCTATAACTGCAACTCAAGGTCGAGGTGTTAATGGCTTATTGCAGGAGATACTGGAAGACGCTTTTACCGATGAAGAGGAAGGCGAATCAGAAGAAGAAAACGCCGGAATTAAAATTGCCATTGCAGGGCGGCCCAATGTGGGTAAATCAACCCTGGTAAATCGTATGCTGGGAGAAGATCGGGTGGTGGTGTATGACCAACCCGGCACCACCAGGGATAGCGTGTACATTCCTTTCGAACGACGCGGGAAGAAATACACGCTTATCGATACGGCAGGTATTCGAAAACGAGGAAAAACCAAGGAAACGGTTGAGAAATTTTCCGTCGTCAAATCCTTGCAGGCTATACAGGATGCCAATGTCGTAGTGCTGCTGGTTGATGCCCAGGAATCGATAGTTGAGCAGGATTTACATTTGCTTGGTTATGTTATCGATAGTGGGCGAGCACTGGTTATCGCAATAAATAAATGGGATGGCATGGAAGAGGATCAGAAAGACACGATCAAATCTGAGATTCGACGTCGATTTACATTTGTCGATTTTGCCGCCATCCATTTTATCTCTGCCTTACATGGAACCGGTGTTGGTGATCTCTATAAATCTATTCATAAGGCTCATAGCTCGGCAAAGAAGCAGTTGTCTACCAATCAGTTAACAAGAATTCTGGAACAGGCAACTCTTGATCATGCGCCGCCTGTTGTAAACGGACGCAGGATAAAATTACGCTATGCCCATCCCGGAGGGCAGAGTCCGCCTACTATCGTTATTCACGGCAAGCAAACTAAAAAACTGCCAGCTCATTACAGCCGTTACCTGGAGAAGACTTTCCGCTCCGTGTTAAAACTGGAAGGTACCCCGGTGCGAATCGAATTGCGTAGCGACGACAATCCGTTTACCAAAGATGAGAAAAACCTGTCGCAAAAACAGGTTGCCAGGAAACGCAGAATTAAAAAGAACCGCCAATATCTGAAAAGATAAAAATGACTGTAACTATAGATTCCATTCATAAAGCTGCTGAACGTTTAAGTGGTGTCGTAGTCGAGACGCCCTTGCTTAATAATCGTTATCTCGATGAGCGCGTAGGCGGCAATGTATATATCAAGCCAGAGTGTTTGCAGCATATAGGTGCCTTTAAGTTCAGAGGTGCCTACAACCGGCTTTGCCAACTCACTGCCGAGGAAAGGAAATCGGGCTGTGTAGCATTTTCGTCGGGCAATCACGCCCAGGGTATTGCATTGGCGGCAAAGTTATTGGGTATGGAAGCAACTTTAGTTATGCCCAGTGACGCGCCGAAACTAAAGCTTGAGGGTACGGAAAACCTGGGGGCAACAGTCAGGCAATATGATCGCGCCACTGAATCCCGGGAAGAGATAGCCGAGCAGATAGCTATCGATACCGGTGCAACACTGGTTCCGGCTTTTGAAGACTGGGACATTATGGCGGGCCAGGGTACGGTAGGCTTGGAGTTGGTGCAGCAAATGCAATCAAGGGGCTTGGAACCCGAGGCAGTGCTCGCTCCCTGCGGTGGCGGCGGGCTTATGGCTGGAACTTCGACTGCGATTAAGGCACTGGTACCCGGGGCAAAGGTTTTTGGAATAGAGCAAGAAAATTTTGATGACCACTTTCTCTCGAGACAGGCAGGTGAGCGGGTAAAGATTGAGGGTAATAAGCCAACTATGTGCGATGCGCTCATGGCTACAACGCCTGGTGAGATGACCTGGTCAATTAACAGTAGCAACGTAGATGACTTTCTGGTGGTTAGCGAAGATGAAGTGGCGCAGGCTATAGCATTTGCGTTTCGCTATTTGAAGCTCGTAGTAGAACCTGGTGGTGCGGTTGCGCTGGCAGCACTGTTAAGTAATAAATTGAATGTTGCAGCTCAGACAGTTTGTATAGTTCTGTCAGGTGGAAATATCGATAGAGAAACACTAGTTAAGTGTATTGAGAAATACCCGAACTAAGCAGGGTTAATCCGAAAATCCCGCATCTTCCATTTTTTGCTTCTGTTTTTCCTGCCTGCGTAGCTCTAAAAACTTATCCAGGCTGATTTCACCCGGACCGACACAAAAAACAATCAGGAACGAAAAAAAGTAAAGCGTAGCAAGCTCGCCGCCATTGAGAGTTGGGATCCAGGCAAGGTGAACGATGAGATAGGCCAATAGCATCTCAAGAGTAGCGATGAGCGCCGCAATGTGAGTCCAGAGGCCGATAATAATTAGCGCACCCGCAATGAGTTCGATGCAGCCTGCAAGAAATAAGGCATTGATATCGAGAGGCATGGGAAAAGAAACCAGGTCATCAATATTAAGCGTTGTCATTCCGCGATTCTGAAACTCCTGAGAATTATCGCCAAAAAGCGTGCCATAGCCGCGGCTTGTAAACATGGCGGCAACAATCGTTCTGAACAGGAGTCAGGCCAGGTTGCGAGTTCCTACTCCTAGTTTTCCGATGAGATTGTTAATTTTATAAATCATGACAACAATCCCCAGGATAGCCTGTTATCATCTTCTTGCTAATACAGGGAGAAAGCAAGAATCCACTTTATGAGCAAACCAATTCTTATTATTAAAACCGGTAACACCATAGATAGCTTGTTGGCTCGTGGTGAGGATTTTGAAGACTGGTTTATCTCATATTCCGGATATCAGGCTGACAACTTCGTAGTTAAGTCCCTGCATCAGGGTGATGAACTCGACGAATTGAATACGATCGCCGGCATCATAATCACTGGTTCGCCAGCCTATGTTAGCGATGAGGAGGCCTGGAATTTTGTCGGTGCAGACTATATTCGAAAGGCACATGAGCTGGAAATCCCCATTCTGGGTGTGTGCTACGGTCATCAACTCATAGCCTGGGCCTTTTCCGGCGAGGTAGATTTCCATCCGGCCGGCCGGGAAATAGGTACTGTACCCTTAGTCCTTACCGGAGCCGCTCAGGATGATCCGCTGTTCACCGGCTTGCCCGGGGAGTTTCCTGCCCAGGTATCCCACCAGCAGTCCGTAACCGGTTTGCCATTAAATGCCGTCAGGCTGGCGGCTAATGATTTCGAGCCCAACCAGGCGTTCCGATTAGGATCGACGAGTTGGGGTATTCAGTTTCATCCGGAATTTACCGCGGAGGTGGTAAAGGAATACATTCTTGCCAGGCAAGGTGCGATTGCTGGTGAGGGTTTAAATCCGCAACAACTGATTGAAGGAATTCAGGATACGCCTTATAGCGTCGAAATCCTCAAACGATTCTGCCGTCTGGTTTTTGAAAAGGAAAGGCAGGGTAGCTAAGCACCAGCGGCTTCGAATTCTTCGTTTACAACTTCCAGAATTCTGACTCTGCTGGGATTGTTCAATTGCCTGCCGTTAACAAACACTGCAGGGGTCGCCAGAACACCAGCGGAATTTCCGCCGCGTTGATCATTGCGTACCTTGGCTACCACTTCGTCAGTGTCCATGTCGGCATGGAGCTGTTCGACATTCAAGTTGAGCTCCAGGGCGTAACTATCGAATTCGCCATCCACATTTGACAGGCTGGACCAGATGCTTTGGGTCGCAAACAGATAGTCATGCATTTCCCAAAACCTGTCCTGTTTACTGGCTGCTTCCGCGTACAGGGAGGCAGTCCAGGAATGGGGGTGGGTGGTGGTGATTGGATAATGTCTGAAAATCAAGTGGGCCTTATCGCGAATACTTGGCCACAGCTGGCTCATGGTTTGATGTTCGGTGGCGCAGGCAGGGCATTGAAAGTCAGCATAGACCACGATTGTTACAGGGTTTTCGATGGTCCCACGAATGTGGTCATTATCAGCAATTTCAATTGTTGAATAAGTGGGTCCCTGGGTAAATAGGGTGTAAAGGACGAATACTACGAGCAGTGGCGCAATGCCAAAGCTAAACACCTTTAACGCCATTTTTTTGGTGTGCTCGCGCTGTTTTGCAGCCTGCTGCTTCTGTTCCTTGATTTTTCGTTGTTGTTCTCTCTTACTCATAACAAACTCGCACTTATCCTGTTCACGACAGTGTATTGGGCTCCCTGGGAGCCACGGAATAATACTATACAAAGGGACGAGGAGGCAGGCCAGTTCTTGTGGCTAATTTAGTCTTATGTAAGGGTGCTCAGGGAGACTAAAGTACCAGGGCGTAAGCTATCTTGCAGCCAATATGGATACCCTGATCCTGGTGCATGCCAATCCAGCCTTCACACTTGGCAAAATCAGTTACCCAGTGGATTACAGTCTCAATAACTCCCAGCAGCAGACTGCCGGTAATTAAATAAACAACTCCACCATGGACGAGGGAATGGGCGGTAAGCCAATACCACCAGACGGGAAAGAGGCTATGTTCTTTGTCGTGAATTTTATCATTGCGGTTCTTCCCATAGCCCATAGCATCTGGTTGCAAGACAAAATCGGCTAAGGCATGGCCAAAAACCAGCATGAATAAATTTTCAACTAGTGGCATTTAATTTTTCTCCAGCAAGTCCCTTATTCCATTTCGAGTGATTATCTAGCCAGCTTCTGTTTTGGTGTTCCCGTTAATCAGGATTTTCCGTTTAAGTTCTACAAGCTAACAGTGACAATTTCTTACTGATCTTAATCACAATAGATGCCAACGAGGGGCATTCTATTACCATTTTGTTAGCTAATTCACACTATAGGCCCATGTTAGTCCTATTTTGTCCCATGGCATGGGGTGACCACTAGTAAGCCTTTGAAAATTCTGAATTTTGTAAAAAAACCTACACTGCAAAAAGTGTGGGATTTGGTCAAAATTCAACCCTTACTGACCAAGTTTGACACAATTAATATCGGCCAGGTTTTCGTCGTCCCCATCTACTTCGAGGCAGTGCCTGTAGACAAGATCATAACTGTGCTTTTGTGGCGGACTATTTCTCAGGCTTTCTATTTCTCTTCCTTATTGAGTGACTCGACGGTTGAAGTGATACTTCCGTTTGCCAGTCGTGAACTAATCTTGCTGCCGACTTTTATTTCATCAATTGAGCGGACAAGCTGGCCAGCTTCGTTATAGGTAATGCTATAGCCCCTGGCCAGGGTATTCAGCGGACTTACTGCAGACAAGCTACGGCTAAGCTCGGCTAATTGACTCTGAGTGCGGTTTACCGCATTGCCCACAGCTTGCTGGATAGCTCTGCTGGATCTCGCGAGTTGTGCCAATTGCAGCCTGATCCGGTTGAGTGGTGAATTGGCCACCATTCCTTGTCGCAGCCGTCTTAGCTCGCCTTTTTGCAAGGCAATTCGGTTTTTAATGGCCAATTGCATCTGGTTTTCCAGTCTGTCCAGATCTTGAGCGTGTTCCTGTAAGCGTCGATCGGGTCGTTTTAGCTGTTTCGCTAACCACAGCAGATCCTGCCTGGCTTGTCTCAGTATGGATCTCAGTTTGCTAAGCAAGTTTGATTTATAAGCAGCGAATGTCTCATAGTATTCAGCCTGGTCCGGGCTCATCTGTTCGGCTGCCGCTGATGGAGTAGGCGCTCTCAGGTCGGCAACAAAATCGGCGATAGTGAAATCTATTTCATGACCGACCGCGCTGGTAATCGGTAATTCACTGGCAAATATTGCACGGGCAACACTCTCTTCATTAAATGCCTGGAGATCTTCCAGCGAACCTCCACCCCGGCCCAAAATCAGAGCTTGAATACCAAGTTTGTCCTGATGGGCATTGGCAAGCTCAATTGCGCGGACGATTTCTCCCGGGGCATCGGCTCCCTGAACCGCTACTGGCAATAAAGTGATCCTGGTCGCGGGGAAGCGTCGATTGAACACAGACAGAATATCTTGAATGGCTGCACCAGTGGCGGAAGTGATCACGCCAACATGATCATAGTAGGAGTATATTTCCTGCTTATGTGCTGTATCGAATAATCCTTCTGCCTCTAATTTTGCTTTTAATTCTTCAAACGCGCGACGCAAGGCACCGTCGCCAGCTTCCTCCATTGAGTCTGCAATGAGCTGATAGTCACCGCGGTTTTCGTAAATACTCAATTTGCCACGAATGATTACCTGGTTTCCGTTCTGGGGCTTAAAGCGGACGAATCGATTGCGGCCAGCAAACATGGCGCAGCGCAATTGAGCGTTCTTGTCTTTCAGGGTGAGGTACCAGTGGCCGGAAGCGGGTATGGCAAAATTGGAAATCTCTCCTTCGACGGCGACTGCTGGAAAGTTGCTTTCCAGTAATCCTCTCGCCATCTTGTTCAGGCTGCTGACAGAGAGAACGGCTTCCTGCTGGTTGGAATCTTGTGGGGAGAATTTGGAATCGAACAATGCCATGGGCTAAGTCTACCCCATGGCATAGTATTTCGATAATTCCTCTCTCAGCTGAGAGGAACTTAAATGGCTATGGACTTAAAGCGACGTCGTCCAGCTTGGTAAAGGTTTCAGAATTTCTGAGAGTGCCGTCGACATCGAAGCTGGTTACCTCAATTCTTTTACCGGCTGGGCCGAAAGGAAATGTCAGTTTAACGAATGCTGGAGTACCACCATTGGTGATCAGGCCGCCGGTGAGGGCAAAGCTCTTGGAGATGGCTAAAGCGCTCCATTCGCAGGCGCCGTCGCCGGATGACTCCAGCTCAAACACCTCATCGCCGTACTTGTGTGGCTCGTCGATGCTTCTAACAATAAGCGTACAAACGCCAGCTCCTCGGGCATCGCCCGAAGATTGGTAGGTACCGTCCACCAGTGAGTCTGCGTAGGAATTCGAAGTTCCGAGGATTGTTAATAGAGTAAAAATACTAAACAGGGATTTCTTAGTCATATCGCACCTTTTGGATTTACCTGAAAAATGAGTGCTTCCGGATAAATTCCTACTAATGCTAGAAAGGAATTGGGGAGAGGACTTGACCTGTATCAAATTCAGGGCAGTTTTCGGCGAATTTGTGGCTTAAGAGTATTCTGCGATCAAGGCAGAAGAGGCGACATTGGCTGTGACATTAGCCATGGTTAAAAACATGTCCACTATTAGATCTATTGCTATCAGAAGGCCTATGCCTTCGACGGGTAGTCCCAGGGAAATGTACACGGGCGCCATGATGAGCAGACCACCGCTGGGAATACCCGGCGAATAAAAACTGAGCAATCCTATCACCAGGGCAATTATGAATAACTCGAACAGACTCAAATCGATACCGTACAGGCTTGCGACAAAATAGGTGCCGGCGGTGCGAGCTAATGGCGAAGCGTATTTGAACAGAGTTACGGCGATCGGTAATACGATTCCGGTAACCCGTTCGGGGACTTCAAGTATCGCGGCGGCAGCATAGGTTGCAGGAAGTGCTGCCAGGGACGAGCGAGTGCTGAAACCAATAGCCTGGACCGGGGCCATGGTGCGAGCAAATTTTCGCAAGGGTATTTTAGTTAGCGATGCCACTAATGGATAAAGAAGTAACATCATGATGCATATCAGGATGCAAACAATTGCGATAAATGAGCCAAGCGCGGTAACTGCCGAAATACCCAGTGCCGCTGCGATGGGAAACACCAGGGCAAAGATGCCGATGGGTGCTAGCATCATGATCCAGGCAACTAATACAAACATCGCAGACTTAATAGCGCTAAAAAATGCCACGATATGTTCACGTTGTTGTGTATCGATTCGTAGTAAGGCCATAGCGAATAAACCGGTAAAGATCATCAAGGGCAGGATGGCGCCATTTACTGCCGCAGCAAATGGATTGCTGGGTACCAGGGAGACAAACCATTCGCTAAATGGAGGTAGTTCATTGGTGCTTGCGGGGTCATAACCAGTTGATTCCAGGAGTGCCGTGCTGGCGGCGGGATCGATACTTAAAAAAACCAAAAGGGGAGGGACTGAGACGAAGGCAAACATTGACGAGCACAGAATAAACAAAACAAACAGGCCAATAGTTTTCCCGCCAAGCTGAGCGACGATTACACCGCTACCTCCTCCGGCAATAGACGTAATAAGCAAAGCCATTAGCAGGGGAATAACAACCATGCGAATGGCATTCACCCAGAGCGCGCCGATCGGTGAAATTACTTCCGGTAAGAAAGCCATGGAATCACCTTCGAGGGAAGAATAGGCGACCCCCAGAATGAGCCCCAGGCTCAGGCCAATCAATATTCTAATGGAGCTGGATAATGATACTTGCACTTAAGGTTTTAGGATCTTGGTTGTTGTTCTCCAGCCAAAATACGCGATTAGGAAGTTAATATGCAAGAGGAGAGCAAGAATCCATTCAAATGCATCTTCATAATCGTCGTAATTGGATAGATAAGTGTCTCAAAACAGGGTTGTCAGCCCAATACTGAGTTAAGCATTAGTCGTAGCGATTCAGTGGGATCTTCGATTTCATGTTTGTACAGTCGGT
Organism: uncultured Pseudohongiella sp.; assembly: GCA_964616225.1. Lineage (GTDB taxonomy): Bacteria > Pseudomonadota > Gammaproteobacteria > Pseudomonadales > Pseudohongiellaceae > UBA9145. The sequence goes on from CAZTTE010000021.1 coordinate 23,194, forward strand.
AGATAATCAGTAATTGATTCAGGTAAGTAAAGGTAAAGAAGAAAATAATGCCAATACGTCGGCTCAATTGAAAGTTATCACCTACGGCTCCCAGGACTATGGTGTAAACCAGCAAAGCGAGAGCGGCAAACATCCCGAGATTAGCAATTGTATATTTGGAATAACCCCATCGTAGTAATTGATTATTGCTTGCGCGCCAATACATCAAGTAGGCAAAGGCCATGGGAATCATGGTTGCCTTGAAAAAGAAGAAAGCAGTGCCTTCTCTGCCGGTTGCGCTAATAGAAGTGCAACTATCCCAATAAGGTACGCACCAGGGTACGAATCCTTCGGATGCAGCTATTAAGTAATTAAAAATTGATGAGGACGATCGGTACCACGCCGAGAAACAGGGCAATATAAGGGAGAGATCTGCTGTGAAACAGGGAATTCATGAAACCTGTTTTTAATTGTAAGTGTCTTACTTAATATGCAGTTTATGAGAAAAATATCGCCAATCGCTGCCGCTTCCCGTTACATGCTGCTTGCAGCAGTAATAATGCATACTGCAGGTATTCTTGCTGCTGAAGATTGTACCGATCAATTTGTTCCCGCAGCAGGCGCTTTCGACTTTGTGCAGGCAGCGGCCGGCTTTATGCCTGTAGATCGGGGGCGAGTAGGGCATATTTATTTTACCCGCCTGCCAATCTTTGATGAAGCTAACCCGGAAGAAAACAACAGTTTGTATCGTTGGGCAAATCGATTCCATGTGTTAACCCGGGAGAGCACTATCGATCAGCAACTGCTTTTTCAAAGCAGCGATGAATACGATCCGAGATTACTGGAGGAGTCAGCGCGATTATTAAGAGCCCAGGGTTATTTTTATGATGCAGCTATACGCCCGGTGCAGCAGTGTGGCGACCGCGTCAATATAGAGGTAATAACAAAAGACAACTGGTCATTTACCCCCAGTGCTTCATTCGATCGCTCAGGGGGAGAAAATACCTATAGTGTTGGTTTGCGAGAATCCAACTTATTTGGATTGGGTAAAGAGCTGGGCATTGCAGACAGTAAAGATTCAGACCGCGAATCTACGGAGCTGAGTTACAGCGATAACAATGTGTTGGGTTCGCGTATCCGAAATCGCACGACGCTTATCGATAGCGATGATGGTTCGACCCAGGCTTTTAGTCTGGACTTGCCTTTCTTCTCCCTGGATTCCCGCCATGCCTGGGCATTACATCTGGAGAACCAGGAAAGGCAGGACGAGCAGTTTTTTCGTGGTGATGATGTTTCCGAAGTTGAGCATGAGCTGCAGGATTACTCTTTCGAATATGGATTTTCTCGGGGCTTGATAGATGACGTAGTTAGTCGCTGGTCAATCGGTTATCGCTATCGCAAAGACGAATTCGCATTAAGCGATGAATTACCAGCTCCTTCGGTATTCCCCACAAATAAAGAAATGTCTTACCCCTACTTTAAATATGAGTTGGTGGAGGACAGCTATGTAACCGCCTTTAACCTGGACCAAATATTCCGAACCGAAGATCTTCACCTCGGCCTGAGATTTGTAAATCGGCTGGGCTATGCCGCCGAAGGCTTCGGATCGGATCAGGACAGAGTGGTGGTGGATGGTTCTCTTTCAGACACGCTTTTTTATAATGGGGAAATACTCTGGCAACATGGTCTCGAATGGGAAGGTATATGGAAAACGGCTGCCGATGAAGCTGAAGATTTATTGATCAGCTATCAAACCCGTTACTTCCATAGACAAACTGATCACAGATCGTTTTTTGCCAGTATCGCAGCAACTTATTCGAAGAACCTGAATACCCATCGTCAGGTCGTACTCGGTGGAGAAACCGGGGCCCGAGCTTTCGATAACCGTTTTCAAGTTGGCGATCGTAGCGTCATTCTCACGCTGGAGGAGCGGCTCTATACCGATATACACCTGTGGAATTTGATTCGAGTCGGTGGCGCAGTTTTTGTCGATATTGGGCGTGCCTGGTCACCGGATTTTGAAAACGGCGTGGAAGATGAGTTGCTGGCTGATTTTGGTTTTGGTCTAAGACTCGCTTCAAGCAAAGCTGCTTCCGGGAGGATTGCTCATATCGACTTTGCGTTTCCCATGACCAATCGCAACGACCCTGATGTCGATAGTGTGCAAGTGGCGTTTACGATTAAAGGATCTTTCTAGTTATTCCTGATGGCTCTTTTCTATTTCATGGCACAACGGAAATTGCAAGGGCGGTTTGCTTATTTGTAGGGCGCCTCCTACAAGCTTGATTCAGTTTAGCTTGAATACATAGAGTGCATTGTGCCCATCGGGGCTTACCAATTCCGGTGCGAGAAAGCTGCCAATACGCCAGGGGCTGCCTCCCAAGCGGCCGGATGTGAAGGCAAGGTATTGTTCGCCATCTATGGCAAAGGTGACTGGAAAGCCTTCTACGGAAGTGCCTAAACGAGTACTCCAGAGTTCTTCGCCGGTCTCTATGTCATAGGCATGCACATAGCGATTGTAATCTCCGATAAATATCAAACCGCCGGCTGTTGATAGGCCAGCCGTTAGGAAGGGTGCTCTTTGTTCAACACTCCATTTCTCATCAAGAGTGTCTACATCATAAGAGGCCAGTTTGCCGAATTGCTCGTTGGTTCCTGGCATGGGAAACCAGCGGCGATCCGCCATGGTGCCGCCACTGCCAACTTCGAACTCTACTTCCCGAGGTGATATTTCCATGCAGGACTGACTCAAGGGGATTACAAGTTGTCGAGTCGGCGGATGATAAGTACTTGATTGCCAGTTGTGTCCGCCGGCAGTGGAGGGGCAAACCGAAAGCCATTCGCCTATCTGCATGTTGCGAATGTCTTCGCGATAACGAACCTGACCAGTTTCGAGGTTAACTTCTGAAAACACATTCTGGAATACGGTCTGCTGAAGTCCCTGAAATTCTCCAGTGCGCCGGTCGAGTTTCCACAGAATGCCGCTCTTTCCGATGGTAAATAAATAGGGTTCGTCGAATAGATCGATTAACACTTGTTCGAATGATTCGTCCATGTCCAATGATTCGCCGGGAACATGTTGGCGATGCCAGACGATACGTCCATCATCGGGATCGATAGCAAGTGTCGAATTGGTATAGAGGGTTTCGTCTTCAGTGCTCAGGCCTCGGCTGGCGGCCATCCAGGGTTTGGCCTGGGCAACGCCAAAGAATACCAGTTCCAATTCAGGATCCCAGCTTCCGGTTATCCACACATCACCGCCGCCGCGAAATTCCAGGGGCAAACCACCCCAGCTGTCATCACCGAATTCACCTGGCTGAGCGATAGTATATGTGCGCCATAGTTCCGCGCCGGTCCGGGCATCGTGCCCCGTGATAAAGCAACTCTCTTCGAAGAAGCGTGTGCATCCGGTTATGCCGTTGATGACTTTGCCGTCGGCGACGATAGGACCGCTGGTGTTGGAGTAGCCCAGGCTTTCATCGGCAATTTCCACATCCCAGCGCACGGCACCGGTACGGGCATCTAATGCAACCAGGTGGGCATCGGTGGTGGCGACATAAATCATGTCTTCCCACATTGCTAATGTTCTTAATTGACCCCCTTGTCGCCCACCTTCAGGAAATTGTCTTTGGTATTCCCACAACAAGGTGCCATCTCGCCCATTTATGGCCTGAATAACATTACCAAAGTTTGGAATATAAATGATGCCATTGCGTACCAATGGGCCAGGTTGGCTTCGACCTGGTTCCATTCCCCATACCCAGGCCAGGCTCAAGCGGGACACATTGTCTTTATTGATCTGATCGAGAGGAGAGTAGCCCTGGCTCTGGGGAGTGCGTCGCCAGTAAGTCCAATCTTCAGGGGCCGGGTTGGCGAGCTCTTCAGTTGTTATATTCTGGTAATCAGTGATCGGTATAAATGAGCGGGTAATGGCCCGGTCACTCTGATAAACCGTGGCAATATCAGGCACGGAATTTCGTGTGCCCGGAGTAGGAATGGTTCCGGCCCTGCCTGGAACCGGCATGCGTTGTAGGGCGGTGGCCTGTTCGCTACTGCTATCACCGATAAAGACCACTCCAGTTGCCGCAGCGACTAAATCATTACTGCCGGATGCAATATCATTCTCACTTAACAGGTATGCAATAAGTTCAACATATTGTTGTTCCGTGAGCGAGGCGGGGGCCTGGGGTGGCATGGTTCGCCGCAATAAATCTACCAGTTCGGCAACATTGCGATTCGACCAGTTGTTACGAAAGTTGCTGTCGTTTAAGGCCGGGGCTTCAAAGGAACCGGTTAGGTCCGGCAGGTGGCAGGCTGCACAGTTTTGCGCGTACAGCGTTTGCCCTGAGGCAGCCTGGGAATCAGAATAGCTCGCCTGCTGTAATTGCTGCCCCCAAAGTAAAGGTGAATATACGAGGGCGATCAGCAATAACAGTCTGGCTTGCATCGAACTTCCTCTAATCGAGTCGCAGTGTTTCCTGTCGAGCGCGTCTTTCGGCTTCCAACTGAGCGTATTGCTCTTCATTGACATAAGTAATGCCGACCCAGGCATGACTCATTTCATCGACACCGCGACGACCAAACACAACCCACTGTTCCGGATCTGGGTTAATAGGATTATTGGCGGTGTTGTCGAAAACGGAAGTGAATTGCAGAATCGTTCCGGTAGGCAGAATTGGTTTTACATCTTCTTCATAAATGTAAGCGATTTGCCAGTTATGGTCATACTTGTTCACCTGGCTGAGAACTTCTTTCCTGCCATCGGGGTAAATCGCTTCCATCGTCATTACCTTGCCGCGCATATGCAAGTGAGGTCGATAACTGTGAATGACAGCGGGGGAGTCCAAACGATGGGTGCCAGTTAAGACCTGGTAGCCATGGGGTGGAATCACGATGTCCTGGCCGCGGGCCATGCCCTTCAGGCCATCTACCCGGAATAGTACTTCGCCGACAGTTTCACGTTCTGGTTGTTGGTCTTCGGGATAAAACCAGAGCCCAACTTCCACTACATCACCAGAACCTTCGGCGCCAACAGGGAAGTAGTGGAGGTTCCATGCGATATTGCCATCGGTAGGGACACGCATACCGGTGCCTTCCGGAAATATTTCCCAGGATTTGCCCACGCCGTATCGGGCCAGCGCCACGGCACGACCACCGTCAGCCGGTTGCAATACTGCATGGCCGTGATGCACTACTTTCTTTCCGAGGGGATAAGAAGGTTTGAATTCTGCGGCTTTCAGGAAACGCTCATTATCCATTCCAGTGAAAGGAACGTTTGGCATCCACCACTGATCCTGCCCGTTAGCGATGACGTCATAGGGAGTAGACTTGACGATCAGGTCTGGCGGTCCCAGCTGATCTGCTAACTGCCATTCGGCGCCAGAAGGAAATTCCACCGGGGCAGGGAGATCGGCCGGATTACCTTCCGGTGCGCCAGCAATAAACCAGGCTTCGATAGTGTCGATTTGGGCATCAGTTAAAGACGCATCGTTCTTGAATTGTTGAATGCCGATGCCTGGATCCACATGCCAGGGCGGCATGATGCGTTTACTGGTGCGATCGTAAATTAATGCAGCGAAGGGTTTTACCTGCTCATAATTCATCAATGGCATTGGGCCAATCCCTTCCGGATTATGGCAAGACGCACATTTCTCCTGGAGAATCGGTGCAATATCTTTTGAATAGGTAGGTGAGTCCTGGGCAACTGCCTGAACTGATAATAGCCCCAGGGAAGTGACACCGAATGAAAGTTGTACAAGTTGTTTAAGTTGAATCATGCGCGGCTCCGTTAGTTGCTCACGTTGATATGAAAATAAGCATTGGTATGACAGCAGTAAAATTCAAAGGCAGCTATGGTATCGATGGTCTGCATGCGGACGACGTACTCGCCGGGTTCGCTAAATGTCGCTGCTACATTGGCGACGCCATCGCGGCTTAGAATTTCATATTCTTTATTGTCGAACTCTACCTTCCCGGGCCCACTGTGGTGTGACCAGCCGACCCAGATTTCTTCATCGGGGTGTTCGATCCAGGCTTGCATCGAGACTGGCTCACCGACTCGAGCATTAATAGTTTCATTGGAATGGATTCCTGATCTGCCCCGTATACCATTGTCGTTGCTAGTGAGTTTAACCAGGGGTGCAAGATCGCCCCGTCCATCGGAAGCGGGTTCATCGAGTACATAAGGTGGTATCACTTTGCCTGGAGTGCTCAACTCATAGCGATTACTGGAGATGTGCCAGGTCACTCTATGATTGGTATTAAATCCTTCCGGCACTACGACAGTGAAGGCGCAAAAAATGTGTCGATAGGCTGGTGGTAATACATCGAAATGAGTTGGGACATTGGCATTGCTTAAATCCAGCCCCGGGTAATCTGTCTCCAGGTAATTGTCCGGGCCGATTGGTATATCAAAAGTCTCTTCGGTATTCATATTGAAATAACCGAAGCATATAGTCTTGCTGCCATCCTCGTTGGGGAACCAGCCGTCATAAAGAGGGATTACCGCCTGTCCCTGTGGGCGAATAACTTCTGCCGACCAGCTTTGCTGGTTCAGATCGATTTGTTGCCCTTGTAGCGGTCCAGTCAGGCCGAGTAGGCCCAGAGCGCAGAGAAAATGTAGATAAACCCGTTTTTGCATCTTTGTGCGGCTTTTTGTAAGCCTTTTCGAGTATTGAGATGCACCAGATAGTACTGCAATTTCAATAAGATGTCTCTTTTCCTGCAGGGTCTCGCTAGCTCGGAACCCCCATGTAATGTGCTAGACTCCAGAGTGCTTTGAATTGTAAATACAGAAAAATAACAACAATAGGCTCGAGCAATGAATAGAAGTGCCCTCGTCGTTTTTCTCACTACTGTTTTGCTGCTACCAGCGTCTTTCGCCCAGCAAGGAGCACCGGATGGAGAGTGGCCAACTTATGGCGGCGATCTGGGCCATACCCGTTATTCCGCGCTCGATCAGATAGACGCTTCCAATTTTTCCGATTTGAGTGTGGCCTGGGAATTCAATGCGGCCAATTTTGGCCCTAGCCCTGAATACCGATTTCAAGCTACGCCCTTAATGGTAGACGGCAAGATTTACACCACAGCAGGTTCCCGTCGCTCCGTGGTTTCCCTCGATGCGGCGACGGGTGAAATACTCTGGTTCTTCAACATCGATGAAGGGGAAAGGGGTCGCAATGCGCCTCGGCAACTTTCTGGCAGAGGATTGGCCTATTGGGAAAGTGGCGACGAACAACGGGTGGTTTATGTAACGCCGGGTTACCAGATGATCGCCCTGGATGCCGCTACCGGAGATCCGGTAAACGAGTTCGGTAACAATGGCATTGTCGATTTAAAACAGAATGCCGATCAGCAAATTGATTTAGTGACCGGTGAGATCGGACTGCACTCGACGCCGATAATTGCCAAAGACGTTGTCATCGTCGGAGCGGCTCATCGCACTGGTGGTAATCCACGCAGTAGAGAAAATGTGAAAGGTTATGTGCGTGGTTTCGATGTGCGTACCGGAGAGCGTCTGTGGATATTTCACACCATTCCTCTTGCTGGAGAATACGGCAATGAATCCTGGTTAAATGAATCCAGTGCTTATACAGGCAATACCGGAGTATGGGCGCAGATTTCGGTCGATGAAGAACTGGAAACTGTTTACTTGCCGGTCGAGGCAGCAACCGGCGATTACTACGGTGCTTATCGGCCCGGCGACAATCTCTTTTCTGAATCACTGGTTGCCGTCGATCTCTATACCGGTGAACGTAAATGGCATTTTCAGTTGGTGCATCACGGTATCTGGGATCATGATATTCCCTGTGCGCCAATACTCGCCGACGTTGTTATCGACGGTCAGTTGCGCAAGATTGTCGCGCAACCAACCAAGCAGGCATTTCTTTATGTATTCGATCGCATTACCGGTGAACCAATCTGGCCGATTGAAGAAAGGCCGGTGGAAATTGGTGATGTGCCGGGAGAATGGTATTCGCCAACTCAACCATTTCCGAGCAAACCCCCGGCCTACGATCGTCAGGGAGTCGGTATTGATGACCTGATCGATTTTACTCCTGAACTGCGAACCCGTGCACTTGAGATTGCAGGGTGGCACAAGATGGGGCCGCTGTTTACACCACCGGTAGTCAGTAATATAGATGGGCCACTTGGCACCTTGATTGCTCCTTCGACGGGCGGAGGAACCAACTGGCCCGGTGGAGCTTACGATCCAGAGACCAATACGGTATATGTTGTTTCAAACAGTTCCGTTGCAAGTTTGGCTGTGGTTGAGCCTTATCCCGGGCAGTCGGACATGGCATACATACAAGGCAATGCGATATCGGGACCACGTACCTCCGGTGGTGCGGGATCTTCTGCCGGCGGCGGTCGCACGGAGTTTAATGCAGCGCAGAGAGAGCGCCCGGTTTCAACTCGAGGCACCCCACCTCGCAATCTATTGGTGGGCAGGCTCCCTTTATTAAAGCCGCCTTACGGCCGCTTGACGGCAATTGACTTGAAAGCAGGAGAAATAGCCTGGCAGGTTCCTCACGGGCAGACTCCTGATCGAGTCGCCAATCACCCGGCATTGGCAGACCTGGATATTCCCCGCACTGGCCAGGGTGCCTCTGTTGGTACCCTGGTTACCAAAACCCTGGTAATGGCAGGTGAGGCGGAGTTAACAACTAACGATCAGGGAGAACGGCGTGCCATGCTGCGCGCTTATAACAAGGCGACTGGTGATGAGGTAGGTGCAATTCGATTGCCTGCTCCCCAGACAGGTTCTCCTATGACCTATGAGCTTAATGGCGAGCAATACATTGTTATCGCGGTAAGTGGTACTGGTGTAGCAGGGCGGCTGGTTGCCTATAAATTGTGAGCTGGACAATACCGGCTTCAGAAAATATCGTTCACTACTCAAGGCTTAGTGAATAAGACTTAAAACGAGAGGATTATTTATGATCACTGCAAAAAAACTTTTCACACTTGTAGTCGCCAGCATCATGAGCGTAGTGCCATTTGCTGTGTCTGCTCAGTCTGCGATTGAAAACTATAACATCGTTACCGATGAGCGCTTAATTAATCCTGAAGAACGCAATTGGCTTTCTTACCGGGGCAATCTTGAAGGTTGGGGATACTCTACCCTGGATGAAATAACTTCCAGTAATGTTTCAGAGCTGGAGCCGGTCTGGACTTTTTCCACCGGTGTGCTGGGAGGTCACGAATCGCCACCGATTGTTAATGATGGTGTCATGTTTATTACGACACCGGGCAATCTGTTATACGCAATCGATGCGGCTAGCGGCGATTTGCTCTGGCGTTATCAACATGATTTACCACAAACCTATATTGCTTTTCATCGTACTAATCGCGGTGTTGCGCTTTATGGTGACAAGGTTTACATGGCAACCCTCGACGCTCGGGTAGTCGCGCTCGATGCAGCTACGGGTGAAAAAGTCTGGGATACGACAGTGCAGGATAATTCTTTTGGCTATTACATCACCATGGCGCCTCTTGCCATTGATGGAAAAATAATGGTCGGAACATCCGGTGGTGAACTTGGAATTCGTGGTTTCGTAGTCGCGCTTGATGCAGAGACCGGGCAGGAAGCCTGGCGTACCTACACCGTGCCAGGCCCAGGCGAGCCGGGCAATGAAACCTGGCCAGGAGAGTCCTGGCGTACTGGCGGCGCAGCAGTTTGGATTCCGGGGCATTATGATGCCGAACTTGGTCTTGCCTATTTTGGTACAGGAAACCCTGGCCCCTGGATTGGCGACCAGCGACCTGGTGATAACCTCTACACTAACTCAGTTATAGCTCTTGATGTCGAGAGCGGAGATATCCGTGCTCATCATCAATACCACTGGAATGGTTCCTGGGATTGGGACGAAGTTTCTACGCCGATTTTAATGCCAGTGGAACGCGCCGGCCGTGAATTTAATGCGCTGGTCCATCCCGGTCGCAACGGTTATTTGTGGACCCTGGAACGACAGGCCAATCGCATAGGTTTCGTCGATGCCGAGCCTTATGTTTATCAAAATGCTTTTGTTGGAATCGATCCTGAGACAGGTCGGCCAAGCTATGATCCGGATCATACACCTGCAACCGGTGAGGCTGTGGATTTCTGTCCTTCCTTATGGGGTGGAAAAGACTGGCCGCCAGCAGCCTATAATCCTGTGACTGGATTAGTGTATATCCCGGTCAATGAAAACCATTGTGGTGTGATCGAAGGCAGGGAAGTGACTTACATGCCAGGTAGTTCCTATACCGGTGCGCGAACTGAATTTACCCTGCGCGATCCTGAAGGGAATATAGGAGAAATTCAGGCCTGGGACATGAATGCCGGCGAAGAAGTCTGGTCAGTGGAATTTCAATCCCATAACTGGGGCGGCATTTTAACTACCAGCGGCGATCTTATCTTCAGCGGAGGTACCAGCGATCGCTACTTCCGCGCCCATGACGCAAGAAACGGCGATGAGCTCTGGAGCTTCCGTACAAACTCCGGAATTATCGGAGTCCCATCGACCTATTCTGTTGATGGTAAGCAGTATGTCGCGGTGCAGTCTGGTTGGGGTGTTGATGCAGCGGGGATGACGGCTAGGATTGATCAGCAGCGGGGTACTCGAACCTTTGTCCCTCAGGGGGGTGTTATTTGGGTATTCGCATTACCTGATTAGCAGGCAGGGACGCGCTGGCAGCGAGCATCCCCAATTTCGTTAAAGCACTCGCCTAAAGTTGTCACGTATTACTTATACGCTCCTCCTTTAGGCGAACACTTTGTCTCATTGGGAATGCTCTCGCTCACCGCTCGAGTGAGCTGTAAGAGTTCTTCTTAAACTTCTATGCCCATTTTTTACTGAGTAACTGGTGGTGCCAGCCACTTGGGATCGGTGGCGAGAGGAGCGCTGAGGGTGTGCATAAAAGCTTCTAATTGGCGCAACTGGGCTGGTCGTAATCCCAATGGCTTTGCTTCGTTGTGGCTGAGCATGGAAATGGGTGCTTCTTTGTAGTGTTCCATGACTTCAATGAGGGTCGCAATCTGGCCGCCGTGCATATAGGGTGCTGTGTCGGCCACATTCCTGAGGGTCGGAGTCTTTTGTGCGCCGACCAGTTCATTGGTATCCCTGGCGAATCGTAGTTCGACGCATTCAGCTCTGGTGGCGTCACTAAACCTGCCCAGGCAGTTAAACGGATCTTCCCGTGCAATCCTGATTCCATCGTAGCGACCCATTGGCGGTAATTGGCCGCTGACCGCCAGCACACCAGTGTTATGAAACTCATGGTTAGTGAAGAGCGGACCATTGTGACAGGTAATGCATTGCGCCTCTTCCAGAAAAAGAGCCAGGCCTGCTATTTCAGTCGCAGACAGTAATTCACTTTTAGTTGTATTAGATTCAGGAATGTTATCCACATATTCATCGAAGCGTGAGCGGCCAGGGATTATCTTGCGCTGATAGGCGGCGAGAGATTTCCCGAGGTTAGTAAACACTCTATTGATGTTTTCCTGTTGCCATGAAGAAAGACTGGCCCATGCAGCTTGTTGTTCATCATTACCAACAGGGGAAGCTGACACCGGGGTTAGGGGAATTTCGGGAAGTTGAGAATATATTGCTTCATAGCGTAAGCGATATTCCTCATCGTTTGCGATCATTCGCACTACCTGCAAGCGATCGATATCGTGTTCGTTGCTCGCTTCTAGGGGCGCCAGTGCCTGGGCCCATTGGCTGTCTTTGCGTCCATCCCAGTAAAACCAGGGACTATAGGCAATACCAACAAGGCTGGGTGTATGGCGGGGGCCAATGTCTACACCCATAGCGAGAGGCAAGCCATCGGTAAACATCAACTCCGGTTTGTGGCAGCTTGCACAGGAAACAGCGCCATTGCTGCTTAGTCGTGTATCGAAATAAAGCAGGTGGCCCAGTTCTGCAGCGGTTTCAAGGTCTGCGACGTCGTTGCTTGGATCTGGAGACAGGCCAGGTAATTCGCTCAGGGAAAGTGAGTTTAATAATTGCCGTTGTTCTGCAGTCCAGTTAGAGGGAGCTGGCACGGAAAAAAAATTCCACCAGGCTAAACCAAGTGCGGCAACTAGTAGTGCACCAACAATTACTCGCTTGTTCACAGCTGAAAATCCAGAACGGCTTCCGTTTCAGTTCCGTTGAACTGAATTGTGAATCGCATTTGCCAGGGCCCGGGCATATGGAAGCGAATACCTTCGATCAGATAGACGCCGGGCTCAATTTCTTCAGTAACTTGTGGTTGTGTGGGCAGGCCATGATTGTGTTCCGGCATTCCGCCTTCTACTGAAATACTGGCGTCACTAACGGCTCCGGCGGAGTTGCTTAGTTCCAGTAACCAGCTATGAATCTGGTTTATGCCCAAAGGCTGTAACTGACTATGAATGTGTAAGCGATAGCCATTAGCAGTCGTCATCTCCAGATCCGGCTCTTCAGCGGCGAGCGCAATCTGGCTAATGACCAGCGTCAGCAGGAATAGTAATTTTTTAAACTGAGTACCCATGGGTTACTTCATTTGCTTCTATTACGAAGGGCGGCAAAGTATAGCAAACCCAGCCAGGGTCTAGCAGATGCAAATCAATTAAAGCTCAGGGGGCGGGCTTTTCCAGGAGAGATTCTTGTTTTGCGAAGTGAAATTCATCCAGCTTGATGTCGTCCAGTCCAACCTGATCGAAAGGGTCTTCCATGTCATCCTGAACATTGTAAAGAGAAATAAAAATGAATCCGTGTATGGCGCCGAGTATATAAACTACCCAGGCATCACTTTGCCCTGTCCCTGCTGAATGACATAGCGTTCAATGGTGTTATTAAGAGAATGCCATTTTGTACTTGTGCCTGTTTCCACCCTGGCATGAGCGATGGAAACAGTTTCATCTTCGTTGGAATTGGAAATTTCCGTGATGTAGCAGCCTTCTTTGAAAAAGTACTCAGCGTCGACGGGAAATTTTTTAACGGCTTTATTCATGACTCGATGCTCCCCTTCCGTGAGCGAGCCAAGCTAGCATGAACTCTGCCGCAATTGAACTTTGTACCCAGGGCTTTGGATTTATTGCCTGGTTTGATAAACACCAAAATGTACGTAGGGTGCTTCAGCCGTTTCTCCCCTGGAAACATTATCCGGCACCTGGTGGCGAACCGGCGACAGGCTCTTCAGGTAAGCAGCGATCGCCAGGGCATCGTTGTATTCGATATTGGCATAGGCGGGCCAGGGCATTACCGGGATGCTGCTGGTGCTGTGTTCGGTAGTTCCTACCCTGATCATGGTAACCAGGCGCTCCATGGTCCAGTTACCCAATCCTGTTTCGAAATCCGGGGTGAGATTTGCCGGAAAGACAACGCCGGGATTGTCATCGACAAATGGACTGGTATAAGCAATACCGGTAAAGGATCCTGCAAGGAGGCGAGAAGTATCAGGATTTCCTGTCAGGGCTCCATCGGTGTGACAGCTGCCACAACCAAGAAGGCCTACTAAATATTTTCCTCTTTGTAGTTGTTGGGATGAATAGCTGGCAGAAGGAATCGGATCTGGAGTTGCAAAAATAGATGCTGGATCAAGTTGCTCAAATTCATCTAGCGGGTTGTATCCCGCGGGAGATTGGCAGGCGTTTAACATCACCAAACCCGTAACGCTAACGAGCAATTTTTTACTGAAAAGCATACCTATCTCCTGACTGATACAGCTACAGGAAATATCCTTGCATGGCTCAGGCCTGTTCTATTTGATCTCGCGCAATAGTATAGGGGAAAGCAATTTTCGCTTTCCAGCGGACCGAAGTCCTTGCTTTCTCCTCCCATGAGATACACGAGTTCCTGCTCAAAAGGGTTGCGCAAATGGTGAACTGGCGATGGGGTAGGGAAGGCCATAAAGTCGCCGGCCTTTAGCTCATGCTCTACGCCGTCTATCTCTGCTAGGGCCTTGCCGGAAAGAATATAAATCCATTCCTCTTCGCAACGATGGGAATGATAGGTGAAGGATTCCTTATGGTAGCTATGCGTACCAGGCTAACACCGGTGCGCGACTCAGTTCGGTCAGTTCACTGAGTCGCGTGCCGGTAACTTCAGACTGTGGATTCCAGGGGTGAGAAAAAAGTCGCTTCTTTATCTTTGGTTACTTCCGCTGAAACTATATTTGGCTTATCGCTTTCTTCGCTCATTAGTAAAACTATTAGCGACTGAATACCAACTTGCCATCGACATAGGTTTGTTCAACTTCTATGTCCATGATCTGATCTTCCGGCGCTGTTAGTATGTCTTCTGAAAGCACGATCATGTCAGCAAATTTTCCAGCTTCCAGTGAACCCTTAACATCTTCTTCGAAATTTAGATAAGCACCAGTGGCCGTGTAGCCGCGAATCGCTTCTTCTCTCGAAATCGCTTCGTCAGGCCCGTAGACCGTTCCGGTCATACCGCGCCTGGTAACAGCCGCATAAATACCCACCATGGGACCGATTGGAAGGATGTCGCTGGAAATAGCAACCGTAACGCCATGATCCATGGGTGAACGCAGCGGATTATTGTGTTGCAAACGCCAGCCATCGAGATACTCCGAGTAGCGGCCCTCGAGCGTGTAGGTAAAATTTGGCTGCTGAGTTATGTGGATACCATGTTCGGCCATTAATTCCATGGTCAGATCAGGTGGACGCATGGAGAAATGGTTGAGATAGTGGCGATGATCGTCACGGGGATTTCTTTCCAGGGCATCGGCCAGTGTGTTTACCACCAGAACAATGGCTGCGTCGCCGATAGCATGAATTCCCATTTGCCAACCGGCGTCATGAATCTCATTGAGATGGGCAACCAGTTCTTCTTCTGGCATGTCCAGATAGCCGCGATATTCACCCTGGTTACGATAGGGTTCCAGGGTATAGGCGGCCGGTCCGGTGAAACCACCGTCGGCAAAGACTTTGATGGGACCAATCTTCAGGAAGTCTGTGCCATCACCCACACGCGCCTTAATCGTATTAATACCGTCTACATCAAACCACTGAAACTGAACTTGTGAACGTGGTAATGGGAGCTCGGCATTTTCATAGAGCTCTTCCCACATGGCGAATTCGCTGGGAGGTTTGGAAGCATCGGTAATGGATGTGATACCCAGGCTTAAAAGATCGTTTAAATTTATCTCGAGGCTGCTAATTAATTCTTCATAGGTGGAATCCGGTACCAGTCTTCCCACTATGCCCTGCCGTTCTCGGATGACTCCGTTCAGCTCGCCGTCCTCACCCCGTTCAATTACACCACCTTCAGGTTGTGGGGTATCGAGCGTAACTTCAGCCAGCTCCAGGGCGAGACTGTTGGAAACCGCGCTATGGCCTCCGGCCCTGGTCAGAATGACAGGATTGTTTGGTGCCGCTTCGTCCAGGTCGTAACGCAGGGGTCTGCGCCCTTCATCCATTTCGTCTTCCGACCAACCATAACCGGTTATCCATTCGTTTTCGCCAATCTCTTCAATCTTGGCGCGAATCAAATCTTGAATTTCGACGATGGAAGTAGTGTCGCTCAATTCAATATAACGCTGAGGGCGACCGCGAATATGAGTGTGAGAGTCATTAAAGCCGGGCATTAACACTTTGCCGCCGAGATCGACCACATTGTCGCTAGCGTATTCGGAAGCCAGGTTTGCTCCACCGGTTGCCACTATGCGTCCGTCGTTCACAACTACCGTGTTGTGGATAGAGAACTGATCATCAACGGTAAGTACTTTGCCGTTAGTCAGAATCAGGTCGACGTCTTGATTAGCTGAGCCGGCAGTATTGGGTGAATCATCCTGACTGCAAGCTGCTATGAAAAGACAAATAAGGGCAATGATTGATTTGCTATAAATTTTCATTGGAATTTGCTCATTCTTTTTTAGTTTAAGATTTTAGTAGTCCTTCCTTGCTTACATAATCGAGGGTTTGTTGCAGCGCTGGTGTGAATTTCTCGATCATTTCGTCAATCTGTTCTGTAGTTATTATTAAAGGTGGGCAAAAAGCAATGGAATTTCCACCGACTGCTCGAATTAACAGGCCATTATCCTGACAAGCTTGTTTGGCGTAGGCGCCTACGGCGCCGCCTGCAAAACTTTCTCCGGTTTTCTTGTTGGCAACCAGTTCAATAGCGGCGATTAATCCCCGGCCACGAACTTCCCCAACCAGCGGGTGATCGGCAAATTCGTCAAGGCGTTTTTGCATGTACTCTCCCACCTCCCTGGCATGATCGAAGAGCATATCCCGTTGATAGATTTCCAGGGTTTTTAAAGCGGCGGCACAGGCGGCAGGGTGGCCGGTATAAGTGTAACCATGACCAAAGATTCCAACTTCCGCACTGGGTTCCACCATTGCTTCATACATATAGTCCGGGATTACACTGGCACTAATAGGCAGGTAGGCAGAAGAGAGTTGTTTGGCTAATGAAATTAACTGGGGCTTGAAGCCCAATGTCTGACAACCGAAGGCGTTACCCGTACGGCCAAATCCGCAAATGACTTCATCGCTCCACATCATGATGTCGTATTTGGTGAGCAGTGCTTCGACCTCGGGGAAGTAACTGTCCGGAGGAATCACAACGCCACTGGCGCCTCCAACAGGCTCCGCGATAAAAGCAGCAATGGTTTCTGGGCCTTCCCTTAAAATAAGCTCTTCCAGGTTATTGAGGATGCGGCTGACAAAATCGCGCTCGGATTCATTTTCCAGGCGGCTACGGTAGTAGTGGGGTGAATCGGTACGGAGAATTCCCAGTGCATCCATCGGTAATGAGAAATGTTGGTGCATGACTTCCAGACCGGTCAGGGCCGAGGCCGCCAGGGTTACTCCGTGATATGCTCGCTCTAGAGCGATTATCTTTTTCTTTTGTGGTTCTCCGGTTACGTTAAAGTAGTAACGCAGCATTTTCATGTGGGAGTCGTTCGCTTCACTACCGGAATTGGCAAAAAATACTTTGCCGTTTTCGATAGGCAGCATGGTGTTTAGTTTTTCTGCGAGTTCAATCACTACTTTATGGGTGCGCCCACCAAACATATGAGAATAGGGAAGGGTTTTAAGTTGTTCGGTAATGGCTTCGATCAATTCTTCATTGCCGTAGCCCAGTGAGGCACACCAGAGGCCGGCGAGTCCTTCCAGGTATTTGTTGCCAGCATCATCGTAAACGTAGATGCCTTCACCTTTTACAATATTTAACTGTTCAAGCTGTTTAAGATTTGTTGTGGGGTAAATAATCGAAGTCATAGTTCCGGTTTTCTTTTTCTTCTTTTCTGTATTGATATGCTAAAAGAAAAAGGGAGACGTAGTCTCCCTTTTATCGTGTTGGGCTTTGCTATTCTGGCTTGCGGAACTTCAATACCCAACGATCCGTATTGCCTCTTACTCCAGGAGTTCCAACTTCTTTAGATAAGTCGTCCTCAGGATGGTAATGCATCTCGCTGAAATCTACGAACTCGAAGCCGACATCAATCATTTCCTTGATAACCAACACAGGGTCAAGACGACGTCCATTTTGTAATTCCCGAGAAGTAGGTTCGAGATGGCGGCGAGTGTGATCCACAGTGCCGTAGATACCGCCTGGCTTCAAGGCATCGAATACCGCCTTGTTCATGTTTGCACGTCCTTCGGCGGAAGGGTTGTGCAGGTTCCAGAAAGTCAGGACCAGGTCAAAATCGCCATCCGCAAAACTGAATACTGGAATGTTTTGCAATGTCACATCGGTATTAATGGCAGAAGTGCAATCCAGGCCGTCCAGACTCATGACATCATTACGAAATCCTTCGCTTACACTGACAGAAAACACCAGTTCTCCACCATTATTGCAGAGCGTGGGGCCAACGAACTTGGACCAGTAACCCGTAGCAGGTGAAATTTCCAACACCTTCATGTCATCTTCAAGGCCGAAAAATTCCAATACCTCTGCTGGTTTTCTATTGGCATCCCGAGCCACTTCTGCGGCATCTCGAACGCTACCGCCCAGCGCCTGTTCAATCTTGGCGCGAGTTGCGGCAGCGTCAGCAGCGAACACTTGTGAACTTATAAAAAATCCTACTGCGGCTAACAAAACTTTTTGCATTTCAGTTCCTCTCATCAGGGTATCTATATTTAAGTCTAACTAAAAATTATTGGCGAGCCTTCAACCACCATCTCATGGTTGTAGTTACCAGGTCGGCGGCGTCTTGCTGTACGAAGTGATTTGCCGTTGGCGCAGATACTATGGTTGTGTCCATGTCATTCCAGTCCCAGGTATTGTTCAGGCCATCTGAATGAAGCGCAGTATCCTGCAAGCCATGAAAAATTAATAAAGGGACATTCAGCTGTGGTGCCGGTGGGGGTGGTGGCGAATCCGCTGTTACTCGCGGGTAATTCTGTTTGTAATAGGCCAGCATACCGTCGAAATTCGATTGGCTAAATGCCTCGACATACTTCTGTCTGGCATTCGGATCGGCAACCCAGAAAGACAGGGTTTCGGCAGACATGGGTCCGCCAAACAGGATGTCTGGGTCAGATGGTGAGCCTTCTATAAAGGTGCGAGCATAACCACTGTTTTGCTGTTGCTCTGTATTGGTAGCCAACTCTCTGCCCAGGCCATTGGGATGAGGAAGGTTGAGGATAACCAGGTTTTCAACCATTTGCGGTACGTTGAATGCAAATTGCCATGCAACAATTCCGCCCCAGTCGTGCCCAACGATAGTTGCCTTCTCTTCTCCCAGGTGACTTATAACAGCAGCTACATCTCCAACCAGGAAGCGCATATTGTAATTTTCATCACCTTCCGGTTGGTCGCTAAGGTTGTACCCCCGTTGATCGATAGCAACTACTTTGAAATCTTCTTTAAGGCCTTCCATTTGGTGGCGCCAGCTGTACCAGAAATCCGGGAAGCCGTGAATTAGAACTACCAGCGGGCCTTCACCGACTGTTGCATAGTGAATTTTTACACCATTGTTGTCGGCGTAGCCGTGCTCGACTTCGTCCCACAGCTCAGCACTTGACAGGGAAGCGAATCCCAAAAGTAAACCAAGGGTGAAAATTTTGGCAACGGAGATAGATTTCATTTCAGTTTTCCTGCAATAAGTTAAAAAAAGTTGAATCACTCCAGCACAACCATCTCCGTGGTTTAATTGAGGAGTAAAAAGCGAGCAGTGATTAAAGCAGATTTGACGCAAAATATTCAATGAAATCAGACATTACAGGCAAAGTGAGGGATTAAGCATGTATTATTGGAATTCCAGTTTGAATCCGATTTTGCTTGATGCAGATCATTTGCTAGTTTTTGACTTTTGCCAAAATCTCGCTCGGTATGCGCATAAAGGACTCCTTGCTAATGAAAAAAATCAATACATTCATAGGCTTAGTGATTTTGACCCTGGCCTTTCCCCTGGGGCCGCAAGCCCAGGAATCAGCCTCGCCTTTACTTACAGTGCGACAAGTGATGACTGGCATTATTGAACCCGCCACCAACACAATCTGGGGTGCCTACCAACTGCAATCGGATGACGAATGGATGGAAGTGCAAAATGCAGCCTTGTCAGTAATTGGTGCCGGAAATTTACTGACCCTTGGAGGCGCCGGGGAAGATGAGCAGGCTATGGCTCAGGAATCCGACTGGATGCGCTTTAATAATGAGGTGATCTCGGCTGCACGGGAAGTTATTGCGGCGGTTGAAGCGAGGGATGAGGAGGCGCTTTTTAATGCGGGGAATGATTCCTTATATCCCCCTTGCGAATCTTGCCACCAGATATATCAAGAACAATAACGTGAACACTCTGAATGCAGCATACTTTGTTGTAGGCTCTTACTAATTCAGTCATTTACTATTATCTTTGTCAGGAATATTAGTTAGGTGACTTCTTAATCGTTGCAGTACTTCGTTAATTGGTTTCTCGAAATGCTCAAGTACTGTTCGTGTACGTTCCGCTTTCTCGGAACCTATTGCCTCGTCCTGCTTAGCTTAAGAAGCCACATATGAGATCCAGGTAATAATTCTTTTCTGATCTCAAAATTCCACTTAAATCGAACTAGGAAAAATCGAAGCCGCGATAATCGTTCGCGGCAATCTCTTTGCATTTCTCGACGTAAGATGGATAGCCAAGATAGGGCATAAATATACGCGGTTTACCTGGAATATTGGCGCCGGTATACCAGGAGTTACAACCGTTGGGAAACAGGGTTTGGTCTGCAATGCTGTTTACCAACTTTAGCCAATTTTCTTCTGCATCTGCATTCGCTTCTACCCGCAATTTCTCTTTTTCCTGCATATAGGCAAGCAATTCGGCAATAAAATCCACGTGCTGTTCAATGCCGACAATCATATTCGCCAATACCGAAGGAGAGCCCGGTCCGGTAATCATGAACATATTTGGAAAGCCACTCATGCTGAGTCCCAGAAAGTTAGCTGGTCCATTTTTCCAGTGATCAGCCAAAGACTTGTTGGCAGTTCCATGGATGTCCATGGCCAGTAAAGCACCTGTCATGGCATCGAAGCCTGTCGCCAGGATCAAGCTGTCGAACAGGTATTCACTTGTGCTTGTTTCAACACCATTCTTTGTGATGCGTTGAATAGGAGTGGCATTCAGGTCTACTAGCTCTACATTATCACGATTAAAAGTTTTGTAGTAATCGGTATCGACACAGAGACGTTTGCAACCCATTACTGTTTTGGGGCATAACAGTTCTGCTGTTTCCGCATCGCTCACGATTTCCTTTATTTTTCCATGAACAAAATCCACGGCGGTGGCGTTGGCTTCTTCGTTTGTGCCAAGATCATTAAAGCTGGCGAGGAATGGTAAACCACCTTCCTGCCAGCGTTGTTGGTATATGGATTCACGTTCTTCACTTGATACTTCCAATGCGGACACATGGCTTGGGTTGTTATTGAGTGCTGCATAACGCAGAGAATTTTGCTCTCTAAACGTCTTGTAATTAGTCTTTATGTTCTTTTCATATTCGGTGTCCATGGCTTCGTTATAGGCAGGAATAGAAAAACTTGCGGTGCGCTGGAATACTGTTAAGTGATTTGCCTGTTCAGCGATGATGGGAATCGCCTGAATAGCTGATGAGCCGGTACCAATAATGCCCACTCTCTTGTTTTGAAAATCAACTGGCTCATGGGGCCATTGCCCTGTATGCAGTAATTCACCCTGGTAATCAGCAATGCCTTCGAAATCAGGAACATTGTGAACAGATAGGCAACCAGTGGCCATGACGCAATAACGGGCCAGGAAGGTTTCACCAGTTTCAGTTTTGCCGTGCCATAGATTGGTTGTTTCATCGAATTTCAGTTCGCTGATGCGTGTATCGAAATGAATATCTTTTCTTAGATCGAATCGATCAGCGACGTGGTTGGCATATTCCAGAATTTCAGCCTGGGGCGAATACTTTTCAGACCAGTTCCATTCCTGCTGAAGTTCTTCGGAGAATTGAAAAGAGTATTCGAGACTGTTTACGTCACAGCGTGCGCCAGGATAACGGTTCCAGTACCACGTGCCGCCAACACCGCTTCCTGCTTCATAGACTTGAACACGAAGGCCAAGAGAACGAAATTTATAGAGGGAATACAAGCCCGCGAAGCCGGCTCCAACTACTACGACGTCAAGCTGCTTGTGATCATCCATTAAACTACAACCAGTGCCGGCAACCTTTCCAGAAACCAGAACATGGCGATCCCCCCGAGTCCATAGGCCAGTCCTCGTTGCAGGGAGGGCACGAGATCTTTCATAAAACGTTCGAATAAGGCGTTCGCAGCCAACAAGGCGCATATAAATGCGACCTGCCCCCCTTCAACGCCAAGATTAAAAAAGAGTAAGGCGAGGGGGATATCCGCATCGCTCAAGCCCAGTTCGCCCAATGCGCCAGCGAATCCAAAGCCATGAAACAAGCCAAACACAAACGCTACTATCCAGGGTCTGGTGTGCACAAGCGTAAGCTCACCTTTCTGTCCCATAATAATTTCGCGAGCCAAAAACACGATTGAGAGGGCAATTAGTACTTCAATAGGAGCATTGGGCACCGGAAAGATGCCCAGTACTGCAAATGCCAGCGTTATGCTGTGAGCGACTGTAAAAGCGGTAATTGTTTTAATTAATTTCCAGAAACCTGTTAGTAACAATAGCAGGCCCAATACGAAGAGCAGGTGATCGATGCCGAACAGGATATGTTCTGCACCAAGGATCAGGTAAGTAACTGCGAGGCTCGAAATCGAAGCAGCACCAGCTTTCAACTGGGAAAGAGGAACTTCCACAAAACTGCCATCGCCGGGAAAGAACGCGGAGATGTCACTGCCGTCAGCCCATTGGGAAATAACGACCACACCTTCGAAGCTCCAGGGAAACAAGAAACTATCTTGCACATTCAGGGCGGGTTGACATTGGAAACGATAGCTAAACCTTGTAGGTTCCAGGCTTTGACAACGCTCTGGTAAAACTCTTTCGATGTTAAACAGGGGCGGGACTTGCTGGTCAACAATAGACATCTGGTATTCATTGTTCGCCTGTTCGTACAAAAGTACGCGCGCAACACCAGTCACATCGACGTCATGGGCCTGGGAACCCAAAGGCCAACAGAGGAGGGTGACTATAAAGAGCCAGAGCTGTTTAATGTTCTTCTTCGCCATCGCTCACAATAATTGTGTAATTGTCCCAGAGCTTGTTGACTTCTTCTTGTAGCAGCGCTTCTTCCTCTTCCGCTATCCAGTCGAGACGCACCCGATCCAGGATTTCCTCTAAAGGAGGGAGTCGTGCTTCGCTGCGCTCGATAACCATTAGCCAATGCTGGCCGCGGTTACTGGGAAAAGGACCTACCCAGGTGTTTGAGTCTGCAGCAAAGACAGATTCGCTAAACTCCGGACTGAAGATGTTGTTTAAATCTATGCGGTTAACGTTTGGCAGCGGCGCGCTATTCCCGGGTGAGGCTGCCAGTATGGTATCTGCATCTGAACCACTATCGATTAACTGCTGAACTTCCTCACTAACTTCTTCCCTGGTGTTCAATACCAACTCGTCTACAGACACCAGGGGAGGGGTGGTATATCGCTCTATATTCGCTTCGTAGTAGGTTTCCAATTGCGGGTCAGTTGGTTGTATTACCTCGCCGCTTAATACGTGGAGCATTTTTTGCGCGAGAATGTCATGAATTCGAGCATCATTGTCCAGGCCCATTGCCAGCGCTTCCCGTACCAGGATTTGTTCTTCCACATAAGTCGTTGCTACCAGCTGCTGTTGTTCTTCTGACAACTCCTGACCAGCGGCCATCTCTTGCATGAATATCCGTGCGTCGATTTCCCGTTGATCGATTTCCAGCACATTCTCATTGCCTATTTGGGAAATGCTGTAGACGACAAATATTCCAACGGCCATGGCGAAAAAATGCGTTGTGGGTTCTTTAAGCAATTTCATCGCTGTCGAATCCGTTTGTTCAGAATCACTCATACTCGTTGCCCTAATAAGGGGATAACTCCAGTAGCGCTGGCTTTATGGCAAGAATTGCTTGCCAGATCGCGGGATCTGGCAAAAATTCAGGAGATAAGATTCTATTACTAAGTCAGTAGATTACGGAATAGCATGGATAAACTTTCTCCCCAATTTCTGGATTCATGTACTCCTCCCTGGGTTTCACTATTCCACTCGTTAACCGCCTTTACTATAAACGTCAGGCACGCAAGCGACAGCGCTAAACTCCAGTAAGCCAATTCTGTACATCATCAGAGGGCATCTGTATAATGCCGTTTTTGCGGATAGTGGTAATCTTATGTTACGTATTGCTGAAGAGGCTCTAACATTCGATGATGTTCTGCTTCTGCCTGCTCACTCCACCGTTCTTCCTAAATCTGTCAGCTTAGAATCCAAGTTAACGCAGTCTATTGGTTTGAAGATTCCATTGATTTCTTCTGCTATGGATACCGTTACCGAATCTCGACTGGCGATTGCTATGGCGCAGGAAGGCGGCCTGGGTGTTATTCACAAGAGCATGAGCATAGAAAAACAGGCTCGCGAAGTTCGCCTCGTAAAAAAATATGAAAGTGGAGTGGTGAGGGATCCTTTCACCATTCCGGTCACTGCAACCATTAGAGACCTGGTTGCGCTAATGAAAGAAAACGATATCTCCGGTATGCCGGTACTGGATAGCACTGGTCTGGTTGGTATTGTTACCAGTCGTGATGTGCGCTTTGAAGTGAATCTGGATGCGACTGTCGACACTATCATGACACCAAAAGAAAAGCTGGTGACGGTAGGTGAAGACTTTGAGCTCGATGAAGTAAAAGAATTATTGCATCGACATCGCATCGAGAAGATTCTGGTGGTAAACGGCGGTTTCGAATTAAAAGGGCTAATTACCCTTAAAGACATTCGTAAATCGGAAGACTTTCCGAATGCAGCAAAAGACGAGCTGGGCCGATTACGCTCGGCGGCAGCAGTTGGCACTGGTGCCGATGCCTCCGATAGAGTGGATGCAATCATCGAGGCCGGAGTCGATGTTGTGGTTGTGGATACAGCTCACGGTCATTCCCAGGGTGTCATTGACCAGGTTGAGTACATTAAGTCCAAGTATCCTTTTATCTCAGTGGTAGGTGGAAACATTGCCACTGCCGATGCCGCAAGAGACTTGGTTAAAGTCGGTGCGGATGCGGTTAAGGTTGGAATCGGGCCGGGATCAATCTGCACCACACGAATCGTAACCGGTGTCGGTGTGCCGCAAATTACAGCAGTCGCGAATGTAGTGGATGCGGTTAAAGACACCGACGTCTGTGTAATATCCGATGGCGGTATTCGCTATTCCGGGGATTTAGCCAAGGTAATCGCCGCCGGAGCTCATGTAGTCATGATAGGGAGCCTGTTAGCGGGTTCAGAAGAGGCGCCGGGAGAAGTCGAGCTTTACCAGGGCAGAAGTTATAAAGCCTACCGGGGAATGGGTTCGCTAGGTGCCATGTCGCACTCGGAAGGATCCAGTGATCGCTATTTCCAGGACATCGATTCAGGCACTGAAAAACTCGTACCGGAAGGAATCGAAGGAAGGGTTCCCTATAAAGGGCCAATGTCAGCCATCGTGCATCAGCTAATGGGTGGATTACGTTCTTCCATGGGTTATACAGGCTGTAAGAATGTTGAGGAGATGAGGACGAAGACGCAGTTTGTGAAAATCACAGCGTCCGGGATGTCCGAATCCCACGTTCACGATGTAAGTATTACCAAAGAAACACCTAACTATCGTGTTAGTTAAGGACGTTGAACTTCCTATCGCGCAATACTTCGTTAAAAGCGCATTCCGACCCAGTTACATACTGTTATGTATGCGCCTGAGTCGGAATTCACTTTTGCCTCGTCTTGCATCGACAGGAAGCCCAACTCGAGATCCCATGATTCGATGCAAGAATTATGGCTTTAACCTCTATCGAGATTGGGGCTTCGATTCCTTCGAATTAGTTTTTTTGTTTCAATTCTTAGTTAGTAAATAAATGTCAGCAGCAAACATTCACTCCCAGAAAATTCTAATTCTGGATTTCGGTTCTCAGTACACACAATTAATCGCCAGGCGAGTTCGGGAAGCGGGTGTGTATTGCGAGATTTGGGATTACGAAGTCGCGGAAGAGCATCTGAAGGAATTTGACCCTCAGGGAATGATTTTTTCCGGTGGGCCTGAATCGGCGAACACCGATGCTTCGCCGCGAGCGAGTTCACATGTATACGACTACGGTGTACCGATCCTGGGAATCTGCTATGGCATGCAGACTATGGCGGAAGAGTTTGGCGGCAAGGTAGAGGCATCTGCAAAATCTGAATTTGGCTTTGCCCAGGTTAACACTACAGCAAAAAATAAGTTACTCGATGGTATCGAAGATCGCTTTACCGACGATGGACAGGCACAACTGGATGTGTGGATGAGTCACGGTGATAAGGTGACTGAGGTACCAGAAAGGTTCGCTGTGGTCGCCTGTACAGATAGTGCTCCAATCGCTGCCATGTGGGATGAATCACGAAACTTCTATGGAATTCAGTTTCATCCAGAAGTCACCCATACCCTGCAGGGTCAGCGCATAATCGAACGTTTCGTGCATGAAATATGCGGTTGTGATTCCTTGTGGAATCCGGCCAGCATAATCGAAGATGCAATTAACACGGTGCGCGAAAGAGTTGGAACTGACAAAGTGCTCCTGGGTTTGTCCGGGGGAGTCGATTCCTCTGTCGTAGCAGCATTACTTCATAAGGCCATTGGTGATCAGCTCACCTGTGTGTTTGTCGACAACGGCCTGTTGCGACTCAATGAAGGTGACCAGGTAATGGCAACCTTCAGCAAGAACATGGGCATCAAGGTCATTCGTGCCGATGCTGAAGACAGATTTCTCACCGCTCTTGCCGGCGTTGATGAACCTGAAGCCAAGCGCAAGATAATCGGCAACACCTTCATCGAGGTGTTTGATGAGGAAGCTACCAAGCTGCAGGATGTGGACTGGCTGGCTCAGGGTACGATTTACCCAGACGTGATTGAGTCCGCCGGCGCCAAGACCGGCAAAGCCCAAGTGATCAAATCCCATCATAACGTTGGCGGTTTACCGGAGGACATGAAGCTCAAGCTGGTGGAGCCATTACGGGAGTTGTTCAAGGATGAGGTGCGTAAAATTGGACTGGAACTCGGTTTACCCTATGAGATGGTCTACAGACATCCTTTCCCTGGTCCGGGGCTTGGTGTCAGGGTCCTTGGAGAGGTGAAAAAGGAGTATTGCGACATCCTGCGCCAGGCAGATGCAATTTTTATCGAAGAGCTTCATAACGCGGACTGCTACAACACGGTCAGTCAGGCATTCGCCGTTTTCCTGCCGGTCAAGTCAGTCGGTGTTGTAGGGGATGCCCGCCGCTATGCTTATGTCATTACGCTGCGTGCAGTAGAAACTATCGACTTCATGACTGCTCGATGGGCACGGCTGGATCCCGATCTACTGGAAACGGTTTCAAATCGCATCATGAATGAGATACCTGAAGTCTCGCGAGTAGCTTACGATATTTCAAGCAAGCCACCAGCCACCATCGAGTGGGAATGAGGGCTAACAACTGCGATGCTTAAAAGGACTATAGGTTGGTGCTTCGAAAACCCAAAATTATTTTGGGCAATAGTGATTATTGGTGGAATTTGTGACTTTATTTTTCTTAGTTGGTTTTTTTCTTAGCAACTAAAATCAAAAGCAAATGTAAAAGCAGTTGAAGAAGACAAGTTTGGAGTAGGGTATTAGTTACATAGTTTGTAACCACATTTTCGCTCAGTGCTTGTAAAATAAGGGGTGAAGGCAGTTAGGTATGAAGCGTAGAAAAACGGAGAGTTACAAACTAGTTACAAACCATTTTTGCTCGCTCTGTAGCCCCCATAAACAAAGGGCTTGCGACAACGCTGTCAGCGAGTGGGAGTAGGGAAAGCCCCTGAAACCTTTATTCTATAGGGACTCTTCAACAACACACTCACGACACACTTTCTCCTAGATGCTTGTTCTTTATGGCATCTGGCATTAGCGTAAACACACACACAACACACTACGCTGACTTTTGCGCTTCATAAGTCACTTAACATCTTCAGTCATATGATATGACGCCTAGATGCTTGCTGGTTAGCTGAGGGTTTTTCTATTCCACCAGAAAATTACTGGCGTTATTAATGCTGTTGGAAGCACCCACCATACCCATTCGGGTTCAAATGGAGGGT
>CAZTTE010000022.1:0-31864 GCA_964616225.1 uncultured Pseudohongiella sp.
CGATTAGCTGCGTAAACTAACTTTAAAACTGGACCAGTTAGGTGAGGCATGTCAAGTGCGCCCAGTATGCTCGCCCGCTCAGTTTCATTTAGCCTGCCAGAGGCCTTGGCCAGGGTGCGTTCCAGAGATTGTCATTCAAACAGTTCCGAAGACGCGGCAGTAAGTATCTGTGCCTCGGAGTAATCCTCACCAGTTTCTTCTTTCAGAACGTTAATAACATGTTGAACTTCGACGGTCGCCACATTGGTTTCAGCACGGGTAGCGCGAGCCAGATCCAGGAGCATTACCTCTTTAAACATGGCCCTCTTATCTTGTGTAATCGACTTATCAGACAATGCTGCCTTAATCGAATTAAATGTAATCATTGTTCTAAATCCTCTTTTAGCTACTAGCAATATGAGGATTTAACTTAGCGCTTCAACACTATCCCTCGAAGTAATAAAACCATGCCAACGCCAGAGATTTTCCAGCAAGTCATCTGGCGTAAGCCCACAATTATGGATACCGAAATCAACTCCGGTAAGAAGTGTTATGTCGGCGATCGTAAACCTTGAAGCTACCAGAAATTCAGTATTGGCCAATTCTTTATCCAGACGCTCATAGTAAGCATGCACGTTGGCGTCACTGATTTCCTTTGCTTCTGGTACTACGGGATAACCCATTTTTTCCAGGACAGGTCCATTCTTCCAGGAAGTGCCGATTTGTGACCATAGCTCAGTTTCCATTTGCCGGTTTCGCATTTCAATCAATCCCAGCTCATAGGGATCTCTACCAAACATGTTCGGTTCTGGATACAGCGCTTCAATATAGCGACAAATGGCGACAGATTCTGTGAGATATCTTACATCGTCGGTTTCCAATACCGGAACTTTCCCGCTGGGGTTCATTTTTAGAAATTCTGGTGTTTTGTGCTCGCCTTTGTAGAGATCCACTTCGACCAATTCATAGTCGATGCCTTTCTCCGCGAGAAAGATTTTAGCTTTGCGGGGATTAGGCGTATCACCGTATCCGTATAACTTCATAATGCGACATTCCTTACTTATCTGGCTCGAACGCTTATTGTCGCCCGAATTAGATCAATTTTCCTTATCATTTGAAATAGTCTGATAACGGTACTAATTTATTACTTGAAATCTGGAATCTACTCTCTAATATCTCTCGTAGCCAGCAACAACAATCGAGACAGGAAGATCGGCAATGGTTCCAGAACAGATTCATCGAGGATATCGGGTTGAAGTAGTATTTGGTGGTGGGGTCGAACCACTCATTGGTGTCGTGGAGAATGCGCCTCATCGGGAAGAGACTCATGAAAGACTTGGCTGAATCGTCAAGGGCGACGATGGACATGTCTATGTCATTAAGAATTTTGCCTACATGAAAAAGCTGGAGTGATGTTGTAGTCGAGTTTGCTGCTATGCCTGCCTTACAAAAAACATTTCGTCTCTTATTAGTTTCAACTGCCTTCTTTTTGAGCACTGTGACTGCCCAGGAAAATTCCCTGGAAAACACATCCTGGCAGTTGGTCGCCATATACGGTTTTAATAATTCTGAGTTTATTCCTGCCAATCCCGAAAATTACCTGCTGCGTTTTCGCCTTAATAGTAGATTGCAGATCGAAGCAGACTGTAATCAGGCAGGAGCAACCTGGACCCAGGAAGAAAATTCCCTGACCCTGACCGAAATGGTCACAACGCGGAAACTCTGTGTACGGCCTTCACTGTTTAACCGCTACATTATGCACCTGGAAAGATCTGAATCTTATGAGCTGGAGAATGAGCGCCTGATTATTCGCACCAGTAGCGATGCGGATTGGATGTTGTTCGAGCCCTATGTGTTTACCCCCACTTTTTAGTAGCAGGCACAAACAAATCAGGAATTTTTACTAATTGGCGGCAAATTGACGTCACCGCCAGCAGCACGAAATCCCTAAGCTTTTCTTCATCAAAGAGGTACTGGTTTGATTAAGACACTTCGACAAAAGCAATGCCTGTCCCAGGAAGAGCTCTCTGAACTTGCCGGATTGAGTCTGCGGACTATTCAACGGGCTGAGAGCGGGCAACGAGTGAGCCCTTCTTCCATAAGGTCGCTGGCAGAGTTTTTTGAGGTCGAGGTCGACACTCTTGAACAAGAGGATTCAGCAATGACCAAAGAAGAAAACAAGTTCAACTTAATACCGCAAAACCTAACTTATCACCGCGCCGCGCAACTCATTATTTTTGCCATCGCCTTTTTCGTCTGCGTCATTCAATGGTTGGCTTACTACGCTTCCTTCGATGAAGTTACAGACGATGCCAGCCTGGGTAGAATTCTTTCCATTGTCGCCATGATTTCACTGGGTGCAGCAATATTTATCTATGTGTTCAATATGGCGAAGGTGACTTATTACGTGAGCTACTATGTAACAGCCAGTGCTTTCCTCGTTTTTGCTATTGCGCTGGATTTCTGGACCCAGGATTATTCCAGTAGCGCCACCTACCTGCTCTACTTCCCGGTTTTTTACACGCTACTCTTACTGACTCTGAGCATAATTCATGTCTTGCAATTAGCAGCGTCGTTAAAAGGAGAAACAACTTATTACGTTGCCAAATGAACCGATAGTTTATAGTTAGCCCAATGAAAAAGGGCCGAAGTTTTCAGCTTCGGCCCTTTTTTAATTTCTCGCTACTTTCTCGCGACTGTCAGTAAGGATAACCCTGTAAGCGGGGCTGCTTGGGAAACCAATCCGGCACCTGAGCCCAGTTATCCTGGTTTGGCATCTGAATCTTCGGCAGGGATTCTTTATCCAGCACCATTTGGTCGTCAGTAATGACATCATTCAGGAACAGCAGATAGGCGGTTAAGGAATACACCTCGTCTGGCGTTAAAGTACCTTCCTGTCCCAATGGCATACCGCGATTGATGTAATCCCAGATGGTAGTCGCAAAAGGTGAACGAATCGGCAGGATTCGACCATAGCCCCAGGCATTTTCCAGCTCTCCCACATCCCGCTTTACCAGGCGCGGGGCGAGTCCGTCGGTGCCATTAGTACCGTGGCAACCGGCGCAGCCTTTCTCGAAGAATAATTGCGCACCAACATCAGCAGTACCACTACCCTCCGGTAATTCGTCGCCAGTTGGCGCGATAGAGATATCCCAGGCGGCAATTTCTTCCGCGGTAGGCGTTCGTCCTACCCCGTACTTGGTTGGGGATTGTGCGTTAGCAACAAATCCCAGCAGCATGACTGCCGGAAGTAATAATTTAAATAATCGCATTGTGCACGCTACCATCTGTATGGACACGCCATGGTTGAATGGAATTGTCCTGACCACGCACTCGAATACGTTCACCTGGAGGTGTATTCCAGAACTCCCCTACTTCCTGGCGAGAAGGTTGGATCTGTCCAAGCTCATCGATGCAACGGGATTGCAGTTCGCACCCAGAGCCGTCCCACTCCCAGTCGAAGGCAAACAGGGTGTGAGCCATAGGCTGTGCTTCACCTCGAATTTCTGCATCGAACCAGGTCTGTCCACCATCGGTGGTTACTTCGACACGGTCCACTCTACCGCCACCGGACCATGCCAGCCCGGAAACCTGGTAGTAACCGGTGCCCGGTAATTGCATTCCACCAGAGGGATGTACGATCACAGACTTCGGACCTATCTGATAACCAAGTGCTGCAGTGGCTGGATCCTGGGTTAAATGACCGTAGTCGTTGTAAGTCATGTAGTACTGATCGACGACCTTGATCCGGCGTAGCCACTTCACATTGAAAATACCTTCGAAGCCCGGTGCCAGTAATCGCAGCGGGAATCCTTGCTGAGGACGTACCGGCTCACCGTTCATGGCATAAGCCAGCAGGGTATCGTCCATGGCCTTGGTCATGGGAATACTGGAAGCACCTTTTACTTCTTCGATACCTTCAGCCACGATCCAGTCCGCCCCATCTTTTACCCCTGCTTCTTCCAGCAAGGTCGAAAGCAATACACCGGTCCATTCGGCGTTACTGGTCATGCCATGGGTTTCCTGTACCGTGGTCATTCTGCTGTTAGCCCGGTTACCGGCACATTCAACAAAATGCATGCGGGTTACAGAAGGCAAACGCTTAAGCTCGTCCATGGTAAATACCAGTGGATTGTCCACCAGGCCGTGAATCATCAGGCGATGTTTGTCTGGGTCGATGTCCGGCAAATAGGAACCACGGGTAGTGCCCATGTAAAACAGAGAGGATGGGGTGATTACGCCGTACTGATCCTGCAGCGGTGTGGCAATGTGGAAATCCAGACCAAACTGGTCCGGGGAATGGCGGCCACCGTGAGGAATTCTTTTGGAATTTACAAAGCGGGAACGGGATCCGTAAGCGACCATATCATCGGAACCGTGGATATAGGCTTCAGGTCCTTCAAGCTGGGCGCTCGCCGATTTGGAGGCTGCGCCTAATGCGGCCCCGCCAGCGATCGCTGCACCTGATTTGAGAAATTCCCTGCGATTTTGTTTCCTGGAATCTTGCTTGGAACCCATGGGTAATCTCCTGTTCTTATACTTGCTCTTACCTTCTTATGGATGGGGACAATCTCGTACTAATGCCTCGAGTATACGCGCAGGACAATCATTCCAAAAGCCTTTTAGCCAGGCTGTAACAGCTTGTTTCAGGGCCAAAAACCGCTATTCCCGGGCCTGTGGAGCCGCCAAAATACGCAGGGATTTGGGCAACAAATCCATTGTATTTCACCGAATTCACCCTCATATTTACTGTCAATGGCCGTCATTTGAGTCTTAGTGCTCATGGGAGTTTGAAATGAAACGTGTATTCCTGTTTGTTGCTACTAACCTGGCAATCCTGATCGTTCTTGGCATTGTGCTCAGCATTCTCATGCCGGTTCTGGGCCTGGATTCGGCCTCCAATAGTGGCTTGCTGTTTATTTGCGCGGTTTTCGGCATGGGGGGATCGTTTATATCCCTGCTCATGTCGAAGATGATTGCCAAGCGCAGCGTCGGGGCCCACGTCATCGAACAGCCCCGCAACCAGGAAGAAAGCTGGCTGGTGGATACGGTGCGCCGACAGGCAGAAATGGCTGGTATCGGCATGCCCGAAGTGGCGATTTACGACTCCCCTGAGATCAATGCCTTCGCCACGGGCGCCAATAGAAACAACGCCCTGGTTGCAGTTAGCACAGGCTTACTGCGCAACATGAGCGCCGATGAAGCGGAAGCAGTGCTGGGTCATGAAGTTAGCCACGTGGCCAATGGCGACATGGTGACCCTTACACTGATCCAGGGGGTACTGAACACTTTCGTTTATTTCTTCGCCAGAATCGTGGCGAACATGATTAACCGCGGCAACAATTCCATGTTTGTCTATTTCATGACGGTAATGGCTTTCCAGGCTATCTTCGGCATTCTCGCCTCTATTATCGTAATGGGCTTTTCCCGTTACCGCGAATACCGGGCCGACAGCGGTGGTGCAAACCTGGCCGGCCGCCAGAAGATGATCGCTGCACTGCAACGTTTGAACTCGAATCATTCAGAGAGTCAATTGGAAGGACAGCTTACCGCTTTCGGGATTACTGGCAAGCGTGCCTGGGCAGAATTGTTTATGAGCCATCCGCCAATTGAAAAACGAATAGCCGCATTACAGGAACAACAGGGCTAGGATTGATTCTTCGTTTTTGCTTTCGCCATTAGAAAGAGAATTCCACCCAGCACTGCCCAGCCTATGATAATGGCCCATTCCTGTGGCCACAGCAGTGCTGATGGACTTCCTGGTAAATAAAGGAAGCCGAGGCCGATAGAAAGTACCAGTGCCGCAATTCCCACCGCCTTTCCAAAACTGACTTTATAGGGTCTTTCCAGCTCGGGTTCCTTCTTGCGCAGCGCCAGGAAGGACCAGGCCACCATGCCGTAGGCGACAACAATGCCCAAACCACCGGCATCCACTAACCAAACCAGCACCGGGCGGCCGAAGAAGGGGCCGATGACGGATAGACCTCCGATTAACAGAATGGCGTTATAGGGTGTGCGGTAACGGGGATGCAGTTTTGCCAAGAAAGCTGGCAGCAGATTCGATCGCGCCAATGCGTAAATCGCTCTGCTGCCACCTACGATAAAAGCATTCCAGCTGGTGATGATACCCGCCAGTCCTGCTCCCAACATGGCGAGGCGCCCGATTTCGCCATAAATAAACGAATTGGCTTCGGCCGCAAGTACATCGCTGCTACCCAGGTTTTCTTCGCTAATCATGAGGCTGACGCCGAGAACGATTAAGCCATACCAGGCGATGGCCATCATTACCGAGAGCATAAGTACGGCACCGATATCCCTGAAGGGCAAATCGATTTCCTCTGCCGCCTGCGGAATAGTATCGAAGCCTACAAACATGAAAGGCACCATTACCAGTACCAGCGTAATGCCTGAATAAGAATCAACGAATAAGGGTTGCAGGTTGGTCGCGTCACCGACGACAAATGATCCGCCAAAAAAAGCGACTCCTACAATGAGAATTACCAGCACTACCGACGATTGAACTATGGCAGCCATACGCACACCGCGAATATTCAAAACAGTCATGGCCACAGCGCCGGCAATGCCAGTCAACACCCAGGAGAGATAAACGTCCCAACCTGCTATTTGCCAGAGGAACACTTTATCCAACCCCGGAATAATGGAATCGAGCACCGTTGGGAATGCGACGGCTTCAAAAGTGACAACGGAAACATAGCCAAGAATTATCGACCAGGTACATATAAAAGAGGCACCTGCCCCCAATGCGCGATGACTGTAAACATGCTCACCACCGGCAAAGGGTAGTGCCGATGCAAGTTCAGCGTAGGTCAGTCCGATCACCAGCATAATGCCGCCACCAACAAGAAAAGCGGTGATGGCCCCTGCTGTGCCGGCTGATTCAATCCAGGTAGAAGAAAGTACGACCCAGCTCCAGCCGATCATTGCCCCAAAGGCCAATGCCAGGGCATCTCTTCTTCCCAGCACTCTTAGAAATCGTGAATCTTGATCAGCTCCTGACATAAATCCGTTCCAGTTCTATTTACCTACAAAGTTGCCAGCTCTTCTTTCGGAAACGGCCTTAATCCCTTCGAAGTGATCTTCGGTCTGGGTGAGCCAGAACTGTTCCCTGCCTTCAACATCAGTTGCTGCCTGTACTGCTTCCTGTAGTTCGCCGCGTAACTGCTCGCGCAATGAAATCAATGCCAGGGGTGCATTTTCGGCAATATCCGTTGCCAGCTCCACAGCTTTTTCCCGTAGCTCGTCTGCGGCGCAGTAAAAATCGGCAGCTCCCCACTCCAATGCTGTCTCGCCATTGATTCTGCGGCCGGTATAAAACAGCAGATGAGATTTTTGCATGCCTATAGCACGGGGAAGCGTGTGGGTAAGTCCGAATCCGGGAGTAAATCCAAGCTTCACGAAATTTGCGGTGAATCGGGTGCTTTCACAGACCACCCTGAAATCGGCCATCATGGCAACCCCCAGGCCACCGCCAACTGCTGCACCCTGCACCGCGGCAATCACCGGTTTTTTATTACCAAACAGGCGCACGGCTTCCTGGTAGATTGGATTTCTTTGATCGGCAGATTCTGCAGCCAGTACATCCCCCTCAGCTTTTTGATCTGCAGTGCCAAAATTAGCGCCCGCACAAAAATGTTTGCCCTTGGAGCAGAGCACGATCGCCCTGCAATTGGCATCTTCATCCAGGTCAGCAAAACAATCCGCCATATCCCGGATTAAGGCCAGATCGAAAAAATTATTGGGTGGACGGTCGATCTCACATTGCACGACGAATCCCGGCAACTGTGTAAGCTTGATATCTCCATATTGTTCTTTCATGGGGTAACTCCCTCAGTATTGGCATCGCAAATATAGCAAACATTACTCTACCTTTTACTCAAAAATCGCTAATATATCTGGTCTATTTCCAATATGGGTTAAGCTATATTGGTTGGTTGATCATCAGCTCTTGGAAAGTCATTAGGGGACAGAAAAATGTATCGACTCACTTCTTTTGGTTTAGTACTTGTGTTCGTAGCTTCATTTTATAGCTCGAGTAGTAAAGCACAGGAGTGGAGCTACTCAGGTGAAAATGGCCCGGCAAACTGGGGCAGCATTTCTCCGGAGTTCGAAAACTGCACAAATGGTCAGCGACAATCTCCTATAAATATAGTTCCAAACTTGAACGGCAATCTTCAGCCCCTTGATATTAGCTATGAAGCCAACGGCACCAATATTTCAAACAACGGGCGTAACGTACAAATTAGTTTCGAACCTGGCAGTGATCTTGTAATTGGGATTAATCGATACCAACTCTCACAAGTTCATTTTCATACACCTGGCGAGCATCAGATTAATGGCCAGAATTTCGAGATGGAAGCACACTTTGTACATACCGATAGCGAAGGAAATATAGTGGTATTGGCAGTTCTTTATGAGCTGGGAAGCGAAAATAGGGAGCTCAACAATGCCTGGTCCGTTATTCCTTCGAATTCTGATTCCAATGCTCTCTCCACCTCAGTAAATGCTGAAGCCTTGTTGCCCGAAGACCAGGATTATTTCCAGTTTGTTGGCTCAATGACTAGCCCACCATGTTTGGAGGGCCTTAGCTGGATTGTTCTTAAAAACGCTGCTCAAGTTTCTTCAGAGCAAATTGATACCTTGAGAAATGTAATTCCGGAAGCCAATAATCGACCTGTTCAAGCTGTTAATGGAAGAGTCGTTGTAGAGTAGCAATTCCTGTTACTTTCCAATCCCCTCTCATGTATCCGGGTATTAGCTTTTCCCTAAGTCATTATGAACTTGCATTCCGAAAAATTTGATCTCGATTCGATCGAAGACGTACAGGAGTTTTACCATAGCCGTGGCTGGACCGATGGCTTTCCTGTTGTGCCGCCTACACCTGAGGCAGTCAAAGCATGTCTCGATTGGGTGCTAATGCCTCCCGATGAGTTAATTGGTATCGAGCCCGTTCGCGAACGCACCATTACCGCAGAGAAGCTCGCCATCAACGCCGTCATGGCCGGTTGCCTGCCCATGCATTTTCCCGCCGTTGTTGCTGCCTGGATGGCCATGCTTAAAGAAGAGTTCCTCTTGCATGGAACTACAGCCAGTACCGGTGGTTGCGCGATCTTTATCGTGCTTAATGGGCCAATACGTAAAGAGATTGCTTGCCAGTCTGAATTTAACGTACTCGGGAGTAGTGACCGCGCAAGTTCAGTTATAGGCAGAGCTATTCGCCTGGGTCTAATTAATCTGTTGGATGTGAGTCCTGGCGCTATTGACCGATCTACTCTGGGACATCCAGGAAAGATTAGTTATTGCGTAGCGGAGGACGAAGAGAACACGGAATGGGAATCGCTCGCTTCAATCAGGGGAATACCACCGGAAGCTTCCGCGGTAACTGTATTCGCTGCCAGCTCTCCCCGGCAAATAATGAATGAATGGACCAAGGTGCCGGAAGAGATACTGGACACTTATGCTGCCGAGATGAAAGCAAATATGCGCAGCTATTCTATCTGGGCAGGAAACTATGCCATCGTCATCCCGAAACAGCACAGGGATTTGTTGCAGGCAGCAGGATGGTCAAAAACCGATATTGCCAATTACCTGTTTGAGAAAGCCCGGATAAAACGCCAGGAATGGGCCGATGTCGGC
Organism: uncultured Pseudohongiella sp.; assembly: GCA_964616225.1. Classification (GTDB taxonomy): domain Bacteria; phylum Pseudomonadota; class Gammaproteobacteria; order Pseudomonadales; family Pseudohongiellaceae; genus UBA9145. Next base: position 9,634 of record CAZTTE010000022.1, read on the forward strand.
AAGGCCTCGGTGATCAGGGACAAGGGCGATACGGAGTATTGCGCCCTGGCCTCACCGGAGCACTTACTGGTAGTGGCCGCTGGTGGCCCGGCCGGAGGATTTGGCGCTATCATTCCACCCTGGCTTGGCACCAAAAGCCAGGCAGTGACAGTAGCTATTGGCGCTTGCGTCGATTGCGAAGTTTAAATTGAAAATTAGCAGGTATTTCTCATGGCACTAACGGTGCTAAATCCCACTACCGAATCGGAAGCAACAGGATTCGAATTAGCCCCCAGGATTCCATCACTGGCTGGCAAAACCGTTGGGTTCATTTCAAACGGCAAGGAAGGCACCAGGGGCTTTTTTACCCACCTGGAGAATTTGTTGCGCAGCAAATACCAGGTTGCCGAAGTAATCTGGGAGACCAAGTCCAATTACAGCGCTCCTGCGGAAAACGACATTATCGAACGTGCCCAGGCCTGGGATCTTGCCATAACTGGTCTAGGAGACTGAGGCAGTTGCTCATCGTGCAGTTTGCATGATGCGATTAGTAGTGAACGGGCAGGAACTCCTGCGATCGGAGTGATGACCAATAAGTTTATTAGCGCCGCGGATTTAATGGCCAGGGTACTGGGCTCCGCTGATTATCAATACGCGGTAATAGACCATCCCGTAAGCAGTGCCAGCGATGATGAACTGGCATCCAGGGCCGAACAGACAATTCAGGCTATCGATTCGCTGGCAATTCAGAAGTAAAAAGCCATGACTATTAAATTGAATGACATTCAGGCTGCGGCTGAACGTATTGCTTCGGCCGTGGTCAAATCGCGTTTCGAAAAATCAGTAACCCTGCCGCAAATACTAGGGTGTGAAATTTTTCTGAAGTTTGAGAATCTTCAGTTTACTTCTTCGTTTAAGGAACGAGGGGCGCTCGGCGGGAGGCATCGATGATGTTGTACAGCTCAAAAAGATCAGAAAGATAATCCCTAAAGGATTCAGTGCTGTCTGCCCTTCCGTACCGACCAGAAATGTAAACACCGAACCGGCTATCAGCACATTGGTGAAGCCGCGTCGGTAGTAACCAACCTAAACCTGCCCCAGCCCTGGCAATAAAGAGAGAATGCTCGCCATTAAGGGTGACTTACGCCGCGGATCTGTCGCCAGGAATTGTCTCTGTTGCTTTGATTGCTTGGCCATACTGTTCTTTCCTGCCTCTCTGTCATTTGGCCCTTCGTCGTTAAGCTCGTCAAAGCTTGCTGCCTGTGAAGTACTCATACTTAATTCCTTCAATTTCCGTTTATTCGTCAACAGAAAGATTAGATATTGATGTATTGAACCAATCGACGATTGATTCACGAATTTCTAACCCGTATTACTGGCACTAGCTGGAAGTTCAACATCCTCATCTATTTAACAAGATGTACCAGTTTCATTGCCGCAAACCAAAATAGGCTAGGTAGCCAGCAACAAGATGATTACGCTGATTGCGATCAGGGCAATGCCTGAATATTCTCGGGTTGTGATTTTTTCACCAAAGTAGAGGTAGGTGATTAACAGGCTGACTACAAATTCAGTCTGGCCCAGGGTTTTAACCAGTGCAGCATTTTGTAGGCTCATTGCGGTAAACCACCCAACCGAACCAGCGACGCTGGTAAATCCAACGAAGGTGCAGGCACCGAGATTTTGCATCATCAAGCGCAGCTGTTCTCTTTCTTTTATATACACCCACACAAAGCAGATTAGTGTTTGCAGCAGCACCATGTAAGTGAGCACTGCAGCAGCGCTTAATAATCTTGGCGCATCGATTGAAAGAGAAGCATCTCGAATCCAGAGCGATGCCAGTGCAAATCCAAGCCCCGCTCCTACTCCGTAGCGAATGCTTTCGTTGTCTGTTAAATCCTGTAAAGTGATTTTCCAGTTGCTGGCTACCAGCAGTCCCGCCACCCCTACCACTACCGAGAGATAGCCCATTGCAGATAATGCCGCCGAGAAAAACAGCGCGCCTAAAACAGCGGTCAAAATCGCTTCCGTTTTGGCCAGGGCGGTACCAACTGCGAAGTTTTTCAGGGTTAAGGCTTTAATCAGACAGACAGTTGCCAGTATTTGAGAAATCCCGGCGAGCGCACCGGATTGAAAAAACTGACGCCCCAATTCAAAATCTTGCGGATCATAGGCTTGCCACACAAAGTACAAATAGATTAGCGCGAACTTTATACCGAACAAAAAGCGAACCAGGGTGGCGGCCTGGATTGAGAGATTGTTTGTTAATTGCTTCTGTGCCGCAGTTCGAATCGACTGCATTACGACCGCAAGCAAGGTAAAGACTATCCATGTTTCCATAGAATCACTATACAAATGGGCATTGCATAAAACAATTGCCTAAATCCATAGAGGCCCGAAAACAAAGGGCTTCGAGCCTGTTCCAAACAGGCATACTACACTGAAATGCGCTAAAATACGCCCTACGCCGGTTTTCGGCGCTTTCTACCCAATGGGGAAAGAAAAGGGGAATTATCAGTGAGTGTGGTGGATTTCAGCCAGGCTGCCAAAAAGCATTCAGCAGATAGCGAAGCTGCCGGTGAGCGTAACTGGGTGCGGTTTCTGACTGCGGCGAGTTTATTCGATGGGCACGATGCGGCTATTAATATTATGCGGCGTATTTTGCAGAGCAGTGGCGCCGAAGTAATTCACCTGGCACACAACCGTTCGGTACAGGAAATTGTCGAAGCCGCCGTGCAGGAAGACGTTGATGCAATCGCTATCAGCTCCTACCAGGGTGGGCACATCGAATATTTCAAATATCTAATCGACAGATTAAAAGAATTGGATGCCGGCCACATAAAAGTATTCGGCGGCGGTGGCGGTGTCATCATTCCCGAAGAAATCGATGAGCTGCATAACTACGGCGTCACCAGAATCTATTCCCCTGACGACGGACAAAACCTCGGCCTGCAGGGCATGATCGATGACATGCTGGCTCGATGTGATAGCAGTGAAAAAGAACAGGCTAAACCGGATCTGCAGCAATTGGAATCCGGAGATCGAATCAAACTGACCCGCATTATCTCTGCTATTGAAAACGGTAATTATGACGAGAATGAACTCGGCGCCTTAATCGAAAAAGCGGCAAGTATTGAGAACACACCTGTACTGGGAATAACCGGAACCGGTGGTGCGGGTAAAAGTTCATCAACAGATGAAATTGTGCGCCGCTTTCGCCAGGACGGAAATGACTCATTAAACATAGCAATCCTGGCTATTGATCCAACCCGCAAGAAAACCGGCGGTGCACTATTAGGCGATCGCATTCGCATGAATGCCATCAATCATCCCAATATCTTCATGCGTTCCCTGGCAACCAGGGATGCACGTATCGAGATTCCGGAAAACCTGAACGCTATTTTGGCGGCGATAAAGACAGCCGGATTCGATCTCATCATTATTGAAACACCGGGAATTGGCCAGGGCGATGCAGGCATAGTGCCCTACGTCGATGTTTCCCTCTATGTCATGACGCCAGAGTTTGGCGCGGCGAGTCAGCTGGAAAAAATCGACATGTTGGATTTTGCCGATATCTTCGCCATCAACAAGTTTGATCGCAAAGGCAGTGAAGACGCATTGCGCGATGTTTCCAAGCAAGTGCAGCGCAATCGCGAGGCATTTACGCAACCCCCGGAAGACATGCCCGTATTTGGCACTATCGCATCCAAATTTAATGACGATGGGATTACTGCGCTCTATCAGACCCTGGTAGAGGAACTCGGCAAACATGGCCTGAAATCATTCGATCGTCAGCTGGAACGAGTTGAGCTAAAAGTCTCTACCCAGCGAGAACTGATTATTCCGGCACAGCAGCAACGCTACCTGGCCGAGATAGCCGAAGAAGTCAGAAACTATCACAGCGTTGTGGCGGAACAGGTGGCGCTGGCCCGGGCCCGGCAACAACTGCAAGCAAGCAAGGCAATGCTTGATGAGGCAGGAAAAGACAGCAGCACTCTCACAGAGCTAATGGCAAAAAAAGAGGGTGAATTGGATCATCGCGCAAAACGTCTACTGGAAACCTGGCCAGAAGTTCGTGACGCATACTCCGGCGAGGAGTTTGTGGTTAAGGTCAGGGATCGGGAAATACGCACGCCACTGACCAGGAAATCCCTGTCAGGCACCGATGTACCTCGAGTCGCCCTGCCGCGCTTCGAGGATCACGGCGAGTTGTTGAAGTGGTTACTACTCGAGAACGTGCCAGGAAAATTTCCCTATACCGGCGGCGTATTCCAGTTCAAGCGCGAGTCCGAAGACCCTACTCGCATGTTTGCCGGTGAAGGTGATGCGTTTAAAACCAACAGGCGTTTCAAACAGCTATCGGAACATTCAGACGCGAAGCGGCTATCAACGGCTTTCGATTCCGTCACCCTGTACGGCTTCGATCCTGCAATCCAACCTGACATCTACGGTAAAGTCGGTAACTCTGGCGTATCAATAGCGACACTGGATGACATGAAAGTTCTCTACGATGGATTCGATCTTTGCAATCGATCCACTTCAGTGTCCATGACCATTAACGGTCCGGCCCCGACAATACTCGCCATGTATTTAAATGCAGCGATCGATCAGCGAGTCGATGCTTTTGTTGCCGAGAATGAAAGACAGCCCGATGAAAAAGAATGGCAGGAGATCAAGACCTACACCCTGGAAAATGTTCGGGGCACAGTGCAGGCTGACATATTGAAAGAAGATCAGGGTCAGAACACCTGCATTTTCTCCACCGAATTCAGCCTGAAGGTAATGGGCGATATACAGCAATATTTCACCGAACAAAACCTAAGAAACTTTTATTCGGTCAGTATCTCCGGTTACCACATCGCCGAAGCGGGAGCGAATCCCATCTCACAATTGGCATTTACCCTGGCAAACGGATTCACCTTTGTTGAAGCGTATCTCGCCCGGGGTATGAAGGTCGATGATTTTGCCCACAACCTGTCATTCTTCTTTTCGAATGGAATGGATCCTGAATACACGGTCATGGGCCGTGTCGCTCGACGCATCTGGGCCACTGCTATGCGCTTTCGTTATGGCGCCAATGAACGCAGCCAGAAATTGAAGTACCACATCCAGACGTCTGGCCGCTCACTGCATGCCCAGGAAATGTCATTTAATGACATACGGACTACCTTACAGGCCTTGATCGCGATCTATGACAACTGCAACAGCCTGCACACCAACGCCTATGATGAAGCCATCACCACGCCGACCGAAGAATCTGTGCGGCGGGCCATGGCGATTCAACTCATCATCAATAAGGAATGGGGATTGGCGGTAAATGAAAATTCTAATCAGGGCTCTTTTATTATCGAAGAACTAACAGACCTGGTAGAAGAAGCAGTGCTGCAGGAATTCGAACGAATCTCGGAAAGAGGCGGTGTACTGGGCGCCATGGAAACAGGTTATCAACGGGGCAAGATTCAGGATGAATCCCTGTACTACGAGCATCGCAAGCACGACGGCAGCCTGCCCATTGTTGGGGTAAATACTTTCCTCAATGAAGAGCCCGAAGAACAAACTGAAATTGAACTGGCGCGGTCAACTGAGGAAGAGAAGCAAAGTCAGCTTACTCGACTTGCAGAATTCAAGGAGCGCCACGCCGACCAATCGGAACAGGCGCTGGAACGACTTAAACAGGCCGCGCGAAACAACGAAAACGTTTTCGCCGAGTTAATGAATGCGGTGCGTTATTGTTCCCTGGGTCAGATAACCGATACTTTTTTCGAAGTTGGCGGGCAGTATCGCAGAACGATGTAAGACTTGTCGTTTACTGCGAATAGCCATCAGGGGAATACTGCACAGCACCTGGAAACTCCATCTTGCGCACATCGGAGTGACCAACATAAATAGCGTCTTCCGCCTCCCGACTAGCAGCGTATTCCCACATCCAGGCACCTTCTTCTGCTCGAGTGGGAATCTCACCGTCGAGGGCTGTGCGAATAATTTTTTCCACTTCTTCTGGATTATCCCGTTGTGGATAATGCCCCGCTGTCGGCAGAATCCACATTGAACTTTCCACATCTCTGTCATTCAAATAGCTAAGCCAGACATAGTTTGGAATACGAATGGGATTAACCGTGTCAGTAAGACCCCATAGATAAGCTACCGGTACCGGGCTACGGGGCAAATTGTCGAGCCAGTCGAATTCATTTTCTGCTCTTTCCAATAAATATTTGCCCACATGTAATAGTGCGCTATCGCCATCGTTAAATTTGAAAATATCGGCATAGCCAACATCGATAGGATCACCTTCAGTTAGCCGTGGCTGCGCTTTTCGCACCTCGATCATTTGTGGTCCGCGAACCGGATCAAGAATCGTCGTTTGAAATTCCAGAAGATTGGCCAATGGCAAAAACATGCCGCTGTTAGACAGGAAGTGATAATTGAGAGTGTAACCAGGATTTGGGTTATCGATGTAGTTACCTAAAAAAGCCAGTCCTATGCTTACTCCCCTGTCATGGGTAAACATGGCAAAGTCATCAAACTCTACGATTTCCCGCACGAAGTAATCCACGATTTCCGCATTTTCCGCCAGCATGTAAGAGAATCCGTTCAGTGGTTTATCGGAAAATCCAGAACCGGGGAAATCCAATGCAGCGATGTAGTAATCATCTTCTAGCAGAGGTATGAGCGCATGAAAATCGAATGAGGAATTAGGAAACCCGTGAATGATAAGCAATTGCGGATTATTTGGATTCCCCCAGGTGCGATAGAAAACATTTAATCTGGCCTCATTGTTGTTACGTGTCGTGGATGTCCATTCGAAATAATCACCACCGGCGTGCCATTCTCGCGCGAGATCTGAGTAGAAGACGAAATCATCCTGTGCTAACACGCCAGATGAATTGAGCAGCGATGCTAAAAGAAAAATTTTGAAAATGTTTTTCATGGGCAGAACTATCCTCCTGTGACCTATCTTCCTGATCTAAGAGAGAGTCTAGCACAGAGCACGAAGAATCCTGGTGTGCTGCTAACCCCTTACCTCGAATGCCAGTGCGAGGCCGGTGAAATATAAACCCACACAACAGGCTATAGAGATGACAAAGCTGACTGCTATGTCTCTAAACTTGCGCTAGCACCTTTGCTTTTCCAAAACGGCATTGAAGTAGATAGTAGGCAATAATAGTGCGCCGAATCCCAATAGCAGTATACCGGCAATTGAGGCGATGGAGAGTTGGCAACTCTGGCTAAAGGCTGGAAGTATTTGCCGGCGAGTAAAACCAAAGAATACCAGGCAACGAACCGATTAGGAAACCATGCCTGCGGCGATAAACAGAATGAAGAAGAATACGAGTTCCATACTTTTACTCCAGCCATAAAAAAGGGCGGTAATACCGCCCTTTTTTATTCATCTCCACCCTACTCAGACACGTTTACCATTATCCAGGCATCGTGATAGAGACCGCCATCATCCGCTCTACCCCAGAGAATGTATTCTCCGGGCTCACTGAATGTAGCATTCACTTCATACATTCCATCTTCTGGAATGGGTGGGGGTAGCCACAGTGCTCCCCAGGGAGAGTTAGCACTGGTGCGGGTGTCTTCCCAAACCTTTACCTGTGGAGGGTCGAAAGTTACATCACCAGGACCGCGCCACTTGTTCCACGAGTAGTAAAGTCCATTTACTTTATTGACAGTCACTTTAGTCGGAGGAGTCATTAGCCGACGTTGCATGATGTTTTCTTCAGTCACAAACGCCGCCGCCAGGGCACCGCCTGCGAATTCGGCAAACTGTCTTGCTTCTTCAACCGGATCAGTTGCTTCTGGCAGACCATCGTCGGTTACTTGGGTAGTAAGCTCCAGTTGTTCATCCACTCTTGCTACACGAATCTCATCACCCTGAACTGTGACGACAGGAGGAATATTCGCCCGAGATTCGGGGCTACTTGTTCCCGCACCCAGTGATCCTGTTTCTGAAGCAATTACCATGTTATCTACCAGGTAATCTGCCTTAAGGGTCGCATAGGCTTTTCTTTCAACGCCATTAACATTCAAGGTCCAGACCAGTTCGCGATCGCCCCAGTCGGAAGGGACCGTTACTTCAAAGGTAAAACGATTACGTCGTGGCAGGAAATGAGTGGGCTGGCCTCTGTCAGTATCACCTGGCTCGAAATAATTATTCTCACCTATTGGCATGTCAGGAGACTCTTCCCAGTTCTCGTTCATGTATCCGAACATCATATTGAAGGTGCCGTCGGGATTCGGACGCCATCCTTCAAATGCCGGCTCTACATGTCGACCATGTGTATAAGTTTGCGCGAATGCGTTTTGCACCAGCAACAAACTTGCCACTACTAACATAACAGCTTTAAAAGAAAGCTTGCTGCCAGTTAATAAACTATCTTTCATTGTTCAATATCTCCCGTAATGCTTTGATTACTGTTAATCGGAAGCTTCTGTGTCTTCTGTCATTGGTGATACTAAAGGTGCGCCACAAAGTGGGCAGCCTATAACGTGATCGTTCGGTCCGAGGTTTAATACCTCACGCCGATTTGCCATTTCTGCATGGAATTGCTCTTCGTCCATCTTCACTCGCATACCGAGATCGATAAACATATTGGTTACTGAACGATTACCGGATCCCTGCCAGTTTCTTGGATCAGGTACATTGGGGTTGGTTTCAGTGTTATTCATGTAACCCACGATGTGCATGATGGTGCCTTTCGGCAACAATGGCGCCGCATGATCTTCGAATGCGTAACCACGAACCCAATTGTGGTCATAGCCAACACAGGCAAGAGTCTCAACCGTATAGCCCCAGATTGCTTCCAGGCACATACGCTCGCCCGGTGCATGGAGGTGTGGCTCGAAGGTAATGAACTTGGTGTGTTGTTCCAGTACTGTGTAAGCATGCAGTTCCTGGTTGTTCTGGTTACCGGCAATACTGATATCAACACCATTACCCAGGCCTAAACTTACCCGCTCATACTTGGGCTCATAGTCTTCAGGATGAAAACGGAAACCAATTTCCAGGTGCCCGGTTGTATCCAGCCCATTGGAATGCAGGTGTACCGAATCAGAATAAATGTAAGTTCCTGCACGCAGTAGTCGACCAGCATCCGGATCGAATATATCCGGGTTTCGTCCAACTTCGTGAACAGGCCAACCGGTTACGGAATCTTCAATGCGATTACCATCTTCATCCAGTTCTGCAGTACTCCAGATCATGTGATGAAAAATAAATCGTCCACCGACCGTTTCGCGGCCTGTGCCAGATTGATAGTCGACATCATTCACTTCGACGATCTCTACCGATTTCACATAGCGATCTTCTTCCAGTCCAACTGGTACACGATCAATCTCACCCCACCAATCCGGAGTGCCAGCAAGTTTGGTGACTGAATTGGTCGTAACGATCAAGTCAGGCTCACCGGCGGTCCATTTAATGGAATCATCGAAGACCAGTGATTCTGGCGCGTCCGCTGGATCGCCTTTAGGTGTGCCAGTGCGAGCCCAGGTTGAAATAGCCGCTATTTCTTCATCGCTCAGGGAAGGATCGTTCTTGTAATCCTGGATACCGATATCTTTTTCCATGTACCAGGGAGGCATGGCGCCGGCACGATCACGCAAGCCCGTCTTGTATTCGATTAATCCGGCGAAGGGAGCGACCTGATCGAAGCTCACCAGAGGCATGGGGCCCACACCGCCTTCTCGATGGCAGTTCTGGCAGCTGCGCTGTAGGATGGGCTCAATGTCTTTGTGGAAGGTGATTTGATCAGTCTGTGCAAGTGATAGACCTGGAACAAACAGGGTCACCATTAAACCAACTACTTGTGACAGATTTTTGATATTCCGATAGCTTGGATGCGACATTCCTAATCTCTCCTCGGGGCTTGTTATTTACGCTGTATTTTAGCAATTCTGGGTAATAAAGCGGGGATTCAACCAGAATTCCTGCAGTTTGTCTGCCGAAAATCGACGTATTAGGGTGCTTTCACTCGTGGGCGTCTGCTCACCCCTGCTCATACAATCTTAACTTGCTGAATTTGAGAAGGTTATTTTAGAAAAATTGGTGAGATAACCAAACCCCACGTCAATAAATGTTACAAATCTATGGCCTAGATCTAAAGACATAAAACGCTGACGGTGAAAGAATGAAACCTGCCCTCCCTCAGAGCAGGGGATACACACATTTAATTTACCTGCAAGAGGGAACACCTCTAGAATGAAATTTCAAATTACTGCTTCCTAACACGAGAGTATTGCGCCTTTGCAGTACGAATTTCTCCTAGGTTTCTGTAATTCACCCCAGATGCTCGCTAAGAATTAGTACAAATAATAGGAGAGACAAATGAGTGAAGAAAATGCACGAAACAAATTTAGAAGGACGCTTCTCTTCAGTGGAGTCGTCCTGGCATTACAATCCCCGGCAATTCTTGCCCAGGATGATCTGGAACAAATTGTTGTAACAGGTTCCTACATCAGGAACAGTGATTTCAATGGTGCGAGTCCTGTTGATACCGTCGATCAAGACACGCTACTAACTTACGGTGCAGCAAACATCGGCCAGTATATCCGCGACTTAACCTATACACAGAACGTGGACACCGTAGCCAATGTACTAGGTGGTGCTGGTGGTGGTCAGGACTCGAACTCGGCGCAATTCAACCTGCGAGGATTGGGGGTGGGCAGTACGCTCACTTTGCTCGATGGGCGCCGAAACATTAATGAAGGCGCACTATCAGCAATACTTCCGGATATTGCCACTGACCGAATCGAAGTTGTACTTGATGGCGGTTCCGCTCTCTACGGTTCAGACGCTGTTGCCGGTGTAGTAAATCTCATTCCTGTAAAAGAATTCGATGGATTACGGGTAAGATCGTTCTACGGGCGTGACAATGATGGCGATTTCGAAGAACCAAAGCTTGGCGTCCTATGGGGTAATACTTTTGATAATGGTCTCAATGTCGTTATGGCGCTTGAGGTCGGCAGAAAGACTCCACTGCAGCGTGAAGAACGGCCGAAATATTTAGCTTACGACAATGCCACCTTCATCGGCGCACCAGGTCACTACAATATTGGAGGAAGAATTCCTTACCTGGATCCCGATTGCGGAGCATACGGTAACGAAACAACTTTTAAGGGTGACAAAGGCAGCTCACAAAGTGGTTACCCTATAGCAGGCGGATTGTTATGTGGTTTTCACTATGCCCAATGGACAGATTACAACCGCGAGGCAAATGACTACGTTTTCTATGGGAATGCGCAATACGAGGTAAACGATGGCCTGACACTGGAGCTGCAAATCGCTGACAGCTACCGTGAATCTATCTTTACTACAGAGCCGGTTACGCCAATGTCATCGGCCTGGTATAACGATATGACAATACCGGCCAACCACCCGGCTAACCCAACTGGTCAGCCGGTAACTCCGGGTGTTTTCGGCATCGGTACCTACACCATCTGGAACGGATTTGAACAGGGCCCAGGGGCGAAGCCCAGTCAGATTGCTGACACCGCCTATTTTCCTGAACGCTATCAATACACCACTGAAGTCTATAAGTTTGGCGCCACCTTTGATGTTGCAGACACGGGCTGGGTTGGTGAAGCCTGGCTAGGATACCAAACCTATGAGCAACGGGTTGATACTTATGATGGCAATGCGATTCGTTTAATGGCGGCATTAAACGGTCAAGGCGGTCCATCTGGAACGGAATGGTTTAATCCTTTCGCATCCCGTGATATCCGATCTCCTAACTATGACGCCGACAGGTCAGACGGCCGCTGGACCAATAACCTGCAAGAAGTGACAGACTGGTTATTCGAAAGTGCAGATGCCAATCTGCAAACAGACCGCCTGGTAATTTTTGATTCGGTTGTAACAGGCGATCTAATGGAGATTCCTACGGGCACAATTAGCGCCGCATTCGGCTACGCCATGCGGGACAGAATGGACGCTACCGACACAGGCAAACTGAAGAAGCTCGGCATAGATTGGCAAAATTCTTCGGGTAAGACAGCACCCCTACTGGTTCCGACACGGGATTACTCCAAAACTCAGGCAGTGTTTGCGGAATTCGAGATTCCACTTATGGAAAATTTGAGTATGCAAGTCGCTGCTCGCTATGAGGATTTTACTGACCTGGGGCTCGATACTACAACGCCCAAGGTTGCATTTCGTTGGCAACCAACTGATTCACTGGCAATACGTGGCTCGTGGGGTGAGAGCTTCCTCGCGCCGGATGCGGAGGATGTGGGTCCAGCTGACCGAACCGGTTGTTTCAATAACCGAACCGGACAAGATCCACTTACTGGTCAGGACCTGTTGGGCGTACTGTCATGTAGTTCCAAAAATCCAAATCTTGTTCCCGAGGAGTCCGATATCTGGAACATTGGATTTACCTGGGAAGGCATTGAGAACCTGAGCATAAGTTTGGATTATCAGGAGATCGAATATACCGACCGTATCGTAACTCTTAGTGCCCAGGATATTGCTAATCAGCAATTCTATGACGCCCTGGCTGCAATTGGCGTGAGCAGAGATGATTATGATCCAACTGCAGGATCGGCGAGTCGTACCGCTGCAATGGCATACATCACTGCGAATCCCACTCTGACAATCAGTCGTGATCCCACCAGTAACCTGATCACAGAAGTGGTTCGAGTAGCGGACAATATTAATACCAACCTGGTAGACGTATTAGATTTTACTGCAACTTACAACTTCGACTATGAAGATTGGGGTAACTTTAGTGTTGCGCTAAACGCTGCCTACTATACGACCTATGATTATGCTGGACTGGATGGGGTCGTTATTGACGCACTGGGTAGAAGAAATGCCGATACCGCACTTTCTCCACCCCTACCAGAGTTAGTGGCAAATCTGAGATTCGGTTGGTTAAGGAATAACCACGCCGCAACTTTCCTGACCAAGTATACCGATGAGTTTACTTTCGATGGAACGTTCTCTTCTGCATTTACACCGCGGGCGGTGATTCCTGAGTCTTATATAGCCAATGCCAGTTACACCTATTTCTTCGACGATCTATTTGATTCGTCAGGAAGTGTGACTCTGGGAATCAATAATGTGTTCGATTGGGAACCACGACGATTGCCGGTTCAGGGAGGATTTGAAAGTCGTCTCTACGATAACTTCGGACGCATGTGGTCCCTGTCAGTAGATTTTGAGTTGTAGCACTCACTTTCTCAAAAGCAAAAAAGGGGCAGAGCAATCTGCCCCTTTTTTTCTATGAAGGAAAAATTAGGCTTCTGTCGCAAACGCTGCTTTTTCTTCCTCGGTAATTTCCTTGATGCTCAGCTTGATACGACCGCGAGCATCCAGGTCAGTACACTTCACCAGCACATCCTGTCCTTCCTGCAGATACTCGTTAACGTTTTCTACACGCTCTTTCGAGATCTGGGAAATATGTACCAGGCCATCCTTGCCAGGAAGAATAGTAACGAATGCACCGAAGTCCACGATGCGGGCAACTTTACCGTTGTAGAGTTTGCCTACTTCAGCTTCGGCGGTGATGGCGTTAACCATATCCAGGGCAGCATCACGAGACTCTGCATCTTCACCGTAAATACGGACATTGCCGTCGTCATCGATGTCTACAGAAGCGCCAGTGTCTTCAGTAATGCCGCGAATAACCGCACCACCCTTGCCGATAACGTCGCGAATCTTGTCCGGATCGATCTTGATCATGGCCATGGCCGGAGCATTTTCAGAGACCGTCTCTCTTGCTTCGGCAATAACCTTGTTCATCTCACCAAGTATGTGTTGGCGGGCGGTGTGAGCCTGCTCCAATGCAATTTCCATGATTTCTTCAGTAATACCCTGAATCTTGATATCCATTTGCAAGGCAGTTACACCCGTTGCAGTTCCGGCAACTTTGAAGTCCATGTCACCCAGATGATCTTCATCACCCAGGATGTCAGTCAGTACCGCGAATCGCTCACCTTCTTTAATAAGACCCATGGCAATACCGGCAACAGGAGCCGATACCGGAACACCAGCATCCATCATGGACAAGCTGCTACCGCAGACACTGGCCATGGAAGACGATCCATTGGATTCAGTAATCTCCGATACAACGCGAATGGCATAAGGAAAATCATCCTCGGCAGGCATTACCGCAGCAACACCGCGTCTGGCTAGACGACCGTGGCCAATCTCCCGACGCTTGGGTCCGCCCATGAAGCCAGCCTCACCCACAGAGTATGGAGGGAAATTGTAATGCAACATGAATGGATCTTTCCTGGAACCACTAAGGTCTTCGATGATTTGAGAATCACGTACCGCACCCAGAGTCGTTACCACCAGGGCCTGGGTTTCACCTCGGGTGAATAATGCCGAACCATGGGCCTTGGGCAAGACGCCGGTTTCCACATGAATGGCGCGAACAGTTTTGGTATCGCGCCCGTCGATACGCGGCTCACCATCTATAATGCGATTTCGTACGGTACTCTTTTCCAATGCGCCAAATATTTCAGACACTTCACCTTCGCTAACCCCGGCTTCTTCATCTGCCAGTTCGGTGACGGCTTGCTGACGCAATTCATCAACCGCATCGTAACGCTTCATCTTTTCAGAAATTTGATAGGCAGAAGTTACGCCAGCACCAAATTTTTCGGCGACTGCCGATTTAAGACTGGTATTTTCTTCGGGAGGCTGCCAATCCCAGGGTTCCTTGCCAGCTTCTGCTTTCAATTCATTAATCACATTGATAACAGCCTGCATTTCCTGGTGAGCATAGAGCACAGCACCGAGCATTTGATCTTCGGTTAGCTGTTTCGCTTCAGACTCAACCATTAACACAGCGGATTGAGTTCCAGCGACAACCATGTCGAGCGCAGAATTTTCCAACTCTTCATAGGGTGGGTTTAAGGTGTAACCCGATTCGGCGTTATAACCAACCCTGGCGGCACCGATCGGTTCTGCAAAAGGTATACCCGAGATTGCCAGGGCAGCAGAGGCTCCGATCAATGCAGGAATATCCGGGTCGTTGTCTTTTCCGCCAGAAACAACCGTACAGATAACCTGTACTTCATTCATAAACCCCTTTGGGAAAAGAGGTCTAATGGGCCGATCGATTAATCGAGAAGTCAGAGTTTCTTTTTCAGTTGGACGTCCTTCACGTTTGAAGAATCCGCCGGGAATTTTTCCTACGGCGTAAGTCTTTTCCTGGTAGTTAACCGTTAAAGGGAAAAAGCCCTGACCGGGATTTGCTTGTTTTCTACCGACTACCGTCGCTAACACCTGGGTATCACCCATGGTGACAACAACTGCACCGGTTGCTTGTCTGGCTACTTTGCCAGTTTCCAAAGTTACAGTTTGATTTCCGTATTGGAAGGTTTTTGTTACTGGATTAAACATATTTTCTTTTCCTAAATTAAAAACGTGCGCCTGATTCCTACGTCGAGCGCAGCGTCCCAGTAATAGTTATCTCAAATTACTATTTAACTAAAATTACCTACCGACGCAGGCCGAGTCGCTTGATAAGGGATGAGTATCTTTCAACGTTTTTACGTTTTAGATAGTCAAGCAACTTACGTCTGCTATTCACCATGCGGATAAGTCCGCGACGTGAATGGTGGTCGTGGATGTGCTCTTTGAAATGAGCTTGCAATTCATTAATGTTGGCCGTTAGCAAAGCAACCTGAACTTCCGGTGAGCCAGTGTCGCCTTCTCCTAACGCGTATTCTTTAATGATTGATTCTTTTTGATTAGCTGATAAAGCCATTTAATATCTCCGTAATATGCCGTTACTGTTCTCGCCTCTGCACGCCTTTTACCTTCGTGCTTACTTAAGTTTATTCGCGGCGATTCAACGTCCATTTAAAATCAGAATAACCACGCATATTGATAGTTACCTGATACTTTCCTGATTAAAATCTGTTTGCGCGTTTCGCAAGCCTTTGGCTTAAGAAACGATCAAACGCCTTGGAGCAACTTTGCCATCATCGTCAATACTGCCGATGCCGATAAACTGCTCTTCTTCATACAATCTCACCAGACCTTCTTCTGGTAAGTGTCTTACAATAACCGCCTGACCGTTTTTGACATGGCTTGCGGTAATACTAGGGAGGATTACCTCCGGTAGTTCACTAATGGCCTGATCCATCGGAATCAATTTATTATCGATGGCTTCCAGACCTGATTCTTCTTTCAACTTTTTCAGGGTTTCTACTTCGACACAATCTTCTTCGCTGAACGCACCTGCCTGGGTGCGCCGGAGTTCGATGATATGTGCGCCACAACCCAGGGCCTGGCCTAAATCATCGGCGATTGTTCGAATATAAGTTCCCTTGCTACACGCTATATCCAGTTCAACAATGTTGTCAGAGAATTCGAGCAAGGATATTTCGTAAACTGTTACCTTGCGTTTTTCTCGTTCCACTTCGAGACCTTTTCTCGCCATTTTATAAAGTGGAACGCCATCGACTTTTAATGCCGAATACATTGGCGGTAGCTGTTCAATTTCTCCTCGAAATGCACCGAGTGCATTCTCTACCTCTGCCTGACTCACTGAGAAGTCAGAGCAACTTTCAATTATCTCACCGGCGCTGTCGCCGCTGTCGGTACGTTCACCCAGCTTTATCCTGGTTCGATAACGCTTATCTGAATCCAGTAAAAACTGTGACACCTTGGTGGCTTCACCTAAACACAGGGGCAGCACACCGGTGGCTAAGGGATCAAGGCTTCCTGTATGCCCTGCTTTATTTGCTTCGAAAAGCCTTTTTGCTTCTTGCAGTGCAGCGTTTGAGCTTAATCCAGCGGCCTTGTCCAATACCACAATGCCATTAATGCTTCTTCCTCTACGACGTCTTCTGCTCACTGACCTATCCCAATATTCGCATTAGCTGTATTCAGCCAAAGCTGAGTTATTCATCGGAATGCAATTTCCGATCAGCTGCCAACGCGTCGTCAATGAGCGAAGACAAATGCTGGCCCCGTTCTATGCTATTGTCGTAATGAAACTCTAGCTTCGGCACAGAACGTATACTCAATCGTTTTGCCAACATCGTTCGAAGAAATCCTGAAGCCTTGGAAAGTGCTTTCAGGTTCTCTTCTATTTCCAACTTGTCCAGTTCGCCAGGTTCAGACAGGGTGGATGTATTTATTTCTCTATCATCACTCAAAGTATTTAGTACGGTGATAAATACTTTGGCGTACGCTAAATCCTTGCTTACATCGACACCGGTAATTGAAACCATTCCAACTCTCGGATCTTTTACTTCCAGCTGAATCAGCGTAGCTAATTCTCGCTGAATCTGATCGGCTACGCGCTGAATTCTGGGAGACATATCCATCATTCAGTCCTGACTACAGGCTTCTGGCGACCTCAGTAGTCTCGTATACCTCGATCTTGTCACCGACTTTTACGTCGTTGTAATTCCGCACCCCGATTCCGCATTCCATGCCATTTCTAACCTCGGTTGCGTCGTCTTTAAAACGGCGAAGTGATTCCAACTCGCCTTCGTAAATAACCACGTTGTCTCTGAGTACGCGAATCGGCTTGCTTCGATAAACCGTGCCTTCGATTACCATGCTTCCGGCGATCTGGCCAAACTTCGGCGAATTAAACACATCCCGTACTTCTGCAATGCCAACAATTTCTTCGCGGATTTCAGGAGCGAGCATGCCTCCCATAACCTGTTTCGCGTCATCGATCACGTCATAGATCACGTTGTAATAACGCATCTGCAGACCTTCGTTCTCAATAATGTCCCGCGCGGTTTTATCTGCACGCACATTAAAGCCGACGATCATGGCATTTGAAGTCGCAGCTAGATGAGCATCGTTCTCTGAAATTCCGCCTACACCAGCACCTACGATATTAACGTCTACTTCATCGGTTCCCAGCTTCTGCAAAGATCCGCTAATTGCTTCTAGCGAACCTCTTACATCGGCTTTAAGAATCACATTAAATATTTTCTTCTCTTCGCTACCAATTCCAGCAAACATATTTTCGATCATGCTTGTCTGTTGCTTGGCCTGCAGTGAATCCTTATGTCGTGTCCGTCTGAATTCAGCCACATCCCGAGCTCGCTTCTCATCAGCCACAACTACGAATTCATCACCCGCATCGGGCACTCCATTGAGCCCCAGGATTTCAACCGGAATAGCTGGCCCGGCTGACTGTGTATTTTTTCCATTCTCATCGACAAGGGCTCTGACACGACCGTACTCATGGCCAGCCAGCACAATATCCCCTGATTTAAGTATTCCGTTTTGCACCAGCACCGAGGCTACGGGACCACGCCCCTTATCGAGTCGTGATTCGATTACCACACCCTGTCCGGGCACATCGGTATAAGCTTTAAGCTCCAGGAGCTCTGCCTGGAGCAGAATTGCTTCCAGTAGATTTTCTACACCCTGGCCCGTGATAGCAGACACCTCGATGAACTGGACATCTCCACCCCAGTCTTCTGGAATTACATCCATTGCAGAAAGCTCATTCTTGACCCGGTCGGGATCGACGCCTTCCTTATCCATCTTGTTAATGGCAATAACCAGTGGTACTTCCGCGGCCTTAGCATGCTGAACTGCTTCTTCGGTTTGCGGTTTAACACCATCGTCCGCAGCTACCACCAGGACGATTACGTCGGTGGCCTTTGCTCCGCGAGAACGCATTGCCGTGAATGCAGCGTGGCCTGGCGTATCGAGGAAACTGATCATGCCGTGTTCTGTTTCCACATGATAGGCACCAATATGCTGGGTAATACCACCGGCCTCATGTGATGCTACCGTAGCCTTACGAATGTAATCCAGCAGTGAAGTTTTACCGTGGTCAACGTGACCCATCACAGTAACAACCGGTGCACGAGTCACTTCGTCTTTACCTTCGCCGATTGATATTGATTCCGCGAGTTCTTCTTCGATAGCATCTTCCGATACAAATTTCGCAATGTGCCCCATTTCTTCAATCAATAGTGTGGTCGTATCCTGATCCAATACCTGATTGATGGTTGCCATTACACCCATGTTGAAAAGCACTTTAATAATCTCTGCAGACTTCACAGACATCTTGTTAGCGATGTCTCCTACTGTGTTAGCTTCTCCAATCTTAATTTCCCGAGAGATAAACTCGGTTGGCTTTTCAAATGCATGTTGCTGGGCACTTAGCTTCGCTTTGCTCTTGCGCCCGCCGCCACGACGACCGCGTCCACCGAGTCCTTCAAATTCATCGCCTTCTAATACGAAGTCATCGTTTACGTGAATAGTCTTTGATTGTCGTTTTGGTGCTTGTGCCTTTGCCTTGTTCCGGAGATGAGACTTTTTCTTCTCCATCGGATCTTCGGCATCATTGCCTTTCGACTTGCGCTTGGGAGTACTTTTAGAGGGTCTGCCTGAATCAGCCTCCGGAGGAGGCACATCTTGTACTGGCGCTGCTTCGGCTGCTCCTTCTACTTCTTTTTCGCCACCCTCTGCCTGTTTGCTTTCTTCCTCAGCCTTTTCCGTTGCTTCCTGGGCATCGGCTGGCGCTTCAGCTGCTGCTGCCTCTGCAACTTCTTCAGCAGGTGCTGTTACTACTTCTTCTTCCTGCTCTGGTACTTCAGCTTCGGGAGGAGTTTCTACCGCACTACGTTTGACGTAAGTTCGCTTTTTTCGTACTTCAACGTTTACGGTTTTCCCACGGCCATGGGTTGAAGCAGCTTTTAATGTGCCAATAGTTTTTCGCTTCAGGGTAATCTTTTTCGGAGCAGCACCTGTCGCTTCACGATCTCCGTGACTTCGGCGTAAAAATACCAGCAGCGTATTCTTATCATCATTTGAAATTAGCTCATCCGCCTTGGTGTGCGGTAAACCTGCCTCTTTAATTTGAGACAAGAGTTTATCTACCGATACACCGACGGTCTTGGCTAATTCATTGATTGTTACATCTGCCATTCAACTACTCCTGATCGCTAACGTTTCGTAGCGACTACTCCTCGAACCAGGGTGCGCGGGCGGTCATGATTAACTTGCCAGCCCTTTCTTCATCCATGCCTTCGATATCCATTAACTCATCGATCGACTGTTCTGCTAACTCTTCCATGTTTAAAATGCTCTTCTTTGCCAGTGAAAGTGCGAGACCGTCATCCATGCCTTCCATGTTTAACAGGTCATCGGCAATATTTGCAGAAGACAAATCCTCTTCCGAAGCAATCGCCTGAGTTAACAGCGCATCTTTCGCACGGTTACGTAATTCGTTTGCAATTTCTTCATCGAATCCTTCGATACCAAGAATTTCATCCAGCGGCACATAGGCAATTTCTTCCAGAGAAGTAAATCCTTCCTGCACCAGCACTTCGGCAACTTCTTCGTCTATGTCCAGCTTTTCCATGAATAGCTCGACGAAATTGCTGGCCTCCTGTTGCTGTTTGGCTGCCGCATCTTCTTCGCTCATTACGTTTATGGTCCAACCAGTTAGCTCACTGGAAAGACGAACATTCTGGCCATTGCGTCCGATTGCCTGGGCAAGATTTTCTTCTTCCACAGCAATATCCATCGTGTGACTGTCTTCGTCCACGATAATCGAAGCAACTTCAGCCGGGGCCATAGAGTTGATTACGAGTTGGGCTGGATTGTCATCCCAGAGGATGATGTCAATTCGTTCGTTAGCAAGCTCGTTAGAAACGACTTGCACACGAGAACCGCGCATACCGACACAGGCTCCAACAGGATCAATACGACCGTCGTTGGTGCTTACTACGATTTTCGCCCGTGAACCCGAATCCCGTGCGGCGGCTTTAATTTCGATAACTTCTTCAGAGATTTCTGGCACTTCGATCTTGAACAATTCGATCAGCATGTCAGGTGAAGTACGGCTCAAAAATAACTGAGGTCCGCGTTGCTCTGAACGTACATCGGTCAAAAGCGCTCGCAGACGATCGCCTATGCGGAAAGTTTCGCGAGGAATCATCTGATCTCGCGGTAGCAATGCTTCCGCGTTATTACCTAAATCAACAATGATATTGTCGCGAGTTACCTTCTTAACTGTTCCCGCAACTAACTCGCCGACCCTGTCGGCGTATTCGGAAATAACAATTTCACGTTCAGCTTCACGAACTTTCTGTACGATAACTTGTTTCGCAGTCTGCGCTGCGATACGACCAAATTCTACGTTGTCTATTTTTTCTTCCCAGGTGTCACCGATTCCCAGCTTCTTATCCCGTTCCGCTGCCTGTTCAAGAGTAAATTGAGAACCTTCTTCCAGGTATTCTTCTTCCTCTACTACAGTCCAGACCCGAAAGGTTTCGTACTCACCCGTATCCCTGTCTACTGCGACCCGACAATCAATTTCTTCCCGGTCGTGGAGTTTCTTGGTGGCAGTGGCCAGTGCAGATTCGATTGCCTCGAAAATCACAGCACGAGAGACACCCTTCTCATTCGAGACAGCGTCTGCAACCATCAATATTTCTTTACTCATCATAATCGTGTCACCTTACTCAAAACCCTTTTATGGGTATCACTTCCAGAGCATGGAGTGTTTTACTCGAAAACAATATTCGCCTTTTCAATGTCACCGTGTTCAAGATCAAAACCTGATCCATCAACCTGTATGGCAATAGTGTTTTTATTGACGCCTGTAATCAGTCCTTTGAACTTGCGCCTTCCATCGACAGGCGTGCGCATTCGCACACTTACTTCTCTTCCTGTGAAAAGTTCAAACTGCTGAGCAGTGAACAGAGGCCTGTCTAATCCCGGCGAAGAAACCTCAAGGGTGTATTCACCTGATATTGGTTCTTCCACATCCAATATCGCGCTAACTTGTCGACTGACTTGTTCGCAGTCTTCGATCGTGATGCCTTCTTCACGTTCGATATAAATTCTCAGTAACGAATACTTCCCTTGTTGAATATGCTCGATCCCCCAAAGCTGCAATCCGAATGCAGTCACTGTCGGTTCGATTAATTCCGTTACCAGGGCAACGCTACTCTTCACATCTCTCCACAATCATTTCATTGATTTTCTTTCGAAAATCCCCCACAAAAACTGCGGGTAAAAAAAATGGGCCATAGGCCCATTCCTCTAACTTCAAAGTCTGAGCCAATTCCGGCTCAAATTTGAAGCCTATGTTTCACAGTCTGTTGCTCGTCAAATCGAACTAATAACTGTGTCGGAATTGGTAGCGGTGCTAGGATGAACTACAATCTTCCCGGCTATGCCGCCTAGGTAGAAAGTAGAGCCCGCGTCGGGCCGACTTTCTACAATTACCAATTTTCAAATTGGTAGCGGGGGCAGGATTTGAACCTACGACCTTCGGGTTATGAGCCCGACGAG
>CAZTTE010000023.1:0-23856 GCA_964616225.1 uncultured Pseudohongiella sp.
GCATATAAGCGGCTTGGTTTTTGTTCATTGGATTACTTGATTCTGAATCAGATAAATGGGAAAAAGCACAGTCTAAATCAATCGGGAGGGGGATGACTCTCAATCCCGACAGACAGTCCCAGCAGAGGTATTACCCTACGGAGTGAGTAATGAAGAATAATATCGGACTCCTGTTGACCAAGCGAGCGATTATTAATCCGGAGCGAGAAGCGTATGTCGATTCGAAATCTGGTTTGCGATTAACGTTCCAGGAACTAAACGCCCGCACAAATCGACTGGCAAATGCATTGTTGGAAATGGGAGTGAAACATGGGGATCGTGTTGCGCTGGCATTAATGAATAGCGCGGAATTCCTCGAAGCCTATTTTGCGGTGGCCAAGATTGGTGGTGTGGTAGTGCCTTTAAACTGGCGACTCGTGCCCGATGAGCTTGAATTCATTCTTAAAGACAGTGGATCCAAAACCCTCATCTTCGGTGAAGAGTTTATTGATACGTTTACCGATTTACATGGCCGTGGGGACAAAACCGACGTCGAATCCTGGATCCAGGTTGCGGAAGGTGGTAGTGAAAATGACTTTGCCAAAGATTATGTCGGCTTTCGGGATAGTGGTGATGATGCGGAACCGGAAGTGGGAGCGGAAGAAGATGATCTACTCTATATCATGTACACCTCCGGAACCACTGGGCTACCAAAAGGCGTAGTGCATTCACACAATACCTCTATCTGGGCACTTATCACCTTTATCGCTTCCACGGATTTGCGTGACGGAGACCGCTACCTGGCCGCCTTGCCTCTGTTTCATGTGGGTTCCCTGATTCCCATTACGCTAAATATTTACTGGGGAGTGACCAGTATTGTCATGCGTGAGTTCGATCCGGTACGGGCCTGGGAGTTGATACAGGAAGAGAAGGTTACTTGTTCTCTCCTGGTTCCTGCCATGCTGAACTTTATGTCTCAGGTGCCAGATATCACACAATACGACTATTCCAAATTACGCTGGATACAGAGCGGGGCTTCTCCCTTACCAGTAAATTTGATTCAGGTTTACGCAGACTGGAATATCGAAGTTCATCAGATTTACGGTTTAACCGAAGTTTGTGGACCTGCTTGTGTGATTAATGCTGAGAATGCGTTGAAGAAACTGGGATCTACCGGCCGACCATTCTTTCATACTGAAGGACGGGTAGTGGATGAGAATGGTAAGGATTGCCCGCCGGGAGAACAGGGAGAGGTGTGGATAAAAGGTAAGCACGTGATGCTCGAGTACTGGAATCGACCCGATGCTACTGCGGAAACTATTACTGCTGGCGGTTGGCTGCGTACCGGTGATGTGGCAGCGGTGGATGAAGATGGGTTTATCTATATCCAGGATCGCATCAAGGACATGATTATCTCGGGCGGTGAGAATGTTTATCCGGCTGAAATCGAAAACGTCATATTGGCCCACGAAGGGGTGACTGAAGTTGCAGTGATTGGTCAGCCAAGTGATAAATGGGGTGAATCTCCTTTTGCCGTTGTTGTCCGTAAAGATGAATCAACTTCGGAAGAAGACATTCTCAAGCACTGCGATGGCAAGTTGGCGCGGTTTAAACTACCCAAGGGCGCGGCATTTATCGACGTTATTCCCAGAAACGCAAACGGGAAAGTCCTGAAGCGGGAATTGCGAGAGCAGTTTCCCGGGCCAGCAGACGAATAAGTATTCGGTTTTCTACCAGGGATTTCTGGGCTTAGCCAAAGATCCCGCGGAAGATAAAAAAGAATATGATTGAGAGCACGGCTCCAACTGGAATCGTGACGATCCAGCTCAGGAATATTTTTCCTACCACTCTTAGATTCAGTGCGCCTATCCCTCTGGCCAGTCCAACACCCAATACAGCACCTACCAGGGTGTGAGTGGTCGATACCGGGATACCGGTTCCTGAAGCGATAACTACTGTGGTTGCTGCAGCTAATTCAGCGGCGAAACCACGGCTGGGTGTAAGCTCGGTAATGTTTCTGCCAATGGTAGTAATTACCCGGTAACCCCAGGTAGCTAAGCCTATTACGATACCAAACGCACCTAATAGCAATACCCACATCGGTAGCGCAGACTGCGTGGCAAACTCACCACCGCTTTGAACCACACCATTAATTGCAGCGAGTGGACCAATCGCGTTAGCAACATCGTTCGATCCATGAGCGAACGCCATGGAACAAGCGGTGAAGATCATTAGTACACCAAAGACTCTTTCAACACTTCGAAAACGGTCTTCTTCATTTCCGTTTTCATCCGCCTTGATCCGCTTGAGCATGAAAATGCCAACTGCAGCTGTAAATATTCCAAAGCCAGTGGCAAGCATAGCGCTTTGTGCATAGTTGTATTCCAGACCCACATGACGTAATCCCTTGACCAGTGTCACCATGGCGATCACAAAGCCCACGAGAAATATGTAGTAAGGCACGTATTTCTTGGCATTCGCAAAAGGATCATCGGTTCCCAGTACTAGCCGCTGCACTGTCATGAAGAGGAAGAACGCAATGATTCCTGAAAACATCGGTGATATAACCCAGCTCGCTACGATTGAGCCGACTTGACCCCAAACCACAGAATCAAAAGAAATGCCGACGATAGCAAAGCCAATAATGGCGCCGATAATGGAGTGAGTCGTAGATACTGGCCACCCGTATTTCGAAGCGATTACCAGCCAAATCCCTGCTGCCAGCAGGGAGGACATCATGCCGTATACCAGTAACTCCGGTCGCTCAGCGAATCCCGCAGTCTCTACGTCGATGATGCCGCTACGAATGGTAGATGTGACTTCTCCTCCGGCTAACCAGGCTCCCGCAAATTCAAACACCATGGCAATGATGATTGCCTGTTTGATTGTAATAGCACGAGCACCAACCGAGGTTCCCATGGCATTGGCAACGTCGTTGGCGCCAACACCCCAGGCCATGAAGAAGGCAAACAAGCAGGCCAATGCCAATAAGATAAAGCCATATTGAGAAATTACTTCAGACATATGTTTGGGATCTCTAAGTTATTGTTGTTATTAGCGAGCAAGGAGTAGTAACAGCCTGCTACCGATTTTTTGGGAGATATCTGCTAAATCTCCAAGCATGTCTATTACTTTGTAATAAAAGACAACCTGGACTGGAGGAAGAGAGTCTTCTAACTGAAAGAGATTTGCTCGAAATGCAATCTGCTGTTGATCACTGGTGTTCTCAAGCGCGTCGAGTTCTTCGATTAAATTTTCCACCAATGTAGATTCTTTGCCACCGAATCCAGTTTCCAGCAGTTCATCCAGTTCATTGATGGCTTTGAGAGCTTGTTCCGAGGTTTTTAAACTGATACTGAAAAATTCACGTAAAGGATCTATAAGAGATTCCGGAAATACCATCTTGCGGCCCAACATGAGGCCTGCAATATTTTTCGCTCGATCGGCTAAATTGTCCTGGATGTGGAGTAGGTCCAATAAGTCATTTCGCGCAACCGGTAACCACAAACTTCGAGGCAAATGTAATCGAATATCACGCTTGATTTCATCGGCATCATGCTCAGCTTCACTTATGTTTTGCTGAATTTCCTCAGCCTTCTCCCAGTTTTCTTCAATTGCACAATCAAGAAATGCATCAAGTAGTGCGACACAACTTTGGGCTTTTGCCATGTGCTTTTGAATAGGGCGAATAGGTGATGGGCCAAAAAGGTCCCCGATTGGATTCGACATAGAAATGTCCCTCAATGCTCCTTTGAGCGCATTTAAACATCATCGAATATTAAGAACTAGTAATAAAACTGTAATATTTTAAAATTCTGCTAAATCGCAATTCTTGTGCAAAAAAATGGCTTCTGGTGTGGAAAACTACGCTCGAATTTGATCAAAATCTGATCAAATTTTTAGGTTTAGAACGCTATGATTTATGCCAATCCCACTTTTGCTGAGCTCAACAACTTGCTAATGTTGCGCCTTCCTGAAAAAGTCGATACGGAAGTAGTGATAGATGGTAGAAATAGTATTTATTGAGCACGATGGATCAGAGCATAAAGTAGCAGCGCGGCCCGGTAGCACCGTGATGCTGGCAGCGGTTACAAATGGTGTACCCGGCATAGATGCCGATTGTGGGGGCAGTTGTTCCTGCGCGACCTGCCATGTGTTTGTTCATGAAGACTGGCTTGAGAAAGTGGGAGAGATGAACCTCACAGAAGAAGCCATGCTAAGTCTCAGCCCCGATCGGAAAGATAATTCAAGATTGTCCTGTCAGATAACCGTGAGCGAAGAGCTGAATGGCTTGGTAGTCACCACTCCAGAATTTCAATACTGAGAAAGCGCAGCGAGCACCAGGTAAGGTCCGGACTAATGAGTAAAGCAACATCTCAAGAGCATAAGCAGAGCAAATGGAGCATGGTGGGCAAAGATGCGTTTGCCATGCCCCTGGAGGAAATAGATCTTTCCCATCCCGGGATCTGGCAGGCGAATGCATACCTGCCGTTCCTGGAAAGGCTCAGAAATGAAGATCCGGTTCATTTCTGTAAAGAGTCAGCTGTAGGCCCTTATTGGTCTGTGATGAAGTACAAGCACATCATGGAAGTCGATACCAATCCGGATATTTACTCTTCCGAGCCTACGATTGGTATTGTGGATACATTTGAAGAGTTTACCCTGCCGTCGTTCATATCCATGGATCGTCCCAAGCATGACGACCAGCGGCGCATAGTTCAGCCCGTTGTGGCACCTGCCAACCTTAAGAACCTTGAAGTCCTTATACGGCAAAGGGTAAGTAAAATCCTCGACAGCCTGCCTCTGGAAGAAGAATTCGATTGGGTGGAATCTGTATCTATAGAGTTAACTACCCAGATGCTGGCAACCCTGTTCGATTTCCCTTTCGAGGACAGATACAAGCTTACCTATTGGTCAGATATGGCCACTTCTATTCCAGGCGGGGGATTGGCCGAATCCCAGGAAGAAAGATGGGAGGCCATCCAGGAATGCCTGGCTTATTTCACTCGATTATGGAATGAGCGGGTCAATGAGGAACCTGGCTTCGACCTGGTGTCTATGCTGGCTCACGGAGAATCTACCAGGGACATGCCGCCGGAAGAATTTTTGGGCAATCTGATTCTTCTGATTGTGGGCGGCAATGATACTACCCGTAACTCGATTTCAGGTGGCGTAATAGCATTGAATGAAAATCCCGGAGAGTATGAGAAGCTGCGTAAAGATACTTCCCTAATTCCAAACATGGTGTCTGAAATAATTCGCTGGCAAACTCCACTGGCCTATATGCGAAGAACCGCGGTAAAGGATACAGAGTTAGGGGGTAAACAAATCAAAGCCGGAGATAAGGTAATCATGTGGTACGTTTCCGGCAATCGCGATGAAGAAGTCATTTATCGTCCCAATGAATTCTTGATTGATCGCCAAAATGCCAGGAACCATTTGTCATTTGGATTTGGAATTCATCGCTGCATGGGAAATCGGCTTGCGGAGATGCAGCTGCGTATTCTCTGGGAAGAAATCATGCAGCGATTTCATTTTGTAGAAATGGTAGGTGAGCCCCAGCGAGTCTATTCCAGTTTCATCAAAGGCTATACCTACTTGCCTGTTGTATTGCACGCCAATAACTAATTACTCATCCCGCAAGGACAGGGAGGGGTTGGTTAAGGCGGTTTTTACGGATTGAAAACTGACTGTCAGAAATGCAATCAGCAGTGCCAGAATTCCCGAGTAAACGAATGAGCTAATCGGCACTTCAATCCGGTACGAGAAGATCTGCAGCCACTGGTTCATGGCAAGCCAGGTAACTGGAATTGCAATTGCCAGTGCTATCGCGACTAACAGCAGGAACTCCTTCGAAATCATAAGCACAATATTGCTGACACTTGCTCCCAGGGTCTTGCGTACGCCTATTTCCTTTGTGCGTTGTTCAGTAGAGTAGGATGCCAATCCATAGAGTCCGAGGCAGGCAATTAGAATTGCCAATGCAGAGAATCCTGAAAACACTTCCCCCATCTTGCGGTCGCCCTGATGTAAGTTATCGAAGTCTTCATCGAGGAATGTGTACTGAAAAGGCTGATCATTTGTCATGTCGCCCCATATATCTTCAATCTCGGTAATGCTTGCTTGAATATTTTCCGGTTGCAATCGGACTATTACATAACGACTGAAATTTTGAACTTTCAGCAGTGTGGGCCTGATTTCCTGGTGTAGCGATTGAAAATGAAAATCTTTCACAACACCGATAATAGGCCCCGATACTAATCCGTCTGGATCGGGTTCCAGTATGTTGTGCTGGGTTGCGTTTTCGATCTCAAACTCTCTTACCGCCGATTCGTTGAGAATGTAGGCTTCTGTATCATTACCAAATTCGCGGGAAAAGCTTCTGCCCTCCAGTAACTCCAATCCGAGAGTTTCTATGTAGTCATAACCTACTGAAAACTGCCAGATTGCATGAGTATTACTCATGGGCCTGCCTTCCAGGATGTATACATTCTGGTTAACAAGTTCACCTGGTACATGAGTCGTTGCTGCGGCGTTAATTACACCGGATTGCTGCTTTACTATTTCAATAAAACTGTCCCGCTGCTCACCCAGGGAGCCGGATCTTTGAATGACCATGAGCTGTTCTTTCTGGAATCCCAACTCCTTGCTGCGCATAAAATTCAGCTGCTCGTAGACAATTAAAGTTGCAGCCACCAGGGCAATAGAAATTGCAAATTGCAGTATTACCAGCCCGGCGCGAAACCAGGAGCTCTTGCCGCCACCACTAAACTTGCCTTTCAACACTTCCTGCGGGTGAAACTTACTCAAGAACAATGCGGGATAGCTTCCTGATACAGCGCCAACGGCGAGTGTAAACGCAAAGAGCAGCAGAAAGGCCTGGGCGCTAAATAAAATGCTAAGGGAAATACTTTTTTCCGTTAGAGCGTTAAATGCTGGTAAGGTCAGATAAACAATTGGTAAGGCTATTGCCAGGGCGACCAGGCTAATCAGGATTGATTCTCCGAGAAATTGCAAAAGCAATTGACCCCGATCGGCTCCCATTACTTTGCGTACACCTATTTCTTTTGCCCGATTGGCAGAGCGAGCTGTCGACAGGTTCATAAAATTGATACAGGCGAGTAATAATACAAATAAGGCAACAGCAAGAAATGTGTAAACATAGTTTGCATTGCCATTAGTTTCAAATTCACCTTCGAGGGCTGAATAAAGGTGCACATCCCTAGCTGCTTGTACGTTGTATTGGTAGATCCCTCCATTAGCGAAAAATTCGTCGATATTGATTCCCAGGGCAGATTCAATTTGAGGGGCGACGTATTTAGTAACCAGCTCCTGAAGTTTAACTTGCAGTTCTTCCGTGGAATTTCCATCTCTCAAGATTAAATAGGTCTGGATATTGTTTTGTACCCAGAAAGTGCTGTCATGCTGCTCATCGGAAGTAAAAGAGACCAGGATCTCCGGATGCACATGGGCATTCTCCGGAATGTCTTTATACATCCCCATGATCAGGTAGTCGCGATTGTTATCGAATGTGAGGGTTTGCCCCAGGGCATTGCCATTAGCAAAATACTTCTCCGCTATAGATTCACTAATGACGATTTGGTTCGGTTCATCCAGGGCAGTTGCAGGATCACCAGAGACAAAATTAAAAGTAAAAACATCGAAGAGGCTGGGATCAGCATGAAAAATCTCACTCTCCTGGTAACGGACATCGCTAATACTCACCAGAGTGTCATTGAAAAATCGTCTGAATCGCGCAGCATACTCAATCTCGGGAAATTCCCTGACTAATGTGGCCGCCATTGGGTAGGGGGAGGTTGCAGCATTTATCTCATTGCCAGCTACAACCCCATAAATACTTAGCCGATACATTTGATCCAGCTTTTCATTATGGCGGTCATAACTAAATTCGTATTGTACGAACAGCAGGATGAGCAGGCAGCAAGCGATGCCGATTGCGAGACCCAGGATATTGATTGCTGAGAATGCCTTGTACTTCCAGATGCACCGCAATACGGTGCTTACATAGTTTTTCCACATAGTGCGCTCGCCCCGGTCTATACCGTTCTAATTGAGACGTCATGGGCAACAATTAGGTTACATCTATTTGTTCCTGTTCTCCCACTAGTAGAAGCTTAGAAGGATGGGGTTTGACGCAGGTCAATCCTTGGCTCCCTCAGGCTGATAGCGTAACTATTACCTAGTCTAAGTTAATCCTTAATCAAGCTTTAGTGCACAGGAGCTTGTCATGCCTAAATATCTTTTAATTTTAGCATTTTCCTTAATGGCCAGTATCAGCTCTGCTCAAGACTATGTAATCTGGAACGGCGGAATTACCATCGGTGAGCGCGAGAGTGCTCCAAACAGCGGGACCAAACTGGTTTTCTTTGTAGCTGGAGGAAACTTCCTCTCCGATATTCAGGTAGCAGTTAGTGATGACGCTAATGTTGTGCTTGTAAATACCAGTACCAACGGACCTTGGCTAATTTTGAATTTGCCAGGCGGTAGTTACACTGTGGAAGCCGAGCGTGGTAATGGTGACATTCAAAGTATCGAGATCGCAATCGATGAAAATGACAATAGCGAGTTCGGCATCATGTTTCCGGGGTCTTAGTACACGAATTGGGTTAGTTCATGTTTGAAGCCGCAGAAGTAGGGCGCACTCTGGGTAAAGATGAATTCAAAAAGTTAGATTTTGAAATTCATCATCAGTTATTGGCATTGCAACGGCAACTGCGCGAGTCTCGCCAATCCTTGATTGTCATCGTTTCTGGTGTAGAAGGCGCGGGTAAAGGTGAAGTAGTCGATCGGTTAAATCGCTGGTTCGATTCCCGCGATGTCCAGACCCACGCATACTGGGACGAGAGTGACGAAGAGAATGAGCGCCCGCGCTATTGGCGTTTCTGGCGGGATTTGCCAATACGGGGCACTATAAGTGTCATGTTTGGCTCCTGGTATACCAATCCATTGGTAGATGCTGCTTTTGCCAGGATAGACAATGCGGAATTGGGCCAGGAGCTGAATCGAGTCAAAGAATTAGAGCAAACATTGTCTGATAGTGGTGCCATAATCGTAAAACTCTGGTTTCATTTACCTCAGGAAGTTCAAAAACAACGGCTTGAACAGGAAGCCAAGGTCAGTAAGTTTAAAAAGTCCCCGCTTTTAGAAGAGTTTTCAAAAAAATATCAATCTTTCGTCAATGTATCCGAGTCAGCAATGCGCCTGACCGATACAGGTCATGCTCCCTGGCACATTATCGAAGCAACGGATTCCAGGTATCGCGATAGTGCAGTTGGAAAAATATTATTAGATCGAATGCAGTCGGCACTGACAGAAAGAAAAGCGGAGCAACAAACTGAGGAAAATTCGGCAGAATTGGTAAGCCATTCCTCGCGCTTTTCCGATAGCGCTGATGAATTGACTGTATTGGACAGCGTTGATCTGACCAAGCGGCTATCCGACAAGGAATACACTTCCCGAATTAACGAGCTGCAATCAAATCTGCACAATCTTGCCTGGGATATGCACGCGGCCAAACGTAGCGCGGTGCTGGTATTCGAAGGATGGGATGCTGGTGGCAAAGGCAGTGCGATTAGACGAATTACCACTGCGATTGATGCACGCCTGTATCGCGTGATTCCAATCGCGGCGCCTACGGA
The DNA here is from genome assembly GCA_964616225.1 of uncultured Pseudohongiella sp. Lineage (GTDB taxonomy): Bacteria > Pseudomonadota > Gammaproteobacteria > Pseudomonadales > Pseudohongiellaceae > UBA9145. Next base: position 9,639 of record CAZTTE010000023.1, read on the forward strand.
TGAGGAACTGGGTCATCATTATCTCTGGCGATTCTGGAGGCATATCCCCCGCGCTGGATATATAAGGCTTTATGATCGCTCCTGGTACGGACGAGTACTGGTAGAGCGAGTTGAAGAGTTTGCCCAGCACCATGAGTGGCTGCGTTCCTATCAGGAGATTAATAACTTCGAAGAGCATCTGGCTAATCATGGTATCCAGCTATGTAAATTCTGGATACATATTAGTGAAAATGAACAACTGCGAAGATTCAAGGAGCGGGAAACTGATCCTCGCAAGCAACACAAAATTACGGATGAGGACTGGCGTAACCGGGAAAAGTGGAATGACTACAAGCATGCCGTCAACGATATGGTTTCCCATACCAGTACTGGCTTTGCCCCCTGGACACTAGTATCGGGCAACGACAAAAAATTTGCCCGTGTACAAATTCTGCAGACCATATGTGAGGAATGGGAGCAGTGTTTAAAAGAATAACTAGCTGGTAATGCTGGCTATGGCGCCTGGGAGTCTTCCGGTTCTGCCAGATACAGCAGGCAATCTTTACGTGCGATCTCCGGGTTGGTGGTTGCCATAAACAATTTTAATTGTTTGGTCGTATAGAGCTCTCCGTCGACTAACTGGAAATAGTCAAAAATTCTCTCGCTTCCCTGGGTATCCATAACTGTGAGGTTTGCTGCCAAATCTCCCGATACGAAACCCAGTTTGTCCTCCGGATTTATGTAACCAAAATTAAAATGTTCAATTTCAGGTAATAAGGTAACGCCATCCTCCATCAAACTATGAGAGCCGTAGGCAATATCGCTGCCTTCCAATAACTCCAGGCGCAGAGGGTTATGAAATGACTCCAGTGATATTTCTGAATGTTTCACTGATAACACGTCATCGATAGTAAAGTATTTTGTTATTCCATCAGTGGCCATATCATTGGATTCGCTATCTAGGGCACCACCGCATTCGATGGTTACAGTTGGCATCATGTGTTCGCTGATTTCCATTAACGAGCCAAGTAATAGGTCGGTAACGATCATGCGGTGAGTAAACAGGGAAACCAGTGCGTCATGCCGTTCATCCATGAAAGTGGTAACGCCAAAAGAGGGTGAGGAGCCGGAAGTGTTATGGACATCGATGACACATTCAGGATTTAGTTCTTCGATTTTGCCTAGCAACTCCTTCGCTAACAGGTCCTGCTCTGTATCGCCAAAAGGTGGGCTAAAGCAGCGATTGATATCTTTCTGGTGGGGCAGCATGCGATAGATGAAGCCGGGCTCTTGTTTGGCCGCATCCACACTGGGTATAAAGATATGAATGTCGACAACAGGCTTTAGCTTCTGCTTGATCACATTGAATGCGCCGTACAGACCGGACGGCTCGTTTCCATGTAATAGAGTGGCTATTGCACGGCAACGGGACGAATCTTTGCCGCTAATATGTAAATGGGTAGGGCCAGGCAGGAGTTTCAAGAACTCGAATGCCGTTTCACCAATGTCAGCTGGTTTGGGATTCTTCCAATAATGGAATGTGTGTGGGTTACTTTCAGACTGCTCCATCTAAGTTAGCGCCACTGTGCAACTGGAATATTGGCGGCACTATTTGCCTGGTATTGTTGGAGCATAGTTGTGAGCGCTTCTCGCTTGTGCATGCTTTCCCTTAATTCGACTAATTTTTTCAATTGCCACTGTGCGCCGGTCTGCCTGGTTTCCAGTCTCTCTTCGATAACCTTGAGCAATGGATTGAAGTCAGATTCTATGAATCCCATGTTGCTGAGTTGTTCGGGGATTTGGGGAATTAATTCTTTCAAGATGTCGGGAACTGCAAAGTATTCCGGTTGACTCTGCTTAAGTGAAGGCCAGAACAGCTCGGCATCCATTCCTTTTTGTGCGGCGCGATAAAAGTTAGCCGTGCAATAGGTAAAAGGAATGGCAGGCAGCAATTCTCTTATTGTGGGTTGCATTAATTTCGCCAGGCCTATGGCGAGAGCGGCATTCGCTAGCATATCGACAATCGAGGGTCCGGCAGGAAAGGAGCGCAATTCGATTCTCAGGTGGCCATCTCCCGCTGGGTCGTAAACCGGCCGGTTCCATAGCCAGATAGAGCCCTGGTGTAGCCGTAATTCATGTAGCTGCGGTGTGCCGCCAGCTTTCGCTATCGCCACTGGATCTTCTTCCTCGCTTGCGGGAAGTATGGGTCGATATAGTAAGGCAGTCTCGGCAAACAATTCGAAAGCGCCGTCTCGTATCCAGTTGTTGCCAAAATTAACCCGTGCAGGGATCGGGTGCAGGGAGTCGTTGGGGCGGCAATCGATCGATTGCTTGAACAATGGGATTCTGGTTTCCTGCCACAGCCGGTGACCAAACAGCGTGGGTGAATTTGCCGCCATGGCGACTACCAGGGGTGTCACCAGTTGAATCGCATTATAGAAATCAGCGAACTCTGGAGCGGGTACTTTCAGATGTACCTGAAACGAAGTATTTGCCCCTTCCAGGGTTACATCGTCCATTGCCAGTTGCAGAGTATCGTCTCCTTCGATGGCGATCGTGAACGGCCCACCACGTATGTCGGTTAACTCTTTGGTCAGGGCTTCGAAGCGCGCCAGGGGAGTCATGGCATGATAGCCAGTGTCAGACTGTTGCAGAGTGGGCAATATACCAATAGGAACCACTTGTCCGCCCCACTGGGAGGCACAATTATTAATTCTTTCAATTGCTGCTAACGCTTCTTCTTGGGTAGCAGAGAAGCAACTGTCTTTAATCAACGATGGACTGAAGTTGTATTCCAGGTTGTAACGGTTGAGTTCCAGGGTTAATTGGGGGTCGTTCAGGGCGGCCAAAATTTCCTGGTTTTTGTGCAGCGGTCGAGCTTCACTGTCGACGATATAGAGCTCGAGCTCGGCCCCGAAAGATAGCTCGCCTTCCCCAAAGCCAGGGCGGTTAAGTAGTATGTCTAACGCTTGTAAATTTGCTCTTAGGCGAGAACTAAATTTGTTGAAGTCGTCTTCACTAAAATCCGTGTTATCAATTTCCAGTCCCATATACCCGATCCAGAATCAACAAAGCTGCTACTGGTTAGGGTATCAGCTTTGATTTCCACAGGTAAAGCGAAGTGCCGCTGCAAGTAAGACTCCAGAATAGATGAATTCAGCCACCTATTTGGTCGGCTGTGGGAGATAACTCCCCATAAATGTTCATGGTTGGCAAATCGGGTTTGAAATCGATATGGCAACTTTCACAGATATCGACAATCTCATCACCCGCACGCTTTACCAATTCCACGTCTTTGCTCCGGGCTGCATTAACTGCTCTTCCAGCGCTTGCAGATAAATCCTGGGCATATTCCTGCCAGTCACCGCGAGATGTCCACATGGTGTCCACCGGGCCTGTTCCGGGTATAGTAATCAGTGCGCCTCCCACCTGAAGTTGGCGAGCAAGATGCTCCAGTTCTCTCCAGTCCTGGTCTGTAACCGGATTCCTCCAGGCGGCAATCCAGATTGGATCAGCGGAGTGGTTAATTAGCGATGCCATTGCTTCATTAATACTAATTGGCAGCCGAAACTCTTCCTTTTCTTGGGGTGGGTAGCAACTGACCAGGGCAATTGCAAATACACCAATTATAAAAATTCGAACAGCTCTAGCTTGCTTGCTCATTATGAAGTCTCTTTCTGAATGTATTCTTTCAGTGTGGGCCAGGTCGATTCAATGCACAATCGATCAAGCGTAGCCCATTGATGCAGGTCAAATGCTCCAAGACGTTCTGCTAGAGAATGCTGGATAAAGATCTAATTAGATTAAATGCCGAAGATGTTTTCTTTTTCTGTGCGTAGAAAACGCGCATTACCATCACGGCGCGTAAAGCCAACTCGATCGAAGTATTCCAGTATTTCGATGCAAAGATTGCGGCCGATTCCAGAAGCGTCTCGAAACTGAATCACGGAGAACCCATCGGTTCCTTCGTCTTTAGCTACCAAGCGCTCGGTAAATTCTGCTAACTCCATTATTGTTTCCGGCAAGTAGTGCCTGTTGTCAGCGACGCGAATGAGGCTGCCGGCTTTTGTAGTCTCTCTTAGTATTCTTTCCAGTGGCTTTAATGGGATACCTGTCATCTCTTCGAGTTCCCGGGTGCGAGGAGGGATGTTGCCAGCCTTAACTAATATCGGCCTGATCTTGACAAGAAACTCTTCCTCTTCTCTGCTAAGTGTTGCGCTATGCTCTGGTTGGTGAAGTAATGTGCCAGTGCGTTTTACAGAATTGGCATCGATTAATGATTGCAACAAGGCATTAAATAAAAAATGAGAGCCAGAGAAGTTTAGTGACCTCGACAATGCTGGTTCGCTAATGCCCTGTTGGGAAGGATTGCTGTTGTGAAATTTAATAATGCTATCCAGTGTTTGCTTTCTGTATTCGTCGAAGAACTTCTTGTGTAATAAGAAGCTGTGTTCGTTTACCTTGATTACTGAACCGGTGAATGAATCGCTTTGCTTTAAGCCATGCAAGAGATTCTCTAAATAGGCTGGTAAGAGATTTCGATTAATCGAGTATTGGGCCAGGTTTACGCCATCTGGAGATAGTTCGCATTGTGACTGCAATGCAGCTTTATCCTCGCCACACATTGCGTTAAGTATCGCCAGGCGCTGTTCACTGCTGCGTTTTTTGCGAGGCACAAAAATATCTACCACTTGACCGCCACCTATGGTGAGTTCAGCGGCCGGATCTCGCAGGATAAATCGATCACCAAAATGAGCAGTTATGGCATCGTGAGACTTAACCTGGATAAACGTATTTTTGTCATGATCGAGATATCGAAGGTGAACGATATGATGGGAGGCGCCGATGTACAGATGATATTCTGCATTGGAGTTTATCTTCAGATTGCCATCGAGCAGCCTGACAGTGGCGTCGAAACGGGTAACAGGCCGATAGGCTCCGGGTGCAAGAAGCCAATCTCCTCTGCTTACGTCATCAAGATCCCTGTCGATATTTAATGCCGCTCTTTGTCCCTGGCTTACGGAGTCGACACTGTCTTCGTGTAAACGAATACCCCGAATCCGAACCGCGTCACCATCCCTCGAGCATACTGTCCTGCTTTCCTTAGTGGCGTGACCAGAACGTGAACTTCCGGTAACCACCGTACCAATCCCCTTTACTGAAAATGCACGATCGATAAGAAAGCGAAATCCATGGCGCTCGTTCTTTTCCGGATTGCTGATTCTGTTAACGAGGGCATTGCGCAGGTGAGACAATAACTCCTCGATACCTTCCCTGCTGTGATTTGATACCGGGAATATTGGTGAATTCGCTAGTGGGGTATTCGCCAGCAAATCACTGATTTCGATTTGCAGTGTTTCAATGCGTTCTGTTTCTACCCTATCTATTTTTGTTAATGCAACCGCGCCATATTTGATGCCTAGCAAGTCCAGTATCGCCAGATGTTCGCGGGTTTGGGGCATGATGCCGTCATCTGCCGCTATGACCAGCAAAGCGAAGTCGACACTACCGACACCTGCCAGCATATTGCTTATGAAATCAATATGGCCTGGAACGTCAACGAAGCCGAGTGTGCACTGGTGGATATTATCTTCGAAAGATTCTTCAAACTGGTGATAGGCAAAGCCCAGGTTAATGGTCAGTCCCCGTGCTTTTTCCTCGGCGAGAGTATCGGTATCGGTTCCTGTAATGTGATTAACAAGGGAGGTCTTGCCATGGTCTACATGACCAGCGGTAGCAACGATAAGAGAGCTAGAGTGCATGTTATTTTTGGTCGAAGTACTTCAGGCTTGCGACAGTAATGATTCCAGGCGAACTACGTTCGCCTGGAATGTTAATACTTAGGGAACGGAGCTTCGATTATATTTGATAATGAAGTAAATCATAGTGGCAACTATTGCTGCTACCATGATGAATCCTGCATTAAAGACGCCGCTGCCTAGATTGACGATGAAATAACCAATAGAACCCGTCATTAGCGCGTAATAACAGAATGGCAGTAAGGTTTTTCGAATAACTGCGCCTTCTTTACCCACTAAACCGGCAACCGCTGAAGCAGCAACCACGTTGTGGACGCAGATAATATTCCCGGACGCACCGCCTACTGCCTGCAGCGCCACAATCCAGGTTGGGTCAACCAGAATTCTCTCACCTACACCGAATTGAAAGAGGGAAAACATCATATTGCTGACGGTATTACTGCCGGCTACAAAGGCGCCCAAACCGCCGATGAAAGTTGAGAAGAACGGCCAGGCATTGCCAGCCAGGTTTGCTACGCCTTCGGCCAGAGCAATTGGCATTTGTTCATATCCAGCAGCACCACCGCTGGAGTTAATAAACACTTGCACCATGGGTACGGTAAACACCAATGCAGTCGAAGCGGGGACCAGAGTCTTAAGTGAACTACCAAAGGCAACTTTGTATTCCGAGGCTTTTAGTCCATGTAATAGAATCGTAATTAGTGAAACTACGATAAAAATTGTTCCCGGCGACCACAGGGGTTGAAAAGACGCGCTAATGTCACTGCCGAAAATTTGCGGCCATGACCAGGTGATTAAAGGGTGATCGCTGCGTAAAAATGCTTCCATGTTGATTGAGCGCAGTCGAGTGAGTACAAGCAGGCCGGCAACAAAAAGATAGGGTGACCAGGCTCTCATCAAGCTCATGCTCGGTTTGTTATCGATTGCAGGATCGGCGGTCTGCAGCGAGCCAGTCCATTCTGCGTCCCAGTTTTTCTTGTCATCAAATTCCCAGTGATCGCCGCTGGGCATTAAAAAACCAGCACGAGCCGCGGTTACCACAATGGCTAGTCCAATCATGCCGCCAAACATCGATGGGAATTCAGGTCCTAAATAGGTGGCAACTAATAAATAGGGGATAGTCATTGCCAGCGCAGCAAAAATCGCAAACTTCCACACCTGGAATCCTTCGGCAAATGAGCGATTCGCCCCGAAGAAACGGGTCATGATTGCTGTCACCAGCAGTGGAATGAAAGTGCCGGCACTGGCATGAATGATTGCAACCTTGGTGCCTATAAAGGCGAGAAAGTCTTCCCATTCGGTGAATCCTCGCTCCATAGCATAGGCGACCATGTCCGGATCAGCAGAAAGCCCTGTGTTCACTCCTACCAGGATAGGTGTGCCCATCGCGCCGAATGATACCGGGGTGCTCTGGATAATCATGCCGGCCACTACAGCCGCCATGGCAGGGAAACCCAGGCCAACCATGAGAGGTACAGCAACAGCAGCAGGGGTGCCAAAACCGGCAGAGCCTTCGATAAAAGTGCCGAATAGCCAGGCTATGATTATTACCTGGATACGCCGGTCTGGCGTAATGTCGGAAAATCCCTGTCGAATCGTGTTAATAGCGCCGCTCTGTTGCAGTGTATTCAAGAGCAAGATGGCGCCAAAAATAATATAGATAAGCGTCCCTGCAACTATCAGCCCGTTAACCGATGCTGCCAGTACCTTGGCAATAGACACCTGCCAAACGAATAACGCCAAAGCCGCTGCAACTATATAGGCAATTGGCATTGCCCGGCTGGCAGGCCAGCGCAGCATTACCAGGAAAATTGCGACTGAGATTATAGGGAGAAGCGACAGTATTGCGAGAATTCCGATGCTCATAATAATTATTCTTTTGTTTGGTTATTGTTTTTGAGCGAACCAAGCGAGCTTAGCAGATATTAAGTTTACAAAAAAACTATTTCCTCGGCTTACTGTTCTGAGAGGGACAACACCTTGTTTTAGTGGAATAATAAGGTCTATGCCTCTATTTATAGATGAGCACATCATTTCCCTTTAAAAAGGAGAGCAGACTATGGATATTACAACAATCGTTGTTCTGGTTATTGTTGCGGTCATTTTTTTCTACGTAGTCGGGATTTATAACAAGCTCGTCAGTTTGAAAAACAGGTATCAAAATGCCTTCGCTCAAATTGAAGTGCAGTTAAAACGACGCTATGACCTGATCCCGAACTTAGTCGAAACTGCCAAGGGCTATATCTCCCACGAACGTGAAACCCTTGAAGCTGTCATCTCTGCAAGAAATGCCGCAGCAGCTGGCTTGGCAGCCGCAGCAGCCGATCCTGGTAATGCCGCGTCAATCCAGGAGTTAATAGGCCAGGAAGGAGCCCTATCTGGCGCCCTGAATCGATTTAATGTGGTGATGGAAGCCTATCCAGATTTGAAAGCCAATCAGAACATGATGCAGTTAAGCGAAGAGTTAACTGCTACTGAAAATAAAGTTGCCTTCTCCAGGCAAGCATTTAACGACCAGGTCATGGCTTTCAATACTTATCGTCAATCTTTTCCGCCGGTTATCGTAGCTGGATTTATCGGCTACGGCGAAGATGCAATCCTGCTAGAGTTTGCAGACAGTGAACAGATTCAGGATGCGCCGAAAGTCTCGTTCTAAGTTATCAAAAGCAGAATTCAAGCAATAGCAATGTAGCCTGTTATGGATTTTTTTGAATCCCAGGACACGGCCAGGCGTAATACGGGAAAATTAATTTTTCTCTTCGTTGTGGCTGTACTCTCTTTAATCGTCGTTACCAATTTGTTGGTCATGCTTATATTCGGTTTTCTCGGGACTGAGATGACCAGTATGGCAGCTACCCAGTCATTTCAGTTCGATTGGGGAATATTTTTCGGTGTCGGCGCCGTAGTGAGTGGCGTAGTGCTAATTGGCAGTCTGTACAAGATAGGTGCTCTATCCGGTGGGGGCGCCCGCGTTGCTGAAATGATGAATGGTCACTTGCTGGTTGCAGGCACTGACAACTTCAAAGAGAAGCGAGCGCTGAATGTAGTGGAGGAAATGGCTATCGCATCAGGTACGCCAGTACCCCCTGTCTATATCATGGAAGAAGAAGGCATTAATGCCTTCGCTGCCGGCTATTCGCCTTCTGATGCGGTGATCGGTGTAACTCGCGGTGCAATTGAAAATTTAAGTCGTGATGAATTGCAGGGAGTTATCGCACACGAATTCAGTCACATTCTTCATGGCGATATGCGAATTAACATACGTTTGATTGGCGTTCTCCACGGCGTAATGGTGTTAGGGCTTATTGGTTATCACCTGATGCGTAGTAGTTCCTACCGGCGGCGATCGAAAGAATCCGGCGGCATCGTGGCACTGGGATTGGGTTTGATAATCGTTGGTTGGGTAGGTACTTTTTTCGGTAACTTGATAAAAGCCGCTGTGAGTAGGCAGCGTGAATATCTGGCAGATGCATCTGCGGTGCAATTTACTCGCAATCCAAATGGTATAGCAGAGGCCTTAATGCGAATCGGTCAGCATACTGAGCGCTCTTTCCTGGCCCATCCCAATAGTTCTGAAATAAGTCATGCGCTTTTCGAAGAAGCAAAGATTTCTCCCATGAGTGGACTTTATGCTACCCATCCACCCCTGGAAGAACGTATTGGGGCGATACTGCCGAACTGGGATGGTAGCTATGACCTCATCGATCCCGTGGAGGCATCAGCGCCGGAACAGGAAAAGGTGGAAGGTGTTGAGCAAACAAGGCAGGAAAAGTTAGCTGCCGTATTAACTGGAGCCGCAGGAGTCATTGTTGCCGATTCGGTAGTTAACCAGGTAGGAAGTCCAACCAACGACCATTTGACTGTAGCTGGACAGTTACGGGATTCACTACCTAAAGCGTTATTGGATGCGGCCCATGAGCCCAGTGGTGCCAGGGCGATTGTTTACCTACTCGTGTTAAACGATTCTGATCCAACCAGGCGCCGTCAGCTAAACCTATTAGAAAACAATGCTGATGAGGGAGTATACAAAGAAATCGAGTTACTGCTCAAAAATGGCAAGGAGATTAACCCTGTTCATAGATTGCCCCTGGTAGAGATTGCTCTGTCCAGCTTAAGACAGCTCTCGCATCGACAATATCAATTGTTTAAAAACAATTTTAATGAACTTATTGCGCTGGATAAAAAGATTAATCTATTAGAGTGGGCGCTTCAAAAGAATGTATTTCATCATTTGGATTCTGTGTTTGAAAAGAACAAGAAACCGAAAATGGGGAGAAAGGAGCTAAAAGCCTGTGGGGCGTCCGTCGGCATTTTGCTAACTATTATCGCCCACTCAAACAAGCACAATGAGCTTAGCGCTGCGCAGGTATTTGAAGAAGGAAAAGAGCAGCTTCCGATGAAGCCAGTGATGGCATCTGTTGAAGAGTTGAGTTTCGAGAAACTGAATTCTGCGCTAATTGAGCTCGTGCAGCTAAAGCCCCTGCAAAAACCTGCGTTGTTAAAGGCATGTGCGGCCTGCATTAGCGCCGATAACAAGATCGCCCCGATCGAAGCAGAATTATTGCGAGCCATAGCGGCAACATTGGACTGCCCAATGCCACCATTGCTGCAAAGTGCTGGCTGAAAAATTAACTGTTACGCAGTTTTGCCTGGGCGGCAGCCAATCGAGCCACGGGAACTCTTGGCGGAGAACAGCTTACGTAGTTGAGTCCAGCCCGATGGCAGAAGTTGATAGAAGCAGGGTCGCCGGCATGCTCACCACAAATACCAAGTTTTAAGTCTGGCTTGGCTTCGCGACCCTTGTAGGCGGCGTAGTTAACCAGTTTGCCGACGCCGGTCTGATCCAGGCTGGCAAAGGGATTCTGGTTGTAGATTTCCTTGCGTTGGTATTCGTCGTAGAACAATCCCATATCGTCGCGACTCAAGCCCAGTGTAGTCTGGGTTAAATCATTGGTGCCAAAGCTGAAGAAATCTGCTTCATGGGCAATTTCATCTGCGGTTATTGCGGCCCGGGGGACTTCCACCATAGTGCCTACGATGTAGTTGATGCGCACTTTGCGTGCTTTCATGACTTCTTTGGCTACGCGATGAACGGTGCGCAGCTGGTCGGCGAGTTCTTCCCGGAAGCCCACCAGGGGAATCATGATTTCCGGATTTACTCTAATCTTCTTCTTGCCCTTCAAAATCTGGGCAGCCGCTTCGAAAATCGCCCGGGTCTGCATTTCCGTTATCTCGGGATAAAGAATGCCAAGGCGACATCCACGGCAGCCAAGCATAGGATTTTCTTCATGCAGGGCTTTAATTCGTTCGATTACGAAATCGAAAGGAACGTCCAGTTTTTCTGCCAATTGCCGTCTGACCACATCGTCGTGCGGCAAGAATTCATGGAGCGGGGGATCCAATAGTCGAATGGTAACCGGCCGACCATTCATCGCCCGGAATAAGCCAACAAAATCCTTCTTCTGAAAAGGCAGCAATTTCTTTAGTGCAGCCCGTCTCTGGACTTCGTCGACTGCAAGAATCATCTGGCGCATGTAGTCGATGCGGTCGCCATCGAAAAACATGTGCTCCGTTCGACAGAGACCAATGCCTTCCGCGCCAAATGCTACAGCCTGTTGAGCCATCGGCGGCGTGTCGGCATTGGTTCTTATTTTCAGGGTGCGATGCTTGTCGGCCCACTTCATGACAGTCTGGAATAGATCGAAAGTGTAGCTTCCTGAGGATTTGAGGCCGCCTTCCAGAACCCGCTTAACTTCCGAGTCCGCGCTTTCGATCATGCCTTCATAAATTTCGCCGGTGGATCCATCGATAGAGATGTAGTCACCTTCGTTTAAAACTACCCGTCCTGCGGTGAGGGTGCGTTTTTCATAATTGATGACAATTTCACTGGCTCCACAGATACAGACCTTGCCCAGTTGTCGGGCAACCAGGGCGGCATGAGAGGACACTCCACCGCGGGAAGTCAATATTCCCTGGGAAAGCAGCATACCCTTTAAGTCGTCCGGTGAGGTTTCTGTGCGGCACAACACGACTTTATTACCCTTGCGGGTTTCCATCTCGGCACTGGCTGCAGTAAAGACGATTCGGCCGGTGGCCGCTCCAGGTCCTGCCGGGAGGCCCTGGCCAATTATATTGGCTGCTTTAAGGGCTTTCGGGTCGAATACAGGTACCAGAAGAGAGTCGATGGATTCGGCGGGAATTTTCATTAGCGCCGCTTCCTGATTCATCAGCCTTTCCCGCTGCATCTCAACGGCGATTCGCACCGCAGCCAATCCGGTACGCTTTCCGTTACGGGTCTGTAATATGAAGAGACGACCGTTTTCTACGGTGAACTCAAAATCCTGCATGTCCCTAAAATGGCGCTCGAGCTTGCTGCGCACACTTTCCAGATCCTTAAAGCTCTTGGGCATGGTATTCGCCATGTCCTGGATTGGTTCAGGAGTGCGAACACCTGCCACTACGTCTTCTCCCTGGGCGTTAACCAGGTATTCGCCGTAGAACACCTTCTCGCCGTTGGCAGGGTCACGGGTAAAGGCAACTCCGGTGCCACTGTCGTCACCGGCATTACCAAACACCATAGCCTGTACATTGACGGCCGTACCCCACTCAGAGGGGATTCCGTATTGTTGACGATAGATAATCGCCCGCTCGTTCTTCCAGGAGCCGAACACGGCGCTAACGGCACCCCATAGCTGTTCAGTGACATCCTGGGGAAATGCTGAGCGGGTTCGTTTCCTTATTAAGGCCTTGTAGCGCTTCACCAACTCCTGGAGGTTTGCTGTGCTCAGATCAGAGTCTGATTTGGCCCCCACTTTTTTCTTGAGTTGGCCCAGCACTTCGTGAAAAGGGTCTTCCTCTTCTTCGCTACGGGCCTGAACACCCATGACTACGTCGCCATACATTTGGATGAAGCGCCGATAACAATCCCACGCAAATCTCGGGTTGCCGGAAATCTCCGCAAGCCCTTCTACGGTATCGTCATTTAGCCCAAGGTTCAGGATTGTATCCATCATTCCGGGCATGGAATCCCTCGCCCCAGACCGGACAGAAACGAGGAGGGGATTCTTGCGGGCACCGAATTTCTTGTTTATCTGGGATTCGATACTGCGTATTGCTGCCGCCACATCCTTTTTTAGCGCCGTCGGGTAGCGTTGCTCGTGATCGTAATAATAAGTACATACCTCGGTGCTAATGGTGAATCCTGGTGGGACTGGAAGCCCAATAGCGGCCATTTCTGCCAGATTAGCGCCTTTACCACCCAGCAACTCGCGCATGCTGGCGTCACCTTCGGTTTTGGTGCCAAATGCGAATACGTATTTCTTGGGTTTTCTAGCGGATTTCTTTTTAGATGGGGAAGATTTGTTCGCTCGAGATTTACTCATAAAGCTTTTTCGTACCTACTTTCAGTCTAGCTACTGCCATTGAAGTCCAGGGCGAAGTCGATCATACCGGATTGTGATTCCGAAATCACAACAACCCAAAATCGGCCTCCCATTGCTCTCGCTATGAGCCGATTTTGTACAAAAATTGAGCGACTTATTCGCCCCCGGCGCGGGCGTGAGAATAATGCACCTGCCGGGCAAAATCCAGCACTGAATAGTGCCGGCTACTTCAATCTACAGGGCATCCCTGCCGCTGTGTAGATGAAAGTAGAAAATTGAGGTCTTGCAGTTTGTACCTAAATTCTAAGCTGATTGGGCATATAGTCTTTTTTTAAGTAGTTCACTAACTCTTGCTTCTCTGCTTTTCAATTCCATCCAATACTTGGGAAGATTTAGTATCGCTCTCCATCGAGTTGTGTAAGCTACACGAACCTGTTTATGAGTATCTTCGCCAGCCATTAATTGAGGTGCGCCTTCATAAATGTATTCTGGATTAGTCAAGCTATGAATATATTCGATATTTTTGTTTCGCACATCACTCATTAATAGTAAAAACTTTTTCTTTGCAAGAAATACATCTCTTATTAACTTCATCCAAATTCGAAACTGATCCTTTGGTGACTTAACAGCTGGGCTAATCCAAAGTCCATTTACTTCCATCATTTCGTAACTGTCATTTTCGAAGAATGAGTTGTTTTCCTTAATTTGATCAGGAACAAACATTAAGCTTCGAAAGCTTGGTCTTGTGACTAGCATATACCCTGCAATAAGTTTTTCTTGTGAGAATACTCCCACAATTTTACTGTTAGTAGCATAGCTAATTGGTAATCTGATGCCTGTATAGTTTTCTACTTTTTCTAAAAAGAGATTAATATCATTCATTTTGCTCATTGTTATAAATTCTAATTTTCCCATTGTATTATCCTCGGCAAAAACATACCTACTTTCATTTTATATTCTTGATACTCTCTCGAGTAATCACTATTAGAGATGACATATTCTTCTTTCCTTGCAGATAAAAAATAAAAAGTCACCAGGTATGTTAGTGACCTAGCCTGAAATTCCTGGTCCAGATCGAAAGTGGTAAAAAGCCAATAT
>CAZTTE010000024.1:0-18698 GCA_964616225.1 uncultured Pseudohongiella sp.
CAGCCTCGTTCCGGTTGAGTTTGCTGTTGGCCTTAGTGATCGCAATGAGTGTCTCAATAAAATCGCGGAGTACGGCGTGCGTGCAATTCATATTCGCCGCGTTAATGATGAACTTGATACTCTTCTCTACCTCATGGGTGTTAAAGATGCGATCTGGATGAACAGGAGAATCCTCGAGCGCGAACAAATCACAGATGAAGAAATCGCCCATCGCATCGACTTGATCCAGATGTTGGAAAACATAGATTTCAATATGATGGACAGCATATGGGAATCTTTTACCCGACAAGGTAAATTTTCCCTGAGCTAAATTACTGCAGGGCAATTGCTGCCATATCAATTTCTTCATGGATGCCGGTCAGCTCCATGGATTCTTCGGAAACTTCCAATCCCAGTTTTCCACAAGCAGGAATCTCCTGCCAGCCACCTACACCCTCGTCCATTTCCTCAAATCCATAACTTTGTAAGCGAGCAACAATTACAACATCGACGTAATCCGTGGCGCTACTGTTGCGACGAAAATTAAGATGCTGCGCAGGGACGATTGCCAGCTCCGGATGAAATTTCCAGGATTGCAGGATTCTGACCCCAAGCTCCGGTGCTATTTCTTTGATAATCCTATCCAGCATCGGACTGTTTTCCGGTTCCAGCAACTCGTCGTGCTCCTCGGCATAAGTAAGAATTGGCAGCACCCCGATCTCATGGCTTAATCCAGCGAGGGTGGCTTTGTCCGGTTCGGGCTCGGTGTAGTATTGCGCCAGCACGTTGGCAATGGCAGCCACTTCTGAACTGCGGGACCAGACTCCTCGCAGTTCCTCGTCAATAATTTCATTGGTAGCTTGAATCAGCTGTTCCATGGCCAGCCCCATGACGAAGTTGCAGCTATAGTTAACTCCCAAACGGCTCAGGGCAGCTTGCAGATGTTCAATAGTCTGGTAGCCGCGGACGAGCGGGCTGTTTGCTACTCGAACCACTCGTGCTGGCAACACCGCGTCGCTTCCAGGCAATTCCTGCAAGCGTTTTATATCGGTACCGGGATCATTGGCTGCCTCTCTCACCTTGAGGGCGATTTCAGGCAAGGTAGGTAGTACCAACGGATCTTTTTCAGGGCATCAAGCAACACGGATTTGATGTTGTCCACAGTGACATCCATGATTCAATCCCTTGAGTACAAATTCAAAAAGCTGGGGTAGATTAAGTATAGGGCAAGCTTTGAATTTGTAGGAAAGAATCCATAGCATTTGACATCACAAAGTGCGCGTCAGATTCCACAGCTTTTGTGTTGAGAATTGCTAACAGCAAATTTGGTTCTGAAGAATCAGTGGGGCTATTACTAAATGTAATAAGATCAGCATCTGTTGCGTTCCCGTCATTCAGTTCGAGCAATTCTGCATCTGCCTGAATTGGTTGCTTGCTGGCGAGTAAGTAAAGTCGTTTTTTCGGTGTGCCGCGATAATACATTCGCGCTACTACTTCCTGACCTGTATAACAGCCTTTCTCGAAGTCGATGACGCCGGCGATATCGTAGTTCAATAGCTGCGGAGTGTAGTGCTCGCTTGCAGCAGGATCTATATGGACTATGCCTGCCAGTATATCTTCTCGATGCCATTGTTCAGAATTGGTAGCAGATGCTGAATTTGGGCTCAGTGCCGATAGCAGTGCTGCATTCTTATACCAGAGTTCATAGCGGGCTTGAGTACCGGGTAAGCGAATGCAAATGCCATCTGCACAGGAAGTGCTGTCTCCGGCTCGCCCTGGAATATCGTTAAAAGTTTGCGCCAGCGCGGCCGTTGCATCTTCTCCGAGGAGTCCGATCCTGCCGAGAATTGCTTCGTCTTTGCTGAGTTCTACTTTGGAAAAGACGGCATATTTTGACAGTGTGCTGATTATGACTTCTGCCATGCCGTTATTGCTTTGCAATAGACAATCATTGCCATCGAGGGCTACGCGAAAGTCGGCGATAACGCGGCCTTTTAGATTGCACAAAGCGCCACTCAAGCTATGGCGGTCGCTTAGATCGTCCATATTACAGGTAAGTTGGCCCTGTAAAAAAGCGATGGAATCAGGTCCAGACACCCGTACAAATTCTGATTTACTTAATTCGAATACATCCATTTATATAATTAACTCGTTATGATCTGCTTTATCTCTCTTCCAGCTCAGTTAAAATTATCATATGCAGCAACTCGATAAGCAAAAAATATTCTGGCACAGTCGGCGTGGCATGCTGGAGCTCGATTTACTGCTAGTGCCTTTTGTAAATGATGTATTCAGCAATCTGAGCCACCAAGAACAAGTGTTATATAATGAATTCCTGGAAGAAGAAGATCAGGATTTGTTCGCCTGGTTAATGGGATCTGCAATCCCTCCAAATAAGGATTACCTGGATTTAATCGCCAAAATTTTGGCTCATAGCAAGCAGTTAACCTAAACTCATTGATTTGCGGCTTGCATTGATATGGTGTTACGGCTGGAAGTTTCAAGGATTGAATTGGCGCTGGCAGTGTTAATCCTTATCTGTGCCTTTGCAGCGCCGCTAAATAGCTGCCTCAACCTGTTTGTAATTCTCTGTATAGAGTTTGTCCTGTTCGTGTATTTCGTATTCCTGGCTTTCTTCTTTTTCCACCCGACGAAGCGAGTCTGGCAAATTCGCTTTAATGGAAACAGTTGGGGAATTCAGCAGGGAACGCAGCAGCTGGAAGTTGCTGCGCCAGTAGTCTGCTTTTTTAGTGAACACCTGGTAATCGCAGATTTCCACTTGCTGACTGCAAACTCAGGCAGGCCTTATCGATTAATGATTTTTTCCGATTCAATGAATCCTGCAGATTATCGCCGTTTCAGGCGCTACTTGCGGTTTGATAATGGAGCCATCGAATAGCCAGCCGGCGGCTAATGGGCATTGCCAGGGGAGAGAATCGTGTCTTCGTCTGCTGGCAGTGTTTCTGGATAATCCAGCGTGAAATGCAGGCCGCGGCTTTCCTTGCGCTGTAGTGCACAGCTAATAATGAGTTCTGACACCAGCGCCAGGTTTCTCAATTCCAGGTTGTCATTCGTTACCTTGTGTGTGATGTAGTAATCCCTGACTTCTTCCCGTAAAAGTTTGATGCGCCGGTCGGCTCGATTCAGGCGCTTGCTGTTACGGACGATCCCAACGAAATCCCACATGAATCTCCTGATCTCATCCCAGTTATGTGAAACCAGAACTTCATCATCTGAGTCAGTTACCCGACTTTCATCCCAATCCGCAATGGAATCGACAAAATCGATGGCAGGGCTTTTTTCCAAAATGCTTTGGGCAGCCCCAAAGGCCACGACGAAACATTCCAGCAGGGAATTACTCGCCATTCGATTTGCACCGTGTAAGCCACTAAAACTGGTTTCGCCAATTGCATAGAGATTGGCAATGTCGGTTTCACCCTGGGCATTGATGACCACGCCACCGCAGGTGTAATGTGCCGCCGGCACAACAGGAATTCTGTCCCTGGTGATGTCGATGCCAAACTCGAGACAACGTTGATAAATGGTGGGGAAATGCTGGGTTATAAAATCAGCCGGTTTGTGGGTAATATTGAGATAGACACAGTCGCAGCCCAGACGTTTCATTTCATAATCGATAGCTCGAGCGACGATATCTCTTGGGGCTAGTTCTTCCCGTGAGTCAAAATTCGACATAAAGCGGGAGCCATCTGGCAATTCCAGTTTCGCGCCTTCTCCCCGTAATGCTTCCGTGATCAGAAAGGACTTGGCATGGGGATGATACAGACAAGTGGGGTGAAACTGGTTGAACTCCATATTGGCAATACGACAACCTGCGCGCCAGGCCATGGCAATGCCGTCGCCGCTGGCACCATCCGGATTGGTGGTATAGAGGTAAGCCTTACTGGCGCCTCCGGTGGCAAGCACTACAAATTTCGCCCGGATCGCTTCAACACTGGAGTTTTCCTGATTTAGCACGTAAACACCCACGCAGACGGGCTGAGAGCCTTTCTCAGGCGTTTGTGTCACTAAATCTACGGCAGTACAACTTTCCAGCAAAGTGATGTTAGGGTGCTCTTCTGCGCGTCTTTGCAGGGTTTCGAAAACAGCTTTTCCGGTTGCGTCGGTAGCGTGAATGATGCGGCGATGACTGTGGCCACCTTCCTGGGTGAGATGGAGTGAACTTAGTTCAGAATTGTCGAACTGGTTTTCTTTATTCTTTGCAGCGTTTGCTGATTTGGTTGTAAACGGAACCCCTTGTTCTACCAGCCAGGATACTGCTTCTGCACTGCTGGTTACCATGTACTCGACGATGTCTCGATGACAGAGCCCAACGCCGGCGGTTATCGTGTCTTCCACATGGGATTCAATGCTGTCAGCCTCGTCCAGTACTGCGGCAATACCTCCCTGGGCATAGTAGGTCGCACCCTCCTGCAAATTGCCTTTGCTGAGTACGGTTACCCGGGCGAAGTCGGCACTGCGCAAGGCCAGGGTCAGGCCGGCGGCACCGCTACCGATGATTAAAATGTCTGTCTTGTTATCCCGGGCTTCGAGAGACTGCTTCATGCTTATCCAACCTGGACTGGCAGGTCAGCAAACCCGCAAATTACTGTGGTTTTAATTTTTCGCATGTAATCTATTGATATATAAAAGGTATTCTGGGAAATTTGGAGTAGGGAAACAGATGAATTGCCAGCTTTCGCGTCCTTCACGACCTATCTATGGTGGTCAAGTTTAAGACTATTGAGCAAGAATGCTAAACGCCTGATTATGCTGTGATCCTGAGTAGTAGTTATGAGATTCCAAGATAGTGACATAATTTTCCATCTGAATAGAACTTTTGTGGTGACTTACGGTCTATTCCAGAGGATGTGCGCGTTTGTTCCTGGTAGTGAGTTAGTAAAGCATCAGCGATAACGGAGAAGGAACGAATGGCAGAGGATACTGATCAACAATTAGTTGACAGGGTCTTAAGTGGAAACAAGAGTGCATTCGATATGTTGGTGCTGCGCTACCAACATCGGGTCGCCGCCTTAATTGGACGATTTATCCACGATGCACAGGAAGTAGAAGATGTTTGCCAGGAGGCGTTCATCAAGGCTTACCGGGCCTTACCTATGTTTCGAGGAGACAGTGCTTTTTATACCTGGCTCTATCGAATTGCAGTAAACACGGCGAAAAACCATCTGGTTTCAAGGAATCGCAGGCCGCCAGCCAGCGACCTCGAAGTGGATGAAGCCGAGGTAAGCGAAATAGGAACTGTTTTAAGAGAGATCGAGAATCCTGAAGGCAGTCTGGCCACGGATAAGTTAAAACAGGCCATTTCGGATGCGATAGAAGAATTGCCAGAAGATTTACGTACCGCCTTTACCTTACGTGAATTTTCCGGATTAAGTTATGAAGATATTACCGAGGTGATGGATTGCCCGGTAGGAACCGTTAGATCACGGATATTCAGAGCCAGGGAAGCAATCGATAAAAAGATTCGGGACTTGTTGTGAGCCTGGTCTCACATTTGCAAGCAATAAGCCGCAAACATTAATAAAAAAATAAAGCGGTGTATTAGGGGTACAGTATGAGCGAGCACGAAAAGGAGTCATTGTCAGCCCTATTAGACAATGAGACGGACGATCTGGAATTACGACGTTTGTTAAAGTCCTATGAGTCTGATGCAGACATCCGGGAAACCTGGGAACGATACAATTTGGCCCAGGCCCTCATGCATGATGAAGCGATCCCGGTCAGCAAAGATCTCAGTACGCGTATCCAGGGGCAATTAGCAGACGAACCCGCCCTCACTGCGCCTCGATTCTCAAACTGGCAACAGAATCTCACGAAAGTAGCTATTGCAGCATCGGTAGCTGCGGTCTTTATAGTCGGCGTACAAACCAACCTGAACCAGTCGCCAGCACCAGAAGTTGTTTCCCAGGAAGCGCTCTCAGCCGAAGTCATTGAGTCCCAGGCACCGAGTTTGCTTGCTGAGAATGTCTCCATCGAAGTCGATCCACAGGCTCAACAGTTGTTGAAGGACTACATCAGCCGCATTGAAATCGATGAGGAAGAGCCACCTCATGCGGAGCATATTCAGGATTCGCCCTTGTTCCGCCTGGTTAATGAGTTACAGGCCCGGGAAGACGCCCAGTAGCCCTGGTCTCCTTCACTCGATTCGAAACCCTCTAAATCCCTGTCCTGGCAGCTAGTTTCTGCCATTTCCAGCTGTGAGTTTGAACCGGCAATATGATAAAGTTGCCGTCTTATTTTAATCCTGGTCAGCCAGGATTCAGGCATGAAGCCTTAATATTTCCTATATGCGGAACTTAGCTATGAGATCGTTGTTGCAGAATCGAACTTCTTACTACCAGTTGCTGGGGGCACTGTTGTTGGTGCTGCTGGGTATAGGAAAGATCAGTGCGGCGGAATTGCCGAGCTTTGCTGATCTGGTGGAGCAGAATGCACCAACGATTGTTGAAATCCAAACCAGTCGTTCCGTTGAGGCCAGGCCCTCGATTGGTGACGAGGAGCTGGAAGAATTACTGCGGCGTTTAAATCCCGGCCAGGAACCGGATTTAGACATCGAAGGCATACCGGAAATGCGCCAGCGGGGTGCCGTTGGTTCCGGCTTTATCATTTCTGAAGACGGTTATGTCATTACCAACAATCATGTTGTCGCCGGTGCCGATGAAATCCAGGTGCGCCTCAATGATCGTCGCGTATTTGAAGCTGAAGTTATTGGTCTCGATGAGCCTTCTGATCTGGCCCTGCTAAAACTTGGTGCGGGTGACTTACCTTATGTGACTTTCGGTGATTCCGATGCGAGTCGGGTAGGGGACTGGGTATTAGCGATTGGCTCGCCTTTTGGTCTGGAATTCTCAGCCGCTGCCGGAATTATCAGCGCCCAGGGTCGATCGGTTCCCGGACGTTCCTCTTATAACTACATGTCGTTTATTCAAACCGATGTGGCGATTAACCAGGGCAACTCCGGCGGACCATTGTTTAACCTTGATGGTGAAGTGATAGGGATTAATTCTCAAATTCTCAGCAGTACCGGTGGCTCTAATGGCGTATCGTTTTCAATCCCCAGCAATGTTGCATTAAACGTTGTGAGGCAGCTGCGGGAAAGTGGTCGCGTAGAGCGTGGGCTACTCGGTGTGCGGATGCGACAGGTAGATTACGCCCTGGCAGAAATATTTGGCATGGACCGTCCCAGAGGTGCATTCGTAGACGAAGTTCAGCCTGACTCGCCTGCATCCCGCAGCGACATCAGGAATGAAGATATTATTTTGCGCTTCATGGAACATGACATCGAAGATTACACCGACTTGCCTTTCTATGTGGGTCAATATCGACCAGGCACTGAGGCTGAGGTCGAAATTTTTCGCAATGGTGAATACATCACACGAACTGTTGAATTAGGCAGTTCTCCAACCAATGCAGTGGCGTCAGTTTCCCGCGAACCAGCCCGAGACAGAAGAAACCCCCTGGGTTTTCGTGTTACGGAACTGAGCGATGAAACCCGCCAGGTAACTGGAATCTCCGGTGTACGCATTGCTGAAATCGGCGCAGGCCCGGGTCGTAATGCAGGTCTGGCAGAAGGTGATGTTATTGTCGCCTTGAATCGGCGCGAAGTTACTTCAGCCGAGGAATTCGCTGAAATTGCAGATCAATTGCCTGAATCAGGTTTTGTCCCAATTCGCATTATCCGTGAAGGTCAGGGCACAACCATGGCATTGGAACTGTCTCCTTAATCAGACCGCCTCAATTTACATAACTCCTTAACAGGCTGGATGCGTGTCTGATCTAAGTCATATTCGAAACTTCTCTATCATCGCTCATATCGATCACGGTAAGTCCACGCTCGCCGATCGTTTTATTCAATTGTGCGGTGGTTTGAGCGAGCGCGAAATGGATTCCCAGATACTCGATAGTCTTGATATTGAAAGGGAGCGAGGAATCACGATTAAAGCCCAGAGCGTAACCCTGCACTACGATGCTAAAGACGGGAAGCGCTATCAACTCAATTTTATTGATACACCGGGTCACGTCGATTTTACCTATGAAGTGTCGCGCTCCCTGGCAGCCTGCGAAGGTGCCTTGTTAGTCGTCGATGCCGGACAGGGAGTCGAAGCACAATCGGTTGCGACCTGTTACACGGCAATCGAACAGGGTTTGGAAGTGATACCTGTTCTTAACAAAATGGATTTACCCCAGGCAGAACCCGATCGTGTGCGCATGGAGATTGAAGAGATAATCGGACTTGATGCCAGCGAAGCGGTGGCCGCCAGCGCCAAAACCGGTAAGGGAGTGACCGAGATCCTGGAAGAGATCATCGCTAAAGTGCCGCCACCTACCGGTGAAAAGGACGACGAACTACAGGCGCTGATAATTGATTCCTGGTTTGATAACTACCTCGGAGTAGTATCGCTGGTTCGGGTTGTTGCCGGCAGCTTAACGAAAGGCGACAAAATCATCGCCAAGTCGATTGGCAAAGCCCATGTCGTAGATAGCGTTGGCGTGTTTACTCCCAAACGTAATGAATTAGAAAACTTGTCCGTCGGTGAAGTAGGATTCGTTGTCGCTGGCATCAAGGATATTCATGGCGCACCGGTTGGTGACACCATTACCCTGGCAAAAACACCGGATGTCGAAGCGCTTGCCGGGTTTCGCAAGATTCAACCCCAGGTTTATGCTGGCTTGTTTCCCGTCTCGTCTGATGATTTCGAAAGCTTTCGTGATGCGCTGTCAAAACTTACCCTGAATGATGCGTCGCTTTATTATGAGCCGGAAAATTCCGACGCTTTGGGTTTCGGTTTTCGCTGCGGTTTCCTTGGCATGCTCCATATGGAAATTATCCAGGAACGCCTGGAGCGGGAGTACAACCTGTCGCTCATCACCACCGCCCCCACGGTTATCTACGAAGTAGAGCTATCCAGCGGTGAAGTGGTCATGGTGGATAGTCCGTCACGATTACCGCCGGTTAACAATATCGAAGAAATGCGTGAACCAATTGTACTGGCGAACATTCTGGTGCCCCAGGAACACCTGGGTAATGTCATTACACTTTGCGTTGAAAAACGCGGCACCCAGAAAGATATGCAATTCATCGGTAACCAGGTGTCTTTAAACTACGAGATTCCAATGAACGAGGTGGTTCTGGATTTTTTCGATCGCCTGAAGTCCGTAAGCCGCGGTTATGCCTCTTTAGATTACCATTTCATCCGCTTCGAGAAGGCTAATCTGGTACGTTTAGATATTCTTATTAACGGCGATAAAGTAGATGCGTTGGCTATAATCGTGCACCGTGATCATGCCCAGTCCAAAGGCAGGCTGCTAACAGAAAAGATGAAAGAACTTATTCCGCGGCAGCTTTACGATGTGGCGATTCAGGCAGCCATTGGAGGTCAGATAATATCTCGCCAGACAGTAAAGGCTTTGCGCAAGAACGTTACTGCGAAGTGTTATGGTGGAGATGTTACCCGTAAGAAGAAACTGCTGGAAAAGCAGAAAGCAGGCAAGAAGCGCATGAAGCAAGTGGGCAACGTTGAGGTGCCCCAAGAGGCGTTTCTTGCTGTGTTGAAGGTAGATTCGTAATAAAACTATGGATATCGATTTTTCAGTTGTTCTGGTTTCCCTTGTCGCTTTCTGTGGTGCCTTGTGGTTGTTGGATTCCCTGCTGATCAAGAAGGGACGCGACGAAGCAATAGCGCAATACAAACGAACCCAGGCCAAAGGCAGAAGTGAAGAGGAAGTTAACAATGCAATCGCGGAGCTCGGGGAAGAGCCGCTGGTAATTGAATACGCCAAGTCCTTCTTTCCGGTATTGTTGATTGTATTGATTCTGCGTTCCTTTCTAATCGAGCCATTTCAAATTCCTACCGGATCGATGGTACCGACGCTGGAGGTAGGGGATTTTATCCTGGTAAATAAATATGCCTATGGCGTACGCCTTCCCGTTATTGGTACTAAAATTATGGATGTAGATGATCCAAAACGTGGGGAAGTGATGGTTTTCTTTCCACCCCACGAAGACAAGTACTACATCAAGCGGGTTATAGGAATTCCTGGTGACACTGTCCGCTATGAAGACAAGACTCTCTACATTAACGGTGAGCTGATAGAAAAAGAGTTTGTTGAAAATATCCTGGTAGACACCAGCGCGGGACCACTTCCCGGTACGCTGTATTCTGAAACTATCGATGGTGTTGAACATCCGACGATTCAGATCGATGCGGTTGGCAGGCGCCGTTCCCGTACCAATTGGATTATCCCCAATGGTCACTATTTCATGATGGGGGACAGCCGGGACAACAGTGAAGACAGCCGTGTCTGGGGCACCGTTTCAGAAGACGATATTGTAGGAAAGGCGGTAGCCGTCTGGATGCACAAGGATCCAGGCCTGAATCTGCCGACTTTCTCACGAAATCAGCGAATCAGATAAGATCGATTTCATCCGAAATTTGTGACGTTTGTAGCGGAAATGCCGATATAAAGGGCTTAATTTGAGAAATTCTTATTACCCGGTTATTCCCATACTACTGTGAGCTCGGCATGAACAAATTGCAAGAAAACAGACTCGATAAACAGCGCGGCGTATCAATGTTCGGGATATTGGTATTGCTGGCAATGATTACTTTGTTTTTCACGGTAGGATTGAAGATCGCGCCAATCTACATTAATCACAACCTGCTAACCGGCATCTGTCAGGATCTTATCGATAATGGTCAGGCATCGAACATGACCCAGTCCGAAATTCGCTCAACGGTAAGTAATAACCTTCGCATCAATCAGATTCAGGGATTCGATGTAGACAATATTCGTATGCGTCGCGAAAACGGCGAAGCAATAATCTCCATTGCCTATGAGTCGCGCATCGAATTAGTCGCCAATCTTGATGTTATTGCGACTTTCGATGAAACTCTGGAATAGATGGCGATAGACTTAGACAAACTCCAAAACATTCTAAATCATCAATTTTCTGATCCCGATTTAGCACAACTCGCATTAACTCACCGAAGCGCTAATAAATTCAATAATGAACGCCTGGAGTTTCTTGGGGATTCATTGTTGGGCTATGTCGTAGCAGAGATTCTTTTTGAATCTTTCCCCGAATCCAATGAAGGAGAGCTAAGTCGTCTTCGAGCCATGCTGGTCAATAAGACCACCCTGGCAGATATCGCCCGGGAAATAAACTTGAAGGAGTTCATCCAACTCGGAACTGGTGAGCGCAAGAGTGGAGGCGATGACAGGGATTCCATCCTGGCTGACGCAGTTGAAGCCATTATTGCGGCAATATATCTCGATGGGGGGGTTAATGCCTGTAAAGCGCCTATACGCCGATGGATGCAATCGAGAATCAGTAATTATTCCAGTCTGGAACAACAGAAAGATGCGAAAACCAGGTTGCAGGAACTTATGCAGGCACAGGGATTTAGATTGCCCGAGTACAAAATTATCGAAGTTTCAGGCGAAGCCCACCAACAATCTTTTCTTGTCGAATGCATTGTGGAATCCAGCAATCGGCCTCAGCAGGGATCCGGGTTAAGCAAGCGTCACGCTGAACAGCAGGCGGCTCTTAATATGTTGGCTGAATTAGAGGCATCGAGTTGACCGATACTTCTGCGGCTCAAAAATCTCATTGTGGCTTTGTCGCCATAGTAGGCAGGCCTAATGTGGGCAAGTCTACCTTGCTCAATCATTTGCTTAAGCAAAAAGTCAGCATCACCTCTCGTAAACCCCAGACCACACGTCATCGCATTATAGGTATTAGCAGTGACGATCAGCACCAGTGCATCTATGTAGATACTCCTGGCTTGCATGGGCAACAACAGAAAGCCCTGAATAAGGTGATGAATGACACTGTCGTTAGTGTTGTGAAAGACGTAGATGTCATTCTATTTCTGATCGAGCAGACGAACTTTAACGAAGGTGATCAACGGGTGCTGGAACTGTTAGAGAAGATTAATGTGCCGGTGCTATTACTGATTAATAAAGTTGATCTGGTAAAGGACAAGCACGCATTACTCCCGCATATTGAAAAGCTATCGAAGAAATATTCTTTCGCTGAAATTGTTCCGGTCTCTGCCCTGGGGGGACATAACGTGGAAAACCTGGAGCAACTGGTTAAATCTTATTTGCCTGAAAGTGACTTTCTTTTCCCTGAGGACCAGATTACCGATCGCAGTTCCCGATTTCTGGCAGCGGAACTAATTCGGGAAAAAGTAACCAGGCAATTGGGGGACGAACTCCCTTACGAAGTGACTGTGGAGATTGAAAATTTTAAGCAGGAAGGAGCGGTACTCCATATTCATGGCTTAATCCTGGTAGACAAGCCAGGGCAGAAAAAAATACTTGTAGGCAAAGACGGTGAACGCTTAAAGCGTATTGGCAGTGAGGCTCGCGAAAACATGGAAACGGCTTTTGAATCCAAGGTAATGCTAAATCTTTGGGTCAAGGTGAAGAGTGGTTGGGCCGATGATGAGCGCGCTTTGCAAAGTCTGGGCTATCTCGATTAAATCTGACTTGCCATGGAAACACGCGTACTTCTCCAGCCTGCTTACGTTTTACATAGTCAGCCATTTCAGAATACCAGCCTATTGGTAGACTTTTTCACCATGGATTACGGCCGTGTTAGAGCCGTGGCCAAAGGCGCTCGCAGAGAGAAATCCAAATACCGCTCTTTAGTGCAGGCATTTCACCCGCTGCTGGTTTCATTCAGCGGTCGGGGAGAGGTTAAGACTGTGGGCGCAGTGGAAGCCGGGCATGGTGCGATTGTCTTGCAGGGCGAGCGTTTGTTTAGCGGAATGTATGTCAACGAAATACTGTGCCGTTTGTTGCACAATCATGAAGAGCACAAATCTCTCTACCTGAACTACCAGGATACCCTGATTGGATTACAGGGCAATTCGAATATGGAAGTTATTCTGCGCAAGTTTGAGCTCAATTTGCTGGCCGAACTGGGCTATGCCATAAACCTCGATGAAGACTATCTTTCTCATCAACCCATAACAGAAGAATGTCGGTATCGATTCACGCCAGATGTCGGTTTTGAAATCACCGATCAGGAAGAAGAACCAGACAAGAATCCCAGAATCTTTCGCGGGCTACATTTAATTGCGTTGCGGCAACTCGATATCGAAGAGAAAGAATCGGCAAAAGCGGCAAAACGCCTGTTAAGAATAGCCTTGGGCGCCCATCTCGGGGAAAAACCGTTAAACAGCAGGGCCTTGTTTAGATAGCAGCCCCCCCAGCACTTCCCTTTATGGGCATACCTATTCCGTGTAGAATTCAGCGCTTTCCTTGTTACCCCCAAGATACCAGCGCGACTCATGTCCTACCCTACGATTGAAGGCCTGATTGGCAACACGCCACAGGTCAGGTTACAGCGACTACCTGGAGATTCCAGCAACACGCTTTTGCTAAAACTGGAAGGCAATAATCCAGCAGGTTCGGTAAAAGACCGGCCAGCGCTCAGCATGATCCAGCAGGCAGAACTGCAGGGAGAAATTAAGCCCGGCGATAGGTTAATTGAAGCCACCAGTGGAAACACCGGGATTGCCCTGGCTATGGTGGCGGCCATAAAGGGCTACAAGATGAGTCTTATCATGCCGGACAACCTGAGTGATGAGCGCAAGGCCTCGATGCTTGCCTACGGCGCGGAGTTAATACTGGTGTCTGAAGAACAGGGCATGGAAGGTGCCCGGGATCTTGCACAACAGATGCAGGACGAAGGTAAGGGAAAAGTACTGGATCAATTTGCGAATCAGGATAATCCCAACGCCCACTACATGCGCACTGGGCCTGAAATCTGGCGCGACACCAAAGGCGAAGTCACTCATTTCGTCAGTTCAATGGGTACCACCGGAACTATCATGGGGGTATCTCGTTATCTCAAAGAACAAAACCAGGATGTGCAGATCATTGGATTACAACCCAAGGACGGATCACGTATTCCGGGGATTCGTCGCTGGCCGCAGGAATATTTACCAAAGATATTTGATCGATCCCGTGTTGATGAGGTAATCGACGTGGATCAAAAAGATGCCGAAGACACGATGCGGGCCCTTGCTGTCGAGGAAGGAATATTTTGCGGCGTCTCCTCAGGCGGTGCTGTTTATGCTGCCCTGGAATTATCCAAACGAGTTGAAAACGCCACCATTGTTGTCATTATTTGTGATCGCGGAGACCGTTATCTTTCCACCGGTGTTTTCTCTTCGCCTTAATAGGCTGTAATCACTAGCCTAGCCAAATTCTCCATGAGTAATCGAAGAAAGCGAAGAAATCGACTACCGTCTGAAGCGGTAAGTTTAGATATTACTGGCCTGAGCCACGAGGGGCGTGGCATTTCCCATATTGAGGGCAAGGTGGCCTTCGTCGATGGTGCGCTTCCTGGAGAAACAGTCTCGGCTAATTATGTGAGAAATCGTAGTCAGTTCTCAGAATTAAGAACCACAGAAGTAGTCACTGCCTCCCCGGATCGAGTAAGCCCACCCTGTGCATATGCTTCTCTGTGCGGCGGTTGCTCTCTACAACACTGGCACGGGGATAAACAGCTGGATTTCAAACAGAGAGTGTTAGTAGAGCAACTGCAGAATGCGACAAGTCTAAGGGCTGAAGATTACTCATTGTTGCCACAAATCAAAGCACAGCCAACGCACTATCGACGTAAAGCACGTCTGGCGGTACGCAAGGTGGTAAAGAAAGGCGGCGTACTGGTGGGCTTCAGAGAGAAATACAGCAGCTTCATTACAGATATGCATGATTGCCAGGTTCTGGTGCGGGAAGCAGCAGCACTGATTCAGCCCTTGCGCGAGTTCTTAGCAACACTGAATGCCAGCAGTGAGATTCCTCAGATTGAAGTCGCTGCAGGAGAGCGTAATAGTGAATCTTCGAATGCACTGAAAATAGCTCTAGTAGTTCGCCATCTCGTAGCCTTAACGCCAGAAGATCAGAGCGCCCTTGTTGAATTCGGCAATACCCATGAAGTAGATATTTATCTGCAACCTGGCGGCCTCGATAGTGTGCACAAGCTAGATCAAAGTGATGAACCTGAAAGACTGCACTACTACCTGCCAGACTTTGACTTGAAGTTGGCATTTCATCCGCTGGATTTTACCCAGGTGAATGGAGAGATTAATCGCCTGATAGTTAGCCGCGCAGTTTCGATGTTGGAACTTGATCAAGCTGATACGGTGCTGGATCTGTTTTGTGGATTAGGGAACTTTAGCCTGCCAATTGCCAGGCACAGTTCCAAAGTGGTGGGAATCGAAGGCAGCGAAGCAATGGTTGCGCGGGGTGAAGAAAACGCGAAACTAAATAACATCAGGAATGCCGAATTTTTTGCAGCAGATTTAAGTACAGCCATAGATTCCAAGTCCTGGTACCAGCAATCATACTCCAAGATATTATTGGATCCACCTCGCTCTGGCGCGATTGAAATTATTCCGCAAATTGCAAAATTGGGCGCCAGCAAAATCGTTTACATTTCCTGTAATCCGGCAACGCTGGCGAGAGACGCTGCGGAACTAATCCGCCAGGGATACAAATTGAAATCGGCTGGCGTAATGGATATGTTTCCACACACTACGCACGTGGAGTCTATGGCTGAGTTTGTCCTGTCCGAGAAGTGAATAGCAAAACCAGAACTATGAATGAAATCAATTTTGACCAGCGCAGCGCCATCGAAAAACTTGTAAGTCTGATGACGATGTTGCGCGATAAAGAGTACGGGTGCCCCTGGGATCTTGAGCAATCAATAGCATCTCTCATACCTTACACGCTGGAAGAAGTGTATGAGGTCGTAGACGCGATAGAAAAAAATGATATGCATGATCTGGAAGAAGAGCTTGGAGATTTACTCTTCCAGGTAATTTTTTATGCGCAAATTGCCAATGAAGAGGGTTTGTTTAATTTCGACGATGTAGCGGATGGAATTAGCAACAAGTTAGTGCGCCGTCACCCTCATGTTTTTCCTGATGGCGAGGTGACAAATTTTGGCAGTAAGGCTGATATTTCTTCTGATCAGGTTATGGTCAATTGGGAAGCTATAAAATTAGCAGAGAAAGCAGAAAAGATTGCCAAAAAAGGCGGTCCTGATACCGGGGCCGAGCCAAGCAGTGTGTTGAATGATGTGCCTATGGCATTACCGGCTTTGGAGCGCAGTCGAAAGCTGCAAAAGCGTGCAGCGAAAGAAGGATTCGATTGGCAAGATTTAACACCGGTATTGGCTAAACTGAAGGAAGAAGTTAGCGAGCTGGAAGAAGCAATAAGCAAAGGTGAGGAAGAAAACATTCAGGCTGAGCTGGGGGATGTGCTATTCGCGACCGTAAATGTAGCAAGGCATACCCGGGTTGACGCTGAGATAGCACTTCGCAATGCAAACAAGCGATTTGAAAATCGATTTAAATGGATCGAGTCAAGCTTACATGAGCAGGGAAAAACCCTGTCTGATGTACAGTTGGATGACCTCGATCAATTGTGGGAGCAGGCAAAAGCCGCAGGCTTATAACTGGTTCCAATATTTTATAAATAGAGGAGTAAGAAATGCGAATCATATTGTTGGGGGCGCCTGGTGCAGGTAAGGGAACCCAGGCTCAATTCATCACTGAAAAGTTTGATATTCCCCAAATTTCCACGGGTGACATGTTGCGTGCGGCGGTTAAAGCCAAAACGGAACTGGGGCTGCAGGTGGAGCAGGTAATGGCATCTGGTGGATTGGTCACTGACGAAATCATTATCGCCCTCGTGAAAGAGCGAATTCAGCACGCTGATTGTGCCAAAGGTTTTTTGTTTGATGGTTTTCCACGGACGATTCCTCAAGCCCAGGCGATGTTGGATGAGAACGTAGAAATTGATGTTGTGCTTGAAATTGATGTGCCAGACGACGAAATTGTAAAGCGCTTAAGCGGAAGAAGAGTGCACCTGGATTCCGGTCGTGTTTATCACATCGATTTTAATCCACCGCAAGTTGAAGGAAAGGATGATGAGACCGGGGAAGATCTAATCCAGAGAGATGACGATAAGGAAGCCACAGTTAGAAATCGCCTATCGGTTTATCATGATCAAACGAAACCTTTGGTTAATTTTTACACAGAATTAGCAAATAGTGGCAACAACGTTAAAGTTATTAAAATTAATGGTGTTGCAGCGGTTGATGAAATTAAAGATGAAATAATGACAGCATTAAACTAATTTTTAGTGTGTTACGAAAAAACCCGGCTTTTATGCCGGGTTTTTATTTTTGTGCGAGTTAGAACATAGTTTTTGCAAAAAATTACGTAGTATTCTTCTTTTTAGGCTTAAAACTTTGTTTTAGTACAAAAAAGCTGCATTTTTTTTATTTTTGTATAAAAAAAGTACAGTTACAAACTAAAGTTGGCAAATTAATTGCAGTTTTAGCAAAAAAAAAATTAAAAAATAAAGTTCTTTTCTTAAAGTTTTCTAATTATTTAGCGAAATAAGTTTTTAATACCATGTAGAAGTGGGATTTTTTCATGGTTAGGTAAAAAACGTTCTTTAAAATTTTAAGATTTGTAGTACGCAAGATTATTTTTGTGATATGTTGCGCGCAAGCAGTGAGTTCAGTTGTTAACTTAAGCGACCGTGATTAAAATTCTCTGGGTTTTATTGAGTGCCGAAAGTTAAGAAAAGTAAGAAAGCTTCTGCTAAGAAAAAAGCGCTGGCGAGTAAAGCTAAAAAAATTACTAGCCCCGCTATAAAAAGAGCAAACGCCGCTGTAGCCAAATTACAGAAAGAAGCGAAAGCAGCGTTAAAGAATGCTTCGACTGCAAGACAACAAGCAGCTAAAGCCAAGAAAGCTGCAATCAAATCGAAAACTGCCGCAAAAAAGAAAGCGGCGGTTACTGCTCAAAACGCCTCTCGAAAAGCTGCAGCAAAAGCTGCATCACTTAACGCCAAAATACGAACAGCAAAGGCTAAGGCCCGTGCAGTCGAATCTGCCGTAGGGGCGAAAGCAAGGAAATTAGAAGAACAAGCAAAAGCGGAAGCGGATTTAGAGAAAGCGGTAAACGCTTTCATTGCTAAATGGAAAAGGAAGAGAGCAAAAGCCGATGCAGCGAAAGCTGCGAAGCGTGCTCGAAAAGCTGCTTTGAAGGCCAGGAAGGCCGCTAAAAAAGTAGCTGTGAAGGAGAAAAGTGCTACCAGGAAGGCCGCTGCCAAAGCAAAAGCAGCAGCCAGAAAGGCAGCTAAAAGGAAATCTTTAACTCGGAAAAAGACGGGGAAACCTATGGCTAAGAAAAAAGCAGCAAAAAAGAGAAAGGCACCTGCTAAAAAGAAGGTAGCCAAGAAAAAGGCAGTGAAACGCAAAGCAGCGAAGAAAACTGTAAAGCGTAAAGCAGCCAAGAAGAAAGTAGTGCGTAGAAAAGCTACTAAGAAGAAAGCAGTAAAGCGTAAAGCTAAAAAGAAAGTAGCAAAGAGAAAAGCAGCTAAGCGAAAGCCAGCCAAGAAGAAGGCTAAGAAGAAAGCTGCGAAGAAGAAGGCGGCCAAGCGCAAGCCAGCAAAGCGCAAGGCAACTAAGAAAAAAGCCACAAAAAAGAAAGCTAAGAAAAAAGCAGCAAAGCGTAAGCCAGCTAAGCGCAAGGCGGCTAAAAAGAAAGCCAAGCGTAAAGTGAAGCGTCGTTCAGCTGCCAAGAAAGCAGCGAAGCGTAAAGTAGCGAAGCGTAAGCCTGCTAAGCGTAAAGCCGCTAAGAAGAAAGCCAAGAAGAAAGTAG
>CAZTTE010000025.1:0-17517 GCA_964616225.1 uncultured Pseudohongiella sp.
AACAGCATAAAATCACCACCTGCACTACTAAATATGGTAGTAAATGGGAGCCACTAATTAAAAATGACGGTTTATATCTGGAGGAAACATGAGTTTTCAAGATTTTGGTTCTCTAGGAGAATTTATAGCTGCAATAGCAACACTGATCACACTCATATATCTGTCGGCACAAATCCGACAAACAAATTTGATTACAAGAGCACAATTTGGCCACGGGCTTACTCATCGGCTTTACGATCGCTTTTTTAATACCGCGAAAGACAAAGAATTTTCCGAATTTATTGCCAAAGATTGGGCTGCGGACGATCTTGAAGATAGCGAAAAATCCAGAGTAACTTGGTTCACAATTATGCTTCTGGTAGACATATTTGATGTTTACGATAAAGTTAAACAGGGCTTAGTTGAGGAAAAGCATCTGGAAATGAGAGTCCATATGCTTAGCACCGGTATTTTCAGGTCTCCTATCGGAAGTCGTGTGTGGCTGTTCTGGAGCAATGTGCGAGACGAAGAATTCGTATCATGGTTTGAGAAAAATATCCTCGACCCCACAACCGCGAAGAAAAAGCTAGAGAGATTGAGAGAGAAAAACCCTGATCTATATGAAGAAAAGAACTCAAAAAATACGGTATTCAGGTTAGACTAATAAGCATCGCAGAGAAATAAATAGGCCAAATCAACCACCCTATTCTCTGACTACTATTAATAACATTTAACAATTATGGCCAAGTGAAAAAAAATCAATGAACCAATATAGGAGCGCTTAAAATCATGAAAACTCTGATAAAGATCTATGCAGCAAATACTCGTTCTGCAGCCATATTCGCAGGGCTACTTGTGCTTTTAACCTCTTGCTCCGAACAAAATTCCATAGCTGGGGATCCACTATCTGCCGAGTGGCAAATAGATGCATTCTCAAGCGCTGCCCCTGTTTTTATCGGCGATGGTGCCACTATCGTGGGCTACGACAATTCTGTAATTAGACAAGGGAATAATGGCTGGACTTGCTTATCCGCAAATCCAAGAAATATGCCAGAGGCTGGTTGGAGCACTCCTCATGAAGCGATGCCACTATGTGCCGACGAAGTCAGCATGGCTTGGGTTCAGGCATACGTGGGTGGAGAAACACCGAACCTCTCCAGAGATGCCTATATCTGGATGGCCCACGGAGACATGGGCGAAGACAACACCCAGCCTTTTGTTTTTAACGAGGAAGATGCTACCCCGGGGAACTGGATAGAATCCGGGCCTCACATTATGTTGATGCCTCAGAACCCATCATCTCTGGATTCATTCCCTTCAGATTTCAATAATGGTGAGCCTTACGTAATGTGGCAGGGGAATCAATATGCCCACCTGATGATTCCCATCGGAGGATATTTTGACGACTACTAATTATTCTTAGATAGATTTCAAATTTTTGCTGAATGACACCAAACATTTCTAACATGCTCTTCTACCAGGAAATCAGTGGGCCACAACTATGGCAACGAGACTCAATGCCAAAAACGTGTTGATTACCGGAGCAACCGGGTCTATCGGGAAAACTACCGCCAAATTGTTCCACGCCAATGGTGCAAATTTGACACTTATTGGTAGAGATAAAGTGAAGCTTGATTCACTCAAAACAGAGTTAGGCGTAGAAAACAACATTTTATTTCTAGAAGCGGAATCTAGAAACGAATCTGCTATAGCTCTTGCAATAGAAACCTCCATAAAAAAATTTGGGACACTTGACGCTGTTCTTGCTATGGGTGGCACTGAAGGGCTATCCAAACCCCTAACCCAATATACAACTGAACAGTTTAACGAGGTATTAGAAGTAAATGTCACAGGCGTCTGGCTACTCATGAAGTATGCAACCCCAGTAATGGCTGCACAGGGATCTGGTTCATTTGTTGCGATTTCGTCAGGTGGTGGAGTAGTGGGTTTCGCTGGCTTGTGTCCATATTCTGCTAGTAAACATGCTGTTTGTGGAATGATGAAAACTGCTTGCTTGGAGTTTGCGTCTCAAGGTGTACGCTTCAACGCGCTCGCTCCGGGACCCATTGACAATCGAATGATGAATTCTCTGCATGAACAAATGAATTCAAATGAGCCAGAAACAATTCGTGATTTCGTAACCGATCTAATACCTATGAAGAGATACGGTACAAATGAGGAAATCGCACAATTTGCCTTGTTTCTTGCTTCGGATGAATCAAGCTTCTGCAATGGCGGAGTTTACTTGGCCGACGGTGGCCTTACCGCAGGTTAACATTTACGAGATTAATAGCAATCGCCATCATCCTGATCACTCTCCACCTCCCCTTCTAACGGGGTTGCGGAAGTTATTCCGGAGTTAGATACTTAGAATCAACAAAAGATACGCTTTTGGTCTTTATCTGAATCGCAGTTTAATCGGGGACTTAAAACGGGATCTTATCGACGACCCGGACTAGTCCGAGCGTATCAATTCATTATCCTCAAAACAGAGTGAAGCTATGGAAAGACTAATAAACCTCGTCTTGCTTTGCGGTTCCTTCCTTATTTTTTCGCCAGTTCTGGCCCAATTAGGCTCGATAGAAGAAGTATCTTTTCCGCACGTCACAGACGATATGCTAAGCAATCCTCATGAAGAGGATTGGTTGATGTGGCGCAGAACCCAAAACGGCTGGGGCTATAGCCCTTTAGACCAAATTGATAAATCAAATGTCACCAATCTAAGAATGGTCTGGACGCGCGCACTTACTGATGGCTCCCAAACAGGTACTCCTCTTGCCTATAACGGTGTGCTGTATATGCCGAATCCAAACGACGTCATTCAAGCCATTAATGCGGCTACTGGTGATTTGATTTGGGAGCATCGCAGGGAAATTCCCGACGGCGCTCGCGAAAGCCTGGGTTTTCTCTCTTCCAATAACAGAAACATTGCCATCTGGCAGAACCTAATTATCGACACCTCAGTCGATGACCATCTTTTTGCGCTCAATGCCGCCACCGGTGAGCAGGTTTGGGAGACCATGGTGTTGGATTACAACACCCATCCTGCCATTCAGGGAGCAGGTCCGATCATTGGTAATGGCAAGGTATTCAGTGGCAGGAGCTGCCGACCAATCGGTGGGCCGGATGCCTGTGTGATTACCGCTCACGACGCTGCAACCGGCGCAGAACTTTGGCGCAGACGCACAATACCTGCCCCCGGCGAACCTGGAGATGAAACCTGGGGTGACGTGCCGTTCGAAGAACGCAGACACGTTGGAGCCTGGATGCCACCCAGTTACGACCCAGAGCTGAACACTGTTTTTATTGGAACATCAGTGACCTCTCCTGCACCGAAATTTCTACTAGGTGGAGTTGAAAACCAACATCTTTATCACAACTCAACCCTCGCCTTGGATGGCAACACCGGTGAAATCAATTGGTACTACCAACATCTCAATGACAATTGGGACTTGGATCATCCATTCGAACGCTTGCTGGTTGATACCGCAGTTGCTCCTGACCCGAATTTCGTATCCTGGATAAATCCAGATATAGATCCAGGCGAAGAAAGAAAAGTAATGACCGGCATTCCCGGTAAAACCGGATTGGTTTATACCCTCGATCGCGAAACCGGCGAGTTTCTCTGGGCGCGGGAAACAGTTTTTCAAAACGTTATCGACAGCATCGACGGCGCATCGGGTGGAGTCACCATAAATCCATCGTTAACTTTTAGAGAGATGGGTGAATTTGCAACCGTTTGTCCGAACATGCACGGTGGTAAAGACTGGGAAGCCGGCGCTTACAGCCCTGAAACAAACACCATGTACTACCCACTACGTAACATGTGCATGCCAACACTTGTCACCGATGATGAGTCTGCGTCCCACCGCATTTACGCGATGAGCGTGCGCCATGAGATTGCCGAAGGTGAAACCAACCTGGGAACTGTCTACGCCATCTCTGCAGAAACCGGCCGCACCGAATGGAAGTTTGAACAACGCGCCGCAACAGGATCTTTAATCGCCACAGGTGGCGGCCTGCTCTTTGGGGGCGATACCAATGGAAGATTTAAAGCCTATGATCAGGCCACAGGCGAAGTGTTATGGGAAGTAAATCTGGGCTCACCGGTAACTGGTTACCCGATCACGTTCAGCACCGGCGGAAAACAATATGTAGCTGTATCAACAGGATCCGCAGCAACTACCGCAAGTTTTTTGAGTATAACTCCCGAGTACCGGCCAACATTCGCCAACAATCTGTATGTGTTTGCCCTACCTTAACTCGAGATAACGAAAAGAGATTATTAACGGTTACTGATGATCTCTACCTGGGCAAGTTCGTCTTCGTCTGAAGTTAATTCGGAATCCCCGGCGGGAAATCCATTCTTCTCAAGCAGGTAAGCCGTCAAGGCTGCGTACTGCCCATTGCTCAAACTTCCCGGTGAAGATTGAGGCATACCATAGCGCATGGAAGCATATAGCTCTTGCAGGTTTTTTCCTTCCCACTTGAATGTAAAGCCAATGCCAATCAAGGAAGGCGACATATCCTGCCCGGTTAAGTCTTCACGATGGCACTCGGCGCATTCTTCTATGTATACAGCTTCGCCACGGGCGGATTGATCAGTTGTGTATATGCCGGACCAGATTGTAGGTGTTTGTGCTAATGCAACAACACTAATAAATGCACCGACAATAATTCCACAAATATGAATAATTCGTCGAGAATCAGGGATCATCTACAATTCCTTCCATACTTTTATTGCACTCATTTTTGACTTCTATGATTTCGAATTTGCTTAATCTACGAGCCTGACGCTGTAACTGGTGAAACTGATCCGTATTCCGGCACATTACGCTGAAAAACACGCCAGTAGTGCCACTCCTCCGTGACGATCTCGTTACCATCGACATCCAACTCAGTCACGATAGGATCTCTTCCGCCTCGCAATCGAGTAACCTCGTCCCGATCCTGGACCAAAACAACTGTCATCTCGTAAATCTTTTCACCAATTTTAAGTCGCACACGGGGATCTCGCTCGACGTTTTTCCACCACGCCTTGCCGTTAGGGAACTCCTCGCCCAGGCGAAATGTTTGTGCACTGGACATTAAATAGAGTTCTTCACCACGGGGCACCAGTAACACTGTTACGGAATGAGGAATACCGTACCAGGTGCGAGTCTCTAGTTCGCTGGAGTTCTCGGCAAAGGCATCACTGTATTCGTTGACCCAGTCCCAGTTAGCCACCGGTTCCCTGACTACTTCGCCTGTCAACCACAATCCAGGCCTGGCCGAGCGCCCAGCATTAAGGTATTGCTCGGCGCTGGGTTTTCCTGGTGGCAATCCGGTTACACGCAGAGCTAGAAGAACCCCCAGTACAAGTAAGGCAAAAACTACTAAGCCAATTTTTATCGGCTTCATCATCTTCGTTCTCCCCGCTAAATTTATAGTACTGAAATGAGAATATAACAATCATATAGAACTGTTCTATATCTTCAATCTGAATAAAAGAAGAAGAGAGTGAAACTGACTAGAGAAAGGGCGGGGCAAGCACTAAATTGCGCAGAGCTGTCTTACATTTAGGCAAGCACCATTCTCAGCGCAGAGAATCTTTCACGGGTTGCCATACCTGGGTACGGCCTAACAGTGCAAATCCGACAAATCCGCGTACTTCCAGTTTACCCGACTGGTTCAATTTAACTAAGGAGTTATAAGTCTGACCGCTTTTGAGATCCAGGACCTAACCGTCCTCCCAGCCATCGGCAGATTGTGCCAGGCCCCATAGTATTGTCATACCATTAACAGGCTTGTTCTTTTTATCGCCCTTGCACTGATCACACAAGGGATTAGGTTCATCAAGGTTGAATAGCTCGATTATTTTACCGTGAATCTTGCCACCCTCTTCCCAAATTTCGACCACGGCTTCCACCTTGCCCGCTTGATCATCAACTGTCTGCCAATGACCAATAGGTGAACCCGCCCAGGAAACCTGGTGAAGGATAACAATTAGTAAATACAGAACTATTTTCTTCACAAAAATTAAGTGTAGTCACAAATTTACCAAATGCACTAAATGCTATTAAAGAATGTTTTCCTTAAACGTCTGCTATCGTCATCCTTAGAAACGAATTTGAGTTTGTACGACCTAGCAAGAACTCACTAGATCAATCCAGTTCTCGCAACAAATCATCCATCGACGCCTTGGCATCACCATAGAACATGTGTGTGTTGTCTTTGAAGAACAGCGGATTCTCAATTCCCGAGTAACCCGTGCCGCGGCCACGTTTACAAACAAACACATGGCGAGATTTCCAGACTTCGAGAACAGGCATTCCGGCAATAGGACTACCTGGATCATCCTGAGCAGCCGGATTAACAATATCGTTAGCGCCGATGATGATGATTACATCAGTCTCGGGAAAATCATCGTTAATTTCTTCCATTTCCAACACGATGTCATAAGGAACTTTTGCTTCTGCCAATAGGACATTCATATGCCCCGGCAGGCGGCCAGCCACTGGATGGATAGCGAATCGAACCGTCTTCCCCTGCGAGCGCAAACGCTTGGTCAATTCTGATACCGAGCCCTGCGCCTGTGCCACGGCCATGCCGTAACCCGGCACGATGATTATGCTGTCAGCATCCTGCACCGCTTGGGCCACGGCGTCGGCTTTCGCTTCAATCATCTCGCCTTCAACGGCAGCAGCTGACTGCGTTTCACCACCCCAACCGCCCAGAATTACCGAGACGAAAGAACGGTTCATACCTTTACACATGATGTAAGAAAGAATGGCGCCGGATGAACCAACCAGAGCGCCGGTCACAATCAATAAGTCGTTACCAAGGGTGAATCCGATTGCCGCGGCTGCCCAACCGGAATAAGAATTCAACATCGACACCACCACCGGCATGTCCGCGCCACCAATGGCAAGAATGAGGTGACAGCCAATAATTCCCGAGATCACTGCAACAGCGATCATGGTCCAGAGGCCTGCGCCTTGAAGGTACATAAAACCAAGCACGAAACAGGCTATTAACGCGCCAAGATTTAGTGCGTGACGCCCCGGCAATGTTAAAGCAGCTGAACTGAGTTTTCCTGCCAGCTTGCCGTAGGCAATGATGGAGCCTGTAAAGGTTATGGCGCCAATTAAAATGCCAAGGAATAGTTCGACTTTGAGGATGCTAAGTTCAACTTCAGTCTTGGCAGCAATGGTTGCAGCGAACCCTGCCAACTGATCAACGGTGCCGGCCTCTCGAGCAGCCAGCGCCGATCCCATTTCCAAATCAGCATTTATGCCAATGAAAACTGCAGCCAGACCAACCAGGCTATGAAATCCAGCCACCAGTTCAGGCATCTGGGTCATTTGAACGCGGTTAGCAACGAACCAGCCGCCGATACCTCCAATGACTACCATCATGGCAATGAGACCAGTCTGACCTTCAACAGAACTAACGGTTGCGGCTACCGCCAGGGTCATGCCGACGATGCCATACCAGATGGCGCGCTTGGCTTTTTCCTGGTTGGATAAACCGCCCAGCGCCAGGATAAAAAGTACGGCAGCTACTACGTAAGCTGCGGTGATGAGTCCTTCATTCGTATGCATCGCTTAACTCCGCTGAAACATCGCCAGCATGCGACGCGTTACCAGAAAACCACCAAAGATATTCACCGAGGCCATTAATATAGAAGCCGCAGCCAGCCACATCACAGTGGAATTACCAGATACAACTTGCAATAAGGCACCCACGATGATGATCGATGAAATGGCATTGGTAATTGCCATTAATGGTGTGTGCAGCGAATGCGCCACACCCCAGATGACATAAAAACCAATAAACACTGACAGCACGAAAACAATAAAGTGCTGCATAAAACTCGGTGGCGCTACTGCCCCTAAACCCAGACAGAGCACGCCCCCTATTCCCAGTAACCAGCCAGTGCGATTCAGCGATTGCTTCATCTCCGCCAGTTCGCGTGCCGCTTTTTCTTCAGCGCTTTCTTCTACTTCTTTTGCTTTCGGCGCAGCAGCCGCAATGGCTTTGATCTTGGGAGGTGGTGGCGGCCAGGTAATCTCGCCTTCATGGGTAACCAATGCGCCGCGAATCACATCATCTTCCATGTTGACTACAGGCGTTCCATCTTTTTCTGGCGTCAAATCATCCATCATATGACGAATATTAGTTGAATAGAGGTTAGATGATTGTGTGGCCATCCGACTTGGAAAGTCGGTATAACCAATAATGGTTACGTCGTTTTTAGTATGCAGTTTCTCGTCAGCTTTGGTGAGTGTGCAATTACCACCTCGTTCTGCTGCCAGGTCGACAATCACAGAACCGGGTTTCATGGCTGCAACCATATCTTCTGTCCAGAGCTCAGGCGCCGGACGATTCGGAATCAATGCCGTGGTAATTACAATATCGACTTCAGGTGCCAGCTCACGGAATTTTTCCAGTTGCTTTTCACGAAACTCAGGGCTCGATGGCGCCGCATAACCACCTGTTTCGGCACCGTCAGTTTGTTCCTCTTCGAAATCCAGGAAGACAAACTCGGCTCCCATGGATTCGATCTGTTCTGCTACTTCTGGACGTACGTCGAAGGCGTAGGTAATGGCACCGAGGGATACCGAAGTTCCGATTGCGGCAAGACCTGCAACTCCGGCGCCGACTACTAACACTTTGGCCGGGGGAACTTTACCTGCGGCAGTCATCTGCCCCATGAAGAAGCGACCGAAATTATTGCCCGCTTCTACCACCGCGCGATAGCCGGCAATATTTGCCATAGATGACAGCGCGTCCATCTTCTGAGCCCGACTGATGCGCGGAACCATATCCATGGCCAGCACCGTCATCTGCTTGGCTTTCAATTTTTCCAGGAGATCTTCATTGGCGGCTGGCCAGATGAAACTAATAACCGTTTTGCCATCCGGGGCAGCATCGACTTCATCCATGGAAGGCTCACGCACTTTGACGATGATGTCTGCCTGGTTCCACAGCTCGGCCGCTGAACCCACAAGCTTTACGCCCGCTGATTCGTAAGCCGAGTCACTAATTGAGGCTCCCACACCGGCGCCTGATTCCACCAGGCATTCATAACCCAATTTCTGCAGGCGCGCGGCGCTCTCTGGCGTCAATGCCACACGGGCTTCGCCATCTGCGATTTCTTTGGGTGCTCCAATTTTCATCGTAAATACTCCTGAAATTCCTGCCTGCACCGGCCAAAAAGCACGTTTATACCAGTTATTTGGCTAAGCTGAAAACCAGAGAGGATATGAAAAAGAAAAAGTGAAGATTTATTACATTTAGCTGCCAAACTGCGGGAAAAATTGAACATCCGAAGGCCGTCCCGAGAGGTGGCAAAATCAACTTTGCAGATGCAAAGGTATAGGGAAAAATTAAGGAGACGCCCCTGATTTTATGGCTCACGAACATTGTCTTCAGGTATTTAGAGCTATCCCACTTAGCATCAGGCGCTAGCTAAATGGGTATCCCGCAAGCTGAAAAACAGAGGTGACGCGAAGAACTTTTCTATGTATTCACATTAATTGCATTCAGGCATCAATCGACAGATTCTCTTGCTCAGCAAATACCTGCAGGCTCTGATCCAGGAGTTCCAGTATCTCCGCGAGTTGTTCCTCATTGACAATTAGTGGCGGGCAGACCAGAAAATGATCTCCGCTGTAACCACCGCGGGAGCGTCGTGAATAAATAATCAGTCCACGCTCGTAGGCAATCTCAACAAGTTTCGTGTACACATGCAGATCAGCCGGTAAAGGCTCCAGTGTCTTGGAATCAGCAACGACCTCAAAAGCCTGCAATAAGCCTTTACCTCTTACATCACCTATGAAAGGAAATTTTCGTTGTAACTCCAACAGCCCAGTTGCCAGTAGCTTGCCCATTTTTTCACAATTGGCAATCAGGCCTGCCTCTTCTATCTCGTTCAATACTTCAACTCCGGCAGCGCAAGCGAGTGGGCTGCCAGCATTGGTAAAGCCGTGCAGAAATCCACCGCTGGCCAGTACCGGATCAACCAGGCGACTGCTGGCTACCATGGCACCGAGCGCGACATAGCCTGAACCGATGCCTTTGGAAATTGCCAGCAGATCCGGTTTTAAGTCCCAGTGTTCCGCTGCCAGAAAACGGCCGGTGCGACCGATGCCACTCATGACTTCGTCGAGAATCAACAGCACGCCAAACTCATTGCAAATCTCCTGTACCCTTCGATGAAAACTCGCCGGTGCTACTAGCGCGCCGGTCGAAGCACCACCCACCGGTTCGTAGATGAATGCCAATACCGAATCCGGTCCCTGGCGCAGAATCTCTTCTCGCAGGTTTTCCGCATAACGCAGACCCAATTCCTCATCGCTGCTGGTTTCTCCCGCCGCACGATCCAGGTAACAGCGAGGCGCGGGAATTTTCGGCATGGCAGCCATCATGGGCACAAAGGGATCAGCGAGTGCGCTGTAACCAGTCAGAGAAAGCGCGCCAAGTGTGCCGCCATGATAGGAAGGCTTTAAGGAAATCACTTTGTGACGACTGCCCTGGTTTGTCGCTACTGCCCATTGTCGCGCCAGCTTCAGGCAACTTTCTACTGCTTCGGAACCACCTGATACGAAGAATACCCGGTCCAGATAAGCTGGCGTTTTTGCGACCAACTTTTCTGCCAGCGCAATTGCAGGTTCGGATTCAAAGTGCAAACGGTAGGCAAAGCTGCCTTTAGCCATTTGATCTTGCATTGCCGCCAGCACCCTGGGATTGGAATGGCCGATGTTGGAGACCATCGCACCGCTGCTGCCATCGATGTAGCGCTTACCACTTTTGTCCCAAAGGTAGATTCCCTCACTGCGATCAAATAGTGGTCGCTGCTGTTCCGACTGATAGAACAGTGGTGAAGGCTGGGCGTTATCAGCAATCGGTTCTGACATTGGAGCTTCCTTCTTGTTAGACTGCGAAAAGTTTACTACACGCTGCGCTTTCACACACCTCCTGAGCAGCAGTGAGCGTTATATTCGCTGCACAATAATCTGGTCCTTCGGGCCAACACAATAAAGAGCAGAAGCACTTCTTATGGTTGCACTTCATGGATTAGATTTAGTGGCGATGGCAGTGTACTTCGTCGTGCTTATCTGGATTGGTTTGCGTGTCGCCCGCACTGAGAAGGGTGAGGGTGAAGGAGAATCCTTCCTGGCTGCAGATCGCAACATGAACCTGTTGCAAACTACCGCCTCCACTGCTGCAACCGATCTCGGCGGAGGTTTCAGCATTGCCATGGGTGGCCTGGGATTCACCCTGGGCATTTCCGGTTCCTGGTTCATTGCCATTTCCGGCCTCAGCATAATTCTTGTTTCTTTCTTTATGGTACCGAAAGTTAAACGCTGGGCCGATGCCGTTAAGGGCCTGACCACTGGCGATCTCTTCGAGGCACGCTTCGATCGCCGCACGGGTACCATGGCGGCCGTGGTGATTGGACTGGCATGGTTTACCTTTGTTGGAGGACAGATCATTGCCGGCGCCAAGCTGGTACAGGTCACCCTGGGCATCAACCTTACCCTGGCGGTAATCAGCTCCGGCGCAGTAGTGCTGGCATACACGGCCATGGGGGGTC
This sequence comes from uncultured Pseudohongiella sp., assembly GCA_964616225.1. Lineage (GTDB taxonomy): Bacteria > Pseudomonadota > Gammaproteobacteria > Pseudomonadales > Pseudohongiellaceae > UBA9145. The sequence goes on from CAZTTE010000025.1 coordinate 11,561, forward strand.
TGAAAGCAGTGATCTTCACCGATGTCTTCCAGATGATTATCCTGATGGTTGGTATTGTGTTTATTGCGGTACCTATTGGCCTTTACGAAGTGGGTGGTTGGCAAGGGCTGGTCACTTACTTTGAATCGAGCGAGGAAACCGCTTCCATGGTGAACTGGGGGGCGGCAGGCTGGGGGACTATTCTCGAATGGTTTTTCGCTATCTTTCCCGTTTGGTTTATTTCCATTGCAGCAATGCAACGCATCATCGCGGCGCGAGATGTGGAGACGGCCCGGCGTGGCTTCCTGCTGACCGGTGTGCCCATCGAGTGGCCATTGTTTGCCATCGGCAGCACACTCATTGGTATGATCGCCCGCATGTTGCTGACCGACGTGAGCGATCCCGAACTGGCCACGCCGATGATTATCATGGAATTACTACCTGCCGGAATCGCCGGTATTGTAATCGCTGCTTACGTGGCGGCGGTCATGTCCTCAGCAGATTCGATGTTAATGGGGCCAGTTGTCATTTTCGTAAATGACATCTACCACAAGTATTTGCGACCCGATGCCAGCGAAGAGTCACTGGTACGAGTTGCACGTGTAGCCATTATTGTTTTCGGAGTGTTAGCAATTGGTCTTGCCTATCAGGTTCCCAGCGTACTGGATTTGATTCTTTACGCTTACACATTTGGCGCTGCGGGTTTGTTCTTCCCTATGCTGGGCTTGTTATTCTGGCGACGCACCACCGCCAAAGGTGCATTCTGGAGCATGTTGGGAGGCGGCCTGTCTGCCGTAATCTGGTCCCTGGCTGGCGAACCATTGGGAATGGGAGCTTCCTATATGGGTTGGATTGTCGGCTTGCCGGTTTTGGTAATCGTGTCGCTACTGACGGAACACAGTCCGGATGAAGACAAGGATATGTTTTACCAGTGATTGTGGCCTATTTGCTAGCCCCGACTCGCGACAAAAAGAGATCAGAGTAAATTTGCGGTACGGTATTTTTACTCAGACTCTTAAATTCCAGGAAAAGATAAATTGCCAAATTTCACTAAGTTAATAGAGCTCCCTACTGCTCCTGATAATAATAGACTGGGATATACATCCATGGCCACCTCGGCATTGCAAGCCCCTCTGCAAAAGCTCGAAGTCTCATAGCCTAGGGCAACCTAGGCACAATACTTATAGTTGGCTAAAAATAAACCTCTCCGCCCCTGTATCAGCCAGAAAGTATACTTACTCCCAACTGCATCCTTTAAGATACAGTTTGCCATTGCTAACTAATCTCAACAAAGCTTCGACAACATCAGGATCGTAAAGCCTTCCGCTTTTACTCTCGATCTCAAACAAGGCCTCGCTTAAAGGCGCCGCTGGGCGATAAGGCCTTATTGCGGTTATCGCTTCGACAGAATCAGCCACCGCAATAATCTTTGCCTCATCACAAATTTCAGTGTCGGTAAGTCCGAACGGATATCCGGTCCCATCAAAGTGTTCATGATGCTGCAGAATTATGTCAGCAATAGGCCAGGGGAACTCAACATGCTTAAGCATCTCAAATCCCGTCTGTGGGTGTTTTCTTAAATGATCAAACTCAACGTCTGATAATTTATGTGGTTTATCTAACATCTCTACTGGAATTGTCACCATGCCAATATCATGGAGCATAGCTGCCATTCTCAAACCTCTTAAGGTATCCAGATCAAATCCCAGTTTCTCCCCAATAGCGCACGACAATTTCGCGACTCGTTCCTGGTTGATCTGAAGATGGTCACCACGGGGCTCTGCTTGTTTTATCAGGAAATCGATATCTCTGCGTAAGTCATCTTTTTCCCGACGCTGTACTTCCATTACTACCATTTCTATTTTACTCCATAAATTCATCTTGCTTTAAGAGACACAACAAGAGTGCGTTCAGGCAGCTCCTGATGCATTTAGAACTGGAACTGCAATACTGTTTCCTGTATCAGCCACTCAGTAACAGCAAGAATCAAAATACCAGTATCAAAAAGTTTATGTCTTGTAGAAATCTACAGCCAAGTTAATCAGCTAGTTCAACAAACGGCAGATATAGTGTACTCCTCAGTACCACCGAACACAGTAGGAAAAATTCTTACATATTTGGCAATTCATCCTATCTATAGTCAGTTCGTCAAGAAATACTAAGGTTTATCCACAGATAAACAGTGTTAATGGTTTTCCGGGAAAAGTGGTTACTACTATTTCGTTCCAAAATATGGCGTTGGAGGTATTTCGGGGTTGGGGGGGTTGGGGACATTCATCATGGAAAAGCTTTGCAAACAGTTCCGGGCTTTCCGGGAATAGATTGTTTCAGCCGCAGCTAGTGGCTGTTGTCTCTTCTCTGAGACAGGTAAGGCGGTAGCCTGAACTGCGAGAAGGTTGGATAACAATGTCGTCAGAAGCTATAGCTAGTTTCTTCCGAAGTCTTCCGACGATAATATCTATGCCCCTGTGGAACGGGGGCATTTGCTTACCAAAAATCTGCGCGTAAATGCGATCCCTTTGTTTGACTTCATCAGGATTCTTAAACAGCACTTCTGCGAGCTGTATTTCTCTTTGAGTTAGAGAAACGCTGTTTTTCTCGCCACGCAGTTCCCGGCGTCTTCCATCCAAGGTTATGGCTCTATACGTCAATGTTAATGACTCTGGTGCTTTCGTGCCCTTATCATGGGGTCGATTAAGTACAACATGCATGCGGGCAACCAGCTCCTGCAGGTTGTATGGCTTCGTCACATATTGGTCTGCGCCGGCATACAGACAAGAAACGGTTAGGTCTGTGGACGTTTCTCCGGTAAGCATAATGATCGGCTTGCCGGTGTAGGTTCTGATCTTTCTGCATAGACTAAGCCCGTCCTCAGAATCTTCGCCGAGGTCGAAATCAACGATGAAAAGATCAACATCATTTACCTCGCTGATAAATTCTAGAGCGTCTTCTGATGAATTAATGTCATAGACATTGTAACCATTCTTCCTTAGCCCTTGATGCAGGATCCACGTGAATAATTGGTCATCGTCTATAACTACGACCTTTGGTTTTAAGATTGTGGCCATGGTATTGAATCAAACCTACAAATTAGTGATACAGATTAGTGATACAGAGTTTCGCACGCCCCCCGCTAATTACGGGAGTATGTAAGAGTATCAATTTGTATCAATTTATACGATTGCTTGCCGTGATCGGATCACAATCCAGAGGATGAAATGTCTGGTGGATACCAGATCTGTGCACTGGGTCGCAGTCTATTTGTCGCTCTGTGGAGGTGGAGAGGCTCGTTCGAGGGCCGCTCTTGACTGCGAATAGATTGCTTCCAGCTCGACAGATTCGGTTGGAGAGAAACTGATTCCCTTTTTGGCAACGCGTTCTATTTCTCTCAGTCGGGAACCAAGACGAATTAACCCGAAAGCTAGTGAACTACTGCCAATTCTATGCGCAGTAGACCCGGCCTGCTCGAGCTTATCGTTGTTCATCGCGCGAACCAGATCGGCGATTTGCTGGCCTGTCTGTTCTTTATACATGTCGATCACACGACGTCCGTTTTCGATGCCGATGTCGTTCAAAAGCGAAATGAACGTTTCTATTTGCAGAATGGGTACAGCTTGTGAGGCCTGCTCAAGTTCTTCAACTGCGGCTGTGCTCCCTGGCTCGGCGCCGAAAGGCAAGTAATCCGAAAGAATTGAAACCAGGGCATCGTCTTTTATGGGTTTAGAAAGAGAATCATTCATTCCGCTGGATTGATAGAGTTCAATGTCATCTGGTGCGACATTTGCAGTCATCGCTATGATTGGCAGGTCACGATTCCTTCCACTCTTCCGTATCTGTACAGTCGCATCGTTGCCTTTTAGAACAGGCATTTCAATATCCATCAAAATGAGATCAAAGTCATGTTTCTGTTCTGTGGCCACCGCATCGGCCCCATCGCTGGCAGTAATGACTTCCAAGCCCAGTTTTTTTAGCAATATCTGGGCAAGTTCCAGGTTAATTAGGTTGTCGTCAACAAGAAGCAGCTTGCCTTGAAAGCGCACATTTGGCGGCATTTTCACAGCTTTAGACTCTGTATCAACGGCTGTGGCAGACTGCGCCTCAACTGGGAAGGTGAATTCGAATTTCGAGCCCTGACCCTCCGTTGATTCTAACCTTATCGAGCCGCCCAGCTTATCGATAGTCTCCTTGACAATTGATAAGCCAAGACCTGTGCTGTACTCATTGCTCTTCTTCGAAGCGGTCCAGAATGGATCGAACACGAATGCTTGGTCTTGTTTGGGTATACCAATGCCAAAGTCTTGAATTTCAACCAGTAGTAAATCTTCTTTATCGCGAGAATCAAACTTTATCCTGATCACAACCTCGTCGCTTTCGGAATATTTGATCGCATTACCCAAGAGATTATAGAGAATGAGTTGGAGGGAATTTTTGTCTGCGACTACCCTTGCAGGAATGCCGGCGCATAGCTCGAACCGCAGCAACATATTTTTCTCAGCAGCTTTGACGCTTACCCCTGCTTCTATTGTCTTCATAAAGGAAGCAAGGCTGAAAGATTCCTTTTCACTGACAAAAACACCCGATTCAATCCTTGAAAAATCAAGAACTTCATTCACTAGAGTCATAAGAGCTCCAGCGGATTCGTTTGCAATCTCCAACAACCTCTGCCTGCGAGAACCTTCCTTCTCTTGCCCTAAAAGCCTTAGCGAAGTTGTAATCCCGTTCAGGGGAGTCCTTATCTCATGACTGATATGTCGCACAATTTTGGTTTTCATCAAGGACAAATGCTCAGCTTCTTCCCGAGCCTGCTCCAAATGTATACTGAGGGCCCGCAGGTCAGAAAGCATTTCCTTGCTGGCACATAAGTTCATCTGGTATTCAAGCTGGCTGTCAGTCACAGGGAAGTCCGTTACTGAAATCGAAGGATCAGGCACATTGTCGTAAAACCAGCTTAGCCAGGGTGAGGCAATCAATTGATACACATATTCGGAGTCATACATGACTTCGATGAACTGGCCTCTGAGCCCTACACCCATTTCGGTGCTGCTCAGGAGCAATAACTTACCTATGTCCTCGGGCTGAATTACACGATCTATAAGTGTTCGAGCTGCGGGGCCCTGAATTTCAAAAATGTCAAATAGCACTTCGCCGACAACAGAAGTCCCCAGGACAGTATCCATTTCCTCACTACAACACAGTATGCGCCCGTCGCTATCCAGGCACATATTCAAGGGAAAGATGCTGCGGGTGACATCCAGGCTAATGCTGGATTTGCCATCGATTGTATTATTCACGCACGAGCCTGAACCGGATCCTTTCACCATCCATGGTGGCGATTTCTTCCTCTTCAGTAATCAAGACAACCTCGCCATAGAAATCAGCGAGTCCAACGATCATGCCTCGAACAAAAGGGGAAAGACCTCCACGTCCGCTCTGATAAAACAAATCGATCTCGTTATCAGTACGGCGGGTAACTTCAAATAACGGTGGTCTGTAGCCAGTGTAAGTCGTGCTAATTGTCTCGTGCAAGGTATTCAGATTCTCAAAGAGAGCAAAACTCGTCCCGCCATAAGTGTGTAACAGAGACTTGAAGTTGGTTTGTAGTGTTACTTCGACGAAACACCGCCCAAAGTTTTCGTATACCTGCTCTTGCGTAAGCTCCAGCACCTTGCAGGCGGATTTTACCATGGCATACAGGATTTCATCGTCATAAGTACTCATGGAAAGTAGATGCTCGTCTCCTGTATTGGCATCCTTGGCTACAATTTCCCAGGCATCTTCCCCGAATTTTGTTACCACCATGTCCCTAGCTGCTTTATGAATCATGCCATACATTAGCGAACGCCTTTAAGAATCAAACATATCAAAATTGTATCATTCTCACTCTACCGGAACTAGCTGCTGCAGTATGCGGATCTTCTCTTCTGGATGGTGTTTCTTGCGGGTCTTGCGACGGATCGTCTGGACCAGCTTCTCGGGTG
>CAZTTE010000026.1:0-16265 GCA_964616225.1 uncultured Pseudohongiella sp.
AGCTGAGGTTTATATCCTGAGCAAAGATGAAGGTGGTCGTCATACGCCATTCTTCTCTAACTATCGCCCACAGTTCTATTTCCGTACTACTGATGTAACTGGTGCAGTTGCATTGCCAGACGGCGTTGAGATGGTTATGCCAGGCGATAATATTAAGATGAGTGTTGAACTAATCGCCCCAATCGCCATGGATGAGGGTCTTAGATTTGCTATACGAGAGGGTGGTCGAACCGTCGGAGCCGGCGTAGTTAGTAAGATCATCGAATAGTTAGAAAACTGAGTTTTGATAGCGCCAGCCCATCCGGATGGATGTGCTGGCTTTATCGTATTTAGGGGCGCAGCGGCTCCACGGAAAGTAGGCCAGTAGCTCAATTGGCAGAGCAGCGGTCTCCAAAACCGCAGGTTGGGGGTTCGATTCCCTCCTGGCCTGCCATTTAGGCAGGCGGTTAGAAGAGAACTGCTAAAACAGAAGATTTGAGAAGACTGACATGTCAGAAAAAATCGACGGTGAAGGTAACAATCTAGATTGGATAAAGTGGGCAATAGTCGCAGTTATAGTGGCGGTTGGCGTTTACGCAAATTCCTATTTCTCGGCTGAATCTTTACTGATCAGGACAGTTGGATTATTGGCGGCAGCAGGTGTTGCAGGATGGATTGCAGCACAAACTGAAAAAGGGCGTAATTTCGTAAATCTGTGTTTAGAAGCACGAGTTGAGATTCGCAAGGTCGTTTGGCCAACCAGGCAGGAAACAACCCAGACCACCATTGTTGTTCTGATAGTCATAATGATCGTAGCGATCATATTGTTTGGGCTCGACGGGCTACTTAATTGGATTATTTCCGGCTTTATTACGTAGAAGAATTTAATGGCTAAACGTTGGTATGTAGTCCACGCTTATTCGGGCTATGAAAAAAAAGTAATGCATGCACTGAAGGAACGAATCAGTCTTTCGGGTATGGAAGATTACTTTGACGAAGTTCTCGTACCCACAGAAGAAGTGCTGGAGATGCGAGCAGGACAGAAGCGTAAGAGTGAAAGAAAGTTCTTCCCTGGTTACGTATTAGTCCACATGGATTTGAATGATGACACCTGGCATCTGGTTAAAGAGACGCCAAGAGTCATGGGCTTTATCGGTGGTACGGCAGAAAAGCCCGCACCAATTACCGATAAGGAAGCGAATAAGATTCTCCAGCGTATGGAGGATAGTGAAGAGACTCCAACTCATAAGACAATTTATGAGCCCGGAGAGATGGTTCGGGTTATCGATGGACCATTTAACGACTTCACTGGTACCGTCGAAGAAGTGAACTACGAAAAGAGTCGCCTTCGCGTTGCAGTACTGATTTTTGGCAGATCTACACCGGTCGAACTTGGATTTGGCCAAGTGGAGAAAAGCTAAAGAGCCGCAAGGCTTTGGGGACAGATCTTTAGCTCTGTCCCCAAAAAAGCGTCTCTAAACGATGAGATTAAAAATCGATCTTCATGCATCTAGCCGTGTATGAGGTGGTCAGGGGAGTTAAACATCCCAAGATCGCGAAAGTTTGAAGGTTTGCAGGAGCTTCGTAAGAAACTCCGGAGCACTAAAACTAGAGTGGTACTGAGATGTTTTAACGATCGTACCCAAAAGGAGAAACAACAATGGCTAAGAAAGTACTGGCTTATATCAAGCTGCAGGTTGGCGCGGGACAAGCCAATCCAAGTCCGCCTGTTGGTCCAGCTCTTGGACAACACGGTGTAAATATCATGGATTTCTGTAAAGCGTTTAACGCCCAGACTCAGGGAACTGAGCCTGGACTACCTATTCCGGTAGTAATTACGGTTTACGCAGACCGCAGTTTCACCTTTATTACCAAAACACCTCCAGCTTCTGTGCTTTTGCGCAAAGCAGCTGGCCTGAAAAAAGGCAGTGGTCGTCCGAACACTGAAAAGGTTGGAAAGGTTAATCGAGCTCAGCTTGAAGATATTGCGAATCAGAAAATGCCTGATCTTACTGCGGCTGATATGGATGCAGCAGTTAGAACATTGGCAGGTAGCGCACGCAGTGCCGGCATTGAAGTCGAGGGGGTAGAGTAAGATGGCAAAACTATCCAAAAAGCGAAAGCTAATGGCGGAAAAGATCGAAGCTGGCAAAAATTATTCAATCGAAGAAGCAGTTTCATTAATTTCAGAATTTTCTTCTGGCAAGTTTAAAGAATCATATGATGTCTCAATAAATTTGGGTGTCGATCCGCGTAAATCCGATCAGGTAGTTCGTGGCTCAACCACTCTTCCTGCCGGTACCGGTAAAGACGTTAAGGTTGCTGTGTTTGCCCAGGGCGACAATGCTGAGAAAGCAAAAGCAGCCGGAGCAGACATCGTCGGATTTGAAGATCTCGCTGAATCAATTCAGGGCGGCAATCTGGACTTTGACGTAGTGATTGCAACACCAGACGCGATGCGCGTTGTGGGTAAGCTGGGAACCGTATTGGGTCCTCGCGGCTTAATGCCGAATCCAAAAGTAGGAACTGTTACTCCAGATGTGGAAGGCGCTGTAAAAAATGCCAAGGCCGGACAGGTTCGGTTCCGTACCGACAAGAACGGCATTGTCCATGGTGGCATCGGTAAAGTTGGATTCGACACCGAAGCGGTGAAATCAAACCTTGAAGCCCTTTTAGCTGACTTGAAGAAGGCCAAGCCATCTTCAGCTAAAGGTGTCTATATAAAGAAGGTAGTACTTTCATCGACTATGGGGCCTGGACTCCAGATCGATCAATCGTCTTTAACGCTTTAAGCAATAAAAGAATTTCAGGAACCAGATAAGTCTGGTTCTCTAATGACTTTGTGGTAATCGCCAACCGGCGGTTCCATCAAAGACCGTAGGTGAACAACAGTGTGTAGTCGTTGTTTCTTAATACCCTACGCAGATGGTGAAACCCAATCCGGATATTCATGCCGGGTTCTTATCACCGAACAAGAAACCCTGCCGCAGTTTGGCGGGGTAAATAGCAGGGCCATAAAAGGCCCAGGCTGGAGTTTATAGCTAATAATTTTTAGCCAGCGCGAGGAGAGCCGCACACAAAGCTTGAGTTTATAAATTATAAATGAAGGCTTGAGTACGGATTCGACAAAGCAATGGCAATAATTAGCAGCCAAGAAACCAGCTGTAATTGAGAGGTTAAAAAAGTGGCAATAGGTTTGGAAGACAAGAAACAAATAGTTTCGGAAGTCAATCAGGCTGCTGCTAGTGCCTTGTCTGCAGTGCTCGCGGATTACCGTGGAGTCGATGTAGGCGAACTTACTGCGCTTCGAAAAACCGCACGGGAAAACAATGTTTATCTTCGAGTCGTTCGCAACACCTTGTTGAAGCGAGCGGTAGCAGATACAGAGTTTGAGTGCATTCAAGAAGCGTTAGTAGGGCCAACTCTTCTCGCATTATCCCAGGAAGATCCTGGCGCCGCCGCGCGCGTGCTAAAGGATTTCGCGAAGGAAAATGACGATTTCGAGATTAAGGCACTTTCCGTTGGTGGCAAGTTGCTGGAAGCAAACCAGATCGATGTATTGGCGAAACTGCCAACGCTTGATCAGGCCAGGTCCATGTTAATGAGCGTCATGTTGGCGCCAGTAACAAAACTTACACGAACTGTGAATGAAGTTCCTTCCAAGGTTACTCGCGCCGTTGCGGCAGTGAGAGACCAGAAGCAGGAAGCAGCCTAATTTAACCGTTTTATTAAAATTTTTATTTTTTAGGAGATAAGAGTCATGGCTCTATCTAGAGAAGAAGTACTAGACGCAATTGCTGATATGTCAGTTATGGACGTAGTCCAGCTGGTTGAAGCAATGGAAGAAAAATTTGGCGTTTCAGCAGCTGCGGCTGTTGCTGCAGCTCCTGCTGCGGCGGCTGCTGGTGATGCTGCTCCAGCTGAAGAGAAGGACGAGTTCGACATCGTTCTTGCTGCAACTGGTGACAAGAAAGTAAATGTCATTAAAGCAGTTCGAGGTATTACTGGCCTTGGGCTGAAAGAAGCGAAAGAAATGGTAGACGGAGCGCCTTCAACTATTAAGGAAGCTGCTCCTAAGGCAGAAGCGGAAGAAGCCAAGAAAGCACTGGAAGAAGCTGGCGCCTCCGTTGAGCTTAAGTAATAAGCGACAGCTACACCACGATCAACGCCAGGCATGTATTTCGTGCCTGGCGTTAGCTCGTGCTTGATTTTCCTCGAAGAATTTTCGAGCAGATCTCGATAGCTTGGGTTGCAAGCTATAGAACGTCGCAGAGCTAATCTGCCAGTAGTAACAAATAATGGGTCGCCAGAAGCGATCGCATTGAAGAGTACAAAACGTCAGGAACACAACATGGCCTATTCGTATACAGAGAAAAAGCGTATTCGTAAGAATTTCGGAAAGTTGCCTAGCGCAATGGATATTCCTTATTTGCTATCTATCCAAATCGATTCTTACAGACAATTTACTCAGGCTGGTACTCCAGTAGAGGATCGCCTGGATCAAGGCTTACACGCCGCGTTCAAATCTGTATTTCCTATTGTCAGCTATTCCGGAAAAGCGGTATTGGAATATGTAAGTTACGACTTGGGAAAACCTGCTTTTGATGTCAAAGAATGTCAGCTTAGAGGATCTACCTATTCGGTTTCTCTGCGGGTGAAAGTTCGCTTGATTCTTTATGATAAGGAATCAACGACACAAAAAATTAAGGATATTAAGGAACAGGAAGTTTACATGGGCGAAATCCCATTGATGACTGACTCAGGTACTTTCGTTATCAATGGAACAGAGCGTGTGGTTGTATCTCAGCTACATCGATCGCCAGGTGTATTTTTCGATCACGACAGAGGCAAGACTCACAGCTCTGGTAAGCTACTCTACTCTGCACGCGTGATCCCTTACCGTGGTTCATGGCTGGATTTCGAGTTTGATCCTAAAGATATGGTTTACGTACGAATTGACCGTCGTCGTAAGCTGCCCGCAACCGTACTCTTGCGTGCATTAGGTTACAGCTCAGAAGAAATTCTGGCGATGTTCTACGAGAACAATGGCTTCAAGATCACTCAAAAGAAAGATCAGGATGCTGAGTTCAAGTTAAAGCTGGTTCCTGCACGCTTGCGTGGTGAAGTGCTTACTTTCCCGGTAAAGGACAAGAAAGGGAAGCTAATTGTTGAAGAAGGCCGCCGCATTACTGCGCGGCACATTCGCCAGATGGAAACCGCGAAATTAACTGAACTTGCAATCTCCACTGATTTTCTGGTTGGCAATTCATTAGCAAAAGACATAATCAATGAAGAAACAGGGGAAGTCATGTTCCCTTGTAACGCGGAGCTCACCGAAGAATTATTGGCAGAATTTGTCGAGCAAGGCGTTAAAGAGTTTGAAACTATTTACACCAATGATCTCGATTGTGGGCCATTTGTATCCGACACCTTGCGTATAGACACTACTACTTCCAAGCTGGAAGCCATGGTGGAAATCTATCGCATGATGCGCCCGGGTGAGCCCCCGACTAAAGAGTCGGCAGAGAATTTGTTCTCTAATTTGTTCTTCGCCCCAGAGCGTTATGACTTGTCAGCCGTTGGACGCATGAAATTCAATCGTCGATTGGGACGGCCAGAGTCTGAGGGTGAGCCGGTACTAAGTACCGACGACATCGTCGATGTACTCAAGACTTTGGTTGGCATTCGCAACGGTTTCGGATCAGTTGATGATATTGATCACTTGGGTAACCGTCGTATTCGCTCCGTAGGTGAGATGGCGGAAAACCAATTCCGAGTTGGCCTGGTACGAGTTGAGCGTGCGGTAAAGGAACGTCTGAGTATGGCGGATTCTGAAGGATTAATGCCTCAGGACATGATCAATGCCAAACCAGTAGCTGCAGCAATCAAAGAGTTTTTTGGTTCCAGCCAGCTGTCGCAGTTTATGGATCAGAACAATCCATTGTCAGAGGTTACTCACAAGCGTCGAGTATCCGCATTAGGACCAGGTGGTCTTACTCGTGAGCGAGCAGGCTTCGAGGTACGTGACGTACACCCGACTCATTATGGTCGTGTTTGTCCGATCGAGACTCCTGAAGGCCCAAACATTGGATTGATTAATTCACTGGCAACTTATGCACGCACTAATAATTACGGTTTCCTGGAAAGTCCGTATCGCAAGGTTGTTAAGAATAAAGTTACTGACGAGATTGATTACTTGTCAGCGATTGACGAAAGCGATTTCGTTATTGCACAGGCCAGTGCTGAATTAGATAAGAAGCGTGGCTTTGTCGAAAACCTGGTAACGGTTCGTTACAAGGGCGAAACCACCTTAAAGCCAAGGGAAGAAGTGGATTATATGGATGTTGCACCACAACAGATGGTATCTGTTGCTGCGGCATTGATTCCATTCCTTGAGCATGATGATGCTAACCGTGCATTGATGGGTTCAAACATGCAGCGCCAGGCTGTTCCAACGCTTAAGACTGAGAAGCCTTTAGTAGGAACCGGCATGGAGCGCAATGTTGCCAGGGACTCTGGTGTTTGTGTTGTTGCATTCCGTGGTGGTGTTATCGAATCAGTTGACGCCGCGCGAATCATCGTGCGAGTAAACGACAAAGAAACGGATGCCGGTGAAGCAGGTGTGGATATCTACAACCTCACCAAGTACACCCGTTCGAACCAGAACACCTGTATCTCCCAGAAGCCACTGGTTAAAGAAGGCGATGCAGTTGCAAGAGGAGACATTCTCGCAGATGGTCCATCTATCGATATGGGTGAGTTGGCCCTGGGGCAGAACATGCGCATCGCATTCATGCCCTGGAATGGATACAACTTCGAGGATTCGATTCTTATTTCTGAGCGTGTAGTAAAAGAAGATCGATTTACTACTATTCACATTCAGGAACTGACCTGTGTGGCGCGAGACACCAAGCTTGGATCTGAGGAAATTACTGCAGATATTCCAAACGTAGGTGAAGGCGCGCTGAGCAAGCTTGATGAGTCGGGCATTGTCTACATCGGCGCGGAAGTAAACGCCGGAGATATTCTGGTTGGAAAAGTAACTCCAAAAGGAGAGACGCAATTAACGCCTGAAGAGAAGTTGCTTAGAGCTATATTCGGTGAAAAAGCCTCCGATGTGAAAGATACCTCATTGCGCGTACCTACTAGCGTGAAAGGCACAGTAATCGATGTTCAGGTATTTACTCGTGATGGTCTTGAAAAAGATCAGCGCGCGATCGAAATCGAAGAATCACAGCTGGCAAAAGTCCGCAAGGACATCGACGACGAATATCGCATCGTCGAAGGCGCGACTTTCGAGAGATTGCAGAAATCACTCGTGAATAAAGTAGTTGCTGGTGGTCCCAAGCTCAAGAAAGGGCAGAAGGTAACCAATGATTACCTGAATAACTTGCCTCAGGATGACTGGTTCAAGCTGCGTATGTCGAATGACGCATTGAACAAGCAGCTGGAGCGAGCAGAAGAACAGCTTAAAGAGCGTAGAAAAGAACTTGATGAGCGCTTCGAAGATAAGAAGAAGAAACTCACTCAAGGCGACGATTTGGCGCCAGGCGTGTTAAAGATCGTAAAAGTTTATCTCGCTATTAAGCGTCGAATTCAACCAGGTGACAAGATGGCAGGTCGTCACGGTAACAAGGGTGTTATCTCCGTGATCATGCCAGTCGAAGATATGCCTAATGACGAGCAGGGTGAACCGGTGGATATTGTTTTGAATCCTCTTGGTGTGCCGTCTCGTATGAACGTAGGGCAGGTTCTTGAGACTCACTTGGGTGCAGCATCTAAAGGGTTGGGGGACAAGATCGGAAAGATGATCGATGCCCAGAAGAAAGTCACTGAAATGCGCAAGACTATCACCGAGGTCTACAACAAGATCGGTGAGCGTACGGAAGATATAAAAGGCTTTTCTGAAGAGGAACTTTTCGAACTGGCAGGTAATCTGCGCAATGGTGTGCCCATGGCAACACCTGTGTTCGATGGTGCTGCAGAAACAGAAATCAAGGAGATGTTAAGTCTGGCTGGTATGGATGAAAGCGGTCAGGTAACCCTCTTTGACGGTAGAACTGGTGATGCATTCGATACTCCGGTGACAGTGGGCATTATGTATATGCTCAAACTGAATCACCTGGTAGATGACAAGATGCACGCTAGATCAACCGGCTCTTACAGCTTGGTAACACAGCAACCACTAGGTGGTAAGGCACAATTCGGTGGCCAGCGCTTCGGAGAAATGGAAGTGTGGGCACTGGAAGCATACGGCGCTGCGTATACCTTGCAAGAAATGTTAACCGTTAAGTCGGATGATGTTGCTGGCCGCACCAAGATGTATAAAAACATCGTGGATGGCGATCATCGAATGGAACCAGCAATGCCGGAGTCGTTTAACGTACTGGTCAAAGAGATTCGATCTCTCGGGATCGATATGGAATTGGACGTTAGTAAATAGTCCGCAACCAGAACGGGAAACGAAACCGAATAAAACATACTTAGAGATTATTTAAAGCTGGTCACTCATTAGTGATCAGTGGAGGAAACAGAATGAAAGACCTACTAGGTTTACTAAAATCTCAGTCCCAGTCAGACGAGTTTGATTCCATTCGAATCGGTTTGGCTTCTCCGGAAATGATCAGAGCATGGTCATTCGGGGAAGTTAAAAAGCCAGAGACTATTAATTATCGTACCTTTAAACCGGAACGAGACGGATTGTTCTGTGCCAAGATTTTTGGCCCGGTAAAAGACTACGAATGTCTTTGTGGTAAGTACAAGCGTCTCAAGCATCGTGGAGTAATCTGTGAAAAGTGTGGAGTTGAAGTAGCACTTTCAAAAGTTCGCCGTGATCGCATGGGTCATATCGAGCTGGCAAGCCCGGTTGCCCACATCTGGTTTTTAAAGTCGCTGCCGTCCCGAATTGGTTTATTGCTCGATATGACCCTGCGTGATATCGAACGAATCCTCTACTTTGAGTCTTTCGTAGTGACTGATCCCGGGATGACTACCCTGGAGAAAGGCCAGCTATTAACAGACGAGCAATACTACGAAGCCATGGAAGAATTCAGCGATGAATTCGAAGCCAAGATGGGTGCAGAAGCAGTTCAGGCGCTCATGAAAGATATGGATGTGGATGCCGAAGTCGCCCGTCTCAGGGAAGAAATTCCTGCCACTAATTCAGAAACCAAGCTGAAGAAATTATCCAAACGCTTGAAGCTACTGGAAGCCTTTGTTGATTCCGGTAACAAGCCAGAGTGGATGGTTATGACTGTATTACCAGTACTTCCACCAGATTTGCGCCCATTGGTACCACTGGATGGCGGTCGTTTTGCCACGTCAGATCTTAACGACCTGTATCGTCGTGTTATTAACCGAAACAATCGTCTCAAGCGACTGCTCGATCTGAATGCGCCGGACATTATCGTGCGCAACGAAAAGCGAATGCTGCAGGAAGCGGTAGATGCGCTGCTGGATAACGGTCGTCGCGGTCGTGCGATTACTGGATCGAACAAGCGTCCACTCAAGTCGCTAGCGGACATGATTAAAGGCAAACAAGGTCGATTCCGTCAAAACCTTCTAGGTAAGCGTGTTGACTATTCCGGCCGTTCGGTAATCGTGGTTGGTCCTACCCTGAAACTCCATCAGTGTGGTCTACCCAAGAAGATGGCCCTGGAACTGTTCAAGCCATTTATCTTCGGCAAGCTGGAGCGTCGTGGTCTTGCCACTACTATTAAGGCTGCCAAGAAGATGGTGGAAAGAGAAACGGCCGAAGTCTGGGATATTCTCGCCGAAGTTATTCGTGAGCACCCGGTACTTCTCAACCGTGCTCCTACTCTTCACCGTTTAGGCATCCAGGCATTCGAGCCGGTACTTATCGAAGGTAAGGCGATTCAATTACACCCATTGGTATGTGCTGCTTATAACGCAGACTTCGACGGTGACCAGATGGCTGTGCACGTTCCATTAACCCTGGAAGCGCAGTTGGAAGCTCGAACCCTGATGATGTCTACCAATAACATTCTTGCTCCAGCAAACGGTGAGCCAATCATCGTACCTTCGCAAGACGTGGTACTTGGTTTGTACTACATGACGCGCGAACGAGTGAATGCGCCAGGCGAAGGCATGGTATTTGCCGATGCGAAGGAAGTGCAGAGAGCCTATGACACAGGTCAGGTTCATCTGCAGGCACGCATCAAAGTGCGCATTATCGAGAATGTATTTAACGACGAAGGCGAGACTGAATCTCGAAGTGAAATCGTTGATACCACTGTTGGTCGCGTATTGCTTTACAACATCGTTCCTGATGGTCTTCCGTTCTCAATGGTTAACCAGAAGATGGCGAAGAAGCCAATTTCGCAAATTCTTAACGCCTGTTATCGAAATGTTGGTCTGAAAGAGACAGTTATTTTTGCTGACCAGCTAATGTATACCGGTTATGCCTATTCGACTCGCTCCGGATCTTCAATCGGTGTTAACGATTTCGTGATCCCTGATGAGAAGGCAGAAATTATTGGTCAGGCCAATTCTGAGGTTGAAGAAATCGAAGCTCAGTTCGCTTCCGGTCTTGTAACCCAGGGTGAGAAATATAACAAGGTTATTGATATCTGGTCACGTGCCAATGACATCGTTGCCAAGTCAATGATGGATGGCCTGTCTACCGAGCCGGTAATCAACAAGGAAGGGGAAGAAGAGCAACAGGAATCCTTCAACTCTGTCTATGTATATGCGGATTCTGGCGCGCGAGGTTCTCCTGCCCAGATTCGTCAGTTAGCTGGTATGCGTGGTTTGATGGCACGTCCTGATGGTTCGATCATCGAAACCCCAATTACTGCAAACTTCCGCGAAGGTTTAAGTGTATCCCAGTACTTTACATCGACCCACGGTGCTCGTAAGGGTCTGGCGGATACTGCACTCAAGACTGCTAACTCCGGATACCTGACGCGTCGCCTGGTAGATATTTCCCAGGACCTGGTTATTACCGAACAGGATTGTGGAACAGACCAGGGTCTGACTATGGCGCCAATCATCGAAGGCGGTGACATCATCGCACCTCTGGGTGATCGAGTGCTTGGCCGCGTGCTTGCCGATGATGTGGTTCAAGAAGACAGCGGTGAAGTAATTGCTGAAGCCGGCACTATGATCAATGAGCGCATGGTTGATAAGTTAGAAACCTGCGGGGTTGACCAGGTGCAGGTACGATCTCCAATTACCTGTGAGACAAGGTTTGGTATTTGCAGTCAGTGCTATGGTCGTGACCTGGCACGAGGACATCTGGCAAATGTCGGTGAGGCAGTCGGTGTAATCGCTGCACAGTCTATCGGTGAGCCAGGAACACAGTTAACGATGCGTACCTTCCACATTGGTGGTGCGGCATCGCGAGCTACAGCAAGCGATAACATTCAGGTTAAGAACACCGGTACTATCCACCTGAGCAACATGAAGACCGTTGAGAACACTAAAGGCGAATTGGTCGTAGTGTCTCGATCCGGTGAGCTCATAGTGAATGATACTAATGGTCGTGAGCGTGAGCGTTACAAGCTTCCATACGGTGCACTTATTACAATCGGTAAGAATGTAGATGTAGAAGCAGGACAGGTTGTTGCAACCTGGGATCCACACACTCACCCAATCGTCTCTGAAGTGGCTGGTAAAGTTGCTTTCGAATCCATGGAAGAAGGTATTACTGTCAGAGAGCAAACGGATGAGATCACTGGTCTTTCCAGCATTTCCGTTATCGATCCGGCAGAGCGTGCCTCGTCTGCGAAAGAGTTACGTCCAGCAGTAAACGTTGTTGATAAGAAAGGTAAGGAAGTTTGTTTACCCGGTACTAATGTTCCTGCTCACTACCACTTGCCTGCTAATGCGATTATCGGCCTGAAAGATGGCGCTGAATTGAACATCGGTGACGTTATCGCACGTATACCTCAGGAAGGATCGAAGACACGTGATATCACGGGTGGTCTGCCGCGAGTTGCTGACTTGTTTGAAGCACGTAAGCCGAAAGAGCCGGCAATACTTGCTGAAATCTCAGGCACCATCAGTTTCGGTAAAGAAACCAAAGGCAAGCGTCGACTGGTCATTACGCCTAAAGATGGCGTGAACCCAATCGATGGTTCTGATCATTACGAAGTCTTGATACCGAAGTGGCGTACCATGACTGTGTTCGAGGGTGAGCACATCGAGAAAGGTGAAGTTGTTTCAGAAGGGCCACCTGCACCACATGACATCTTGCGATTGAAGGGTGTTGAGGCTCTGGCCCAATACATCGTTAACGAAGTACAGGATGTATATCGACTACAGGGTGTGCGCATTAACGATAAGCACATCGAAGTAATCGTGCGCCAGATGCTGAGAAAAGTTGAAATTACTCAACCGGGTGACTCCAACCTGATCAAAGGTGAGCAGCTTACTTATACCCAGATTCTTGAAATCAATGACAATCTTCAAGAAGAAGACAAGCAGCCAGCGAAATTCGATCGCATGCTGCTGGGTATTACCAAGGCATCTCTCGCCACTGAATCATTTATTTCTGCGGCATCGTTCCAGGAAACCACGCGGGTACTTACCGAAGCGGCGGTTACTGGAAAGCGCGATTTCCTCCGCGGATTGAAAGAAAATGTGGTGGTTGGGCGTCTTATCCCGGCAGGTACAGGACTGGCGTATCACGAGGCCCGCAAGAAGGCGAGCCTGGAAGAAGCAGAACTGGAAGTTTCAGTCAGTGACGTAGAAGCCGCTCTTAGTGAGGCCTTGAGTGAAGAGGCCAGCGAAGAGGCTGAAAGCTAGGAAAACTGCGGGATTCAGGCTCGAAAACAGTTGACTCAAAGATGCGAGATCATTAAACTCTCGCATCTTTTGAGCCAAGGGACCTTAACAGTCCGTTTTGCCAGAAACCAGATCGCATCAGAGATGCTGAATAGTTCACTGGTAATCGTTCAAAAATGAGGATTTAAAAAAAGTACGATGGCAACAATTAACCAATTAGTTCGTAAGCCCCGTAAGAGCAAGGTCTCCAAGAGTGACGTGCCTGCCCTCCAGCGTTCCCCGCAGAAACGCGGTGTTTGCACAAGGGTATATACCACGACACCAAAGAAGCCGAATTCAGCACTTCGAAAGGTATGCCGTGTACGACTGGTAAATGGTTATGAAGTCACGTCTTACATCGGTGGTGAAGGCCATAATTTACAGGAGCACTCAGTGGTCCTGATTCGGGGTGGCCGTGTTAAGGATTTGCCTGGTGTGCGTTATCACACCGTTCGCGGCAGTCTGGATACCTCTGGTGTTTCTGATCGGAAGCAAGGTCGCTCGAAATATGGTGCTAAACGTCCAAAGTAACTTCCTAATTAGTGCGGACAAAAACCGTTGATAGAAAGTAGTTGACTAACAAGCACTAGAACGATCCGTTGATTGCGGTGTACTGAGTTAGTTAGCAGCAACGGTTTTGCAAATTTTATAGAGCTCTGCAGTATCACAAGCGTAAGGATTGCGCGGCTCATCGTAGCTCTTAAAACATAACGATGAGATTGAGTAAGGCCAGGTGTTGGTTAGAAGTTTGAGTTAACGGCTTAGCCGTTAAGAGTTAACCAAGAATTCTGGATTAACCTGAATAAACATAGAGGTCGCATATGCCTAGACGTAGAGTAGTGGCAAAACGTGAAGTTCTGCCAGATCCAAAATTCGGAAGCAAAGTCCTAGCTAAATTCATGAACCACGTCATGGTCGACGGCAAGAAGTCTGTTGCCGAGAAGATCGTGTACGGTGCTTTGGATGTAGTAGCGGAAAAAACTTCTACCGATCCATTAGAAGTATTCGAAAAAGCCTTAGACAGTATCGCGCCCATGGTGGAGGTGAAATCTCGCCGTGTCGGTGGTGCTACTTATCAGGTGCCAGTAGAAGTGCGGGCAGAACGTCGTAATGCCCTGGCGATGCGCTGGTTGGTTGAGCATTCCCGTTCCCGTGGAGAGAAATCCATGGCCCTCCGTTTAGCCGGCGAGATCGCCGATGCTGCCGAAGGACGCGGAAGTGCCGTTAAGAAGCGCGAAGATGTGCATCGTATGGCAGAAGCCAACCGCGCTTTTTCACATTATCGTTTTTAATTAATTACTTTTATTTTTTGAGGGTAAAGCTGTGGCTAGAAAACACCCCCTAAGTCGTTATCGCAATATTGGAATCGCTGCACACGTGGATGCTGGAAAGACAACCACGACTGAGCGCGTACTTTTCTACACTGGTATTTCACACAAGATCGGTGAAGTACATGATGGTGCTGCGGTTATGGATTGGATGGAACAAGAGCAGGAACGTGGTATTACAATCACGTCCGCTGCGACAACTTGTTTCTGGAACGGAATGGACAGTCAGTACGATGAGCACCGTATCAACATCATCGACACACCGGGACACGTTGACTTCACCATTGAAGTAGAACGATCGCTGCGTGTGTTGGATGGTGCGGTTGTTGTGCTGTGCGCGTCTTCAGGTGTGCAGCCTCAAACAGAAACAGTTTGGCGTCAGGCTAACCGCTATGAAGTTCCGCGTATGGTCTTCGTCAACAAGATGGACCGTGCCGGAGCCGACTTCCTTAAAGTCGTCGAGCAAATGAAAGATCGACTCGGTGCAAATGCGGTTCCTTTGCAGTTAGCCATCGGTGCGGAAGACGAGTTTAAAGGCGTGATTGACCTGGTAAAGATGAAGTCCATCATCTGGAGCGAAGATGATCAAGGCACAACTTTTGAATATCAGGACATACCTGCTGACTTACAGGGGCTCTGTGATGAGTGGCGCGAGCACATGCTTGAAGCCGCCGCTGAAGCTAATGAAGAAGTCATGGAAAAATACCTGGATACTGGCGAGCTAAGCGAAGAAGAAGTAATGAGTGCTATTCGCCAGCGCACATTGGCAAACGAAATCGTTCCAGTGCTCTGCGGATCTGCTTTCAAGAACAAAGGTGTGCAAGCAGTGCTGGATGCAGTTGTGGATTACATGCCTGCTCCAACCGAAGTAAAAGAGATCGAAGGTGTTAAAGACGACGGTTCAGAAGTTACTTGTCCAGCAGATGATAATGCGCCGTTTGCGTCTTTGGCATTCAAGATTGCGACTGACCCGTATGTTGGAACACTAACGTTCTTCCGTGTTTATTCCGGCACGCTAAATTCTGGCGACACGGTTTATAACCCACTCAAGCATAAGAAAGAGCGTGTGGGCCGTATGGTGCAAATGCACTCCAATTCACGTGAAGAGATCAAAGAAGTACTTGCCGGTGATATCGCCGCGGCCATTGGTCTGAAAGATGTAACCACTGGTGAAACTCTATGTGATCCAGACAACATCGTTACCCTGGAGAAAATGGATTTTCCAGAGCCAGTTATTTCTGTAGCGGTTGAGCCCAAGAGTAAGGCCGATCAGGAAAAGATGAGTATCGCCCTTGGCAAGTTAGCCCAGGAAGATCCGTCTTTCCGGGTTGAATCTGATGAAGAATCAGGCCAAACCATTATTTCAGGAATGGGTGAACTTCACCTCGACGTTCTTGTAGACAGAATGCGTCGTGAATTCTCGGTGGAAGCGAATATTGGTAAGCCTCAGGTGGCCTACCGCGAAACCATCAAGAAGTCCGTGGAAATCGAAGGTAAGCACGTTAAGCAATCTGGTGGTCGTGGTCAGTACGGTCATGTCTGGTTGCGTCTTGAGCCCCTCGACCCGGATGACGAATACGAATTCGTCAACGAAATCGTCGGCGGTATTGTGCCGAAGGAATACATTCCTGCGGTTGATAAAGGTGTACAGGAACAGATGCAGAACGGATGTCTTGCCGGATATCCACTGCTTGCTATGAAAGTAACCCTTTACGATGGTTCCTTCCACGATGTGGATTCCAGCGAGATGGCATTCAAGATCGCTGGCTCTTTAGCACTTAAGAAGGGTGCCCTGGAAGCAGACCCAGCATTACTAGAACCCATGATGGCGGTAGAAGTTGTAACCCCGGAAGAATACATGGGCGACGTAATGGGTGATTTGAATCGCCGTCGTGGCATGGTTGGTGGAATGGAAGACAGCGCAATGGGCAAAGTCATTAATGCCGAAGTTCCGTTGTCGGAAATGTTTGGTTATGCCACAGACTTGCGTTCTGCAACTCAGGGTCGTGCAACCTATACGATGGAATTCGATAAATATGCTGAAGTTCCAGGCAATATAGCTGAATCAATTATTGATAACACCGCTGCGTAACTTTAAAGAATAGAGAGGATAGAAAAGTGGCGAAGGAAAAATTTGAAAGAACGAAGGTACACGTAAACGTAGGTACGATT
>CAZTTE010000027.1:0-14963 GCA_964616225.1 uncultured Pseudohongiella sp.
GACGGTGAGTTCGCGATTACCAACAATGCGACCCATCACCTCAGCCTCTGTCGCCCCGTCGAGGGCACTTGTAGCCTCGTCAAGGATCAAAATGTCACAGTTCCGATATAGGGCCCTCGCGATACCCAGTCGCTGACGTTGACCCCCTGAGAGGAGAGCTCCCCGCTCGCCGACCCTGGCGTCGTAACCCTCGGGTGAGCTCTCTATGAACTCCGCTATCGCCGCCCGGCTGGCGGATTCTCGCACCCGGCCCATGTCGACCTCATCTGCGGCTACCCCGAACGCGATGTTCTCGGCCAAGCTGGCGTCAGCCAGGAAGATCGCCTGCGGTACGTGGGCGACGTTTCGCTGCCACGACCTTCTCCTCGGACCGACGATCGACATTCCTTCTACGAGGACGCTGCCCGACGTCGGCTCCAAGAGGCCCATTAGGAGATCCAGCGCCGTGCTCTTGCCGCTGCCCGTGCTGCCGACCAGGCCGACCGTGGCGCCACGTGTGATCTCCATGCTGACATCGTCCAGGACCAGTGGACCGCTGGGCGTGTACCGGAAGCTCACCGAATCGAGACGTACCGAGTCGTTGAACAGCAGCGGCTGCGGCGACGGCCCATCGGCCCAGTCGGGCATCGGCTGGTTCAGGAGGTCGGCTACCTCTGCGAGCAGGGCCTGGTTGCCGACGATTCCCGTCCAGGCCGCGTAGCTCTGCTGCATCGCGGGCAGAAGCCGCTGCCCACCGATCACAAGTGCTCCCAGCACCGGCAGGCCCGCTTCGAGACCACCGTCCTGCCTACTCATGGCGAACGCCATCGCGGCTATGAGCACCATGCCCAGAGCCTCCATGACATGGCGCGGGCATCCGCTTATGACGGCGTTGTTTCCACGTGCCCGCCGAAAACGCCTGTCGGCTCCCTCGTACACGCCGGTGAAGAACGGCTGTGTACCGTCGAGCAGGATGTCCCGGATACCACCCATACCCTCCTGAAGGCACCTGACCACCCTCGTCTGCTCCTACGCCACAAGGAGGCTGTTGCGTCGAAGTCGGTGTCGGAAGGTCAGGGTGAGGGCTACATAGCAACCGCCGAAGCCGGCAACTCCGACGGCAGCAACAACTGGATCGATCATCACCAGTGCGATCACCACCGCCACGATCAGCACAACCGAGCCCACCAGGGTCTGCATGGGCATGAGCACGCCTGCCGCGACGGCATCAAGCTTGCTCGTGATGCCGCTAATCACCTCGCTGCTGTTGCGGGTGACGTGCACGCTGTAGGGCTGGTGGAGGGTTCTCCTGTAGACGTCACTGCTCAGATCCGCACTCGTGGCCACTGCTAGACGGGTCGAGACCCATAGCAGCAGCAGTCGAATCGCCCCTGCAAGCAACGCCACGACGACGAAGACAACGGTCAGGGGCAGTATGAGATCCTCGGGTGCGGTGATGCCGAACTGCTCGGTAAAGGTCGAGATCAGCGGGTAGGAGTACACGCGCTCGGGCGCCGTGAGAATGCCAATGAAGGGCAGGACCGCCCCCAGGGTCATGACCTCTGCGCCAGCGCTCAGGAGCACCAAGCCGAACATGAGCACGAACTGCCAGCGCCTGCGAAAGCTGAGGTGGCGAAACAGGTCGACGAGGAGCACCCTGAGCAGAGCGATGTTCGTTGACATCACCTCCGGGTCTCCGAACCAGCGGTACGGGTCTCCACCTGATCGAAAGGCCTGCCAGCAACTCTTCTGCGCTGACATGAGTGCACCATCGGGGCCTGGCACCGTTCCGGTGGCCTGCGCCCACGTAAGCAAGGTCTCACGTGTCGCATTGTACGCACCTACGCACTTGCGCAGACCGAGACAGCGTCGTCACCAGGCCGGTAGCACAATGATCCACCACGTATCCGCACACTGCTTCCACCCAGGTATCGCCAAGCAGACCTTCAGGACCTTTGCTTACGATTGGATTGCCGAACAAGCTCACTTTTCCAGACTGATCCAGGCAGAGATCGGCGAGTTCGCTAGTCCGTTTCAGATCTTCCCGCACTATCACGTATTCGATTCGATCAACCCCCAACTAACAGCGTCATCGACCAGCAGGTAGACGCTTCAAAAAGTATCTACCGGCAATGAGTACTTGCTTGCCGCCATAACTCATCCTTCGAATCACCCGGACAAACTCAATAAATACAAAAGACGCTCAATCTTCCTACAGCCGGCGACCGATTAGCTTGCCAGATCGCCTTCAGAAGGTTTGCCAGATAGTAAGGGATCGATAATACTAGATCACCAATCCAGTAGAAATACCCATTAGTAGTTACAACTTATTGACTACTCTGGACCACCTCACTCTAGGGCATTGAGTTCAACCATAGTTCAAGCGCAAGAAGACGAAACAGCGTGTTTGAATGGTCAGACGACACAGACTGCGACGAATGACTCTGGAGCAGCTCTCGAATACCAGCCGGATCATATATATGCTCTAGTTGGCATCCATTGTTAAGCATTTCACTAGCCAAGGTATGCAGAGGACCACTCGGATCAAACATCTGAGCCGAAGGTAGGGAGAATTGAATCTTATGCCTATTCCAAACAACCTTCTTCGGCAAGAGTTGGTTAGCCACTTGCCGTAGAGGATATTTTGTAATATCGCCCACCTCTGCCTTTAGAACTAGCTGATCGGATGCGATAGCATTAGCATATTCAACAAGTTTATGATCTAGTAGAGCTGGTCGCATCTCCATACCAAAACCCATTGAAATACAATCCATACGTCTCAAGTATGGTGGCAAGAAACACAGTTGATCAAATTCCAGCACCTTACGTAGTGCTGTATTACCACGGAGACCATGGACCAGATCCAAGCGAGTCGTATTCGCAATATAATCTGATTCGGCGAATAGTTTCATTCTGTTAATCGTCATCCAGTTATTAGCCAGATTGATCACCTCAGGATTGCCACTTAACCTATACGATTCTGCGATTTCAGTATGCCGGCCATATCCTGCAAACAGCTCATCCGCGCCATCACCCGTAAGAATAACGCGAAGATCTGACTCCTGTCTCACTGCGTAACAAAGCATATGAAGCGTAAGACTATTACTGTCGTGAAGCGGATGATCCTGCGAGTTTGCTAGTTCTGTTAGCGTATTTGCGGTATTCTGATATTCTATTCCAACTACAACGTTGACATGTTCGGATCTAATACGCTTCGCTACTAAAGTTGCAACTCGCCGCTCATCTGCTACATCGTAATCGGGCATAGAGATTGTGAAAGATCGAAGGCCCTGAATATGATTAGCGGCCACGGCGGCTACGACGCCGGAGTCTAGGCCGCCGCTAAGAAATACTCCGATACCTACATCTGATACGGTCCAATTCTGGATTGCTTTCTCAATCTCGAATGCCAACTCAGTTCGAGCCGAATCGGTTTCCTCTAGTTCTGGATGCTCCTCATCAATTGGATACCAGTATCTGTGTATATCCCACTTTTCCCTTTGCCATCTAGCCCAATGGCCGCCAGGGAGTTCATAGATACCTTTATGAAGTGTTTGTTCGCCTGCTACCGAGCCAAAAATCAGAAACTCATTGACATTTTCCCATGCCGGTTCAAACTTAATTTCATCGGATGCGTAAAGCGCTCCAATTTCGGATGCGAAAGCGATTCCATCGTCGATAAATTTATAGTAGAGTGGCTTAATTCCAAGCGGATCGCGCGCTATGAATAAGGTTTCCGACCATCCATCAATGATTGCAAATGCATACATGCCCTCTAACTCATAAACGCACCTGTTACCCCACTCCATATATGCACGTAGAATTACCTCCGTATCACTTACTGTATTGAAACTATGGCCAGCCTGCTGAAGACATGTTCTGAGAGTTCGATAATTTGTTATTTCACCATTAAAAACGATCGTGTAGCGACCTGATCCGTCTGACATTGGTTGTTGGCCACCGGGTACGTCAATGATTGACAGTCGCCTATGGCCAAAGCTCCAACAGGCACCATCAAGATAACCTTTGCCATCTGGTCCGCGATCTTTCATCGCTTCCATCGCTGTGGTACAGAAGAGTCTTCGTCTCTCCAACTTCCAATGTGGTACTACGACACCAACGATCCCGCACATCTATCAGTGATCAGAAACGTTGTTCCACTCGAGCATCCACAACTCCAGATTCAATATTTGCCAAAGCAGCATCCGATGATCAGCTTGTTCTGACATATGCTCATCAACCATTGTGGTCAGCACCTTCGGCTTATACATACCTCGCGAAAGAAAGGACTGTGATCTCAGATAGTCCATTAATAGGTCTCGCAACTCGGCCCGAAACCATTGATCAAGCGGAGCGTTGAACCCCTTTTTAGAGGTTGTCTGAATGATTTCCACGGGCATCAGATCAGCATATGCTTGTCTAGCCAGGATCTTATTTATTCCAGTGGCAATCTTTAGTCGATTTGGCAACCGCCAACCCAGCTCGACCATATTACCTGCCAAGAATGGTGAAATGATGGAGCAATCGTGGACCCAAGCAATGGTCTCCTCCGCCGCTGCCAGTGGCGGAACCACCTCATACGAATATTCTTGCGCTACATAGGATCTCATCCACGACCCATGGGACTCCACCACAGGAGAAACCGGCTCTCCTATGTATTCAGCGTACTCTGGGGTTAACAAGCCTGGGTAAAGAGTGAAATCAACGGATTTGAGTTTTCCTGGAATATTAAGATCCACAAATTCAGAGAAGAACCTCTCTGCTACCGCGCGTGATTTTGGAAATGCATTGGTGCTGTGATAGGTAATCCACGCCGCCAACTCATCTTCGTATAGCTCCGGCCGAAGCATCTTGGTATCGGCTAAGTTGTAAAGGTAATAGGGATAGTTGCCACCCTGGAGCGCGTCACCGCTACCACCTGTAATAATCGTTCTATGGCCTTCGTCGGCGGCCGTAGCGAATAACTTCTCATAGGCGTATACGGATATAGTGGAGAGCGGTAGATCAAACCGTTTGTATACGGTGGGGAGATCAGCCACTAAATCCTCTGGACTAAGCCAACATTCAATGCGTCTACCTGCATTACGAGCTGACGAGTGCCCTATCTGATCTCGTTCGCATTCGTCGCCATGACCATAGAACATAGAAATTACAGTGGGCGGTTGTGACTTAATATCATTTAGTGTCGCTATTATTGAACCCGAGTCCATACCGCCGCTAAGTGCAACAACCGGATCAGCTAATGGTTTATTGAGCTCGGCCGTAGCCAATATCTGTTCCAATGCTACTGAGCACTCATTCCGATAACTGGTAGCAAGAACATCAATTGAGTCCGAGAGGTACGCCGCATCAGTATCCAGAGCGATACCCCCTCCAGATTTGGTGGTACCGTCTGATTCAAATATTATCCATTCACCAGGCAGCAATCGGTTTACGCCGTCGAATAGCTCCCTGGTATCCAAGAATGATGCTCTATAGTTTAAAGTGGCATATCGAGCTATTAGCTTATTGTCCAATGTCCCAGCGACCGCACCGCTACGGACTAGAGCACCTGCAGAGGTCGAATATACGTATCCACCGTCTCGCCTAACCCAATAGCATGGCTTTTGACCAAATCTGTCATGGATCAAGGCAACTGCCCCAGTAAGGTTGTTTTCTATTACTATTGCATAGGAACCGTCCCAACCATTAGTAAGGCTCTCGAGGCCATGCTGATGGAATTCATTGTGGATAAGTTTCGGTTCAAGTACATTTCCGTTTCTCGTTGGTATGCCATCGACCACAACTGATCCGCGGCTATCACTGTAGCGAGACTCAGGGTCACTCTTCCTATTGATCACTATTGTCTGCGAGGTGGGTTGCGCTCCAACATATGTTCTAACGTTGGCTGGACTACGGCTAATCTGTCTCAGATATGTAGCACCGATATTGATGTTAATAGATTCTTCAATTGCCTTTGGCAAGAAGGCTAAACCAATAAATTTACTCATCTCACCTCAATTGCATTACACGACACTGAAACATGACTCTTGGGGCAATACGTTGGCCGCAACTCATCTGCAACTATACGCAGACAGAAGGTCACCGATGCTGGGGCGCTCCCGATACACGACATAGACGCATACCTTGCCCTCGTACTCTTGGGCCTTGACCGGTGCGATTGCTTCGCGCAACTCGTCCATGAGGCTGTGATTCGGGACCACCACTCCCACCGAGGGTCATCGTTTACCCAACATGCAATTGCCAGGCGGATGGGCGAATCAGGTGGAAAGTTAGGCAACGTGCGCAACTTTGACTGAACTCCAATGCAGCATCGCGATGGCCTTCACCCCACCGTGTCGTCGAGGGACCGTGGCTGCGGGTTCAACGCCACCAGAACCCGCGAAGGAGATCGCCATAGTCTTTCTCATCAATGCACTGCTGCATCATCGCCAGCAGTCGGTCCGGCAAGACGGACCCTTCGGGCTCAAACAGCGTCGCAAGATCCAACCCGTTCGTCTGCATGTGAGCGAGTGTGAAGCCGTTGCGCTCATGTAGTTCGGTGTACGCATCGACGGAATAGAGCTTTATGTGCTGCTCGCCCATAACAATACGTCCCGGATCCAGACCGCCACGCCGGACGACATCAACCAAGAAGCTCTGGGCATGTGGAACCTCGGAGACGAACAACCCGCCAGGTGCGAGAAGTCCGTGAACACGCGTCAAGAAGTCATCGGCATCAAGCACGTGTTCAACCACGCCCCATGCCATGACGACATCGAAGCAGGACGTCGTCTTGTCATAGTCCTGTAGTCGGCCGTGGAACACCTCGGCGTGGCCGCGCTCGCTGAGCCAATCCACCGCTGTCTCGTTCATCTCGATGGCATGAGTTGACCAGCCCTCGTCTCGAAAGACCTCGAGCACTTCACCGACACCTGCACCAATATCGAGCACGCGACCGGGAACCCGCCCTCCACGTAGCGCAACCAGTTGATCAAACTTTCCGCGCCCAATCAGTTGAGTGCGCTGTTCGAACATCGGCAGTACAGAGGTGATGTACAGCGTGTTGTAGTACTCGTCGCTGTACAGCTGCTCTATACACTCATCCGTAAGCCGAGGGCTTACGTAGACCGTCTGACATGAACCGCACGTACCGTGCCGGAATCCCTTCAGACTGAACACCTGCTCTACTTCCGGATGCCCGCAATGCGGACATGCCACTTCTACTGCACAGGCCTCATCGAGTTCCCCATCGCTGAAGAAACGCGAGAGCATCGACGACCAGACAATCCCAAGTTCCTCACGGTCGGTCTTTAGGTCTCCCGGACGCAGAGGAACACTCACCGCAGCCCTCCCCTAGAACAATCCACCTTCTCCTCCAACCGAACAATCTCGCGCAATCGACCCGAAGGCTTGCCAAGTCCAAGCCTCGATTATCCAGGCCTCAACTCTAGACCAATCTCTACTCGACACTCGCCGGCATCTAAGAGAGGGTGGCTGGTTGTTCCTCGCGATTTCCGAATTATTAAGATTCTCTCGTCTCTAGAGGCATACGCTCGGAAAGCAACAGCAACAACGATTGTTTCTCCGAGATGACACTGATGAGCAGAGCCTAAAGACCAGTCGCACCCAAGAGTCGGACGTTGCTCAACCTCGTTGACTCATCGAATGCAGACCAAGTTCCCCTTCGGTGCAGTCCCCGTTATACCATAGCTATTGACACATCCATACTAGACACACCGGTGCGCTTGATGAAACGAATTTGGATTCTGTTATACCTCTTTCGGTCATTGTTAGATAGATTCTATTCATTAATCATTTCGCAATTTTTCAATTCAGTGGGTGCTCAATTACGATTGAGAGCATTCGGAAACAGAATTACAAATCCGTGGAATATATCCTTAGGCGATAATTTCAGTTCCCTAGGAGGCCTCAAACTTCTGGCGGAAGGACCGATAACAGTTGGAAATCATGTTAGCTGCAATACAAATGTAGTCATTGATTCCTCTGGCTCCTCAATCACAATCGGTAGCAACGTTCTAATCGCTCAGAATGTGGTACTTCGCTCCGCTAACCATGTAACCGAGTCAGTTGATACTCCAATTCGACTGCAAGGATCCATAGGGAATCCGATCGTCATCGAGAATGACGTATGGATCGCCGCAAACTGCGTCGTTATCCAGGGCGTAACAATTGGGGCTGGAACTATCGTTGGTGCTGGTTCAGTGGTCTTGCACGATCTACCATCGATGACAATCTGCGCCGGAAATCCAGCCCGACCTTTAGTCAGCCGTGACCATCAGCCACAACCTTCAATTACCAAAACATGACACTCGACGATAAATTATAGACATATTGGCCTAGACCAGAGTTGCCTCAACCTCAACTATTGCGAACAACCATCTCAACTGACGCTGACGACTATCGACCGACTCCTCAGTCCGATACACTTTGAACTGTTTTAGGAAAAGATTAACACTAAGGTCATCACCGATATAACAGCGATCCAGCTCACACTGAAGAGTACAGCGCGCTGTAGCACTCGGACCCTATTCCTGAGGGCAACAACGCTGTTCTTCTCTTCCGACCAGCGGTCTTTGTCAATCCCTCCATTTCGAATTGCAATTCCGACCACAAACAGTTCCGTATAGGAGTTTGAAAGAGAAAAGCCATTATAGGTCGGAGTTCCTGCCTCACTATAAGCGATCTCGATCTTCCTGAATGGGGTCTGAATAAACTGATTATCAGCCTTACATATCGCTTCTTTTAAGGAGAACAGACCCGCTAACCGTCGCTTCGGGTCAGATGTAGTCAGGGCCAGCAATATTTCACTATACGAGAAATTATCAGTGTAGAACGAATGATTCAGAAATTCTGATGTATCTGGCAGGTTGCCTATCTCCTCAATATCAATGCCCACAGAATGTTGAAGCTCTCCGTGCTTATGACTAGCGGGACGGGCACCTTCCAAGATTACTGAACCGTCATCAACACTATCGGTTTCAGAGTCAACAGTAATCAACTCACCCTGAAGATCTGATAGAAGATCCCCAAACGTCTCGATACGGGAAGGTTGCGTGATTTCGAAGCCTGCGGAAATGATTTTCGCATACATCCGATGCCTTCGAATCGACCCTGGGATACCACGCCGTCCGATTTGCGTCGAGTCGTGGATTTCAGCCGGTAAGACATCAAGATAGAAAGCTACAATTTCCTTAAGTGAATCCATTTCAAAAGCCTAGAAGACAGTTGCGGCAGATGCATCTCTCTACACCAGCTTCTGTCACCAAGCGCACAAGGCCTAGTCCTCCTAGATTACGATCTTCCTGGATTGTCATAAGGCAGGAATCACATACGGGTTCAGTCGTGGTAGAGTTTTCGGAATTTTTATTTTGATCATTTAAGTACACTTCTAATTGGAATTTCAATTCTGTTAGAAACGACGCTACCAGTTTACCCTCAGTAACACGATGATCGAATACGACACTTAGCCCGAACCGTTCCAATTTGCTGTCAATATCTGATATCCCGAGTATAGCTGATTGATTCATATTTATAACTGGCACAAATAGATCTACTCCAAGAGACGACATATCTGTGATCGTAAATGTGGATTCAGTGAGGTCAGACACCGACAGGTCTTTTTGTAAGTATCTATCTATCAACCTAACGAGTTCGGTTTCGATATCCGGGAGGACCATTTTATCAGTATTCCGAAGTGTCACGACTTTAAGACCATCATCAACATCTATGGCGATGCCTACGTTAACTTTCTCATATTCAGCAATCGCATCTTCTATATAAAATCCATTCAGTAGCGGATATTTACGCAATAGGCTTGATACTATCAATATGACAATTGGCAATACCGAGCCATCAAGAACACCGATACCTCGCCCCGATGACTGGCTACCTCCCTCCCAGTTCACAAATACGTGAATGCTGCTAGTCAGGCCATCGGAAACACTGTTTGAAAGTACTCGAATCTCTGATCGTTTTGCAGGTGACAACCGCTGGGTCTTGTACTCAACAGTTGGTAACTTCTGCCCGCTGCTCTGTATGAGCTCGCTGCTTGGTCCCGCAAGTGGCGATTCATCCAACGTTCCAGCCATCATCCTGACGTCGTTCTCTGTAACCAGATCCAGTCCAGAGAATCGCTCCTTAGACATACCCAGTTTCTCAATGAGCGTTGATGCATTCGGTGAGAATCTTGCTGGACTCTGACCTTCTTCAAGATCTGATGACACCTCAGCTGCTTCGGGGACCTCCGTAGTCGACACATCATCAAGTTGATCGACAATACGAAGCAGAACCGCACCAATAGGTACATCATCTCCGATTGCTACAAACACATCTGCAAAGCCCACCATCGTGCTCTCAATTTCGAGGACCGTCTTTGAAGTCTCCACATCAACCAGACGTGTGCCAACCTCCACAGGATCTCTGCTTTCCACATGCAGGGCAACGACCCTCGCAAACTCATCGTTGACCGACTCCTGCGGTACTCGGACCTCCTCAAGAACCGTCATCCGACGACACTCACAATTGTCTTCCGGATTCTGTCCGAACTAGGTATCACCTGGTTCTCGAGGCCCCTCGCCGAAGGAACAGGCACTTCCAACCCTCCAATACGGTGTGCAACGAATGGGGTAGCGACCGTTTCTGACAGCGTCGCGACAATTTCCGAACCTACTCCACCGGCCAGACTTCCCTCCTCCACGGTAAATAGATAGCCGGTTTTGTACAGAGATTCTGCAATCTCCTTAATGTCGAGCGGGTGGATTTGAGAAAGGATAAACACTTCGGCCTTTAGTTCGTTATTCATAAATAGTTCTTCAATGCATTCATTTACGACATTAGCAATACCACCATAGGTAACAATTGTAACGTCTGGCATCGATCGAGTGGGAGATATACGCACTATTGGATAGGTCTCTCCGCTCGAGAGATATTTGAATCCATCTTTACGATCAACACCGATCCTTCTACCGTAATCAAGTTTATTTTCAATAACTACAACAGGATGATCTTCCTCATGCACACGAACATAAAGTTCGCGTGGATCAACAAAGGTATTGAGAGCGACGACTCGGATATTGTCTATTCCCAGCAGATGTTTGTCCAAAGTCTGAGAATGGGTAGGTCCATATCCTCTACCACCACCCATCGGGGTCCTAAATACTACTGGGCAAGAGATTTGCTTGTTATACATATGATAAAATTTAGCTGCATGATTGACAAGTTGATCAAAACCCAGAGTAATAAAATCACCAAACATGAATTCTACATAAGGTCGCATCCCAGCCAACGCTAAGCCATTTGCGACGCCCGAAATACCGAGCTCGCTGATCGGCGTTGTAATAACTTGTCCTGGGTATACATCTGAGAGATCACGGTAGACTTTAAACGCTCCGCCATAAGGTGATTCAATATCTTCACCCAATAGGATTGTTCTATCGTCTGATCCAAGGCATTCGAAAAAGAAGTTATTAAGTAGTTCGACTTGACGTTCATGGATCGCCTCAATCGGCTGCCAGTCGACAACTGACTGTACATCTTGTTTAGGCATATATTCAGCTATCGTAAGTTCACGATCAGTGCGTTTAGCATCTAGAATATTTGAAATGATCTCATTTGCAGAATCATAAAATTCACTATAAAGAGCTGGATCTTCAACTTCCAACTGCACAATTGGATCGATTGACCGATAATGAGCTACCTCTTCTGCTTCCCGGTAGTCATCGCCCTTGGAATGAGGAGCAAGTCGGTAGGTATCAACAATATGGAAGACCGGGGCTCTAGTACGGCGAACTTCATCGATCGACAAAGATGCTTCGTCGAATAATTCTTGGAGATGCCAAGTATCACTTCTTCTTGTTGGAAGGCCAAAGGCTTCTGCGCGGGCAGCGATCTCTCCAGCCAACGTGTCGTTCTGGGCCGTCGTTTGTGCATAACAGTTGTTTTCAAGTACCACTAGGAGCGGAAGTGCCCACTTCGAAATCATATTTAGGCTCTCGTAAACTACTCCCTCTCCTAATGTTCCATCGCCAATAAATACTATGCCTATCGCGTTTGACATCTTAAGCTTATTTGCGAGCGCAAGCCCTGCAGCAACGGGAACAATCCCACCTTGCACTCCGTTGGAAAAGAAATTGGCCTTGTGTAGGTGTTGTGAACTACCCACTCCTCCGCAGGTACCAGAGGCCTTACCTAACAATTCTGCAATTAGACCTTCTACGTCCTTGGTAAACGAAATGTAGTGGCCATGACATCGATGATTCGAGAATATGAAATCGTCATATTTCTCTTGGAGTGCTCCAGCAAATGCAACCGCTGAAAATTCTTGTCCTATACATGTGTGTACAGTTCCGTTGAGGCTTCCCTCGGAATATAATTCCAGAAATGTTTCTTCGATACGCCGAATAAGGATGGCCTCTTTGTACGCAAGTGGGTTAATCATCCTGTCCTTGCTCCAGTAACCAGAACTCCAAATCGGCTAACTACCGTTCCGACTTGAACCCAGTTGGTTGTACCGACCATCTGCTACCCCTATGAGTTGATCAACCCTAATGTGACACTCCAGGCACTGTGGCCCAACTCAGTTTGGAGACTACGCCGTGGAACGCCCAGTTATAGCAGGCAGTGAAGTGCCCATCAGCCGGCTTAACCCGATCACTACTCCACTAGGTCTCTGTGCAGCTCGCCGGTGCAGAGAGTGCACTTTTGATGCCAGCATTGGCAAGCCCAGTCTGGTAGCAGCATTCTGACCAACGACCCAACCGTCGTTCATCAATCAATCATAACCAAGGCCTTTGCATGCCAGTAGGTCTGCACTCTCTTCGGAGGAGCGCTCGCAACACCTACTGGGCATCGCCATCCATCACGTGCTTGGTCTGATCCGAGGCGTTCGAGGTCAACCTCACCAGAAGCGACACTCCACAGAAATCGATAGCCCTAAAAGGATCATCGACAGTTTCCAGGTCCAGCTGGCTGTGTTCAAGGTCAACTACGACACGGTCAAAGCCCGCTACTGCGATGATCTCTGCTTTAGCTGAATCTTCCAAAGTCAATCGGGTGCCAATAGTAGAGAGCCGATCTAACAACAACCTCCAACTGACGTGGGATACCGACCTCCAACGCCCGGACTGCGCACAATCAATCTGGGGCTTGCCAAGTCCGGAGCACGACCTCGGACCAACCCGGCCCCATTTTATCTAGATGACCGATTCATCCTGATAACGCATTTCTATTATTCGAGTCATTCCTGTAGCGATATCGGACAACCTGTTATCGGACCATTTCACTATGTGAAGCTGAATCTACGATTGCCCTTCTTAACCGGGATATCACTCCATCAGGCGCTTGGTTATAGTTTGAGTTAAATAGGCTGACAGCGACCTGTACGTCGGTGTCATTCCACCAAGCATCGGTATCTTGCCAAATCGCGGAAATGTGGTTTGCTGCAGAATCAGGATCTGTATGGAATATTCCCACATCCTGTAATGCATCAAATACGTACTGGGCCGACTCTCGAATCTCCCAATGTGCCGGATTCCATACCAACATCGTAGGTACCTGCATAAGAAACAGTTCTTGAAATACTGTGCAGTTGCCGGTACCAATACAAAGTCGGGAGCCATGAATCAGATTCACTAGTTTTTCGGTTCCATCGTCGATGTCTAACGTAGGGAGTCTGTCTTTCCAACGGTCAATCTGGTCCCATCCGGGATCAGCGTCTACAGTTCGGACCGTAAACGCTTGCCGAATCTCATTCGGCAAAGCTTCTAACATCCTGCATTGGAAGTCAAAATACGACAGCCACTGACTTCCTACGATTCCAGCTATTGCCTCAAATGCCCTTGGTACCGTTACCTGACTAACCAGCAAGCCCTTGGGCAAAGTTGCGTATCTAATACCCAGTGGCCGGTTTGGTCGCGGGAAGTGACCGATGGGGACATAGCAATGATCCCCTTCTTCCGACCATCCCCAGGTAAGCGAAATGTCGCTTATAAGTCGTTCATGATCTTCTGGGGGTGAGAATCGAGCAAGTCCAAACACGCCACCATGCTGACCCACCAGCAGTGGGCAGCCTGCTTCAACTTGCCTACCCGCCCACAAGTTAAAGAGATCATCTGAGAAATGGGCGTTCGACGTCCAAATAGCCTTCGGTGATGCTGGCAGTGGTAGCAACTCGACCTGCCGTTCCAGGCTCAAATAACCCTCAAGAAATGCCTTAGGAATATGTCGGGCAATTACCTTCGATAATATATTGACGAATACGTCGTCTCGGTTCGTGAATAGTCGCCAATCTCTGAGACTTCGATCGGAAGCGGTGGCACCAATGTCAGTTTCGTCAAAGCGCGGGAAAACCGGCTGTATGCACGGAATCTGGAATAGCCTGAGTCTCAATCTAAACTCATCAAACGGATGAAGATATGTCAAGTAGAGGACCGCATCCGTTTGGCGCCTAAACCGCAGCGCAACCTTATTATATATCCCTAAGGCTTTCCATCTAATCGATAATGGAGATCTTAACGAAATAGGATTTATATCGACGTCTTCGTAAGTGTCACCCTCATTCGATTCCAAGAATGCTAGAGTTTCTACCACTTCCAGTTCGCGAAGAATATAAGCAATTAGTGCATGATTCCAAAGATCTGTTGAATACAGTTCGTTGAAATCAGCCGTGTCATTAGCTGGTTCGATATCTATAGTGTTAGTCAGGACTATGGAAGAATGAATGCTGTACGTTGACAATTGCTTAACTGACTCGTATCTATCGTACAGCACGTGAAGAAATTTAACTAACCAAGGCCCAACTAGGATTCTCCAATAACGGTCTTCATGATTGGTGTCATGAAGATAATTTAATCTAGCGCTAAGGGCAGGAACTAATTCTTCGTATAGTGTTTGCAAATACTGGTAGTCGATATATAGTTTTCCCGGTTCATCCCAGTGGTAAGGCACAACTTCGTTATCTAGAAGTTGCCACTTATCTCGACGAT
>CAZTTE010000028.1:0-8068 GCA_964616225.1 uncultured Pseudohongiella sp.
GTATGCCTCTTTTGCCTCGACGAATCTTGCAGTCATCATCATATCGGTGGCCCGACCCATGCCAATCAGGCGCGGCAGGAAATAACCGGCGGACATGTCGCAGCCCGCCAGGCCCAGCTTGATAAATGGCGCGCAGTATCTGGAGCTGTCCGCTCCGATCCTGAAATCACAGGCCAGCGCCAAACCCAGGCCACCGCCAACCACATCACCATGACAACGGGCAATGACTGGTTTGTCCATGGCAGCGATTAGCCGAATAGGATCCAGATAATGATCCACAATTTGTTCCCAGTCAGCCGCCGTGCGATCGATCATCTGCCCGATATCGGCACCGGCACAGAACACTCGCCCCGAGCCTCGCAGCACGATAGCTCTCATATCATCATTACTCGCTGCGTCTTGCAGGGTTTCGATCAACCGATCGAGCATGTCAATGTCGATGGCGTTCAGTCGATCCGGCCGGTTGAGTGTCAGGGTTAGTACGCCATCGCGTAATTCACGTAGAATCTTGTCGGATGATTGTTTGCTAGCCATTAGTGTCTCGGTCTTAATGCGTAGTTAAACGTACCCTGAAAAACGGATTGCTGCTGCTGATCTCGTACGTCGATCTGCACCGGAATGTCTGCCCGGCTTTCTTTCTCAAACTGTACCCGAGCCTGATCACTTGCCCTGGCTTCGACCAAACCTGTTGCGCTAAGGTCACCTTCAGCTCGCCGTGTGTATTTTATGTCCGCACCCTTAAGCAGGATGAAGGCATCGATCGTCTGTGCGACGCTGTCGGCAGCGAGCCCGGCAGCGGTTTCAGCCAGCGTATAAATCGCCCCGGCATGACCGGTACCGGCATAATTTAGCAGATCATCGCGAGCCGGCAGGCAAACAGTTATCGATCCCTGACTTTCGTCGACTACTCTGATATCATGCCAGGCCACATAACGAATGTTATTAAGTATCTCTTGGGTGGAGATCTTAGACATTCAGTTTCAATGCTTTAACCACATTGTCCCGCACCAGCTTCTTATAAATTTCTGGTGTAACGCCCAAGTCTTCGAGTTCTGTTAAAGTCCTGTCAAAACTAAGTAGCGGATAGTCTGTCGCCCAAATGAGTTTGTCCTGACCCCATCGCGTAGCAAATTCAACCAGGGAATCAGGCCACTGGCGCGGACCACGAGCCGAGGTTTCGAGATAAACGTTAGGGTGTTTCCAGGCGAGAATCATCATTTCTTCATGCCAGGGCTGACCGACATGGCATCCGAGGATGACCAGATCCGGAAACGCCAGCGCTACCTCATCCAGATAAATCGGTCTGCCACATTCTGATGGCAATAGTGGTCCTGTATGGCCAACCTGAATGGCGACAGCCACGCCCAGCTCTGAGCACTTCATATAAACCGGCCAGTAGTGCTTGTCGTTGGGAGGTAAGCCGGTGGTTCCATCGCCGTACATATAAGGCTCGAGTCGCACACAGCACAACTTAAGTTCTTTCACCATGTGCTCTATTTCTGCGGCTACTTCCATTGGCTTCTGCATGATGTTGACGGTGCCGGCGCCGATAAATCGATCCGGGTGTTGCTTGACAAGTTCAGCCACTTCCTCGTTGCTGAGTACCCAATCATCTTTGTAGTGGAAAGAGGACAATATGAGTCGGTCGACCCCGGCTTCATCCATTTCGGCCAGTAACGCATCCACACTCTGACCTTCGGTCATGACCTTCGGTGAGCGATACTTGTTGAAGATGTGTTTAAACTCGGACGGCCACTTGGTGGCGCCTTCGGGTGATATATGCGTTGCCCAGGCATCAATTGCTATCTTCTCTCTTGCCATGTTGTTGTCCTGTCCTATGTGCTCAATGTTAAATGAATTGTGCTTAGATATTTTTTACTTGCCCTTGAAAACAGCCGTGCGTTTCTCGATAAACGCCTGTACACCTTCGGCCGCATCCTCACTGAGGCGCAATGGTTCTGCATGATACTGCTCCAGGCTCAATGCTTCGTTCAGCGGTAATGTCATCCCCTGATAAACTGCATCCCGAGCCGCACGTACTGCCAATGGGCCATTGCCCGCGATCAGAGCCGCTATTCGACCGGCCTCGTTCAGCAATTCGTCAGCTGCTACCACATGATTGACCAGCCCCCAGCGCAAGGCAGCCTCCGCATCGATGGGCGCACCGCTTAAGATCATTTCCAGAGCAATCCCCATTGGCAACGATCTCGGTAAACGCTGGGTTCCCCCAGCGCCGGGCAATATACCGCGCGTTACTTCCGGCAGGCCGAAAACAGCGCCGCTCACGGCAATTCGAATATCACAGGCCAGTGCCAATTCAAGCCCACCCGCCAGGCAGGGACCATTGATCGCGGCGATGATGGGTTTGCGTGCATCGAAATTGCGCGTAATCGCACCGAGCCCTGGAGAATTTGCACCCAGTTCCCGTCTTTCGATGGCTGTCATGGAACGGTAGTACTCACCCATTTCCTTAAGATCAGCCCCGGCACAGAAGGACTTGTCGCCGGCCCCGGTGAGAATACCCACGCGGGCCAGATCGTTGTCACGAAAATCGGTCCAGACCCCAATCAGGGCCTTACGCATATCGCCATTGATGGCGTTGCGCGCATCGGGTCGGTTAAGCGTGACGGTAAGAATCCCATCTCGCAGGTCGGTTTGAATAGTCATGCTGGTCTGGACATCTAGTGCGGCTCCAGGTCGTTGCTTCTGGCGATAATATTACGCATGGTTTCACTGGTACCGGCACCGATGGTTAATGCCAGCGAATCTCGATAGAGGCGACCGATAAGATTCTCTTCCATATGGCTGAGCCCGCCCTGAATCTGTGCACATTCCCGGGCCGTGTCGATTGCCATTTCGGTGGCAAACAACTTGGCCATGGAGATAATGGAATTAGCCTCTTCACCGCGTACGTACATGTCGATAGCTCGGTAGGTCAGCGTCTCTGCTGCCTCGATCTGAGTCAGCACGTCAGCTAGCCGGTGTTGCCATACCTGGAAACCTACAATGGACTGACCGAATGCCTTGCGGTCATGCCCCCACTTACGGGCTTCTTCAAACATCAGGCGAGCCTGACAGCAGGCGATGACCGCCAGCACCAGTCGCTCACCCTCGAATCCCTGCATGATGAGACGAAAGCCCTGGTTTTCCTCTCCCACAAGATTTTCCACTGGCACTCGACAATCATCGAAAAATAACTCCGCGGTGTCAGATGCGTGGGTGCCGATCTTGTTTAAACGTTTGCGGGTCAGACCGGCAGAGTCCGCCGGAACGACGACCAAAGATATACCCCGGTGTCCCTGCTCGCCGGTACGAA
This sequence comes from uncultured Pseudohongiella sp., assembly GCA_964616225.1. Taxonomy (GTDB): domain Bacteria; phylum Pseudomonadota; class Gammaproteobacteria; order Pseudomonadales; family Pseudohongiellaceae; genus UBA9145. Next base: position 3,317 of record CAZTTE010000028.1, read on the forward strand.
CCGCAGTAGTTATGTAATCGGCAATAGAGCCATTGGTGATATACAATTTTGAGCCGTTGATAACGTAGTCGTCGCCATCGCGAACTGCTCGAGTTTGAAGGTTAGCGACGTCGGTACCGGCGCCCGGTTCAGACACGCCCAGCGCGCCAATCAACCGGCCTTCTGCTGCCGCCTTAACATATTTCATTTTGAGCTCGTGAGAGCCGCCGCGCTCGATGACCTTGGTGGCGAACTCGGCATGAGCCATGATCGCAACCGGTACGCCGATAGAGCCGCAGCGCATCATTTCCTGCAATAAAACCGTGGTAAACCAGAAATCCTGTCCGGCACCTCCGTATTCCGGTGACAGTCTTACTCCAAGCAAACCGAGCTGGGCAAGTTTGCTGAATAACTCCCTGGGAACTTCGCCGTCTTTCTCCCATTGCAGCGTGTTAGGCTTAATCTCCCGCTCAACAAAATTCCTTAGCGTTCGGCTTAATGCCTCGTGTTCTTCAGTTTGTTTCAGTTCCATGCAGAGGCCTAATAGACTCATCGATAGCAGAAAGTTGAGAGAAAAATTATAAAATTATCACTTGATTGTCAAGCAACACTCAATATAATTGTGGTATTCTAATCTCATGGTGCGGGGCTTAGCCAGTATGTCCGACAAGCCGATAATTGCAGGTATCGGACACTCTCCCTTCGGTAAACTCACAGGAAGAACCGCGCTGGACCTCGAGGTTGAGGCGGCCATTAAGGCATTAGAAGATTCCGGATTGCGCCCACAGGATGTCGACGGCCTGGTCACCGACCCAGGTCCGGCCCAGGGTATCGTTAACGGCATTACGCCTCACTATTTGGCATTGGGGCAGTTACTGGGTCTCGATCCTCGCTACACCGGCTCGGAAATCCTTGGTGGTGCCGGTAGCATCGCGATTATTCAACGCGCGGTCGCCGCAATCGAAGCGGGGCTTTGCTCGGTATGCCTTTGCGTTTACGGCGATGCGCCGCTTTCGTCTGCTGGCTCATTTGCCTATGCCCGCGGCGATGAAGCCGCCTTTGGACTCTTTGGTGCCATTGGCATACACGCACTCGCAGCACAGCGCCATATGCACCTTTGGGGAACGACGGCAGAGCAGCTTGCGGAAGTAGCCATGGCGGCGCGAGCCCATGCCGCCAAAAATCCGAATGCCTACTTGCAGGAACCGTTGACAATGGATTCCTATCGACAGGCCAACTATATTGTCGAGCCCCTGAAACACCCGGACTGTTGCCTGGTCTCTGACGGTGCGGCAGCGGTACTGGTGACAGCGGCGGATTACGCCGTGGACCTGTGTAAACCGGCCGTTAGTATTCTTGGCCACGGCCAGGCCCACAGCTTTGGTACCTGGTCTTCGGCAAATCATTTCGATAGTTTACCGGCCGCCCGCTGTGGTCCCGAGGTGTTGCACAAAGCCGGTCTCACACTTGAGGATATCGATGTGGTGCAACTCTATGATTGCTTTACCATCGTGGTTTTAATGCAACTGGAAGCTTACGGCTTTTGTAAACCCGGTGAGGCAGGGGCATTCGTCGAAGGTGGGCGTATCGGTCCCGGCGGCGAGTTGCCTGTCAACACCAGTGGAGGTTTACTGGCTGAAGCGTATGGTGGCGGCATGTTGCATGTCATCGAGGCGGTGCGGCAATTGAGAAATGAAGCCGATGAACGCCAGATCAGTAATGCAGAAACTGCTCTCATCAGCGGTCATGGTCTCGGTATGAATACACACACGAGCCTGATTCTCGGCAACTAATTCTCGACAACCCAGGACCATACCGCCATGGACAACGAAGCATACTATCCGCTACCGCAACCCACAGCATTTACTACGCGGTTCTGGGAAGCCTGCCAGCGGCAAGAACTGGAAATCCCCCAATGTCAAAGTTGTAATCACCTGTTCCTGCCAGGCGGTCCGGTTTGCCCTAACTGCTGGTCACAGGAACTCGATAGCTGTCTCGCCTCTGGTCGGGGCAAGGTTGCTAACTATGTTGTCTATCACCGAAGTTACCATCGAGCTATACCTGCACCTTATGTTGTGGCCATCATCGAGTTAGAAGAAGGGGTGAGAATGGTGTCCAATGTTATTCTCTGCCCGCCTGAATCCATCTCTATCGGGATGCCGGTTCAAGTCGTTTTCGAAAAAGCAGCAAATGCAGAATCTGACTTTTTGCTGCCAAAATTTAAACCCGTTGGAGAAGATTAATGTCGGATGATGAGCAGAAAACCAAACGGCGAAATATCGGCCAGTATGTCTCCTCTGGCGACTGGAGCGACTATTGGACAACGAAAATCAGCCACGCCCGGAGTGGCAAGATTAATGTCCGTGGTTATCCGGTTGAAGAGTTGATCGAAAATCTGACTTACAGTCAGTCTGCCTTTCTATTGCTTAGCGGTGAGTTGCCCGACCAGCGGCAAGCTTCATTGTTCGACCTGGTATTGCGTAGCGGCATGGACCAGCAATTTATCAATGCTGCCGCAGGTGCCGCCAGATTCACCGCCTCTGCGTTTCCCGAATCGGCGATTCCTGCACTGGCCAGCGGCATGCTGGCCAGCGGTTCGATTACTGGTTCTCCGCAGCATCCGGCGGAAATGCTGATGCAATCTGTTATAGCAGACAGTAATGATGACAGCGGTAGCAAGGACACCGTCACAGTGTACTTGCAAGAAGGTGGAGCCATTCCCGGTCTCGGCCATCCACTGCACAAGCAGGGTGAACCCAGAGCCATCGCGGTGAGGCATCATGCAATAGACCTCGATGGCTGGGGACCTCATGGCCAGCGTCTCGATGCCATAGAAAAAGAGTTCGAGCATCAGAAAGGCAATAAAATTCCCATCAATCTTGCCGGTGCCATCGGCGCAATTCTGGCGGATCTGAAATTTGATCCCCTCATCATCGGCGGCCTGGGTGCGCTCGTCTATGGCATGTCATTGTTGGCACACATCACTGAAGAAATTCGCGAGGGCGTGCCTCTGAGAATCATCCCCAAAGAACTGGGCGCGCATTATGCCGGCCCTGCGGAACGGCATCTCAAGCAGGAGAAAAATAAATCATGATCCATCCTTACTCCCATTATCCAGCGCGTGCGGCACGACACTGGCCTGAGCACGTGGCGCTGATCGATGGCGAGCGAAAACGGACCTATGCCGAACTCGATACCAACGCCAGCATCATCGCCAGCGGCCTGATGCATCTGGGTGTAGAACCTGGCGACAGGGTGAGTCTGATTCAGAAAAACTGCATCGAATATGTTGAATCGGTAATTGGTATCGCCCGGGCCGGAGGTGTGCTGGTGCCCATGTTGGGTGCACTCACCGAGAAAGAGCACGGCTTCATGTTGGATGACACGCAGGCTAATTTCCTTATTGTCATGCACGCGGACGATGATAGTCGGGCCCTGGCCGTGGCAGGCAAGGGAGTTCAGGTGCTGTCATTCCATAGTGCAGAGGGGATTACCGACATCACCGCTGTTGCCCCGGAAAATGCCCGGCAGATTGCAGTCGTCGATCAACCGCCCTCTGCCCTGGCACATATCCTGTACAGCTCGGGTACCACCGGTAGACCCAAGGGCATCACGCATAGCTATGCCAGCGTCGCCGCAGCGATGAACTTCTGGGCCCGGACTTTTGATCTGCAGCCGGAAGATAACTTGCTGGGGCAACTCGCCCTGAGTCATTTTTGTGGCCGTGCCATGGACAGTTGCTGGCTTGCCGGCGGGACTCTGGTGATTCTTCCCGAAGCGGACCCGGTAGCAATTCTCAACGCCATCGAGGAGCACGAAGTCACCATGATGCTGGCAGTACCAACCCTGCTCAGGATTTTGTTAGACCATCCGGCAGCCGCCGAGGCAAAGCTCGACAGCCTGAGAATTGTTGTCTATGCCGCCTCTCCGGCGGCGCCCTCCCTGGTGAGGAGAGCGTCGAAACGGCTGGGCCCGGTGTTGCATACCGGTTTTGGTCAAACAGAAGCTTATGGCCTGAATACTTACATGGGACCGGAGGAGCATCTGCTGGCGCTTTCCGAAAAAGAGGATCGCCTCACCTCAGTCGGGAGGGAATGTGCTGCCGCACAGGTTCGCATTAAAACCGACGAGGGCGTGGATATGCCGGTCGGCGAAATTGGTGAAATATGGCTTTGTGCGCCCTGGATAACACCTGGATTCTGGCGTCGTCCCGATCTCGATGCGGCAAGACTGACCGGGGGTTGGTTGCGAACCGGTGATCTGGGACGAGTGGATGAGGAAGGCTACTTCTACCTGGCTGACAGAAAGGAAGACATGATCATTACTGGTGGCTTTAACGTGTATCCGGCCGAAGTCGAGAACGCCTTGTTGGAACATGAAGCCGTAGCTGAGTGCGGCGTCTATTCTATTCCAGATGAAAAATGGGGCGAGGCGATTAATGCGTCGGTGGTCTTGAGACCCGAGTGTGATGTGACAGACGAAGCGCTGCTGGCTTTTGCCAAAACCCAGCTGGCCCGGTTTAAGGTACCAAAGGCGGTTCACATCGTGGAGCAACTGCCAAAAACACCGGTAGGAAAAATTCTACGCCGTGTATTACGCGAACCCTTCTGGAAAGACAGCGCCACCGGGATACACGGCGCCGAGTAAGTGGCTAACACAAATGATGGATCAGCTGAAAACGTAGTGACAAAACTAACAACATCCTATATTCCCGCCGACACTTCAGAGCCCGTGCTGGAATCGACTATTGGCAGCGTATTGCTTGCGGCGGCG
>CAZTTE010000029.1:0-6988 GCA_964616225.1 uncultured Pseudohongiella sp.
GGATGGTGTTTCTTGCGGGTCTTGCGACGGATCGTCTGGACCAGCTTCTCGGGTGTATCAGTCATGATGAGACTTCTCTCAATACGTTGAATGTATCAGAAGCCTCCTTTAGGATTTAGCCCTCAGGTGGGCCGGGTGAAATTTACTCCGGTACCATTCGAACGATGCGCGTACCACCGCCATCTTTTTCCATGAGGATATAGATAATCCCGTCTTCATCAGCCTCGATGTCACGGACCCTGCCAATATCCTGGAACAGGATTTCCTGATTAACAATACGATCTTCCCCGGTGGTGAGCCTGTACAGTGTTCGAGCTTTGAGCGTTCCCATTAACATATCATTCTGCCAACCAGGGAAAGCCTCACCCTGGTAGAACAGAATACTGGAGACCGCGGGCCCCGGGGTGAAATCAACTACGGGTAGCTGGATGTGATCCAGATCGAAGGGTTGCTCAAGTTCATCCCGGCCGTAATTGACTTCCGTACCGTCATAGTTGATTCCGAGGCTATGTAGCGGCCAACCATAGTTCACAGTAGGTCGAATGAAGTTCACTTCATCGCCGCCTCTGGGTCCCATTTCGGTTGACCATAGATCACCTGTGAGTGGGTGAATATCCAGGCCCTGGGGACTGCGATGACCATAAGACCAGATGCTGTCGATAATATTTGGGTCATTTACATAGGGATTGTCAGCAGGTATCGAGCCATCCATGTTGATGCGATGAACTTTACCCCAGGGCAGGTCCAGATCCTGGTTGCCAACATAGTTGTCCAGACCCTTTGCGCCAATTGCGAAGAAAAGGTGCCCCTGGTCATCGAATGCGATTCTACCTCCGGCACCTATATCGGACTTGGCCTGGTAATGTTCTATATCAAATTGAAAAACAATCTCCTGGTCTACCCAGCGGTTGTCGCGAATGCGTCCTTTGACGATTCTGTTCATCGACACGGGCAGTCCCAGTTCACGTGATTGAGCGTTGCAGTCTTCGCATCGATCTCCATGCTGAAGGTAGATCCAGCCGTTATTCTCGTAGTCAGGATCAAGCTTTACTTCAAGTAACCAGCCAATGCCGTATCGTGGATTACCTTCGAGATGATACGCAGCAGGTGTTCCCTGGATCATTACAGACTGCTGACCGTCGGCGGAAATGTAACGAAGACCGCGAGTTTTTTCGGTGACCAGAAATCCACCGTCGGGCAGCAACTCCATAGAGAAAGGGAGGTCGCCGATACCTTGTGCTACAGTTTCCATGCGGAAGTTGTGATGCTCAGTTTCGATTACACCTTCAGGAATGATGAGCGGGGTGAGGGTGTTGTATGTGTCATAGGTGATATTGGTGCGTTCTTCGGAGATGTATAAGGCCAGTGATCTGATCTGGTCATCGCTAAGGACATCATTCCAGGCAGGCATGCCCGAGAGTGGGAAGCCTTCCGAGATACTTGCGCTAAGTGCATCAAGTGTGTCGCCGTGAAGCAGATCTCTGCCCGCGAGTGGAACACCTTGTGCCACACCTTCGAGGTTTTCGCCGTGGCAAATAGCACATTGCTCCATGTAGAGCGCATCGAATGAAAGCTCCGCTTCTGCGGCTATTACTGCAATTGAAGAGTTTGAAAATCCTATAATGCATGCAACAAATTGGAGTAGACGTTGAGCCCTGCTCGAATACAAGCTATTCATTTTGGGTGTGTTATAAGTCATTAAACTGCACCTCTATTGTTCATCCATTTCCTGTCGACGTGCTCCAGCAAGAATGCCCGGCAGAGAATAGTTGCCCTCGTGACAAGCGTATTCAAACAGTGATGTTTCTTTGTAGAATGACAGCTCGCCTTTCCAGGGCTGGGTATAGAGTGTTGGATCTTCTACTTCAAACTCGTAGAAGATCTCGTTATCTGACCAGCGCGTAAATCGTTCCGTCACCTTGCCCGTAGGAGTGATGTATGGGCTGTCTAGCGGATGCGGATTGATAGTTTCAATGACCAGGGTATCGCCTTCATAGCGAGCTATTGAGTCGCCAAACCATGGCATTAATTCTTCGTTGTTATGTTCATCTGCGAATGGAATGATCCGCACCTCGTGCCCCATTTCAGACATCAACATGACATGGTCTTCGGTTTGTACAAACTGGTAGTTATTATTGTAGATACCATTCTGCATTACCGGGCCAATGGCATAGCCGAAAGCGATGCAGCGTTCTCGAACCGGGCGAGTTTCCGGGCCATCGAAGCTGCCTTGTGGTGGTAGATGATCTGCATACCGTAACGCGGCACCACCTTCTCGATAAGGAATCCTGCCGTTGCTTGGTTCAGTAACCCAGGAGCTCCGCAGCTCTCCTTTGACAAGGCCCATGCCGAATCCGGCATCAATCCAGAATGCATTATGGCCTCTTGTACCGAATGCAGCCTCGCCTTCTTCAGCATCGGTAACAGGGTTGCTCTGTTGCTCCCGATCAAGGCTCATCCACAAGGAATTGTAGGTAAGTTGCTCTGCTTGCTCGGGCGTCAACACTAGACTCTCTGCGCCAGGCACGCGCTCCATTCGCGTAATGGAGCGATTGGTCCAGATACCTTGAATATCAGGAACACCGAATTCAGTGCGAGGTGGCTCGTAACCTGGCGCTTGCGCCAGCGCAGTAGTTGTTATGCAGCCCATAATTACTATGACTGAACTAATGATTGCCCGGGAATTAGCGGTCATGGAGAATCCTCCTTGCGCATGCGCTTCACTTTTCTTTTTGGCAGTTTGCATTGATTAAACATGAGTAACACAAGCGTAAATCCTGAAAATGGAGCTTCGCCTGTTTTCTATGAATTATTCCTCTTGCGGACGGTGTCCAGTAATGACCTGCCTCCCTCCGGCAAGTCATAACCTTCCGGGAATGGGGCGCCTGGTCTGCGGTCATAAGCTTCATGCACACGGCTGTCCTGGTAATAGGCTTGTAACAGCAGAGGCATGAGCGAGTATAAGTAGAACAAACGCTATGTCAATTCGCCGAAATTTCGCCCTGTTGGCCCTGAAAGCCTGCAAGAGTCCGCCAATCTCATAAACTCCCCGTGGCATTAGCTAATCCAGCCAGACATCTGCCATCTAAATCTGCGAATCATGAATTGATTTGGGTTTCAGGCCACAGCTCTTTCTGCCAACTCCGGGCACCAGATCTAGAGGTAGTTAACAATCTTCAAGCAACTCAATCTGTGGCGGTGCCCTCCCCGGAGGAAGCTTTGCACTGGCATCAGAAATTGACTTTCCCCTAAGGTGCTTAAGAATCTTCTCAATGACCGCGGGGTCTTCCACGCAGGCGATGATCTTGACCGGGCCTTTGCACTTCTCGGAGATCTCGATGTCAATGTCGAACACCCTCTTTAATCTTTGCATCCAGGTCATGGCTATATGACATTTGGCCTGTGTCTTATCTTTACCCATTGACGGATTCTGCTTTACGGCCCCTGCCGGGCGGGAAATTTAACGACACAGCCTTTCCAACTTGTCGCGCTGAGTTGTGATCATTTAGTTGTTATAAAAGTTTTCAGTAAAACTTTGATCTTTAAACCTTGATGCATTTCGATACAAAATAAATATATCCTGGGGAAACTATTACTTTGAATTTCTTGAAACTTCTATAGTCTTGGGGGTGGTAAGTGTTGTTCTTTACCCACCCGTTTTAATAATAATAGAGGCGAAAACATGAACTCCGATAAGATTCTAACCTTGCTTTTACTAGTTGTTGCGGTTGTCGCAGCATTTGTAGAAATTCCGTTTACCGGCCTGGCCCTTTTAGCTTTGGGTCTAGTTTCAGGCTTTTTGAATCCCATAAATGATATTATGGAACGCACAGCGTATTTGCTAGTTGCTGTTGCGGCTCCAGTCGCAGCGAATAATTTGGATTTAATTCCAGTTGTTGGTAGTTACCTGAATGCAATCATAGATGGGATAGCTATTGGGGCTGCAGGTATGTGGTTATCCAACTTCTCCAGAGCGCTTGTCTCACGGGTAACTCCCAGCAGTTAGGTTAGATAACTACTTTAAGCTAATGGAATAGCGCGTTTGCAGTAAAGCAATAGAAAAGGGGTCAGAACAGAAAAGGGGTCAAGGTAAAAATACGGTACTGTATTTTTACCTTGACCCCTTTTCTTTTTTTCTTTAGCTAACTTCCCGCCCCAATGGTTGGGAGGGCATCAATTGATTCCGAGTTGTGTAAGCCTCTCCGGGATGATCGGTGGGGATGCAGAAGGCATATTAGGCCCTGAGAGGCTTTTGAGAAACTCAATGACTGCCATGCGCTCGTCTTGTGTTAGCTGATCGCCGAATTGGTGACCCATGTTGCCCCGACCAAAGCCCTCAGTATCGTAGATGAACATCTGGTCGAGAGATTCCCGGCTCAAATGCGGCGCAGTTTCCATGATGCGATCGCTTTCTTCCAATTCTTCACGAGATAACGTTGAAAAAACCATTCCGAGGCTTTCGAGATCATAAGCATTCGGGTCCTCGTTCCTTGCCCAAATCTCAGGGCGAATCTTCGAATTCAACACCGCTTCCACGGTAGGCACCGATCCATTATGAAAATAAGGTGCGGTTGCCCAGACCCCGACTAGCGGTGGCGGAAGATAGCCTTCACCCTGCAGGGGTTCGTAAATTGTGCCTAAATCAGGCTGATCCAACGTTTCAAAGTACGTCTGGAGCCTTGTTATGTGCTCATTTACCGGTGCGAGAGCCTTTACGATTTCGTTGTATTTAGTATCTGTTCGAGCGTTTTCATATTCCGTGCCGTCGTAATCCACCATCCAACCGCCCGGCACACTGTAGTCGGGGTTGTCACCGATTTTGGTGTAGTTACCGTGACACCTGTAACAAGCTCTAAAATTATCCCAATCTTTTATAAAGGTGCGTTCGTGAAAAATATCGGCACCCTTCTGAACCAGCTCTGCATCGAGATTGACTGGAAATTCGGGAGAATTAGTCTCCCGAGCGAAAGCTAGGGCTTTGGCTGTTGATGCCACGTGATCGGCATGAATGTCGTTAACGTTTGCCGACGTGCCAGTGAAGTTAAACGAAAAGTGTCCCGCATCGTAGGGATTGCCATCTCCGTACCAATAGTCAAAGGTCTTGTACTTCATCAACCACCACGGCATAGGATTTACCGGCGGTGTCATATTGTTCTCGATTATGTCTGTCAGCTCTGTCTTTTCAGCACTCACAACCAGACCTTTATTTTCCGGATCTTCGAGCGCTGCACCGCGAGCCCACACACCAAAGGGACCGAAATTGTCTCCGCGACTAGTTCTTTCAGGCGTGAGTGGATTTACTGCGTAACTTCCGCCCATCGCCTCGGCAACGACCTGCTGCTCCGCAGGATTTAGACCCGCCAATATAGGCAACATATTTGGCCCTTCAGTACCCTCTGGACGGGGAGGACTTTGCATTACGGTATTGCTTCCCAACCCCGCAATCACCTGGCCATTCACGACTCCCGAGTGGCATGCGAAACAATTTATGCCTTTAAGCTCAACACCATCTCTTTCGAAGACAACTTCACCCAGGGAGATATCAGGATCTGCATCGCGTGTGGGTGGCGACGGCAAGCTTCCATTCCTGAAGAATTTTCCATCAGCTGTGCTTGGGTCGTAGCCTAGCTTGTCCATTTCGGCAGCTGCAGCGGCATCAAGCGCCCGCGTGAAGCTAAGAGGCATCGCGCTATAGAACATTCTGCCTGAGAAAATTTCTCTTAGGCCTTCACTGGCCTTTTCGGATAGGTGAGCCTCGTCGAAGCCGAGATATTCCAGGGACGGAGCATTGAGTGATCGCTCATTTGAAGACACCGGTCCGTTCGCGAAGCTCATCATTGATGTGGCGACGATAAACAGCGCACAAAGCAATAGCCGAGGAACTCTGCTTAACCACTGAACAACTTTTATAAACACATCATTCTCCTATCTGACTATCTGACAATGGGCCGGACCAAAGCCGTTTAGTATATAGGAAAAAGGGGGAAAGGGGTCAGAGTAAAAATACAGTAGTTTCTTGGCTGATCAAGACCAGGTTCAAAGGGGACAGACCACGTTTTTCTGAACAAACTAAGCAATATGCGGCAAATCAGCCTATTTTCAGCCCTCAAAGTTTGAATTAGAACTCTCTGAGTATAAGTAGAACAAACACTATGTCTATTCGCCGAAATTTCGCCCTGTTGGCCCTGAAAACCTGCAAGAGTCCGCAAATCTCATAAACTCCCTACGGCATTAGCTAATCCAGCCAGACATCTGCCATCTAAATCTGCGAATCATGAATTGATTTGGGTTTCAGGCCACAGCTCTTTCTGCCTTACAGGCACCGGTCTTCACCCTACTCTCACGAATCTGCTAAAGAACGCCATTGTCAGGCATCCAAAAAAAAGGCCCGCCCCGATGGGGCGAGCCTTACTTTTTTAGATGCCTGACAATGACCTACTCTCACATGAGGAAACCTCACACTACCATCGGCGCTGAGTGGTTTCACTGCTGAGTTCGGGATGGAATCAGGTGGTTCACACTCGCTATTGTCGTCAGGCAATTCTGACTGCCTAACCCTTGTTAGTGGTTAAACATTGTTCTTAACAATTTGATGAATAAAACATCTATAGTTTGTTCGTTTGTATGTAGCTTTGTTTTCTACAAGTTTGTACAAGATTTTCTGTACTGAAGTTGTTGAGTTGCTTTCTCATATAAGCAGATTCTAAAAATCAGAATGCATGATTATATGGTCAAGCCTCACGTGCAATTAGTACTGGTTAGCTCAAGGCCTCACAACCCTTACACACCCAGCCTATCAACGTCCTCGTCTTGAACGGCACTTCAGTAGGATCAAGTCCTAAGGGAAATCTCGTCTCGAAGGAGGCTTCCCGCTTAGATGCTTTCAGCGGTTATCCTGTCCGAACATAGCTACCGGGCAATGCGTCTGGCGACACAACCCGAACACCAGAGGTTCGTTCACTCCGGTCCTCTCGTACTAGGAGCAACT
>CAZTTE010000030.1:0-4003 GCA_964616225.1 uncultured Pseudohongiella sp.
CAGAGTGGTTATGCAGCGGACTGCAACTCCGTGTACGCCGGTTCGATTCCGACCCCAGCCTCCATATTTTAAAAGCCCACCATTGTTAAGCCCGGGTGGCGAAATTGGTAGACGCAAGGGACTTAAAATCCCTCGGTTATTGTAACCGTGCCGGTTCGATTCCGGCCCCGGGCACCAAATAAATATCTATATATCAATTATTTATAATAAAATTGTAAATAATGATAAGCTAAACCTCTCCCTAATCTCTTCGATAGACTACCTATAGACTACCTGAGAGTACTTTTTATGCTTTTTACACCAGATAAACAGGTTAAAGGCCTCTATAAGAAGCAAAGGGCAACTGATTTTGTTTGGGTTGTTAGAGCAAAGCAACGGGGTATAAATAAACCTGTTACTGTTACCTTAGGAAGAACAAACGTTATTTCTGTTAGAGATGCTAGACGTTTGGCTAAAGAGAACTTGTTGCTCCTGGCCCAGGGCGAGAATCCAAATCAAAAACGCAAAGCTAAACTAGAGGCTGAAAACTTTAAGGGTATAACTCTTAAAGAAGCCTTCAACGACTACTTAGAACTGCGATCCTTAAAACCTAGTACTGAAAAATCTTACAAACAAGTAGTCATGCGATGTTTTGGTGATTGGCTCGATCGACCTATTAGGAATATCTCTCGCGAAGACGTCCTGAAAAAATACCAGTCTATTCAGAGGCGCATTAAGGCGCGATCAAGAAGGCCAGAAAAGGCTAACCCAAGAGTGACATGCCTCACCTAACTTTAAAACTGGACCAGTTAGGTGAGGCATGTCAAACCAGGATAAAATCGGTGGTAGAGCTAGACAGCATATTGAAAATTTTTAGGTTAAACCCGGTGATGTTTGTATGCTTCGTATTGATTCATGTTGCTAATTGTCGGTTAACTTGTCAGTACCCGAGGGTTGACCACCAGCCGAACGACATCGGTATTACGACTTGCGAGTCTCTCCAATGCCTTATTAATATCGGCCAAAGGGTAAGTCGCAGAAATCGACCCACTGAGGTCGAGTCGCCCCCTGGCAATCAGCTTCAGCAGATCCTCAATATCGCGCTTATCCATCCCGAATGATCCGATAACCGAATGTTCTTTACCAACAAACCTGATTAGAGGAGGCAATTGTGGTGCATCCATACCAACGCCCACGATCACCAGCCGACCGCCGGTATCCAGAACGCTGAAACCGGTGTTCACTGCTGAAGAAAGGCCCACGAATTCGAGCGCAATATCCACGCCACCTCCTAGCTGCTGCCGGATGAGCTTTCTCGGCTCCGTTTCTCCTGCAGGATCGATTGCCAGATTGGCCCCGAGTTCAAGGGCTCGATCCCGAGCAGCCTGTTGAGTATCGATGGCAACTATAAATCCTGCTCCCATCATCTTCGCCAACAGGATGGCATGGGTGCCAAGTCCGCCACAACCAATCACTGCGACCGATTCACCCGCTTTTAACTCACCACGAGAACGCAGCGCGTGAAACGGTGTGGATACACCGTCGGTAACAATGGCTGCCTCTTCGAAGGACACCCCGTCGGGTATGCTTACTGCAGACCAAACCGGCGCGGTCACATATTCCGCCAGGGCACCATCGCGAACCATTCCATAAACCTTTGATGACTCGCATAATGACTCTCTGCCAGTCAGGCACTTCCGGCAACGACCGCAGGTAGCCGAGGGGAACAATGCCACCCGATCTCCCACTGCAAATTCTGTAACACCTTCTGCAACTTTAGCCACTACACCGGCCGCTTCGTGTCCGAGCGTAATCGGTGATTTCTGTACAGGAATATCGCCATCAACAGCCAAGTGGATATCGGTGCCGCATAACCCACAAGCTTCAACCTGTACCAGAATTTCGTTTGCCACCGGTACCGGGATTGGCAGCGCTTCAATTTTTAGTGGCTCACCGGCCTGGTAGAGCCGTGCTGCTTGCATATTAGTCATTGTTAATCCTCTTCAGGGACTTCGAAACCCATTCCTGAGCCACGCAAATGCCGTAGCTCTATCCTTTTTAGTGCTTCGCACTTCTGCATGCCCCAGGTTTGTCCTCGACTCTCTGAGAATCATTAATCCCATGAACGTTGCCCACATGGTGTCTGCCATGTGGCTACCATCGGCTTGCCCGGTTGTCTGTTCCAGCAGCCTTGCCAACCTCTGAAAGTTATCACCGGATTGCTGGACGATTCTTTCCTTAATCTTTTCTGAAACACCTTCCAGTGCATTTGGCTGTGCCAGGTAGGAAGATAAAAGGTAGTATTCTGGATGGCCGTCGCTGACTTTTTCGTGAAAGCGCCAGATTTGCTCCAGCTTCTTCTCGGCGTTTGCTGTGGACTTCTCGATTTTTTCCAGTCCCTTCGCCCAGAAATCAATACTCTCGAATAATAGTGAGACCAGAATTTCATCCTTGTTGTTAAAGTAGAAGAACAGGGTTGCTTCGGATAATTCACTACGCTCCGCGATGCCTTTGGTAGTCGCTCCTTTAAATCCTTTCTCTAACAACATTTCTCTGGCGGCATCCAGCACTGCCCCTTTCCTGGCATTGCGTTCTCGTTCTCGTCGTTCCTGTACACCCATCAATCAAACTCCTAATTGTCTGAATATTGTCTCGCGCTGAATTTCGCTGGTGCCTTCGCCAATCTCCAGCACTTTACAATCTCGATAAAATCTTTGCACCGCACTCTCTCTCATGTATCCCTGAGCACCACAAAGATGCAGTGCGCGCTCGCAGGCCCAGGTGCATGTTTCTGTGGCAAACAACTTTGCCATGGATGCTTCCTGATCGTGAGGCTGACCAGCATCGGCCAGCCGAGCGCTGTGCAGACATAGCTGCCAGCCGGCCTCTAACCGCGTTGCCATATCGGCAAGCGTAAATCTAATGAACTGCTGGTTTGTTAAGGGACCACCAAACTGAATTCTTTGCTGGCAGTAGCTTTTCGATTCCTGCAAAGCAGCACGCCCCAGGCCAACGCCAAAAGCAGCGCTGGCAATTCGTCCCAGGGTGAGAACCTTTAGTGCCCGGATAAATCCGGTCTCTTCAGGACCCAGACGATTATCGACAGGAATACGGCAGTCTTCAAATACTATCTCCGCCATCTCGGAGGCACCCATACCCAGTTTTTTTAACGGCGCCTTTACGCTCAGTCCAGCGGAATCGGAGTCAACATAAAATACTGACATGCCTTTCAATCCGAGTTCGGTATTTGTCATCGCCACTACGATCATAAAATCTGCAAAGGGTGAGTTGGTAATGTACATCTTGCTACCGTTCAGTACATAGTGACTGCCATCGAGCACGGCGCGAGTTTTTACTGTCGATACATCGGCTCCGGCGTTTGGTTCCGCATAGGCCCAGCAGCCAATTTTCTGTCCTGATACAGTGTCGGGCAACCACCGTTTACGTTGAGTTTCATCGCCAAGATGAACAAGGGCAGAGCTTGCAAGCGCTGTGTGCACATAGAAACCAAGTGCTATGGCGGCAGAGCCACGAGCAAGCTCGGCGCAGAGCAGGGCATAAAACACCGAACCACCACCGGAGCCACCATAGGCTTGCGGTATGGTTACTCCCAACCAGCCCAGGTCGGCGAACTTTGTAAAAAGCTCCCTGGGATAGCTTTCCTGTAAATCCCAATTTGTGGCGTTTGGCACTATTTCAGCATCGACAAAACTGCGAGCGGATTGAATAAACTGGAGTTGTTCAGGATTCAGTAAGGCGTCATTCATTTTAGTCTCCATTCTTCTTGAAGAATGCAGCGACCCGCTCCCGGTGAGTCTCGCTCTGCAGGCATTGAACCTGAGCGAAGATTTCATAGTCGAACTCGCCATTCATGTCATTGTCCATCGATCGACGAATGGCATTTTTGGTAACGGCCAGGGCGCGAGAAGGACCTTTGGCAAAACTGTCTGCCAGCGTCAGCACGGCATCATCGAGTTCATCTTCCGCTACCAGCCGGCTCAGCAAGCCAATATCGTATGCCTCT
>CAZTTE010000031.1:0-3791 GCA_964616225.1 uncultured Pseudohongiella sp.
CTGATGCGGCAGAGGGAAGAAATATCAGTATCGGAGGCAATTTTGAATATTTTCTGTTTCGCCCCGAAGAGGGAGAGGTTCAAGTTAGGCAAGGATTGGGTTTGACTGGATTTTCGTTGGCTAGTGCGCAAGCTTATTTCAAGAAAGATGACGTTGTTTCACCGGTTGCCGTCACAGATGGCCGCCTTTTGATTGATTTCAGTGGGAATTCATTCGAGACCTCACTGGATCTGTACCATCTTCAACTGGGCGAAGCGCAATTCTCGGTGTCCGGAGGGCTCTATTCAGGGGGATATTTCCACTCCAGGACTGACTCCTCACGCGTTATTGGTGCAACCACACTGGATGGCAAGGAATCAGGCTACTTTTTCGATTTCTTTAACTGGGGTGGGTTGGTGCAAGGCATAACTTTATGGGATGCGAGCGCGCTGTAAGGATCATAAGGTGAAAACTTTTAACTTCACAAAATTCGCACAGACTCTCATTGAGAAGAATGTCTTGGCTGCTAATCTTAGCTTGGTATTTTTCTCATCAATTATATTGCTGCTAATTAGCCAAGGCCTTAACCCCCTTCTATCATCCATTGAGGAAGGCGCCGGAAGTCTAACTTGGACACTATCCCCAGACATCAGCTCGGAAGAGCGGCTAACGATAGTAGCTATCGATGAAAAGAGTCTAAATGCTATTGGGCCCTGGCCTTGGTCTAGGGACCAAATGGCGCAACTGGCCACAAGCATTAATGCGGCTGGTGCGCAAATGCAAATTCACGATATCGTCTACCCTGAAGGTTTCGGATTTGAAGATGAACCTTTAGCTGACGCGCTGGCTGAAAGAGGCCTGATTGCCCAGTTACCATTAGTTGGGGATGACGCGGAACAAATTCAGAGCGGCCTATTAACTCATCCTATAAACGGTGTCTCTTGTGGAGAGACACAGCAATTGTCTGTCACACAGAGTTTTCTTGGTGCAAGCGAAGTATTGGCTGGTGTTCCAAAGGGTCACATTGCCCCGAAAATTGATGCAGATGGATCAATAAGAAAAATTCCTTGGGCGATCTGTGTTGAGGGCTCAGCATACCCCGCTTTGGCCTTGTCTCCTTTTTTGCAAATCGCAGGCGGAAATTCTGACTGGTCGGTGTCCATCAGGGAAGAGTATGGGATGTTTGAGCCAGAGAAAATAATGGCTATTAACTCATACCCCGGATTGGAAATTCCACTGGATAAAGATGGAAACATGAGAATTTCATTTGCTCGATCGCCCCTAGCGTTTAGGGCAGTTTCTGCAGTGGATGTTATCGAGGGGAATATAGATCAAGCTATGTTTGATAACACCTGGATATTAGTCGGTGCGACGGCTTTTGGTTTGGACGACATAGTGCCGACGCCATTTAGTGGCTCCACCCCAGGTGTAGAGCTTCAAGCCAGAATGATTGGCAGTATTTTAGACGATAAGGTTCCTTTTAGGCCGACGGGAAGTTGGTTTTTCTTAACCTGCATCATGGCCTTAATGACCTTGATCATGCTCTTTGTAGCAAACAAAAGGGGCAGAATTGCATTAATAGGTCTGCCTGTTTTGGCCTTACTTTCGCCGATTTCAGCTTTGGGTTTGCATGGATTTTTTCTAACCGGCTATGCTGTTTGGCTTGGTTGGATAATTCCCGGGCTATTTGGTCTTCTGTCTAGCATGGCCCTGCTGTTGGGCGAACATGCAAGAGTGCGATTTGAACGCAGCAGGGTGATGTTGAATTTGGCAAGTTATCTCCCTAGTGGCGAGGCTCAGCGCGCGGCATTGGAGCTACCTACTTCAACAATTCAGGCAGAGCGTTGTGATGTTACCTTGCTGTATGCCGACTTGCGTAATTTTTCGGCGCTTGGTGAGAGAAGGCCTCCAGAGGAATCAGCCGCGGTGTTGCATTACTTTTTCACTAAAGTAAATGAGATTGCAGAACAAAATGGAGGCCGTGTTCATGAGTACAAAGGCGATGGTGTTTTGGTTATGTGGGAAGGTGATGGATCCTTGCCTGCCAAAAGTGCTCTGGCAACAGCTCTAGAGATCGACAATGAAGTGAATTCAAATCTCTCCCAAGACTTAAGTTTCGACGGGCTACAGCCTCTCGCCGTAGGGGTAGGCATAGAACAAGGGCCCGTCTTAATGGGTTCGATAGGTCCTGCAAAGCGGAGAGCGCAGGCACTTTGTGGAGACACAGTCAGTATCGTGCTTCGTATTCAAGAAATGACTGCGGACCTTGCTTCTCCTATACTGATTGGGGAGGTAGCAGCAAGGTTTCTATCAGACGCGGAACTTCAGTCTCTGGGGCACTATATGCTTCCAGGACTTATGTCCAGCCACGCGCTGTTTACACCGTCAGTGGTTGCGACTAATGACATTAAAAGTAGTCTAAGGCTTCTTAAAGGTGGGGTTGCTTGAATCCCATCCATCTTAACTCGTCCCGCAATGATTTAATTTTTAGCAATTCCTTGCAGCATTTCCCATAAACAAAGCGTTTAATAAAGAAAGCTCATACAATATCCTCCCCAGTTTTATCCGTGAGGTTGATTTCATTTAGTGCGCAAGGAAAAAGCGCTCGCGCTTGCAGTATTGTTACTACTTCCTTTTAAATACTCAGTGGCCTCTGTGTGTCCTGATTTGAGTCCGTATTATGAAGAAGGCGAGGATGTTAATTCTTTAGAAGCGGAATTATCTACACTCATTAATCAGTGTTCGGATAGTGCAGAGTTTTTTGCTTTATTGGGTGCAATGCAGCTGCAAAGTGGCAACCTATTGCGAGCTAATGAGTCACTTGAACTTGCTTTATTACTTGACCCCCAAAATGGGTCAGCACTCTTTGACTACGCTGAACTGCTTAACCAGCAAGGTCAAACAATCAATGCGATTGAATTGGGGGAGCAACTTCTGACCAGAGAAGACCTACCGCTGGAATTAGAGGAATTAATCCTAGAACGACTTTTCACTTGGCGGCGCTCGACTACGGACAATCAGCTGGGGCTAGGGATATCGTTGGGCTATGACAACAATCTCAATAGTGCCCCGTCAAACGATAGTCTGGCTTTAACGCTTTCTGGCAGATCGGTTGTGCTTGACGTTGCTCCGGAGTATCAGGCCGCAAGCGGGGGCTATTCCAGGCTTCAAGTAAATGGTTTAAGGAGGACTTCCACCGCTAACCTTGTTTCCGCCATGTATGGAGGCATTTCCGGCAAATTTAGTGATTTATCTCAGAATCAGCTTTTGCAGGCTTCGACCCGGTTTTCGATCGCTGAAGCAGGCGACTTGTCGCGCTGGAACATCGAGCTAGGATTGGACTATTTAAATTATGCAGGAAACTCTATTTTTGGCAGTCCGACCTTGAGAGGCAGTTATGTGATCGGCCGTTCAAGGGGCTGCGGATTTATGCCCACTGCGGCGCTCCAATATCAGCATTTTTATGCACCCAGATTACTTTCCGGTTTTGAGGGCAGCCTCGGTATGGCAACTGTTTGTGAGATTCCTGGAGGCTCTGGAAATGATCGATTTGGTATAGAGGTAGGTGTTATCCATAACCGGGCAAGATATGAAGATCGTCTGGGTCAGGACCGCGACGGGTGGCGCATTAACATGATTTGGCAACAAAACCTTGGTAGAGGGACGGCGTCGATTCAATACACCCACTCTGAGCTAGAAGACGAGACCGGATACAGCCCACTCTTCGACAATGGTGTGAGACGCACAGAATCTCTTAACTCGCTGAATTTGCGCTATATTTATCCTTTAGATTCCTTTATCGCTAACGCAAA